>NZ_JAASRY010000003.1 GCF_011761345.1 Thalassobacillus devorans
AGCCAGGATCAAACTCTCCATAAAAGTTGAGTCTGTCTTGCTCATGTTTGCACTGCTAAAGTGCGTTGTTCATTTCCTCATATAATGAAGAAATTATATTGACGTACTGGTTGGTTCGTTCAGTTTTCAAAGATCAAAATTGTTTTGCCGCTCAAATTGGCGACTTAACTAATATATCATGTGGTTGTTTTAATGTCAACAACTTTTCCATGATTTATTTTGTGTTGTTTCTTGTTGTCAGCCGCTCTCTTGAAGCGACAAGTAATAATATATCACGGCATTTCAAACAGTGCAAGGGGTTTTTATAAAAAATATTAAATAATGTTTTTCTTCCTATTAATGCCGTTATTCATCAATGTGACTCGCGCTTGATATCGGGTCAATCTAAGGTCGCCAATATAAAAAGGCGAGGCAAATGCTCCCCGCCTTTTTATTCATAAGACCCAAAGCTGAAGCGCAGTCAATGATAACAGCCCCGGCACTCCCAGCAGTCCGGTTATGACCGCCGTAAAGAGGTTGATTGGTATATGCAGCCCAATACTTGCTCCAAACACATTGGCGAAAAATAGTAACAAAACGCCGATTAACAGTTTCATACTGGCCAGCCCCACCCATTTCATCGGTTTTATCGGGGCCCCTAATACAAGTATCAACACAATTGCAATCACTAAACCGCTAATGACAATTACCGGCTCCACGGCAACTTCCCCCTTCTGCTTGTCCTTTTCTATCATTCATATGAAAAGGATCCGGGGAATAGCACTCCATTTAAGACAAGGCGTTCAGCTTTCGATATCTCGCTTCCCGGAGAAGATAGAAATACTTCGCCTGGACCAGCGCGAGATCCCGCAAACCTTCTTCCGTAGGTTCAATACTATGATCGATGATTTTTTTCAGCTGCATCCAATCTTGTTTCAAATAATATATCTCAGCCAGGAGTTCCTGATCCATCACCTTTTTGATTTTCTTCCTTCTCAAACGTGACACCCTCTTATTATAGTTCTCTTCTGCCTTCCATTGCTTTCGAAAGAGTGACTTCATCCGCATACTCCAAATCTCCACCCATCGGCAGCCCATGGGCCAGACGGGTGATCCGGATTCCCGAAGGTTTGACGAGTCTCGATATATACATAGCTGTCGCTTCTCCTTCGATATTCGGATTAGTAGCCAGGATCAGTTCTTCGACGCCTTCGTCCTTCAGGCGGTTCAGTAAGCTCGGCACGTTGATATCTTCCGGACCGATTCCATCCATGGGAGAAATCGCCCCATGCAAGACATGATATTTCCCACTGAACTCTTTCATTTTTTCCATAGCTATGACGTCTTTCGGATCTTGTACGACACAAATCAGTGAATTGTCACGTGCTTCATCCTGACAGATCGAACATGGATCTTGATCTGTGATTTGCCCGCAAACCGAGCAATGGGTAAGCTCCCGCTTAGCATTTACTAATGATTTACCAAACTCCAAAACATCATCTTCTTCCATCTCCAGCACGAAAAAAGCCAGGCGGACAGCCGTTTTCGGTCCTATCCCTGGCAGTTTCGTGAAGCTATCGATGAGCTTGGAAATCGGCTCTGGATAATACATATGAATTCCTCCTAGAACATACCTCCAGGCAAGCCTTGAGTGAATTGTCCCATGGTATCGTTAGTTTTATCATCCACTTGCTTCAATACATCGTTGGTTGCAGCAAGAATTAAATCTTGCAGCATATCCACATCATCAGGGTCGACGACTTCTTCTTTGATTTCTACATCTGTAATTTCTTTTTTCCCGTTAGCTACAACTTTAACCATTCCACCACCGGCAGTTGCTTCAAAAGTCATCTCATGAAGCTCTTCCTGGGCTTTCATCATTTTCTTCTGCATCTTCTGCATTTGTTTCATCATATTATTCATGTTTCCTCCACCACGCATGGCAAATTCCTCCTTCAAGATATTTAATCATGTATTTCTATCAAATCATCGCCTGCAAGCTTGCGCGCTTCGGTGATTAATGGATCTTCTTCCTCTTCCTTGCCTTTTTCCCCATTTTCCGCTTCTTCCGTTTTCTGCTTACGGACATATTCTTCCCTTAACTCCTGCCATTTCGGTTCAGGAATGGGGATGATTTCTACACTCCTGCCGATGAAATCCGCTAACAAAGGCTCAATGGTCTGTTTATGCTCTAGAGCCAGTGAACAATGGATTTCATACCGGAAAGCCAGGACGAGCCCTTTATCAGAAGCTGCCCTCGGTTTGCTGTTCAGCAGTGTGGCATGAGCCGGGGCATTGTTTTGCTTTAAAGCTTCCATGAAGTTCGCCCATTTGGAATGGATCAGTTTGATCTTTTCTTTCGAAGCTTCATTTAATACGAGACGGATTCGTTCATAAGGTATCTTAAATCCGTTACGGTTGCTTCTAGGCTGCGGGCGCCTTGGCTCTTGTGGAGAAGATGGGGCAGATGCAGGATTCTGCTTGAGCTGCTTCAACTCCCGCTCCATCTCATCCAGCCTTCGCACCAGACGCTGGACCGCTTCTGACTCTGCCGGCTGGGACGCAGGCTGGCTGTCGACAAGGTTCAACATTGCGATTTCAATAAACACCTTCGGGCTGGTCGACCATTTCATTTCCTGCTGGCACTTATTTAATTCTTTGATCGCCTGCTGGATCCAGTCAGGTGCTGTTGCTTCCGCCAATCGGCTGAACTGCTCATCCGGTATGGCCCGCTCGAGATTATCAGCCAAGTCAGGAGCACTTTTATATAGAAGTAAATCCCGTAAATAATAAATCAAATCGAAAACGAATCGTCCAGGATCTTTTCCCTGTTGAATCAAATCATCTACATGCTGCAATGCCTGCTTAACATCATGCTGCTGAAGCGACTCGATAACCCCGGCTAGTTTTTGCTGGGATACAGAGCCCGTCACAGCCAGAACATCATCAATAGTCACTTCCTCATCACTGTAGGAAATTGCCTGGTCGAGTAAACTCAACGCATCACGCATACCGCCTTCTGCTGTCAGCGCAACTACTTCAAGCGCTTCCTTCGCTACCTCGATACCTTCTTGTGTAATGATCTTCTCCATTCGGTCAACCATTGCTGTTTGGGAAATCCGTTTAAAATCAAAACGCTGGCACCGGGAGATGATGGTCAGTGGTATTTTGTGCGGCTCGGTTGTCGCCAAAATGAAAATAACGTGCTTCGGCGGTTCTTCCAATGTTTTCAGCAAAGCATTGAATGCGCCGATCGATAGCATGTGCACCTCATCAATGATATAGACCTTATAGTCCACTACACTAGGGGCATATTTTACTTTATCTCGAATCTCACGAATTTGTTCAACCCCATTGTTCGAAGCAGCATCGATTTCGATGACATCGGAGATAGAACCATCCTGTATGCCACGGCATGCAGCACATTCATTACACGGTTCTTTTGCTGGAGAACGTTCACAGTTGACTGCTTTAGCAAAAATTTTAGCCGCACTTGTTTTTCCAGTACCGCGCGGGCCTGAAAAAAGATAGGCATGCGAAAATTTATCCTGCATGATCGCATTCTGCAACGTCCGGGTGATATGCGTTTGTCCTACGACGTCTTCAAAAGTTCGCGGACGCCACACGCGGTATAATGCCTGATAGCTCATACAACCGTTCTCCTTTAATAGTTTCTCCCCTATTATACCTGAATCTCTCTCCAGATGAAAACAAGCGGAGCCTAAAATAATAGTAGAAAAAACTCGCTTGTGACGAAAGCCCTGGTATTATCTTTTATAAAGAAACATGCTCTTCATACAAAAAAACTCACCTGGAATCCAGGTGAGTTCTTCCCTATGTAATGCCGCGCACCCATCTTCGATGGGGCGGCCCTATGCGTTACTCAAGCTCATGGCTCGACCCAGGCACTCCCGCGGCACACGGGAGGGTCAGCTTACTGCTGCTTCCTTCCGGACCTGACAGGGTTCGCTGGTTCCCGTTGCGCAGGACCTGGGTGTCAACACCACTTACTTGAGGCAGACCATAAGGCCGCACCACCTCGGATGGGGATTCGGCCTCGCTATAGCGGATTGCGAGTACAGGGCACCGCTACCTCCCCGCTTAGCACGGCATATTTCAGTATAACGATTTTCATTCTAAAATGCAATGGGAAATCATTGTAAATCTTTGGATGATTTCAGTTTTTTCTTTTGGCTGCGAATCCGCTTGAAGAAATCGCTAAGCATCTGTCCGCACTGCTCTTCCTGAACACCACTGAATACTTCCGCCTGGTGGTTGAAGCGCTCATCCTGCAGTAAATTCATCAACGTGCCCGTACAGCCTGCTTTTGGATCCGGGGCGCCGTAAACGACACGAGGAATCCTTGCCTGCAGAATAGCTCCTGCACACATAGGGCAGGGCTCTAATGTCACATACAGTGTGCAGTCCTCCAGCCGCCAGCTTCCCATAATATTATTCGCCCGTTCGATAGCAATGAATTCTGCATGGGAGGAAGTAAGCTGACTCGTTTCCCTTAAATTATACCCAGAGGCAATAACCTCATTATCTTTGACAATGACTGCGCCAATGGGAACCTCGCCCACAGCTTCTGCTTTTTTCGCTTCTTGCATAGCATATTGCATCCATTTTTCATCTTCACACATTTTCATCACACTTTTCTTCATGATTTAGCTCATCATCGAGCAGAATATAAATGAAAGAAGGTGGAATCCTTATGACCGCTGGAAAACAATCGGCACTCCTGTATATTGATGTCATCAATGACTTTCAATTTGATCATGGGAAGGAACTGCTTGCCCAAACTTATCATATCCTTCCTGCTATGCTTAAGTTACAACAGTATGCCCGTGACCACAAGATTCCGATCATCTATATCAATGACCATTATGCATCCTGGAGGGCAGATCTGCAACAAATCTATCAGCATTGTTTAACTAATGATAATAAAGAATTGTTACAAGCCCTTCATCCGAAGGAAGATGATTATTTCCTGATTAAACCAAAGCATTCCGGTTTTTATCAATCTTCCCTCCAGTCTCTTTTATATGAGTTAGGTGCAAAACGGTTGATTTTGAGCGGAATAGCGGGAAACATCTGTGTTTTATTTACTGCTAATGACGCTTATATGCGGGAGTATCCCCTATGGGTACCGCAAAATGCCGTCGCATCCAATGACCCCCACGATAATATGTTTGCACTGACGATGATGAAAAATGTCTTGAAGGCAGATGTTTCTCCTATATAATCATAAACCCTCCCTTACTGGTCATAAACTGATAAAGGATTAATCGGAAGGGAGTGGCAAGATGCAGATATATGTAGTGCAAAGTGGAGACAGCCTGTTTACGATTGCAAATTCGTTCAACATAAATCCACAAGCCATTATTGAAGCGAACGAATTAGAAACCCCAGGAAACCTCGTTGTCGGTCAGGCGCTGGTTATCCCGATTACAGGGGAGTTCTATAACGTCCAATCTGGAGACAGCCTATATACGATTGCCCGGCGATTTGGCATGACAGCTCAGGAACTGGCTGATATTAACCAAATCCCATTGGATGCACCCCTGCAGGTAGGAACGAGGCTGTATATTCCGCCTCAACCGAAAGTTGGTGCCTCGTTTAACGCTTATGTAGAACCGACGGGAGGTCAGGTATCGCAGGCTTTAGAAACAGCCGCCAGAAGAAGGAGTCCTTTATTGACTTATCTTGCTCCATTCAGCTACCGTGTACAATCCGATGGCAGCCTGGAAGCACCCCCGTTGGATGACTTTCAACAGATTGCACAAGACAGTACCGCGGCCTTAATGATGGTGGTATCTAATTTGACTGATGAGGGATTCGATACGGAGCTTGGAAGAACAATATTGACGGATGAAAATGTACAAAATACATTGTTGAACAATATTGTCAATACAGCTAAAGAAGTTGGCTATAAAGATATCCATTTTGATTTTGAATATTTACCAGCCGAAATGGCGGAACAATATAATAACTTCCTCCGAAAAGCAAAACAACGCCTGCGCCAGGACGGTCTTTTGATTTCCACAGCTCTCGCCCCTAAAACAAGTGCTGAACAGACAGGAGTCGTGTATGAAGCACATGATTATGGAGCGCATGGAGAAATCGTCGATTTTGTCGTTTTGATGACTTATGAGTGGGGATATAGCGGTGGTCCTCCAATGGCAGTATCGCCAATTGGACCAGTTCGTGAGGTAGTCGAATATGCTTTGACGGAAATACCGGCGGAAAAGATATTCCTTGGGCAGAACTTATATGGATATGATTGGACACTTCCTTATGTAGAAGGAGGAGAATTCGCAAAAGCAATCAGTCCTCAGCAGGCGATTCAGCTGGCAAGAGAAAATAATGTAGCGATAGAATACGATGAGGAAGCTCAGGCGCCTTTCTTCTTTTATCAGGATGCCGAAGGGAAAAGACATGAGGTGTGGTTTGAGGATGCCCGTTCGATTCAGCGTAAATTCGACCTTGTAAAAGAACTTGGGCTGAAAGGGGTCAGCTACTGGAAGTTAGGGTTGGCCTTCCCACAAAACTGGACGTTGATTGAAGGCCAGTTTAATGTCGAAAAACTAGAATGAACAGGTGGCTGTCTCACCAACAAATTGGTGGAGGCAGCCTCTTTTCATTTATGTTCCTGGCACGATTTTTACATGACGGTATTCGATATCGGCTTGATCCCAGGCTTTTTGGAGACCCTTTCGATCGATATCATCCATCGATACATCACGATATGGGATGGATAATTCAAAAGGACGTTCGAAAGGAAAAGGAGCGACAGAAACTGTGTATTTGTCCAGCCAGTGAGCCATCATGCCATCTGGAGCAAAATCAAATGTCTGTCTGAATCCATCTTTGAACCATGACAGCTCCTCTTCTTTCGGAATCCCCGGCTCCTGCATACAAATATATAAAGAGAAATCATCACAGAATTGCAGACGTTTAAAATGAAGATCATAAAGGTACTTTGGCACTTCTACACTCATCTGCTTTTTCAAGCGGCTTCGCCGTTTTTGTTCATGCTCGAGAAAGTGTTTGATGTCCGCATCATGGGAATCATTTGGAAAAAAAGAGCTATAATGCCGACTGCATAATACACCCGCATAGGAAGAGTCTTTTTCAATTTCATCGATGCCATGTGCATAGGCATTCAATTTTTCTTTCAACGGGTAATCAACAAATGAATAGGGACGGTTCTTATCATCATTCCATTTCGGGTACTGATCCAAAGGAATCCAGGCACGGTCATGCTGTCCAACAGCCCAATCGGCGTGCTGGCGGAGTTTGGACCGCATGATAAAATCCTGTTTCCAGTGATCGGCCAGCTTGCCTGAGGCTATCGCATGGTCATGCTGTGCCATCATTACAAAAGAATCTCCAACCTGATTGACTATCATAGCTTTCCCTCCCGTATCAATGAAACTTTTTTCTGGTTTTTTCGTATTCGTATGTAGGACAAACAATGTGAGGTGCATTCCAATGACTTTTAGTGTAAAGAAAAATCCACTGCTCGTTCTGCTGACCATCGCCTTCCGCCACTGGGAATTCTGGGGATTTATACAGACCCCGCAGAGGGCTGGATCGGATTGATCATTGTGATCCCGATTGCCGTTATTCTTCTTTGGGCGCTATTTCAATCATACCACGAAGTGACGGATGATGCTTTCATCGGCCATTTTGGTCCAATTAAAAAAAGAGTCAAACTGGAGGATATAAGGCTTGTCGAATTCAGTTATAACCCTATATCAAGCCCTGCCTGGACTTTGAAGCGCCTGTCAGTGACCGATTCTCAACACCACACCTATCTCCTTTCGCTTCCAAAAGAAGAAGATAAATTCCGGGAAGTGTTACAACAACAATGTCCCAAAGATACGATACGTATATGAAAACAGCTGCCACGACCGATACCAGTCAGGCAGCTGTTCGCTTTTTTACTTATAAATTAAATAGTTGTCGCGGATGTCTTTGAAGTCCTCCAGCTCATCTTGCCATTGTGCTTTGATGGAGTCGATGCTTTGTCCATCTTCAATCGCTTCTCTGATCCAGCCGTTCCCGACCAGGTTATCAAAGAATGAAATACCGGCACTATTTTCCGCACGGAATGCAAAGTCTTCCGGATACATATCGTGAATAGTTTTCACAAGTGCGAGGCCTGTCTCCACCGGTTGGAAAATTTTCTTATTGGTGACATGAATCTGCACCCCGTGTGAAAGGCTGCGAGCATGTTTAGAGAATGTAGGCGTGAATGATGCGGCGCGGAAGGTCACTCCCGGAAGTTCCAGATCATTCATTGCTGCCGCCAGGTCCGTACTGTCGATGAAAGGTGCACCGATCAATTCGAATGGCTGAGTCGTTCCTCGTCCTTCTGACACATTCGTTCCCTCTATCCAGGCAGCCCCTGGATAGACTAACGCTGTATCAAGGGTCGGCATGTTCGGAGAAGGGGCTACGAACTCAAGCGGTGTTTTATCGTAATACATGTGACGTTTCCACCCATCCATTTCGACTACCGTTAAGTCTGCACCAATTTCATGCTCTTCATTGAAGTACTTGGCCAGCTCCCCGACCGTCATACCGTGACGAAGTGGAATCGGATAATTCCCGACAAACGATTTATATTCCATTTCAAGCACAGGACCTTCGACTTTGCTTCCACTGATCGGGTTTGGACGATCCAATACGATAAATGGAATGTCATTTTCCTGAGCTGCTTCCATCGCGTAAGCCATTGTATAAATGTACGTGTAGAAACGGGTGCCTACATCCTGTATGTCAAATAAAAGAACATCGATATCTTCCAGCATATCCGGTGTCGGTTTCCTCGTCTCGCCATACAGGCTGTAAACAGGAAGTCCTGTTTTTTCATCTATATAGTATTCTACATATTCTCCAGCCTGGGCACTTCCCCGAACGCCATGTTCGGGACCATATAATGCTGTTAAGTTTACATCTTCACCATTATGCAGCAAATCCACAATGCTGTTCAATTCCTGGTCGACTCCCGTAGGGTTTGTGATCAGCCCCACCTTTTTCCCTTCAATCAAATCCTTCTGCTCATTCAGCAATACTTCTACACCCAGTTCGAACTGATTATCCTTTTCATTGCCGTAGCCATTCCCCTTCCCTTTTCCATTGTTATCAGCCATGGCAATCGTCAGCGTAGACAGGATGAGAAATGTTGTCACAATTGATATCATCCATTTTTTCATAACGTCCCCTCCCTTAATTTTTCAGTTCTAATAATTCAATCCATGCCCGAGTTCAAATAGCGGTGTGCCATTTTCCCCGGGGATGGTGACTGGAAGTTTTCCTGTCGGGTCATTCTCCCCGAAAATTGTTGCGGCAGTCGCTTTAAAACTTGCGGTTCTAAAACCATACTGTGCGAGATAAGCATCTACTGTCGGATAAGCCATGATGTCATATGGGTTACGGATGCCTACACCAATGACCGGAGCATCCATTGTTGCCATAATTGAATTTACGAGCTGCATCTGAGGATGAGAATCAGAACGGGTAGATACACTGTACGTGTAGCTCCCAAAAATCACCTGGTCCGCCTCCCGGACGATTTCCATTTGCTCTTCATCTAGCTCAGCGCTTGAGGTTCTAATGACCGTTGTATTTTCATGATGATCCTTCACTGCATCTCCCAGGTCATTAATATAACTGTTGCCCACGACCACAATCTGTTCATCAGCAGTTGGCTGCAATGGCAGCACATCGTCATTTTTCACTAATGTGATAGAGCGGTCGGCAGCTTCCTGTTCCACTTGTTTATGGTCTTCCGATCCCACCACATTTAAAGCTGTTTCGATTTTTTCATCGACCGATTCAGGAGTTTCTTCCTTGAAAATTCCACGATTGATCTTCAAGGTCAAAATTCGCTCAACTGATTTTTCGATATGTGATTCAGCAATTTCTTCCGTCTCTACTGCTTCCAGCAGCCCACTCGCCGCTTCTTCAAGTCCTACCGGCATTAAGACAATATCTGTTCCTGCTTTAACCGCTCGAATCACCGCGTCAACAGGCCCAAAGTGATCTGCAATTGCTTTCATATTCAATGCATCAGTAATGATCACTCCGTCATAGCCCATTTCTTCACGCATCAATCCCGTCAGTACTTTCGGTGAAAGTGTGGCAGGAAGGGCAATTTCCTCCCCTGTCTTTTGAGAAATCACTTTTGTATCATCGATTTTCGGAAAAGTGACATGAGCGGTCATAATGGCATCAATTCCAGCTGCCATCGCCTGCTGAAATGGATATAATTCCACTTCTTTGAGTCGCTCTTTATCATGAGGAACTTCCGGCAGTCCTAAGTGAGAATCAACCGCAGTATCCCCGTGTCCCGGAAAGTGTTTCGCAGTAGCAGCAACTCCTGTACTTTGAAGACCTTCGGTGTAGGCAAGCCCCATTTCCGCGACCAATCCCGGATCTTCGCCGAAAGAGCGAACCCCGATCACCGGATTGTCCGGATTGTTATTGACATCCAGAACAGGAGCGAGATTCATATTAATACCAAGGGAAGCCAGCTCTTCCCCGATCGCTTGTCCGACATTTTGTGATATTTCAGAAGATCCTGCAGCTCCAAGCGCCATATTTCCAGGCATATCTGTTCCAGACTGGAGTCTGGTAACAATTCCGCCTTCCTGGTCAATCGTCAAAAGCAATCCGTATTTTTCAGCTGCTTCCTGATAGGCAGAAACAAGTTCAGCCGTCTGTTCCGTAGTGACAACATTCTCACGGAACAAGATGACTCCGCCAAGGTGGTAATCTTTGACAAGCTGCTCGATTTCCGGAAGCATTTCCGTTACATTGTCTCCATCCCAATTCCGGAAGTCCGGCATCAGCATTTGACCTACTTTTTCTTCCAGACTCATCTGCTCGATGGCATGAGTGATGATATCGTAGCGTTCACCTTCTTGCTTGACCAGTTTCACCGCAGATACGCGGTTCCCTTTTGTACCGGACGCATCAACATCCGGCTTGTAATCAACAGCGATCCTGTCTTTATAAGTACCGTCACTTACCTCAATAAAAGTTCTTCCGTTCTGTCCGGTAAGTGTGACATTACCTTGCTGGTCAACTGTCGCTACATTTTTATTTGTTGACGACCAAGTAAGACCTTTGGAAACTGCCATGAAATGTCCTTCTTCGTATAAGTGGAGAGCGGTTAAATTCAGCTCCTCTCCATCTATTTCTTCAGCTGCTTGTGGTACGTTTTCCAGGAGCACGAGACCTTTAACACCTTTACGCTCTGCCGCTTCCACACCTTGAGCCGGTATTCCTATGAACAAGTGTGAAAAAAACAGCATAAAGGCCAGTAACGAAAACAGCCATTTTGTACGGATATGCCTCATGTTACACCCTCCTTATGTTAAATAGTCTTTCTTGTCACAACAGGATTATTAGGGATGCTGCACAGCTTTAGTAGTTACGTAATTCCCAACCTTCGCCTGAAAGGTCTGGATTTATAACACTGCCATCTTCCAATGTGATCGCAGCATTGTTAATGTACCAGCCCCTGCCATTGGTATAGCTATCTGTCTGGTACCGGAACCTTACCTGCTGTGTATCAGCTGGCAATGTCACCTCATTTGTGTGCCAATCTTTATTCCCGGTCAGTGCATCTCCCACCTGCTCCCAGTTTTCTCCGTCTCTCGTTATTTCAATGAAACCTTTATCATAGCCAGCTTCAATCCGGTGCCATGTTTCAAAACTCAAGACAGCCGGCTCATCCAGGTTTATTTCTCCTTTCAATGTCCGGTTTAGCTGATCGCCATACCCGGCAAACCAGGATGTTTCTTTTTTCGGCATTTCTACCGGAATAGCGTCAGCAACTAATCTCGCAAATGGGCGGCGGGCTACATTAGTAGATACAGTTTCTCTGGTAGGGTGAACCCGGTTGGTAAGCAGAATGGCAATCGTATCGTTACTTTGACTGACAGCAATAGAAGTTCCTGTGTAACCGGTATGGCCAAGCGTCATGCTCCCGGATAACGCATCCATATACCAGCCTTGCTGCAGTTCCCAGCCAAGGCCATGGTCATCACCAGGAAATTCCGGAATTTGATTTTCAGCGAGGAGCTTAACTGTCTCCGGTTTCAGAATTTCTGTTCCTCCATAACTGCCCTCATTCAAGTACATATGTGCGAAAATCGCTAAATCCTGCGCGGTAGAAAAGACTCCGGCATGGCCAGCTACCCCATCCAGCGACCAGGCATTTTCATCATGTACTTCCCCCCAGACAATCCCTCGATCCGTCCAAGGCTGATATTCTGTCGCCGCTATCCTTTCTTTTAAAGATGCAGGCGGATTGTACATCGTATCTTTCATCCCAAGAGGCTCTGTAATGTTTTCTTTTACATATTCATCAAGGCGCTGTCCGGACAGTCGTTCAATCAATACACTCAACGTGATCATATTCAGGTCACTGTATGTATAGGTTGTGCCTGGTTCATTGGCCAATGAGTGTTCTAAAACGTATTGAAGGCGATCTTCCCTGTTTCCTTCCTGGGTATATAGCGGCACCCAAGCTGTAAATCCCGAGGTATGGGTCATCAGCTGCCGGATCGTCACTTGCTCTTTTCCGTTGGCAGCAAACTCAGGAATGTGGTCCGCTACAGGGTCGTCCAAGTCGAATAACCCTTTTTCATAAAGCTGCATAGCTGCTGTTGTAGTGAACACTTTACTGATTGACGCCATATCAAAAATCGTATCTTTCTCCATAGCTACCGGGTTGTCCATTTCTGTCCCCTGGTCATCCGTATATAACGCGGCATGGCCATATGCTTCGTGCTGAACAATGTGTCCTTTTCGGGCAACGAATGTCACAGCCCCAGGCATAACTCCATCTTCAATTTTACTTTCCATCAAATCGTCAATATCTGCCAGGGGTGCTTCCACCATCCCGGCACCTCTCACTGACCCTGGGTGTAGTACCGGTGAGACAGGTCCCGCGTCTCCCCACGAAAAAGCAGGATAGACATTCTTGTGGGAGTACTTCTTTTCTTTTTGCTCCAGTGTCGGTTTAGGTGGGAGGGAATTATCCGCATGGATCAAAGTCCCATTACTCCCCAATATGGAAAAACCGATTCCAGCCACCAATGCCAGCTTCCATGTTTTCTTTTTCATTACCTTCCTCCTTTATGCATATTATTGTCGAACATAAGCGAATGAAAAGGCTTACACTTTCTTACATGTAGCGTATCTAATCATTTATATAGTTGTCTATACCACATAAGTCATAAATTTCAGAAAAAATAGTCCTTATGTCACGATAGGTTTGGTTTATCTTTTAATAAATTGATTATATTACTTGCTTATTCAATTATTGGGTCGAATTATGGAAGACTCAGTTTCAAGATATTAGTTGGAATAACGGGGCGTGGGGGAACGAGTAGCTTTCCACGGGAGTTCGTTGAGGACTTTCAACTCCGCTTTATTAAGACCGTCCGCTTAGTTCATTCGTTGTCTCATGGTCTTAAGTTGCCTGATAAAGACCGTCCCGGCTGCACATCCACTGCGCAGCGGTCTTCATACCCTTTCTAATGACCGTTAGCCACTTCTCCATACTGTTTAGTGGTCTCTATTCATGTTCTAAAGACCGCTCCGATACATTTCCACTCTTCTAACAGTCTTTATCGACTGAAAGACCCTCCCCTCGCGATGAGAGAAGGTTCTGATGCTTACATTTTTGATGATGATTTAATCATTCCCTCCTTTTCCATTAAGAATATGTCTCAGGGCATGCCCATGGAATGCGAGTGAATTCCCGGACCTCCATAACGTTACTTCCATAACGGAAACAAATATATCTTAAAACTGAGTCTTCAGTTATTGGGAGCTTATATGTAAAGTACAAGGAGATTTAACAGGGTCTCGAAAAAAGGGAAAGAGAATGAGAACCTTCCTGGCAATAAAAAAACACCTGCAAGACTTAAAGATCAAGCAGGTGTGGTAGGATGTGTCAGTATTTACTTATTCAGAAGCTTCAAGGATTCCCGGTTGAAGGCTGGCAGGTCGTCTGGGTTACGGCTTGTTACCAGCTGATCCTGGCAGACGACCACTTCTTCGTCCTTATAGTCGACACCAGCATATTCCATGTCAACAGCGATCGACTTGAAGCCTGTCGCTTTACGGCCTTCCAGCGTCTTCGCTGTGATCAAGAGCTGCGGACCGTGACAGATAGCGAATACTGGTTTCTTTTCATCCATGAAATGCTTCGCAAATTCTACAAATCGTTCATCGCCGCGAAGCTGGTCTGGTGAAAATCCACCTGGCAAGAACAAGGCATCAAAATCTTCCGGTTTAACTTCATTGATTCCTTTGGCAATTTTAACCGTTTCTTCCCCTTGTTTACCAGTTACTTCTTTGCCTGATTCCTTTTCAATCGTCACTACTTCATGTCCTGCTTCTTTAAATTGCTTGGCAGGATCGGTATATTCCACATCTTCAAACATATCCGTCAATAAGCATGCTATTTTTTTACTCATAACAAAAATCCTCCTTCATTTATAATTTTCGGTTTCCAATGAAGTCACATTTTTGATTTACCCGTGCAAAACTGGGTTAAACCTATTTGTCTTTATCTTCCATTTTGAATTGCTGAAAAATTGTATTTCTTCTGTCTTGATAAACTTCTTTTCCGACAATTTTATTAATGATTTGCACATTTCGACGAATAGCAAGTCCAAGATTAGTAGCGCCCGCTCCATGGGAGTGAACCAGGTTGGTGGAGACAAAGAAATGGTGATCCCTATCATCGGTAAACACAAGACGGGCATCACGCGTTACACGGTAGAGCTTTTCATCCTCCCATTCAATTTTCTCTTTAAAATGATGCAGGAACCATTCTGGAAGATGAGGGACATAGCCGGTCGCCAGTACTACCTTTTCGGTGCGATAGTCAAACTCTTCATCCGATTGCCATTGGTGGCATTGAAGCAAGTACGCGTCTTCGTCATCGGTTCTTTCGATGCCCTTGACTTCTGTCATTGGCTGGATGGTTACGCGTGCTTTTTTATTTCCTGTTGATTTGTGATAAAGCGTCTTATAGAGCTCTTTCAGGGTATCGGGATCAATTCCTTTTCGAAGGTTTCCTAACAAATCCAGCGACTCTTTTCTTTCCTTATACGAAAGTTCGTGGAAATAATCTACATAATCCGGAGAGAAAAATTCCTGGCCAAGCTTGGCACTCTCCAGTTGGAATAGGCCGGGGGAGCGGGTGAATAATGTTAAATGCATATTGTCACGGTATTCTTGTTCCTGCAACAGGTCCAAAAGGACTTCTGCAGCACTCTGGCCAGAACCGACGATGGTAACATGGTCAGAAGAGAGCAATTCCCCTTTTTGATACAGGTAATCACTGGTATGAAGGATATCTTCTTCCGGAAACCCTTTCATTTCATCCATCACCAGAGGTTTGCTTCCTGTACCCATAACAACATGCTTCGCCCGAAAGCTCTTCGTCTCTGCACTGTCTACTGCTTTTACCACGACTTCATAATGTGCTTCCTGAGTCTGGTTATGATGATCGATAACATCTATCACCTCGTGGCCGAATATAAGACCATCCAGTTTGTCAACCACCCATTTCAAGTAATCATTATATTCCTGGCGCGGGACTTTAAATTCGCTGAAAAAGAAAAATTGGAACATACGATTTTGTTCATGTAAATAATTTAAATATGTATACGTGCTTGTCGGATCGGCCAGTGTTACGACATCCGCCAGAAA
This sequence comes from Thalassobacillus devorans, assembly GCF_011761345.1. Lineage (GTDB taxonomy): Bacteria > Bacillota > Bacilli > Bacillales > Halobacillaceae > Thalassobacillus > Thalassobacillus devorans. The sequence goes on from NZ_JAASRY010000003.1 coordinate 15,730, forward strand.
AGGAACCTGCAAATTCATTTTTTCAATCATCATTCCTGGGTGCCAATCAAATTCAGCTGTTTTATCAAAAAACAGCCCTTCCAGCTCTGTTTTTTCCATTAATGCAGCTAATCCGAGATTATACGGTCCAATCCCGATCCCAATGACATCATATATTTTCTCCATGAATCCGTCCTCCTACTTCATTCCTTGTTTATAGTATGGTCTGCAGCAATTTTCATTATCAAAAGGATGTGGAATAAAAGAAAACCGCCTAAGAGAGGCGGCCTATTTAATCAGTAATATCCATCAGTTGTCTGAGCCTGCTTTTATTGCTTAATAAATCCTGCAGAGTATATTCATCGAGGATTTGCAGGAATGCCTGAAGTGCATCATTTAGTACATGCTTCAGTTTACAGGCTGGTGTAATCACACAATGATCGGAGCCACGGTCAAAGCATTCCAGCAGGATAAAGTCATCTTCCATCTTTCTCACCACATCCCCGACATTGATCTCTTCCGGTGGTTTAGCGAGCCTGATCCCACCCGACCGGCCTCTGATGGTCGTCAGCATGTCCAGCTTGTTCAACTGATGGACAATCTTGCTTAAATGGTTTTCCGAAATATCGAAGACTTTCGAAATTTCTTTGATGCTCGCAAGCTCTCCTTCTGGTTTTGAAGCGGTATATATAAGCACACGAAGCGCATAATCCGTATATTTTTTCAGACGCATGTAGCATACTCCTTAAATAATTTACTTTTTATAATCGTATCACAGGTATATAACGATTGTCTTATTTGTAAGCTAAAATTGTTTCATGTGAAACAGTTAACCAAATTGTCACAAAAACATGCATTTTCAATATTGCTTTAGTGTTAATAATGTTTAACAATAAAGATATACGAAAAATACATCTTTAAATCACACTAACTTTTTAAAGGAGTTTTTCATTATGTCTACAGAAACACTTCCTAAGCTTGATGAGCAGACAATTGCAACGGTTAAAGCCACTGTGCCTGTACTTGCAGAACACGGAGAACAAATTACAACCAGATTCTATCAAATGATGTTTGAAGCTCACCCGGAGCTTAAAAATGTTTTCAATATGACACACCAAAAAGAAGGAAAGCAGCCACGCGCCCTTGCGAATGCTGTCTATGCCGCTGCTCAATACATCGATGATTTAAGTGCTATCATGCCTGCGGTCGAAAAGATAGCCCATAAACACCGAAGTATGAATATCGTACCGGAACAGTATCCGATTGTAGGAAAATATTTGCTGCTTGCTATTAAAGACGTTCTTGGTGATGCGGCTACCGATGATATCATTAATGCGTGGGAAAAGGCTTATGGAGTCATTGCAGAGGCTTTCATTCAAGTGGAAGCGAACATGTATAAAGAAACAGCCGGTGAAACTGGCGGTTGGGTCGGCTACCGCGATTTTGAAGTAATTGATAAGGTGAAAGAAAGTGATGTCATTACGTCCTTCTACTTAAAACCAGTTGACGAAGGAATGTTACCAGGCTATAAACCTGGCCAATATTTGACCATTAAAGCACAAATGCCGAATGAAGAGTTTGATCAATTACGCCAATACAGTCTTTCTGACGCTCCTGGAAAAGGCTATTACCGAATCAGTGTTAAGCGGGAGGAAGGAACAGAACAATTTCCAGAGGGGAAAGTATCTAACTTCCTGCACAAGCATGTGAATGAAGGGGGCGTAATTCCTGTCAGTGCTCCTGCCGGTGATTTCTTCCTTGATACAGCATCCCAAAAGCCGCTGGTACTGATCAGTGGCGGCGTTGGTCTGACACCAATGATGAGCATGCTGCAAACCATCATCAAACAACAAATCGGTCGGGAAGTTCATTTCATTCATGCTGCACGTAACGGCAGCGTCCATGCGTTGAAGCATGATATGAAGATGGCTGGGGAAGAATATCCAAACATTAAGACTTATATCGTCTATGACACACCAACAGAAGAGGATATGAAAGAAAAGATCCATGCAAAAGAAGGGTATGTCGATCTTGAATGGCTTCAATCCATTGTTCCTCAGGATGCTGATTTCTATTTCTGTGGACCAGAAGGATTCATGAAAGCTATTTATGGGGCTTTGAAAGAATGGAACATTCCAATGGAACAGATTAATTACGAATTCTTCGGCCCTCAAGGTGATTTAGAAAAATAAACAGAACAAAAGCGCAAGCGCCTTGCTCACCCCCGACAAGCTTAAGACAATCCTCGCCGTGACGTTTTTTGTCACAGAGAGGATTGACTTAAGACCTCGAGGGGGTAGGCGCTGGAGCTGGATGGGACCAACCACAAAAAGAAAATTTTATAATTTCCTAGACAATAAAAAAGATGCCTGCAGTAACATAACAGGCATCTTTTTTTGATTGCTTATTCTTCTAGTGTAGAGGTGTCTCCAGTTGGAAGGCCGAGCTCCCAGGATTTAAGGAGACGACGCATGATTTTACCACTTCGTGTCTTCGGAATCGTATCTTTGATTTCGATTTCACGAGGCGCCGCATGCGCACTCAATCCTTTTTTGACAAACTGTCGGATATCTTCGAGCAATTCATCAGACTCTTCATAACCATCGTTCAATGTGATGAACGCTTTGATGATTTCGCCGCGTTCAGGATCTGGTTTACCAATAACACCAGCTTCAGCAACGGCTTCGTGCTCAATCAATTTACTTTCTACTTCAAATGGTCCGACACGTTCACCTGATGTGTTAATGACGTCATCAAGACGGCCTTGGAACCAGAAGTAGCCATCTTCATCCATATAGGCGCTGTCCCCGGATACATACCAGTCACCAAGGAAGTAGCTTTCATACTTGCCTGGATTCTTCCATACAGCGCGCATCATGGACGGCCATCCTTTTTTCAGGGCAAGGTTACCCATCCGGTTTGGCGGCAGCTCATTTCCATCATTATCGACGATTGCCGCTTCCGTACCAGGGAAAGGTTTACCCATAGAACCTGGACGAATATCCATTGCCGGATAGTTACAAATCATCATACCTCCGGTTTCCGTCATCCACCATGTATCGTGAATACGCAGGTTCAACGCCTTCGTTCCCCACGTAATAACCTCTGGATTCAATGGTTCACCAACACTCAATACGTGGCGTAAAGAAGAAAGGTCATGTTTCGAGGCTACCTCTTCTCCGGCGCTGACAAGCTTACGGAAAGCTGTCGGTGCCGAGTACCAAACCGTTACATTATATTTATCCAGGGTTCCATACCAGTCATCCGGGCTGAAACGTCCCCCGCGAATCACATTGGTCACACCGTTAAGCCAAGGAGCGAAAATACCATAGCTTGTACCAGTTACCCAGCCCGGGTCGGCCGTACACCAGTAAGTGTCATCTTCCTTCAGATCCAAAACCCATTTACCAGTTTGATAGTGTTGCAGCATGGCATTGTGTACATGATAGACACCTTTTGGTTTGCCGGTAGAACCGGATGTATAGTGAAGCAGCATGCCGTCTTCTAAATCGACCCATTCAATGTCGAAATCTTTGGATGCCTGATCCATTTCTTTATAATAATCAATGTAGTCACCATTTTCAGGTACATCTCCGACAATGACAATCTGTTTCAAGTTTGGAAGCTCATCGACAGGTACCCGATCCAACAGCTCTGGAGTTGTGACAAGCATGCTTGCCTCACTGTCTTCCAAACGGTCGCGTACAGCCTGTTCCATGAATGCCTCAAATAAAGGTCCGGCAATCGCACCGGTTTTCAAAATTCCTAGAAATGCTGCGTAGAATTCCGGACTTCTATGCATGAACAAGAAGACACGGTCCCCTTTATTGACATTATATTTTTTTAATACATTCGCAAATTGGTTACTTTTGAATTTCAAATCTTCAAACGTTAGTTTCTCTTCACGATTAGGAGCCGAATAGATCAATGCTGTCTGATCTTTCTTGTCAGGGTTATCTGCATGACGGTCGATTGCCTCATAAGCGATGTTTACTTTTCCTGTTTCACTCCAAGAGAATTGACTCTTCACACTATCCCATTGGAATTGTTCGTATACTTCTTTGTAGTCTTTCATGTTGTGATTGCCTTCACGTGCTGGAATTGGTTGCATGTCCATAGAATCACCTCATTTAAAATTTGTAAACGGTTTCTTACTTAAGTAAAAAAACACCTGCGACACTTATGTTTGGCAAGGACTCCTAATTTGGATTTTTCTAAAAATTCGTGAATTACCTTTTATTTTAGAATACTTCGCTGAAGTTTTAAAGTGATAAGGGGTAAGTTTTGTCAGATTGGTGAAAAAGGATTACTTCCCTTTGCTTTTCATTGACATGGACCTGGAACCCCTCTATAATAAATAAGGTTACAATTGGATAAAATCCGTACCAATCATTTACGGGAGAGGTTCTTAGCGACACCCTCGATAAAAAACTAAGGATATATGATGATACAGACCATATCCCTTAGGGTGTGGTCTTTTTTTGTACTTTAGGAAAGTTTAACTATAGAGGAGGGAATCACATGGCTGGACGAAAAGATGAAGATTTGAAAGATTTATCCTTATTGGGCAGTCAAGGTACGAACTATTCCTTTGAATACGACCCTGATGTACTGGAGACATTCGATAACCAGCACCCGTACCGGGATTACTTTGTAAAGTTCAATTGCCCGGAGTTCACGACACTTTGTCCCAAAACAGGTCAGCCTGACTTTGCGACGATTTATATCAGCTACATTCCAGATGAAAAAATGGTCGAAAGTAAGTCACTGAAGCTGTACCTGTTCAGCTTCCGAAATCATGGTGATTTTCATGAAGACAGTGTCAATATCATTATGAACGACCTGATTGAACTGATGGATCCGCGCTATATCGAAGTGTGGGGCAAATTCACACCAAGGGGCGGCATTTCTATCGATCCCTATTGCAACTACGGAAAGTCCGGGACAAAGTTCGAGCAAATGGCAGAACAACGGCTTTTCAACCATGATCTATATCCTGAAAAAATCGACAACCGTTAATCGAGGACGGCGTTCAGAAACATACTCCCTTTCTATAAGGAGAGATGACACATGTTCATTTATTTGAATGCTTTATTTGTTGGTTTATTGATTCTAGCCAATATTTTAGGCGTCAAGCTGTTCTCTGTCGGCGGCTACGTCCTTCCCGCTGCTGTCATTGTATACGTCGTCACTTATTTGATCACCGATGTCATTGGTGAAGTATATGGCAAAGAAGCAGCAAAGAAAACAGTCCAGGCCGGCTTTTTCACGCAGGTGATTGCACTTATTTTCATCTTTGTGGCAATTCAGCTCCCTGCTGCTCCCTTTTTCCAATCGCAGGCAGAATTCGAAACGATTCTCGGCGGCAGTTTCCGGGTAATGTTAGCCAGCCTGGTGTCTTATGTTGCCAGTCAAAATTTCGATGTCTTCATCTTTCATCGCTTAAAGAAGAAGCATGGGGAGCAGAAGCTATGGCTTCGGAACAATTTGTCGACGATGTCGAGCCAATTGATTGATACCGTCGTATTCATTACCATTGCCTTTGCCGGCACGATGCCGACTGCGGCTTTACTTGGGATGATCGCTACGCAGTATGTATTCAAGTTTCTCGTCGCAGCCGTCGATACACCGATCGCTTACTTGTTAGTAAAAGCAGCAAAAAGAGATAAACAAAGCTTTCATTTAGCAGAATCCATGAAATAAAACAAATCCCAGCAGTTATCGAAACTGCTGGGATTTGTTTTATTTGCTCGTAATTTATAATTTTAATCATAGATCGTACGAAACACATCATTTGATCACAATCCTGAATATGCTTTATTGTTTATCGTTTTTGTATTGCATATAGACGGCTTGGGTGACGAGGAAGTCTTCCACGCCGTGCTTGCCATCAGCGCCGCCAAGCCCAGATTGTCTCATCCCGGCATGGTAGCCCTGGACTGCTTCGAAGTTTTCACGGTTGATGAACGTTTCACCGAATTTCAACTCATTCACAACACGCATCGCTTCATGATAATTTTCCGTATATACGGAAGAAGACAGTCCATAAACGGTATCGTTACCCATTTCTATCGCTTCATCCAAGGTGGAGAAGTTAGTCACCGGGATGACAGGACCAAAAATCTCTTCCTGGATGATTTCCATATTCTGCTTCACATTTTTCAGGATGGTCGGTTTATAGAAGAAGCCTTTATCAAATTCCTGGGGCCGCTCACCACCAGTCACTACTTCCGCTCCGGCATCGACAGCGTTCGTAACCATCTCTTCAACAGTCTCCCTGCGGTCCTCACTTACTAATGGACCAACATCCGCTTCTTTATTCTCCAGCGGATCCCCAATCGTGACATCTTCGATTTTTTCTTTCAGTATTTCTAAAAACTCCTCTGCCACGCTATCATGAACATATACCCGTTCTGCATTGGTGCATGCTTGTCCATTATTAGCAAGGCGTGACATTTTTATATTTTCGGCAGCAAGCTCAAGATCAGCGTTTTCTGTAACAATTGCTGGTGCCTTCCCGCCTAATTCGAGATTTACTTTCGTAATGTTCTGCGCAGCTGCTTCCATTACTTTTGTACCTGCCGGGATGCTTCCGGTCATGGTCACCATTTGGACTTTTTCATGCGAAGCAAGGGCATTCCCGATTTCAGACCCTGTTCCAGTGACAAGGTTATAGACACCTTTTGGAATTTCACTCATCTCATCAATGATTTTTGTAAACTCCATCGCGGTATTCGGTGTCTGCTGACTCGGTTTCAATACAATCGTACAGCCAGTAACGAGTGCTGTCGCTACCTTACGCGCCAAAATGAACACCGGGAAGTTCCAAGGCACAATACCGCCGATGACGCCGATTGGCTTTTTGTAAATGTGGATATGCTCATTCGGACGGTCACTTGGGACGATTTCCCCTTCGATTCGCCGTGCCCATTCAGACATGTAACGGAAATAATCAATCGCGAGATCAATTTCTCCGCTGGCAAGCGCATAGTCTTTTCCCTGTTCTTCCTGCAGCAGTTCAATGAACCGCCCTCGTTTTGCTTCGATGCGGTCACCAATTTCACGGACGATTTTCCCACGTTCAATGTTTGGTTTCAGTTCCCAATCTTTTTGGGCGTTGAACGCCGCTTTGACAGCACGATCGATATCTTCCTCCGTGCCTCGGGGCGTCTGTGAAATCACCTCTTCTGTTGCCGGATTGATGATATCGAGCCATTCATTTCCAGTAGATTCTATATATTGACCATCAATGTATAGTTTATGGGTTTGCAAGATAATCCTCCTCTTAATCGGAATCTGAGTTCCTGTAAATTATCTTCCACCCAAAGTCCTGTTCTAAACACGTGCATCGACCCATGTATTGCCCTTTCGATTGCGCTATACTCTAAGTAACCATAGGAATGGGGTGACTTGCCATGGAACAAAAGAACTTGATTGCCTGGATGTTTGTCACCGTCGGAATTATGAATGCACTAACAGGAGCCATCATGATGTTCATCCTTCACGATACGATAATCAGCTTCGTATTCCTGGCTTCCAGCCTGATTTTTTTGCTGGCCGGAAAGGTGGCATGGACAGAAACGCACGGAGAGGATGCTAAGGATTAGCCGCCTCTCTCTTTTTTTGTCTTCGTGTCGTCATATAGACACCGCCTAACACAAACACTCCCCCTACTAACTGTGCACTGGTCATTGCTTCTCCTAAAAAAGTGAACGCCATAACCGCTGTGACGACAGGTATCAAATTCAAAAATACCGCAGCCTTTGAAGGACCGATCATCGACACGGCCTGATTCCAGGCAATAAGAGCAATAACAGCCGGGAAGATACCAGTGTAAAGCACACTCCAAATCACTTGTGACGACCAGTCAATTTCAAATCCCCGGGGCAGCCATTCTATGACCGCTGCCATTACCAGCAGGGTGACATTACCCATTCCCAACATGAACAATAGACTGCCATACATCGGGAACTTCGGCCCATGCTTATTGACCAGTAAAGAATAAAAAGCCCAGCTTACGACCGCGCTCAGCATAATCAAATCTCCAATGTTAAATCCTAAGCCTGCCAATACTTCCCATGATCCTTGCGTGATGATGTAAAGGACACCGAGAAAAGAAACTAGCACCCCTGTTAATTGAGAAGGAGTAAAATGTTCTCCTAAGAATAAAAAGCCGAGCACCATCGCAACCGAAGGCGTCAGCGCCTCTACAATAGATGCATTAATGGTAGTCGTATAATTCAAGGAAGTATAAACAAGGGCCGGAAATAACACCACTCCTGTCAGGGCCATTCCATATAAAGCTTTCCAATTCTTCACCATCACTAGCTGGGCATACTTGAATTCCTGTCTCGCAAACGTCAATAACAGTAAAAAGGCGATCAATGTCCGCAGCCAGGCCAGCGTAAATGGGGCGATTGCTGCTGTAGCCACCTTGCCAGCGATAAAATTTCCCGAAAACAATATAATAGCGAGCATTACTAATGCATATGCTTTCCACATAGTTCCATCCCCCTTCCATTTGGAGAAATTACGAAGTCCATACAGATACCAAAAGACCCTTACCCTGAAGGTAAGAGTCTTTTCCTGAATCAGTTGACAGGGGTTTCCGTCACACCCCAGACTTCTTTATAATCCGTGTAATTATTGATTGCGATGTCTAAATCATGAAAATAACGGTGCGCCTGCTTGACATTATTTAATTCTTTCGACCCGTCTACTATTTGTTTCAAATATTGACCCACTGCATCCATATCGGTCTGTAAGGTAGGCGGGTCTTCGAATGTGTTGTCCTCAATGTAAGTTAAATACTGCTCTGCCCTTTCCCGCTGCTCACTCCATTTGACACCATCTTCCAGCTTTCCATAGCCGGTTGTGTCATTATAATAACGGTGAGCGACAGCTATTAAATCCCCCGCTTCCTCAAAACCTTCTTCACTTGGTGGCTCACCAGCCTCTGCTTGCCCACCTGACTCAGACGGGTTTTCTTCCTGGTCACTGGATTCTGTTGCGGCTGTATTTTCTGATTTATTTTCATTGATATCCGTAACTATCAGTACGCCAAAAAACCCGAGCGAACCAACTACCAAAATAATTAAAATTGTCATGAAGCCTTTAAAACTGAATAATTTCCCCATTACAATCCCCTTTAGTACACTGTTACAACAAGCTTAATATAAGCTGATTGATAATTCAATTATTTTCCTTTTCATTCAGGTATTTACAGGATTGTAATATCAACGATGTCATTTAAAGGCAACGTAAACCTATGCTTCGTGGCTTCCTCTGTACCATGCAGCTCTTTTCTCAGGGAACAGATCGAATTGATTTTCCCACAGCGATGTTCATGTTCAAACCCATTATGAAAAATGATTTCCACGGTCAAATTGTCATTTAGGGCCCGCTGCAGCAAAAAATCGATTTCTACCGCTTTTTGTTCATCAATGATGCCTTTTTCCACACGTTCATCTTCTTTCCAAAGCTCTTTAACTAATTGGACATGCTCCGGCAGCATCAACGATGTCCACTTGATGGTCCCTCGGTCTTTATTGTGCTTATCCATCATGCACCCTCCCGTCATTCCGAACGTTTGTTCTTATTATATATAATTCTAACAGCAGGGTAAAGCTTATTTCACAAACTGCCAAAAATTGACATTTTATTCTTGTATTTATCCGCCCCCATTTTAAGCCCGGCAATCTTGTCTTCTGTTCGCGCTTTTGCCGATAACATAATGATAGAAACTTCTCTTGCATCCTGCTTCCTTACCCAACGACAAAATGCTTCCCCGCTAACCTTGGGAAGCATCAAGTCTAATATAATCAGGCAGGGGGCATGGGTGAAGTACATGTCTTTCGCCTTTTCTCCGTCCTCTACGTTTACTACATCATATCCGGCTTTCTCTAAGTAAATGGTAACCAGGTTCATGATCATCGGATCGTCTTCTACCACTAAAATTTTCTCGTTAATTTCAACCACCATTCATTTATGATAGCCATCAATCCATCTGTTCGTACTGTTGAAGCATCAAGTCGTAATTCATCGCTCCTAAAGCTACATATTGAATGTAACCTTCAGAATCAACGAAATAGGAAGTTGGAATCGGTTTAATTTCATATTGGTTGGCAACTGCAATCTTCTCATCCATGAGAATCGGGAAAGTCAGCCCGAAGTCATCGACAAATTCTGTGACGTCACTAGCGTCGCTTTCCGTTTGCGTAAGGTTGACGGCCAGTATTTCAATATCTTCGTTCTCATAGAACTTCTGCATGTCAGGCATTTCTGCACGGCATGGCGGACACCAGGTAGCCCAGAAATTGATCATCACTTTCTGACCGCGATAATCGGAAAGCTTGACCGTTTCACCTTCCATCGTCTGGAGCTCAAAATCAGGGGCTTTCTGACCTTTTTGTAAACCGACCTCTCCCCCGGCAACGTCTTCATTTTCAGAAGCTTTGTCCCCTTCTAGGCCTTCTCCATCTCCTGCCACCCTCATCTGAGGCTCTTTTTCTCCGTTTCCGGAAGCCCCCGAGTCTCCTTTGTCAACTAGCATATCATAGACCGCCCAACCCAGCATAGCTATCACGATTCCGATTACAATCCCTTTTTTCATGCCTGACATCGTCCTCCTTTTCAAAAAATCAGCCGAGGTTTCCTAACCAAGTATCTTGTACTAACCGAAGCAGTATATTTGAAAGACGTGCTAATTGCCCGGTGTAAAGCAATACACCCATGGCAATCATCAGGCCACCACCGACCTTCATGATTTTTTCACTATAACGGACAACCCACCTTGCCGAACCCAGAAAGAAAGAGAACAGCAGGAATGGCATAGCGAAACCGAGTACGTAGGCAATTGTGTACAGTAAACCCTGCCCCGGGTCTGTTGCTGCCAGTACAAGAATCGATGCGAAGATTGGACCGATACACGGGGTCCACCCTGCGGCAAAGCCCATGCCGACGAAGGTCGTTCCCACTAGACCGGCTGGCTTCCGGGTATGACGGAGTCGCTTATCTTTCATCATCCATTTGAAACTGATCCACCCACCGACAAACAAGCCCATCAAAATGATGAATACACCGGCTATCCGCTGTATCAAAACTCCAGACTGACCTGACAATAGCCCCTGAATATAGCTTCCTAAATAAGAGGCTCCAATTCCTAAAGCAATAAAGATCGATGAGACACCAATAAGGAAGAATATCGAATGCAACAATATATTAGTCCGTACTTTAGCATCTTTCTTGTTTTGTATTTCCTTCACACTCATTCCTGTTATGTAAGACAAATAAGCAGGAAGCAGCGGCAGGGTACACGGGGATAAGAAAGATATCGCCCCTGCACCGAAAGCGAGCCAAATTGTAACATCTGAAGTCATGTAATGACCACCTTCCGTCTAGTCAAAATTTCAAGAATTAGTCCTGCAACCATTAACGTAAATATAAACCACGTAGCGACTATTACCCCGAACAACATCGGGAATGGTGCAATAAATGTAAGCAGCCATTCGCTGAGCAGCCAGGCCAGCCATAAATAAATGACATGGCTTTTGTCGACTGTCTGAAAGGCAAACAGCAGTACAAAAACACTTAATACGAAAAGTTTAACGATTATAGGAAGCTCCATCCCATTTTGCAGCAGCATGGCGTCAAGGAAATTTTTCAACAACAGGGCCGGAAAGAATACCATCATTCCGCTAAACAATAGTTCGCGCCCATCCATTTGTTTTTTTCGTAATAAGAACAAGGCATGTGCGAAGGTAAGCACTGCAGCTAGGTAAAACTCATTTTTCCCACTCGGGTATGCCAGGATAGCCGGTGGGTCCTGGAAAAACAACGAGAAATGAAATACAATTTTCCCAAAAAAGTACGTAAAAATAAATGTCAGCAACAGGGAAAACAAACTGTCTTCCATCCGCTTCTTCTTAGCCTGACTAAAGCGGGAATAGTAGCGGTAAAACAGGCCCCCTGCTATTATACTGACAATCGTGATGATCCATGTACTTTTTATAATTAGCGGTCCTAATACCCATGCTGATGGCATAACATTCTTCCTTTATTGTGAATTATCAGGCAAAATCCATTATTAGAAAACCTTAGGGTTTCTTATAACCCCTTAATAAAGTTACCTCTGCCTAAAGTATAAGACTCGATTATTAACGGATTATGAACAAAACAAAAGCGTTAGCGCCTTGCTAGTAAGGACTTCGACTATTTAAACTGCCTTAAAAGTAAAACACCGATTTTTCCCATCTATAAAACCAAAGAAACACCAAACACTAAGGGGTGCAATAACCTTAGGAGGTGTTTGCCATGAGACAATATTTAGTGAGTCTCTGGACTTTATTTGATCCTCTCTACTACCGGGTCTCCCGGCTGACCTATATTCCGGGGAATAATAAAAAAATCAACAATGTGTTCCGTGTCCGGATTATGGCCTATAAAGGCAGTGGAATAACGCTCCATGATGGTACCCGTATTCAAAAACATGATAAGGTACTGAAAATACATTTGCATAATATCCGGCTCATCAATGAAATGCGCTCCATGAACCATGATGTTAACAAGGCGCGTCATATTTATAAGACTGTCCGGGATTCGATGCCGGACCTTGCCAGTTATCTGAACCAACATACACATAGGCATGAGGTTACCGGAATCATGGGAATTACCGCTTTGCACAAAGGCTGTCGCCGGCTGGGATTTGAAACGGCCCCTATTACCAATCCAGTATACCGCTGTATGAAATTTTTATCCTTCATAGCTATCAGTACCTTATGTATGCGGCCTCCTTCTTTAGGATACCTGAAAAACCACCAGCCTAACTATATTTTTATCTCAAAAAAACAGTTGCAAAACAGGTACCTTAACAAAATAGACACAAATTAGCGCTTTCTGATTTGTTTGCCGAAATATTAAAAGTGAGGGATCCTCAGCAACACTAAAGGTATTTCAGCTAATGAAAAAGCAGTAAAAAAGCTAAGGGCGACAATGCCTTAGCTTTTTAAGTTATTGTTATTCTGCTATTTGGTGCATGGTGACTTCAGGTCGACTTCCTATGCGAATATTCAGGCCGGTCTGCCCCAGTCCCTCACTGATATAAAAAGACTTTCCTTTATGCTTGTGAAGGCCTTTGATCATATTCATCCGTGGAAGCTTTCCCATTTTCACAAGATGATAAGCTTTAGGATACAAAATTTGACCGCCATGGAAATGACCGGACAATAAATAATCAAAGTGATACTCATCCATCTCCAGTACAACGTTCGGGTCATGGGTCAACACAAGGTTATATCCTTGATGAATTCCTCGATAGGCAGCCTCAATATCGCTGTGGCCGGTACTGTAATTATCAATACCGATAACATTGATAGAGCGGCCGTTGATGATTAATTGATCATTGGCATTCTGCAATACCTTACACTGGTGATTTTCCAAGGTTTGCTTCAATCGCTTGAAATTGTGGGGACGCAGCACGTAATCGTGGTTACCGAACACCGCGTAAATACCGTATTTTGGCTTCAAATCGTTAAGCACTTCCAAATAAGGGACAAGCTTTGGAATCGTCCACTTCCGGTCAAGAAAATCCCCGGTCAATGCGATCATATCATATGGTTCCTGTTTCAGTTTTTCATAGAGCTGAGCTGGGCTTATGGAGATATTTTCTAAATGAAGATCAGATAAATGCAAAATATGAAGAGGAGCGGCTGTGTTATCGGATTTCACATCCACTTTATTGATTTGTACTTCCTGGGTATTTTTATATGCCATATAGCCGCCAACCAGAAGCAGCAGCAAAGTTATCATCCAAATCATGGCCTCCACCTCCCCTTCCTATTATACAAGGAACAAGATGATGGAGGACTAGCAATTGATGGATAGGTTACCACCTAGCTGTTGTTGCCGGCCACAACACGAAGCAGTAACGCTCTTAATAAAAAACCTATGACGAGACCCGGGATGAGAAACAGTATCGGCAGCCAGACAGGACCTAATAAAACGCCGAACAGCTTCACCTTAGTCGAATAGATCAGCCCTACCGTTACGAAATAGGCTGAAAAAACAAATGGTAAGAAAGCAAGCTTCGGCAGTTCGGCAGCATGGGCATCTTTATAAGCGTCCCAGATGGTGAACAAATAAAGACAAGGATAAAACATCAGCCATTGGAAGTTTGTTACTTCAATCGCTTTATCGATTTCACCAAGGAAACTGTAGATGATGGCTGTGTTGAACTTACTATACAAATTGACGAGGACCTCTAAAACAATAAAAAATATACCTTTTATAAGCTGACGGTTCAGCAATTGCCCAAATCCCGGAAAGGCGATACTCCATAGCAAGACTTCCAGCGGCGAATGTCTCATAGCAGCCCCCGTCAACTGGAAGAGTGCGCCACAAGTTCGTTTCGATCAGGGGCTTGGGGAGGCTCTTCTAACCATCCATGTTTAATCATTAAGTCTAAACCGTCTTTTGCATATAAAGCCACTTCCACCGAGAGCCGCTGATAGTGGAGAACTAAGTCATAACGCAAGCTTGCCGTTGAAGCTGCGGAGTAATTTCTCTGGCCTGTCGTACTAAGTACGTTCATCAAAAAGACGATCAAGCGATCAGAAAAGGTTTGTGTGGTAGAATTGGTGATCAAACTGTTGGATGTCATTGGCGGGTGAATTGCCGATCCCTCTAATATATGAGAAAAAGTCTGGATATGTTTGGAGGAAATATCCTCCCCTTTTTTCATAAAAGCTACGATTTCATTCGAGGGTGTCGTCTGGGCAAAGGCAGCACATATCGCTTCCCCAAGACTGTTGGTTTTTAAATTTTCGAATAAATGACTGATTTCGATGGTATTAAGTGAACGCTTGTTAAATGGACTCAGATACTTTTTACCTTCGACATACTCGATTTCTCTCGGAACATCAACTTGAGGAGTCCGCACGTATATTCCTTTCTCCAGACCAACATCTACTGCTCGATTGAACAGCTCTGTCGTTTCAGTAATACAGCTGGAGAACAATTGACGGACATCTCCCCGGGACGATGCACTTAAGGAAGCTCCGTAGGCCAGAACACCGGATTTTCCTATACTCCCTAGAAACATCAGTATGAAATCATCAGTAAATAGTTTGGGAGCTTCCTTATTGACATCTTTTTCGCTGAAACCATCCGGAACCAGAAGCTCTTCTTCTTGAAAAATACGCTGCATATCCTCATTAACGGTAGATGAAAACTCTTCCGCAAATTGGACGACTGGTTTAATTTCATCGTCTTCAACCGTTTCATTAAAATATTTTAAAAATTGGAGGGTCATCGTGTTTTGGACATATTGTGTCCATAACATTCCAATTTCGCTGGCAGTAAGCTTTATGATCGGCATTGAAAAAACATCTCCTTCACTTCTGTTTTGCGTAGCTTATCTTAATAGTTGGTGTTCTGCCGCATTCCTTATCCTTTCAAATGAGGAGACAATACATCCATCGATTCCTGCAGTTTCCTCGCATTGGCTGCATATAGACGCTTTGCTTTCTCTGAGTCGGTAGCCAGCGCAAACAGTTCAAGATCCGCCTGGCATTTTTTCATATTAGCCAGCAGGAGCGGTTTCTCCTGTGGCTTGGGCACCTGAATTTTGTCATCATATAAATCAAGAGTCAGCTGGCCGGAGGAGTCCACCTGACCAAGAAAGACATTCTCAATCGTGACGTTCTGCTTATCCAGTTCCTGTTTCAGCCATGCCCGGTTCTTCCCGGCAGAAGCCAGTTTATCATCTATCATTTCCCCGTCCATAATGATCGTGTGGGGTTCCTTTTCATTGATACTGGGCAAATCTATGTCCTTTCTGGTCAGGGGACGATTGTCTTTCTTAAGCAGGACACTTAATTTACCATCCGCTTCTAAAACTGCATATTCTACTTCATTTACCTGGAAGACATCTTTTCCTCTCAGTAATTGTAAAATTTCGTCCGTTGTATACTTTTCTTTTTTTAAATTATCCTCAAGTAACTTTCCATCTTTAATAAGAACTGTCCCTTTTCCTTCGACGACATCCCGTATTTTTTTATTATGCAAAGACAGAATTTCTACAAAAAATGGAATTACGGCAAAGATTGCAACCCCTATAATTCCATGCCATATATTATTATCGAGGCCCATTATTACTTCTGCCGCAATACTACCGATTGTGATACCTGAAATATATTCAAAAAAAGACAGCTGTGATATTTGCTTTTTTCCAAGCAATTTTGTCATCAAGAATAGTAGGATTAAAAAAAGAACTCCCCTGTAAATTATGTGTATCCATTCGGGCATGACTGATCACTCCTTTATCTAGAAGCCTTTATACTGCTCTTCTTCTCGTTCTACTTCTCCAATCCGCTTCATTAAATCCTGTTTGATTTCTTCGATGACCATCATTTGTTCATGATAGAGTCGCTGTTCATCTTCTGCATTCGTATTTATGGCCAACGAAGATAAACCCGCTTCTATGCTTTTGATTGTGGCAAGACATTGTTTGAGATCTGCACCAATTGTCATATCAGCTGCTCCTTATCCTTTTGGCTTGAATATGAGGGCTGCAAGTGTGCCGAAAATGATGGCAGCCGAAATACCGGCACTGGTCACTTCAAACATTCCAGTCACTACACCGACAAGTCCGTGTTTTTGGGCTTCTTCCATCGCTCCGTGGACGAGGGCGTTTCCAAAGCTAGTGATTGGGATAGTCGCCCCGGCCCCCGCAAAATCAATTAATGGTTCGTACAATCCAAATCCATCTAAAACAGCTCCTGCCACTACTAACGCACTTAAGGTGTGAGCAGGTGTCAGTTTGAAAACGTCGAACATAATTTGACCGATCACACAGATAATTCCTCCAACTATAAATGCCCAGAAAAAAATCACAGGTTCCCACCCCCATATTCAATCGATACCGCATGGGCAATACATGGAATGGTTTCGCCTTGTTGAAAAGTCAGGGGAGACAATAAGGCACCGGTCGCTACTATTAATATCCGCCTCAATTCACCTTTTTTCATTCGATTCAATAAATGACCATAGGTGACGACAGCAGAGCAGCCTGCACCGCTGGCCCCTGCCAGCACTGGCTGGTCCTCTCTGTAAATCAGCAACCCGCAATCCTGAAATTTTTCTTCTGGAATATCTGTTCCATGTTTTTTCAACAAATCAAAAGCTACTTCCCGGCCAATGTGCCCGAGATCCCCGGTAGCAATCAAATCGTAATGGGAAGCATCAATTTTCCGGTCACGGAAATGGGTTTCAATCGTATCGACAGCGGCAGGTGCCATCGCTCCTCCCATATTCATCGGATCAGTAAGGCCCATATCGACGACCTTTCCTATCGTGGCCGAAGTGACTACGGGACCTTCCCCCTGAGCCATTACTACTGATGCGCCTGCACCTGTTACTGTCCACTGAGAAGTGGGAGGTTTTTGTGCTCCATACTCTGTCGGATAACGAAATTGTTTTTCAACAGCCGCATTATGACTGGCCGAACCTGTAACAATACATGCTGCGCCGCCGTTATTGATAATAAAAGCACTGAGCGCCAGCCCTTCCATAGAAGTCGAACAGGCGCCGAACAAACCAAAATAGCCAGCTCCGATTGTTTTTGCTGTAAAGCTTGTCGGCGTAATCTGATTGATCAAATCTCCGCCAATGAAAAAGTCCACTTGTTCTTTAGTGATTCCGGCTTTTTCTAATGCTCTGAGTGATGCTTCCTCAAAAAGCACCTTGTGTGCTTTTTCATAGGTAGCTTCGTTCAGCCACAAGTCGTCATGCAAGGTATCAAAATCATCGGCCAGCCGCCCATTAGCTTCAAAAGGACCGCCAACCGTACCGGTTGATACGATAACTGGCCGCTGTTCAAATTCCCACGTCCGCATCACAAAGCACCCCACTGAATCAATAATGTTTTAATCAAGGCTACGATAAACGCAGCGAACACCCCTGACATGATGACCGATCCTGCTAACTTGAACATATTGCCACCTACGCCAAGGATAAAGCCTTCACTTCTGTGTTCTATCGCAGCAGAAATCACCGCATTGCCAAACCCAGTTACAGGAACCGCAGATCCTGCCCCCGCAAATTGAGCAAGTCGGTCATAGACACCAAACCCTGTTAACAGCATCGCGATGAATATCATGACAGCAACGGTAGGGTTTCCGGCAGTCTGCTCGGTGAAGTTAAAGTTATAAATAAAAAAAGTTTGAATGAACTGCCCGATTAAACAGATGAGCCCACCAACGAAAAAAGCTTTGATACAGTTTTTTACGACCGGCCTTTTCACTTCGCGTTCGGATTGAAACTGCTGATATTCCTGTTGAATTGGAGTCAGATTTTTTTTCTTATTATTAGCCATGACGCCACCTACTTTATGTTTTTTCTTTGGAAAGCTTGATCAGTCGGTCCAGCTCATTCGATAGTTTTTTTTGATCGATGCTTCCTTCAGCTATCTGTTTTTTCAGCTGCATCACTTCCAGGTGGATTTTCTTATCAAGGGAGAGTGTAACCTGATAATCCGGAAACTTCTCTTCCGCCTGTTTTGTCAAATCCTTCTCTATTTTTTTCATATGAAAACGCTCATTATGAGGAATTTGTGCAGCAATCAGCAACTGTTTGTCGTCATTGACGACTTGGACATCGGTTAAATTGTTTTTGTTGCGTAGAGATCGATCAGCCTGTTCAGAGACAGCCTGATTCAGCTTATTGTTATTTGCCATTTGCATTGGCTCGTTCAAATCTTGTGTTTCTTCATTGTTTCCATCCTGACATCCCATCAGGAATGCGAACACAAGTATTCCGGTCAGTAATTTTTTCATATTCTCTCCACCACCTTGATAGCGGTTCATGGCAGAATAAGGTTAGCAGTCCGCTAACCTTATCTGTCCTTGCCTATTGCTGTTTATATTGAGGTTCTTCTTGCTCGATTTCACTAACACGTGGCTCGACACTGTCGATAATTACCTGTGTCTGCTGAGCAGCCTGCTGATACAGTTGCTTGGCTTGTTGATTTTCTGTGCCAAGGGCAAAGGTTTCAAAGTTTGCCTGTGCGCTTTTCAAGCCTGCGACGGTTTGTTTCACATCGCTAATGACAGTCATATTCATCTCTCCTTACTTTTTTTTACAACCGTTATTTTTTGCGGCATTCTTGAAATTATGTTTACCTATTTTTGCTTTATTATGAAGGAGAAAAAAAGGCTACTTGTAGGAAACAGGAGGAAACCATACAATAGGCTATAGAGAATTTTGCAATAAACACTACTTAAAGGGGAGTTTTTCATCATGAATACGATTCAGGTAAAACAAAATGGAGAAACTTATGATATTGAACCGGTAAAAGGGAAATCACTGCTGGCTACTGCTTTTGAACAGGAAGTCCCATTGGATTACAAATGCCAGAAAGGGAACTGCACGCGCTGTAAAGTGGAGCTTGTAGCTGGTGAAGAATCCGTGAATAAACCGACGCCAAAAGAATATCAGCAGATTGAATCAGAATTAGAGCACGGCTATCGTCTCGCCTGCCAAACTGTACCAGTTAAATAATTTCTGTAATACTAGAGCTTTGGCAAGAAGCGGGGAAGAAAAACGCCCCGGACCATTTTGACATTATTAACTGTATGGTTTTACAAACCAAAAGAAAAAGGCTGATGCCAGGTCCAATTTCCTGAGCATCAGCCTTTTTAATTATTTACCGGGCAAATACATGGTTTCCAATTACGTTTGTTACTTCTCGTTGATTCAAGTAAGCATTGTTCGCCTTATCGGGGTTGAAGAAAAACAGAGAACCATAACCAAGGCCATGGTGAGCAATCGCTTCATTGACCGCTTTTTTAGATTCTTCACTTGCCGGCTGATTGATAGTTCCGTTCAACACAGGCGAAAACTGATAACCGTCGTAAATGACACCTTTGATACTGTCTGGGAAGAGATCGCTGTCCACTCGGTTCAATACAACAGCAGCAACAGCCACTTTCCCTCCATATGGTTCACCTTTTGCTTCTGCTTCTACCAATCTTGCAAGTACGTCTTTTTCAGCCTCTGTTACCGTAACAGGAATCGTCAACTGTTCTCCAGGGTTGATATTATTATCTGTTTTACCACTGGCTTGTTTGATATCAACAACGGATGCTCCGTATTTCGTCCCGATTTTATATAAAGAGTCCCCTTCTTTGACTGTATATCCTTGTCCACTTGCAGCATTTGCTGGAAGCGTCACTGCTAAGGCCATGATAGCTGTAAGAGATGTCACAATTATTTTTTTGATAGTCATGTTGATAAACCTCCTTCGATTTCTATCCATTACAATCTAACACGCCCTCCACCTTCCTTCATTATAAAAATATTGCCACTTTTTCCATTCATACACTATATGGCAGTTTCAAACATAAACTGGACAGCCCCCCTCATATAATGAACTATATTTGATTGTCAAAGGGGAGGATGATTTGCCGCCAATTTCTAATCGTGTCACTAGTTTACCCCCATATTTATTCTCGGTCTTTCAGCAGAAGAAAAAATTATTAGAAAGCCAGGGAGTTGATGTGATTGACTTAGGCATTGGAGCGCCAGATTTGCCTACGCCTGCGTTCATTATTGACCAGCTGGCTAAAGAAGCCAAGAAACCAGCCAACCATGTCTACTCCTCTTACAACGGCTGCCAGGAATTCCGTCAGGCGGTCGCCGGCTTTTATAACAGAACCTATCAGGTCGAACTGGATCCTGATACAGAAATCCTTGCGCTTATCGGTTCAAAAGAAGGACTAGCCCATATGGCCACTGCCGTCCTGAACCCAGGTGAAACCGCTTTGGTTCCTGATCCTGGTTATCCAGTTTATCGTTCTGCTGTCCATTTAGCCGGTGGAACAACCACTTACCTGCCGTTGGATGCAGCTGACAACTACCGGCCATTGTTTGATCACGTTTCAAAAGCCGATTGGAATAACGCTTCGCTGATGTTTTTGAACTATCCGGGAAATCCGACAGCCGCTACCGTCGATCGTTCCGTCTTTGACGAGGCGGTTACCTTTGCTAAAAAGCATAATGTTGCTCTTCTTCATGACGCAGCCTACAGCGCACTGACCTATGACGGCTACCAGGCACCAAGTGTACTAGAGAGTAACGGAGCGAAAGATATTGCGGTAGAATTTGGATCCTTATCAAAAAGCTTCAACATGACAGGCTGGCGGATCGGCTATGTCGCAGGCAACAGAGAGTTAATCAAAGCCCTGTCGATCGTAAAAAGCAACACAGATACATCCCAGTTTCTCCCGGTTCAAAAGGCGGGAGCGGCTGCTTTAATGAGCGACTTTTCTGCGGTAAAAGAAAACATCGCTGTTTACGAAAAACGGATGTCCATCATGCTGGAAGCATTACGGGAGCTTGGTATCAAGGTGGCTAAGCCGCGGGGCACCTTCTTCATCTGGGCGCCGGTACCGGAAGGGATTACCTCTTCTGCCTTTGCCGAGCGCATGCTGGAAGAAGCAGGAGTGATCATTACTCCTGGAATTGCTTTTGGCCCGTCCGGCGATAAGTACTTCCGTATTTCCTTATCTGTCGGTGAAGAACGACTGCGGGAAGCAGCTGAGCGGATGAAAGTATTGAATAGCAAGGAGCGTTGATGTATGAAACCACCAAACAAAGCCTCCAGAATGAGTGGCGCCAAAGGTGTTGTCACGTGTTTAAAAAATGAAGGCATCGAAAAAGTTTTCTGTGTTCCCGGAGAAAGCTATTTGCCTGTGTTAGATGAACTTTACGGGGAACCGGGCATCCAATTGATTTCTGCCCGTCATGAGGGAGGGGCGTCTTTCATGGCGGAAGGATATGCCAAAGCATCCGGCAAACCTGGGGTCGTTATGGCGACACGAGGTGTTGGGGCTGCCAATTTGTCGATAGGTGTCCATACCGCCTACCAGGATTCGACCCCGATGGTGGTGTTTTTAGGTCAAGTAGACAGTCGATTTTTAGGCCGGGAAGGCTTTCAGGAAGTGGATCTCGTTCAATTTTTCCAGCCAATTTCTAAATGGGCTGTGGAAATCACCCATGCCGGGCGAATTCCTGAGCTGGTACAGCGGGCTTTTCGGATAGCCCAGACTGGACGCCCTGGTCCTGTCATCGTGTCACTCCCGGAAGATGTCCTTCGTTCTAAAGTAAACATGACATTCACAGCTCCAGTGAGGAAACCAAGACCTTCCCCTTCTGTTGAAGAAATTGAAATGGTGCACAACTACCTGCAACAAGCAAAAAAACCGGTGATCATTGCCGGCGGAGGTGTGAAACATGCGAATGCAGAAGACAAGCTGCTTGCTTTTGCGGAAGCAAACAGCCTGCCAGTTTTGTCTGCATTCCGGAGACAGGATGTTTTTCCTAACGACCACCCTTTATACGTCGGCCATCTTGGACTGGGAACCAATCCAAGGGTCCTGGATACCGTACGCCAGGCAGACGTACTGTTGGCGCTAGGCACACGTCTGTCTGAAGTGACGACACAGGATTATTCGCTTATTTCACCGGAACAAACATTGATTCATATCGATATCACGCCATCGGTGCTGGGAAAGTCGTTTGCACCTGACCTGGGGATTGTGGCTGATATGAAAGCAGCACTGCAGGTTATGAATGCTGCAACAAAAATGGCTTCACCAATTTGGAAACCTTGGGTGCAGGAAAGAAGAAGTTGTTACGAAGCCGCCTCATCCCTGGAACTTGATGATAGCGAGAAAATCACCAATAACCAGGTAATCGCCTGTCTGCAGGAGATGCTCCCGGGAGATACGATTATTACCAATGATGCTGGCAATTTCGCTGGATGGCTCCATGGCTTTTACCAGTTCAAAAAGAAAAAGACCTATGTGGGCCCGACATCGGGCGCGATGGGATACGGGATGCCGGCTGCTTTAGGTGCCAAACTGGCCTCACCTGATAAAATAGTCGTTTCCTTATCCGGGGATGGCGGCTTCATGATGACGATGCAGGAAATAGAAACAGCGGTCCGCTACCAGATTCCTGTAATCAGTATCGTTTTTAACAACCAGATGTATGGAACCATTCGCATGCATCAGGAAATTCACTTTCCTCATCGCGTATCGGGGACCGATTTAGGTACCGTCCATTTCTCCCAAATAGCCAAAAGTGTAGAAGCCGATGGTTTTTTCGTGAATAGTCTGGAAGATTTTAAATATGTCTTAAGTAAGGCGGTTAATAATGATCGGCCGACTGTCATTGAAGTGCCGATGGATCAGAATCAAATTTCAACGAAGCGGACAATTGAAGATTTAAGAAAAATGTAAACGTCATATTTATTTTTATAGGGAGGGTTTCTCATGGTCAATATCGAGAAGAAGCTGGTCAATTACATTGATGGACAATGGGTGCTGCCAGATCGTAACAACTATACTGCTGTTGTTAATCCGGCAACAGGACAGACAATCACAAAAGTACCTTTATCAACGGAAAATGATGTACAAGCTGCTGTAAAATCTGCTAAAAAGGCGCAGAAAGAATGGGCACTCGTTCCGGCTCCACAGCGAGCAGAATTACTATACCGGGTCGGCAGCATGATGAAAGAAAGAAAAGAACACCTGTCCAGGCTGTTGACGATGGAAAACGGAAAAGTACTGGAAGAAGCACGAGGAGAAGTCCAGGAAGGCATCGATATGGCCTTTTATATGGCTGGCGAAGGTCGGCGCCTGTTTGGACAAACTACCCCATCAGAGTTGAAGAATAAATTCGCCATGAGTGTCCGTGCTCCTGTGGGAGTTGTCGGTATCATTACCCCGTGGAATTTCCCGATTGCTATCGCTACCTGGAAGTCCTTCCCGGCTATTGTTGCTGGCAATGCAGTCATTTGGAAGCCGGCAACCGAGACGCCGATTATGGCCTATGAGCTGGCGAAGATTTTTGAAGAAGCCGGTTTGCCAAATGGCGTATTAAATGTCGTGTTCGGCTCTGGCAGTGACGTCGGGGAAGCGATGGTAGCAGATGAGACGATACGTGTCATTTCTTTTACCGGCTCGAACGAAACTGGGAAGAATATCGCGAGTAAGTGTGGCATGAAACTGAAAAAAGTATCACTTGAAATGGGCGGTAAGAATGCCGTCATTGTCATGGATGATGCTGATTTATCATTAGCTGTCGAAGGAATTCTCTGGAGCGCGTTCGGAACAAGCGGCCAGCGTTGTACCGCCTGCAGCCGGGTTATCGTCCACAAGGATGTGAAGGAAGAATTAACGGAGCGGCTAATGACAGAAATGGAGAAGCTGACGGTTGGCAACGGACTCGATGAGACGGTGAAAGTCGGTCCAATCATTAATGCAGGCGCGCTAGAAAAAATTGACCGCTACGTACAAACAGGAAGACAAGAAGGGGCTGTACTTCTAGCTGGAGGCTATACGCTTCATGAGGATAAAGAAGACGCTGGTTATTATTACGCCCCTACACTCTTTACCGATGTGGATCGTACGATGCGGATTGCGAAAGAAGAAATTTTTGGCCCTGTCGTTTCCTTGATTGAAGTAGAAAGTCTCGAAGAAGCGGTCGAGATCAATAATGAAGTAAGCTACGGGTTATCGAGTTCCATCTTCACTCAGAACGTGAACCAGGTATTCGCTGCCCAGCGTGATCTGGATACAGGAATCGTTTATGTTAATGCCGGAACGATCGGTGCTGAAATCCATCTGCCATTCGGAGGTACCAAAGGGACGGGCAACGGCCATCGTGATTCCGGACTCGCTGCATTAGACGTATTTACCGAATGGAAGAGCGTCTATGTCGATTTCAGCGGTAAATTGCAACGGGCACAAATCGACACCGAGCAGTAGAGTTTTTTTCAAGTAAGTGAAGGAGGTTTTTATATGAAGGTAGCCGTATTAGGTTCCGGACTTATGGGGAAGGAAGCCGCCCGCGACTTGGTGCAAAGTCCGGGCGTGAAACATGTCGCACTGGCAGATGTTGATTATCAGAAAGCGAAAGACGTGTGCCGGCAGCTGAACAGCCCTATCTTAGGCGCTGCTCAGCTCGATGCCACCAATGAAAAGGAATTAGGGAACTTTATCAAAAATTATGACGTAGTGATCAACGCGCTGTTTTACTCGTTCAATGAAATTGTCGCCAAAAAAGCAATCGAAGCCGGTGTCCATTCTGTCGATTTAGGAGGCCACATAGGCCATATGACGGACAAAGTCTTAAAGCTCAAGGAAGACGCAAAGGCCGCCGGCGTCACCTTAATCCCGGACTTAGGGGTTGCTCCTGGGATGATAAATATTTTGTCAGGATATGGCGTCAGCAAGCTCAATCAAGCAAAATCTATTAAACTGTATGTCGGTGGAATACCAGTTCAGCCAGAACCTCCTTTTGAATATAATCATGTCTTTTCCATGGAAGGCGTTTTTGATCACTATACCGATCCCGCTTTGATTATACGTAATGGCATGAAACAGGAGATCCCTTCCTTATCAGAAATCGAGCGCATAAACTTTGAAAAGTTCGGTCCATTAGAAGCTTTCCATACAGCCGGAGGTACATCCACTTTGTCCTACTCCTATCCGTACTTAGATACATTAGAATATAAGACGATCCGCTACCCTGGCCACGCTGAAAAATTTAAGCTCCTTGTTGATTTGAACCTGACTAGAAATGATTATTTTGTTGAAGTTAAAGGGGCAAAAGTGAGCCCTCGGGAAGTATTTCTAAAAGTATTAGATCCGATAGTCGATTTAAAGGATAAGGATGATGCTGTCCTCCTAAGGGTGTTAGTATCCGGAGAAAAAGACGGGCATTCCACTACTTACACCTACGAAATGGCTACCTTTAAAGATCGGAAAAATAACGTAACAGCAATGGCGAGAGCTACGGCCAACTCTATATCTGTAGTCGCTCAAATGCTGGGGAATGGAACGATCGATAAGCGCGGTGTCTATCCTCCCGAACAAATCGTCCCGGGAAATATTTATATCGAAGAGATGGCTAAACGTGGTGTGAACATTAAAGAAACAAAGCAATTAAAGGAAATATAGGAAGAAAAATAGACAAAGCAGCCCATTTACCAAATATCGGTAGACAGGCTGCTTTTTTACGAATCTAAAACACGAACTGAGGTGCAACAACATTCGTGAAAAAGAGACAGTAAAAAACCTCTGAAAAGTCGAAATGAACTTCCCAGAGGGTGCCTTTATTATTTAATTCCCATCGATATATATTTTAATTCCACATATTCATGGATACCATGGTGTCCACCTTCTTTTCCAAAACCCGATTGCTTGATACCGCCGAATGGTGCTTCCGCTACAGCAGGAAAGACATCATTGATGCCGATGATGCCGTAGTCAAGCTTTTCTGCGACCCGGACGGATCGATCAAGATTATTCGTGAAAAAGTATGCGGCCAAGCCATATTCGCTATCATTGGCTGCGTTAATTGCATCTTCTTCACTGGTGAATGACTGGAGCGGTAGAATGGGACCAAATGTCTCCTCGTTCATGACCAGCATGTCGTTATTGACGCCAGACAGAACGGTCGGCAAATAATAATGTCCTTTGCCTGTACCTTCCCAAAGATTACCGCCACATGCGATTTCAGCGCCTTTTGCAAGGGCATCCTTCACCTGCTCATGGACTTTCTCGGTTGCCCCTTCGTTAATCAATGGACCCATGTCCACCTCCTCTGCAAGTCCATCACCAAGGCGCATTGCTTCTACTTTTTCTACTAATACTTGCTTGAACTCATCCCAAATGTCAGCTTCCACATATACACGGTTCGCACAGATACATGTCTGACCGCTGTTCCGGAACTTGCTTGCCAATGTCATTTCCGCCGCCTGATCCAGATCAGCATCGGCAAAGACGATAATAGGAGCATGCCCTCCAAGTTCAAGGGAAAGTTTTTTCACTTGATCGGCACTCTCTCGCATTAAATGCTTGCCTACTTCCGTTGATCCAGTGAAAGTAATCAGTCGGACATCTTCATGATGGAGTAACGCATTTCCAATTTTGGCAGAATTGCCGGTTACGAGATTCACTACTCCGTCTGGCACCCCCGCTTTTTCGAGGATTTTTACAATTTCAATTGCTGTTAGTGGAGTTTCTGATGCTGGCTTCAATACTACGGCACAACCTGCCGCTAACGCAGGAGCGACTTTCCTGGTAATCATCGAAGCCGGAAAGTTCCAAGGGGTGATTGCCCCCACTACCCCGACAGGCTGTGGAATTACTGAAAGCCGTTTTGATTCTATCGATGACGGAATCCATTCCCCGTATAAGCGATTGGCTTCTTCTGCATACCATAATAAGAAACTGGCTGCCGATTTGATTTCGCCCTTTGCTTCGCGCAGTGGCTTACCCTGCTCCATCGTAAGAATCGCTGCTAAACGGTCTTCCTCTTCTTTCATAAGCTGATTTGCTTTGTAAAGGATAGAGGAACGCTTCCTTGGTGACAAAGATGCCCATTGTTTTTGTGCGCTACTGGCTGCTTCAATGGCATTTTTTGTATCGATATCATCACCATATGATACGTGAGTAAGGATATCCCAGGTCGCTGGATTCCGTACCGGCGTTTTTTTCCGCGAAGATGCACTGTTCCACCTGCCGTTAATATAAATGCTTGGCACGTAAGCCTCAAAAGTGATCAATCAGAACTCCCCCTATTGCTCATCTGGTTCATATGGCCAGGCTGGCAGCATATGATCCAACGGCTTATCCTTCCGGTAACCAAGAACATATTGCGCTTGCATGATCGTATGGATTTCCCGTGTTCCCTCATAAATGACCGGCGCCTTCGAATTGCGTAAATGTCGCTCAACAGGATATTCATTGGAATACCCATAAGCCCCGTGTACCTGAACCGCATCATCAGCAGCTGTATTAGCAAAATCACAAGCCTGCCATTTTGCTAACGAAGTTTCCCTTGTGTTGCGTTTACCCTGGTTTTTCAACTCGCCGGCACGATAAACAAGTAACCGGCTCATCTGGAGTCCCGCCTCCATGTTGGCGACCATCTGCTGCACTAATTGATGTTTACCTATTTCATGACCAAACGTCTTTCGTTCATGACAGTAATCGACACTCGCTTCCAGGCAGGCCATTATTAGTCCGCATGCTCCTGCCGCGACTGTAAAACGGCCATTATCAAGAGCGGACATAGCTATTTTGAAACCGTCCCCTTCTTTTCCAAGTAAATTTTCGGTCGGTACTTTTACGTCTTCAAAAAATAATTCCCCAGTATTACCTGCGCGGATCCCAAGCTTTCCTTTGGTAGCTTTTGAGGAAAAACCAGCTGTGCTTCGTTCCACAATAAAGGCTGATATCCCGTGATGTTTTTTACTTTTATCGGTGTAAGCAAAAACGATAAAATGATCGGCTGTATCGCATAGCGATATCCAAGTTTTTTGCCCATTCAATACATAATGATCGCCCTTATTGGCAGCTGTAGTCTGTATCGCCGCTACATCCGATCCTGCCCCTGGTTCTGTCAGGCCAAACGCTCCTATCTTCTCGCCTGTAGCCTGAGGAACCAGATACTTTTGTTTTTGTCCTTCGTTTCCCCATTGCAGCAAAGTAAGGCTGTTCAACCCGATATGGACCGATACAGCAGTACGGAAGGCAGTATCTCCCCTTTCTAGTTCTTCGCAAACAATAGCGAGGGAGTTATAATCCATTCCACTACCGCCATATACTTCTGGAATACAGACACCCATAAGACCTAAGTCCGCCAATTTGGTTAGAACACCTGGGTCAAATCTACCTTGCTCATCCCACATGCGCATGTTCGGAAGGATTTCCTTATCCACGAACTGACGTGTCATCTTACGTAATAATTCCTGTTCTTCGGTAAAGTCAAAATTCATACACTGATCCTCCAGTCTCTATTTTTACTCCTTTTTCTCCTCGTTAAAAAATTCATGTTGATGTTCCCCGGATTCCGGTGGATGATACCGGTAGGAAACTGGGGTTCTGGACAACTTCAACGGGCTCCCTACCAGCTTAATTTCGCCAGCTCTAGGATGGGGCATAGAGAAAAACATTTCTCTTGCCGCCAGCTGAGGATCCTTCGTTAATACCTTCAAATCCTGGATGGGCCCGCATGGTATTTTCGCTTTATCTAAATGGATTTTCCAATAGGCTGCCGGCTGCTTCTGGAATACTGTTTGTAAAATAGCTGTCAGTTCTCTCCGGTTTTCTACGCGGGCAGGATTAGTAGAAAAACGATGGTCCTCTGCCACTTCGGCAAGTCCTAATAGCTTGCATAAACGCTGGAACTGATGATCATTTCCCACCGCCACTATCATTTCCCCATCTGACGACGGGAAGGTCTGATAAGGGACAATATTGGCATGATGGTTCCCTAAACGCTGGGGTACTTTTCCTGACATAAGGAAATTGCTGGCGATATTGACGAGGGAACTGACCGCTGTATCATAGAGAGCGAGATCAACTTTTTGACCAGTTCCGGAAGCTATTCTTTCCAATAATGCAGCCTGAATGCCGATACAAGCGTACAGTCCTGTCAGCACATCAGTAATGGCTATGCCGACTTTTTGTGGTCCGGATTGCTCATCGCCCGTAATACTCATCAATCCACTCATAGCCTGAATGATAAAATCATATCCGGGCAAATCTTTATAAGGTCCTGTCTCTCCAAATCCAGTAATGCTGCAATAAACAAGACCGGGATTAACCTGTTTCAACTCGTCATAACCCAGTCCCAGCCGCTCCATCGTCCCCGCCTTGAAATTATGGATGACCACATCAAAATCACGGACTAAGTCCATGATTTTCTGTTTTCCTTTTTCACTTTTCAAGTCCGCTGTAATGCTTTTCTTATTACGATTGGCACATAAATAATAGGCACTGACACCTTCCTGAAAAGGCGGCCCCCATTTCCTTGTTTCATCACTGCCGCCGGGAGCTTCGACTTTTACCACCTCGGCCCCCAGGTCCCCGAGTATCATCGTGCAATATGGACCTGCGAGAACCCGTGATAGATCAAGCACTTTGATGTCGGATAATGCACCCTTCATTACGCTCCATCACCTCATTTCTTTAAAAACTGTACCCTATTATGTCTCGTTGTTTTATCTGCTTGTTTTATAATTATGATTTTATGTGAAAGAACATGTCCATAAAGCAGGAATTCCTTACTTGTATTGCTTTTACAAATTAAAGTGTTAATGCTTTAAATAATTTATTAAAAAAGGTTTAGATTTTTCAGATTATAATGTATAATCAATCATTAATTTATCAAAAGGAAGTGAGTTACGTTGAAGATACTAGAGAAAATCAGCAGTTTCATGGGGAGTACATTCGCGGTGTGGGTCGTAGTGTTTGCCGTTGTTGCTTTCTTATATCCACCGGCATTTACCTGGATCGCCCCCTACATTACTCCATTATTAGGAATCATCATGTTTGGTATGGGGCTCACATTATCAGCAAAGGATTTCCAGGAAGTATTTCGCAGACCTAAAGACGTTGCCATTGGGGTTGGTGCGCAATTTCTGATTATGCCTGTATTGGCATTCATACTTGCTGTATCGCTTCCTGTATCGCCTCAAGTTGCGGCCGGCGTTATACTGGTAGGATGTTGTCCAGGAGGAACATCATCGAATGTCATGACATATTTATCAAAAGGCGATACAGCACTTTCTGTTGCGATAACTGCTGTGTCTACCTTGCTTGCACCGGTACTCACACCATTATTAGTTTTACTGTTCGCAAGCAGATGGCTGCCTATTTCTCCCGGTGCGTTATTTTTATCGATCGTCAATATCGTCCTTATTCCAATATTGCTTGGTTTTATTGTAAAAGCGTTGCTTGGCAGTAAAGTGGAAGCAGGAGTAAAGGCTTTCCCTTTAGTCTCGGTGATAGCCATTGTTGCAATTGTTACTGCAGTAGTCGGAGTGAATCAACAGCAGATCGCCACGACTGGAGCTATTATTTTCGCCATCGTAGTACTGCACAATGTACTTGGCTACTTAATCGGTTTAGGACTTGGTAGAATGATGGGGATGGATGCATCCAAACAACGGGCGGTTTCCATTGAAGTCGGCATGCAAAACTCCGGACTTGGTGCCACACTTGCTGCTGCTCACTTTAGTCCATTGGCAGCCGTACCAAGTGCGATTTTCAGTGTCTGGCACAATATTTCCGGTCCGATCATTGCGACTATTTACCGAAAGCAGAAAGAGCGGGAGCCGCAGGAAGTATCGAAGGAGAAATTCAGCGTGAGCTGATTACTTTCTATTGTATTGCATAACCTAAGTGCAACTTCACTAAGGAAAGAGGTTGTATGATGTTAGAAGAACAACTGCGTGGAATGGAAGAATATAATACAGCGACACTGAATGACCAAATGCTTAAAGAAGTTAAGGACTTGGAAGAGAAGCTAAAAGCCTATTCCAACGAACCTGTCATTCTGATCGCTTACACACACCGGTAAAGTACAAAAGCGCAAGCGCCTTGCTCACCCCCGACAAGCTTAAGACAACCCTCGCCGTGACGTTTTTTTGTCACAGAGAGGGCTGACTTAAGACCTCGAGGGGGTAGGCGCTGGAGCTGGATGGAACCCACCACGTAAAATTATCCACAAAAAGAAAATTATATAATTTCCTAGACAATGTAAAAAAGCGCCGCATTCTCTTGAATGCGGCGCTTTTGCTATGTTTTACGCCCCCGGCAGGATTCGAACCTGCGGCACACGGTTTAGGAAACCGATGCTCTATCCCCTGAGCTACGGGGGCACGAAGTTAGCAGGCACAAAGTATATTATACAAAAGATATCGTGATTTGAAAAGATTTCATGTCCGCAAATTCTGTCATTACCTGTCCACTCCTGCTATTTCTGTGGTAAAATATAAGCTGTCTGTCTGAACGTATCGAATTATGTCTCTTGATGTTGGGTAAGGAGGAGAAGAGATGGGACAACTGCCTTTTGTTGCTGTGGAAGGGCCGATCGGTGTCGGTAAAACCTCCCTGTCAAAAAAGATCGCCTCCCATTTTGATTTCCATCTATTGCAGGAAATCGTCGAGGAGAATCCTTTTCTGGGAAAGTTTTATGATGATATCGAAGAATGGAGCTTCCAGACGGAAATGTTCTTTCTATGCAACCGGTTCAAGCAGCTGGAAGATATAGAAACGAAATACTTACGCCAAAACAAGCCTGTAGTGGCTGATTATCATATTACGAAGAATATGATTTTTGCACGTCGTACATTGCCGGAGCAAAAATTTAAGAAATACACACAAATTTACGATATATTGACGAACGATATGCCGCGTCCAAACATGATGGTATATCTTGATGCAAGTCTCGACACTCTGCTGGAGCGTATTCGTATGCGTAATCGCGGTGTTGAAGCGAATATCCAGCCTTCCTATCTGGAGCAGCTCTCTCGTGATTATGAAGAGTTTATGAATCACTTTGAAATGACACATCCCGAGATTCCAGTCATTCGAATTGATGGGGATAAGCTCGATTTCGTCAAACACCAGGATGATCTTCGGTATATTCTTGATCAGGTTGAACACCATCTATACAAAGGAGAAGTTATCACATGAACGCTAGAGAACGCTACGGCATCCCGCACGATAGTGTCATCACGATTGCAGGCACTGTCGGTGTCGGTAAATCTACTATGACCAACGCACTTGCTGACGCTTTGAACTTTCGTACATCCTTAGAAAAAGTAGAAACCAACCCTTATTTGGATAAGTTTTATTATGATTTTGAACGGTGGAGCTTTCATCTGCAAATCTACTTCCTTGCTGAACGTTTCAAGGAACAGAAGAAAATCTTTGAATATGGCGGCGGCTTCATCCAGGATCGCTCGATCTATGAAGATACAGGCATCTTTGCCCGCATGCATTATGAAAAAGGGACAATGTCTGAAACAGACTATGACACGTATACGAACCTTTTTGATGCCATGGTGATGACGCCATATTTCCCTCATCCAGACCTTTTAATTTATTTGGAAGGATCGTTTGAAGATATTTTAGAGCGTATTCAGAATCGTGGACGTCCGATGGAGCAGCAAACTCCGGTTTCTTACTGGGAGGAGATGTTCCAGCGCTATGAAAATTGGATTGATAACTTCAATTCCTGCCCAATACTGCGGTTGAATATCGCGGACTACGATGTTATCAATGATGAAAACAGCATCGATCCCGTCTTAGAGAAAATCGGCCACTT
The DNA here is from genome assembly GCF_011761345.1 of Thalassobacillus devorans. GTDB lineage: Bacteria > Bacillota > Bacilli > Bacillales > Halobacillaceae > Thalassobacillus > Thalassobacillus devorans. The sequence goes on from NZ_JAASRY010000003.1 coordinate 48,895, forward strand.
CATTAATCAGTCGCGGAAATGGCGTTCCAGCCGTTTACTGACAAAATAAAAAGAAAGCCTCTCGAGGGCTTTCTTTTTTTGTACACTTTAAGAAAGTTTAATTTTTAAAGGATTAAAGTATAACAAACACTTAGGCTATAGCAAGAAAGTCGTGGCGATTAGCCAAGTTTTTTTAATGTAAAGAGAGAAAAAAGCCGTTACCAGAGGCAACGACTTTTCATATAATCTCCAAATTTTATGCGCTTTGTTTGTATATATGGCGGAGGAGGAGGGATTCGAACCCCCGCGGGGCGTAAACCCCCTGGCGGTTTTCAAGACCGCTCCCTTCAGCCGGACTTGGGTACTCCTCCGTCTTGTCCAACAAATAAAAATATATCATGCCCCTTGTCTTACTGTCAACGCAAAAACCAAAAGATTAAATTTTGTGATAATTAAAATGTAAATGTTAAATAGCAGAAGCAGCCCTGGAAACAACTCCCTCTCCGCTGGTATAAAAACGAGCCTGAGTTAGTTTCAGGCTCGTTCGTATAAACTTTTATTTAATTACCTCTTTGCCGCCAATATATGGACGCAGGACTTCTGGTACGAGTATGGAGCCGTCTTCCTGCTGGTAATTTTCTAAAATAGCAGAGACGGTACGTCCAATTGCCAGGCCAGAGCCATTTAAGGTATGGACGAATTCCGGCTTACCTTTGTCTTCACGCCGGAACCGGATACCGGCACGACGAGCCTGGAAGTCTTCAAAGTTAGAGCAGGAGCTGATTTCACGGTACGTATTGTAGCTTGGCAGCCATACTTCGATATCATACTTCTTAGCTGCCGTGAAGCCAAGATCTCCCGTACACATGCTCATGACACGGTAGGGCAGCTTCAACAACTGAAGGACTTTTTCTGCATTAGCTGTGAGTTCTTCCAGTACGTCATAAGACTCTTCCGGTTTGCAGAACTGGACAAGCTCCACTTTATTGAACTGGTGCTGACGGATCAAGCCACGGGTATCGCGTCCGGCAGAGCCGGCTTCAGAGCGGAAAGAGGCACTGAATGCCACATACTTCTTTGGCAGGTCTTCTGCATCAAGGATTTCTTCCCGGTGATAGTTCGTCACAGGTACTTCTGCTGTCGGCACGAGGAAGTAATCCCAGTCAGCAATGCGGAACGCGTCTTCTTCAAATTTCGGAAGCTGACCGGTGCCTGTCATCGCTGTACGGTTGACCATATACGGAGGCAGCATCTCCTGATAGCCATGTTCGTCTGCATGGAGATCCATCATGAAATTAAGCAAGGCACGTTCAAGTCGGGCTCCAAGACCCTTATAGAATACGAACCGGCTTCCTGTTACCTTGGAAGCACGTTCAAAGTCAAGGATATCAAGTTCTGTTGCCAGGTCCCAGTGCGGCTTAGCTTCAAAACCAAAGTCTGGAAGGTCACCCCATTGACGTGCTTCAATATTGTCGTCCTCATCTTCCCCAACAGGTACACTTTCATGCGGGATATTAGGAATGGATAAAAGCATTGTCTCCAACTGCTCTTCAACTTCTTTCAGTTCGTTGTCAAGTTCCTTGACGCGGTCTCCAACCTCACGCATTTCCTTGATCATATGATCGGCATCTTTCTTCTCTCGCTTCAGTACAGAAATTTCTTTTGAGACTTCATTGCGCTTTGCTTTCAATTCTTCTGTTTCTGCAATCAATTCACGTCTGCGGCTGTCCAGATCACCGAATTTATCGAGATCGGACAAGTCTTCTCCGCGATTTTGTAATTTGCTCTTTACTTCATCAAAATTGTTGCGTAAGAATTTCATATCCAGCATGGTTGTTTCCTCCTTATGATTATTTTAGCTATTAAAAAAACTCTCATCCCTATAAAAATAGGGACGAGAGTTTGTATTCCCGCGATACCACCCTGATTGGAGACAAATATGTCTCCCGGCTCATCTTCAATAACGGCGAATCACCGGATTTGCCTACTGATGGTTCAGCAAATCTGCTCAAGGATGGATTCACAAGCCCTTTTCATCAGTTCACACCGGCCACTGACTCTCTTTAGAAAAGGGAACCTGTTACTAGGTCCTGTCATCGCATTGGAAATAGAATTGTTGTTAATAAAGAATAGCGAATTTTCATTTAGGATGCAAGTGATTTTCTTGATTCTTCTACCATCTCGACAAAATGTGCCGTCAATCGATGGTCATCGGTCAATTCCGGATGGAAGGCGCAAGCCAGTAAATGACCTTGCTGTGCTAATACGATTTTATCCTGGTGGGTAGCCAGGACATCCACTTCCGGTCCGACTTCTAATATATAAGGAGCACGAATAAATACAGCATTGTATCCTTCCGCTACACCTTTAATATCCAAATCGGTTTCAAAGCTTTCACGCTGACGTCCAAACGCATTGCGTTCGACTTTGATATCCATCAGTCCTAAATGGACATTGTCTATTCCTGCAATTTCAGAAGCAAGCAGAATCATGCCTGCACATGTGCCGAAAATAGGCTTTCCTTGTTTACCGAATTCACGTAATGGCTCAAGGAAATTATATTTATCGATAAGACGACGCATTGTCGTACTTTCACCGCCTGGGATAATTAAACCGTCCAACTCGTCCAGTTGTTCTACGCGCTTGACGATGATGCCTTCAGCGCCAGAAGCTTCGACAGAGCGAATGTGTTCTCGGAACGCTCCTTGAAGTCCCAATACACCGATCTTAGTCATGATGCATGTCTCCTTTTTATTCGCTGCGGTCAGCCATACGGTCTGCTGCAGTCAATGTGGACATTTCAATTCCAGTCATTGCTGTACCAAGACCTTTAGAAAGTTCACCAATCAGCTTGTAATCATCATAATGAGTTGTAGCTTCAACAATCGCACGGGCAAATTTTTCCGGGTTGTCAGACTTGAAGATACCAGAACCGACGAATACACCGTCTGCTCCCAATTGCATCATCAAGGCTGCATCAGAAGGTGTCGCTACTCCGCCAGCAGCAAAGTTTACGACTGGAAGACGTCCTTCTTCTCGGATCTGCATAAGGGTTTCGAATGGCGCACCGTTTTCTTTTGCAAATACCATCACTTCATCTTCAGCTAATGATTGAAGGTGACGGATTTGAGATTGTACTTTACGAATATGATTGACAGCTTCTACGATATTTCCTGTACCTGGTTCACCTTTCGTACGAAGCATGGAAGCACCTTCTCCAATACGGCGGGTCGCTTCTCCAAGATCACGGCAGCCGCATACGAAAGGAACCGTGAAATCTCTTTTATTGATATGATAAATATCGTCTGCCGGAGTCAATACTTCACTTTCATCGATATAATCAACGCCCATTGCTTCTAGAACACGAGCTTCTACAATATGGCCGATACGTGCTTTTGCCATTACTGGAATAGATACGGCATTCAATACTTCTTCTGTAACAGTCGGGTCAGCCATACGGGCAACTCCACCTGCTGCACGAATATCAGAAGGGACACGCTCAAGTGCCATTACGGCAACCGCACCTGCTTCTTCTGCGATTTTCGCCTGTTCTGCGTTGACGACATCCATGATGACGCCACCTTTTTGCATTTCTGCCATTCCACGTTTTACTAAATCAGTACCTACTTTAGACATACTCCATTTCCTCCCATTTCTTTATATATAGTTAACTTCAAAAGAGTTCAAATTCACGCACTATTTAATTATTATAACGCAATCTATACTAAATTGCCTACCGGTTTTATCTGGATTAAAACCATCCTTTTACGGTATCGACAGCACTGGTGAAGATATCACTGAAAAAGTCTCCGATCGCTCCAAGCGTCAGCATGAACCAGTTTGCTTTCTCGACAGCCTCTGTGGCCACCAACGGGATGCTCTTATCATCCTGCTGGCCGTCCAGAATGTTGCCATGTGAATTTTCACCATTGTAGACAAGTTCCACTGTCCCAATTTGTTCTCCCTTTTCAATCGGCGCTGTGAGTTTGTCTTCATCATTCAATTTATCTTCGTTTACAATAAAGTTCAGTTCATACTTATCTTCTTCGCCGTTTTTAATCATAGCTTGCACGGCTTCCCCAGTTTCAATTCCTACCTGCTTTTCTTTTCCTTTTGCGACAGGAAGTTCGGATTCACCATCTTTTTGATGACCGGCTGGATACAACTCCTGCCTTTCGAACTGCTGAAAGCCATACTCCATTAAACGACGTGTTTCTTCAAATCGGGCTTCTTCGCTATCGGTCTTCATTACTACAGAAATCAAACGGTTTTCATCCCGTTCTGCAGTCCCTGTAAAACAGTATCCTGCGAGGTCGGTATATCCTGTTTTCATCCCGTCCATGCCTTCATAACCGTATTGAGACAGGTAACCAGGCATGTCCGGAAGCATCCAGTTCCAGTTACGAATAGTCTGATCATCAAATTCTGTTTCTGTAATACTGGAAATTTCCAAAGCTTCTGGATAGTCATTCACCAAATGATAAGCTAATAAAGCAGATGAACGAGCAGAAAGTAAGTTGTCATCATCCGGTTGTGTCCCTTCCGGGTAGTTATCTCCTAAACTACTATTCGGAAGTCCGGTAGAATTGACAAACTGGTATTCTTTTAAACCCATTTCCTTTGCTTTTTCATTCATCATTTTGACGAATTCGCCTTCTGACCCTGCGATCAGTTCCGTGAGGGCAATAGTGGTAGCATTATCTGAGTTGATTGCCATCGCTTCATATAATTCACGGACCGTATAATCTTTATTCTGCTTCAAACCGACCCCGGAAAAGGTATCGTCGGCAGATATGCTATACGGGTAATCACTGATCTGGGTAGTCGTATCCCAGCTAATCTCGCCATTCTCTATCGCTTCAAGCACCAGGTACTCTGTCATCATCTTTGTCATACTGGCAGGTGGCAAAGCCACATCTGATTGTTTATCAAACAGGACTTGTCCACTGTTTGCATCTACTAAAATAGCAGATTCTGCATTAATATCAATCTGAGCGTATGTAGTATTCGGTTGGATGAACCCGACCAGGGTGATCATTACCGCCATCACTACCAGCCATGATGTTTTAAACGTTTGTTTCAACTTACTCGACCTCCACGGTATAAATTATGCATCTTTGTTATTTTATCACAGGCTTACACAAAAAAATAGACAGGGAATAGTCCCTGTCTACGAAATTATATCTAGGTTAAATGGAGTAGTTTGGAGATTCTTTCGTAATCTGTACGTCATGGGGATGACTCTCCCGAAGTCCCGCCCCGGTAATCCGGATAAACTTTCCTTCTTTGCGGAGTGTCGTCAGGTCAGCTGTTCCACAATATCCCATACCCGAACGCATGCCGCCGACTAACTGGTGCAGCGTGTCTGCCAATGGGCCTTTATATGGAACACGTCCCTCGATCCCTTCTGGCACAAGCTTTTTCTTTTCTTCAGAATCCTGGAAGTAACGGTCTTTCGATCCTGCTTCCATAGCACCGACACTCCCCATGCCACGATAGACTTTGAACTGGCGTCCCTGGAAAATTTCCGTTTCTCCAGGGCTTTCCGCTACCCCCGCAAACATGCTTCCGATCATTACCGCATGAGCACCAGCAGCTAAAGCTTTGACGATATCGCCGGAATACTTAATTCCTCCATCAGCGATAACGGATACACCGTGTTTTTCCGCTTCAACGGCACAATCATACACAGCCGTAATCTGTGGAACTCCGACACCTGCAACGACTCGTGTCGTACAAATCGAGCCAGGACCGATGCCTACTTTGATGACATTTGCTCCTGCTTCCGCCAATTCCCTGGTCGCTTCTGGTGTAGCGACATTCCCTGCGATGATATTAACATCCGGGTATTTGGACCTGATCCGCTCTACTTGATTTAATACACCAAGCGAATGACCATGGGCAGTATCTACTACGAGGGCATCCACGCCAGCGTCCACCAGCTTGTCCACGCGGGTCATCGCATCTGCCGTCACACCAACTGCAGCAGCAACAAGCAGTCGTCCCTGTTCATCCTTAGCAGCATGCGGAAACTCGATGACCTTTTCGATATCTTTGATGGTAATCAAGCCTTTGAGGACATTATCGCTATCAACTAGTGGCAGCTTTTCAATTTTGTATTGCTGCAAGATACGTTCCGCTTCTTCCAAATTAGTCCCTACGGCTGCTGTCACGAGGTCATCGCGCGTCATCACTTCCGAAATAGCAATCGAATAATCGTCAATAAATCGGAGATCCCGATTGGTAATGATTCCTACCAGGCGCTGGTTCTCTTCATTATCGACAATCGGTACACCGGAAATCCGGTATTTCCCCATCAAATGCTCCGCATCAAACACCTGGTGTCCCGGGGTTAAATAAAAAGGATCTGTAATAACGCCGCTTTCGGAGCGTTTTACCCGATCGACACGCTCAGCCTGTGCCTCAATCGACATATTCTTATGAATTACTCCAAGGCCACCGTGACGGGCCATCGCTATTGCCATTTTCGCTTCTGTGACTGTATCCATTCCTGCACTTAGAACTGGCACATTCAACTTCAATGTTGGTGACAATTCTGTTGCAACCGATACATCTCTTGGCAATACCTCTGATTTAGCTGGTACTAACAACACATCATCAAACGTCAAACCTTCTTTGGCAAACTTATCCTCACGCACGCTCGATCCTCTCCTTTTCATTAAAAATAGTTTGGGTAAAAATGGGTTAAGCTAGTGGTATAGTGGTGGTTTCGTAACTCTTATTGTTATTTACAATACGCCAATAAAACAGCTTTTTCAACAGTAAATTCATGGAGAGGAGGAATGCGGTTTGCTTCAGAATAATCAGTCTTTTTTAACCTTTTTACAGTCAGTGTCTAATACCCGGAATTACCTGATGGATTGTTATGAAAAACAGGCGATTTCAGATGCCAAATCAAAAGCTTATCGGAATAGCGAACGTTTTTGTTATTTTTTGGAGCATGGCAGAAAGTTTATCGCGACTGGTAAATCATCACCTGTAACGGTTCAGCCTGTGCTTTATTTTTATGGTCTTGGACATTTATTGAAAGCCTGCCTTCTTGTTAAGGATCCGGACTATCCATCCTCGTCTAAAGTACTTGCTCATGGTCTGAGTACAAGGAAAAGAAAAAAGCAGAACTATTCCTTCTCGCAGGATGAAGTGAAAATTCAGCCTCAAGGGTTATTTGCCTACGCCTGTGAACGTCTTTATGAGTCTTCTCCGTTTCGTAGTGACAAGGCGACTATGGAGGAATTGATGCAATTGCTGCCAGATATGCAGGAAATTTACCAATGGAAGGGGAAAGAGCCGCTCTTTCAGGTTGCCGAGTTGAATGAAAAAAGCTTTGAGATCCCTTTATCTCATATTTTTGATCATCAATTGACCGAGCGAAAGGTTAAACAGAGGTTTGCTAATTATCAAGTAACAAGATGGATTAAAAATAACAATGTACTGCAGATAGAGTTAAAGGAACCCTTAAAGCCTTATTTATCTCATCCATTTTACTTTTCCAGTACGAAACAAGCGTTTTATACGCCATATGCCAGAGACACAGCTGATCATCTGCCTGAAATGATGATTCATTATATGCTGCTCTATAATCTCAGTATGATTTGCCGCTATGAAGTGGAATGGTGGATGGACTTGCATCACATCCGCGATACCAGTGATTATGCATTACTGACCCACTTCATTGCTCTTACCAGTGAGGAAACAGAAAAAATGGTCCAACAATGGTTAATAGCACAAAAATAACCCGGACTATAATAGTCCGGGCTAAGCTATGTCCTATGTCAGCTTTAAGTTAAGATTTCGCGGATATAGAGATTCTGCGTTTCTGTTAGATTGATAATTTCTCCGCTGTCCAGCCTGATAATCGGTCTGGTTGGCTGGGACGCTTCGGTAAAGACAATTTCGCCTTTTTGTCCGTCAGAAATCTTTACTTTGGTTCCGGTGGCGTAATTTGTCATGCTTTTGACAAATGCCTGAACTACCGTATGATCTAAGCGCCCGAACTGTTCTTTTATCATCAGTTCCATCACTAAAAAAGGTGATTGCTTGCTCCGGTATAGACGGTCAGTGGTCATCGCATGATACATATCACTCACAGCGATAATTCTGGCAAATAAATGGGTTTTCTTTTTATGGGTACCGAGCGGATAGCCGCTTCCATCCAGTCGTTCATGGTGCTGCAGAACACCTAATTTAGCAGCCTTACTCAAAGCGGAGATGTTCTCAACCATTCGATAGGAATAGATCGGGTGCTTTTTTATATCCTGATATTCTTCCTTTGTTAATTCCGTGTCCTTCATCAGAGTAGATTCATTCAGTTTAGCCATTCCTGCATCACTTAATAATCCTGCTAATCCTAGTTGGAGCCATTCCCCCTGGTTCATCCCCAGTCTCTCTCCTAAGAATGCAGCGATGAAAGCAGTCGATACTGCATGATGGTAGAAGTAGTCCTGTTTCGAAGAATAGTGAGGAAGCAGGAGGATATCTTTTCTTGATTGATTATCTAGTTGCTTAAGTAATGGCACAAACAAATCCCGGATCGCTCCGATATCGAGAGATGCCCCTGCCTGCCATTCAGCAAACCAGCCCTTATATATTTGGACTGCATGAAGATAATGTTTCTTAAACGGGACCGGAAGTGATGATTCATCAAAGGATGGATGAACTTGTTTGCTTTCTTCCAAAGGTTCCGGCTGGAATACTTCGCCTGAAGCCATTTTTGGAGCTACTTCCACTTCCGTGATGAGAAAGCGATCCAGCACCTGTTTATGTATAGCTTTAATTACGGTATTTTTATAAATTAATGGTCGATTTGTTTTTCCGAAGACATCTTTTGTAATGATGCAGCCGGGGACTAATTGTGACGGGTGGATCTGCACGCCCTGATACCTCACTTCCATACCATGTATAAAAAAATAAAGCCGTCCTATATACATTATCGGACGGCTTTATCTACACTTTATGAAGTTTACAATTATTCTTCGTTGTCGGATGGGCTTTCTTCAGTTGTTTCTTCGTTTTCCAGTACTGTTTCTGCAGCTTCCTGCGCTTCCTCCGGTGCCTCTTCCTCTTCTTCCGGTTCAAGCACAGCCACGGTAGCAACTGATTCGTCTTCCTGCAGACGGATCAATCGTACTCCCTGTGTATTACGGCCGGTTTCGGAAATCCCCTCCATCGGCATACGGATCAATACTCCCGTAGCAGTAATGATCATGACGTCTTCTTCGCCTGTGACCGCTTTGACGGCTACTACTTTGCCATTACGTTCTGTCAGGTTGCATGTCAAAATTCCTTTACCACCACGGTTCGTGATCCGGTAATCGTCAGCCGGCGTGCGTTTTCCGAAACCTTTGTCGGTGACGGTCAACACTTGCAGGTCATTTTCCAGGATTTCCATCGACACGACCTCATCACCATCGCGTAACGAAATCCCCTTGACTCCGGCAGCTGTTCGTCCCATTGTACGCACCTGATCTTCTTCAAAGCGGATCAGCATACCATCACGTGTACCGATCATAATATCTTTCTTACCATCTGTAAGACGAACAGAAATCAATTCATCTTCCTCCCGAAGGTTAAGGGCAATCAGCCCGCCTTTACGGATATTGGCAAATTGGGAAATGGATGTCCGTTTGGAAATCCCCTTCCGTGTGGTGAAGAAGAAGTACCAGTCATCGACAAATTCCTCGACTGCAATGACCGCATTGATCCATTCGTCCCGCTCGATTTCGAGCATATTGATGATCGGAATCCCCTTGGCGGTCCGGCCAAATTCAGGTACTTCATAACCTTTTGCCTTATAAACCTTCCCTTTATTCGAAAAGAACAGCAAGGTGTTATGGGTGGATGTGGACAGCAGATGTTCGACAAAATCATCTTCGTGTGTGCCCATACCCTGCACGCCTCGTCCTCCCCTGCGCTGGGTTCGATAAGTTGAAGCTGGAAGGCGTTTGATATACCCCTGGTGAGTCAATGTCACGATAATTGTTTCTTCAGGGATCAAGTCTTCATCTTCAATGAAGTCGGTTCCGCCTATAACGATTTCTGTCCGGCGTGAATCATTGAAACGTTCTTTCACTTCTGTCAATTCATCGCGAATGATTTCCAATACCTTTTCTTCATCCGCCAGGATCGCGCGAAGTTCGGCAATCAATTTTACGAGCTCCTGATATTCATCCTCAATTTTTTCACGCTCTAAACCAGTCAAACGCTGAAGACGCATATCCAGGATCGCCTGAGCCTGCTTCTCTGACAATTCAAAACGGGTCATCAGGCCTTCTCGGGCTATCTCAGTTGTCTTCGACTCTCGAATCAACTTAATAACTTCATCAAGGTGGTCAAGAGCAACTCGCAAACCTTCTAAGATATGAGCCCGTGCTTCTGCTTTTCTAAGTTCGTAGGCAGTACGACGTCTGATGACTACTTTTTGATGCTCCAGGTAATGCTCCAGCACTTGCTTCAAGTTCAATACTTTCGGATGACCATCAACTAGGGCCAGCATATTGATACCGAAAGAAGTCTGTAAAGCTGTTTGTTTATATAAATTATTAAGCATTACATTCGGATTGACATCTTTTCGCAGCTCGATGACAACACGCATGCCATTTCGATCGGATTCGTCACGAAGATCGGTGATTCCTTCTACTTTCTTGTCTCTGGCAAGCTCCGCAATCTTTTCTACAAGCCGGGCTTTGTTTACTTGATAAGGAAGTTCCGTCACAATCATACGAGATTTTCCGTTTGCCTGCTCTTCGATTTCCACATTGGCGCGGATCGTTATCGATCCTTTCCCAGTTTCATAGGCTTTACGGATACCGCTCATTCCAAGAATTTGGCCGCCAGTAGGAAAATCTGGCCCATAAATGTAATTTTCCATCAGTTCCTGGATGGTGATATCCGGATCCTTACTTAAGGCAAGCACGCCATTTATGACTTCTCCAAGCTGATGAGGCGGTACATTGGTTGCCATACCGACTGCAATCCCGGATGTTCCGTTCACCAACAGGTTGGGGAATCGTGCTGGAAGGACGACTGGTTCTTTTTCTGCCCCATCGTAGTTATCCGTATAATCGATGGTATCTTTATTGATATCTCTCAGGATTTCCATTGAGATTTTTGACATACGGGCTTCTGTATAACGCATTGCAGCTGCTGCATCACCATCGACAGAACCGAAGTTTCCATGACCGTCGACGAGCATATAGCGGTAGTTGAAATCCTGTGCCATCCGAACCATCGTATCGTAAACAGCCGAATCACCGTGAGGGTGATACTTACCGATAACCTCACCAACGATACGAGCGGATTTCTTGTATGCTTTATCGGAATGCATACCAAGGTCGTTCATCGCATATAATATTCTCCGATGGACAGGCTTCAGACCGTCCCGGACATCAGGCAATGCCCTGGCTACGATGACACTCATGGCATAGTCCAGGAATGAAGTCCGCATCTCCTGGCTGATATTAACTTCTTGGACACGTGGACGATTTGGTTGATCCACCATGAAATTACCTCCTATCACATATGAGGAAGGAAGACTACAGCGATTGCTGCAGCCTTCATTGCATTACTATCTATCAGATTTGTTATCTGACAAGGGAATGTTCCTTGTGAATGATTTATAGAAAATTAACGGATTGAGTTACAAATCCAATTTTAAATATCAAGATTTTTAACATATTGGGCATTATCCTGGATAAAGTTACGACGAGGCTCTACTTTATCCCCCATCAGGATGTCAAAGGTTTCGTCCGCTTCGATGGCATCCTCCATGTTGACTTGCTTCAACGTACGTGTTTCCGGATCCATCGTCGTTTCCCAAAGCTGTTCTGGATTCATCTCACCAAGTCCCTTATAGCGCTGATAGCCAGGCTTTGGTGAATTTGACAATTCCGCAAGCAATGCTTCGAGCTGCTTGTCAGAATACGTATAATGGACAGCCTTGCCCTGGGTAACCTTGTATAGGGGCGGCATGGCGATATACACATAACCGCTCTCAATCAGTGGACGCATATAGCGATAGAAGAACGTCAACAATAGCGTACGGATATGGGCACCGTCGACATCGGCATCAGTCATGATGACGACTTTATGGTAACGGGCTTTGGCAAGGTCGAATTCTTCCCCGATCCCTGTTCCAAGTGCCGTAATGATTGTTCTTATTTCATTATTTGAAAGGATTTTATCGAGACGTGCTTTTTCGACATTGATGATTTTTCCTCGTAATGGCAGAATCGCCTGAAAGTGACGGTCTCGTCCTTGTTTTGCTGAACCGCCAGCCGAGTCCCCCTCAACGATATATAGTTCACTGATATTCGGGTCACGGGAAGAACAGTCAGCCAGCTTACCTGGAAGGTTGGAAACTTCCAAAGCATTTTTACGGCGGGTCAATTCACGAGCTTTCTTAGCTGCCATCCGTGCTCTTGAAGCCATCAGGCCTTTTTCTACAATCACTTTGGCCATTGCCGGGTTTTCATAAAGGAACTTAGAAAAAGTTTCAGAGAATAAGTGATCGGTTACCGTACGAGCTTCACTGTTTCCAAGTTTCGTCTTTGTCTGGCCTTCAAACTGCGGGTCGGGATGCTTGATTGAAACGATCGCCGTCAACCCTTCCCGCACATCTTCTCCAGTCAGGTTTGGATCATTCTCTTTGAACATATTGTTTTTGCGGGCATAATCATTGATGACACGCGTCAATCCAGTCTTAAATCCAGATTCGTGTGTTCCGCCCTCATAGGTATGAATGTTATTTGTAAAAGAGTAAATATTGCTGGCAAAGCCATCATTGTATTGAATTGCTATTTCCACTGCTATTTCGTCCTGCTCTGCTTCTGCATAGAATGGCTCATGAATGACTTCGCGAGTCCGGTTCATATGTTCCACATAAGAGACGATTCCGCCCTCATAATGAAAATCTTTCTCTTCTGGTTCTTCGACACGCTTGTCCTGGATAGAAATGGTCAACCCTTTATTCAGGTAGGCAAGCTCACGTATACGATAGGCGAGCGTATCATAATTGTACTCTTCCGTTTCCGAGAAGATTTCCGGATCCGGCTTGAAATGGATTCGTGTCCCTGTAATCTCTGTGTCATCGATCACTTTCAAGTCTCCGACTGGAACACCACGCTCAAACTTTTGGTAATGAACCTTGCCATCCCGGTGGACAAACACTTCCAAATAAGTCGAAAGGGCGTTGACGACAGAGGCGCCTACACCATGCAGCCCGCCGGATACTTTATAACCACCGCCACCGAATTTACCACCGGCGTGAAGGACGGTCATGATTACTTCTACGGCCGGACGTCCCGCTTTCTCGTGCATACCGACTGGAATTCCACGGCCATTGTCAGTAACCGTAATGCTGTTGTCTTCTTCGATGATGACCTGGATTTTATCGCAATAACCGGCCATTGCTTCATCGATACTGTTATCGACGATTTCCCATACGAGATGATGAAGTCCTTTTTCATTGGTTGAACCGATATACATACCCGGACGTTTACGGACTGCTTCTAAACCTTCTAATACCTGTATCTGATTCTCATCATAAGATTCGCGATTTTTCATTGCTTCTTCACTCACGGTTTTTCACCTACATTCCCTCCAGAAGTTATCGTTCCCATCCTGGAAAAATATCTCTTTAAACGCTGTGTCTTTCCTCATACTTCTTCTTCGATGATTTCAGAGAAATCTTCTAATTTATTTAAAGTGGCCATCATATTGGCACGTTTTTTCAACGTCATGACAGACAAGGGGCTGAAGTAGATCCGGTCCTCGGTGATAACGATCGCCTTCGCTTCCTGTGTCTGCATTTCTACGACATTTTTTTCTTTCCTCTGGTTGTAAATCATTTCTTCGATGATAGATGAGGAAGAAATCAAGTTGTGATCAATGATAGCCACCACATCTTTCGAACGAATTACTTGATCGTCACCGATATGAATGAACAACGTTCCACCTCATTTCTGGATTTCTATTGTGCCGTTTTCGACACGAAAAATTTCTGCCTCTTTCAACACGTGATGCTCTATCCCATCGATACTAGTCGTCGACACAAATGTCTGGACCTTCCCTTGAATCGTATGGAGCAAATGAGACTGCCGGAAGTCGTCCAGCTCACTAAGGACATCATCGAGAAGCAAAATGGGATATTCTCCCACTTCACTATGAATCAGTTCAATTTCTGCCAGTTTCAAAGATAAAGCAGTTGTCCGCTGCTGCCCCTGAGAACCATAGGTTTGTACATCTTTTCCATTCACATGAAAAATAAGGTCATCACGATGAGGGCCGGCCAGGGTAGTCCCGCGGTCTATTTCCTTATCTTCGATTTTGGAAAACTTTTCTTGATATCTATTACTAATTGTTTCCAAATCCATAGCTTCTGATACTTCTACACTGGCATCATAAAGAACTTCCAGCTGTTCGAGCTGTCTGCTGATGCTTTCATGAATCGGACCAGCCCAGTTTCTAAGCAGCTTCAAAAATTTGAAACGACGTTCAAGCAGGGTGCTTGCATGCTCAATCAACTGATCAGTCAGGACATACAGCATCGTTTTGTCGGTCCGACGATGACGCTGCAAGTCTTTTAACAGGTGATTGCGCTGCTTCAACACCTTCTGATACTGGCCTAAATGGTAAATGTAAGCAGGCTGGATCTGGCCTATTTCCATGTCAATAAACCTACGACGCACCTGAGGACTCCCTTTGACAAGGTTCAGATCCTCAGGTGCAAACATAACGACATTCAACGCCCCGATATAGTCACTGAGGCGTTTCTGTTCCAAATGATTCAGCTTTGCTTTTTTTCCTTTTTTCGAAAGGATGATTTCTAATGGAAATCGACGGTTGCGTTTATATATACTACCTTCTATTTTAGCATACTCTTCGTCCCATTGGATAAGTTCCTTATCTCTTGGCGTACGATGAGACTTGGTAAATGCTAGCAGGTAGATGGCTTCCATAAGATTCGTTTTCCCCTGGGCATTCTCTCCGATAATGACGTTGACCTTATCGTCGAATTCCAGTTGGATACGCTCATAGTTACGGAATGATCTCAGCTTGATATCTTTAATATACATCTGAATTTCCTTTCAACCGCACAGGTTCAACCTTCACGTACGACTTCGAAGCTCCCCAATCCGGGAATTTCCACCACATCGCCCGCATACAATTTTCTCCCGCGGCGATTTTCTAATTCATTGTTGACATAAACTTCATATTCCGAAAGAAAAACTTTGACCATTCCGCCAGATTCGACAATATTTGCCAATTTAAGAAATTGTCCCAGCTGGATATAATCAGTGGAAATTTCTATTTTATCGTCCATTATTCTCACCCTAACCAAGTAGTTTGCCTATCTTTCTATTTTACTAAAAAAAAGCAGTAAAGAAAAGGATGAGCCTACTTATAAAAATGTGCTGCCCCATTTCCATGTTATCCGTATCTAAAAAAGAGCCGGACGCTGGTTGGACGTCGGCTCTTTTGGAATAAATTAGTAGGTACGGACAGGAAGGATCAGCTGTAGTACTTGGTCATTGTCGATAGCGCGGATCAGGAATGGGCGCATAGCACCAGTGAATTCCACTTTTACCTGGTCACTTCCGACTGCTTTCAACGCATCCATCATATATTTAGCACTGAAAGAAATCTTCAATTCTTCTCCTTCAATTGATTCGGCAGCCACTTCTTCCACAACATTCCCTACTTCCGGTGAGTTACCGTTGATTTCTATTTGTTCGCCGCCTTTGGTAATTAGTCGTACAACATTGTTCCGATTTTCTCTTGCCAATAATGAAGCACGGTCAATCGACTGGAGTAATTCTTTGGCATCAATCGTCACTACGGTCTTACTTTCATCCGGAATCAGCCGGGATGTCTCTGGATAATTTCCATCCAGCAAGCGTGATAAGAAATAAAGATTCTTCGTACGGAAGAGGATTTGGTTATCTGTCACACTGATCTCAATTGTCTGCTCAGAATCCGCCAGAATCTTATTCAACTCGGTCAAACTTTTTCCAGGAATAACGACATGGTTGAATGAAATTTCCGTTTCCTGATTTTCAAGCGGAAGTTTTCTTGAAGCAAGACGGTGGCTGTCTGTAGCTGTAAATTGTAATATTCCATCTTCTATTTTGACATTGACACCAGTAAGAATGGGACGTGTTTCAGAAGTGGAGACAGCAAATACAGTCTGACGAATCAAGTTTTTCAATAGATCGATCGGTAGTTCGAAGCTGTCCTCTGCATGCAGTTGCGGCAGTTGTGGATATTCTTCGGCATCCTGACCATTCAGGTGAAATTCAGCACTTCCAGACCGGATCGTAACATTACGGTGATCGTCTGTTTCGATTTCCACTGTGTTTTGGGGAAGCTTTCTAACAATATCCGGAAAGTATTTGGCCTGTAATACAATGCTTCCTGGTTCAATTTGTTCAACATAGACAATGCCATCTTCCTCAGCCGGAATGAACGATTCAATCGAAATATCAGAATCACTTCCAGTAAGCTTTACACCTTGTTCACCTGCTTCTAATTTCATCCCTGTAAGAATCGGTATCGTTGTCCGGGAAGAAATTGCCTTCATGACATTTTGAACGCTTTCCATCAATTGTTCGCGTTGGATGATGAATTTCATTAAAAAATCCTCCTAATGAGTCATTATATATATTTATGTTTAATAAAAAAATCGTAGCAGTAGTAATAGGCGCTGTGTATATGTGGATAACCATGGTTAAACTGCAGTAGACACAGTCTACCCACATGTGGATAGACTGTTGATGACTTTGAACAAGTTATACACATATTAACGTTAGTGAGATTTCAGTCGTTCTTTCAATTCATCGAGTTCACGCTGCAGATTCTGATCTTCAGCCAGCATCTTTGAAATTTTTTCATGCGCATGGATGACCGTGGTATGGTCTCTTCCCCCAAATTCCTCTCCGATCTTCGGTAAAGAAAAATCAGTAAGTTCACGAGATAAGAACATAGCAATCTGACGAGGAAAAGCTACTTGTTTGGTACGTTTCTTTGCAGCAAAATCTTCTAAACGGACATTGTATTTTTCTCCGACCATTTCCTGAATCGCTTCAATGGTAATCACTTTCGGCTGGGAGCTCGGAATAATATCTTTCAATGCTTCTGCTGCCAATGAGGCATTGATATCGCGATTAATTAAGGAAGAATAAGCAACAACACGTATAAGAGCACCTTCAAGTTCGCGAATATTGGTATCAATTTGATTGGCGATATAAAGCATCACTTCATTCGGGATATCGAGCCCTTCCGCTTTCGCTTTTTTGCGGAGAATGGCGATCCGTGTTTCCAAATCTGGTGGAGTAATATCTGTAATCAGGCCCCATTCGAATCGGGACCGGAGTCTGTCTTCCAGTGTTGGGATCTCCTTTGGAGGACGGTCACTGCTAATGACAATCTGTTTACTTTCTTCATGTAAGGTATTGAATGTATGGAAAAACTCCTCCTGGGTCTGTTCTTTCCCTGCCAGGAATTGAATATCGTCAATTAATAGGACGTCGACACTTCGATATTTATTTCGAAAGTTGACGGCTTTATTATCACGAATAGAATTAATGAATTCGTTGGTGAATTTTTCAGAAGATAGATAGACTACTTTCGCATTTGGATTATGATCCAGTACATAATGACCGATGGCGTGCATCAAGTGAGTCTTGCCCAGTCCTACTCCTCCATAAATGAATAGCGGGTTATATGCTTTGGCCGGTGCTTCCGCTACTGCCAACGATGCCGCGTGTGCAAAACGGTTGCCAGATCCGATTACAAATGTATCGAACGTGTACTTAGAATTGAGCATACTTTGCGGAGATTCCTCTCCATCATTCTGCTTTACGTCCGGTATCTTTTTTGCGGCCAGCTTTACATCGTCCATCGATTGTTCCTTATTTTCAGGAATGATGAATCTTGTATTCAATTCCGCCCCGGTAACTTCATAAACTGTTTCGCTGATCAATTTGGAATATTGGTTCTCAAGCCAATCGCGTGCAAATTCATTGGGAGCTACTATGGTTAAGGTATTTTCCTGCAATGAATCGGCTTTTGTCGCCTTTAACCAGGTTTCAAAGCTTGGCTTGCTGATTTTCTCCTTCATTTTCTCTAAGGTGCTGTCCCAGAGTTCATGAATATTTTCCAAATCGTCTCACCCCTTTCCTCCAGTAACACGTAAAATTAGAAAAACTTTGCTTATCGTCAGATCCCTATGGAAGCTCGCTTTTCTTATAGATTTCCCATAACTAAGATGAACGTTCTTAAAAGTGCAAAAAACCTTCCGTTCTCTTTTTCGAACGAAAGAAAGAGCTCGAAAGGCTGCGATGTATAATGTTTGTACAATCCTATTCAGGAAAATTATATTTAATTGGTGTGGATGGAAAAAACAGTTCACACTCCAATTTCCGACAACTTATTTTCATTTTCCACAAGTCTGTGAATAACTTTAAAAACAAGCATGTGTATAGCTATCCACAGTTTATCCACAGTCTGTGGAGAACATTTTATCCAGAGAACTTTTTCCCAAGGTTAAAACACAAATATGATACCAGATAAATCCTTGTGTTGCAACGGTTTTTGAATGTTTATCCACAATCACAACAGCTTGTAGACAGAAAATATCCACAATACTATATTTTGTGATTAGCTTGTCAATATTTGTTGTGGATAGTCAGAATGCGTCGAAAAATATATTAACATTGCCTGTGGATTAATTACAAAAGTAGATTGTATAGCATTTGAAATACCTTGTAAAATAGAGTTGGCGAGTTGTTATGATACAGCCTGTTATATAACGCCTGGCGGCTGGGTCTGAGGAAAGTTTTTAGGGACGGAGAGAAGTTCGATCCAGTTAATCTTCGAATTAATATAATTATAGAGTTGACATTTTTGTTATGGTTTATTTATAATTGTTTAGACTGCCTTTTAGCATTTAGAAATTTTAATTTTCACCAGGAGGTGTCTATATAATGAAACGTACATTTCAACCAAATAACCGTAAGCGTAAAAAGGTACATGGTTTCCGCACGCGCATGAGCACGAAAAACGGACGTAAAGTTCTTGCTCGTCGTCGTCGTAAAGGAAGAAAAGTTCTATCTGCATAGGCCACTGAATGAAGTCAGTGGTCTTTTTTCTCGTTATTATGGAGGAATAAGCTCATGAGGAAAGAATACCGAATCAAAAAAAATGAAGAATTCCAGCAAGTTTTCAAAAATGGAAAATCGTTTGCCAATCGGCAATTAGTTCTCTATTACTTGAAAAAGGAAAAACAGGAACACTTCCGGATCGGCTTGTCTGTGAGCAAACGTATTGGTGTTGCGGTTGTCAGGAACCAGATCAAGCGATACTTAAGACAAGCCTTCCATGAGCTTGAAAATACGATTGATCCCAGATATGATTTAGTTATTATCGCCCGTAAACCGACGAAAGATATGGATTTTCACCAGGTAAAAAAGAGTCTCACCCATGTTTTGTCGAAATCAAGGTTATTATCGAAAGAAAAGAAGTCTAAGATATAATATAGAATTGTCTGATATGAAAATGCTAAAATGTTAAATAGAAAAGTAAATGAGTCAGGGAGTAAGGAGGAAGGGACGTTGCGTAAAAAGGTCTTGTGGCTGTTAGCCATGACTGGAATACTTACCATCCTCTCAGGATGTACGCAGGTAAATGAAAACATCACAGCTGAGAGTACTGGTTTTTGGAATGAATATGTAGTTTGGCCGCTATCACAATCAATCGAGTTTTTTGCAGATATTACTGGTGAGAGCTATGGTCTGTCGATCATCATCATCACCATTATCATCCGTCTGGTTTTGCTTCCGCTTAACGTCAAGCAATTGAAGAGTTCAAAAGCGATGCAGGATATTCAACCGGAATTACAGGAGCTGCGTGAAAAGTTCAGCTCAAAAGACGCACAGACACAACAAAAACTTCAGCAGGAAACAATGCAGTTGTTTCAAAAACATGGCGTGAACCCATTAGCCGGATGTTTGCCATTGATTGTCCAAATGCCGATTTTGATCGGTTTTTACCATGCAATCATGCGTACATCTGAGGTAGCGACCCATAGCTTTTTGTGGATGCAGCTTGGCGAACCAAGTTATATTTTGGCGATCGTAACAGCGGGCACCACTTTCCTTCAGCAAAAGCTGATGATGGCTGGTTCAACTGCCATGCAAAATCCACAAATGACAATGATGCTTTACCTAATGCCGATCATGATTGGTACATTTGCATTCTTTTTCCCATCAGCACTAGCCCTGTACTGGGTAGTAGGTAACTTGTTTATGATCGCACAGACGCTTTTCATCCGTAAACCGATGATGAAAGAACAAGAAACGGGAGGAAAAACTAAGTGAAGCAAATAACTGCTACTGGACAAACAGTTGAGGAAGCGGTCCAATCAGCGTTAGAGCAGTTACAAACATCAAGGGACCTTGTAGAAGTCGAAATTATTGATGAAGGTAAGAAGGGATTTCTTGGTTTTGGCAGCAAGCCGTCGATTGTAAAAGTATCGAAGGTGCATGCAAAAGAAGAGACTCCTGAACAAGAAGTAAACACAGAACTGAAAAAGCAGGAAACAGTACCAGATATAAACATCAACGTACAAGCAGAAACAGAAGAATCTGAAACTGAACTGCCTGCCCATGATCCGATCGAAGAAGCAGAACGATATATCAAAGCAATTGCTTCAGATATGGGTGCCTCCGTCGAAGTAAAAACTACCGTTAACGGCCGAGAAGTTCATTTTGAGCTGATTGGCGATAAGATTGCTTTATTGATCGGCAAACGCGGACAGACATTGAACGCCCTGCAGTACTTACTGCATTTGACGATCAATCGTTATACCGATCAGTACTATACAGCAGTTTTGGATGCAGAAGGTTATCGAAATCGCCGGAAAGCTACGCTGGAAACACTAGCGAGCAGATTATCCGAAAAAGCGTTGAAGTCCAATCAGGATGTCAAGCTCGAACCGATGCCGTCTTATGAACGGAAAATCATCCATACCGCCCTACAGAATAATCGAAAAGTTGAAACTTATTCTGCCGGGAATGAACCGAAGCGGTATGTCGTGATTCGTCCTTCAAAATAAATATTAAAGTATTCCGTCAGCGTTGCTGGCGGATATTTTTTTGTTTTGGGTAAGCAGTCTGGTTTTCCATTGCGGTCAGTATAAGGAATAAAGGAGTTACCGAAACTATAGTTATGCACATGTGGATAATCGGATTAGTGTTTCTTTTGTTATAGAGTTGTTGATATCTTTTCAAATGATAGGGAGATATGGTAATCTAATAAGTTAGTGACAATAGAAATTATATGTTCTGTGGATAACTGATATATACAGCTTTTATTATAGATGTTAACAGAGAAAGAAGGAGGTGGGCGGAATGGAAACAGATACTATTACGGCGATATCGACGCCGATGGGGGAAGGAGCGATTGCCATCGTCCGGTTGAGCGGACCTGATGCCCTGTCGATTTCTAATGATTTATTTCTGGGGAAGGATTTGACCAAAGTTGAATCCCATACGATGCACTACGGGAAAATCATCGATCCGGAAACCGATGAAGTCGCTGAAGAGGTAATGGTTTCGATCATGCAGGCACCGAAGACTTTTACAAGAGAAGATGTCGTAGAAATTAACTGTCACGGCGGATTGGTTTCTGTTAATCGTGTTCTTGAAATTGTATTGGCTAAAGGAGCGCGTCTTGCCGAGCCAGGTGAATTCACAAAGCGTGCATTTTTAAATGGACGAATTGACCTTTCCCAGGCAGAAGCGGTTATGGATCTGATCCGTGCCAAAACAGACAGAGCAATGAATGTCGCCTTGAAGCAGATGGACGGCCGGTTGTCGAAGCTGATCCAAAGTCTCCGACAGCAATTATTAGAAACACTTGCCCATGTGGAAGTGAATATTGATTATCCGGAATATGATGACGTCGAAGAGATGTCACATAACCTGATGGAAGAAAAAACGCAAGAGGTCCTGGTAGAAGTGAAAAAGCTGCTTCAGACCGCCCAGCAGGGGAAAATTCTTCGCGAAGGACTGGCGACCGCAATCATCGGCCGGCCGAATGTCGGTAAATCTTCGTTGATGAATGCGCTCGTCCATGAAAATAAAGCGATTGTCACGGAGATACCAGGGACCACTCGTGATGTGATTGAGGAATATGTCAATGTCCGTGGTGTACCGCTTCGCCTTGTCGATACGGCCGGTATTCGCGAGACGGAAGATATTGTCGAACGGATTGGTGTTGAAAAGTCCCGTCAGGTTTTGAAAGAAGCGGATCTGATTCTGCTTGTGTTAAACTATGGGGATGAACTGACAGAAGAAGATGAGAAACTCTTTGAAGCGGTCAGGGATTTAGATGTGATCGTCATCGTCAATAAAACCGATCTCGAACAGCGTCTGGACATGGACACAGTAAAGCAGCTGGCACAGGAGCATCCGGTCATCACGACCGCTCTCCTGCATGAAAAAGGGATCGATGAACTGGAACAGGCGATTTCACAAGTGTTCTTTGAAGGTGAATTGGATACAGGAGATATGACATATGTGTCGAATGTCCGCCATGTCCAACTCTTAAAACAGGCGCGACAGGCGCTTGAAGATGCATTGAATGGCATGGAAATGGACATGCCGATTGATGTCGTACAAATAGATGTGACGCGGACATGGGAAATCCTCGGAGAAATCGTTGGGGATACGGTCCATGAAAGCTTGATCGATCAGCTGTTTTCCCAATTCTGTTTAGGAAAATAATTATTAAAAGGAGAGACAACAACCAATGACTTACGATGCTGGACATTATGATGTGATCGTTATTGGTGCAGGTCATGCCGGGTGTGAAGCGGCACTAGCTTCGGCAAAACGCGGAGCAAAGACGCTGATGCTTACCTTGAACCTGGATTTGGTCGCTTTTATGCCGTGTAACCCGTCGATTGGCGGACCGGCTAAGGGTGTCGTCGTACGCGAAATTGACGCGCTCGGCGGCGTTATGGGTAAAGTAATCGATAAAACGCATATCCAAATGCGGATGCTGAATACAAGAAAAGGTCCCGCTGTCCGTGCTTTGCGTGCACAAGCGGACAAACCATTATATATACAAGAAATGAAACAAATTTTAGAGAATCAGGAAAACCTGACGTTGCGCCAGGGGATGGTAGAGCGTCTCGTAGTCGAGGATGGAGAAATTAAGGGTGTCGTCACAGAAACGAAGGCAGCTTATTCTGCAGATTCAGTCGTTGTCACGACTGGAACATTTATGCGGGGTAAAGTAATCATTGGAGACTTGGAATACGAAAGTGGTCCGAATAACCAGCGCCCAACTGTTTCTCTATCGGAACATCTGGAAGAGTTGGGAATCGAAATGGTTCGTTTCAAAACAGGGACGCCTATGCGCGTAAACAGCCATACGATTGATTATTCCAAGACGGAAATCCAGCCTGGCGATGAAGAGCCACGGGCCTTCTCTTATGAAACGACCGAGTATATCATGGATCAAATACCATGCTGGCTCACGTATACAAATGAATACACCCACCAGATCATTGATGAAAACCTTACCCTTTCCCCGATGTATTCCGGGATGATTAAAGGTACAGGACCGCGTTATTGTCCTTCCATTGAAGATAAGGTTGTCCGCTTCCATGACAAACCGCGTCATCAGATTTTCCTTGAGCCGGAGGGAAGGAATACGGAAGAGGTGTATGTCCAGGGATTATCGACTTCACTTCCGGAGTTCATCCAGAAGAAAATGATTGAAACGGTGCCAGGCCTTGAAAAAGCGGAAATCATGCGTGCTGGATATGCGATTGAATATGATTCTGTTGTACCGACACAGCTATGGCCGACACTTGAGACGAAGGAAATCAAAGGTTTGTTCACGGCTGGACAGATCAATGGTACTTCCGGATATGAAGAAGCTGCCGGACAGGGAATTATGGCAGGTATCAATGCAGCAGCAAAAGCGCTGGATATTGATCCATTGATCCTTGATCGTTCCCAGGCATATATAGGCGTCCTGATAGATGATTTGGTAACAAAAGGAACTAACGAACCATACCGGTTATTAACTTCCCGTGCCGAATTCCGTCTTATGCTTCGCCATGATAACGCGGACCTTCGTCTTACCGATATCGGTTATGAACTGGGGATGATCACGGAAGAACGTTATGCGAAGTTCCAGGAAAAGAAGCGACTGATCCAAGAAGAGCGCAAACGTTTAGACGGGGTCATCATCAAACCGGATGAGCAAGTTCAGCGAATTATTGAACAAGCTGGAGGTACACCGTTAAAAGAAGCGGTCCGTTCCTCTGATCTGCTGCGCCGCCCAGAAATGAATTATGAAATGATTGAAGCATTGACAGCTCCAGAAAAAGAATTGCCCGCTGATGTTAAGGAGCAGGTCGAAATACAGACGAAGTATTCTGGCTATATAGCGAAAGCATTGCAGCAGATCGAACGCATGAAGAAAATGGATGATAAGAAGGTTCCAGATAACATTGATTACGATGCCATTAATGGACTGGCGACCGAAGCACGTGAAAAGTTGAAAGAGGTTCGTCCACTTTCCGTCGGCCAGGCTTCCCGGATTTCCGGTGTCAACCCATCCGATGTTTCGATTTTGCTCGTCTATATCGAACAAGGAAAAATAGCACGCGTATCCAATGAATAAATGAGGAAAGGATGGACCAATGGATAAGCATACCTTTCTAAGCAAGCTGAAGGAACAAGGAATTGAACTATCGGAACGGCAGCAGGAGCAATTCCGTAAGTATTTTGAAATTCTCGTCGAATGGAATGAAAAAATGAACCTGACGGCGATTACTGATGAAGAAGGCGTCTACTTGAAACATTTTTATGACTCCATCACTGCCGCCTTTTACCATGACTTCACGAAACCGTTGAACATTTGTGATGTGGGAGCGGGGGCTGGTTTCCCCAGCCTTCCCCTGAAAATCGTTTTCCCGCAATTGAAAGTGACAATTGTAGATTCTTTACAGAAACGAATCACCTTTTTGAATCACTTAGCCCATGAATTAGAATTAAGTGATGTCGCTTTTTATCATGATCGGGCAGAAAATTTCGGGAAGAACAGTAAATTCCGGGAAAGTTACGATCTGGTCATGGCTCGCGCCGTTGCGAGAATGGCCGTATTAAGTGAATTATGCCTTCCGCTGACCCAAAAAGACGGACTGTTCATGGCGATGAAAGGTCCGAATTTGTCAGAGGAACTCGAAGATGCTCAACTTGCAATTCGGACTGTCGGTGGCGAAGTAGCCGAGGTGCATACCTTTGAACTTCCGGAAGAAAATAGTGAACGGAATATTGCTTTAATAGAAAAACGTCGTAAAACTCCTAAAAAATATCCAAGAAAAGCTGGCGTTCCTAACAAAACACCTATTCAATAACAGGTTTTAGTAGAAACACCCTGCTTTTCTAAATCAAATAGGGTTTATGGCCACCGTACCTATTAAGGTACGGTTTTTTCTATTAAACGCAGTTGTTGATTTTTATAAAAGGCTTCTTCAATTAAAGGTGCGAAAAGTCGAAGACTTGATTCCGAGATGTTATTTGGGAGTTTAGGGACGGTGGGAAAGCGAGTCGTTTCACAGCCCATCCCTTACCTTTCGGTAACGGACCCAACTATCTCGAAACTGAGCCTTCCATTAAAGGGAGCTTTAATTGTAAAATCAAACCGGAAGATATTAAAAAAAGCGTCTGGAATAGTGGATACATCCAACAGATGGTATACTGAGCGAATAAATATAAAAAAGAAGGGTTCATCATGAATAAAGCAGTTACTATCATCGTACAACTCATAGGTCTTTATTTCCTTTACTGGTTGGGGTCAGTAATCCAGAAGGTGCTACACCTGTTCATCCCCGGCAGTGTCATAGGGCTCATCCTCCTTTTCGCACTCCTTTCCTTAAAATTAGTGTCGGAACGGTGGGTACAAAAAGGGGCGGGATTCATGATCACTCATCTTCCTTTCTTCTTCATTCCGGCAACTGTCGGCATTGTCAGCTATGCATACATCTTTAAAGGAAAAGGCATGCTTTTGATTGCCATCGGCATGTTCAGCACGGCGCTCGTAATGGGGCTTTCTGGAGCGGTCGCTCAAAAAATGATCCGGAGAATGGATGGTTCCTATGAATAATTTTATTATCGGTCTCGCCGTTATCGTTTCGACGATACTCATATATTGGGGATCGGTCACCTTCTATAAAAAGTGTCGTCATATATACACCGCCCCGATCATTTCGTCTACGGTAGTGACGATCGTGATTTTACTCATCTTTCAAATACCCTATGAAACCTACATGATCGGCGGTCAGTGGATTGACCACCTGCTTGGCCCTGCGGTCGTGGGGTTAGCATATCCGCTCTATCAGTACCGGAATATGTTAAAAAAAATGCTGCTTCCGGTAGTGACTGGAACGTTCATCGGTGCTGTCGTAGGTATCACTTCTGGACTCTTCCTCAGCAAGTGGGCGGGGTTCAGTGAACTAATTATCAATTCGATCGTTCCCAAATCCGTTACCACTCCAGTCGCTATGGCCATCGCAGAAACGAGCGGCGGTGCTATGCCTTTGGCCGCGGTATTTGTCATGATTGCAGGCATCGGCGGCGTATTGATCCATCCGTTTGTTTTGCGCTATTTCCGTCTCAACCATTATATTGGGAGAGGTGTGGGTATGGGCAGCGCTTCCCATGCCATCGGTACGGCTATATCCATGGAACGCGACGATTTGGAAGGTTCCATCAGTACTATCGCTATGGTTTTGAGCGCTGTATTCGTTTCTATTATCGCCCCGGGCCTTACCGTATTGCTGCTTTGATAAGAGTAGATGAAAATGGAAGAACAAGTAGAGCGCAAGCATTTTATTTTTAGAATGTTTTCTATGAAGCTATAAAATTTGTAAATTATCATTCGCGGTGATACTTTTAAATAGATATTTATGATAAAATAGGGAAAGAAAGTATAAGGCATACTCGTGCGCAGCAGTCTTCCGATTCTGCAGCGCTTTTTTCTATAGTCAGTCATTGTTTCACGTGGAACGAACCAAATATGGAGTGTGCTTCTCGCAAAAAAAGGTGGTGTCTGAACATGTTACATCCTTTCAGCCGCTTATTTGGCCTGGGAGATAAACCGGATTCTGACGAGGAATCCGAAGCAGAGGCTTTAGACGAAAAAGATTACAATAAGGATGAAGTTATCCATATTCCCGTCAACCGTGTCCAGCCGAACCGCTATCAGCCACGGGCTGTTTTTAATGCGGAAAAAATAGCGGAACTGGCACAGACCATCCATACACATGGCATGATCCAGCCGATTGTCGTTCGTCGTCTTGACGAAGAAGATTATGAATTGATTGCCGGGGAAAGACGTTGGAGAGCCGTGCAGTCTCTCGGCTGGGAAGAAGTACCGGCCATTCTTAGAGAAATGAATGATACAGAAACGGCATCTGTGGCTTTGATTGAAAACCTTCAGCGGGAAGAGTTATCCGTCATTGAAGAAGCGGCTGCCTATGCTCGTCTGATTGAAATCCATGAGCTTACACAAGAGGCCCTCGCACAGCGCCTTGGAAAAAGCCAATCGACGATTGCTAATAAAATGCGCCTGCTTAAGCTCCCTGAGGCTGTACAGCAGGCAATCATGGATAAAGAGATTACAGAGCGACATGCCCGCGCATTGATTGCTGTGAAAGATCCTCAGCTTCAGGAAAAGATTCTTCATGAAATCATTGAAAAGCAGCTAAATGTCAAACAGACAGAAGAACGGATCAAAAAAGAAACAGAAGATAAAAAGCCAAAGAAAAAGCCACGGATGAAAGGTGTCAATAAAGATATTCGTATTGCCATGAACACTATTCGGCAATCCCTCAATATGGTGAATGATACTGGAATCAATCTCGAAACAGATGAGCAGGATCACGATGATTATTACCAGATCACCATAAAAATACCGAAAAAAAATCAAAAATAACCCCTTCATTCCCATCTTCGTAAGAAGGTGGGAATTTTTAATAGGACACTGGTGCCGTTTAAACCAGTAAGAAAAACAATCGCTTACCGTCTTTTTAAAAAAATAAAAGTCAGAATATAGAAAAAAGTGATAGAATAGTAGTGTACACTTTATGAACCCTCACGAGCGGGCGCGATGTTGGCATCGAGCCTCGTCTGTTTGATATATTTTATGGAGAAGTAGGTAGGTGACATCATGGGGAGAACAATCGCCATCGCCAATCAAAAGGGCGGGGTAGGCAAGACCACTACAGCGGTCAATCTTAGTGCATGCCTGGCATATTTGAACCATAAGGTACTGCTCGTCGATATCGATCCCCAAGGCAACGCGACAAGCGGTGTTGGGGTTAACAAAGGGGATGTCGACCAGTGCATTTACAATATATTGATTGAAGATCAAGGAGCGAAACATACTCGAACCTCTACATTAGTCGAAAACCTTGATATCATTCCCGCGACCATCCAGCTGGCGGGTGCAGAAATTGAACTGGTGCCGACAATATCGCGGGAGGTAAGGCTGAAGCAGGCGTTAGAGGAAGTGAAAGAGGGTTATGATTACATCATTATCGACTGTCCCCCTTCCCTGGGACTGTTGACGATAAATTCATTGACTGCCTCTGATGCTGTTATCATCCCGGTTCAATGTGAATATTACGCGTTGGAAGGGCTGAGCCAATTATTGAATACCATCCGATTAGTCCAAAAGCACTTGAATAAAGACTTGATGATTGATGGAGTTTTACTGACCATGCTGGATGCACGTACTAATCTGGGCATTCAAGTGATCGAAGAAGTCAAAAAGTACTTCCAGGAAAAAGTATATCGTTCGATCATTCCAAGAAACGTACGTTTAAGTGAAGCACCAAGCCATGGCCAGCCTATCATTCTCTATGATCCGAAATCACGCGGTGCTGAAGTATATTTAGAATTGGCAAAGGAAGTGATTGCTAATGGCGAAAGGGTTAGGTAAGGGTCTCAACGCCATTTTTTCTGATTTCGAAAACACGAAAGAGGAAAGCATCAAACAGATACCGGTAAAACAGTGCCGTCCCAATCCGTATCAGCCTCGTAAAACCTTTCATCCTAAAGCGATTCAGGAATTGAAGGAATCGATTGAAGAACATGGCATCCTCCAGCCTCTGATTGTTCGTAAGAGCATCAAAGGCTATGAAATCGTAGTAGGCGAAAGGCGATATCGGGCGGCGGATACAGCTGGACTGGAAGCGGTACCTGCTGTGGTGAGAGAGTTAACAGATGAACAGATGATGGAGCTGGCATTATTGGAGAATCTACAACGAGAAGATTTATCACCGGTTGAAGAAGCACAGGCTTATAAGCAACTGATCCATGAGCTGGGAATTACTCAGGAAACGCTGGCCAAACGGCTGGGTAAAAGCCGCTCCCATATTGCCAATTTGGTGAGGCTTTTGACCTTGCCTGAGCCGATCATCGGCTGGATAAATGAAGGAAAATTGTCGATGGGGCATGGCAGAGCCTTACTAGGTTTGAAAGATAAAGATAAATTGCTTCCCGTTGCCGATAAGATCCAGAAGGAATACATGAACGTCAGACAAGTAGAACTGCTGATCACCCAATTGAATGATCAAACGCAAAAGAAGAAAGAAGTTAATCGCAGTAATCAAAAGAAGGATGTTTTCCTGCAAGAACAGGAAGAAGCTTTAAGGAATCATTTTGGTACAGGTGTGACGATTCATCGAGGGAAACGAAAAGGTAAAATTGAAATAGAATTTTTCTCTGATGATGATTTGAACAGGATATTGGGAATGCTGGAAACAGAATAAGGGGAAAGGCCTGGTGGATGCCTCATGAAACCAGGTCTTTTTAGCAGTTAAAGAAATTAAAGACATGGCAATAAGCTAATTTTACAAACAGGAGGTAGACACATGATTTATCTGGATCAGGCAGCGTCTTCCTTCCCGAAGCCCAAGGTCGTAGCAGAGGCAATGGTGGAAGCCGTGAACGACTATGGTGCTAATCCGGGACGCGGCAACCATGCTTTAGCAGACCGTGCCGCCAAAGTCATCCAAACCACAAGGAAACTGCTGGCCGAGCGATTCGGGGTAAGCAATCCGAAAAAAGTGTTATTTTTCTCCAATGCGACGGGGGCTTTGAACCAGGCGATATCGGGCTTTCCATTTTCTGAAGGAGATCATGTCATCACGACACGGTTTGAACATAATTCTGTCCGCCGTCCGTTAGAGCATTTGAAAGAAAAGAAGAAGATTGAAGTTACCTATCTTGAAGGGAACAGCGAGGAATTGGCTGCTGATTTGAAGGCCGTTATCCGTCCGGAAACGAAGTTGGTCGTCATTTCCCATGCGTCCAATATCACAGGAGAAATTGCACCCTTGAAGTCTATGATGGAAATCATAAAAGAGACAGATAGCAAAGTGCTGGTGGATGCTTCCCAGACGGCGGGACATTTTCCGATACATATGAAAGAGCTTGGCATCGACATGTTGGCATTCCCTGGCCATAAGCGGCTGCTTGGTCCCCAAGGGACAGGTGCTTTGCTCGTCGAAGGTGAAATAAAATTAGATCCGCTGGTCTATGGAGGAACAGGAAGCTTTTCGGAGCTCCCTACCCAGCCGGATCGCTGGCCAGAAAAATATGAGAGTGGAACATTGAATACACCTGGAATTGCCGGATGGAAGGCGGCATTGCAGGAACTGGATGAGATTAACTGTGTTTCACGTGAAACATACTTGACTATAAGGTTGATGGAAGGGTTGGCAGCAATAAAGGATGTAATGATCTATGGACCAGGACCTGACGTTGAGCGTATGCCGGTATTAGCCTTCAATATCGGGGATATTTCTTCACAGGAAATTGCTATGATTCTAGATTCCCACTATCAAATTGCCGTACGTGCAGGTTTGCACTGCAGCCCGACTTCCCACGATTTTTATGCGACTTCTGATCAAGGGGCGGTCCGGGCAAGCATCGGCCCTTATAACACAGAAGAAGAAATCGATCGATTGATCCAGGCAATTGATGAAATAAGAAATGGATATATGGAGATGTAGCAATATGGCTTTATACGGCACAATAATAAATGGGGTTTGTATCATAGCGGGTACAGTACTTGGGCTATTTTTCACGAAAATCCCGGAGCGATATAAAGAAACAGTCATGCATGGAATTGGGCTGGCCGTCATTCTGATTGGCCTGCAAATGGGTTTCCAGACTGAGAATATAGTGGTGGTACTATTAAGCCTGCTGACAGGAGCAATCATCGGTGAAGGCACACACCTGGAAACAAAATTAGAAAATGTCGGCAAGTGGATTGAAAGCAAGGTCGCTAAACCAGACTCAAAATCAACAGTAGCCCAGGGCTTTATCACAGCTTCCTTAATTTTCGTCATCGGGGCGATGTCAGTAATCGGCGCGTTGGATGGGGGTCTTAGGGGAGATCATGAAGTATTGATCACAAAAGCGATCATTGATGGCTTCGTTGCCTTAGTATTGACGACTACACTCGGGTTTGGCGTGGTATTTTCCGTTATCCCTGTCCTATTATATCAGGGTGGAATTGCCCTATCCGCTACTCAGATTACGCACTGGATCCCGCAGAGCATGCTGGATGCGTTTATTGTTGAAATGACCGCAACCGGCGGGCTGATGATTGTGGCTATCGGTCTTAATCTATTGAATTTGACGAAAATACGTGTGGCAAACCTGCTCCCGGCCTTGCTTACCGTCGGCTTTATTCTGTATATTTCTAAGCTATTTTAAAAACGCCGAGCTACCTAATTGGGAAAGCTCGGCGTTTGGCTGTTAATTAGAAGATAGGTTACGAAAAGGCGGGTTTTTTCTTTGTCTCAATTGTAGTTCTAAATCGACACGGTGGAAGACCTGGGAGACTTGTGATGCCATTTCAATGACGGTATGAAGTCTGGTGTTTTGCAGGACGAAGTATTCCATGAATCCGCCGACATTGACAATCCCACTGATGGAGACATCCCCCACTTTTGGAAGGTCTTTTTTTAAGGCAGCTCCCGGAGCCAGCGATCCTTTCGAGACAGAGAGAATTCCAATGGAAGAAGTTTTTCCGAGGCAGGCATCGACAGCAATGATGAATGGTCTGGTATATTTAGCACGGATAGCATCAAGCGTATCTTTTAAATTCAGTGCATGCACAGGTTCAGGTAATGTTCCATAGACAGAAAAATGTTTGGGGTTATTATCCCTGATCATCGATCCGGCAACCGGACCAAATGAATCGCCCGTAGAGCGGTCTGTTCCGATACATACGACGACTATTTCCCTTTCCTGGGGGAGCAAATCCAGGAGGCGTTCACTCATTTCCGGCACAACGAAAGGATCCGAATAGAGATAGCGCGTTTCTTTATGTAAAAACCTGTCCCGAAGATTCATAGCTTCTCCTCCAAATACATATTGGTATTAGTATATAAAGTTTTTAACTTTTCTATACATACACAAAAAAATGAAAAAGTGGAGGAGCGACCTTATGTTGAAATCAGGCGGCAAGTGGATGTTCTTAATCATCGGGACAATGATAGGTGCGGGATATGCTTCCGGGCGGGAACTGTGGCAGTTTTTCGGGCATGAAAGTGGACTGGCTATCATTCTGTTCACGGTGTTATTTACGATTTGCTGCTATGTCATTTTATCCATCAGTTATGAGAAGAAATCGAGTCATTATTTGCCTGTACTCCGGGTAATTGTCGGTAAGCATCTGACGGGAATCTATGACTGGATGATCGTTTTCTATTTATTTACTACGACGGTCGTTATGCTGGCAGGAAGTGGAGCTACCTGGCAGGCCTTCCACTATTCCTATCGTTTCGGGGTACTCGCCATCGTCATTCCGCTTATTTTAATATTTATTTGGGATGTCAAAGGTATTGTATCGATTAATAGTATCATCCTCCCGCTACTGATTATCGGGTTGTTTCTTGTACTATTATTGTTTACCCTTGACCAGGAATTGACATTGTTCTCTCATCTTCATGAAACCAGTAACTGGATGGCAGCATTTCCGTTCACCGCACTGAATATTCTGCCGCTTATAGCTGTACTTGGAGCGATCGGCAATCAGATGGAACAAAAAAATGAAATATGGGTGGCCAGTATTGGAAGCGGTGTTGTACTTGGTTCCATTTCTTATCTTTATAATAATAGTCTCATTCAAATATCAGAAGAAATCCTGCTATACGAAATTCCGTTATTTGCCATTTTGAAAGGCTATCCGTTTGAGATGCTGTTATTTATGTCTGCTTTATTATGGATCGCAATTTTTACAACTGCTGCCTCGGGAGTCTTCGGTTTAATTACCCGATTTCGGCGCCTATTGGACGTGCCGTTATGGATGCTTGCGATGATGGCAGTCGCATTCATGCTCCCATTCACCTCTTTCGGCTTTTCAACCTTGATTGAATATCTGTATCCTTTGTATGGGATCCTGAATTTATATGTCCTGTCATCACTTTTGTTGTATCCAATCGTGAATCGCTATAAAATGGATACATGATTATGTAAAATAACAAAAGTATCTCTAGGCAGGAGGGTCGTTGTGGAATTCTTAACTGAGCAATGGAATGCACTACAAGACTATATCATGCAGCCAGATGTCTGGATAGCAATGGCAAAAGGTTTGCTGCGGATTATTATGATTGTAGTCGTTTCCTTAACTATTATAAAAGTTGCCAAAAAAGTCGTCCTTAAATATTTCAGTGAAAAAAGAAGAGGTCCCTTCAGTATTCCGCGCAGGCGGGAAGCGACCCTCGTCAAACTTGTTGAAAATACATTGACCTATATTGTTTATTTATACGCCCTGATGATGATTCTGGAAACATTCGGGTTCAATATCGGTGCATTACTTGCAGGTGCCGGGGTTGCCGGTCTTGCCATCGGTTTCGGTGCACAAAACCTGGTACGGGATATCATCACCGGCTTCTTCATCATTTTTGAAGATCAGTTTTCTGTCGGTGATTACGTTAGAATTTCCGGTATCGAGGGCTTTGTCGAAGAGATTGGGCTGCGTACTTCCAAGATAAAAAGCTGGACAGGTGAGCTTCATATTATTCCTAATGGAGCAATTACACAAGTAACTAACTATTCCATCCATAATAGTATTGCTGTGGTGGATGTAAGCATTGCTTATGAGGAAGATATGGATCAAGCAGAAAAAGTAATTGCTGAGCTTTTAGAAGAGTTACCTGAAAAATATGAGATGTTGGTTTCTGTACCAGAATTGTTAGGTGTTCATAATTTAGCTGCCTCCGATGTGCAGATGCGGATAATTGCTGAAACCTATCCAATGGAACATTGGGCGATTGGACGTGCAATTAGAAAAGAAGTTAAAAACAGACTGGATGAAAAAGGAATCGAGATTCCTTTCCCTCGACTTGTCATGTATTCTAGGCATGAACAAGAATCACAGCAGAAAGTCTAATGGAATGGAGGAAGAAAGCTCATGGCTAAGAAAGATTTCCAATTGAATGACGTAGTAGAAATGAAAAAACCACATCCATGCGGGGACAACCGCTGGAAAATCATCCGTATGGGAGCGGACATCCGCATTAAGTGCATGGGCTGTGACCATAGTGTGTTAATTCCTCGCCGACGCTTTGAAACGAAGCTGAAGCGTGTACTGGAACGGGCAGAAACCGAATGACCCAAAATATTAAAAGCCGATAGAAATTGCTGTGAAAAATTACATTTTCTACGTATGACTTTTCAAAAACAGGGGCTCCGGATGCCCTTGTTTTCTATTTTTCTGGCACTTGTGTTTTAGTGAAGCAGTAACTTATAATTGGTATGACTAACGTACATGTATGTAAATCCTTAAGGAGTGAAAGTCTTTTATGGCATTAACAGCTGGAATCGTCGGCTTGCCCAACGTAGGCAAATCGACTTTGTTTAACGCAATTACACAAGCAGGCGCAGAGTCTGCCAACTACCCGTTTTGTACTATAGATCCGAATGTCGGTATCGTAGAGGTCCCTGACGCTCGTCTTGATAAACTGACAGAGCTTGTCAAACCGAAAAAAACCATTCCGACTGCTTTTGAATTCACTGATATCGCAGGTATTGTCAAAGGGGCGAGTAAGGGCGAAGGACTGGGGAACCAATTTCTTTCTCATATCCGCCAGGTAGACGCCATCTGCCATGTCGTCCGAGCCTTCCAGGATGAAAATATCACCCACGTATCCGGTCAGGTCGATCCAATCAGTGATATTGAAACAATCAACCTGGAACTGATCCTCGCAGATTTAGAAACCGTTACAAAGCGCATGGACCGTGTTGCCAAGATGGCTCGCCAAAAAGATAAAGAAGCGGTAGCAGAATATGATGTGCTATCAAAATTGAAAGATGCTTTTGAAGAAGAGCAGCCGGCACGTGCTGTCGAGTTTACAGATGAGCAGCTAAAAATCGTTAAGGGCCTTCATTTGCTCACTATTAAGCCTATTCTTTATGTGGCCAATGTCAGTGAAGAAGAAATCGGTACCGATGCGGACAACCCTCAAGTAGAAAAAATCCGCGAATTTGCCGCTAATGAAAATGCTGAAGTCATAGTCGTGTGTGCCAAAATAGAATCCGAGATTGCTGAACTTGATGGCGAAGAAAAACAGGAATTCCTCGATGATCTAGGAATTGCTGAGTCCGGTTTGGACCAATTGATCAAAGCCACCTACAACCTGCTTGGTCTGGCAACTTATTTTACAGCTGGCGAGCAGGAGGTACGGGCATGGACATTTACATTAGGAATGAAAGCCCCGCAGGCTGCCGGAATCATTCATACTGATTTTGAGCGGGGATTCATCCGTGCAGAGACCGTCTCCTATGATGATCTGGTTGAAGCAGGATCCATGGGCGCTGCCCGTGACAAAGGAAAAGTCCGTCTCGAAGGAAAAGATTATCTCGTGAAAGATGGCGATGTCATCCACTTCCGTTTTAATGTATAAGCGTAGATTCCGTTTCCCACGTTAAATACTGTTGTTTTTTGCATAATCGTTTGGTATAATACAACATTGTGAGTAATTAACGATAAATTACTCCTTGCTCCTTTTTATAAAAAGGAGCCGCTAAGTCCACAAGGAGGTGAAAACGGATGAGAAATTATGAAATCATGTACATCATCCGCCCAAACATCGAGGAGGAAGCTAAAAGTTCACTAGTTGAGCGTTTTAACGGCATCCTTACTGATAAAGGTGCGGAGGTTGAAAAAGTTGAAGAGCTAGGCAAGCGTCGTCTTGCTTATGAAATCAACGACTACCGTGACGGTATCTATGTAACGATCAACTTCAAAGGTGATCGTGACGCTATCAATGAGTTCGATCGCCAGGCGAAGTTCTCTGATGATATTATCCGTCATATTGCTGTACGCGAAGATGACCAATAAGGAGTGATTCTGATGTTAAATCGTGTCGTATTAGTCGGCAGATTAACGAGGGATCCGGACCTACGCTATACACCAAACGGGGTGGCAGTTGCCAACTTCACCATCGCGGTCAATCGTCCTTTTTCAAACCAGCAGGGTGATCGGGACGCTGACTTCATCAACTGTGTCGTTTGGAGACGCGCTGCCGAGAACCTCGCGAACTTCATGAACAAAGGAAGCCTCGTAGGTGTCGATGGAAGATTGCAATCCCGGAGTTTTGACAACCAGGAAGGAAAGCGCGTTTTTGTCACAGAAGTTGTGGCAGACAGTGTGCAGTTCCTGGAAAGCAAAGGTTCTTCCCAAGGGGGAGGACAAGGTTCAGGTGGATTCCAGCAAAATCAGAATCCTCGTCAAAACGATTTTGGTGCAAACCAAAATAATAACAACAACAATCGAAATGAAGACCCATTTGCAGACAGTGGGGAACCAATAGATATATCAGACGATGATCTACCATTCTAAAATCAAGTAAGGAGGGAATATCACATGGCACGTCGCGGTCGCGCAAAGCGCAGAAAAGTGTGTTTCTTCACAGCGAACGGAATTACACACATCGACTATAAAGATGTTGACTTGCTAAGACGTTTCGTTTCCGAGCGTGGAAAAATTCTTCCTCGCCGTGTAACTGGAACTTCTGCTAAGTATCAACGTAAATTGACTAAAGCAATCAAGCGTGCTCGTACAATGGCTCTATTGCCATACGTAACCGAGTAAGCCTGACAAAACCTCTGACCGAAGGATCCGTCCTTCCGTCAGAGGTTTTTTTATTTCAATCTCATTATTGATATTACATATAAGCCCCCAATTGCTGAATACTCAGTTTCGAGACTTTAGGTAGCGATTATGGTGGCTGGGAAAACGGATTGCTTTCCGTGGACATGTGGTGAGCTTCCTCAGGCTTCGCCTTGCGGGATCTCACCGCTCATGTTCATCCCACTGGAGTCTCACCGTTTTCCCAGCCACCATACGTTTGTTAGTTTCTCGAAACTTCGATCAGAAATAGAGAGCTTTTTGAGCAGAAAATACGGTCAACTTACCATTGCAATAGAATTCTCATCACAAAATAGGGCCGGACTTTCGAAACACGATTTCGAGTATCTTATATGGCATGGGGAAACGGGGAGACTCCTACGGGAAAAGAGTTCCAGGTGAGACCCCGCAGAGCGTTAGCTCGAGGAGGCTCAACGAACTCCCGTGGAAAGCGACTCGTTCCCCCACGACCCGCTCCTCCAACCAATATCTCGAAATCAAGTCTTCGACTTCTCGGCCCTTTAATTGAATAAGCTTCAAATTACTAATCTACTTAAAAAAAGTGAAATGTTGCAGTGAAAACAATGTAAGCGCTTAGAAAGGAGGGGCAATTGTTTGAATAGATTGACAAATAGGGAGGGTTTGTTAGGATAGAAAATATTATTCACTTTAGTGATGGAAATTACTGAAGGAAATCCGGTATAGAGTGGAAAGGAGACAGGGTAATGAGTTTTCGTGTCTTGATTTGTGACCCCCTTAGCGAAGAGGGCCTCACCCCCTTAAAAAATGCAGAAGATGTTGAGGTCATCAACACACCAGGTATGGAACATGAGGAATTGCTGGAAAAAGTAAGTACTGTGGAGGCGTTGATTGTCCGAAGTCAAACGCGTATTTCCCGGGAAATTGTCGAAGCGGCACCAAATTTGAAAGTGATCGGACGTGCAGGCGTCGGGGTCGATAATATCGATTTGGATGCAGCGACCGAACATGGGGTTATCGTCGTCAATGCCCCGGATGGCAATACCATCTCTGCTGCAGAGCATACGATGGCAATGCTCATGTCACTGGCACGGAATATCCCTCAGGCTTATAACCTGTTACGTAAAGATAAATGGGAACGAAAAGCTATGATTGGTGTCGAATTGAAAGATAAGACCCTTGGTATCATCGGTCTTGGCCGGATTGGAGCAGAAGTAGCACGTCGTGCGAAAGGCCAGCGGATGAATGTCATTGCCTATGATCCATTTCTCACAAAAGAGAAAGCTGAAAAAATGGGTGTCGATTACGGCAGTGTAGAAGATGTGCTGAAAACAGCTGACTTTATCACGCTCCATACACCTTTGATGGAAGAAACAAGACATATGATTAATCGGGAAGCCTTCCAGCTGATGAAGCCTTCAGCGAGAATCATCAACTGTTCCCGGGGTGGAATTATTGATGAAGATGCTCTCTATGATGCCATTGTTGAAAAACAGATTGCCGGTGCTGCTTTGGACGTATTCGAAGAAGAACCAGCAATTGGTCATAAGCTGCTGGAATTGGATGAAGTCATTGCTACTCCCCATTTAGGTGCCAGCACAATTGAGGCTCAGGAAAATGTTGCAGTTGATGTCAGTAAAGATATCGTTCATATCCTTCGTGACGGTAATGCTCGTAATCCGGTGAATATCGCGTCTGTATCCGAAGAAGTGATGGAACAGCTGGCGCCTTATTTCACTCTTTCAGAAAAACTCGGCCAATTCATCTCTCGTTTGACAAAAGGCGTATTAGAGAAGGTCAACATCTATTATGCAGGCGAGTTGGTGGATCATGAAACGAACCCGTTGACCCGTAATACTATTAAAGGAATTCTTCGTCTTCATTTAGGTTCACGAATAAATGAAGTCAATGCTTTTATGGCTGCTGATGAACGCGGAATCATCATTAATGAGCAAAAAACGACCCATTCCCGTGGTTTCACTAATCTGATTACAGTAGAAATCCAAACGAATGAGGAAACACGCTCGGTGTCAGGGACATTACTTAATGGACTTGGGCCGCGGATCGTTAAGCTTGACCAATACTCTGTCGATGTCCTGCCAGCTGGAAATTTGGTTGTTATCCGTCACCACGATAAACCAGGTGCAATTGGTAAAGTCGGTAATTTGCTAGCGGAAGATAATATTAATATCGCCACCATGCAGGTAGGACGTACCGACCTTGGCGGACATGCGGTAATGGTATTGACGGTCGATAAACCATTAGAAGAAGCTTGCACGGAAAAAATCAGTCATATGGAAGAAGTCCGTCAGGTTCATAGTTTACAGTTATAAAAATATCCCCACGGCTGAGCAATATGCTCGAGCTGTGGGGATTGTTTTTTAATCTAATGGAACAGTTTTCGAAGATCGTTGGGAAAATACGTGCAGCTTATCATAACCGACGGAGCGCGCAAGTTCCACTGACTGATCATAGGCATATCCGATATGGTCCGGCTTATGGGCATCGGAACACAATACAATTCCTACGTCTGCTTCATAGCATTTTTTCAAGAGAACCGGATCGGGGTAGATCTCTCCTACCGGCTTCCTTAAACCTGCTGTGCTGATTTCGATACAAGTGCCGGAATCTGCCAGTGCTTTTACAGCACGGTCATATTGCTCATGAAGGAAATCTTTATCATCCGGCCAATAGGAAAAGATTTTAATTAAATCGATATGACCGACAAAATCAAACAGTTTCGATTCGGCCAGGGTAACGACCTGGTCAAAATATTGCCGGTAAGCTTCCTTAATATCGCGTTTTTCGTATTCATCACGAAATATTGCCAAATCGATTCCCCAATCGCCGATCCAGTGGACAGAACCAATAACGTAATCGAACGGGTGTGCATCGATGAAGGCTTTCATCTCAGTTTCTTTCCCCGGCGTATAATCCATTTCGATCCCCATTTTTACAGGTAAGCCCTCTTTTTCAGCTTGATCGAATAATGCCTGGTAATCTTTGAAATCAAGGCCCCGGCGGTTATCGATCCATGGATTAGAAATGATGTCCTTTGTTTCCTGGAAGAAATAGGCATGTTCAGAGATCCCCAGCTCGTCGATCCCCTCTTTTTTTGCTTTAGCCAGGTACTCTTTTAAATAGTCGGTGGAAAACTCGCCTGTTTCGTGCATATGTACATGATAATCGGTCCGCATCATTTGCCTCCTCGGATTTGGTGTTGGACTTATCTTATCAAACTATTATCATCCCGGCAAAGCTATTCAGAGAATCCGTGCAGTCAATATATGTAT
Source organism: Thalassobacillus devorans (assembly GCF_011761345.1). Classification (GTDB taxonomy): domain Bacteria; phylum Bacillota; class Bacilli; order Bacillales; family Halobacillaceae; genus Thalassobacillus; species Thalassobacillus devorans. The sequence goes on from NZ_JAASRY010000003.1 coordinate 89,394, forward strand.
TTGTTTATTGTAACAAGAAGAAACATGTTAGAATGGTAGGAGGTACACAGGCATTAACGAAGCATATATCTGTTTTAGAGAATGAATGGAGTGTCAGGGGAAATGATGGGGTCAAAACAAATTACAGACGGGGCTTTAATGACAGGTGTTTATCTGATATTGTTATTGATAAACGTTTTTGTTCCGTTTCTTGGAATCGTGGTATTTTTTACACTGCCCGTTCCTTTTATTCTATATAGTTATCGGCACGGCGGCAAACCAGGGATCCTCATGCTGTTCGCTGCTATTATACTCTCGTTGCTGGTAGCAACAATTTATTCTTTGCCACTAACCTTGCTGGCCGGAGTCGGGGGGCTGTTTATCGGGATATCCCTTTATAAACAGCGAACTTCCTATGAAACACTGGCAATCGGTTCGGTCGGCTTTCTGTTGGGTCTGGTTGCTGTGTTTTTGGTAACTCAGTTATTATTCGGGGTTAATTGGATTGATGAAATCAATACGATGATGGATGAATCATTTGCTATGACTGAGGGAATGATGGAGACCATCACTGGCGACAATGAAGCTACAGAAGAACAAATTCAGGCGCTGCAGGAACAATTCAAGCAATTCCCGGATATCATTCCGAGTTTGTTTGCTATCATGGGGCTTGTTATGGCTTTCATCAGTCAGCTGCTCAGCTACAAAATCATCAACAGGCTGGACAGGGCTGGTTTGAAGTTCGCTAAGTTCAGAGATTTCAAGCTGCCGACGTCCATTTTATGGTATTACTTTTTTGGTATGATCTTTACCTGGATCAATACCGATCCGCACAGCACGATTTACCTTGCTGCTATTAACGTTTTCATTGTGACCGGTTTACTGATTGCGCTTCAGGGATTTGCGTTTATCTTTTACTATACCCATGTGAAAAAGCTGTCAAAAGCAGTTCCTGTTTTGTCTATCATTTTAACGATCCTTTTACCGACAGTTCTGCTTTATCTTGTAAGAATCTTAGGTATAATTGATTTAGGATTTTCGCTACGCAGCCGTCTCAAAGAAAACAAAAAATGAATGCGTGGATATTGATTGTAGGAGCTGACATTCATGACGAAATTTGCTAAAAAACCAAAGATAAGCAGACACTTTTGGATCATTTATTTATTGTCCATCGTCCTGCTTGCTTTCATTTGGTATTACGAATGGACGCTCGGTCTATTGATGACATTACTGCTTACGGCATCTATCTATTATACAGTGCGTGCCGAACAGACGATGCTTCACGAAACCGAGGAATATATTACTACGCTTTCCTACCGGGTCAAAAAAGTCGGAGAGGAAGCGTTATTAGAGATGCCGATCGGGATTGTGCTGTTTAGTGAAAACTACCGCGTCGAGTGGACAAATCCCTATATGAATGATTTTTCCAGGGATGAAGAAACATTAGTGGGTCAATCACTGCAGGAGTTATCAGAGGACTTGGTTACTTGTATCAAAGAGGATAAAAATGAAGCCTGGATCCAGGTTGGTGATTACGAGTTCCAGACTTTCATTAAAAAAGACGAACGGCTATTATACCTGTTTGACCGGACCAAACAGTCAGAGATACAGCACTTATATCACAATGAACAGACGGTATTGTCGATTATTTTCCTTGATAACTATGAGGAAATCACCCAGGGCATGGATGATACAGCCAAGAGTCATTTAAACTCGCAAGTGACGTCCATATTAAATAAATGGTCAAACGAATATGGGATTTATTTGAAAAGAACCTCGCAGGAACGTTTCCTTGCCGTCATGAATCAGGAAATCCTAAATCAGTTGGAGAAATCGAAGTTTGAAATTTTAGATGAAGTCCGTGAGCTGATATCCAACCAGAATGTCCCATTAACGTTGAGTTATGGCATCGGTGTGGGACCGGTCAGCCTTCCGGAACTTGGGGAGCTGGCACAATCCAGTCTTGATCTTGCACTTGGCAGGGGCGGCGATCAGGTTGCCATTAAAGATGATACCGGGAAAGTCCGCTTCTATGGCGGAAAGACGAACCCAATGGAAAAACGCACACGTGTACGCGCAAGGGTCATTTCTCATGCGTTGAAAGAGTTGGTTAAGGAAAGCGACCGTGTTTTGATTATGGGTCATAAAGCTCCCGATATGGATGCTGTCGGAGCCGCTATCGGTATTTTGAAAATCGCCCAGGCTAATGAAAAAGAAGGTTTTATCGTCATGGATGAAGATGAAATCGATACAGGCGTCGATAAAATGATCGATGAAGTGAGAGAAGACGACGAACTATGGTCTCATTTCATTTCACGGGAAGATGCTTTGGATATGGTCAATACCGAAACGCTGCTGGTCGTTGTTGATACGCATAAGCCATCCATGGTGGTGGAAGAAAAGCTGTTAAGCAAGACAGAGCACGTCGTAGTGATCGATCACCACCGTCGTGCTGAAGAGTTTATATCCGATCCGACGCTAGTCTATATGGAACCTTATGCATCATCCACGGCAGAATTGGTCACGGAATTATTAGAATACCAGCCGAAGAAGCTGAAGCTTTCCATGCTGGAAGCGACAGCACTTCTATCTGGTATCATTGTCGATACAAAAAGCTTTACCCTGCGTACGGGATCCAGAACGTTCGATGCTGCTTCTTATTTACGTTCCAAAGGGGCGGATACCATCCTTGTACAAAAGTTCATGAAAGAGGATTTGAACATTTATGTACGGCGCAGTCAATTGATTGAACGTGCGGAAATTTACCGGGATGGTGTTGCCATAGCCACAGGAAATGAAGGGGAGACCTACGGACCTGTACTGATTGCGCAGGCCGCTGACACGCTGCTTACGATGAGTGGAGTTGTAGCTTCCTTTGTCATATCTGAACGAAAAGATGGTCGCATCGGAATCAGTGCGCGTTCACTTGGGGATGTCAATGTTCAGGTTGTCATGGAACGCATGAATGGGGGCGGGCATTTGACGAACGCCGCCACCCAATTAGAAGATACAACCATAAACGATGCAAAGGCATTGTTACAAGATATCATTGATGAATACTTTGAAGGAGGAACATCGGAATGAAGGTCATTTTCTTAGAAGATGTCAAAGGGAAAGGGAAAAAAGGCGAAGTTAAAAATGTATCCGATGGTTACGCGCGTAACTATCTGCTGAAAAATAACCTGGCTAAAGAAGCGACACCAGGTAATATGAAAGAACTGAAAGCCAAGAAAAATAAAGAAAAGCAACTAGAACAGGAAGAATTAGAAGAAGCTGAAAAGCTGAAAGAAACACTGGCCGGACTTGAAGTGAAACTGACAGCGAAATCCGGTGATGGCGGCCGTCTATTCGGTTCAATCACAAGCAAGCAAATTGCCGATGAACTGAAGAAAACCCATAAAATCAAAATTGATAAACGTAAGATTGAGCTTGATAATCCAATTCGCACCCTCGGCTACACGAACGTACCTGTAAAACTTCATCCGGAAGTAACAGGAACGATCAAGGTGCACGTGGAAGAGCAATAATGCCATCCTTTTTTCTTCTAAAGGGGAGGAACAGCAAGTGAGTGAATTTTGGAATGATCGCACCCCGCCTCATAATATTGAAGCCGAGCAGGCGGTTCTCGGTGCGATCTTTTTAGAGCCTGAAGCTATGTCGACCGCAGCAGAGAAACTATTACCTGATGATTTTTACCGGGCCAGCCATCAGCGTGTTTTTGAAGTGATGTTAACACTATCGGACCGAGGAGAACCGATTGACCTTGTTACCGTAACTACGGCATTATCCAATGCCAAAGTGCTGGAGGAAGTCGGAGGCGTCTCTTATTTAAGTGACCTGGCCAATTCCGTTCCGACAGCTGCTAATATCGAATACTATGCCCGTATTGTCGATGAAAAGGCTATCTTAAGACGGCTGATCAAAACAGCCACCGATATCGTTACTACCGGTTATTCTGACGAAGAAGATGTCGACAGTGTCCTGAATGATGCCGAGAAGAATATCCTGGATGTTTCCCAGCGGAAAAACTCAGGGGCCTTCAAGAACATTAAAGACGTTTTGATTGACGTTTACGACAATATTGAACAGCTTCACAACAATTCAGAAGGTGTTACCGGTATTCCGACCGGATATCGTGATTTGGATAAAATCACCTCCGGATTCCAGCGTAATGACTTGATTATCGTCGCTGCCCGTCCTTCGATGGGTAAAACGGCATTTGCGTTGAATATTGCTCAGAATGTTGCCATTAATACCGATGAAAATGTCGCTATTTTCAGCCTCGAGATGGGGGCTGATCAGCTTGTTTCCCGTATGCTTTGCGCGGAAGGCAATATCGACGCCCAGAGGCTCCGTACAGGCAGTCTTGAAGCGGAAGACTGGGGAAAGCTGACGATGGCGATGGGAAGCCTCTCTAACGCTGGTATCTATATTGACGATACACCGGGAATCCGTGTCAGTGATATTCGTTCCAAATGCCGACGTTTAAAGCAGGAGAATGGGCTCGGTATGATTCTGATCGACTACCTGCAGCTGATTCAGGGAAGTGCCAACTCCAAAGAAAACAGGCAGCAGGAGGTTTCCGAGATCTCCCGTTCCTTAAAAGGGTTAGCACGGGAATTGAATGTGCCATTGATCGCCTTATCACAGTTATCCCGTGGCGTGGAATCCCGTCAGGACAAGCGTCCGATGATGTCTGACCTCCGGGAATCAGGAAGTATCGAGCAGGATGCCGATATCGTAGGTTTCCTGTATCGGGAAGATTACTATGAACAAGAATCCGAGAATAATAATATCGAAATCATCCTTGCCAAGCAGCGTAATGGCCCGGTTGGAACGGTCGAACTTGCTTTTGTAAAGCAATACAACAAGTTCGTCGACCTCGATCACCGTTACCAGGAAAGCGATATACCACCAGCCTGAGGGAAAGGTGAGCACAACCTGTGCTTACCTTTTTTACATATTGCCCAAAAAAATTATTTTTTCGTCAACAAAACAGACGATACGACTAATAAAATGGAAATTAGAATATCGAGCGGTCGGTCCAGTGTCGAATGCCTTCGTCTATAAATGGAATAATCACGAACGAATACATGTAATGCAATTTTAATGTTCGGTTATTGGATTGACGGATGCTTTTTCTATTGGTACACTTACGAGTGTCTAAATAAAATATCACATGAACTATAATCAATGGCGGAGGTGCCTTATGTCTTCAGTAGTTGTAGTAGGAACCCAGTGGGGAGATGAAGGAAAAGGTAAAATCACGGACTTTCTATCCCAAAATGCCGAAGTTGTAGCCCGCTATCAAGGCGGAAACAATGCAGGACATACGATTAAATTTGATGGTGTCACTTATAAGTTACACTTGATCCCATCCGGGATATTCTTTGATGATAAAATATGCGTGCTTGGCAATGGAATGGTAATCGATCCAAAGGCACTCATAGAAGAACTGGAATATTTACATGATAAGGGCGTATCGACGGACAATCTGCGTATCAGCAACCGTGCCCATGTTATTCTTCCGTACCATTTGAAGCTTGACGAATTGCAGGAAGAAGAAAAAGGTGCCAACAAGATTGGTACAACTAAAAAAGGTATCGGCCCTGCCTACATGGATAAAGCAGCCCGTGTCGGTATCCGTATCGCCGATTTGATGGACAAGGATGCTTTCCATGAAAAGCTTGCGGTTAACCTGGAAGAGAAGAATCGCCATTTTGAAAAACTATACGATACAGAAGCGATGCACGTGGAAGATATCTTAGAGGAATACTACGAGTATGGTCAGCAAATCAAGCAATATGTGTGCGATACATCTGTTGTCTTGAATGACAATCTGGATGAGGGACGCCGTGTCCTTTTTGAAGGAGCACAGGGGGTCATGCTCGATATTGACCAGGGTACCTATCCATTTGTTACTTCATCTAACCCGATTGCAGGTGGAGTTACCATTGGTTCTGGCGTTGGTCCTACAAAAATCAAGCATGTGGTCGGCGTATCCAAGGCCTATACTACTCGTGTCGGTGATGGACCATTCCCCACAGAACTTGACGATGAAGTCGGCGAACAAATACGGGAAGTCGGTCGTGAATACGGTACGACTACCGGCCGTCCACGCCGTGTTGGCTGGTTTGACAGTGTGGTCGTACGTCATGCCCGCCGTGTAAGTGGACTAACCGATTTGTCCTTGAATTCCATTGATGTATTGACTGGAATAGAGACATTGAAAATTTGTACCGCTTACCGATACAAGGGTGAAATCATAGAGGAGTTTCCGGCAAGTTTAAAGGTGCTTGCAGAATGTGAACCTGTCTATGAAGAAATGCCAGGATGGACGGAAGATATTACAGGCGTAAAAAGTCTCCATGAGCTGCCGGCTAATGCCCGCCATTATGTGGAACGTATCTCACAGCTTACCGGGATTCCATTGTCGATTTTCTCCGTAGGACCAGATCGTTCCCAGACTAATGTCGTACGCAGTGTATACAGCGCAGATTGATCATAGAGAAGAGAGTCAGGAAATCACTTGATTTCCTGACTCTCTTTTTATGGTTATCGAGCTGATTTTTCTTTTACTAATTTCTAAAAAACTATTGCCACTTTATCTATTATTATGATACGATTAACCACGTTGTCGAAAGCAGGCGAGCTTTGTCACTTATATATTCGATACTTCATAGAACCAACAAAATGAGGTCAGAAGAGTGATCAAATGAGTTGGACGACGAGCACACTCACATGAACATGTGGCAAGAATCCTATAATATAATATGGCTTGGTAGCTCAGTCGGTAGAGCAACGGACTGAAAATCCGTGTGTCGGCGGTTCGATTCCGTCCCAAGCCACTGCGAAGAAGAGGTCTGAAAATATTCAGGCCTCTTTTTTGCATTTTAAAAAGCTTAAATTGATTAACAAGAACCAAAATATAAGAACTACTAAGGCTTTCGTAAAACTTGCGACAAGCCAAATAGTTCTAACTTATTGAAACAAAATTGTAATGCAATTGAAAAAACATTTGGACAACTCCCCTTCAACCCTTGCTATCACTGCGTTTTTAATAACTGTAAATTAAAGCGCATTTTGCTAATGTTACCTGTATCTGCCATGGATATTATAAGTGTATTACAAATGCAGGTTTCCTGTTTCGACAACCTTCTACATTATGATAGATTGATGAAGTGACAAAATTATTAAGTAATTTAGAGATAGAGATAAAGATGACTTGGGAGGATTTTCGTAGTGAGGGAAACACTTTTCAGAAGGAAACAGTCGTCAGGAAATACGGGTTTTTGGAAAAAATTAATGCTTACCTTCCTTTTCAGTACCGTGGTTTTAGTACATCCTGCGGTCCAGGCGGAAGGCGAACTCTCCACTGTTTATCATGTATATGTAGGAGAAGGCTACATAGGTGCAGTTGATGATAAGGAAATGGTTGAACAAGTCATCGATGATCGTATCGATGAAGCTCAAGAAGAATATGAAAATATGAATCTCACCACGGCGGATGAAGTTAATTTTGTGGCCGAAAAGTTATTTGAACCGTCCAATGATAACGGTCAGGTCACGGAGCAGATAGAAAATGAAATAGATATACAAGCAGAAGTGTACACGGTAGAAATTGACGGGGAAACAATCGCTAACCTCCCTACCAAGGAAGACGCAGAAGACGTCGTCAAACAATTAAAATTGGCACACATGGATGAATCTACCCTGGAAGAAGCAGAGTTAAACATGGAAAATGAAAAAAATATAGAAATTGAGAAAGGAAATTCTGCTGTAGTGGACGTTTCCTTGTCTGAGGAAATTTCTAACGCAAAGACTACTGTAGACCCTGAGAAAGTTGCCACAGTAGAAGAAGCGGTGGATCTACTGAAGTCTGGAAAGGCAGCAGAAAAAGATCACACGGTGAAAGACGGAGAAACCATCGGTGATATTATTGAAAAGTATGATATGACGGAAGAAGAATTTTTCAAGATTAACGAAGAGATTGAAAGCAATGATGATCTTAAAGAAGATGAAAATGTTACCGTAACTGAAATGGAGTCTTATGTGGACGTTATCGTCAAAGAAGAAGAGATCAAGGAAGCCAAGATCGCACATGAGACAGAAACTAAGAATACAGATGAACTTTATAAAGGCGAAACAAAAGTAGAGCAGAAGGGCTCTGATGGCACGAAAGAAATCCATTACGCCGTTACGAAAGTGAATGGAGAAACAACCGAAACAGAGAAACTGGATGAAAAAACAGTAGAAGATCCTAAGAAAGAAATCATCCTCAAAGGTACGAAAGAGAAACCTTCTACAGGAGACGGCAAGTTTACCTGGCCGGCCGTAGGCGGGACAATCACAAGTAAGATGGGACAACGCTGGGGGAAAGCCCATAACGGCATTGATATCGCCGGAGTCAGCGACAAGACGATCAAAGCTGCTGATGGCGGTGAAGTCACCTATGCGCAGTTCAATAGTGGAGGATATGGAAATAAAGTCGAAATTGATCACAAAAATGGCTACAAGACAACATATTCTCACTTAAGTTCTATCAGCGTTAATGTTGGCGATAAGGTAGCTGCCGGAGACAAAATCGGTGTGATGGGTACCACCGGCCAATCAACTGGTGTACATCTACACTTTGAAGTCCATAAGAATGGCTCACCGGTAAATCCGCTGAAATATGTATCAAAATAAATGAACTAGAAATCATAGCCGCGCGCAAGTATTTGCAGCGCGGCTATGTTATTGTATGAGTAAGTGTTTGCCTTAAAAAGACAATTGCATGAAAATGAGGTAAAATAAACTAGACGCATCAACTAAACTTGGATGGAAAAGGGATGTGAATTCAATGAGTCAAAAAATATTAGTAGTAGATGATGAAAAACCAATTGCAGATATCTTAAAATTTAACTTGGAAAAAGAAGGGTATACGGTAGTCTGTGCCCACGATGGCGATGAAGCGATCGAACTTGCAGATGCAGAGAATCCGGATTTGATTCTGCTTGATATTATGCTTCCGAATAAAGACGGTAACGAAGTCTGTCGTGAAGTCCGGAAAAAACACAATATGCCGATTATCATGCTGACAGCAAAAGACTCAGAAATTGATAAAGTGCTGGGGCTTGAGCTTGGTGCCGATGATTATGTTACGAAGCCGTTTAATAATCGGGAACTGATTGCCAGGGTGAAAGCGAACTTGCGCCGCCGTTTCCAAGAACCGGAAGACCCGGCAACCCAGTCAAAGGATATTAAAATCGGCCGACTGGTCATCCACCCGGATGCTTATACGGTTACACGTGATGGAGACTATATTGAGTTGACCCACCGTGAATTTGAATTGCTTCACTATCTTGCGAAACATATTGGACAGGTAATGACGCGAGAACATTTGCTCGAGACTGTATGGGGTTATGATTATTATGGGGATGTACGTACGGTTGACGTTACCGTGAGAAGGTTGCGGGAAAAAATCGAGGAGAGCCCAAGTAATCCGACATGGATCGTTACACGACGTGGCGTAGGGTATTATTTACGTAATCCAGAGCAGGAGTAGTTTTCTATGAATAAAGTTGGCTTTTTCCAATCGGTCCGCCTGAAGATCATACTCGTTTACATTCTGCTCCTACTCTTAGGGATTCAGGTAATTGGAGCATATTTCGCCCAAAACCTGGAGCAGAACTTAGAAGACAACTTTAAAAGTTCAATAAACGACCGGATCCAGTGGCTGACCTACAGCCTGACCCAGTCTTTTGATCAAGAGCGGACCGAGGATGATGACTCCCTGGAAACAGATGTGCAATCCATTATCGGTGACTTCGAAGTAAGTGATATTTCCGAATTGTACGTGGTGGATAATAACAGCCGGATTCTAGCGACTTATGGATATGGACAGCAGGATAATATTGGCAAGAAAACACGCGATTCTAATATCCAAAGTACGTTGCTGTTAGGGGAGTCCAGAGAAAAAATCGTGGTTAGTGAAGAAAATGACCGGATACTTGTTCGAACGTTTCCCATTATGATAGAGGGGGAGACGGTCGGCGCTATATATCTCGAAGCTGAAATGAATGAAATATACAAGCAAATGCGTGAGATCAATGGCATCTTTGCTAACGGAACCTTAATTTCCCTTACCATCACTGCTTTATTGGGGATATTAGTAGCCCGGACGATCACCAGACCGATTACGGAAATGAGAAAGCAGGCTAAGAAAATGGCGGCCGGTGATTTCTCTCAAAAAGTAAATGTCTATGGCTCGGATGAAATCGGTCAATTAGCTATCACATTTAATGATTTGAATGACAAAATCCAGCTTGCTCAAGCCACCACAGAAGGTGAACGGAGGAAGCTTAGTTCCGTATTGGCTAATATGTCGGACGGTGTCATCGCCACAGACAGGCTGGGAGCGATCACGCTAATGAATAAACCGGCTTCCCAGTTGATCGGTCGAAGTTTTGAAGACGTCCAGGGACAGTCCCTGATTGATGTTTTGGATATCAATGATCAGATTACAGATATATCTGAAGTGCAGGATGCCGGCTCGATGCTGATTGATATGAGCACGGATGAGCAATACATGGTCCTGAAAGCCAATTTTTCCTATGTTCTGGATGAACGTCAGAATATGAATGGGTTTATCACGGTTATCAGTGATGTAACCGAGCAGGAAAAAGTAGAACGGGAACGCCGGGAATTCGTTTCCAATGTGTCGCATGAGCTGCGCACCCCGCTGACTACAATGAGAAGTTACTTGGAAGCACTAACCGACGGTGCGTGGCAGGATAAAGAAATTGCACCCAGGTTCCTCGACGTCACCCAAAATGAGACCGAGCGTATGATCCGCCTTGTCAATGATTTGCTTCAATTGTCGAAGATGGACAACCAAGGCCATGAATTAATCAAAGATCGTGTCGAATTTAACGGTTTTTACCATCATATTATCGATCGCTTTGAAATGAATGAACCGGAAGGGATTAAATTCGAAAGAAACCTTCCGAACGAAAAAGTCTATGTATGGATGGACAAAGATAAAATAACCCAGGTCATGGATAATATTATTTCGAACGCCATTAAGTATTCACCGGAAGGCGGAACCATTCGTTTTTATACCAAAACAGCTCATAATAAAATTCAAGTCAGTGTATCAGATGAAGGGATGGGCATTCCGGCTGAAAAGGTCGATAAGATCTTTGACAGATTCTATCGTGTCGATAAAGCCCGTACCCGTAAACTGGGAGGAACCGGTCTTGGACTTGCTATTGCCCGGGAAATGATTGAAGCACATCATGGTCAAATATGGGCGGAAAGCAAAGAAAATAGAGGTACGACTATCCACTTTACATTGCCGCTTGTAAAAAAGAAGCGGAGGGGTAATGCATGAATTTTGAAACCTTGAAGACGATCATTTTGTTTATACTGATTATGTTCAGTTTGTTTTTAACTGTCGCTTTATGGAATTATCAGCCGAATCATGAAACCCAGGATGATGATCCGATTATTGAGAATACAAAAATTGAGAATGGACAGACACTGACAACCAGTGAGGTAATTGTTCCGAAAAATATAATATTCCATACCCTTTCAGGTGATTACAGCTATAAAAGCCCTGCAAGTAAACACCAATTATACAGACAAACCCAAAATTTCAACCTATATAATTTTGAAACAAGTGAGACCGGCTTTCCCGACAATCATGATATGACGGAATTCGTCTTACCTACCGAAATTCCTACACAGATGATTCCGAATTTGTTTAAAGTCAGTGACGATGAAAAGGTTAGTATACCGACTGGTAACTTTAAGCATATATTATTTATTTTAGATGAAAGCAATGAAGCGATCACCGATGTTTTGTTTATTTCAGCTGATGGTGAACATACCGTCCGGGCACAAGTGCAGTCGACAGATGCCTATCAGACAATGGTTCAGGAGCATCAATCCCTTGATAATAAAGTTGAGATGATGTCTTATCAGACAGAAGAAACCCGTCTATTTATACCAAAAAATGAAGTGGTCCTGGCACGCCATGATATTTCTGTCAGCCCCGTCGGTACAGAACCTTTATTGAACACCTTGTTCGATGACGTATCGCGGGTAAAAAGCAGTATCAAAAGTGATGGGACAGAAATCTTTTCAGATTTTGATAGTGAGCTGCGAATAGCCCCGGATGAAAAAAGCGTGAAGTTGGAAAAGGCATTGACTAAAGAAGGCCTTCCTTTGGACACCGATAAGGTTATAAGCGAAAGCCTGTCCTTTATTAACGCCCATGAAGGATGGACAGGTGACTATCATTTAAGTGACATATCCGACCAGCAGGTATCTTATCAAATGAATTACAATGGTTACCCAATCCTTGATAAAAGTAATTTGTCGGAAATCATGGTCAAATATCGCCAGGAAGAATTATATATCTACCAAAGACCATTGATCCATATTGCTGTCACCTATGATACGAACCAGGAGGAAGGCGGTAATGTTACGCTGGCCGCTGGTGAAGATATTCTCGCTGAGTTGGAAAGTTCTAAACAGTTTAACGAACGCATGATTGAAGATATCCGAATCGGGTATAGGATGGTTCCTTCTGACAATGAATATGACGATGTCTATACGATGATGCCGAGCTGGTTTATTAAATATAATGGCAATTGGTATAACGTGGATCCTGATGAGAACTTTTCGGTTTTGAAAGGAGGGAATTAGAATGCAATGGGGGCAAATCAAAACACTGTTTATCCTGAGCTTTCTAATTCTCGACCTGTTTTTACTGCAGCAATTTTTAGGGAAGCAAGATGAAAACTTAGAACAAATTGAAGAAAGCACGCCAGCAGAAGAACAGCTTGCTTTGGAGAATATAGATTACTCCGAAATCCCTGAGGAGCAGGAAGATATCGCATTTATTAACGGAAGCCGTGCCGAATTTTCAGAAGAGGATATGGAGGCCCTTGACAGCATTGAAGGCATCAGTCGTCCCGATTTTAATAATGATAATCTCTTGTATATTGAGTTTAATGACCCTATCCCTCTCGAAGAAGATGATAGCAGTGAAGAGATCATGGATAAGGTGGACGACTACATTATCTACGGGGACCAGTATGCTTATTGGGGGAAAAACGAAGAACAAAATGTTCTGCTATTTTTCCAGAAAAATAATAACCGGACGATTTATTTTAACGAAAGTGGCTTATTGATGTTTTTGGTTGAAGATGGAAGCATTACTGGTTATTATCAAACTAGACTCGGTAATATTGAATCGGAAAATGAAAAAACGGAACTTGTTCAGCCGATTTCAGCCGTCTATCAGTTGTATGATAATGGGGATCTTGCATCTGGTGACAAAATTACGGATATGGTTGTCGGTTATCATTCCAAGACGAAGACGAATAAGGAAGATCCGACCGGTATTCAAGTATTTGCTCCGACATGGAAAATCACTGTCAACAGTGAAGAAATATATTTTGTCAATGCAACCGAGGGAAAAGTACTGGATATAGAAGAGGACGAGTTTATTCTAGATACAATGGAAACGGCTGGGGTCTCTATTCCTCCGGAAGAAGAGGAATCAGAAGAGAAAGACGCTTCGGATGAAAGTCTGGAAAGTGATGATTCGAATGAATAATACAGTTGGAGGGTCGATCTATGACCTTGAAGTTTAGCGTACTTGCTTCTGGAAGTACAGGAAACGCTTTTTATATAGAAACAGAACAAGAGAAAATTTTAGTCGACGCCGGACTGAGCGGAAAAAAGATCGACCAGGCGATGGCGGATGTGGGCATCAACCCCAAAGAATTGACTAAAATTCTGGTCACTCATGAACACAGTGATCATATCAAGGGATTGGGTATTATCGCACGAAAGTATAATCTGCCGATCTACGCCAATGAAAAAACGTGGCATGCAATGGAAGGCTCCCTTGGTAAACTGACGCTTGATCAAAAATTTCATTTTGGAATGGAAGAAGTAAAGTCTTTTGGGGATCTGGACGTGGAATCGTTTGGTGTTTCCCATGATGCTGCAGACCCGATGTTTTATACGTTCCGGCACAACGGAAAAAAAGTTTCTCTTGTGACCGATTTAGGATATGTGTCAGAACGAATCAAAAAAATAGTTGAAGGTTCTGATGCCTATATTTTTGAAGCGAATCATGATGTAGATATGCTTCGGGTCGGAAGATATCCATGGAATGTCAAACGGAGAATCCTTGGCGACTCTGGTCATGTATCCAATGAAGATTGTGCACTTGCATTGACCGATATCATAACGGATCGAACAAAGCGTATTTATTTAGCCCATTTAAGTCAAGATAACAATATGAAAGATCTTGCTCGTATGTCTGTCAGCAATTTGCTGACAGAAAGAGGATTTGAACTGGATTCCCGTATCGAACTCCATGACACGGATCCAAATCAGCCGACACCTTTATATGTAGTGGGATCATAAGCAGTTCCTGGCAACAAGCCAGGTTTTACTAAGATATTCCAATACAAATAGAAAGGAATGGGTGAGCCGATGGGTTATTATGACGACCATTCTTCACAGACACGTCATCAGCCAAAGAAGAAAAAAAGCTGGGCGATGCCAGCTGTCGTGGGAATCATCTTGGGCGCTGTCTTAATGATATTAGCAATGCCGGCATTGATACAGTCAGATTTGCTTCCTTATGATTTGTCAGGCGCAGAAGATGAAAACCGAATTGTTGATGAAGATCAGAACATATCGGGCAATACGCAGAGTGTCGAAGTAGATGTCACTACCCAAGTCACAGAGATTGTTGAAGACGTCGCGCCGGCTGTCGTCGGGGTTGTCAATTTGCAATCACGAGCTAATTTTTGGCAGGAGCAGGAAGAAGGGGAAGCAGGCACGGGTTCCGGGGTCATCTATAAAGTGGATGGTGACACAGCCTATGTTGTCACAAACCACCATGTAATCCAGGGAGCCGATAAAGTCGAAGTCGCCCTGGCTAATGAGAGCCGGATTACAGCAGAAATCGTCGGCAGTGATTTATTTACAGACTTAGCTGTACTAAAAATGCCTTCTGAGGAAGTGGAAAAAGCGATTCCAATCGGCAAGTCGGAAAATATCAAGGTCGGCGAGCCGGCAATTGCGATTGGAAGTCCATTAGGTTTGCAATTCTCCGGTTCTGTCACAAAGGGGATTATCAGTGGCAAGCAGCGCGCGATTCCGCAGGATTTTAATGGTGACGGGGAAGCGGATTGGCAGGCGGATGTCATTCAGACGGATGCAGCGATCAATCCCGGTAATAGTGGAGGGGCCCTGATCAATATTGAAGGCCAGTTGATTGGTATCAATTCCATGAAAATTGCCCGTTCTGCTGTGGAAGGCATAGGCTTTGCTATTCCGATTGATGAAGCGAAACCGATTATTGATGAATTAGAAAATGAAGGCCAAGTGAAGCGTCCATTCCTTGGTGTTGAGGCATACTCTATATCTGATGTACCAAGAGGTGAGCGTTCCGACACATTGAAACTTCCAGAGGACGTGGATAACGGTGTTTATATCCGCACCGTAGAACCAATGTCTCCTGCATCTAAAGCAGGATTGGAGCAATTAGATGTCATCACGGAGCTGGATGGAGAACCGATCCAGAATATCATCGAGTTGCGACAGCACCTGTATCATGACAAAAAAGTAGGCGATGAAATGACGGTTACGTTCTACCGGAATGGGGAGCAACAGGAAACTACAGTCACGCTCGTCTCACAAGAAGACTTTTAAAGCATTTACACTGTCTCTTTTAATAAGAGGCAGTTTTTTTATGATATTATCCACAGCATGTTAGTAACATGAGGATAAATGATATATATATAGTAGCGAACATGAATTCCTATACTAAATAACTGGTATGACCTGTGAATATGTGAATAAGTTCTGTGCATAACCTGTTTGTATTGGGGAGTATTATGTGAATAAGTTAAAATTAACAGGGATTGTTAATAAATTTGTGGATAATTGTTAGTAACTCTCAGAAAAATTAAACTTTTTCCACTTGTGGATGTATTTTTATAAAAATTTTTGTAGGATAGTATTAAACATTTCCTATATCCACTTATTAAAAGGAGAATAATCATGGAATCCTTTACGCAAGATGTCGTGAAAATTATTTCGACGATTCCTCCAGGCAAAGTTATGACTTATGGGCAAATCGCAAGGCTGGCAGGCAGCCCGCGCGGAGCGAGACAAGTCGCGCGTATTCTTCACTCCATGAGTCAAAAATACAAGCTGCCCTGGCATCGTGTTGTCAATGCACAAGGGGAAATCGTCATTCGTGATGAAGCCGGGAGTGAAGTCCAGCGCCTCTCTCTGGAAAGTGAAGACGTGACAATAACAGATGAGGGCCGGGTGGATTTAGAGCAGTACCAACACCATCCAGAAGTTTAATAAAAACGATTTTTAGGAAGACAATAATTAATAAGGAGTGAAGGAGGTAATTTTAATGAAGGATCGATTGATACCTGTCACATCGGTTTCCAGTGGGATTGAACAGCCTTTAACGCCAGATATACATTGTCTTCCTATCCAAGTGGTCAACGTTTGCTTTGTGGGAAGTCCCGTTCATCCGCACGATTGGGTGCTTGTCGATGCCGGCATGCCGAAATCGGCAGATGACATACTAGCGACGGCTCAGGAGTTATATGGTGAAAATAACAAGCCGAAAGCAATTATCCTTACGCACGGTCACTTTGATCACGTGGGTGCAGTAGAAGAGCTAGTGGAGCATTGGGATGTACCAGTATATGCCCATGAGTTGGAGATGCCTTATCTCACCGGTGAAATGGATTACCCAGAGCCTGATACAAGTGTCGAAGGCGGAATGGTAGCTAAAATGTCCCGCATGTTTCCGAATGAAGGAATCGACCTTGGCTCACATGTGCATCCCCTCCCTGCTGATGGCAGTGTGCCGCATATGCCGGGCTGGCAATGGGTCCATACCCCGGGTCACACACAGGGGCATGTCTCTTTCTTCCGAGAGTCGGACCGTTCGCTGATTGTCGGAGACGCTTTTATTACCGTAAAGCAGGAATATTTATTTAAAGTGCTGACCCAGGAACAGGAAATCAGCGGCCCGCCGCGTTATCTGACAACAGACTGGGATACCGCATGGGAATCTGTTCGGAAGCTTGAAGCGTTGAAGCCCAATTTGGCAGTCACTGGTCATGGATATCCGATGACCGGAGATGAATTGACCGAGAATTTGGCAAAACTGAATCGCGAATTTGATACGATTGCCATCCCTCATCATGGAAGATTCGTGGATAATGACGACAAATAAGCCGGGACATAGCGCCCCGGCTTATTTTTTGTGAGAATATCTCTCAGTATCAAATATATTGAAAAAGTCGCAAATATATCATGAATAAATTCCTGGCTTTTATTTCATTTGGAACCTCTGGCTTCGTCGGTGAATAATTTTACCTTAGGATTTCCGCCTTTCCCCCGGTAAATCCGCTCGATATAATCCTCTGTGATCGCCTTGATATCTCTATACATGAACAACACAGGGATAATGTTGAAAACGACGACAGCAGCCAGCAGTAAATCAAGAAACTGCCATACGAACTGCAGACCACCGATTGCACCGAGGTAGATGGAAATCACATAGACGATCCGCATGCCCTTTGAAAATTTCAGGCCAAACAAGTACTCTGCCTGTTTTTCTCCAAAGAAAATCACGACACTTACCGTAGTGAAGACGAAGAACAATAAGAAAATAGCCACAAAAGCTCCGCCGAATTGCTCGCCGAATACATCCCCGAAGGCTACGTTGACCATGTTGGCGGAGTTATCGGAACCGATCTCTTTCCAGGCACCAGAGGTGAGTACGGTCAGGCCGGTTACGGTACAAATGACAATGGTATCGACGAAGACACTGAAAATTCCCCACAGTGCCTGTTTACTCGGATGATCGGTCTGAGCGGCCGCATGGGCAACGGGTCCCGTTCCTAGCCCGGCTTCATTGGAGTAAAGGCCACGGGCAATTCCCCAGCGAAGCGCCTGAGCAATCCCAGCACCGGCAAAACCGCCGGCAGCGGAAATAGGAGTAAAGGCGTGGGCGAAAATCAATCCGAAAACACTTGGGATCGTTTCGATATTGGCAAAAATAACGATAAAACAGATAAGTAAATAGGAAATCACCATGAATGGAACGAGTTTATCGGTCACCTTACCGATTCGTTTGATGCCGCCAAAAACAATGATACCAATCAGGATGGTGATGGCTATTCCGGTTATCCAGGCGGGCCAGCCAAAAGCTCCTTCGACTTGGGTGGTAATGGAATTGGACTGGACCATGACACTTGGAATAATTTCAATCATAAGGAAAAAGGCGAATAAGGCCGCGATTTTGTTCCACCCGAGTCCCTTTTTGATGTAATATTGTGGTCCGCCAACCCAGACCCCTTCTTTATTCAGTTCCCGGTATTTCAATCCGAGAAGGATTTCAGAATAGCGGGTAGCCATTCCGATCAAGGCGACCATCCACATCCAGAATAGTGCGCCCGGTCCGCCCATCGCAATGGCGAGCGGGACCCCGACGATGTTGGTAGCTCCTGCAGTGGAAGCAAGAGCTGAGGTAAATGCCTGAAACGGCGTGATGGTACCTTCGTGTTTATTTTTCTTAAAAATCTGGCCGACCGTACGCTGGAGTACATGGCCGAAAAAACGGAATTGGAAAAACTTGAGTTGAACGGTTAAAAATATACCGCCGATAATGAGAATAATAGCTAATACGTAGGTCCAGAGGAAGTTAGAAATATCAGCTACCCCTGTTTCAATCAAGGACATCAGGTTTTCCATAGGTAAGCTCCTTCCAGGTTGTCGGTAATTATTTATTGCTTACCCGATTTCTTAATTGGTAAAGCGTAACAAATATCCCAGTAATTTAGGGGGATTTACTTGGAAGGAAGAGGATGATGTTCGGGAGGGAGAGGGATTACAAGCACAAAAAAAGGACCCCATATTGGAGTCCTTTTTGTAACGTCAATTATTTTTGAACGTTAGCAGCTTGAGGTCCACGTTGACCTTCTTCGATATCGAAAGTTACTGCTTGACCTTCTTCAAGAGTTTTGAAGCCTTCGCCTTGAATAGCAGAGAAGTGAACGAATACATCGTCTTGTCCTTCTACTTCGATGAAACCGAAACCTTTTTCTGCGTTAAACCATTTTACTGTACCTTCTACCATGGTAATTCCTCCTGTGTGGCTGTGCCACTTTGTATTACTCTTCTTGCTCTTCATATTCATTCAAGACGAAAACATTTTTCTTCTTTCACTCATATCCGAACAATAATAAGTGCTCTAATCATAGCACCTGGGCTTAGGAAAAGCAAGCAATCCGCCAAAAAACTTTTGTATTAGTGCGATTCCGACATTTTTTGAGGAGTTTAGATTAATTTTATTATAAAGTCCCATCCAGCAAGGGATTCATCCATTAGTCATAGTTTTCCAAGTTTCATTAGGGAATTCGCAATGCGATAATTGTATGAATTTAACATTTATCGCACGCTGGTATAGACGTCTATGCTGCAAAATTGGTATTCTAAGCCTTAATTAGTCGTAAAGGAGGGGAGCCTTACCGCTGGAGAATTGTCTTTACTAAGAGAATGGAGGTCTTCAAATTGAAAAAAATACTAGCTTCACTCAGTTGTTTCATGCTTGTATTTTCACTTTTGATTCCTGCCGCTACTGCTAAGACAAGTCAGAAAGAGCAATTCCTGCATCCAGAGACACAATCAGAAAAGGCACAAAAAGGAATGATTAAGCGGATGATCGCTCAAATGACGGATAGGGAAAAAATCGGCCAGCTGGTAATGCCTTCTACCTTCGACGATGGGTCAGGTATGCCGAATGAATTTACCAAACAGGCGATTCAGGAGTATAAAGCGGGTTCCGTAATCGTATATGGAAAACGTACAGCGGATCACCAGGCCGCCTACAACAATAAGTTGCAGGAGTGGGCCGAGGAAACAGAAAAGGCGATTCCTTTGATTATTTCTGCTGATCTGGAATATGGTGCGTCTCAACGCGTTCCTCAAGACGCCACTACATTTCCAAGACAAATGGGAATAGGGGCGACGGACAGCCTGGAATATGCTGAACTTGTCTCCAGCATTACGGGTAAAGAAGCAAGAGCAATGGGCTTCAATTGGAACTACTCTCCTGTCGCCGATGTGAATACCAATCCGAAGAACCCGGTGATTGGGGTTCGCTCTTTTGGAGAAGACACAGACTTGGTAGCGGATATGACCGCTGCGCAAGTCATTGGAAATCAGAAAGAAGGGGTCATGGCTTCGGCTAAGCATTTTCCTGGCCATGGCGACACCAGTGTTGATTCCCATTATGGGCTGGCACAGGTTACGTATGATCGTGATACCTTAGATGAAGTCCATCTGCCTCCATTCCAGGCAGCGATAGATGCTGGGACGGATTCCATTATGACCGCCCATGTCATTATCGATGCCATCGACCCAGAGCTTCCTGCTACGTTATCCAAAAAAGTTCTCACAGACCTTTTAAGGGATGAAATGGGCTTTGATGGGTTGATCGTAACAGATGCGATGAGCATGAAAGCTATTGATGACAATTGGGGAGCGGGTAACGCTGCTGTTCTTGCAATCAATGCCGGTGCCGATATTATCATGGCGACTGGAAACCAGGAGGATCAGCTGGAAACCTTCAATGCACTTTATGAAGCTTATCAGACAGGCGAAATCACCAGGCAGCGGGTGCATGAAGCGCTGGAGCGGATTTTGGCTAAAAAGTTTAAATACAATTTATTTGAAGAACGTACGGTAGACCCTGAAGATGCAGTGGAAATAACCCAGACACCTGCTCATAAAGAGGCAGCATCTGACATAGCAATCAACTCGATGACGTTATTAAAAAATGACGGCGTGCTCCCTTTTGATAATCAATCCCAAGAGACAACATTGGTTGCCGGAACAACCTATATTAATCAAATAGGAGAAAAGGTCAGGGAGAAGTCTGAAGGAGACGTTTCTACCTGGAGTTCCTCCAGTGCTGATCCAAGTGAATCAGAAATTGGACAGGCTGTGGAATTGGCCGAGGATGCCGATCGGATCATCGTTCCTACGTATTCCGCAAGCGTCCTGCCGGAAGGACAAGTGAACCTGGTACAAGCGCTGCGTGAGACTGGTAAGCCAGTGGCCGTCGTTTCACTTGGTCTCCCTTATGATATTAAAGAAATTCCGGAAGTAGATGCATATCTGGCCTCTTATGCATTGGATCGCTGGGGTACAGCGAACCCTACGGCTTGGACAGGTGCTGTAGATGTCATCTTTGGTGAAAATCCTGGCGGTAAGCTGCCGGTGAATATTGAAGGACTATTCCCAATGGGATCAGGCTTATCCTATGAATGACCATTGTTCTAGCAAATGACATTTGGTACCGTTTGTACGGAAAAAACTTTATATTTTGACCTGCAAATAGTTGTATCCTTTTTCAATCTTTCTCGCTTATAATTATCTAGTAATTATTAATTTGTAGAGGAAGATGACGATTGAAAAGGTTGCTGTCACTGGTTTTCGCTGTTGTCATGTTGGTCAGTAGTTTTCCAGGTACTAGTTTTGCAGCAATAAAACAAGGAGAGTTGGATACGTATCTTACCGAGCTTCAGTGGACAGAGGCGGAGTTAGACACTTATCTATGGGAGTATTACGATTTACAGATCAGTGATTTTGAAACGATGGAAGAATTAAAAGAATTTCTTGGTCCCATCATAACGGAAGAAAGTCTGCAAGAATTATTAGACACTTATGGTCTTACCCGTCAGGAGCTTGATGCCATCCTGTCTGAATATGGGGAAACCGTTGCGGACTATACGTTTATTGAGGATATCGAGTTCTTTTTAATCGAAGAGACGGTGGATATTAATTTCGACGAGCTGTTCCAGGAGTTTGGATTGACAGAGGACGAGCTGAACCGGTTATTCCTCCATATGGAAAGTCTGGATTTTGAGTCAATGGAAGCTAGTATGGATGCGCTATACGCCCGTCTGATGGCTTTTGAAGATTTTGAAACAGCAACGGAGTTGTCTGCGGAGCAAATTGCCGAGCTGCTGTCCATCATGCAGGAAATGCTTGATCTGTTTGAAATGGAGGCGAAGTTCTTCCTGGTGACAAGCGGAGAAGAAAAGGCTGTCACTCTGGCAGATTTGCTGCAGATGACAGACGCAGAGGGCTACGATCTCCGTGTGGAACTCTACAACTTTCAAGGTGAATTTTTAGCAGATTTTATTTTGACTGGTAATATGTTCGGTTCTGACCTGTTGAAAGAAACGGCGAAAGATCTCCCGGCTGTTGAACAGGCAGCTGAAAGTAAATCAACAGCGGACAAACCTGCGGTAAAAAAACAGGAAAATGCTGCTGAATCTGTGGTTAAAACAGTTAAAGGAGGAAAGCTTCCTGACACAGACGGAGGCTACCTTACTAATATGCTGATTGGTTTAAGTGTAATGGGATTTGGTGTCTGGGCCATTCGCCGCTCTCGCAGACAGGGTGCATAGGAAATGGGAACCAGAAGGGCCCGTAACAAGAGACTGGCGTTGCTGCTGACAGGAGTTGGGCTGATTGCTTTCGGGTTATGGTTCACCAGCACGAATGCCTACCCTTTTTTGAAAGGTTACTACCTTTTTAAAACCAGTGCAGATACAGTGCAGGTTGCAGGAGAAAAGGAAACGAAGCTGACCGTCAAAGAAACGGCCAGCCGTTACAATCAGTCGCTATACGAGTCTATTCCTGAGGTGGGGGACCATATGGGTGAGCTGATTATTCCAAAGCTCTATACAAGCCTGCCGATCTATCATGGTACGGATGAGGATGAATTAGAAAGAGGTGTCGGGCACTTCGCTGGCAGCGTGCTGCCAGGGGAGCAGGATAACACCGTCCTTTCCGGACACCGGGATACGGTGTTCCGGCGGCTGGGTGAAGTAGGCGTCGGAGATGAATTGACTGTCAGAACAGAAGCGGGTGCGTTCACGTATCGCGTAAGGAAAGTGAGAATTGTTGATCAGGACGATCGTACTGTGATTGTTCCAAAACCCAAAGCTACGTTGACTGTATCTACCTGTTACCCATTCGACTTCATTGGTTCTGCACCGGATAGGTACATCTTAATAGCAGATTTAATAGAGAGTGAAAAATAAAAAACGGCGTGTCCTTCCTAAGGACCGCCGTTTTAGCTTTGTTTTTCCTGATATTTCTTGTCGAGCTGATTGTTTTTGATGAACATATAGAACAATGCCCCGAAGATAACGATGTATCCTATGATGCTCATGAAGTCGGGCACCTGTTTGATGACGACGATACTGATCAGCGTGGAAAAGACCACGGTAGAATAGAAGAAAATCGAGATTTCCTTGGCTGGTGCGAACTTATAAGCAACGGTAATACCGAATTGGCCCATCGTCGCAAATACGCCTGCTAACAGCAGGTAGATCAACTGCTGCATGGTCATTGGCTCCCAGAAAATGATCACAAAGGGCAGCAGGGACATCGTGGTGAAAAAGGAAAAATAGAAGACGACCGTATAGAATTTTTCTTTATTACCGAGAAGTCGCAGCATCGTATATGCTCCGGCGGCGAACACGGCCCCAAGTATCCCGCCTAAATAAGGCAAGATATCCACCGAAAATTGCGGCTTGATAATAAATAGCGTTCCGACGAATGCAATAATGATCGCCACCATTTGGAACAGTTGGACCCGCTCTTTCAGGAAAATGGCAGAGAAAATAATCGTCAAAAACGGACTTAATTTATTCAGCATGTCCGCATCGGATAGCACGAGTTCATCGATTGAATAGAAAAACAGCACCATGCCGAGTGTACCCATCGCAGACCGCAGGAGCAGGTACTTCTGGTTTTCCTTTTTCCCAAACAAGCTTTCTCTATAATACATGACAAAAGCGAATGAAATCATAACAGATATGACGTTTCTGAACCAGGTTTTCTGCACGGTTGGCAAATCGCCTGACAGCTTGACGAACGCCGCCATGACTGAAAATCCAAACGCAGAAATAAGCAATAACAGGATTCCTTTATTTCGATCTTTCATAAAGTTTCCTCCATCGGTGAATAGTTAAAGATGTTACACACTCTAACCATCCTAATACAAAATTAACCATTGGAAAAGTTACTTGCTTACCAATCCAATGATTCAGAAAAGTGCTTCGTTTTGGTAAACAATCTGGTAATCTAGTACACTTTTACTAAAAGAAACAAGTTGGAGGAATGGCGATGATCGATTTGCGGAGTGATACAGTAACGAAACCGACAGAAGCGATGAGGCAGGCGGCCTATGAAGCGGAAGTCGGCGATGATGTATATGAAGAAGATCCGACGGTAAATAAGCTCGAGGAGCGGGCAGCGGAAATGCTGGGAAAAGATGCAGCGCTTTTTGTAACAAGCGGCACCCAGGGCAATCAAATTGCCATCCTGACCCACTGCAAGCCAGGCGATGAAGTGATCCTTGAGCAGGATGCCCATCTGTTTGTCTATGAAGGAGCGGCGATGTCTGCGCTGGCAGGTGTGCAGCCGCGGACGATCAAGGGAGAGAGGGGAGCGATGTCCCCGGCAGATGTGGCTTCGGCGATCCGCGGTGAGGACATTCATTTTCCGGAAACCGGCCTTATTTGCCTGGAAAATACCCACAACAAAGCGGGTGGTGCTGTACTGCCTTTAGAAAATATGAAAACAATTGCTCAAATTGCCAGGGAGCACCACATTCCGATTCATCTTGATGGTGCGCGGTTGTTCAATGCGGCAGCAGCGACCGGTATCTCGGTAGACCGCTATGCAGCATTAACGGATACCGTGCAGTTCTGTTTGTCGAAAGGACTTGGAGCGCCTGTGGGCTCGATTATCGCCGGTTCTGCTGATTTTATTAAGCAGGCAAGAAAGTGGCGAAAGCGTCTTGGAGGCGGGCTTCGGCAGTCCGGTATTGTGGCAGCACCGGGATTAGTCGCTTTGAATGAAATGACAGAACGGCTGGTGGAAGATCATCAACATGCGGAGAAGCTTGCTGCTGGTCTTGCTGAGCTCGATGGGTTGACCGTGGAAAATGAAGTGGAAACCAATATTATCCTGGTCAATACGAAGCGTGCGGGCTATACGGCAGAACAGTTTTTGGATGCCTTGAGAGCGGAGGGGATTTTAGCGGTTCCATTTGGCGCTCATACTGTGCGGTTTGTTACCAATTATCACATTACAGAAGAAGATATCGAATCTGTCCTGACGAAGGTTAATCAACTGGTGAATTGATTCGTAATGGGAAACTGTTTTCTCCATATGGAGCAGGCAGTTTCTTTTTGTACATTAGGGCAAAAGATTCAATGATAATCCAAGTATTTCTATATAAAATGTCGAAAAATTTTAACAAAATAGTTATATAGAACTATATATTTGCTTCCTCTTACTCAATCAATCCCCTGAAAACCTGTGCTACAATCAAATTCAACGCAATAGACCAAATTTTCTGAATAAAGGGGGTTGTCGAAAAAACAGCCGATCTATTGCAAAAATATAAATGGGAGGCATGCGTTAATGAAAAAGGCATTTTTTACGTTAACGACTACCATATTGATGGTGACGCTGTTTGCCGTCAGTGCCTTTGCATCTCCGGAGAAAGAAAACGGAAATGACTGGGTGCGTGTATTGATTGAGTCAACGAATGAACAGGCGAAAAACCAAGCGAAGGAAAAGTATGATGTCCGACACGACTTCGGCAAGCAAGGTTTTTCGACCAATGTGACAGAGCAACAATATGAAGCATTGCAAAAGAATAAGAACCTCAACGTTACTAAAGTGGACAAAGTCTCTTTAGTGAACCAGCCGCAAGCTACGGGTGAACGTAGCTCTACCCCTTCTGATCAAACCCCTTGGGGCATGGAAGCCATCTATAACGATGATTCTATTACTGCCACGGACGGCGGGGACGATATCCGTGTAGCTGTCCTTGATACTGGTTCCAAAACCGATCACGTCGACCTTGAAGAGAACGTGGAACAATGTAAGGATTTCAGCAGATTCTTCTTTTCCCGTGTAGACGGCTCCTGTAACGATATTAATGGACATGGGACTCATGTCGCTGGAACTGTTCTTGCGGATGGCGGAGCTGATGGAGAAGGTATCTTTGGTGTCGCTCCTGATGCGAAGTTGTGGGCTTATAAAGTCTTAGGTGACTTGGGTATGGGCTTTTCTGATGATATCGCAAATGCGATCCGTCACGCGGCCGACCAGGGTCAGGAACAAGGTGTAAAAGTAGTCATTTCTATGTCACTTGGATCAAGTGGTGAAGATAGCCTCATTACGGAAGCTGTCAACTACGCCTACAATAACGGGGCGCTTGTTGTAGCGGCTGCCGGCAACGATGGCGATGGCGAAGACACTATTGGCTACCCAGGTGCTGTTGAAAACGCGATTGCAGTTGCTGCATTAGAGGATGTTCAGGAAAGCGGGACCTATCGTGTTGCTGACTTTTCCTCTCGCGGAAACCCGGCCACTGCTGGTGACTATATCATCCAGGAGCGCGATGTAGAACTTTCTGCTCCAGGCGCAGCGATTGCGTCCACTTGGAATGACGGTGGTTATAACACGATCAGCGGTACATCCATGGCAACTCCGCATGTATCCGGTTTAGCTGCAAAAATCTGGGCAGAAAACCCTGGACTGAGCAACACGGATCTCCGAGCTGAATTGCAAAATCGTGCGACAGCTAATGATATTCTGGGCGGTACAAGTGCCGCGGAAGGCGACGACTATGCGTCCGGATTCGGTTTTCCACTAGCTCAGTAATGGAAAATAGACGATTTTACCTAGCTAATTGCACCTTCCTGCTCAATAAAATCAGGAAGCGGCTATGCTAGAATGATAAATATCGAAATATTCCGAAAGTAAAACTATGAATCTAATAAAAATACTTAGAAAAAGGCGGATGATGATGAAAAAACTATTCTTTTCCGTGACAACTGCGCTATTGCTGATGTCCGTATTCGCAATCAGTGCTTTTGCACAACCCACGGATGAAAAAGTTACGACACAGGAGCAGATTCGTGTATTGATCAACGCCGTAAATGACAATGCGGAAGAAAAAGCGAAAGAAAATTATGGCGTAAGACATGCTTTTGGTGAAAAAGGATTTACAACAAATGTGAATCGTAAACAGTTCGAGGCGTTACAGAACAATAAGAATTATGAAGTCTCTGAAGTAGAAAAGGTTTCACTTGATGCCAAACCACAAAATACTGGTGAGCGCAGTGGATTGCCTTCTGACCAGACTCCATGGGGTATGGAAGCCATCTATAATGATGATTCCATCGCAACAACAGATGGCGGGGACAACATCCGGGTAGCTGTTCTTGATACTGGGGTTGCAGAACATGTGGACTTGGTTAACAGCTTTGAACAATGTAAAGATTTCAGCCAAATGCGCTCCCCTCTAATTGACGGGACTTGTAACGATAAAAACGGCCATGGCACCCACGTAGCAGGTACAGTACTTGCTGATGGCGGTGTTGATGCACTTGGTGTTTATGGAGTAGCTCCAGATGCTGACCTTTGGGCTTACAAAGTATTGAATGACCGTGGATCTGGCTACATGGACGATATCGCAAATGCGATCGAACATGCGGCAGGTGAAGGTCAGGCGCAAGGTGTGAATGTTGTCATTTCCATGTCTCTTGGTGCAAGTTCTGAAAGCAGCCTGGTTACAGATGCTGTCAACTATGCAAACAGTCAAGGTGCACTGGTTGTCGCAGCTGCCGGAAACTCCGGTCCAGATGCTAACACGATCGGTTTTCCAGGTGGATTGCAAGGTGCAGTAGCTGTAGCAGCCCTTGAAAATACACAAGAGAACGGCACGTACCGTGTAGCTGATTTCTCTTCCCGCGGTAACCCAGATACAGACGGTGACTATGAAATCGACCGCCTTGATGTAGAAGTATCCGCACCAGGTGCAGCAATCGAATCCACTTGGTACGATGGCGGCTATAACACGATCAGTGGTACATCCATGGCTACGCCGCACATTTCCGGTCTGGCAGCAAAAGTTTGGGCAGAAAATCCTGGACTAAGCAATGCTGACCTGCGCGCTGAGCTGCAAAGCCGTGCAACAGCTAATGACATTCTTGGAGGAATCGGAGCAGCTTCAGGAGACGACTATGCGTCTGGTTTCGGTTTCCCGAAAGTTAACTAATTTGGAATACAAGATGCTCCCTTTGCATCTTTGTAGATATTCTTGTGTGACCCCCTACAATACATGAGAGCAAAAACGGACGCCCTTGGTGCGTCCGTTTTTGTTGTGGGCGAGTATGGTAGTATAGAAGAAACACCTTTGTACGGAGGAATTTATTTTTATGAAAATTACTATTGTCACTGTTGGAAAATTAAAGGAAAAATACTTGAAGCAGGGCATCCAGGAATACGTCAAACGCCTCGGCCCCTATGCTTCCGTTGATATAGTTGAGGTTGCTGACGAAAAAGCACCGGAAAACTTGAGCGAAGCCGATATGACAGAAGTGAAGAAAAAAGAGGGCGAGCGCATTTTGGCTAAGATCAACCCGGATAGTTATGTCATTACTTTGGAGATTGCGGGCCAGATGCTGACATCGGAGAAACTTGCTAAGAGATTGGACGACCTCGCCACCTACGGAAAAAGCAAAGTCGCTTTCGTGATCGGTGGATCGCTTGGGTTGAGTGATGAGGTGGTGCAAAGGAGCGACCTGGGCTTGTCTTTTTCAAAAATGACGTTTCCTCATCAGTTGATACGCTTAATCTTGGTCGAGCAGATCTATCGTGCTTTTAAAATCAACCGGAATGAGCCTTATCATAAGTAGGCTGGACGGATCCTCCCCTTATCCTGGTGATAAGTGGATTTTTGTGAGTAGAGGCTGACGTTTTATGTCTATCCCAGCATAGAAGTGTTCTTTTAACGGTCTTTAGGGGGCTTTAATGACCATCCAGGTAAGGGATTGGGATTTTAATGGTCTTAAGCAGGGGTATAAAGACCTTTCGGAGATGATTTAATTACGTTAACGGTTATTATAGATAGGCTTATGACTGTCTGCAAATTTTTTGTCAGTGCTGACGGTCTTTATACCATCTATTTTGCTATATATAGTAAGTCCATTTACCGTTACCCACGGTTACGAAGTTTTTAGCGAGGGAACGTTGGATTCTTCTATTAGTGACAATTCCTCCAAACCACTGGTAAATACGGCTGGTGGTAAGCTTCTCTTCAGGAAACAGTAACTGGAAGGCTTGAATGGTTCGGAGCAAGGTATCAGCTGATCTTTCCCGATGACCACAAGCGTTGCAGATGCATGTTCGATCAACAATGATAGTGGAAAATGAAAGGCATTGTGCGCAGTGAAATCCTTTGCGAAGGTCTTGGAAATGGTAAGCAGGCAGCTGGTGAAACGGGGAATTATTGATTTGAAGAACTTGGAGTTTTTTAACGAGTGAACTATGTCGTTTTTCCATCGGGCTGGAAGTACTTTCTAGGGTGTGCAAGTATTTTTTTAACTGAGAAAAGTATAGGATCGGTTTATCTACGGGAGCCTTGTATAAGGTGAAATTGGGATTGATAAATACTACAAATGATTCGATAGGGAAGGGGCTTCCATGTTGCTGGAGCAATTGCCGCAGGAGGGTTTCTGTTCGTTGGAGCTGATGGATTGGATTGAGAATTTCATTCTCAGGAAATTTGAAGAGCTTATCAGATTCATAGTAGTAATCGCCTTCAAAGTTTTTAATTTCGTATAAATAGATTTTATTTGCTGTTACCATTAACGTATCAATTTGAAAAGTGGTGTTATTCGTTTGGAGCAGGAGATCATTTAAAATATAACATTCCATGTGGAGTTCCTCTAAAAGGTGATCAAACCTGGATTCTCCTACGAAACCTTTCTTTAAGTTAAACAGGTATTTCCTATGTTTTTCAGCTAACCCCATACGTAAATCGAGTTCCTCGAGAACTTTGATTTCAGAAGGTTCTGATCGTTTTTTGACAAGCATCCAATTCTTCCTTTCTAAAAGGGATCATGTACTCTCTGATTATACCTTTAATCTGTTTGGGAGAGCTATAAAAACCTTTAGCGACTACCCAGCTTTCTTTGGAAGGTCTTTATAAAGCTTCTAATGGCCGTGAAAAGCTTTTCATAGAAGCTAACGTTCTATACAGCAGCCGTTAGGCCCATTAGAGCTCTGTTTAACAAATTTAACGTTCTTTATAGCAACTATTAGAACCGTTAGAGCACTGTTCAATACATCTAACGGACTTTAACAAGCCGATTAGCGGGACTCTAACAGAAACAATTGACTTGGCGGGAGTTCGACTTTCACATCCTCCTGTGACAAGCTGTCTACTTCTTCATTGGGAACTGAAGCGGTCAGGGATAACGTGTTTTCCACGTGGATCGTGACGCTTGTGCGATGGATGCCTTTTAACCTTCCCGCAATCGTAAAATCAAACAAGTTATCGGTATGATCGTCTGCTTTTCTAAAATGAATATTCTCGGCGTAAATGCCCATATGGTCAACAGCTTCCGGCACTGGCTGGCTCAGAATTTGCAGAGTCAAATCACCTGCCTTGCAGGCCAGGTGGTCGCCGGCCTCGGAAACCGAGTGGACGGGAAAGAGGTTCTGGCAGCCTATGATTCGTGCTGCACTGACAGTAGCAGGCCGATGGAATACGTCTTCTTTTTTTCCGGATTGGACGATTTGCCCTTGCTCGTAGAGGATCAGGTTGTCACACAGACGATAGGCCTCTTCCATATTGTGGGTGACAAGCAGCACCGTTCCAGTATAATATTCTTCTAAAATTCGTATCAGCTCCTGCTCGAGAATATGCTTGACGTGATAATCCAGAGCGGAAAATGGTTCGTCTAATAAAAGTAATTCCGGTTCGGTCACCAGCGTTCTGGCGAGGGCGACCCGCTGCTGCTGCCCGCCGGAGAGTTGCTCCGGATAGTGATCCTCCAGGCCGGCAAGCTGGACTTTTTCGATCATATCAAAAGCTTTTTGTTTTTTCTCCTCGGGGGATTTCCCCTTCAGCCCATACGTGATATTCTCTTCAACCGTCATATGGGGAAACAGCGCGTAATTCTGAAACACATAACCGATTTTACGCTCTTTTGGTTTTACATTGATTCGGACATCGGATTGATAAAAGACCTGATCATCTAACCGGATTTCCCCGCTATCCGGCTTTTGCAGGCCGGCGAGACATTGCAAGGTCATACTTTTTCCACAACCGGAGGGACCGATGATGCCAGTAACGCCTTTTTTCACTTCAAAATCTACATCTAGTTGAAAGTGTTTCAATTTTTTCGTAATCGCAACTTTCAGAGTGGAATCAGTCATAATGGTTGCCCCTTGTTCAGTTTCTTTTCCAGACGGTTAATAATATAGAGAACGGCGATCGATACGGCTGTCATAATCAGGACGAGAATATTCACCAAATCTCGGTTGCCTGCCAGTAATGCGTCGTAGATAGCGATCGGCATGGTCATCGTTTCGTTAGGAATACTTCCAGCGACCATCAAAGTCGCCCCAAAATCCCCGAGCGCCCGTGCGAATGAAAGTGTAATGCCGGCAGCAATCCCCCGCCATGCGAGCGGTAGGATGATGGTCAGAAATATATTGAATTCAGTTCTCCCTAAAACTCGTGCCGCGTTCAATAGAGAAGGATCGATCCCTGCGAATGCGGATCTCGCTGATTTAATTAAAAAAGGAATCGAAACAACCAATGCAGCTATGACCGCACCGGTTGGCGTGAAAACAATAGTAATATCGAATTTCTCCTCCAGCATTCTCCCGAGCGAGCTTTGCCGTCCAAATAATACAAGCAGGTAATAACCGAGTACAGTCGGCGGCAGGACAATCGGTAACGTAAGAAAGGTATCGATGATATCCGCTATTCTTCCATTGGAGCGGTTCAGAAAATAGGCTATAGGAATACCGATGAGGAATGCGAGCAGTGTAGCAGTGAGAGCTACTCGAAATGATAAAAATAATGGAAATAAATTAATGCCTTCAGCCATTTACTTTCCCTCCGGAACGATAAAGCCGTAACTCTCCATGATTGGCTGTCCTTTAGGTCCTTTGATAAAATCGAGGAATTGTTTTGCCGCTTCTTCTTCGTCCGTTTGTTCCAGAACAGCAACCGACTGCTCAAGCGGAGCATGCAGTTCATCATCGATCATCTCAAAGTCCATGTTTTCTTCCTGGTATAGCGACAGGGCGATGATCCCTGCTTCCGCATTACCTGATTCCACATAAGCAAGCGTGTCGGAAATGTTTCGTCCGTATACGAGCTTGTCCTCAAGTTGCTCCCAAACCCCGGCATTTTCAAGGGCCTGCTTGGCTGCAAGTCCATAGGGTGCATGCTCGGGGTTGGCGATGGCCACTTTCTTCACCTCTGGTTTCAATAAATCATCCAGTGTCTGAACAGAGACCGACGAATCCGTTAAAGTGGAAATTCCAATCCTTCCGAACGCGTAGGTTGTTTGCGTCTCGGGGATAATCAGGCCGCTTTCCTTTAAGGTGTCCACGAATTTCACGTCAGCTGCAGCAAACACGTCAAAAGGAGCCCCATTTCTGATCTGCTCTGCCAGCTGCCCCGTCGAGCCAAAAGAGAACGTAACTTTGGTGCCGGTTTCTTCCTCAAACAAATCGCCTGCTTCCTTAAATGCCAGTATTAAATCGGATGCAGCAGCAATCTTGATTTCAGTCTGATCCTGATTTTCTTCTGTATCACTATTACTGCATCCAGCGACTATTAATATAAAAGGGATCATAAAAAAAGCGATGCGTTTTATCATGGTCTACTCCTGTTTAAAAGCATTTATTATAACTGATTATCATTATAAAGCCGATGTAATAAGATATACAATGATATATGTTATAACGCTTTTTTATAGGGAAGAATGAATGTAGTGGAAGAGGGGAAAGTTATTTCCAGTTATAACTATATGTAAGCGGTAATATTTAAATTGTGTGATAATAATGATACACTATTAAGGGATTAAAAATATTTGGAAAAGATGTAGAAACAGCTCAAACCTTGTCCAGCTGGAAGGAATCAGCCGGATTGGCTGCATCTTTTCTGCAAACTTAGGGAGTTTGAAAGACAATGAGCGAAAAACATACGGAAACAGATGTTATCTTAATTGGTGCTGGAATCATGAGTGCAACATTAGGGTCACTATTTAAAGAATTGGTGCCGGATTGGAAGGTTCGCGTGTTTGAAAAGCTCGAAAGTGCAGGAGAGGAAAGCTCGAACGTATGGAATAATGCGGGTACCGGGCATGCAGCGCTGTGCGAGCTGAATTATACGCATGAAAAGCCGGACGGCTCCATTGATATTCAAAAAGCAATCAAAGTTAATGAGCAATTCCAGGTCTCCAAGCAATTTTGGTCTCACCTGGTAAACAGTAATCTGATTCGTAATCCACGAGATTTCATTGTACCACTGCCGCACATGAGTCTGGTCAGAGGGAAAGAAAATGTGGAATTTTTGAAAAAGCGTTTCCAAACGATGTCCGACAATCCATTGTTCCGGGACATGGAATTTACCGATGATTCTAAAAAGCTGAAGCAATGGATGCCGCTGGTCATGAAAAATCGGCCAACGGATGAGGCTATTGCCGCTACAAAAATTGATGGCGGCACAGATGTCAATTTTGGCGCTTTAACTCGTAAAATATTTGACCATCTCGAACACAATGATGTAAAGGTTAACTACAAGCATAGCGTGGAAGATATTACACGTACCAGCGACGGCTCCTGGGAAGTGAAAGTACTTGATCACGCTAACGATAAAATCGAATACCATACGGCAAACTTCGTCTTCATTGGAGGCGGCGGCGGGAGCCTGCATCTCCTTCAAAAGACAGGTATTCCTGAATCGAAACACATCGGCGGCTTCCCGGTAAGCGGGCAGTTCATGGTGTGCAAGAACACGGAGGTTGCCGAACAGCATTTGGCAAAAGTATACGGCAAAGCGGAAGTAGGCGCTCCGCCAATGTCAGTGCCACATCTAGATACGCGGTTTATTGACGGTAAAAGAGCGCTATTATTTGGCCCATTTGCCGGCTTTTCACCGAAGTTCCTGAAACAAGGTTCATTGATGGATTTAATGACCTCCGTACGATCGGATAACCTTATTACCATGTTGGCAGCAGGAGTTAAGAATGTTTCCCTGACCAAATACCTGATTGAGCAGGTGGTCCAATCGAAGGAACAGCGCATGGAAGAATTACGCAAGTTTATCCCGGACGCGAAGAGCGAAGATTGGGATCTAGTGGTAGCTGGCCAGCGCGTGCAGGTTATTAAAGATACCGAAGCCGGCGGAAAAGGAACCCTGCAGTTCGGTACCGAAGTAGTCACTTCAGAAGATGGCTCGATCGCAGCGCTCTTAGGAGCTTCTCCAGGTGCATCGACGGCGGTATCTGTCATGCTGGAAGTGCTTGAAAGATGCTTCCCGCAGCATGTAAAAGATTGGAAACCAAAAATCAAAAAAATGATCCCTTCATACGGCGTGCTGCTATCGGAGAATCCAGAGCTGCTGGATGAAGTGAATGCGACAACCGACCGGACATTGAAGCTTGTCGAAGACCAAAAATTAGCGGATACGATTTAATAAATAGCCAAGAGGAAGCATAGTCGCATTATCTATGCTTCCTTTTTTATGTGGAGGGAGCGGATAAAATGAAAGATAGTCGCTGTTGGTGGATACTCGCTGGAATAGCTTTTGTCGCTGCCGCGTTATTGGATATCAAGTATAAAGGTTTAGGCTACCGGATGATGCCTGAATCTTTGAAAAAGAAGATTGATTTAGAGGACTGAATGCCTGGCCCCCCGCCTGATTGCAGAGTGGGACCGGGCATTTTTTTATTGGGGCGGCGCTGGTTTTGTTGATAGCTGCGGAGGTCATGGTCCGCCCTAACTGACCAAGGTTCTTCCCTAACGCAGCAATGTTCTGCCCTAACTCCGGTACCTTCTTCCCTAACGGCACCATCTTCTGACTTAACGCGACGAACTTCTTCCTTTTCTCAAAAACACGGACATCATATGGCAAAAATAGCCGCGCTGTTGTAGGTTTTTCAGTGAATTTGATGAACGGAAATTAAAGGAAATGGAAGTTTTTTAGCCAATAAGCTAGTATAACCAAATTTATTTTAGGAGGGATTGGATGGATAATTTATTAAGTGTTGTGTTGGGGTTTGTGCTGCTGGCAGGACTGTTACCGTTTGTCAAAGTGGTCAAATTGGCTTTAGGAAGCTATGACAGTAGCTGGTTCAATGACGGAGGCAGGATTGGTGAAAAACTAATAGCACGCACAGAAGTGGTTGCCGGTTTTGCTCACGAAAACAGTTTTGTGGAGATTAGAGGGCCGACTAAATTGGCAGGGAAGCGGGCGTTAGGGAAATTCAAATTTCGTAGTCGGAAAACGTTCCCCACAATTCATTTCGATTAAATTGTGGGCTTACAGAAATAAAATGAACGAAAAGCGGTGCGTGATTTAATGCAGGATGGCTGTCAAAAAACTTTTGATCGCCATAACGAATCGCCTGCAGGGCAAGTGGCAATTCCCGTCTGAATATCGTATTACGCAGAGCAGCGGCAGCCTGGTTAAATGTACCGGAACCGTCCACAAATACATACGCCTGATAGTAGCACCCTTCTCCCGTATTGATCCACTCACCAAGCACTTCATCCCTCATCGGGTTGATGGCATCGTAGGCATAATTTCGTCCAATAGTTAAAAAAAGCTCAGCGGTGATGTCCGAATGTGTAAGGGTATAGCGCCTTGGCAGTGTAGGCGTGGTTGCTGTGACTCCTTCACGGAACTCTACGGAAAGTTTCTGAGGATCTAATTTTTTCAAAGCCCCACTCCTCTCGAAAAAATCTTCTTAGGCAAAATTATTCCCGTGGTAAAAGGAAAATGCCTATTGCCGGGCGACATAATAGGGAGGTTCGAGGGGCTGTTTGGGCGGAATGAGCTGAAAATAGGCGATAAGTGAGGGTATTTAAACTATTAGCGTCGATATATAGGCGAAAGTAGGTGAAAATTAGGCGAACAAGTTTCCTGATAAATATTTGATACGACAAAATCAGCCTTTTCCCTGAATTTTTTTGAAGGAAAATGGTGAACGAAAATTAAAGGGAAACGGTCATATGTAGCCAATTTTTAAGTATACGAACCTGTTCGTTATTTCGTATAAAATTCATCGGAAAAAGGAGTGGGCAGAGAGCAACCATACATATTTTCGGTAAGTGAAAAATTCATCCACATTAAACTTAGAGAGAGGGAGTAAGCCAAACATGAAAAGCAATTTATCAAGAGCGTTATTCAGCCTGCTGGCATTTATGCTGATGTTTGCAGCATTCAACTTTAATGCCCAGGCAAATGAAAGCAGAACCCAGCTGACAGAATTGGATACGGCAGAAATTTTTGGAGACCTTGAATTAGGATCGGAACGACCGACATCGGTCATTGTCGAACTGGAAGCGGAGTCAATTGTAGAAGCGAAACATAAAGGGAAAAAACAGACAAAAGCTAATCTGAAAGCTGAAAGAGGAAAAGTAATCAATGAACTGAAAAAGGCAGTGAAAGATGCAGATGTTAACCGGGAATATGACTACGTTTTCTCTGGTTTCTCTGTGAAACTGCCGGCCAATGAAATTATGAAACTAGCATCGGTCGATGGCGTAAAAGCTATCTATCCGAATGTTCACTATACGGCTGAAGTCATTTCAAAAGAAGAGATTTCTTCAGAAGAATTTAGTCCGGAAATGGCAGCCAGTGCTCCTTTCATCGGAGCTAATGATGCCTGGAAAGCTGGATTTACCGGTGAAGGAGTTACGGTAGCAGTTATCGATACCGGTGTTGATTATACGCACCCTGACTTAGCTCATGCGTTCGGGGACTATAAAGGGTACGATTTTGTAGACGACGATAATGATCCACAGGAAGGTTCCGGCCAATATCACGGGACACACGTCTCTGGTACAGTGGCTGCGAATGGAGCGATTAAAGGGGTTGCCCCTGGTGCTGAATTGCTAGGCTACCGTGTATTAGGTCCAAACGGTGGCACCACAGAAGATGTAGTTGCTGGTGTTGAGCTGGCCGTCCAAGATGGCGCTGATGTCATGAACTTATCGTTAGGAAACTCACTTAACAACCCGGACTGGGCGACATCAATCGCACTCGACTGGGCGATGGCGGAAGGGGTAGTTGCGGTTACTTCGAACGGGAACGCTGGTCCTAATAACTGGACAGTAGGATCTCCGGGGACTTCTCGTGATGCTATTTCTGTAGGAGCGACACGTCTTCCATATAATGCTTATACAGCCGAAATAACTACTTCTGAAGGTGTTGAATATCCAAGTGCAAAAGTAATGGGCTTCCCATCGGATGATAATTTACTTGCATTAAATGAAGGTGAATATGAGTTTGCATATGCCGGGTTAGGTTACCCGGAAGATTTTGAAGGAAAAGACTTTGAAGGAAAAATTGCATTGATCAGTCGTGGTGAATTTGCTTTTGTAGATAAGGCTGAAAATGCTAAGAATGCCGGAGCAGTTGGGGCGATCATTTTCAATAATGTAGAAGGTGAACATGCTGATGTGCCTGGCATGGCAGTACCGACAATCAAAACAACGCTAGCTGATGGTCAAAAATTATTAGCTGAGATGAAAGCAGGCAATAACAAAGTTTCTTTCAATATAGAATTTGATCAGGCTGTAAAAGAAACAATGGCGGACTTCTCATCCCGTGGTCCAGTAACACTGTCATGGATGATCAAACCGGATGTCTCTGCGCCTGGTGTAAACATCGTTAGTACGTTCCCTGATGAGGGTTATGCAGCGTTACAAGGCACGAGCATGTCATCCCCTCACGTCGCCGGAGCGGCTGCATTGCTTTTAGAAAAAAACCCAGGCTGGGGAACCAATGATGTAAAAGCAGCATTAATGAATACAGCCAAAGATGTGGTTGACCCAGGTACTGGTGAAGCTTATGCGCATAATACGCAAGGAGCGGGCAGCATCCGTGTAGTTGAGGCATTAAATACAAACACCCTTGTCGGTACAGGCAGTCACTCATTTGGTAAGTTCATAAAAGACAGTGGGAAGCAAGTAGAAAAACAGGGCTTTGAAATTAAAAATTTATCAGGGGAGGTTAAGAAGTACACGTTTGAAGTAGAGTTTGCAGGAAATCCAAAAGGAATCAAAGTAACTACGAGTAATAACTTAGAGGTTGAACCAGGAACCACACAGAATGTGAACCTAAACGTTCAGGTGGATGCTTCAAAATTAAAGCCAGATTATTATGAAGGTATAGTTTTAGTGAATGATGGGACACAAACCATTAAGGTTCCAACCATTCTGTTTGTTGGTGAGCCAGACTACCCCCGGGTAACAGGAGCGTTCATGGATAATGCGGGTGAAGGTTCATACTATGTCGGTGCTTATCTGCCAGGGGGCGCCGAGATTTTAGCTTATGATTTATATCATTATGATAATGGGTATGTAGGGGATTTTGTTAAGACACTTGGTGTATTTGAAAATACTCCAGCTCCATATCATGAATTCGAATGGGACGGTACCGTACAGAATGGTATTGAGATTCCAAACGGAGATTGGGTAATGGCAGTATATGTTGAGAAAGCAGGTGTTATGGAATATAAAGCATATCTAGTAACCAAAGAATAAACTTAAAAAAGGATTTCAGCTCATGCAGCTGGAATCCTTTTGCTTTTAACACCAAACAATAACTCTATAAGGCGTAGTCTGAGCAGGGATACTTTTTGTTGCAGGCCCATAGATGACTATCAAATTCCTGTTCGCTGGATTCCCTGAAAAAGGCTGCCCGTTTGCTAATAAGATCGGTGTGTTGGGAGCAAGATTCAATCTCAAAAAGTCATCACTGCTCACCAGCTGACTGTCGAAATAATCCACTTTTACTTTTTGATAAGAGCTTTCTTTTACCATAACAAGCGCACGGTATTGTGGCGGGTAAATGAAAGGGACGGGTGCATTCCGGTCATAATAGCCGGTCACCATGTCGCCCACGTTCACGATTGCCTGATCAACAAAATAAGTTGTAGGAGCTACTATGAAATTTACCAATGCGCCGGTTTCATTTTCCACGGAAATGATTTTATAACATCCTTCTTCTTCATTCACCCCGGTGATAAACTCTTGAATCATCGTCACGGTTCCCCGAAAAGGATTAAATTGAACCAATCTGATCCCTCCATTAACATGCCTCCACCTCACCCTGGGCAGAAGCCACATGTGTATGTTATTAAGCTATGTCAGGCTGACTGGTTGGTGATGAATAGCTGTGTTTTTCCTGATCGTGGGTTACTTACTCGTAATAATTCCTCTCTGTTTTTAATAGATATGAGCATGTGTGTATTACATGACAGAGGGTGGTTATCATGGTCAATGCATTTCCGGTGACAATCAGAACGGAGCAAATCAGTGGCGGGCCGAATAAGATCGTTTATTATCCACGAGTAGTAAGGATGCAAAATAGTTCGCTTGAGCGGATGATCAATATGGCGATTGTCCGTCAGACCCAGCAGCTGATCCGTGAACAGGTGGGGAATATGCCATCGACGGTAGTAGAGATGCTTGGACTGTATGAAATCAAAAACAATCAGCGGAATGTTCTCAGTCTGTCCCTCTCCAATTATACGTACCACTATCAGGCAGCTCACGGAATGACGTATATTAAGTCGTTGACATTCGATCTCAAGAAAGGGAAGCAGTGTACGCTGAAGGATTTGTTTAAGCCGGGGAGTGATTATGTTGCGAGGCTTTCTTCCTTGATCAATGAGCAAATAAAGCAAAGGGATATTCAGACGTTCGATAGTCCTGTAACGATTCAACCTGATCAAGATTTCTACATTGCAGATAAGGCGCTGGTCATCTACTTCCAGCTCTATGAAATTACTCCATATGCTTTTGGTTTCCCGATGTTCCCGATTTCTGTGTATGCCATCCAGGATATAATTGATGAAGGAGGGCCGCTCGGGCGCATGGCCCAAAATAATTGATTACGGCAAGCGGTTCCGTTTAAGGTAGTATCCTTTAATGGAACTGCTTTTTCTATGAAACTTATATGTATGTTGGTCGTATTTCATAGTATGTAAAAATTTCACCAAAAAGGGGGGATAGAATGACACTTCAGGAGCTGATGCCTTTAATTATACTGTTTTTATTATTCGTCAGTATCTTAACGGTAGTGTTAGCCATAATAATTACCGTTAGAAAGCGGAGAAAAGCCCAGCATGTAGAGACTAGTCCTGGATTACAAGCTAGAGTCGATCGATTGG
The DNA here is from genome assembly GCF_011761345.1 of Thalassobacillus devorans. Classification (GTDB taxonomy): domain Bacteria; phylum Bacillota; class Bacilli; order Bacillales; family Halobacillaceae; genus Thalassobacillus; species Thalassobacillus devorans. The sequence continues at coordinate 129,740 of NZ_JAASRY010000003.1, forward strand.
AAAAGGAAGTCAAAAACCTGAAAAGCAAATAAAAAACAGCTTCTAAGCAAAGAAGCTGCCTTTACCCAAATACACTTGGAAATTGCTTTACGATGGCATCTGTAATGGCATCGGACATTTCTAACGCCTGTTCTTCAATTTCATCGTAGATGGCAATGTCTTTCTTATAATCCATCTGCATCATGAAGACTGCCTCCATTTTTGTGAGATCCAGATGTTTATAGAACATCTCACGTACGGCTTCTTCCGTTAGGAGAGGGTTAATCGTACTTAAGAAAACAGCAATTTCATCTGCATTGGCATACCACTTTCTTTCCGCCTCTGCGGCTGCCTGCTGATCGCCCGCAAGTGCCGCTTTGACAAGATCAGCAGCAATAAGCAAGTGTTCTTTTACCAACTCTCCAAACTTGTCGCCGATCTGGTCCCCATACAGCGGTCTGAGTGCATTCCCCATATCGGTTGCATTCTGAAGCAGTCGTGTAACCACTTCATCAACATCTGGCAGCTTAAACGTTAAGCTGATAATGGTCATACGCGTCCAGGCGACGTGTTCTTCCCATAGGCTCCGCATGTCACTCTTGAGCTTAACCTCTGCTGGACTGATACACTTGGCAGGCCGTACGGCTGAATAAGCCGGATTAGGATAGAAGTAATATGGGACTGGCCAGGGATGGGCAGAATTTTGCCAGTAGTAACGATTCATGTAACCCCTCTTTTCTTTGCACTTTTAAGCAATCTACAGCTATGATATTCAATGACTTTTGGTCGGTGACACTCACGTAATGAAAAAAAGAGGGGAAGAGCACAAAATGTTACCTACCTCGTTTTTGTACGATATAAAATTATAAATGGTACAAGTAAGATCGAGACAACCCCTCCGATAACTGAAAGCGTAGGGAAGTTCGAAAGTGCTACAATCACACCAGACACAGCACCGCCTGAGGCACCGGCCAGTGCGATAAAGACATCGACGCTTCCCTGTGTTTTGGCACGATTATCAGGAGTTGTGGCATCAACGATGATTGCCGTACCGCTGATCAGTCCGAAGTTCCACCCGAGGCCGAGCAGGGCAAGGGCACTCGTCAATCCGACCATCGATTCGCCTGGTGCGGCAGCGGCAAGAATTCCGGATGCAAGCAATGTCACGCCTGAGGCGATGGCCATTGTGAATCGGCCGGCCTTATCAACAAGAATACCAGTGATCGGCGATGGCAGGTACATGGAGCCGATATGGACACCAATGACGAGTCCGACGGCGTTCAGTCCATGGCCGTGTGCCCCCATGTGTACCGGGGTCATCGTCATGATGGCTACCATGACAATCTGGCTCAGAATCATGACCGTGGCACCAATGATGACGCCGCGTTTGTTCCAGGAAGCGGGCAGGGTCACCCCTGAGGCAGCATTATCATCGACTCCCTGGACAGCAGCCAGTGCCTTGGAAACTAAGAATGGATCCGGACGCATCAGGATGAAAATCGCCAACCCGGCAAGGATATAGGCAGCGGCTGCCAGAATGAATGGACCGGCTAAAGCAGGAACGCTGATGGATGTAGCGAAGTTCCCCATGACACCGACTAAGTTCGGCCCTGCGACCGCACCAAACGTGGTAGAAACCATCGCCATACTGACAGCGGTAGCCCGCTGCTTCGTATTCGCCATATCGGTTCCGGCGTAGCGCGCCTGCAGGTTGGTAGCTGTTCCGGCTCCATAGATTAATAGGGAAAGGAATAATAAAATGACACTATTGATGATAGCAGCAAAAATAACCCCGATCGCTCCGAGACCACCGGCTATAAATCCGATGGTGAGGCCCGGCCGCCTACCAAACCTTTGCGAAAGCCGTCCGACAACCATCGCAGCTCCGGCAGAACCGAGTGTAAACAGCGCCACCGGCAGTCCAGCGAAACTGTTGGTGCCAAGCATATCCTCGGCAAGAAGTGCTCCAACGGTAATACCCGCGGCAAGTCCGGCCCCTCCAAAGATTTGTGCAATGATGACGATGATCAGCGTCCGCCGGTACAGGCTTTGTTGTTTTACCGTTGAATCTATATAACTTTGCAGCCAGGCAGGCTGGTTGTTTGTTTCATCTATTTTCATAGCTTTTTCAGACATCACCGGCTCTTCCTTTCTAAAAACGCAAATTAATATACCCTTAGCGGTATGATTACTCCTTCATTGTAACTCTAATAGTCTCATATTACCATTAGAAAAACTTGGCTTGTGGCTGGACTTATGGCGAAAGCCTAAGTGTTTTCTTATACTTTAAACTTCTAACAAAGGTGAATATTCCTTAAAGTATTAGAAAAACCTGGCCATTCTGTATACCTATTAAACTGGCAAAAGGTTTGAAAAGCAAGGGTAACGTGCACTGTATAAGAAAGGGCATAATCTGCTACGTATAGGATTAAATCTGATATAGTAGTTATAAGTAAAAGTTAGATGGGGTGAAGCAATGAATCTCGATGCCATCATGACTAAAATGAAAAATCATACGCCAAGCATTCTCGGCAAGCAACGGTTGAAGCCATTTTCCATATTGCTCCCTTTGATAGAAAAAGACGGCGAGCTGCATCTGCTTTTCGAGGTGCGGTCTCATAACATCAGGCAGCCGGGCGAGGTCTGTTTTCCTGGTGGAAAAAAAGACGCGGAAGACAAGCATGATAAAGACACAGCGGTCCGTGAGTCGATGGAAGAGCTTGGAGTGGATGATCAGGATATCGAACAGGTATTTCCGTTAGGTCAACTGGTAGGTTCCATGGACATGCGTGTCAATACGTATGTGGGCTTTATTAATCGCCCGTTGGATGCGATTGTCCCGAACCCGGATGAAGTCGGGGAAGTGTTCACCGTACCGCTTTCCTTTTTCCTCAACCATGAACCGGAAGTGCACTATGTAACACTGGAGGTAAAGCCAGCGGATGACTTTCCATACGAGCTTATTCCAAATGGTAAGGATTATAACTGGCGTCCGCGGCAAATGGAGGAGTATTTTTATATCTATGGAGAAAAAGTAATCTGGGGACTTACCGCTCGGGTGCTTTATCATTTTATAGAGATTTTGCGCGAGAAAGAATTGTAGAAAACGTCTGGAACTTAGCCCAGACGTTTTTCTTTGGAAACTTCTGCCCTAACTCGGCCATGTTCCGCCCTAACGCAAGAAGGTTCTGACTTAACGACAGCACATACCGCCCTAATGCAGCTACATACTGACTTAACGCCGAAATATCCCTATAAAAAAAGAGACCAAATAAGTAATTTGGTCTCATAATTCCTATTTCTCTAAACGGAAGCTTTTGGCCAGGACATCTTCACTATTGGTCCCGACAAAAACAGTAAATTCTCCAGCATCACTCTTATGCTCCATGTTGGCATGGTAATAGCGCAGTTGTTCTTCAGTAATCGTGAAAGTTACTGTTTGCGATTCGCCTGCTCCCAGCGAAATCCGTTCGAAGGCTTTCAGTTCTTTCATCGGCCGCACGACTTGCCCTACGTGATCGCGGATATACAATTGAACGACTTCTTCTCCGGTCAAATCACCTGTGTTGGTGACGATGACAGAGACGGACAAGCGATCAGCAGCAGTTATCGTCTCGCTGGAAATCTCTAGATCCGAATATTCGAATTGGCTGTAGCTCAGCCCGTAGCCAAATGGGAACAGTGGCTCATTTGGGATATCCAGGTATTGAGAAACATAGCGATCCTGTGCGTCCGGTGCGTTTTGCGGACGGCCGGTGCTATAGCTGTTGTAGTAAACAGGAACCTGTCCAACGGAATAAGGCATCGACATGGCCAGCTTAGCGGAAGGATTGACGTTTCCAAGCAGGATGTCAGCGACAGCATGCCCTCCTTCGGTACCCGGGTACCATGCTTCTACCACCGCGTCCGCATTCTCGGTGACTTCTCGTAAATCGAGTGGTCTGCCATTGAACAAGACAGCGACTACCGGTTTGCCGAGTGCCCGTACTTTTTTCAATAGATTGAGCTGGACTTCCGGCAGGCGGATATCGGCGCGGCAGCCGGCTTCCCCGCTCATATTGGAATCTTCACCAAGAGCCAGTACGACGACGTCGGCCTGGTCTGCCGCTTGCAAAGCTTCCTCCAGCTGTTTATCCGTACTATCTTCGATTCTGGTACCATTCGCAACAAGGAGGTTGTCATCAGAAAAATGTGTTTTTAAAGCGGTATCGACGGTAATCGTATCTTTTGCACGACCGCCCCAGGACCAAGGCCCCAAAATATCGGTACTGTCAGCAAACGGACCAACAAGTGCCACTTTTTTATCTGCGGATAATGGAAGCAAGTCATCATTTTTCAATAAAACGATGGATTTGGAAGCAAGTTCTCTGGAGGCCTGGCGGTGATCATCAGAAAGAATGAAATCCGCCTCTTCCACTTCATCGGCAAAACGGTAAGGGTTTTCGAACAGTCCGAGCTTCTCTTTCAATTTCAAAATCCTAAGCACTGCTTCATCGAGAAGATTTTCCTCCAATGTTCCTTCCTCGATCAATTCTTCTACATGATTGACGTAGCAGGATGTCATCATCTCAATATCTACGCCGGCTTTCAACGCCAGTTCTGCTGCCTGCTTCTGATCTTCGGCAACCCCATGAGGGATTAATTCTTTCACCGCTCCCCAATCAGAAATCATGACACCGTCAAATCCCCATTCGTCCCGCAGGATGCCTCGCATCAGTGGTTCGTTTCCTGTCGATGGAATACCGTTCAATATATTAAAAGCCGTCATTACCATTTCACACCCTTCATCGAGTGCTGCTTTATAGGCCGGCAAGTAGTTTTCGCGCAGCATCCACTCTGACATATCAACGGTGTTATAGTCACGGCCGCCTTCTGGAGCGCCGTAAGCGGCAAAATGCTTCACGCAGGAAGCTACTTTATATTTTTCATTATCGAGATCCCCTTGGAACCCACGTACAAAGGCACGGGCAAATTCACTGTTCAAATACGTATCTTCACCAGTGGACTCCATCACGCGCCCCCAGCGAGGGTCGCGTACCAAATCGACCATCGGAGCGAATGTAACATGAACACCGGATACAGCCGCTTCTTTCGCTGCGATTGCGGCACTTTTTTCTGCGAGGTCGGTATCAAACGAACACCCAATAGCCAGAGGTACAGGGAAGATGGTACGGAAGCCATGAATGATATCCGACATAAATAACAATGGAATGCCTAACCGGCTTTCTTCCATATGTATTTTCTGGATATTGTTTGTTTCCTTCGCTCCTGAAGCTCCCAGCACCGAGCCGGTATTTTTGATGTCTTCTTCATCGATGTTCATGTTTACCATCGGGCCTGTGATCTCCCCTCGGTCGGTAGCTCCCCGGAAAAATGGGGTAGCCAATTGAACCAGCTGGCCGACCTTTTCTTCTATCGTCATTTGTTCAAGCAATTGTTCCATCTTATTTTCGGACATATGAACTCCTCCTATAAATAAATAATTGAAACGTTTCGATTTTAATAATAATTGCAGTATAAACGCGGATGTTTTTAAAGTCAATATGGATGAAACCGTATTCATGCAGTTTTTTAATAAATTTTCAAAAAAGTAAGAAAACCACTTGAAAGCGAATTCAAATTAAATTATAATGCAGTTATCGAAACGTTTCAATAATTTTCACTAAATAAAGGGGTGCTTGGTAGTGAAGGGTAAATTAATGATGCTGCTGATCGTGGTTCTGTCCGCTGTACTGATCGGCTGTTCCGGTGGGGATTCCGAATCCGGCGGAGATAAAAACGAAGTGACTGTATGGGCGATGGGAGAAGAAGGTAAGCTATTGAAAGATTTCAGCAAAGGATTTGAAGAGAATTCGGATTACACGGTTGATGTTCAGGCGATTCCGTGGGATCAGGCACATGATAAACTGCTGACAGCCGTAGCTTCCGGTAACGGGCCGGACGTGGTGCAACTTGGAACTACATGGGTTCCTGAGTTCGCAGAAGCCGGTGCATTGAAGGACCTTTCAGAGTATACAAAGGATTATGATACGTTTGCCAAAGAGAATTTCTTTGACGGTGCCGTGGTATCCATGGAATATGATAATCAGGTCGTCGGGATTCCTTGGTATGTCGATACACGCGTATTGTTCTACCGTACGGATCTTTTAAAAGAGGTAGGGTATGACGAAGCACCGAAGACGTGGGATGAATTGAAGGATGCGGCAAGCCAGCTTGCTGACCGCGGTGATGGTATGTATGGACTTGATATTGACCGTAATGACCAGATCACTCCATTCATTTTCGCTTGGCAAAATGGGTATGAGGCGAACCTGGAAAACAATGAACTGAATTTTGATACACCAGAATTCAAAGAAGCCATCGAATATTACACCAGCTATTTTGAAGAAGGTATCAGTCAGACGCAGCAAGGCAAAGATATTACACAGGCATTTGCGGATGGTTCGAAGCCGATGTTCTTCAGTGGTCCTTGGATGGTCAACATCATCAATGACCAGGCTCCCGATATTGAAGGGGATTGGGCAACAGCCGTCATGCCGAAAAAAGAATCCAATACATCAAGCATGGGCGGTGCAGTGCTATCTGTCTTCGAAAGTGCTGACAATCCTGAGGGAGGCATGGAATTCATTTCTTACATGACAGAAACCGAAACCCAATTGGATTGGGCAGAAACTTCCAACACATTGCCTTCCCGTACCGAAGCGTGGGAAGATCCTATGCTTAAAGAGGACGAGATGTTCGCAACTTTCGGGAAGCAAATGGAAGATGCTAACCCAGGCTTGCAGACCGAACAGTTTGAACGGATCGCACAAGAATTCCTTGACTCAATTGAACGAATCACCCAGGGCGGTGCTGATTTGGACAAAGAGTTAGAATCATTCAATGAAGAGGCAAAACGCCTTCTGGAAAAATAACAGCTATGATGTTGAAGGGAGAAGGGGATGGAACTAGCTTTCATTCCCTTTTCTGTTTATCAAGGATAGGTAGGTGGTTCCATTGAAACAATTACTGAATAACCGGCATCCATACATGTTTATTGCTCCAGCCGTCATTTTGCTGACGCTGTTCAGCGTCATCCCCATAATTGTCGCGCTGGTGATCAGTTTTACAGATATGAATCTGAAAGGGCTCGCCAACTGGTCGGCGATCTCCTTTATTGGACTGGAAAATTATAAAGACCTTTTTTCCGATGCAACATTCATTAAGTCGGTCTTCAACACGTTTTTCTATGTCATTATAGGCGTACCTCTTGTTATTATTGCATCGCTATCGATTGCACTGTTATTGAATTATGGTACCAGCTGGATTTTCAATACGTTCCGGGCAGTCTATTATATGCCGTCAATTACGAATATCATTGCGGTAGCTGTCATTTGGGGATACTTATACAACACGGAATATGGGCTGTTCAACTACTTACTTTCTCTGCTTACCGTGGATAACATTCCGTGGCTCGAGGAACCGACGATTGCAAAAATTTCCTTGATTATCCTCGCTGTCTGGAAAGGGATCGGGATCAATATGATCATCTTCCTCGCAGCACTTCAAGGCATTCCTAAATCTTACTATGAAGCAGCTGAAATGGATGGGGCCAGCCGGCTGCAGGTGCTGTTTTATATCACGCTGCCATTGCTGCGTTATGCCACGTTCTTTGTAACCGTGACGACGCTGATTGGCTGGATGCAGTTCTTCGAGGAACCATTCGTCATGACCGATGGCGGACCTTTGGACGGAACGATATCGATTGCTCTCTTCATTTACCAGGAAGGCTTCCGTTATAGTGAGTTCGGTTATGCGGCTGCAGGTTCGTTCATCCTGTTTGCGATGATTATTATCGTTACTGTCTTCCAGTTCAAGCTGCAGAAAAAAGATACGGATTTATAATAGAGAGGAGTGGAGGATATGGCTACAGCTACGAAGCGGAGCAAGGCGGAAAAATCACTTGTCATCTTGCTCCTGATTGTCGGGGGCGTGCTGGTTTCCCTGCCGTTTTTATGGATGATTTCCAGTTCATTCAAGCCGGAAAACGAAGTACTGGCGATTCCGCCAACCATCATTCCGGATAACCCGACGATAGAAAATTATATCAACCTATTTACGAGCATGAACTTTACGGTGTATTTACGTAATACGATCATTATCGTACTTTTCTCATTCCTTGGCCTGTTATTCAACGCGATGGCCGGGTATGGATTTGCAAAATATGAATTCAAGGGCCGGGAAAGAATCTTTTATTTGGTGTTGGCCACGATGATGATTCCTGGCCAGGTTACGATGATTCCTGTGTACTTGATTTTAAACTCCATGGGACTGACGAATACGATGACCGGGATCATTTTGCCAGGGCTTGCGGTGGCGTTCAGCATCTTCCTGTTCCGCCAGTTCATGATGACAATCCCGGATGACCTGATTGAAGCGGCCAGACTCGATGGCGCTGGTGAATTCTACATTTTCTTCCGGCTGATCATCCCGATTGCGAAACCGATTTTTGCTGTGCAGGGAATCCTCACGTTCATCGCCGGATGGAACAGCTTCCTATGGCCATTGATTATCGCAAACGATGAAAGCTTGTATACGTTATCGGTCGGCCTGTCTTTGCTGCAGGGGCAATATGCGAATAACTTCGCACTGCAAATGGCCGGGGCAGCGTTCATGGTTGTGCCGATCATCATTATTTTTGCCTTTTTCCAGAAATACATTGTCGAAGGTTTTACAATGTCTGGAATCAAATGAGTGTATGGCAGCGACTGAATCGCTTACAATGGAGCTAGACAGTGCTGCGTGATTGGGGGGATGTAAAATGGCAACAATCAAAGATGTTGCAAAACGGGCAGGAGTTGCTGTGTCGACAGCCTCCTACGCGCTTAATGGAATAAATAAAGTCAGTCAGGCGACCGTCGATAAAGTTATGAAAGCTGCACAGGAACTGAATTATCAAAAGAACGGCATCGCTTCTGATTTGAAACGGACGAAGACGAATACAATCGCTTTGATATTGAGTGACCTATCCGGGCCGTATTTCTCGGAACTGATCAAAGGCGTCCAGGACGTCACCACGTCGAACGGATACGACCTGATCGCCTGCAGTTCCGTCGGCGGGGATAAATCGACTGCGGCGAAGTTTTTGCGGGAAAAACGTGTGGATGGAGCGATCGTACTCGCTACGAACATTAGCACCGAAGCGATTAAAGCCTCGGCACGGGAAGACTTTCCGATTGTCGTGCTCGATCGGGAAGTGGACAATCCGAATGTGATCCACGTAGAGGTCGATAATGAGCAGGGCGGTTATGATGCGACGAAACACTTGCTCGATAAAGGTCATCGCTCTATTGCTTATGTCAGCGGTCCATTTGATTCCCATGACAACAAGGAGCGGTTCAAAGGATATCAAGCTGCGTTAGCCGCTTCCGAAGTCCCGTATCATTCCCGCTGGAAAATCAACGGTGATTTCACAAGGGAAGGCGGCTACCGGGCAACCCGCACATTGATCGCCCAAAAAAATATGCCCGATGCCATTTTCTATGCCAATGATGAAATGGCGATCGGTGGGATGCAGGCTTTTTCCGAAAAAGGGGTTCGGGTGCCACAAGATATTTCGATTATCGGGTTTGACGATATTCAACTGGCAGAATATGTGAATCCGCCACTCACGACTGTAAGGCAGCCAAAGTACGAAGCTGGATCACTTGCTGTCCATCTGATTTTCCAGATGCTTGCCGGAGAATCGGTCGATCAGACATATAAACTTGCAACGGAGTTTGTTGCACGTGATTCTGTGAAAAGCTGATAAAAAAAGCCTGGTTCCTGTCGTGCTGTATGGTTAGCAGTAAAGGATCCAGGCTTTTATATTACTTAGGCCGATGTTTTGGCGGATGTATTGGCTGATAGTGCGAAAAGGTTCAATAGTGAAGCTTACTTATTTACACCAATTACACAAACCGCCGGAACGGGTTTCATGGATTTTAATTCCACTTTAATATCTGAATAACCGGCTTGTTCAAGTGTTTCCATGTAATCTTCTCCAAGCTCTTTTGCTGTATCTTCTGTCGCTCCTTTTGTAAAAGGCTGGACCGTTATTGCCAGGATTCCATCGCGTTTCATATACTTACGGACCGCTCCCAATGTTTGTACAGGATTGTCCCAGAACATAATGGAATTGACAGCGTAGACTTTATCGAACGACTGGTCAAAATCAGGGAGGTTATTAACGTCCGCAAGCTTCAATTCTACTTTTCCTTCCTGGATACTTTTCTTATTATTTTTACGTGCCTGTTCCAGCATAACCTCGGAATAATCAATACCCACAACCTTTCCACCCTGTACGACTTTAGATACCATATCGAGGCCGACTCCTGGTCCAAAACCCATTTCCAGTATGTTGTCATCTGGTTTGATATCCAATAAAGAAATGGTCCACTCGTTTTTTTCTGAACCAATCTTTTTCATTAAGAAACCGGCGAATCGACCGAGTTTCCCTTCGGGTTTGCGGAATTGGAGAGAGAATTTATCGAAAACCCCCACAATGACCCTCCTTTCATACGTGGTCTCATTTATTTTATCTTCAACCAACAAAGTCAGTCTATAAGGTCCCAATCAGGGTTATAGACTACTTCCCATAGATGACCATCAGGATCTTGAAAGTATCCGGAATACCCGCCCCAAAACGTATCTTGCGCCTGTACAGTAATGGTGGCGCCCGCTTTTTCAGCTTGTTCCATTACGCTATCAACTTCTTCTTTGCTGCCGACATTATGACCAAGCGTAAATTCGGTAGGGCTTTTTGCAGTTTGTTTTAAATTAGTATCATAAGCAATATTTTTACGATTCCAAATGGCAAGCTTTAAACCGGGTTGCAGATCAAAAAAGGCAACAGCGCCGTGCTCGAATTCTTCTCCTATAATACCTTGTGTCTCGAATCCGAGCCCCTCCCGGTAAAAGTTCAACGCCTTTTCCAAATCATCTACACCTAATGTGATTACTGAAAGTCGAGGTTTCATATACATTCCTCCAATATAAGCATTCTTATAATTATTTAATCCAAGGAATATGTGATGGAGTAAAATGGCGATATATCTTCCAAGGTTATATTCATTAAAATAACGTGCTGGTTGACATAACTTCTTAGCGCCGTCCGTTCTCTACGAACTCATGCAACAGTAGTTTTTAAAACTTTGCCCATAAATTCAATTGCAGATTTGTAATGGTTACTTCAATGGTTGGTTCTTTGTCTAAATCAACATCTTTATCTGTTGGAAATAAATAAAAACCGAACTCGTCGCCACTACGGGAGTGTAATGCTGAAGAGGAAGAAGGTGTTAATTTAAACGTATCATAATTATACGTTGCGTGTGCTTCTGCTTTTAGCTCATGGGTATAGCCATTGATATTACGGTAGTGTTCGATACCCGAAACTAAAGTCGCCCCTCCACGACTATAAGTTCCGCTGGACCGGAAGATCACCTCATAGTTTGATTCATTCTCTATAATTTTCGAGACATAGATTTGATTTCCTTCCTCATCATCAAAAAGGAATTTTCCTTCATTGCTCTCCGGATCACTTAAATCAATCGTTATCGTATAGTCACCTTCCATATTATGTGCATTATTCATATAACGCTCGGCGTCGTCGGCTATGTGATTGATTCCTTGAGCCTGAAGGTGATACATGTCAATGGCTTGAGGTATTAGAAAAGAGCCAACGGCGATAATCCCCATAACAATATATAACGTATTTAAATTCAAGTATTTTTTCACTGAATCAAGCCCCCGCTTCCATGCATGCTATGTTGTATATCTATGGTGGTATTTAAGTTCTATTCGGTACCATCCTAATAATTTCCATGAAGATCGCTGGTTTTCCTGCTTTTGAAGGCATGGAATCTATCAGAGAAGAATATCGCATTAGAACCATAAGGAGGGAGCGGTACTAGTTTAACGGGCATTAAAGCATAGATAAAGACCGTTGTGGGGTTGCAAACGAGAGGTAACGGTCTTTATCAACGGGTTAAAGACCGCTAGAAGGGGAGGTTCCTGGTTTAACGGTCATTATAGTGGTTATAAAGACCGCAGGATTAATGAAGTTCATTCTTCACAGTCTCGAGCAGTGTAGCCTTCCCTTCTTTGATAGCTGAGCGAGGGCATGCACGTTTTTAATTCGTAAAGGGGACAATATAAATCCCATCATTATTGATCCAATCTGCATAAAGCACGTCTTCACTCTTGGAATAACCGTTGGCCGTCAGCTGATTCTCCAGCCAATAATGGTCAAAACCTAAATCTCGTATGTTATCTTCCACGACCTCACCATCCATGATTAATGTAGTACTAAGAAAGGCTTTAGGTTCAGGCAGCTGCAAATCATTGATTTCAACTTTCTGATACTTCTTTTTCTTCAATATACTAATGGAACCGTTGGACTCTAATATGGCGTAGGCCACTTCGCGGATAGAAAAAATTTCACTTTGCCTTAATAGGCTTAATAATTGATTGATATTCATTCGATTCTTTTTTAATTCATGGCGGTCGATTTTGCCATCTCGTATAATGATTGAAGGATTGCCTTCGAGGAGGTTGCGGGTCCCTTTGTACTTTAGCAACACTTTTTCCATCGTGATCATCAATACTGCCCATAAAAAAATGGTATAAAAAATGTAAAACAAGTTGACATTGCTTTCATAAATTCCGTTACCTAATAGTTCAGACAGGACGATTGCTGATATAAAATCAAAAGGGGTCAATTGTTTAATGGTTGTTTTCCCTAATAGTTTAGTAGTAAAAAATAATAGATAAAATCCAATGATCACCTTCAGGGAAACTTCTAAAAAACTAAGCTCCAAAGCTTCTGCCTCCTTTCTATACAAACTCTCCTTCCTAGTGTTAGCATTTTTAATAATATTCATACGGCTATATGATGGTTTAATAGATTTAGGAAAATATAAATTAGATAACCAATGATAAAAGGCCAATTCATCCATTGAATTGGCCTAAGTTATTGCTGTTCAACAGCCTATATCGTTTGATCCCTATTTGGGGTAGTAAAGCATAAATGCTTTGTATGTAAAAAGCCGATCCAAGTAAGGATCGGCTCTGTAACCTTAAATTATTGATTTCCTTTTTTCACCCAGTCGGCAACCGTGACAGTACGTTTAGCCTGATGCTTGACCGCGCCTTCTACGTCATCGACCATATTGCCGTCCTGATCCACGGTGACACTTGTGCCATATGGGTTCCCTCCGGCACCGAAAAGTACTTCATCGGTGTAACCTGGTGGGACGATGATCGCGCCCCAGTGCATCATAGAAGTGTAAAGAGAAAGCAAAGTTGCTTCCTGTCCGCCGTGCGGGTTTTGTGCGGAAGTCATGCCGCTTACGACTTTGTTGATTGTTTTACCGCTTGCCCACAGACCGCCCTGCGTATCAAGGAATTGTTTCATTTGTGATGGCATGTTGCCAAAACGTGTCGGGATGCTGAAAATGATAGCGTCTGCCCATTCGAGGTCAGCGGAAGTCGCTACCGGTACGTCTTTCGTTTTTTCGACGGTTGCTTTCCATGCCTCATTCGCTTCGATAACAGATTGTGGTGCCAGTTCCTCGGCTTTTAATACTTTTACTTCAGCACCGGCTTCTTTTGCTCCTTCTTCCGCCCATTTCGCCATTTTGTAGTTCGTCCCACTCATAGTGTAGAAAATAACAGCTAATTTTACGTTTGACATTTCTTCCATCTCCTTTGGTTTTCCGAATAGTTTATCTAGTAATCCCATGTTTAACACCTTCCTGCCTTTACTTGAACTGAACCTTTAAAGACCACCTCCATATAAACAGATGCGCTTTTCTTCTTATGCCCAAATGGAAGCAGATTATTTAAAGGAATTTATTTCGAATTTGAGATATATAACAAAAATAAATCACCTACTCAAAGGTGTTGGGTATTATCTCGCTTTCAAGATAATTATATTTCGAATTCGAGATATTGTCAACGGCTATTTTTATATTTTTTGGCCTGAATAAAAGCAGAGAGGAGGACTTCTGATTTTTTTGGTTCAACTTAGTAGCAACTGGCATGTATTTGGTGAAATAAGCACCCTGCACCAATAGCAAGGTTGTAATCAGCCAGCTTGTTGTATGTTTAAAAGTTCGTTCAAAAACAGAAAATGCCCGCTCACTGTGAGAACAGAGGCAGGCATATGATGTTATGGCAAACTTTCACAAACGACACCGTCTCCATCATAACCATCGAGCCGGTGCGGGTCAGACTCAGGTCCTCCAGCTGCTTCATAAAACGCCTGGGCTTCTTCCTGGGTGTCGAAGTCGCTACAGTCGCGGTCCGGTCCGTTGGGGTCGTATTTTAAAGCTGCAGAACCGCTGCCGGAATCACTGGGAGATGAACGGTCAGAACTTCCAGAGTCATTACCAGAATTAGAACCGCTGGATGAGCTACTTGATCCTCCGGAAGAAGTCTCTCCAGAGGTGAACCCGTCACTGGTGACGTAGCCGTCGATACTCCAGATTCCGATTCCCTTGTTGCGGGCGCGCGCTTCCGCCTGCTTTAGCCGATCCTGGTATTTATATGGCGGGTCGTACACATAGGCATAGCGGGCGAGGCCATTCTCGAGCAGTTTTTCATTGAACAGTTCACCGTTCACCCAAAGATAGCCGAGCAGACGGCCGTAATGGTCGCGCTTCGGTCCATCGGATTCGTACTTTACTTTTGTGCCGGGCTTTAGCACTTCTTTAGCAAAAGCAGATGCTTCAGGGCCAAACTTCTGCGTACCCCCGTGCACTTCCGGTGTATCGACGAGCAGCAGGCGGACGCTTTCTGTCTCACCGTTGTAGTTGATTTCAATCGTGTCACCGTCCACTACGCGGCTGACCGTCGCATTCGTGTCCGGAGTTTCATCCTGCTTTGAGGTATCTTCTTGTTTATCGTCAGAAGGATCCTTTATTTCTTCCTGACTGGTGCTGTCTTTCTTTTCGGATTGATTTTCGGAATCATCGTTACGATCTTCTGTTGCCGAACCGTCATCCTTTGATTCATCTGTTTTTTCACTGTCAGATTCGTTTGATGAATCCTCTTGAGGTTCAAACGAATCTTTTTCTTCTTTATCGTCTGTGTCCTTGTCTTCCTGGGGCTCTTCGGTTTCTTCCACCTGTTCTTCATTGGCATCTTCGGTTGTCTCATTTTCCTCGCTGTAGGTCATATCGAACAGCGTCATACTGATGATGAAGGCGAGGGAGTAAATGAGAAGCACGCGTCTGCGAGTCGGCTTTTTGTTTGACCAGAACAAAGCACGTTTTGGGGAAAATAATCCCACGACCATGAGAATGAGGGTCGCGAAGGCAAGTAACATAAATAATATATCCACTGTATTAAACCTCTCCCTAGTAAAATCTTACACTACTATTCTAAGGAAAATACTGGATTTTTCAAGAGGATATCAATGGGAATGAGGAGAAGGAAGGCATTAATATGTAAAATAAACTTTACAAAATGTATAGTTAACCTTACAATAGAAATGGAAGAAAGTAGAAGGAGTTTAGGTATGGAAATAAAAAATCGAGTCAAAGAATTGAGAGCGAGAGACGGGCTGACGCAAGGCGCACTGGCAGAGAAAGTCCATGTGACGCGTCAGACCATCGTCGCCCTTGAAAAAGGAAGTTACGTTCCATCGCTATTACTTGCGATGAATATCGCGCGGACATTCGAGATGCCCGTAGAGGAGATTTTCAGTATAGAGGGGGAGGATTCATGAAAATCATGAAGAGTGTATGGATTTCTTTGGCGGTACTGGGTTTGTTTAGCTGGGCATTAGTTGAGTTTTATTCCGCATCCATTGATATTTCGAAGTTTTTACAAGATCCGGAGAGGGAGTATATGTTTGAGATCCGGCTGATTCCGTTTGTTGCATTCTTCCTTATTGGTGGATGGCTGGCTTTTGTATCCATCCGAAAAAAGCGGAAGTACCAATCATGGAAAAAGGTATTTTTACTCCCGGATGAATTTGAAGAGTCAGATGAACGGGAAAAGCAGCTCACCGCACAGGCCTGCCGCTCCGCCTACATCAGCATGTGGTATTCTTTCCCAGTAATCAGTGCATTGCTGCTTTTGTATCCATTCGTAACAGAAACCTTGCCCTATTACCCGATCCTGGTATTTGCTTTGCTTCCCATTACCCAAATCATCACCTATACGGTTTCTTGGAAAAAGAATTTCTAAATTGACCAATAAAAATGCCTGCACCTACTAAGCTAGCAGTAGGGCAGGCGTTTTGAGTAGTATGGTTTTATTTGAATTCTTTTTTTTGTTGCTTCGTATATGATCATGTGAATCATCTCCTTATTACGAAAATGAAGGTAATTATTTTTCCATATAGAAAGAGTTATATATTCAGCTTACCTTATTTTCCCACTTGATTGTAGAAAAATTAATCTAAACGAAGCGGTGATAGACATGTGATTAATTGAGTTCAGCAACAGATGTACTAACTCAGGAGGTCTTTTAACATGAATGAAAAGGTAAACTTCTCTCCGGAAGAACTCTATCGGGAGAGAGCGGAGGAAGTTTTTAATAGGCATAAAAATATCATCACACATAAATTGCCGGAAGCGGAAATCTATCATATTGGCAGCACTGCCGTTAGGGGCTCGCTGACAAAAGGAGATGTCGATCTTCAGGTGCGTGTCACTCAGGAGGACTTTGAAAAAGCGAGAAATGCAATGCTGGATTTATATCCTGTGAATACGGGGAGCGATCAAACTTCCTATTTCTGTTCCTTTGAGTATGGAGAAGATGTACTGCCAGTGGGTGTCCAGTTGACCGTGAAAGGCACATCTGTCGACCACTTTTACCAGATGACCTGTTTTTTCAAAGAAAACCCATCCTGCACGGACCAGTATAATACATTGAAAAAGCGGTATGAAGGAGCGGACATGGAAGAGTACCGGAAGGCGAAGGCCGCTTTCCTAACTGAAGTTTTGGAAGCACCTGCCTATCAGAGGCTGGCGGAAAGGCTGGAAATCTACGATAAAGTTAAGTTTGTCGAAGGGGAAGAGTATGTAACGGTGGAAGATACCAGACATCTGACGGATCAGGAGATGAAAGACCTTATCACACACTTATTGAACGATCCAGCTTTTCATTCCAAGGACATGACGCTCCTTGTCCACCATAAATTCAGTGAAGAAATCGAAGTCTATTTAACAGAGCATAGGTTTCAGATGCTCGACGAAAATGTCATGGTGAAAAAATTGCTCACTCAGGAAACGGCGGAAGCTGCCTATTTTGATACAGCTTCTCTTCATGATATCCCTGAAGAGGCCTTCAAGCCTATTTGGAAGAAAGCGATGAGCGGTTCCTTAAACGCACCATCTTCCTTGGATATGGACGGGCACATGCAAAGCGTCAAAGGAGAGCTTGGCGAAGATTATCGCAAATCCTGCCTGGTTGCTTATGAGAACGGCGAACCTATTGGGGTTGTGATGCCCCACATCGAACCAGGGACCGCCGATGAAGGAAGGTTGTTTTATTTCGGTCTCGTTCCGGAAGCACGAGGCAAAAGGAAAAGTAAACAGCTACACCTTCAGGCGCTTGACATATTAAAAAGTCAGTTCGGCGCCAGCTATTACATCGGCTCCACGAGTCGGAATAATGTCCCGATGCTCAAGACCTTTGAAGCAAATAGCTGCACGGTTGTAGAGAAGAACAAGGTGTATAAGCGGGCGAAAGCTGCGGGTAAAAAATAAATAAAAGGGAATATTCAAAAGAGAAAAGTAACGGGCACCTTTGATTGGAGAAAATAGCGAAAAACATATGGGAGTGGAATTGGATGCGAAAACTGTTCTTCGGAGTAATGCTTGCTGCTTCCATAGCAGGGGTTCTGATGGCCTTGTTTCCGAATTTGAGCTTAATGAACAAGCTATTGTTACAACTTCTTCTGCCAATTGCCGCTATTTATTGGATCAATAAAAATCGCTACTGGTTCCATCATTACATCCAGAAAACATGGCTCGTGTGCAGTCATCCGTTAGGGATATCCATTGTGTTTTTGGTGTTAACCGGGGGATATGACTTGCTCGTGTTTACCAGTACTGTTGTATGGGTCCTGCCTGTCTTACAGTTATTGATGTTCGCTAGTTCGTTTCTTTTTTGGAGTATGTTCCTTGGGGCTGGTCGGAATACCAACCCCCTATCGTTAGGAGAAAGATCACTTTACCTCGTCGTCAACATGCTAGTGTTAGGAGTCTATGCATTCATTGCCAGCCACTACTTTCCATCTCATATCACAGGCATCTATACATTTATCGGCTCGATCGTAGTTGTGATGACATTTTTATTAGGCTATACGCTTATGATGTGGGGGAGAAAAGAACATGTGGTAGACCGGCGGACGGTCGAAGGGCTGGTACGGAAATTAAAATAATGTGACAGATTTCAGAAGGTTCACGTTAAGGAGAGGATTATTTAAAATGAATGGGGGAGTGTCACACCTAACTTTCCTTAACCCTACAGAGTCCTTATAAGTAACTTTAAGACAGCAGAAGGCGCATTGAATGAAACGCATATTATCTTCATCTTACAGTCTTTTACAAAAGGGGCTCCACAGAAAGATGCCACAAACTAGGTGGAAGCTGAAATGTTTTATAATATCGAAAAGTATTCCCTTTGTATGTACATCCCTCAAAAGACAACATACAATATAGAAAGTTTAATTTAGGTGGGTATTATGTATGCAAAGAAATAATAAGCACAAAGTGAATACTCGTGTGGTTTATGATTGGCAATCATCTAATTCTGAATTTAAATTAAAGATTCCGATAAAATCAAAGCGTAAAGTTAACCCCTTTAAAGCTGATACTTATCAGTATAATGCTTTATCTGATGGGGTTAGTTCAATCTATACGGATGAAGATGAATTGAAGGAATATGGGCAGCGAGGCATTCTAGATCCAGGGAATGTTACTTATATTAATCTTTTTATAAACGGAGTATTACAGCCGCCAAACACTTATACAGTAAAAAAAGGTTATCTCCGCTTAAATACAAATAGTATACCAGCAGAAAACACTCCTATCATCCTCCAATTTATCACTATTTATCAATCATAAAAACCTTATTACCATTCCCCTTTAGGTAGACAGTAAAAAAAGAGAGCATGTAATGTGCGCTCTTAACCTATTATCTGGAGGGGAATTTTCTTTGGATAAAAGGGGAGCCCTTTACCATATATACATACGATAAGTTGTTCGATTGAAAGATGAAGAAAAGGGGCGTATCGCTAGATGGGCGTAGGAGAAAATACCGATCCCCTTTACTTCTTAAGATGGAGAAGTGTCGAAGACGGGTATTAAATGGCGATTTCAAATAAAGTTTAACGGTCTTTCCCCTATAATATCGGGAAAAGACCGTAGATTGGTTTGTGCTATTATTAATTTTCTAAATGAAAATGATCTGTACGACCATCAGTGGAAACTCTTATTTTTCACTATTGTTAAGTTATTATATCAGTAGTAGAGGTTGGAGTATAATTTACGACTTCTAGTACAATAGGGGATCCTGAAATGATCGGGTCTCCGCCGGCTGGTACATCAATATCAAGTGATCCGGCCGTTGTAGCTCCTGGCGTATAGGTTGATATTCCACCCATTTGTAGGACACCGTTAATATAAACATTATAATAACTATTATCGGTAGCTAGTGTTGGAAGTTCAGTAGCTGCTGCTCCTGAGCCATCGAAAAAATCGGCTGTATCTATTGATAAAGTAGCTCCAGCAGCTGTTTCTCCAGTAGTGACGTGAAAGAATTTTTCAGGTGTTGGATCTACAGCAACTGTTGAAGAAGCCGTTATTTGAAGTTTCATTAGTTCAAGTGCCATAATACACCTCCTTTATAACTAGTCTTATACTATAGTATGATGTAATTTGAAAATTGCTTAGACAGGTTTATTGATTTTATCTTTTTATTTAGAGAGCAAAACAGAGGGTGAAAAAGTGGATGAAAACAAAACACAATAACCGCTGCGGCGGATCACTTTCCCAGATAATATTACCGGGCTAGTTTTTTTAGTTTTGGTTTGGAGTCAATTCATGACCGGACAGACCTTATATGTCGATGATGGAATCGTCATGAAGCAAGCCCATTGCATAGAACCGGTCTTTCGTCGGTGCAATAGGGCATTATGGTATAAGGAGAGAAAACTAGGAGGGGTTCTATGAGCTGTCCTGATGAAATTCGGGAACGAATCCTTGAACAATTGAAAACTCCTGTAATGAATCAACTCGCACATGAACAGATAAAGGTCTATCTGTTCGGCTCGTGGGCTCCGTAGGGAATTTTAAAAGGCGCAATCCCGAATGGGAGAGCGCCTTTTATGGAAAGGAGCAGAGTTTTAATAAGCATTCTTGGATCAACATTGATGGGGTGGACCACGAAGTGTTTCCTATCTTCGGAATCGTGGTAAGGATGGAAATTAGAGATACCATAGGGTATGCGAATAACCCACAATTGTGACAAGGAACCTTGTCAATCGTACTCGAAGGGTGGCCGTGATCTGTAAGTTTATAATACAAAACCCTGAATAACATCCGGGTTTTGGTTGGAGGAGGTTGCTTTCTCTGCCAAGACCAGAGCATGCGTTTTGGGTTCAAGCAGCCTCCTTAAAAGGATAGACCTCATTATACAAAAACTTGTTACCCCCTATGGAAGGTACTAGACCGGTAAGCCTACAAAATTTCTGAGGGGAGTTATCCCGTCAAGACTTCTTCTTTCGGATATTTGATAATATCAGTTGAAGGATGAGCAAAGGCAAAAGCAAATGTCAACGGACCAAGTTTTCCAACTAACATAGTGATAATAATGATTATTTTTCCAAGCACTGACAATTCCCCGGTTAACCCCATCGATAATCCGACGGTCCCGAAAGCAGAAACACTCTCAAAAAGGATATTGAGAAAAGGCGCCTCTTTTTCTGTCAAATTAAGCAGGAAAACTGTTGTAATGACCACACTCAAACTCATGATTGTCAACGCTAGCGCACGCATGACCAGGTGGAACCCGATTCTTCTACGAAACACCACCACATGTTCCCTGTTCTTCAGAAAAGCTATCGTAGCAAGTATTATAATTAAGGCTGTAGTTAATTTAATGCCGCCGGCTGTAGAGGTACTCCCGCCCCCGACGAACATTAGCGTTATAATATAGAATAAAGAAGCATGCTCCATTTGAGCGATGTCCAGCGTATTAAAACCGGCTGTTCTTGGAGTTACCGCTTGAAAGTAAGAAGCTTGAACCTTACCGAAATTGGATAAATCTCCAATCGTAGCAGGGTTGTTGAATTCTAATATCATTAAGACAATGACACTGAATATATTAATGACAATCGTACCGATCAGCATGATTTTTGTATGTAAACGCAGATGAAGGAACTCCCTGCTGTGCCAACTGTCAAATACTACGGTAAAACCAATGCCGCCTATGATGAAAAGGACACTGATAGTGACATTCACCATCGGGTGGATGACATAGTCGGAAAGGCTGTTTTCCCAAATGGAAAAACCCGCATTGTTAAATGCAGAAATAGCATGAAAGACACTGGCATAAATCCCATCCTTCCAGCCCATTTCAGGTCCCCAGACGAACGATAGCAGGATAACAGCGATGGCTTCGACAGAAAGGGAAAAGATCAATAACCTTTTTACTAAAAGAACCACATCGCCTATCGCATTTTGGTTCAGCGCCTGTTTCACTAACAGCCGTTCTTTCAAGCCTATTTTTTTCCCCATCATGATAAAAATTAATACCGCAAACGTCATGATGCCAAGTCCGCCAAGTTGGATAAGTAACATGATAATGACTTCTCCAAAAGTTGAAAAGGCAGAACCGGTATCTACCACAATCAAACCTGTTACCGTCATGGCTGATGTTGCGGTGAAGAGAGCGTCCAAGAAAGTGATACCATTTGTCGTAGCGACCGGAAGCTTCAGCAATCCAGCGCCTGTCAATATTAAACTGACAAATACTAATAATAAGATTTGCGGTGGATTCAATCTAGCTAGTTTTGATTTCAAGCAATCACCTTCTAAGAAATGATGCTTTATCATACCATTATAGATTTTTCTTTTCAATCTAGTTTAATACAAAATCTCTCTATTAGATCGAGTGAACTCCTTTTCTCTAACAACCGGATCGGCCAATTTCTATTGGACAGATTTAAATAGTTCTGCTGTTCTGCCGGTCATTTGGTGATACATTAACATCCCTAGTATTTCATAAGACTTAATGATGGAACTGGCACCTACTCTTTTAGCGTTTTCTGCCTGTTTACTGGTAAGAATCTCCGTAATTACTCTGACATCAGGGTTAGCAGCTTTAGCCGCAATCGTGAACATGATGCTATATTTATCTGCTTCCCCTTCTTCCTTCGAAGGATCAGCGGTGATGATTACGTCTTTTGCAGATTGGATATGTGCTTCTGCTAATACCTCCTGGTTATAGGCGTCCCCTTTAATGTAAGTTACCTTGTCTATCATTTCAGGTAGTTCCCCTAAACTATTATCAATTAATATGATATCTTCGTCTTTCCCATTTGCTCGAATCGCTTGAATAAGTTTTACCGAAAGTATATTCCACCCAATAATAATGTGATGGTCCTCCATTTTTTCATTCCCCTTTCCTGATTCTTGTTTAGTCCTTGTACACGAGCCTTTATCACCCTTTAAAAATTAGCCTGTGAGAATATCTTCCCTCGCATAACGGATATGGATTTTGGCCTGAGTTGCTATGGAAAAGGCAAGAGTTAATGGGCCAACTTTCCCTATAATCATAATCATACTGATGATTATTTTACCTATCCAAGTCAAGTCCCCTGTTAGTCCCATGGATAGACCAACGGTACCAAAAGCCGAAACGGTTTCAAAAACAATCTTGAGAAAGGGAGCATCTTCCGTAATATCTAAAATGAAAATTCCTACGAATATAAACGATATTCCGATAACCGTGATTGCTAAAGATCTTACGACTGTAGCATCAGTAATTGCCCGCCTAAAAACTTCTATATCTTCTTTCCTTTTTACAAAAGAAGAGACTGAAAACAGGATTGCGAGAAATGTCGTCAGCTTTATTCCTCCCCCGGTTGAAGCGCTGCCGGCGCCAATGAACATAAGGATAATCATAAAAAACTGAGTGGAGTGATTTAATGCGCCAATATCCACGGTATTAAAACCAGCAGTTCTTGGCGTCACCGACTGGAAGTATGCCGCTTTCACTTTATCAGCAATAGTGAAGTCTCCAATCGTATTTGTATTGTAAAACTCCAGCCAAAACACAAAGCTAAAAGCTATAACATTAATGAGCACTGTTCCCACAATCATTAACTTTGTGTGTAAACTGAAATCTTTAAACCTTTTCTTCTTCCAAATATCAAAAATAACCGTAAACCCGATTCCTCCTAAAATAAACGAAGTTGTAATAATTAACGTCACTATTGGATCACCGACAGAGCGGGATAAACTATCGGACCATATGGAGAATCCTGCGTTGTTAAATGCAGAAATGGCGTGGAAAAAACTAGCATAAAGACCATCTTTCCATCCGAAAGCAGGCACCCACACCATGGATAATAAAGCAAAAGTAACAGCTTCTACTGACAAAGAAAAAATCAAAATCTTCTTTGCCAGGATAATAATCCCTCCGATGGAATTTTGATTTAAGGATTGGGTAATTAATACGTGCTCTTTAAAACCCAATTTGCGACCCGACAATAAGAATATAAACACCGCAAAGGACATAATGCCTAAACCGCCAAAATGAATCAAAACCAGGATCACAGCTTGACCAAATAAGGTATAGGCTGTTCCTGTATCGACAACAATCAGCCCCGTGACAGTCATAGCGGATGTTGCCGTGAAGAATGCATCTAGTAAAGTCACTGGCTCTGTTGTTGCAAAGGGTAACATTAAAAGGCATGTACCTATAAAAATAAACAGGAGAAATATAAGTAAAAGGAATCGAGGCGGGTTTAATTGCTTAGTAATTAATTTATGAAACAAGTCTACACACCCTCGCGTTGAAAACGATCAAGGTCTTCGTTGTTCCCGATCGTCACTAAAATATCCTGATTATCTATTTTTGTCTCCAAAGAAGGAGATATTAAGATATGATCTTCGCTTTTCTTTACAGCTATAATACTGCAGTTATATCTGGATCTAATCTCCAGCTCCAATAAACTTTTATTTGCAACTTTTTCACTGGCAATGATTTCAATAATGCTATATTCATCGGATAGCTCAATGTAATCGGTGATTTTTTCCGAAACAATATGATTAGCAATCCGAAATGCCATGTCCCGCTCTGGATGTATGATTTTGTCCGCGCCAATCTTTTTTAGTACTTTTTCATGATACGCGTCATTCGCTTTCACCCAGACTTGTTTAATTCCCATTTCTTTTAGCATCAGGGTTGCCAAAATACTCGATTGTATTCCTTCGCCTAAACTGATCATGACATAATCGAAGTTTCGGATACCCACCGCTTTTAAGGAATCCTCGTCAATGGCATCTAATTCTGCAGTATGGCTGGCAATGGTGGAATATTCCTGTACGCGCTCCAGGTTTTTATCCAAAGCCAATACATCAACGCCGAGTCTGGCCAACTCTTTACACAGACTGCCTCCAAAACGTCCTAGTCCGATTACTGCAAATTGCTTACGCTCTGGCTTCCGTTTCAATATGATACTTCCTTCCTTGACCTAGTCTGATAACAGTGTTAACAAATTTTTTTCGATTTATAATAAAATCCGGGTTAGTTTTTAAATATAAAGGGTAAGCAGGATAAAAAGTGGAAAAGAAAGAATAGTTCAGGCAAGGAAGCAAAAAAGGAGGGAAAAGGCAAATGGGTAAGCCGATTGAAATTTCTAAGATAAAGATTATCCAGGATGAGAGACCAAACCGCCGCGCTTATATTGCTGACTTTGAGGAACCGGTCCAATATGGTGTACACGGGGGAGTGAAAGAATTTTATAAAGCTGTCCCGGAAGAAGAGCATCCGTCTACCCTGGATCACATTGTTTCTGCAGCAGGCGGCTGACTGACCGGTACCTTATCTGGCGCGCTGGAGGCGCGTGATATACCGACGTTTCCGAACAAGCTGCAAGGAGAGTTCGAAGGTGTGATCGAAGCACCTGAAAAAGTATTGAAGATAACGGAAATCCGCTGTTTCTATAAGTTGAAGATTCCAAAAGGGAAACGGGAAGCTGCTGAACGTGCACTGCACATATTTGAACGCAGCTGTCCTGTGGCTCAAACATTAAAAGGTTGTGTTCACTTCACTCACGACTGGGAAATCGAAGAAGAATAAAAATTAATATTTCTCTACGACAAATAATCCACCCGAGTCCTCACTCAAGGGTGGATTATTTTTTTAATGAAATTAAGGTCAACATATAGTTTACCAGGAGGGTAGATGCATTTTCCTATAAAAAAAATCTTTAATGGCCTACACAAAACCCAATTATTTTTTATATAGTATAACATTATTAAATATTAAGTATGACATAATTGAAAATATGTGTTATATTATATTGCAAATCTAGTAAGGAGGAGATCGAGAGTGTCGAAACATCCTTATATTCGTTGGTTTGAAGAAATTCATAAAGAAGACATCCCATTGGTAGGCGGGAAAGGGGCCAATCTGGGTGAGCTTATAAACGGAGGCGTGAAAGTCCCGCCTGGTTTTTGTGTTACTGCAAACGCATACAGTGATTTTATCGAGGAGCGTAACTTGGATAAGTACATACTCGAGGCAATCAATGGGCTGGATATTGAGAACAATAACCAGCTTCAGCAGACAAGTGCAGAAATCAGAAACTTAATCATGGATACAGATATCCTTGAGCCGATTGATAAAGAAATTCGCGAGGCCTACGCACAGTTCCAGCGTAACCTTCAAGTCGATGACCTGTATGTAGCTGTGCGGAGTTCCGCAACAGCGGAAGATTTACCGGAAGCATCCTTTGCCGGACAACAGGATACGTACCTTGAAATTGAAGGCGTTTCCGAAGTCATTCATCACGTAAAAAAGTGCTGGGCATCGCTTTGGACGGCACGCGCGATTTATTATCGTGAAAAACAGGATTTCGACCATTTTGATGTGTCACTATCTGCTGTTGTACAGAAGATGGTAAACAGTAAAAAAGCAGGCGTCCTGTTTACTTCCAACCCGATTAACGAAGACCATAATCAGATGATGATCAATGCCAGCTGGGGACTGGGAGAATCCGTGGTGTCCGGTATGGTCTCCCCGGATGAATACATCGTCGATAAAAGGGACAACAGCGTCATTGAAAAGCATATTGCTACCAAGAATTTTTTGATCGTTAAAAATGAAAAGGCTGTTGGAACGACCAAAGTCGCGGTTAAAGAATTTTTGGGCGAAGATCTTGTAACCGAACAGTGCCTCACTGAAACAGAAATCAATCAGCTTTCCACTGATGCGCTTCGGATCGAAGAGTTGTACAATTCACCGCAGGATATTGAATGGGCGATTGATAGTGATACCAATGAACTCTACATTCTACAGGCACGGCCGATTACTACATTAACAAAGGAGGAACCAAACGTGATTGAACAAGCTCAAAAAGAAACCAGCCGTGTGTCACTGGTCCGCGGGCTCCCGGCATCCCCAGGTACAGGAAGCGGAAAGGTAAGAAAAATAAAGGATATTACGGAAGTCTCTAAGGTGGAAGAGGGGGATATCCTCGTTACCATTATGACAAACCCTGATATGATGCCGGCTATGAAGAAAGCGGCAGCTGTCGTCACAAACGAAGGCGGACGCACGTGTCACGCAGCCATCGTTTCCCGTGAATTCGGCATTCCTTGTATTGTAGGTTCCAATAACGCGACAGAAGTATTGGCAGAAGGAATGGAAGTGACCGTCGATGCCACTCGCGGCGTTGTGTACCAGGGGATTCTGGAAGAAAAGCAGGAAGAGACAAAGAAAGCAGAACCGTCTGCTGTCGAACAAATCAACCTTCACCAGCTGGCGCCAATCACAGGTACAAAAGTGTACATGAATCTTGGTGAGCCGGATTTAATCGGCAAGTACAATGATCTTCCGTTTGATGGGATTGGCTTAATGCGTACCGAGTTCATTTTCACCCACCTGGTCGGTGCCCATCCGATGTACCTGTTGAAAAATGGCGAAGAACAATTTTTTATCGAAAAAATGGCGGAAGGAATCACCAAAGTAGCACAGGACATTTATCCGAAGCCGATCGTTGTCCGGCTAAGCGATTTCCGTTCCAATGAATTCCGCGGGTTGAAAGGCGGCGAGGAAGTAGAGCCAATCGAAGCAAACCCAATGATCGGCTGGCGCGGAGTTTCCCGCTACATTTCCCCGGAATACGAGGAAGGTTTCCGTCTTGAGTGCCGTGCGATTAAAAAAGTCCGTGAAGAATACGGCTTAATCAACGTCTGGACGATGCTTCCGTTTGTCCGTACCACCTGGGAAGTCGAACGCGTCAAAGAAATCATGGCAGAAGAAGGATTAAAGCAGGACCAGCAGTTCAAAATCTGGATTATGGCAGAAGTTCCATCCGTCATCTTCCAGGCTGAAGACTTCGCTCAATTGGTCGACGGGTTCAGCATTGGCAGCAACGACCTTACCCAGTTGATTCTTGGGTCTGACCGTGATTCCGGCATTCTGAATACCATGGGCTACTTTGATGAACGCAACCCGGCTGTCAAACAGGCAATCAAAACGCTGATTCATGCCGCCCATAAGCATGATAAAACGGTGTCGATTTGCGGCCAGGGACCATCCCTATATCCAGAATTCACCGAGTTCCTTATCCAGGAAGGAATTGATAGTGTCAGCATCAATCCGGATACTGTGGCCGATACAAGAAGGCTTGTTGCTTCTGTTGAACAACGGTTAATTTTAAATTCCGTACGCAACTCTAAATAAACGAAAAGTGCCTGTCCCGATTGGGGGCAGGCACTTTTTTTAGCTTATTTTTTGTTGACAGAAGCGTCATAGATGCTGTCGACTGCTTGCTGCAGCTTTTCGTTGAACTCTTCGTCTGACTGATTGGCGTTCAAGTCAGCGGCAAGTGCGCGGGAGAAGCTGGCGATTAAGCCGTCGTTCTCTTTCAGCTTTTCGTTTGCTTCGTCACGGGAATAACCGCCGGACAGAGCAACAACGCGAACGACACGCGGGTGATCGATTAATTCTTTATACATGTTTGCTTTGGTTGGAATGGTCAGTTTCAGCATCACGTTCTGGTCATCCGTTAACGCGTCGAGCTGCTTCAGGATTTCATTTTTCAACATTGCTTCACATGTCTCTTTATCCTGACTGTTGATATCCACTTCTGGCTCAATAATCGGAACAAGCCCGGCTGCGATGATTTGTTTACCGAAATCAAACTGTTGGTCAACGATCGTCTTGATCGCTTTTTCGTTCGGTTCATGGACTACGGAGCGCATCTTGGTACCGAAGATGTTACGCTCATTGCCACGGCGTAAGGTGTCATCAAGGTCATGGATCGGCTTCATCAACTGTACGCCATTTTCTTTATCCGCAAGCCCTTTATCCACTTTCAAAAATGGCACGATGCCTTTGCTGGCAAGGTAATCAGCCGTGTACTGGCCTTCGATTTCCCGGTCCATCGTCTGTTCGAACAGAATAGCACCAAGAATCTTTTCTGAACTGAAAGCAGGGGACGTGATGATACGCGTCCGCATCTCATGGACAAGGTCAAACATCTCATCTTCGCCGGAATAAGAATCCTCGGGTACACCGTATGCCGCCAGGGCTTTCGGAGTACTTCCACCGCTTTGGTCAAGTGCCGCGATAAATCCTTTTCCGTTTTTGATTTTGTCAAAATGGGTGTTGTTCATGCTTACCACTCCTTTTTAATAGTGTCGAAAAACATCCACCTATACTCTTCCCTTAATCCGGTCATGTATAACACAGGATGGATGCGCTGTTTCCATTTTAACATGTAAGAGATGTATTGTTTTCACTCATGTTCACTTATTTGGAACAGGGTGAAGCGAAAAAGTGAGAAAGCTGGCCAGAAAAGAGCTGATCAGGACAGGATGAGGCGAGAAAGAAGGAAACCTGTCCGCATACATCGCTTGATCAGACCCTAAAGCCCGACAACCTCACGCATGTCTTAGTGGCTGGATCCTGAGCAACTTTTAAAGCATCCAGCCTATGATTACGTGGGACGCAACTAGAAGCACGGGGAGAAGGATCACATATTTCTTAACCTCTTTCATGGTCATTTGCCCGAATAGGATATGTATGAGGAAAAAGAAGAAGATAAGAATCTCTGGCCACCCTATTGTAAGCTTAAAATCAGGCAGTAAAGTGGATAATATTCCGATTAGGATTATGACTATAAGTAAAGCTGTTATTTGTGCGGGTCGCATGAAATTCCCCCTTTTAGTTAGGTTTTATTATAAGGAAAAATAAGGATATTTTCCATGCTTGCACAAAAGTAGGGCCCAGACAATGAAACAGTCTGGGCCTCGCGTTTTATTTTGGATCATTTTTCTTTGCGTCGTCCGCTATTTCATCGAACGATCTGACTTTTCCATGAGGATTATGGGCGTGCTTTCTTGCTTTCCATTCCCGTTCCTGTTGTCGTTTGGATTTGGTCATTGTCCTGGCTGCTCCTGTTATATATTAAGATCGTTGCTTACTTTATTAGACTTTCTTGCTCGCTTGGCTTTTTCTTTATGCGCCTGATTTGCTTTGGCGCTGCCAAATTCTTTGGAGAATTCTGTGTCCGATATGCTGGAATCAAATCCTTGTTTATTCTTTTGCTGCGGGTCGTTTTTCTTTGTACGTTTTGCCATCGGTTTGCCTCCTTTTTTGTTTAGTATGAAGAAAAAGCAGGCGAATATGCTGAAGCACCCTTAGCAAAAACAACCATTACCCGTTTTCAGATACTTCCTTTGCTGTACCTCGGTGGCTCGACATATTTAATAGGACGATTCCGCCTATAATCAGCGTGATGCCGGAGAAGGTGAGCATGGTGAACGCCTCTCCCCATATCCATACACCCAACAAAGCGGAAAATGCTGTTCCCGATCCGGACCAGATGGCGTAAGCAAAACTCAACGGTATGGTTTTAAGTGCTAATGAAAATAAATAAAATGATAACA
This sequence comes from Thalassobacillus devorans, assembly GCF_011761345.1. Taxonomy (GTDB): domain Bacteria; phylum Bacillota; class Bacilli; order Bacillales; family Halobacillaceae; genus Thalassobacillus; species Thalassobacillus devorans. The sequence goes on from NZ_JAASRY010000003.1 coordinate 159,883, forward strand.
GGTAACCAGCAATTACACCGACGGAAGGTAACAAGACGGTGAAACCTTGGGACAGTTTCATCATCGTTACCCCAATCACTTCAGCGATAATAGCGATCGCTAACAATAGATAACCTTTCATAATAATCCCCTCCATCCCTTAATGAGATCCTGCCATATTCAACAGCGTTACCCCGATGATGATCAGCATTAATCCGGCAACATTTTTACGGTTGAATTTTTCTTTATATATCGTAATTCCCACCAGGGCTGTTAGGGCAGTCCCTAGCCCAGCCCATATCGCATACGCGACACTGAGCGGCAGCATATTGAGTGATAAAGCCAGGCAGTAAAAAGCCAGGCCATATCCAGAAACAACACCAATGACAGCCAATTTATTTTTAAATCCATTTGAAGCCTTCAGCATCGCGCTTCCGAAAACTTCAGATATAATCGCGAGCATCAATAATCCATAGGCATACATTACCCTCACTCCTCTTTTGCCTTCCATTCCTGCTAATTTCCGCTATTCCTTAATCTATAAAATTTAATCATTTAAGAAGTACAGCACCATTTTTTGTCATGCTTTCGATTATAACGGTGAAAAGTCTATAGCTGATGAGGAGGATAAGAGATGATACATAACCACGAAGCGGAACAGTCAGTCCTGGGTGCTATTCTCCTGGATGGCATTGTGATGGAGAAGTCAAATCTGAAGGTTGAATTTTTCCGTTCTCATGGGCACCAGAAAATTTTTGCAGCGATTGAAAAAATCCACCTTTGCGGTGAGCCGATAACATTAGTAACTGTAACGAAAGAACTGGGGAAGGCTCTCCACACAATTGGTGGCGTTCGATATTTAAGTGAACTGGCCGATTCTGTTCCTACGTTGGAAACATTCGAACAGCAACAGCGTTTAGTGTTTGAGGCATTTTTTTCCGTAGTGAAGTAACATCCCCATGAACCTTCAAATAAAAAAGAACGGCGGGAAGGTCGGTCTCCAATATAAGCATAAATGTCCCCTTCTTACAAACACTACTAAAAAAAGGAGGAACCCTTTTGAAAATAGCGATAATCGGAGCGGGTCTTGCCGGACTTTCCTGTGCTTTGACTTTGGAAAAACACGGCCAAACCGCGGATATTTTTGAGCAGCGCAAGGAAGTAGGGTTTGGCTATACGATCGCAGAATTGATGACTCCCATACTTCATGCTCCCATTGATGATGCTGTTCAGTATTTTTCTGAAAATCATGATATCCATTTAAAGCCTACTTACAATATCCAAAAAATTCATGTCCATTCCGAGAATGAATCAGCTTATGTAGAAGGAAATATCGGCTTTATAAATATGCGAGGCAGTCATGAGGATGCCTATGAAAAACAATTAGCCGAGCAGCTGGTACACAGTAAGATTCATATGGACAGCCATGTGACATATAATGAGATAGCAAAAGAATATACGCATGTGGTGCTAGCGACAGGCGACCCACAGGCCACCCAGCAGATTCAGCCCTATGAAGTAGCGTTCAAGTCCTGTTTTGCAGGAGCAATCGTCAGGGGGAATTTCGTACGAAACGAGGTCCATACCTGGTTCAACAACTATTTTGCGCCAAAAGGTATGGGCTACTTGCTCCCTCACTCGAAGACGGAGGCGACGCTGGTGATCGTTTATCCCCAATATGAACAGGAATGGGTAGATAAAAGAAGTCATTTCTGGGAGGAGATGTTAGCACAGGCCGCTCAAACACTTGACCAGGAACTCATCATAGAAGAAGAGTTTACGATAACGGATTACATGGTTGGAAGGTGTAATTATCCGCGAATCGGTAACACCTTCTTTGCAGGCAACTGTTTCGGGGGAATCACCCCATTCTTAGGGTTTGGTCAGACTGGGTCTATCCTGAGTGGTATTTATGCGGCACAAGATATTTGCGGGCTCGGTGATTATGAAACGCTTTGTAAACCGCTCTATAAGGATTATGAGGATTCCCTCGTGTTACGACGTGCGATTGAAGGATTGAGCAATCATCAATTGGATTTAGTGACCAAGTCCCTTCACAATTCAATGGTGGAGAAGATTGTCACCCAGCCGAACATGAGTGTGTTGAAAGGACTCAGTCATATGTTAAAGCCTTTTACGTCAAAGGAAGTAAAATAAAGGTTTTTATTAATGAAAAAAGTCACGCGCTTTCTCTTAGTAGCGCGTGACTTTTTTATATAGAAAATTAATTTCTTATGTGGCATTGATCCCGGCTCTATTTACAGATAAGAAAATTTTTCAAATACTTTTGTTGTAAAAGGTTTTACAAACCCGCAAAAAGGTTATACATTAACTATACAATAATTAAACAAAATTGGAAGGTGGTAGATGTAAATGAAAGGTTTAGACATGGTTGCACTTATTCTTATTATTGTAGGCGGCTTGAACTGGCTATTATTCGGATTATTCCAGTGGGATCTGGTTGGCGGAATTTTCGGAGGAATGGACAGTCCGGTCGCACGAATTGTCTATGTGCTGGTCGGTATCGCAGCGATCTATTCCTTTATGCTCTTGAAAAAAGTGAAGTAAGAACAGCAACCCTATCCAGCGATGGATAGGTTTTTTTCGTTAAGAAGATTCTCACACCCCGGGTCCTCCAAGAGGAATGTGACTATTTATTAAGATAGCCGTAGTTGCCATTTTTTCACATTATCGGTATCCTAAAAGTAGACAGAATAATCAGACATAAATATGAACTGCAATTAACAAAGGAGTGTATGCATGCAGAACTTTGGAAATCAAGTACAGTTCCGTTTATATGAGAGGATGCAGCAGCCTGACCCTAATCGTCTTCCGGTTGTTTGCGAGGAATGGGAAGAAAGGGCAAGGGATGTGCTGGAGGATGGGCCATTTGACTATGTGGCAGACGGAGCGGGAGCGGGTAAAACAATGCAGGCAAACCTTCATGCTTTTGATCGTTGGGAACTTGTACCGAGGATGCTCCGAAATGTAGAAAAGCGTGATTTACATGTTCAATTATTTGGTGATACATACCCGTTTCCAGTTCTTCATGCACCAATAGGGGTGCAGTCGATCATTCATGAGGACGGTGATTTGGGTTCGGCAAGAGCGTGTGCGGAGCTTGGTGTACCTTTTATTGCAAGTAGTGCTTCCACGACGCCAATGGAGAAAATTGCAGAAGAGATGGGGGATTCCCCTCGTTGGTTTCAATTATATTGGAGCAATGATCCGGATATCGCGGCCAGTTTTTTGAAACGAGCAGAAGCTTCCGGATACTCCGCCATCGTTGTGACACTGGATACACCTATGATGGCCTGGCGGGAAAAGGATTTGAAAAATGTATATCTGCCGTTTTTATTAGGAGAAGGTGTCGGAAACTACTTTACGGACCCGGCATTTTGTTCCAAGTTGGAGAAACATCCAAAAGAAGACCCGGAAGCCGCCATCATGCTCTGGACACAGGTGTTCGGCAATGCTGGCTTAACGTGGGAGGATATTGCCTTTTTGAAGGCGAATACGAACCTGCCCATTGTTCTAAAAGGAATTCTGCACCCGGATGATGCGAAACGAGCATTAGAATATGGTGCGGATGGCGTTATTGTATCCAACCATGGCGGACGCCAGGTGGACGGGGCTGTAGGAGCGCTTGATGCATTGCCTGGAGTCTGCGGAGTTATCCAGGATAAAATTCCTGTACTGATGGACAGTGGCATCAGGAGAGGTTCTGATATTATCAAAGCGATGGCATTAGGAGCGAAAGCCGTTCTTGTGGGAAGGCCGTGTATGTATGGTCTGGCGGCAGCAGGACAGCAGGGTGTACAAGAAGTGCTGCAAAATATGATTGCAGACTTGGACATCACCCTGGCTTTGACAGGGGAAAGTTCAGTACGCGAAATGGACTCTTCCATCCTCAAAAAGGCAGAATGATTGGAGGCTGATACAAAATGGCGGGGCTGTTTTGTGTCAGCCTTCTTCTCACTTTAAGGAAGCTTAACCCTAAGGCTTTCGCCATAAGTACTTGGCGAAAGCTTTCTAATGTTACTTGCGCATGTTAAAGTGCGCATTCAACTGGCCGCGAAGCATTTCTTCACGTACTTGGCGCTTTTTCTCTTCTTTTTTCATATCCTGTCTGATTTCATATGTCTGTACGCCTTCTTCGCGCTTGTTGGCAATATCCATCAGCAGTTCCACGTCGTTGAAGGAGTATTTTCGGGTCCCTTTTTTGCTGCGATCCGGGAAGACCAGCCCGCGTTCTTCGTAATAGCGGATTTGCCTTTCCGATAACCCGGTGAGCTCATGGACGACCCCGATTGTGATTACTTTTTTATCTTTATAAGAAGTCAAAGCGAATGACACCCCCAAACCATGATCATTTCCTGTGTAGTACATCGCTTCTATCCATGTTAGAAAAGTTTACATATTCCATTATATGCGAAGTATATAGGGTTTGTGTATGCAGGTGTGCCTTTTTGGTAAGTTAATTGTAGAGGATAATAATAATCATATCACCCTTATTGTAAGAAAATCTAACAAACTTTTATTTCCACATAAAAAAGTCCCCTGGAGGAGGGACTTTAGGTGATTTTTATGGATGATTACGGTAGAGGATAACCAGTAAACCCAATAGGACAATATCCAGCCTTGCGCTGAACAAAGCATGTACAAGCCCGCCATGTAAAGCAGGAATCTTTGTTAATATAATGGCGGCAATAATGATGAACAGTAAAACCATCGTCGCGTATTTTACATACCTGCCCATAATCAATAGAATGCCGGCAACTAATTCAGCCGTAGAAACCGCGTACATCAATTGGACCGGGCTCGGCAGACCCAGGTTTATAAACACACTCCCCATCTCGGAGTTGAGCAGCTTCATCAATGCGGATGTGATGAACACAAAAGCAACTAAAAAACGGATCAGTTTCATTGTCGTCATCGCCTGTCCCCCTTTGTAAGAGACTATGCAAATCGTGCATAGACAATGACAGACAATTGTTTAATGACCGTGGCCGGAATCCTCTTCCTCGGGAGCGGCGTTTTTAAGAAACCACCGTTCACCGATAAAAATCAAAATGATGAACACAACAGAAACGGCAACAACCAGCAGATCTGTTTTCAATTTCACCCACATAAAGGCGCCTAACACAATTGCATCAAGAATTAGCGCGGTTAAAACAAACCCTGTGCTGGCATTCACTTTTTCACGTAAATGCTTGTACACGCCCCAGTGAACAATCATATCCATAACGAGATAAAGGATAGCTCCCATCGATGCGATCCTGCTTAAATCGAAAAATATCGTCAGTACCATGGCAAAGACAATCGTATAGACCAGGGTATGCTTTTGAATCCTTCCAGGCATCCCGAAATGCTTATGGGGGATCAGCTTCATGTCCGTCAGCATCGCCAGCATCCTTGAGACGGCAAATACACTGGCGATAATCCCGGAAATCGTAGCGATAATGGCGATGATAACCGTAAACCACAGTCCAAGACTTCCGAAAGCAGGCCGTGCTGCTTCTGCGAGGGCGTAATCTTTCGCTTCAATGATCTGGCCCAGCGGAAGATTGCTCGACACCGCCCAGGCTAATAGCAAGTAAATAACCAGACTGATTAGTATCGAAATGATAATCGCCCGTCCAATGTTTTTCTTCGGATTGACGATTTCCGATCCGCTATTAGTAATCGTCGTAAACCCTTTGAACGACAAGATGGTCAATGCAACCGAAGCGATGATGGTGGTAATGGTGGTCTGCGGCGTGTCTCCTCCACCCTCAGCGGGGGAGAAGGAAAAACCGGCAACCCATAAACCGCCAATCGCAAAAATCGCAAGCCCTACAATTTTTAGCAGAGACACGACCGAAGTAAACGTCTGAATGAATTCATTCCCGGATATATTTACCAGGAAAGCAAACGTCAGTAACCCAACACCCAATAACGGGACAAGAAAACTTGACGCGTCGATTCCGAACAATTGCAGTGTGTAAGTCCCGAACGTCCTTGCCACCAGGCTTTGGTTGATCACCATGGAAAAAGCCATCAGCAAAGCAGCGGCAGCTGTCAACGTTCCTTTACCGTACGCTTTTACTAAAAACATGCCGATACCGCCGGCCGATGGAAATTCCGTACTCATTTTCACATAAGAATAAGCGCTGAAACCTGTAACGATGCCCCCTATGATAAAAATGAGGGGAAACCAGGAGCCGGAAAGTTCGGCCACTTGCCCAAGCAGGGCAAAAATCCCGGCACTGATCATGACTCCTGTGCCGAGGCCTACCGTACCAATCAAGGATAAGCTGTTCTTTCTATAATCAGACATTGATAACACCTCCGAATGTTACTGTTAGGATTGGCCTGTTTAAGATGCTTACCCGGAAAATTTGCAGATTTTATGCACATATTAAAAACAGAGCTGGCACCAGCTCTGTCTGTTAGATAATCTCTTCTTTTTTCAAAACTGCTTCGATGCCGAAACGGCCTTCTTTCAAAACAGCTTCCCGCCATTCTTGCTCTTGTGGATAGAACATCGCTTTGAACTCATCGAGAATCCACTGGCGGTCGTCTTCTTTTTCTGCGCCTTCCCAAAATAGCCGATTTTCGAGAACGATCGTCGTAAACTCCCGTAATTCTGCTTTTTTTCCTTCTCCGAAGGTGCCGAATTCGAATAGCGCCGAAAAAAGCTTCGTGTCAGGATATTCTTCCTTCCTGAGTTTATGAAAATGGTTGGTGGAATCCCCTTTTACTTTTTTCGGTGTGAACTTCTGGATATTTTTCATGCCATAAAGGTTTTTCAGTTCATCTTCATCGCGTTCTTCGAGTTCTGAAGCCACCATCGTAATTTCATTGGTCGGGCCGAGTGCGGTATGCCAGTCCATGTGAATGACTTTTGAGTACTCCGACAATAACCTGTGCTGCATCTTTTTTAGAAAGACTGCGGATTCTTCTTCTTTATTTCCGCCGTAATAGACGCCTTTTTCAAATTCGAACTGTCCCATGCCTTTCGCTTCTTTGATGGCGCTGTAGCCTTCCTTTGCTAAAGCTTTCGTGAGCTGGGCGTGCAGCTCATTTTTATCTTTTGTTAGATCGGTGATAGTTCCGTTCGGTAAAAAGAGTTCACTCTCTTTTTCATAATATTTGTTGACGTCTTCGGGCACGGAATCCTCATCATAGAGCTGGTTGCGGTTCAAGTCGACGTTGTTTTCGTTGACGCGGCGGAAGTTCCGCATTCCCCAGGGATTGAGCCCATGAATAAGGCAGATGCCCGTCGTGTCAGGATCCATTTGATCCAAGTACTCATCCGCGAATAAGTGAATGACCGCTGCCCCGGCATATCCCTCGATCCCGTGCTCGCCGGAAGTGAAAAAAAGCACCTTGTCCTTGGATTTGCGGGCATTCGCATAGATCATATCGATTGTATTATCTTCTCCGGCGCTGATGGTTTCGCTAGTCAGTTCAGCTTCCGGCCACTTTTCTTTAATTTTATCGAGATGGCTGCGGAATGCAGCGCGGGATTCTTCATAGCTTTTTGGGAAATAGTGTAAAGGTTCGCTCATACGCTTTCCATCCTTTCTGGCGTTTTTCTTTATTCATTCCACATTTGATTAATATCAAACTGTTTTGTGAAAAGTGAAAAGGTCCCTTTTTGTTAAAAGGCTTCTGTCTGGATTATAATGGGATTAACAATAAACCAGGGAGGTTATATGGTGAAGGAGAAGGTTCAGTTACATAAAGAAGCATTTTTGTATGAGCTGGAAGAGTTTTTAAAAATTCCGAGTATCTCTGCGGTAGAAGCACATAAGGACGATGTGAAAAAAGGTGCCGAATGGGTCGCTGGTGCGCTTGAGAACATTGGCATGGAGCATGTCGAAATCATTGAAACAGATGGGCATCCGATCGTTTATGGTGACTGGCTCCATGCAGAGGGGCGTCCGACGGTGCTTGTCTACGGGCATTACGATGTCCAGCCGCCGGAACCGTTGGAGCTATGGGAAACGCCGCCGTTCGAGCCGGTGATCCGTGATGGCAAAATTTTTGCGCGCGGGGCGACTGATGATAAAGGCCAGCTGTTTTTGCATATCAAAGCGTTGGAATTATTGAAAAAAGAGCATGGCACCTTCCCGCTGAATGTGAAGTTCTGTATTGAAGGGGAGGAGGAGATCGCGAGCCCGAGCCTCGGTCCATTCATCGACACCAATGCGGATAAGCTTGCTGCAGATGCTGTACTTGTTTCCGATACATCGTTTATTGAAAAAGGTCAGCCGGCGATCTGCACCTCGCTGCGTGGGGCGCTGGCAATGGAAGTAGAGGTGGAGACCGCCAATTCCGATCTTCACTCCGGAGCTTACGGGGGAGCAGTCCCAAATGCTGTACATGTGCTCGTACGTCTGCTTGATTCCCTCCACAAAGCAGACGGGAAAATTGCGGTCAAAGGCTTTTATGAAGGGGTGCCGGAACCGACAGAACAACTGCGGAAAGAAGTGGCGGAAATTCCTTTTGACGAAGAGCAGATGAAGCAGGAACTGGGCCTTGATGCATTATTCGGTGAGTCCGGATTCACCTTCCATGAACAAACCGGCATCCGTCCGACCCTGGAGATCAACGGGGTGACCGGTGGTTATCAAGGGGAAGGCATCAAAACGATCATTCCTAAAGAAGCGAGTGCAAAAATCAGCTGCCGGCTAGTTGGGAAGCAGGATCCGCAACGGGTGTACCAATTGATTGAAGAGCACCTGGAGGAACACAAACCTGCTGGTGCCAAAGTATCGACAAAGCAATTCATCCAGGCGAAGCCGGTAGCACTTGATTCCCAGAATCCGATGATTCAAAAAGCAGCCGATGCCTATGAAAAGGTGTACGGTGTCCGTCCGCTGTTCCCGAAAGAAGGCGGCTCGATTCCAATTGTTGAAGTTTTTGCGCGGGTATTGGATGCGCCGGTTGTCCTGATGGGATTCGGTCTCCCGACGGAAAATCTTCACGCGCCGAATGAACACTTTCATATCGACAATTTTGAAAAAGGAATCGAGACGATCTGCGAATACCTGCAATCTTTTTAACTACTGTACTAATACAGAATCTTTTCTTAAAGGCGTGTCGTAGCCATGCATATGATTTTACGTATCACTCTCATTGTTTCCGGATTTATCACCCTGTTTCTTGGCATCCTTGGTATCGTACTGCCGCTATTGCCAACGACGCCATTTTTGTTGCTGTCGGCCGCATGTTTTGTCCGGAGTTCCGACCGGCTGTATCACTGGCTGATCACGAACAAATGGTTCGGCAAGTATATTCGTGATTTCCGTGAAAAACGAGGTATCCCGCTGAAAGCAAAAATTATCGGGGTGAGTGTTTTGTGGGTATCGATGTTTTCTTCTGCCTTCTTTTTCGTCGACCTTTGGGTGATCCGGGTATTGATGATTCTGATTGGAGCTTTTTTCACCTATGTGATGCTGTCATTCAAAACATTGAGATAACAAACGTAAACGTTGCTGTTTACGTTTGTTTTTTTGTTGTTCCGCCTTATCTCCGCTATCTTCTGCCCTAAGGATGATACCTTCTTCCCTGTCTCAAAAATGTTCCGCCCTGTCTCAATGAAGTTCCTCCCTAACGGATATATGTTCTTACTTAACGCTTTTGCGAAGTCTCTTTCTATGATAAAAAACACCTATATCATTAGACTAAAGCACTAATTCATAAAAAATTCTGAAAAAGTGGTTGCATTTTCCGGCCAAACTATATAGACTGTATCATAACAGTTAAACAAAACATTTTACTGTATTATAAAAGGAGGAATTAACATGAAAAAACAGATCGAACGAAACAGCGGACATCATTGCCCGGAGTGCGGTACACCAGTAGGAGATCACAGCGCTATTTACTTTATGGAATGTGAACATTGCCTGGCGAAAAGTGAAGAGTAAATTTTTTTATCGTTACTGTTATATAATAACCGCGCGTTTTAATTTATGTATTATAACAAAAGGGGCAGGCACAAATCCTGTCCCGTCCATGAATCCATGAGTAACACCTATATATAACCATTTCAAAGGAGGAGTCAGATTTTATGAAACAAGAAAGAATCGAGAATTTGAAAGAACAATGGAAACAGGAACGCTGGGAAGGGATTACACGTCCATACGAGCCGGAAGATGTCATTCGTCTCCGCGGCTCGATAGACATTGAATATACATTAGCGAAAAAGGGTTCAGAAAAATTGTGGAAGATGCTGAATGAAGAAGGTTATGTCCATGCGCTTGGAGCTCTTACTGGTAACCAGGCGATGCAGCAGGTGAAAGCAGGACTGAAAGCCATATACTTAAGCGGCTGGCAGGTGGCGGCAGATGCCAACTTGTCCGGTCATATGTATCCCGACCAAAGCCTGTACCCGGCGAACAGTGTGCCGCAGGTAGTTAAGCGGATCAACCAGGCATTGCAGCGTGCCGATCAGATACACCATATGGAAGGTAAGGACGGTACCGACTGGTTCGCGCCGATCGTTGCCGATGCCGAAGCAGGATTCGGCGGGCAGTTGAATGTATTTGAATTGATGAAAGGGATGATTGAAGCAGGAGCCTCTGCGGTACACTTCGAGGACCAATTATCTTCCGAGAAAAAATGCGGCCATTTGGGCGGGAAAGTATTGCTGCCGACTCAGAATGCGGTACGCAACTTGATATCAGCCAGGTTTGCAGCGGATACGATGGGTGTTCCAACCGTAATCATTGCCCGCACCGACGCCAATGCAGCAGATATGATCACGAGCGACCTGGATCCCTATGATGCTGAATTCATGACTGGCGAACGGACAGCAGAAGGATTTTTCCGTACGAAACCTGGCATTGAACAGGCGATTTCCCGCGGTCTAGCTTATGCACCGTATGCCGATCTGATCTGGTGTGAAACTTCAGAACCGAACCTGGAAGAAGCACAGCAGTTTGCCGATGCCATCCATGAGAAATTCCCTGGTAAACTTTTGGCATACAACTGCTCGCCATCATTCAACTGGCAAAAGAAACTGGACGACGAGACGATCGCCAACTTCCAGAAGGAACTTGGCAAGATGGGATACAAGTTCCAGTTTGTGACACTCGCAGGTTTCCATTCCTTGAACCATGGCATGTTCGAATTGGCTCGCCAATACAAAGATCGCGGTATGGAAGCTTATTCCGAGCTGCAGCAGGCTGAATTCGCCAGTGAAGAACACGGCTACACCGCTACCCGCCACCAGCGAGAAGTCGGAACAGGCTACTTTGATGAAGTTGCCCAGGTCATCTCAGGCGGAACATCATCAACGACGGCTTTGAAAGGTTCGACGGAAGCGGATCAATTTACAGAACGAGAACTGTCCAGTCAAAAATAATCAGCACAAAAGGGTGCCGGCGATCGGCACCCTTTTTTAATGGGCGATTTCGTTGTAATTGTGCGATCGTGGCTGCTAATCGTACGAGTTTGCCTGTTAAGTGTGCGGCCTCGACTGTTAAACGAGCGACCTCCCATAATCGTGCGTCCGGTGTTTAAACCGTCTTTTTCAATGCAAAAATGGCAAGCGCAACCGCGCTGAAGCCGCTGACTAGTTTACCTACGATCATGGCAAACACCATCTCCTGGTTGACACCGGCGACAAAACCTAAATGGCCACCCAATACAAACGCCCCGCTTACTGCAAAGGCAACATTGATGATTTTTCCTCGCGGTTCCATCTCCTTCAAAAGCACCAGCATCGGGATACTGTGTGCAAGTGATGCGATCAGCCCGGTTGTCGAGGTTTCACTGATTTGCAGTTTTCCTCCGATTTTTGCTAAGTATTTATCAAAGGCACGGGAGATGAACGCAACCATTGGAAAAGCGCCGGCAAGGAAAATGGCAAGCCTGCCAACAATTTGAATCCCTTCATCGAGGGGCGTCATGTTGGGGATGACGACAATCCCGGTCAGGGTTTCTACTGCGATTGCGGTGAGTCCGATAATCGCTAATGCTTCCACTCCTTTGCCGAATATCGAAAACCCGGAGATCATCAACGAAGGCTTTTTCCATAATCCGATAGCAATCACAGTGGAAAAAATAACCGTAGGTATCAGGTTTATGAGAATAATAGTCAGCTCCAGCCCTGCCACCATCGCACCTGTAAAAGCGCCGACAGGGACGGTGATCAGCCCGAGAAGAATGCCTCTGGCGAAGTAGGGGTGATCCTGTTTTTCGATGATTCCAAGTGCAACAGGTATGGTGAACACGATCGTCGGGCCCATCATCGTTCCGAGGAATACCCAGGCGAACAGCTCGGCATCTGGATGCTGGGACATTTCGGTTGCCAGTGAGTAGCCGCCCATATCGATGGCGAGAATCGTGTTTGCGAAAGTGGCTGGATCGGCACCGATCAGACCGTATACTGGGGCGATGACAGGGGTCAGGAATTTGGCTATCACCGGTGCCAGGGAAATGATTCCCACCATGGCGAGTGTCAGGGAACCCATCGCCATGAACCCTTCCGTGAAACGATCGCCAAACCCGAACCGGTTGCCGAGTATTTTATCGATGGCTCCAATACAGAGGAACCCGATTACGATCAGTATGATGATGTCGTTGATTCCCATAGCCCATCTGCCCTTTCGTTCAAGTTAATTTCTATCATAGTAGAGTAGTGGGCAGAATAGAAGCTAAAAATAAAGATTTTGACTTGCCGGTCTCCAGCCTTCTGCTGGAGATAATAGGTTAAGAGAATATGGAATGCTTTTTAGTGACAAGGGGTCACTGTGTTATCGGCAGGTAGTACAGGGAGGGCTGTATAGCCATCAAGCTGGATTCACTCAAAACTTAGCCCTTTTGATTGCTTGAAACTATTGGTATAACGGGTGTATTCATTCAATAGTTCATCTAAGTATTGAGATATTTTTACGACTTCAGGATAGTGGTCTTCCGTTATAGATATGTGGTACATTTTTTGTCGTTGTTCTTCAATTTTCTGTTCGAATTCATCTTTTTTTCATCTTTTTTCCCTCCATTTCGTTACATCATTCGATAGCAAAAGTTTCCAAATGGGGGTGGGGAAAACTTCAAATTGAAGCAACAGAGAAATTTTTCCTTTAACTTTATTTTTTCGTTTCCAGCTGATATGATTACTAGCATACTAGTTTCTGAAAATTGGATAAAAATCTTATCAAGAGAGGTCGAGGGTATGGCCCGGCGACGCCTCAGCAACCTGTATCATACAAGGTGCTAATTCCTGCAAGTTCTTTGAACTTGAGAGATAAGAAGCGGCGAATTCTATTATAAAGTCTCTTCTTATTGGAAGAGGCTTTTATTTTTTATACTTTAAGTAAGTGTAACTTTGTTAAAGGATTAAGGTATAAGAAAAAACAAAGGCTTTCGCCAATATTACCTGACGATATCTAAGCAGAGGAGAGGATTAGAAATGGCAGACACAAAAACTATAACAGCACCATTCCGCGGGGACCATGTCGGAAGTTTTCTCCGTCCGGATCGGCTGAAGCAAGCACGCCAGCAAAGACAGAATGGGGATATTTCTGCAGAAGAACTGACACGGATTGAAGATGAGGAGATTATAAAGCTGGTAGAAAAGCAAAAAGAAGCAGGACTGCAGTCAATTACTGATGGGGATTTCCGCCGTGCCTGGTGGCATTTTGATTTTCTCGAAAATTTAGTTGGCGTTGAAGGGTACGAGCCGGAGTCCGGCATTCAGTTCAAAGGGGTGGAAACGAAACCCCATTCTGTACGGGTTGTCGATAGGGTCGACTTCAGTGATAACCATCCGATGATTGAGCATTATAAATTTCTTCATTCCCTGGTGGGGGAAAATCATACGCCGAAGTTCACGATCCCGAGTCCGAATATGCTATTATTCCGAGGCAATATCAATAAGGAAATCTATGAAAATGAATCAGAATTACTGAGCGATTTGACAAAAGCTTATCAAAAGGCGATCCAGGCCTTTTACGATGCCGGCTGCCGCTACCTGCAGCTCGATGATACGTCATGGGCAGGATTTTTCTCAGAAGAAGGCCTGCAGATGATTCGTGATCGTGGCCAGGACCCGGAGGAACTTAAAGGATTGTTTGTCCAGGCAGTCAATGAATCGATTGCTAAAAAGCCGGAGGACCTTGTGATTACAATGCATATTTGCCGGGGCAACTTCCGCTCCACGTATACCGCATCCGGCGGCTATGATGCGGTATCGGAAACGATTTTCAGCGAATTGAATGTAGACGGATTGTTCCTCGAGTATGATGATGAACGCTCCGGTGGGTTTGAGCCGCTGCGCCACGTGAAGCGCGATGACCTCCGAGTCGTCCTTGGACTGATTACCTCTAAAACGGGGGAGCTAGAAGATAAAGACCGTATCAAAAAACGAATCGCGGAAGCAGCGGAATATGTACCGTTAGATCAGCTGTGCCTCAGTCCGCAATGCGGATTCGCATCCACCGAAGAAGGCAATATTCTTTCTGAAGGAGAGCAATGGGCGAAAATCAGGCATGTCCTTGAAATCGCAGACAACGTTTGGAATTAATCAAAAGCCAGCCACTTATATGAACAGTGGCTGGCTTTATGGTTTGGAGTTTTTACGATCAATAACAACTTGGTTGTGATCAAAAATGAACTAGTTATGAGCGATAAACGGAATATATGACCAGAATTCCGAATCAGGCTTCCAACTCTGCTTTGATCTGATCAAACAGTGCATCTACTTTACTGTCATCTGTCGCCGCGGCGTAGATTTGTTCAAGCCCATCATGCAGTCGCTTCACTTCCTGTAAGATGACAATGCCATTTTTCATATACGATTTATAACTGCGATTCAGTTCCATGATCGCGGTGGCGTAATTCTCATCCGTCCTTGGTGTGACCGCTTTTTCATAGATATCGACGATTTCATCCCCCTCTCTGTCAGGAAAATATTCATGGGGATCGGTGCTGTCAAAAATACAGAATCCGAGCTCGCGGACGACGACCATATCCATGCTCTCCGGATCGAAACCACAATGGTACATTTCAATATCGAAGCCAAGCTCTTCCGCTGCGGCGGCAATTTTTTTCAATAACGTCGATTTTCCGGTCCCTGCCCGGCCTTTGATGAAATAGCGTTTATCCAGCCCTTCGGTAAGATTATCGATGTAGTCTATTACACCATGTGGAGTGGAAGCACCGAAGAAGCGGTGTTTGACAATGGCGGTCCGGCCTGTGGCTGCCACCCCGTCGAAAAAGCGGTCGTTCAGATCGACAGCCAGCTGGTTCGCTTTCGTAAAGTCCATCTGGTTGATGTATATTTCTTCGAGGCCATCGTGGATATGCAGACCGGTCGCAAAGGAAGCGTGGGCCGAGGAAAATTCGTTTTCTATTTTTTCCTTCAAACCGAGGATTTCATCTTCGTGAATGGCAAGCAGATCTTTATCCAGCGCGACATCGGTATCTATGTCTTTGCCGCTCCCCATAAAGCAGTCCCCATCTACGAAACCGATGTTCAAACCCGGAAGAATAACGCCGTCCAGTTCTTCGGGATCTGAAGACCGATGAATCATTTCCAAAGCTATACCTTTTTTCAACGATGCCTCCGCAAGCCGCTTCATCAGCCGTGATTTCACACATGGAGAGGTCCCATTTAATTTATATATCAGGCCGGTATCCTGAAAACAACTGTCATACAACGTGAAAAAGCCTTTGGCCGTATGGTCGCCGGCGAAGTAATGGATAACATTCCCTTTCACAGTAACACGCTCCCCGATTTAGTCTCTTTTCCTTGTGTAATAGGCTATGCAATTTTCTGTTATGGGTGATTGTCTAGCAGGAATCAGGCGGAATCAGTCGAAATAGTAGGGGAATGGAGGGATACCATGAAGCTGACACATATCAGGCTGCTGGTCGATAATTATGAGGAATGTTTCTTTTTCTACCGGGATACGTTAGGGTTTGAGGTTACCTGGGGAAATGAGCAGTCTAATTATGCCGATTTCAAAGGAATCGGTGATGCAACCTTAGGATTATTCGAACGGAAGCAGATGGCAGCAGCGGTGGGGGAAGCCTATGACCGTGATGCGAAAAACCACGATATAGCGACGCTTGTTTTTAACGTTGACGATGTCGAGGAAGCCTATCACAATTGGAAAGGGAAAGTTTCCTTTATTACTACTCCTGTGGAGCAGCAGGACTGGGGCATTAAAGTTGCTCATTTCCGCGATCCTGCAGGAAATTTGATTGAGCTTTACGAACCGATTCCCGGTTCCATGGAAAAAGGAGGATAATTTCATGCGCATATATATTACCAGTGTATTTGTGAAAGATCAGGCGAAAGCATTGCAATTTTATACCGAGGTGCTCGGTTTCGAGAAAAAAATGGACCTTCCGGCCGGAGATTTCCGCTGGTTGACGGTGGTTTCACCGGAAGATGCAGGAGGGATCGACCTGCTGCTGGAGCCGAATCACCATCCTGCCGCCAAACAATACCAGGAATCCATTTACCGTGATGGTATTCCGGCTACTTCGTTTGCTGTCGATGATATTGACACGGAGTACGAACGACTGGCGTCCCTTGGTGTGAGATTCCAAACAAAGCCGACCAATATGGGAGGATCAATGGTCGCCGTTTTTGATGATACGTGCGGCAACATGATTCAGCTCGTCCAGGCATAATCAGGGATTGATTTTATGACGGAGAAAGGCGATTCCGATCAATAGGACTGGCAGTATGATTTGCAGCGGGACATGGACATACATGGGAACAATTTCTAAACCAACAAAGATGTGTCTCACATAATCATGGCTGATCATATAAGTAATAATGATCAGAATGATTCCCGCTCCGCTAACGAGCCATATGCGCTTCGATCGGGGGATGAGAAAAGTTTCATGCATGCCAATGATAGCGGCATGAAAAAATAGGGCGATTTTAAAAAAGCCTAAAACAATCATCGTTATAATGACAAGCGGGTCCATCCTTTGGATGATGTCCTGGATATTGACGAGTGATATCGTTTCTAACAAAGGGATCGTCAATAATTTGGCTGTTTCCGCTCCGTGGACAGCTAAAATCGTTACCTGTGTAATAGTTAGAATAATTCCGCTCATAATAACACCCATAATCCCAACCCTCGTTATGTTTGTGGAACCAGCCAGGTAAGGGAAGAACATCAGGAAGACGATTAACTCACCGAAAGGGAATGTCAATCCCTGCGGGAACGTCGTATCGATAATCGGTTTCCAGCCTTTATCCAGGATGGGCTGCAGGTTTCTGAAATCAGGCAGCCCATCAATATAGACAAAGAAAAGAAACAAGCCGCCAAAAACAATGACCCATGGGAATAACACTTCCGCCGTCCGAGCGAGCACCTCTATCCCCAAGTAAGAGGCGATACCTACCATAAGCGTGAAGGCCCCTGCTACCACAAGTAAAGGAGTCCCTTGCAATATCGTCAATTGCAGGAGGTTGCTGAAATCACCAAGCACCCTGGCTGCAATATAAAAAAAGTAACCAATGTACACGATGGCAATCAGAAAACCGATTACAGGCCCGGTGATTTTTCGAACAGCCTGTGTCAGCAGGAGTGTGGGATGATAACTGGATAAATGGGTATACAAGACATACAAGGCGATTCCACCAAGCGTGCTCATAATAATCACGAGCCATGAACTGTTTCCCGCTTCGAAGGTGAAGCCGAGAACGACAGCACTGCCCAGTTCCAATAAAAGAATCATGATGAATAATTGCAATCCATTGATTTTTTCCGTCACCATCGTGCCCCCCCTCCTATATGTTTATTTTTTCCCCTTGATTCCCAGGACCCTTCCGATAAGCGATAACAACAGCGGATAGACGATTCCAAAAGTTAAGGCAAACCATAACCATGTCGATTCATTCCATTCATTTGCGTAGGTAGTACTTGGGTAGACAATCAGAGATAAAGCAACCGTAAGCATTCCCATCGGCACGGTTATCGTGCGGTACGTATTGAGATTCAATACCTGTGCTAAGACCGTTACAGAAGCATAAAAGTATAAGGATAATTTAAAAAAAATGGTAAGCAGCCAGGAAACAGCGATTACGACTTCTGCCCGTTGAATCAACCCTTCGACATTCAGGCTTTTTGCTACAACATAAGTCGGATATGTCTGATTGGCTGTAATTTCTACACCGAGGACAGTTATGGTGATGAAAGTAATTGCGATAATGAATGTGCCAGCAATCAAGTAGCTGACCATCACCTTAGGAAGGACTCGCTTCTTGTTGGTTACCAGCTTAGGAAAAACCATGAACAAAACAATTAAAGGCAGCAGTGAAACACTGGTATCAAAAATTGCTCCTTCCAATATTGGCTTGAATCCTCCATCCAGCATTGGCTGGATATGTTCAATTTTTATAGATGGCACACTGAAAATATAAATAATAAGCAGCAATGTAACAATGTAAGGGAAAAATATTTCCACTGTCCGGCATATCACTTCAATACCGAGCAATACACCATATACAACGGACCCCATTAGTAAGAAATGAAGGAACATCATTGGTGTTTCCGGCATAATTTGGGTGACAAGAAAATTACCGATTACCCATAAGACGGTTGCTGCTGATATCAGGGAAAAACAGGCGAACAACAGAGCAGCCAATTTCCCCAGCCACTTCCCAAGTACCTGCTCACTGATGTCGACCAGGTTACTAGTTGGGAACTGACGACTGACTGACCAGAAAAACACGAGGATCACCAAACCGATCACTACCGATAAAATAGCGCTTAACCATGCATCATTTCCGGCATAGGCAGCCAAGCTGGCCGGAGAGAGAAGGATGGAAGTACCGATGGTAAAGAGGATGATCAATAAATTGAACTGTCGTAGTGTGATTTTCTCATTTAATTCCATTTCCTTCCCTCCAATCTATCAAGAGAATAATTGTTGATATAACTTACTTAATGGCTGATATATATAGGAAATACCATCAAGTGGATTAGGAACAGGAATGTGGAAGCGGTATAAAGTAATGATCGTCATTGCAACTGCCCATACACAGGCATAGACGATCAGATCCTTCCACAACCCTGTGCTGTGTAATTTCTTAATTCCTAAACCCGCCCATATCAGTAGAGCAGTAAAAGAAATAGCCCACATGAATTACCCCTCCACATCCTTTTGGTAGGAATCGACGATGGTTCCTGTTCGTTTGACTTTTACAGTAGTCTTCACTTCCGTTTCTACCTCAGGAAAAATGTTGTCCCATTCATTCTTTATTGATTTCCAATAGGTTTTATCTTCCCGGTGTATCAGGTCGCCAAATCCGAGTACGTCGCTCTGTAAGTCTTGCTGAAGTACCTGGATGGTCCGTTTAGCAAGAGTTGTCACATGTTCCTCGAATTGTTTTTCTACCTGACGGATGGTTGCTGTTTTGGATAAATCCAGTTGGCATTCTACTTCAGCTATGCCTGCTTCTATCTGGATATTGATGGATACTCTCGGCTGATTACTGGTGATGGCAGCTTCCAGCTTACTAGTCGAATCAAATACTTCTAACGTAATCCCGCCCTTTTCGTCATTGTCACAAGGCGCGTATTCAGCCGTGTTTTTGACGTTATCGGTAATATAGTTATAACCTTTGCTTTGGTTTTCATTTAGCCAGCCGACGAGGTGGTCTTTTCTGAAAACTGCCAGTCCATCAATTGCGAAATTGGCAGGGGAATCGACCTGTTCGACGTTAGTCAGATGATTCCCCTGCTCAGGATCACCAATGATTCTTATACCAGATAGTGTTGGGTTGTTCCCTTCCGAAAGCATTGCATTTAGCACATCACCGATTTTTACCGCTTCGATAGGGGCCCAACTATCCTCCCCGCTTTTAATCGAAGAAAAAGCCTTTTCTGCCGGGATTCGTTCTAAGGGTGTTAAGATTTTCATTAACTCTTCTGCTTCCACTCCTTGAGCGACAGTCAAATGAAAATCCGTCCTCATTTCATGATCCCGAGATAAAAAATCAAGCGTTTTTCCGATTCCTTCTTTCGCCATTTCCTCCCCTAACACGATTTCCCGGACATGAGACAAGTAGACTCGCCGCGGAGCAAGCGTCATCAGCTTTCTAATCGTTTCGAAAATAGAATTTCCAACAGCGGTATAAGTGGAAACAGCTGTACGAGTGGTCATCTCCTTCGAAGCAACCTCGCTCGGGTTGATCACCTGGACCGTCACTTTATACTGTTCTTCCTGTCGGTCAATCCCAATTGCTGTGACAATCCCTATTTCATTTAATTCTCGCTTGCTCCAGCAGCCGGATAATAAAAGAGCGCATAAACTTAACAACGCCAGTTTCAGTAATATGGTTCGTTTCATTTTTGTTTCTTCCTTTTCTTCCGTCTAGAACGCTTGGGAGGTTTCGGCGCCTCCACATCTTCACGAGTTATGTTCTGCTGGGTGACCAGGCGCGGCCGGGTAGTGAGTTTCCACCGTGGAAACCGGAGAATGGCATCTTTCTGGTCTGATACTATGAATGGTGCCATTGGCGTGAGGTAAGGAACCCCGAAAGAACGCAGGCTTGCCAGGTGCAGGGTCAAAATGATCAAACCAAGGAGTATTCCGAACAGCCCGAGTGTAGCCGCCAGAATCATAAACCCAAAACGGAGCATCCGGATTGAAATCGCAAAGTTAAAGCTGGGAGAAACAAAGCTCGAAATCGCTGTCAACGACACGACAATAACCATGGCTGACGATACGATGCCAGCTTCAACCGCTGCCTGTCCAAGTACCAATGCTCCAACAATAGAAATTGCGGAACCCACTGCCTTCGGAAGGCGCACCCCCGCTTCTCTTAGGATTTCAAACGTGATTTCCATCAATAAGGCTTCGACAAAAGCAGGAAATGGCACACCTTCCCTTTGGGCCGATAAACTGACCAGCAACGATGTTGGAATCATTTCCTGATGATAAGTAGTCAAAGCGATATAGGCAGATGGCGTTAGCAAAGCTAGAAAGAAGGCCAAATAACGAATCAAACGGATGAGTGTTGAGAAGTCAGCCCGCTGGAAGTAATCTTCTGCTGACTGAAAAAAATTCACGAATAAGGCCGGAACAAGCAGAACGAATGGCGATCCATCCACAATGATGGCAATCCTTCCTTCAAGGAGGCCGCCTGCAATGGTGTCTGGACGTTCACTGTTATACACCGTTGGGAAAGGGGTATACGTTTCATCCTGAATCAATTCTTCTACATAGCCGCTATCTAAAATGGCATCAATATCAATCTTGTTTAAACGGTGAGTTACTTCCTTAACGACTTTTTCATCAGCTACCCCATGCAGGTAAACGACCGCAACATCTGTCTTACTTTTAGTTCCAATCGGCTTGGTACTAATCCAGAGGTTTGGATCTTTAATTCTTCTCCTCAGGAGAGCCGTGTTGGTCCGTAAATTCTCCGTAAACCCTTCCTTCGGTCCACGTACAACCGACTGAGTCGACGGCTCCTCGACGGATCTTGACTCCCACTCCCTCGTATCAATCGCCATCGCCTCACTGGAACCATCCAGCATGACGACGGTATCTCCGGATAAAACATGGTTGAACAGTTTTTCTGTGGTGTCGATATCGGTGATGTTTCCGCCTGTCATCGCAAAGTCTTTGATAAGTTGATAATTATCTTTTTCTATCGTATCAAGAGGGGTCTGCCTGATTTGCACCATTAACGTATCCAGCACAAAATCGTGAACAATCGTGTCGTTCACAAGTCCGGAAGTATAAAGGACGGCGATATCGATGGAGCCAGTCTGCCCCGCTTTGAACGTACGGATAACGATGTCGGTACTTTCGCCAAGCGTCTGCTTGAATTGCTCGAGATTATTCTGAAGAGTTTTATCAAGCTTTTTACTGGAAGTTTGCTCCTCGGGGGTTTGGCGTTTACGACGGGAAAATCTTGACATGATAAGCAACCCCTACATTATTAGTTCTAGTTTCTCTCTCACCATCCTTACCATCTTTTTATAAAGCTATACTATAAACTAGTAATAACCATATCCTGTAAATTGATAGAAAAGCGCATAAAAAAAATGCCCTGCAGAGGAGGGCATCAGGTTACCTTTTTTAATGGCCAGAGAAGAACTCGCCGTGAATAAGCATAATGATAAACGGGTTCGCCAGAGAAGGAAGACGGAGGCAGGAAAGAGGTGAGGGTTTCCGTGTCGATGTTAGCGGAAGCGTCCTGGACTTCCCAGGGAAGGTGATGGATGTCGCCTTGTATTAACCCGTTCCCCTTCTTTTGCCAAAATACGTAGCGTTCCAGCAGCCAATGGGGAAGATTTCCTTGTTCAGGCGAGTAAGTCTTCGAGACAGGATGGTAGCTTCCCTCGAAGTCTCCTGTTGCTGCTTTTTTTCGTATGCTCCGGTAATTGTAATGACCGGCTGTTTTTTTCATTTCCATATCCGCGTAATAGTAAGGCAGGGAGAAAGTTTTTGCTCCAAGAACGGCCGGCAGCAGGTTCGCATCTAAACTGAAAAAATAGACACCTGGCTGTCCATGGTATTTCACATACGTCCGGACATTCAGTTCTAAATAAGAACGCAAAAAAGGAATTTCCGGCATCCCCCTGGCATGCATCCCAGTCACTTCAAACGGGACAATACTGATCCATGCCTCACCGTCATACGTATCAAGCTCCAATTGCTGCGGCAGCAACGGTTCGATTTTTTGTTTGGTGATGGGTACATGCATAAAAAGCAGATGGCCCCACTTCTGAGTCAGCAGCCACGGCCGGGCAGGGAGAGGAGTCTCGCGATGGCTCGTCTGTTGCAAAATATCCTGATACATGCCTATCATCCTTTCTGGAAAGCTTTTCTATCCACTACCCGAATAATGAATAGTATCAAACAGAGTGAAGTGTGCTACGGAATTCGGACCGATTAAATGAGCGACATTTCCCGTTAAAATACCGTCACACGTTTTATATCATCCTTTTTTCCCAAATCTGCCAAATCATGTTTATCATTATGGCCAAGGTGCAATGAAAAGAATAACACCCCAAGAAACTAAACTAATTCAGGAGGTATGATCAACATGGCAAATAACAAGCATAAAACAGGCGAAAAAGCACCAGAAGGCGGCACGTACAAAGTAGAAAGTCTCGTGAATGGCGGGGACGCCAGCAAGGATGATACATCTATTAAATTAGAAAAAGGTGAACAGTTCCCTCCTTCTACTGAAACAGGCGAAGCAGCTTATTGGACAAAAACTTCATAATCTATAGTCAGGCAGCCTCCTGGATTTCAGGAAGGCTGCTTTATTATTTAGCAGGTAATGGTAAAATATAGATAATTTTAACAGGGAGGGACTGTCTATGAGCAACCTGACAACTCGGGAGCGTGTATTGGTTTTGAAAAGCGTACTCGAAAAATATACAGATGATGAAAATGAACTGACATTAAGTGAAATTGCCGACCATCTGCATAAAGAATTCGACCAAAACTACGATTTTAATAAACGTTTAATCAAAGAAGACCTCAACACGTTCGAAGCCTCCAACGTCATCGATCTGATCGTCAACCAGGAAATGAACGGCAAGCCGAAGTATTACAGCTTTCAGAACCGGCTGTTTGAAATTCAGGAGCTTCGCCTTTTGAGTGACGCCGTTGTTTCCGCAAGATTCATTACGAAAAAGGAAAAAGAGCTGCTGATCGATAAAATTAAACAGCTGACCAGCGAGAATCTCGCCGCCAAACTGGAGAACCAGATACATATCGACCACGAAACGGCACACAGCCAGTCCAGCAAGGTGAAATATGCCATTTACAATATGCATAACGCCATCAATGATCATAAAGCGATCAAATTCCAATACGGCCGCTACAACGTAAAAAAAGAATTTGTCCTGAGCAGAAACGGCAAAACCTATCACCTGCACCCATATTCTTTAGTATGGAACCGTGACTATTACTATTTGATCGGCTGGTCGCCGGAACATAAGGACCTCCGTCACTTCCGTATCGACAGGATCGTCAAGCTGCAGATTACCGACGAAGTATTTGAGCAGCGGGAAGATTTCGACGTTTCGCAGTACACTCACCAGCTCTTTCACATGTTCACGGGTACAGAACAATGGATCGAAATCAAATTCGCCGATCATCTGATCAACGTCATTGTCGACCGGTTCGGTAAAAATGTTCCCATCAAAGAAGGTGATGACGGCTATTTCACATTGAAAACAAAAGCGGTGCTAAGCGATGGCCTCGTCGGCTGGCTCCTGACATGGGGAAGCAGCGCGGAAGTGATCGCCCCGCCAGAGCTGAAGGATAAAATTAAAGCGGAATCAGAGAAAATGTATAAGCTATACCATTAAAAGGAGGCTCTTATGAAGAGGCTCTTTTTTTATGCCCTTTCACCCTTTCGTTTTTTTGTGAGGGTCTGTTGCTTGTGCGGTGATACGATTTATTTACAGTAAATCAACATAAAGCTTAACGAAAAGGAGCGTGTCAGGAATGGCTAAAGAAAAAGTAAAGAAAAGCATTTTAAAACGTTGGTGGTTTTGGGTGGTCGCCGTTATTATCATAATTGCTGTCGCCGGTGGGGGAGAAGAAGGAGATACGGAAGCACAAGTGGATGAAAACCCTGCCACAGAGGCAAATGCCGAAAAACCGGCTGAGGAATCTGTGGAAGATGAGAATGAATCGTCTGAAACAAAGGAATCCGAAGAGCCAGAAGTAGAGGAGACAGCAGCCGAGGAAGAAGTAGAAGAAGAAATTTCTGAACCTGAGCCAGAAACTTATTCTAGTGGAATGTACGAAGTTGGGACCGAAATTGAACCGGGGATATATTACAATCCAGATGGCAGCATCTATGCTGAAAGATTAGGAGGGTTCAGCGGTGAACTCGACGATATCATTGCAAATGCGAATCCAGATGGACCATATTATATGGAAATTAAAGATTCTGATGCGGCCGTTAGTTTTGGGAATGGCGGCTGGAGATTATTTGATGATGTTGAAAAAGAGCGACATGAAATCAAGAAGTCATTTTCAAGTGGAATCTATGTAGTTGGTATAGATATTGAGCCGGGCAAGTACAAACTTGAAGGAGACGGCATCTACTGGGCAAGACTAAGTGGCGTAAGCCTGGAATTGAACGATATCATATCTAACGGTAACCCTAGTGGAGGAAGTGCTATTGTAGAGGTTTCACCTAATGACTTTGCTTTTGAAGTCAGCGGCGGTGAATGGACCAAAGTAGAATAATTGGTACATCAAAAAAGGGAGCTTCTCCAATAAGGGAAGCTCCCTTAAATCATTAGTTTCGATTAGCAATTGTTTCTTTCACTCGTTCACTTTGCTTTCCGGAAAGGAATGGATCCGGAATGTGCGGGCGGTCGACATCAAATGGAATCGCAGGTGCAACGCTTGGCTGGCCAAGCTGTCCCCACATTCTTTCTTTTGATCCATCGAACGTTCCGGTGGATACAGTACCCATCGGGATCCCGTTGATCTCCGCCTGTGAGTCGATCCAGTAGGTACTGTCCGGGCCATCCTGGTCTTCGGATAACTTAATCAAAGTCTGGGAGTCAATTTTTCCTGTGGCCTGTTCCATCAGGTCGGTGGCACGACTCAATCGTTCTTCAGTCGATACATACCAGCTCCAGTCGTTATCTTTCAGGTTATCCCTATCCAAAGCTTCATATTGTTCCATACCGTCCAGAATATAATGGTTGGTATGTACCATCACGTCATCTTCTACCCATTGAACAGCGGTTGCTGTATGAGTCGCTTCGACGAATGCCGCATCGTCACTATCGGCAATCCCATAGTTGGAGCCTGATGAACGTTGGATTTCTTCGATAAAAGCGACAGCATCAGCTGCATCTTCTGTATTTTCTAACGCGAGTCGGATGACATCAAGGTTCCCATAACCTGGGCCACGGTCCCATGTATCCAGAACGTTGTTCCCAACGGAAACACCATGTTCATTGATTCCCATTGCGATACCGGTATAGCCCGCGCTTGTGATACCGATGAATTTCTCTCCATCTTCCGGTTCCACTTGAACGACCACTTGCGCCGCTCCACGCATGGCATCGCGGTTTTTATGGTAAAAAGCGTTGCCCGATTTTGTCGCATCGCCACTGGCTAAGACAGTGGTGCATCCTTCTGCAAGGACTTCTTCTCCTAAAGCATTAAACGCAAGCAAGTCATCATAGCTCACACCAGTGCTTTCTGCCATCGCTTTCAGCTGATCGATCTGTTGTGGGTTTTCATTGCTTAAAAATTCTTCGTACGTTGCTGCGGTTTCAGCATAGTCCATGTCCAGCTGGATAGTTGCAGCCGTCTGCTTGAATAAAGTAACATTCTGCTGGATTTCTTCTTTTGCAAGTTTGCCATACTGCTGTCCGATTTCCTTGGCATTTCCTTTCAGATAGATGGTCGGATCTTCGTTAGCTTCCGCTCCATCCCCGCCGAATGGAAAAGCAGTCAGCATAAGTACCAAGGCTATCGCTAACATTTTCATAAAGCCTTTCATCTCACCAGTCCCTTCCTGTGAATGTATAATCTATTCTAGTGGTTAATTGGAGAGATGGAAGGCTTCTGGTACAAAATCTACCAATCGTTCTATAAAGATAGTACTTTTTTAGGGAGGGTTTGGTTTGCCTGTCCAGTAAAGGGGAGGAGTGTCTAGATTGCCGTGTGCCCTGTCTAGTAAAATTTGAAGAATGTCTAGTAAATCCTCGAAAGTGTCGAATAAAGCTTTGAAAATGTCCAGTAACCAAGGACCGCTGTCTAGTAACGAACAGGTATTGTCCAGTATCCTGGCACCTATGTAAAAACGCCATGTCCCTTGCTGGAGACATGGCGGCCATTATAAATATTTTTATTTAAACCAGCCTTTTTCCTTAAAACGGGAAATCGCCTCAATCCGGTTGCCGACTTCGAGCTTTTCCAAAATTACAGAAATGTAATTACGGACGGTACCGGGAGTGATGTACAGTTGCTTTGAGATTTCTTTCGTGTTTTTTCCGTCAGCCATCAGCTGGATGACTTGCTTCTCCCGTTCGGTCAGCGGATTGTCCTCGCTGTAAGCGAGGTCTACGAGTTCCGGTGCATAGATGCGCTGGCCGTCCATGATCTTCCGGATCGAGGCTGCCAGTTCTTCACTTGGGCTGTCTTTCAACAAGTATCCGCTGACTCCGGCTTTCTGAGCCCGGGCGAAATAACCCGAACGGGCAAATGTTGTCAGGATGATGATTTTGCACGGATGGTCTCTCAGTTCTTCGGCGGCATCAAGGCCGGTTTTCAGTGGCATTTCAATATCCATGATACAGACATCAGGGTCATGTTTTTTCACGAGTTCGCACGCTTCTTCACCATTGCTGGCACTGCCGATGACTTCCATATCTTCTTCAAGATCGAGCAGCGAACCAAGTGCTCCTAACAGCATGCGTTGATCTTCGGCTATGACAATGCGAATCATACCGATTCCTCCTGTTTGGTTGATTGGATAATGTTTGGCACTTCGATATAAAGTCTGGTGCCACCCCCTGCTGGAGAGGATACTTCCAAGATTCCATTGACAAATTCCAGGCGCTCTCTCATGCCTTGCAGGCCGTGTCCATGCGTGCCGGCTTTTTCCTTAGCAATGCCGGTACCGTTATCTTCCACGGCCACCATTGTCTTTTCCTTCGACTGCTGGACATGGATGCGACAAACCGTCGCTTGACTATGTTTGACGACATTTGTGCATGCTTCTTTCAGACTCATGCTCATCACGTTTTCGACTAATGGGGGAGCATGCTTCAAGTGGGTATCACCTTCAAGCTGGAATTCTATTTGGGCTGCCTCCAGTAACTGCTGGACACGGATGATTTCTTCTTCAAGCTTGGCACCTTTCATATTCGCCACCATTTCCCGTACTTCCTTCAAGGCGGTCCGTGCCGTCTGGTTGATATCATGGATTTCTTTTTTGGCGGCTTCCGGTTTCGCCTCCAACAGCTTCCCGGCTAAATCGCTTTTCAATCCGATCAAAGAAAGCTTTTGCCCCAGAGTATCATGTAAATCCCGGGCAATACGCTCTCGTTCTTCAATTACCCGCAGCTGGGAGATACGTTTGTTGGCATCTTCCAGTTGTCCTTCGAGGGCGATTCTTTTGTTTCGGTAGTATATCGTAAACGGAAGCAAAATGACCCCAAGCACACTGATGATAATAAATGGCAGGTGAGGAAACAGGGATTCATTTTTGATAATGAAAACGAACGTCGTCGTCGCTACAGTCGTAGTGAGATGAACAATATATAAGGTTAGAAAACCTGCTTTACTCCGGATATTCCCGATGAAAAATGCGAGAAACAGTGCGAAGTAAATATAGCCGAACAGGATCGTCATCACAATGCTGATCGCCATCTCGATACTGACCCAGACATAGACCATCCAGTTATCGGAAATGAACGATAACCGATAGGCAAGGAAAAATAGCAGTACCATGAGAATGCCTAACACGATATCCAAAGCGGAAGACGACCGGAAAATGAAAAAGAATGGCAGACCACAAAAGATGATCCAGACATAGATGCTGAGTCCTGTGTTTTTCGGGATGATATGATACCAGTTCTGCATAGTGGCCTCCTTGTTGTCTTGCTTATCTTTATTGTACAAGAAAACACCCATTCCATGCTGTATGAATGGGTGTGTTTAGATTATTTTTGCTGGAATCCCGGCTGCTTAGTCGCCAGTTTAGCAGCTTGCGGTTTTTTCATGCGCTGCTTCACTTCTTTAAAGCTGACGAATGTCTTATTCTCTTCATCATACAAACGGAAGCGGAGGGATTCTAAACTCGAAGCCATCGTAATTGTCGTCGCCTTCTGAAGCGGCGGTGTTGACTCATGCGCTTCTTCGAGATGATAGTTAGGCACTCTCGGACTTAAGTGGTGGACGTGATGGTAGCCGATGCTTCCGGAAATCCACTCCAGCACTTTCGGAAGTTTGTAATAGGAACTGCCATCGACAGCTGCCTTGACGAAGTCCCATTCACTTTCCTCTTCAAAGTAGGAATCCTCAAATTGGTGCTGTACGTAAAATAACCAAATGCCAAGTGCGCCTGCTACATATAGAACGGGAAGCTGGATTAACAAAAATGCCTGCCAGCCGACTGCCCAAATCAACATCGAATAGAGAACAACCACCGATACGTTGGTCAAGTACGTATTCCTGCGTTCTTTTTTCTTGGCATCTTTACGGTTGAACCGGTTGGTGATCAAGAACAAGTAAAGCGGTCCAAGGCCAAACATGACGAGCGGGTTACGGTAAAAACGGTAAGCGAGACGCTCCCACGTTCCGGCTTTTTTATATTCTTCCACGGTCATGACCCAGATATCTCCGGTACCGCGCTTATCGAGATTGCCGCTGGTCGCGTGGTGGATCGCGTGCTCCCTCTTCCATTTTTCAAAAGGAAACAGCGTCAAAATCCCGGTGATGGTGCCGACAATCCGGTTCGCTTTATTACTTTTGAAAAACGATTGGTGGGTACAGTCATGAAAAATGATGAATAACCGTACGACAAACCCGCCTGCCATCACAGAAAGGGCAAGTGTCAGCCAAACCGACACGGACAGACTCTGGTATGCAAGAAACCATAGTAGGAAAAGCGGCGCCATTGTGTTAATCAGCTGCCGAACCCCAACCATTGTATCCGGTTTAGCAAAGGCAGAAACTTTCTTTTTCAGTTGCGCTTGTTTTTTTTGATCAGTCATGGAATTAACTCCTTAATGGTTCATAGTAATATGGCTTTCAATTACGCCATCCCTATCATAAAAAAATACTGTCATGGATGTAAGACATAAACGTCAGGTAGCCTATATGACAAATGTCATATAATCTACCCCGGGTCCTCCAGATTCTGGAGGACCCGGGGTGTTCGGGTACCCATACAATTTTTAGATAGGGTGGAGGACTCGTGCAGTGCTATTCTCTAATTACCATTTACAATAGAGGAGTGTTAAGCATGAGCAAGTCTGTAAGTTTTACCCACGCCCTTCAGTACCCGTATGTGCCGACGACCGGCAAAGATTCCTTGTACCTTTTGCTGGAGCTGACCGCAGATGATGTAAAAGAATCGAACCGTTCCCCGATTAATCTGTCGGTTGTATTGGACCGGAGCGGGTCGATGACAGGAAAACCCCTGGAATACTGTAAAGAAGCAAGCAAGTTCGTTGTAAATCAGCTTTCTGATCAGGATTTGATGAATATGGTTGTCTTCGACGGAGAGGTGGACACTCTCTTTGATGCACAGCCAGTCACCCATAAAGATGGCTTGAAAACCACCATCGACGCAATCGAAACACGGGGAATAACTAATTTGAGCGGAGGATTAATCCAGGGCTGTCAGAACGTGCTCCAGCAGCCGGTCGACGACTATGTCAACCGGGTTCTGCTGCTCTCAGATGGTGTAGCTAATGCCGGAATCACAGACATCGACCAGCTTAAATATATTACAGAAGACTACAACACAGCCGGGGCCGTTATGACCACTATGGGTGTCAGCGAGCACTTTGACGAAGAATTATTGGAGACAATTGCAGATGCAGGCAAGGGTACCTTTTATTTTATTGACAAGGTTGAAGCAATCCCGGACATTTTTGCCAAAGAATTAGAGGGGCTTCTATCTGTTGTCAGCCAAAATGTAACCCTGACGCTAAATCCCGCTGAGGGAGTGAGCATTAAAAGTGTGCTCGGTTACGAAGCCCGTGAAACAGCTGGTGGGGTGGAAATCAAACTGGGCGATTTCTATGCGAAGGAAATGAAATCGCTTTTGATTGAATGTGCTGTCCCGCCAGGCAGGGAAGGAGAGGCAGAGGTGATGCAAGTCGCAGGTTCATTAATCGACGTCACGGAGAGAGCAAAACCGCAATCCTTCGTTCATCCTGTCTCTGTTATCTATACGAAAGACCTCGAAAAATTGACGCAATCCAGTGATCCTGAGGTAGATAAACAGGTGCAAATAACTAAGTCTGCCCAAACGTTGGAGCAGGCGTTGCAATTATTCGATGAAGGAGATTTTGAAGAAGGCAAGAATCTATTATATAGCAACATCTCCCATATGGAAGATATGGCCAACGAACTGGGAGATGAGGAGCTATTAGTAGAATCGGCAGTCATGAAAGAGAAGCTTGCTGATTTCGATTATTCCAAGCAGACAAGAAAGGAACTCCATGCTGAGAAATACCGGCAGATGAAGCGAAGAAAGCGGGATTAAGGTGAGATTATTCTGGGGGCCGATCGACCGGTTCCCGCAGTCAGGAGGGAAACAGGTGACATTTACCAATCAACAAAAGGAAGCCCTGTTAGCTGTTACGACCGATCGGCACCAGCTTCATAAAATTCTGGCCAGGGTGAAGACCAACAAAAATGCCCTCAGGAACAATGAGAAAACCTATTATGACGAAGACAAGGATCGACAGAGTCGGACAGCATACTATCAGTGCATCGATTTTGCTGATCCGGATACCTTAAGAAAACTCGAGAATCTGCTGGAACAAACACACACCAATCCAGTGAGATATGATCCTGGTGAATATGTCTATCCATGGGTGGACCTGCGTCCGGACGGAGACCTGAAAAGTATTTATTCCGGGGAAAAGCGCGAGGTGGAAGATGTGATCCGGGAAGACTATGAAACTTCGATCAAGCGCAAACAGGTCCTGGAACAAGTGTCAGGTAAAGGTGCGGCCAAAGCTCAATTGATACAAATCGCAAGCCAGCTGAAATTTAATTGTGAACACACCGTCCCGCAATCCTGGTATGATGCCAAAGAGCCGATGCGAGGCGATATCCATCAGCTATTCACGTGTGATCCTTTGTGCAACTCGATCAGAAGCAACTACCCTTATCATGATTTTGAAAATTACAATCCAGGCTCCATCGACACCGAACGTATCGAAGAATCCTGTGGTAAAGCAGAAAATGAATTATTTGAACCGGAATACGCCAAAGGCACTGTCGCCAGGGCGATGCTATACTTTTTGCTTCGCTACCCGGACAAAATCGAACCAGCCTATCGAAAGAAGATTGATGTTGCCCTGTTGTATGATTGGCACAGTAACTTTCCACCGACGATTTACGAACGTCATCGTAACGAGGCGATCCAGGGAATCCAGGGTAACCGTAATCCTTATATTGACTTTCCTGAAGAAATGATGAAATTTAGTTAAAGATGATGCGTTATGGAATAGGGGGTTGGTAATGAAACTTAACATTCTAGCAGGAATTTTAATTGGTTTTTCTATTGCATTTCTAATAAAAGGGGTATGGACGGGTGATTTTGACTGGGGATGGTGGATAACTATGCTTATCGGAGGAACCATAGGAGGATTGATCATTACCATACTCGTTAGATATAAGGAAAACGGTAGTAAATAGTAAGAGGTACAAAAAACTCCGGGCAAGGATTTTTGCCCGGAGCGTTTTCATTTACGTTGACCTGGTTTAATCATTTTGTATTTGGTATAACTCCACCAGGCTGCCACGACTATGGCCAGAACCACGGTGACGATAAATAATAGGCCGTTCCCTTCACCGATGGCTTTCAGGACGATGGCCAGTACGGCTAATAAAAGGGAGACTGTCTGGAGTACGGTTGCTTTTCTTTCTAAAGCTTTTGTATTCTTCATTATACTAACTCCTTGTATAAACACTTCCTGCGTTATTGTAGCACAATCATGTTACTTCCATTGTTTCATAGGAAACAATGATTCTATTTTTCACCCTTCACTTCTTTCACAACTTCCTGACCAAAGTGCCCGAGTTTTCCTTCGCTGTATGAGCGCATGACTTCTGGTGCCAGTGAACGCCACGCTCTATCTTTATATTTTACAGGCAGGCTTCTTTTTTCAAATTGCTCTTCTATTTCTACAGCTGCTTTTACTGCATGATAGGTAGCAAGTTTATTGACCTGGATGACGACTTCCTCGCTGTCTTTTTCTATAGTCCCGACTGCTTTAAACATATCGATCACTGAATCAGGTAATGTTTGCTCACTGATGAATAAGCCGTTTCCGTGTTCCTTTAAGTCAGTTGCATGTCCCATGAATTTTAAGCCTGCAATGTGCAAATCAGGAAACTCTTTCTTGACTTCGTTTGTCATTAAGGAAGTCGCCATATTAATATAGCATGTCTTCGAATCCTCCCTTTGGGAAAGGAAAGGTATAATTTTATTTGCAGGAAGCGCTAAAAACAATACGTCCAGTTCACTTATTTCTTTTTCCTCAATTTTAATTCCATTAGAATACTGAGTGATAAATTCTTCTGTTCTCCTGGTATTCGGGTGATATACGCCAATGGGGATTTGTTGCTCGGCCCATTGCTCCATCATTGCATTACCCAGTTTTCCTATTCCCGCTAAACCAACCTTAGGATTTGCCATTATTAAGCCTCCCTAAAATTTTTAATTCAAGTATTCATATTATAACAAGTGTGCCGAAAATATTATTAAAGAAATTTTTTTGAAAGAGTCTTATGTGGTTATATACACTGAATAATAAAATTGGAGGAATAAGATGAGAAGTTATAGTTTACAAGAACTAGCAAACTTGATAGATAGAAACCCTGTCGCGGTAGGGGAATGGTTTAATGAATTGGAACTAAATATAAACCATCATGTTTCGACAGCCCAAGGAGAAAGGGTTTTTGATGAACAAGATTTGAAGATAGCTGAGTATATTGCAGAAAAAAGGGACGAACGACTTCCTTTTGAAGAAATCTTTAAAATAATAGATGAGCTTTTTGTGCGTAAACCTCCTGTAGAAGATAAAAAGCAGCGGGCTAAGACTGAAGTGAATGTTGAGGAACCCTTTACTGGCTTAGGACGGGATCCAGAAACACTATTTTATGAGATTGCTCAGGATAATGAAGTTATTAAAATGTTTAAATATCATTCATTGCGAGTAATGTACATGGCCAGTATGCTGGCGAAACGAGTGAATTGCTATGATGAGGATTTGCGTATCGCTGCCATGCTTCATGATATAGGAAAAATGGGTCTATCTAAAAATATATTATTGAAGCCTGGTAAGTTGAGTGAATTAGAGTTTACCCTTATCCAAAGTCATTGTCACATCGGAAATGTTATTGTCCGAAAACATCTTGGTCTGACCAGAGCTGCAAAGTTTGTGCGCGACCATCATGAAAAGTGGGATGGGACAGGGTATCCAAGGAGATTGCTAGGGGATGAGATTACTGTTCAAGGCAGGATCATTTCTATTTGTGATGCCTTCGATACTATGACCATTGACCAAAGAAATTACAATAAGAAAACATTAGGTTATGAAGAGGCATTTCAGGAATTACAGCGTTGCGCCTGGACCCAATTTGACGGAAATCTGGTAAACTCTTTTGTTTCCATGATGCAGGACATTTCTATACCTGAGTATATGATCCAAAAAGAATAAAGGGAGACAGAAGTACAGATTAGTGATTTCCTTCTACATAATATTCGTACAGGAATTATGTCCTAAATTAGTAAGAAAAACGTTCTGTTTTTACATCTATCAAAAGGAAATGGTAGAAAAAGAACGAATTAAGGTGAATATTCTGAATTTATGAGGAGGAATTTCATTGACGAAAAAGAACAAACTCGCTTTACTGTGCAGTTCCGTCGTTCTGACAGCTGGTCTCGCTGCTCCAGTTTATGCCGACTCCCACGGGACGAATCCAGGTACACCGATCAACCAGGAGTATTCCATCAATGGGTTTATCAGTCATGAGGAATTGAGCAACAAACTGTTTCAAATTGAAAAGAGCAGCCAGGGTGTCGTCGATGTAGAGGTAGCCGGTTATTCAAACCAGAACCGTGAAATCTATACGGCGACTGTTGGAACAGGAGATAAAGTTCTATTGCTCCAAAGTGAAATTCACGGAAATGAAAAGACAGGAACGGCTGCGTTACTGAACATGCTGCAAAACATCGGTTCCAGTAATTCTCCTGAGATGAAGCAGCTGCGAGAAGAGGTTACGATCGTAGCGATGCCGATGGTCAACCCGGATGCAACGGAACTGAATCGCCGGGGGAATGATATGGCATGGGAAGATGTTGTGAAAGATTTTCCACAGCTTGAAGATGCTCAGCCTTCCTGGAACTACTATACTTATACGAATCAGTACTGGGATTATGCCTCCCAGCCAGGTTTTGACGTCAACCGTGACTTCAATCCTAACTTAGACTATGAGCCACAAGCGGTTGATTTTCCTGCTGATTCTACTCATCCGGGATGGTACATTACCCCCGAAGCTCAAACAGTGCGTGATGTCTACAAAGGTTTGATGGAAGAGCACGGGAAAGTGGATGTTTTCGTCGACCTTCACCACCAGGGTGAATATTATGTGGAAGGAAGCGATGACAAAGTCACCCTTTCGATTTCAGGTGACTTTATCCCTGATCCGAACAGTGAAGAAGGGGAAAAATATAGCGAGTATGCCGACACTTACGATTTCGAATTCTCCAGGCAGTTGAATGTGGCGGCTTACGATGCGCTGCAGGATCGAGGAGATTCACCGTTTGATAATATCACTCTGTACCCGCAGAACCTCAACCTTCCAGGAACTGCGCTCGGTTCGTTCGCCTTGAACGGAAGCGGTGCCGTACTGTTTGAAGTAACCGGCCAGACACAAAGCTATGGCCAAAAGAAACGGGGACAGCTGGTAAAAGCTGTGGAGCTCGGTGTTTATGGTATCATCGATCAGGTGGCCTCCGGAGACGTATATGAAATTGATGCTGATCGGTATTATGATATCCCGCTAACAGATCGCGACCAGGACTACGGCTTTTAATACGATAACAATAAAAAATACAGACCGCATTCCTGCTGGTCTGTATTTTTTACGTTTGCTCTTCTGATATATAGGTTTTTGTTTCACGTGGAACATTATATTGGAGAAGCTGCTTTACCAGCCCGTGAGAATCCTCGTCAACTAACGCCATTGTTCGGTGTTCCTCTGCCAAAAACCGCTCTTTGGCCATGTGATTGAACAATGCAACAAGCGGTTCATAATATTGATTGATATTATAGAGGCCGAACGGTTTGCGATGAAGTCCAAGCTGAGCCCAGGTGAAAATTTCGAAGAATTCTTCCATGGTTCCTGCTCCGCCGGGCATTACGATAAACCCATCGGCTAGCTCTGCCATCTTCGCTTTTCTTTCATGCATCGAATCCACGACAATCAGTTCGGATAACTGCTGGTGGGTATGTTCTTTTTCATCAAGAAAACCCGGCATGACTCCGATAGCCTGTCCATTTTCTTCAAGAACGGCGTTTGCAATGGCCCCCATCATGCCGACACTTGCTCCACCGTAGACAAGGGTGATGTTTTGTCTGGCCAATTCTTTCCCTAATGATTTCGCACCTTGTGCATATACATCGGATGCGCCCATACTAGCTCCGCAAAACACTGCAATCTTGTCCATTTACTCCCTCCTCTGATACAGCATCTTATATTATTCTTACACTAATTCTATGCGATAAAACCGTAAATCTTTCAAAAAAGAAAACTATTTTTGCTTTTGCGAGCCACTACCCAAGTTTAGCAGCTATGGAAAGTGGAATGGAATAGGAAGGTTGAAAAATTAATTTTAAGGAGGGCATTGGAATGCCTAATTTACAAGATAAAGTTGTCATTATTACTGGAGCTTCCAGCGGAATTGGTGAAGAAACCGCCAAAGAACTATCCTCGAAAGGCGCGAAGTTGGTCTTGGCCGCACGCCGCGAGGAACGGTTACAAGAATTGAGAGACAAGATCAACCAGGGTGGTGGAGAGGCCACTTACAAAGCTACCGATGTTACCAGTGCGGAGGAAATGGAACAATTAGCCCAACATGCGATTGAAGAATTTGGTCAGATTGATGCCCTGGTTAACAATGCCGGGCTGATGCCTCTATCCTTATTGAATAAACAAAAAGTGGACGAATGGGATAAAATGATCGACGTGAACATTCGCGGTGTACTATATGGTATTAACTCAGTACTTCCACATATGCGTGAACGGAAACAGGGACATATTATCAACCTTTCCTCTGTCGCAGGTCATGTTGTTTTCCCTGGAAGCTCCGTATACAGCGCCACCAAGTTTGCGGTCCGCGCGATTACAGATGGATTGCGGATGGAAGAATCGAAAAACAGTAACATCCGGGCAACTATCATTTCACCAGGTGCTGTCTCTACAGAGCTTACCTCTACGATTACCGATGATGATCTGAAGTCCGGTGTGGATGACCTTTATGACATGGCGATCCAGCCAGACAGCATCGCAAGAACGATTCGTTTTGCGCTCGAAGAACCAGCCGAAGTAGCAATCAACGAAATCGTCGTCCGCCCAACCGAACAGGAAATGTAAAGAATTAGCCACCCCGGGTTCTCCATATTTTGGAGAATCTGGGGTGCTTTTATGAAAAAAGTAGTATCATAGAAAGTAATGAAAAGGGGGAGTAAGATGTTTACTTTTAAAATCGATGAAGATATATCGTTGAAACTGCCAGAGGCTGCTGATGCCGATCGTGTATTTGAGCTGACGGATAACTCACGTAACCATTTGAGGGAATGGCTCGGATGGGTGGATATGACAAAGCGCGTGGAAGATACGAAAGCTTTCATACAGATAGCCAGAAAAGGGTACATAGAGAACAAAAGCCTGACCACTTTCATCCTTTATAAAGGAGAAATAGCAGGTACGGCTGGTTATAACGAAATCGATTGGACGAACAAGGTAGCTTACATCGGGTATTGGCTAGGAGAGGGATACCAGGGAAACGGCATCATGACAAGGGTCGCAAAAGCACTGACCGACTATGCCTTCATGGAGTTAAACCTGAACCGCGTCGATATCAAGGCAGCTTATGAGAATAAAAAAAGCCGGGCAGTTCCGGAGCGGCTGGGGTTTGTGGAAGAGGGAAGAATCCGACAGGCGGAATGGCTATATGATCATTATGTCGACCATATCGTTTATGGCATGCTGAAAGAAGAATGGAAAAGATGATGTAACCAAAATAATACCCCGGTTCCTCCAGAAATTGGAGGACCCGGGGTGAAAAACTTTCAACTATTATTGAAAGGATTTAACGCCTAGATAATGATCTTGCCAGTAGTCAATCGTAATGTCAGCTACTTCTACACCACCAGATCCAGCGTGGATCATTTTGTTGTCGCCGATATAGATACCGCTGTGAGAAGCTCCTTCTGTATCATACGTACCTTCGAAGAAGATGACGTCGCCGACACTTGGAGATTCTACGGTAGTCCCATTATTCAACCACATGTCACTTTCTTTTCTATCCAGCTCAACGCCTACTTGTGCGAATACATACTGGATGAACCCGCTGCTGTCAAAGCCGTCCGGGGTAGTTCCGCCCCAAACATAAGGTGTGCCGATGAGACTTTCTGCGATAGACACAACATCAGAAGATGAAGCTGCCTCTTCAGAAGAGGAATCCTCGGTAGCGTCATTCAAGGAAACCGTTTCTTCCTGAGCTTCTGTTTCTTCACTTTCCACATTTGCTGTTCCGTCAATCGCTGCCATCGTATCCGGTCCGGCAATTCCATCTACAGCAAGACCCTGGTCTGCCTGAAAGTCTTTAACAGCATCTTCTGTAATTGGACCAAAAATGCCGTCCAGGTTATATGTATAATAACCTAGTGCCTCCAGATCCGCCTGCAGTGCTTCTACCTCCTGGCCAGTGTCCCCATTATCTATATAAGATGTTTCTACCTGTGTTTCAGAAACATTGGAATCGTCCTGGGTAGGGTCAGCTTTTGCAAACGCCCCATCACTTAAAACGGGAATGAATGCCAGTGACGTAACCAAAGCGGACGAGACAAGATATTTCCTTACTGACAGTTTTGTGTTGTACATGAAATTCCTCCTAGAGAGTATTCGTGTTGTTGTAGCTTGTCGAAGCATGTCGCTTCCAAGCCAATACCTAGTCTAACAGATGAATACTGTAAAAAGGTTTCACTGACATTAAGCTGAGATAATAATAGTTTTACAAGAAATAAAAGGTAAAGGAACCATCTATGATATAGCCTTCCTGCAAAAGGAAAGCCACCCTGTTAATAGAGTGGCTGGAAAAATCTATTGCAGTCCAAAGGATTCCGGCATCAACGCGGCAATTACTTCTCCTTTAGAACAAAGCACATCACCGGCGTACAATTCTGTATGTACCTTGAATTTTTTAGGATGAACTTCCTCTACAGTACCCACAGCTTTCAACGGAACGTCGTGCGGTGTCGGCTTCAGGAATTTCACATCCAAGGAAGCTGTTACAAAACGCGGCGCTTTTGCACCGTCACCAGGCTCATGCCCATTCTTCCGATGTAAGGCTAAAGCAGCTGACCCTGTTCCATGACAGTCGATCAAGGAAGCGGTCAAACCGCCATAAACAAATCCGGGTACAGCAGTATGTTCCGGGCGGGGTGTGTAAATCGTCACTGTCTGATCTCCATTCCATCCCGTCCGGAAATGATGGCCTTCTTTGTTCAGCCTTCCGCATCCATAACACCAGGAAAAGTCGTCTGGATAAACATCCTGAATCGCATTTTCAACCTGTTCTGCCAATAGATTCGCCTCCTTTTTCTTTTAGTATAGCATGAAAAAAGAGATTGCTAGGATACAGCACCAACGAGCCAGAGCATCAGTGGCACGGTTATTAAACTGGCAACAGTCGTCACTAATGTACTATAGGAGACTAACTGCGGTTCGGTGTTGAATTGCAGCGAATACATCGTCGTGTTAGCGGCAGTCGGCATGGCTGCCAGAATGATCAGGATACTGGCCAGCATCGGGTCTAACCCCATAACCATGGTTAATAATAAAGCGATGACCGGCGAGACAATCAATCGTATCGAAAAAATAGTCGAGAGGTCAGCCCATTTTACCGTACCTTTTGTCAGTGATGCGAGCTGCATACCAAGTACGATCATGATGGTCGGAATCGTAGCATCTGCAATAAAGTGGACGGACTGCATGATGAATTCCGGCACGCTTACATTGAATACCTGTGTCATCAATCCCAAGATGACAGCGTAATTGATAGGCATCCGGGCAATTTTTACGAGTGAATCTTTAAAACTATGGTCAGCCGTACTGCTTCCCCGGGCGGCAAAATAAAGCCCGACGGTGTTCATTAATAGCGATTGGACGACCATCATGATGATGGCATAGTCTACCCCGGCTTCTCCGTAAGCAAATAAAATGATAGGCACACCATAGTTACCGCTATTCATAAATACGCTGGCAAGTACTAATGCGGAAGACTTCGATTGCGATTGAGCTTGAATTTTTGAGACGACTACGACCAGTAAAATCAGAAGCAGCATCAGCGAAACGCAAAAAATCACAATGTATAAGTAATCGATCGTTACTTCATTCGTATAAAAGGTACGAAAAGCCAGGAATGGATACATTAAGTAAAGAGCCGCCGTGGAAATAGACTTTCGGTCAAAGCCGATCTTTTTTTGTCCGATAAACCCGACAGCAAAAATGATAAAAGCTGGAATTACAATTAGTATGACGTCCATATTTTTCACCACTTCATTTGAAATTAAAAATCATAAAAGGAGCTGTCTCTGAAAATTCAAAGACAGCCCCGGATAAGGGAACAGGTCATGCTCGCAGTGATTGACAGTTAAACTCCTCAAGGATGGCTTCTGTATGTTCACCGATATCAGCGATCGGCCCCATCACTGTTTCAATATTTTCAAAAGTGACCGGCGGAATCAATGCTTTCAGCCTGCCGACAGGTGAGTCCACCTCGCTCCAGCGATCCCTCGCTTTCAATTGAGGGTGATCCGGGATATCTTTCACCGTATTCAAGCGAGCGTTAGCAATCTTAGCTTCTTCCAACAGTTCAATCAGCTGACTGGAATTCACTTCTTCCAAAGCTTCAGCAATGATCTTCTGTAATTGATTCTTGTTTTCGACTCTCATGGAATTCGTATGAAAGCGCTCATCTTTCGCCAGCTCAGGCTGATTCAATATTCTCTCAGTAAACTGCCGCCATTCCCTTTCATTCTGAATGGCTAAAAACACCATTTTCTTGTCATTTGCTTCAAACGGCCCATAAGGATAAATGGTCGCGTGTCTCGCACCAGTCCGCTGAGGATCTTTACCTCCATAGTCAGCAAAATACATTGGATATCCCATCCACTCGCATAACGCTTCCAGCATCGAAACTTCGACGACTGTTCCTTCATTTGTCTGATAGCGTGCGATGATCGCGGTGAGGATGCCTGTATAGGCATACATGCCAGCTGCAATATCAGCGACAGAAATACCTGCTTTAGATGGTTCATCTTCGGTTCCTGTAATTGAAACCAGCCCTGCTTCACACTGGATCAGAAGATCATACGCCTTTTTATTGGTGTAGGGACCGTCGGTTCCATAGCCTGAAATGCCGCAGATAATCAGTTGCGGATACTTTTTCCTCAAGTCTTCCGGAGCAAAGCCAAGGCGGTCTACAGCGCCGGGAGCTAGATTATAAACAAACACATCGGCCTGTGAAAGAATCTTATCCAAGGCGGATTTTCCTTTTTCCGACTTCAAATCCAGAGCGATCGATTCCTTGGAACGGTTCAGCCAGACAAAATGACTCGACATCCCGTTTACCGTCTGATCGTATCCTCTGGCGAAATCGCCATCTTCCCGTTCGACTTTGATGACGCGCGCCCCTAAATCAGCGAGCTGCCTGGTTGCAAAAGGAGCGGCTACCGCTTGCTCTAATGATACAACAGTAATTCCTTTTAAGGGTAACATATGCTTCCTCCTAGACGTTTGTCTTTGATGATGCCAACAGCTCTTTGGCTCTTCTATACACCGGGTAATCTACCAGTTTATTGTTATAAGCGATCGAAGCGACTCCTTGCTGCTCCGCCTGTTCGAATGCTTCGACGATTTCCTCGCATTCTTCCAGCTCTTGTTGAGATGGGGAGAAAATCTGGTGGACGAGATCCACTTGCTTGGGATGAATCAATAGTTTTCCTTTAAATCCGAGCTGTCTTGCCAGTGTCGCTTCCTGAACCAGTCCATCCTCATTATTTAAATCCGGGTAGACAGCATCAATTGGCGCACCAATTTCAGCAGCTCTTGAGGCGTTTACGATTTGGGAACGGGCAAATAACAGTTCCAAGCCTCCCGGTGTCAGCTGACAATCGATATCCAGTGAATAATCAATGGAACCAAATGCCAGCCGCTCCACATTTTGATTGGCATTCGCGATATCAGCAATATGCTGGACACCTTTTGCCGTTTCAATCAATGGGATGAGAGTTAACGCTTCATTGCCGGCTTTTTCCGTGATGGTCCGGATGTCGCTGGCATGCTCCGATTTAGGTAGCATAATGCCAGTTACTCCTGCCTGAATCGCACAGGATAGATCATCTTCCCAGAACGGTGTGTGTAGGTCGTTGATACGTATAAAAACATTGGAACCGCTGGTATTATCCAGCGATTCCAATATAGTCTCTCTAGCCAATCTTTTTTCCGTAATAGCAACGGAATCTTCTAAATCAATGATGACGCAATCTGCCTCGGAAGCGATCGCTTTTTTTATCATCGACTGCTTGAAAGCAGGAACGAATAAATAGGAACGGTGGTTGTACATCTTTACAAACCTCCTAAAGTTACGATAATAGCGGGATGATCAATCCGGCTAATAACAGAATCAGTGCTCCTCCCAATCGGGATGAAATTTGGGCAAAAGGCATCAGTTCCATTCTTCTGGAAGCAGAAAGCACCGCAACATCACCAGTACCACCCATGTTAGCCATACATAGTCCGGCTGTGATTGCTGCTTCAATTGGATAGAACCCGACAAGTTTACCAAGCAGTCCAGCTCCGATGATGGCACCGAACACTACTCCGAATACCGTTAGAATGTACTGCAGAGTCATCGCTTCAATCACAGTATTTAAATCCGTGTAGGCAATTCCGATACCAAACAGCAAGGCAAGGGTCCAGTTGCTGGCAACAAATTTATACCACTGACTTGCACCTTCCAGCACATTATTTGGAATGATATCAGCAATTTTTGCAATTGCGACGATAATGATCATCAACGCATACGGGTGAAGC
Organism: Thalassobacillus devorans; assembly: GCF_011761345.1. Taxonomy (GTDB): domain Bacteria; phylum Bacillota; class Bacilli; order Bacillales; family Halobacillaceae; genus Thalassobacillus; species Thalassobacillus devorans. The sequence goes on from NZ_JAASRY010000003.1 coordinate 202,909, forward strand.
GGGATCACGTCTCCGAGCAAAGTACCAACAGCAAAGAAAGTGATGGCCGCAAGCAGCCCGATTCCCATTTTCTGAATATCATAGGTTTGTTTTTCCTCTTTATAACTGAATCCCTGGATCAGCTGGCCATTCCCGGTAAGGGAAGGCACTTTTTTTCCAAGCAGGTTAAGCATACTGGCAAGTACAATAGCGAACACGTTACCAAGTGCCAGTGCCGGCACAAGCATGGAAATATAGTAGCTTGGATCATTTCCGAGCATCTCAGAGTAAATTTGACTCATTGGTACTGCGCCAGCGCCCATGCCGCCGCCCATGATCGGCATCGTAATGACGAGAACCGCGTCCCTGATGGAGAATCCGACTAAAGCACCTAACAGGCCGGCAAACGCCATTGCACCGATAACAGCACCGAAGATTGGCAGGAAGTAGCGCAATCCGACTTTTACAAGAATCTTTTTGTTCATACCGAGAATACTTCCGGTGATCAAAGCGGCGATATAGAAGTTAAGAAAGCCGCCGTCTTTCATGAAATCTGTCATGGATGTTACCGATGCTTCCGGCAGCCATCCGGCATAAACCATAAATGCTGCTCCGAAAATGGCGATGATTGCACCGCCGCCAAGAAAAGTCCGGACGATCGGAGTACGATCCCCGACGAAACCTAACAATTCACCGAATACCATCATGACAAGTAAGCTTCCAATCATACCGCCGGGCAGGTTACCTGTATAGAGGCTTAAAATAGTAATCGCTGCAAAAATCCCGAACCATAATATCGGAATTTCAAATATCTTAAGGCTCTTCTTTTCGCTGTGCATTTCCGTGACTTGGGTATCCGTCTGTCGTTCATATTCGAGTTCTCTGGCTGTTTGAGACATCTCGACCACTCCTTTTTGAAATTTAAATAGATAAAACGTAAACGCTTTCAATTCCGTAGTTTTAATAATAAGAAAGTTCACAAAAATTTCACACATTATGAAACTATTGATAATATTGTAATTAAAAAAAGCAACCGAATCGGTTGCTTTTAAAATGGCTATGTTACCCACGCCTCCATCTTTTTTTAGGGATTCGTTTATCTTCAATGAATTATTCCTTAACTTCTAATACAGAACGGTCGTTTAAAGGTTGAACAGGGCGATGGTTGTCCGGAAAGATTTGCTGGAATGCTTGAATTTGTTCTTTTGACATCTCAATCGGCTGCTTAAAAATAACCCATTTTACTTCTTCTGTACAGGGAGGAGTTGTTAGCGAACCATTATAATGAAAAGACGTTTGGTTTTGGGGAAGTATCGCTTGTAAATCAATCTTTCCATCTAATTGTTTCTCTTCCGATGTTTCTTCGTCAGGTAATATATCCCAAACTGATGCCAGTGCTTCATTTTCTGTTCCTTCTTGTATCATTACTCCAAGGACCGCAATCTCCCCATTAGCGTCTTCATGTACAAGATGCAGCTCCATATCAAAAATTACTCCATTAAATTGGTGCTCACTTGGCGTATGGAAATGAAATTGAGCGAGCTGATATTTATTATCCTCCACTACCATATGGTTGCTGTCTGTTGAAGCATTAGCCTGCACGGTATGCCCATTGTTTATGATTGTAAAAGGGGTTGGCTCATATTGAATTTGAATATTTTCTATATCTTCACCCGCTTGTAAGTGGGAAAATTCAAGATTAATTGGAGATTGTTCACTTCCGTTGGCACATGCTTCGTATGCCGGGTCCAATTCTCTCCAGTGCTCAGGGCCTGTTTCTCCTTTATAAGACCATTTTGACTGGTCAGACTCACTATTGCTTGTCTCAGAGTTTTCATTCGTTTTTTCCGAACAAGCTCCCAATGAAAAACTGAAAAACACAGCTAAACAGGTATGCGCAAGTTTTGTTCTCATGAGCTGTCATCTCCTCCTCTAATATTATCTATCCATAAAAATACATGAAAGAAAAATAGCAGCAAAATATTAATTGGAAGGAAAGCGCTTACAACTTGCAAAAAGGGAAAATAGACGGTCCTCTTATAAGTACAAATAACCAATTCGTTATATAAGTGAAAGTTAAAATGTTCATGAATCACCCTCATGGTGATCAGCCGCCGACAGAAACACAAAGGTAGTGGTCTTAATAGACGGTATCAAGACTATTAGAAAGTAAGGATGTCGGGGAGATGGTTTTAATAGATAGTATAAGAACCAGAAGCAAACGAAAATCCTGCCTGGACGGTCTTAATAAGGCGGGAAAGAGGGGGATTACCATACATAAAAATTGGTGCTGAATATTACTTTCCTACTAAAGCCATTGATAAGTGGCTGACAGAAACGGAGACTAAACATTTCGGTGATCAATCCTGAGCCAGCATTCACAGAATAAAAAGGGAACTTCTCTAATCAGGAAGTTCCCTTTTCAAGAGCTTATAAATAACAAGCAATAATGTGCTGCCTGTCCTCATGCAGCTGATATTGATAAATAGGGCGTCCCACGCCATAGATCAAGTCTTCTTCCAAATAACCGATGTCCGTCAGGAATTTTAAATACTTTCTTATCGATACCCGTGAAATATTTGCTGCTTCTGCAATATCTTCGGTGGAAAAAGCTTGCCCCACATAGGAAAGGATTACTTCATTAATCGTCTGCAGCGTATTTTTCGTAAGCCCCTTTGGCAGTTCCTGTGGCTTCGGCTGGTTGGAGGCAGGCTGACTTTTCTTCCGGAACAGGCGGTCCAGTTCCTGTTGGCTGACACTGCTTTTATGATGGAGTTTATAATAATTATTTTTGTACCGTGTAAGTGCCTCTTGAAAGCGGTCGAACTCAAATGGCTTGATTAAATAATCGATTGCCCCGAGTCGTAATGACTGCTGAATCTGCTCCATTTCCGAAGCGGCTGTAATCAGAATGACATCCACATCCTCGTTTTGCTCCCGAATCTGCCTTAGAAAATCAATACCATTCAACCCTGGCATATACACATCAAGCAGTATCAAATCGATTTTGATTTGAGCCATATGGCCAACGGCCTCATTCGTGTTTGCCGCCGTTCCGCTGAGGGTGAAGCCTTCCACTTGTTCGACATATTGCCTGTTGAGTGCTGCCACCATCGGATCATCTTCTACAATTAGTACTTTAATCATTGCCGTCACCTCCTGATTCATATGGGATTATGATGGAAAAGGTTGTTCCTTGTCCGGGACTGGAGTCAACTTCAATCGATCCTTCCAGCTGCTCTACACTATCTTTTGCCAAATAGAGGCCAAAGCCGCGATGATGTCCTTCTTTACTGGATATTCCCTTCTGGAAAATTTCCTCTTGCTTATGTTTATCTATCCCGTCTCCGGTATCGGTTACCGTCATTGTCAATAGCTCATCGATATAAGAAAGCTCTAGCCTGACTTCTTTTTGCTCCGAATGGCTGACACTTTCGATGGCATTATCAATGATATTTCCAAGAATGGTAATCAACTCATGCGTCAGTGATGCGTCATCAGGTTTTGGTATGGTGGTTTCACTATGGATTGTAAAATTAACATGCGCTTCCCGAGCGTAACTGATTTTTCCTATGATAAAACCGGCAAACGCTGGATCCTTAATCGATCGTGTGACATTGCCTACCTCATGTGCCTGGTGATCGACCAGTTTGCTGATGAAGGCTTTAACCTGATCGTATTCTTCTAATTTGATCATGCCTAGCAGGACATGAAGCTGGTTCATGAACTCATGGGACTGAGCCCGGAGTGTATCGGCATACATCTGTACCCCGGTCAGCTGCCCGGCCAATTGATTGACCTCTGTTTTGTCCCGGAATGTCGCGATGGCGCCGACAATTTCATCATTAACGACAATCGGAACCCGGTTGGTGATGATCGATACGCCATTGATGACTTGCTCTTCGTCAAGATCCGGCTCCAGATCGGTTAGAATATCAGCCAACAAAGTTCCAGGCAAAAATTCATTGATTTTCATTCCAATGGGTTCTTTATCCATCAGTCCGGCTTTTTGAAAAATCCGTCGTGCAGACCTGTTTACAAGCACGATGTCAGCTTCTTTGTCGATGGCGATAATCCCTTCATGGACGGAATGAAGCATTTGATTCCTTTCTTCATGAATTCTTGCAATAGCGTGAGGCTCTAAACCGAATAAGCTTTTCTTTATATAATTGGCCAGCAGGAAAGCGCCAATAATGCCGACAATTAAGCCGATGACCGTTCCAATTACAATCTGCTTTTGACTCTGCTTTATGGACGCCTCCACTGCCTGCAGCGAGATGCCGACAGCTACCGCTCCAATCTGAGTCTGTTCTTCGTTGTAAATCGGCGTAAACGCACGCAGTGATTTTCCAAGCGTTCCGGTCGATCTGGAAGTATACGTCTCTCCTTGAAGGACGCGCTTCTCGTCACCACCGACAAAATGATTGCCGATCCGATCCGGTTCTGGATGAGATTTCCGGATGCCGTCCATATCCATGACGACCACAAACATGACATCAGCCGCATCCTGGATCGTCATTGCATAATCCTGGATATTGTTTTCCTGTGCTTCGTCCTGCAGTCCGGTTTTGACCACCCGAGACTCTGCGACTGTACGGGAAACAATTTGAGCTTTTTCTTCTAACTGTGCTTCAATGTTGTCGCTTGTCGTATTGGTGATAAGAAGATCCGTGATTAATAAAGATACTAATACGACGATGCAGACAAATAATATAATCATCGTGCTTAACTTGAACCGGGGTTTTGGCAATGGATGTCACCTCTATTTGGTAAAGAAATGGCTACGTTTATTTTATTTGTTAACTTTGCAAGAAAAACAAAGGATATGGTGGGCGATAGGAGACAAAACTTATGGCTGAGTGTGGGGAAAACGGCATGCATATCGAGGCATACATAAACACCACTTTTTGTACCATTATAAACATGTAAAGACAAAAGCTAAACTAGAAAGGATGAGATCGCATGGATGATAAGGCGAAAAAACGGAAATTAGAAGTTGAAACAAGAGACAATAAAGAAATAGAACTTGAAACGGCTCACCCCGGTTTGGAAGACTACAGTGTGCAAAACGATAACTTTGCTCCGGGTGAAAACAGATATTTAAATGAACAGCCAGGTGACCGAGCAGAGTTTTCTGAGGAGCTGGCCGATGGTGGAGAACGAGATGAGTTAGCGAGGAGACAATCTGGAAATAACTGCGGTGGTCTATCATAAAGACTCAGACCCGCCAGGTAAAATGGCGGGTCCTCTTTTCTTATTGTTCCTGTAAACTGTCTACCGGAACGCTTTGCTTTTGTTCTGGATTATTAAGTGGGTGAATCGTAGCTGTTCCACTTGTTTCGTCAACGTGTTCGATGTAGACACTTTCTCCGTTATAGGTCACATTCACCATATCGGACGAGAAAGCAATATCCTGTGCTCTTTGAGCTTCCATTTCGTAATCACCTCCTCTAAATCAGTAATAATCATACTATTTGTTTTCCATTGATGAGATATACTTTTCATGGTTGAAAATTATCTTAGGCGGTCAGGAGTCTCAGCACATACTTATTAAAGGGCTCTTAAAAACGAAATCATTCCGTTAAAATAAGTAGTAGGTAAACACAACGTTACGAGGGGGATGAGGATGGATGAAATAATAACAGATATTCTGGTAATAGGATCGGGAGCAGCTGGGCTGGCAGCCAGTGTGTATGCTGCTGAGTCGAGTCAACAAATTCTGGTCATCGACAAAGGAGCCATCGGCAGAAGCGGTTCTACGGTAGGGGCTGTTCAAATCGCCAGTCTGGGGAGCTGGAGTCATCGAGAAGACAGCTTAGATGCTTACCAGCAGGACATCCGTGAAAGCGGAAGGGGATTAAGCAGTCCTGTCCTTACAGACGTACTTGTCCAGGATATCTCTGCTCGCCTGGAAGACTTGCTTCAATGGGGGCTGAAACTGGATAAAAACGAACACAATGATATTTTGGTGGCCGCAACATCCGGCCATACCATACCGCGTTCCATCAGTTCAAAAAAAGGAAAGACAGGCCTCGCAATCCTCCAGGTTTTAACTAAAAGGGCAAAGAACAGCAGCAACATCAAACGCTGGAGTGATGTCATAACGCTGGAACTGGTAAAAGCGAATGGAAGAGTGGCAGGAGCTGTAGTTTTAGATTTGAAAGAAAACAAGTCTTATTTGATTCGCTGCAAAACAGTTATCCTTGCAACTGGGGGAATCGGACAGCTGTATTCAACCACCAGCAATCCCGCACAATCTACAGGTGACGGGTTTGCTTTAAGTTTAACGGCTGGTGCTGCACTGGTAGATATGGAACAGATCCAATTCTACCCCGTCAGTTTAATCCATCCACCATCACTTTCCGGTCTTTGTCTTAGCTTTTATCATTTGGCAAAACTCTATAATCGTAACGGGGAACGGTTTATGGATAAATATGAGCCGGAGACAATGGAAAACACAACCCGTGACAAGTTAGCGATTGCAATCGCTTCTGAAGTTGAAGAAGGACTGGGCACCCCTGGTGGAGGAGTTTGGGTAGATGCAACGGGAAATATAGAGGAAGTGAAACGGCAATTTCATCATGAATATCAATTATGCCTCGATCGCGGCCTAGATCTTGCCAGTCACCTTGCAGAAGCAGGTCCAGCCGCCCATTTTATTATGGGTGGGATATGGATTGATGGGGATGCTGCTTCCACAACGCCAGGCTTATATGCAGCCGGCGAATCAGCTGGCGGCTTGCATGGTGGCAACCGGCTTGGGAACAATGCATTATCGGAGTGTATTGTTTTCGGAGCAAGGGCTGGAAAGGCAGCTGCAAGGGAATCCGCGCGCATGAAGTCTATAACGGATGGTGTCCCCCTGCAAACAAAAAAAGCAGATAAAATAATAAACGTTATTTCCAATTCCGAGCAAGGGACAGAGCGTTCCTATGCATGTAAAAAAGCTGTTCAAACACTCATGGGAAAATATGTGGGTGTGGTACGTTCCACAAAAGAACTCCTCCAGGCAAAAGCAGAAATAAAGGCAATCGAGGAAAAGTTAGATCAGGTAAAAATAACGAGTTCACCCGATTTTTATTCGAAAGAAATCCTGGATTATATCGAAGCTGTGCATATGGTAACCACCGCCCAGGCTATTGTGGAAGCTGCTTTAACCAGGAAAGAAAGCAGAGGAGCCCATCATAATAAAAATTTTCCAGAGCAACTGACAGAAGTGAAGCATACAATCGTGAAAGTCGAAAACGGAAAGATGACTGTACAGGAAGAAGGGGAAGTATGAGTCGGCTTGTTGTTAAAATTGATCGTTCAGAAATGAGAACCGACCAATATGAAATAGATTTAAAAACTGGCAGGACCGTCCTTGAGGCAGTAGAGGCCATTTATCATCATCATGATCCAAGCCTTGCCTACCGTTATTCTTGTCGCACCGGTTTATGTACGACATGCATGATGCTGATTAATGGCAAGCCCGGTTTAAGCTGTATGAAGATGGCTGAACCCGGGGAAAATGGGGTTCTTCATCTGGCTCCACTTCCAAAAGGGAGAACGATTAAGGACCTTATAAAAGAAGTATAAATAGTTATTTGGACCGGGTTGCTCTGGTTTTTTTATGTCTGCCCGGGAAAGGGGCATTTTTTGCTTTTCCTTACGATAAGGTATTAGGGAATATGCTTTTCCTGGAGGGGTAATTCATGCAGCTATTTTATACCGTACGTCCTGGAGAAACACTTTATCAGATTGCCGGCAGATGGAGGCTCCCTGTCGAGTCTCTCATAGCTGCTAATAATCTGGCATCGCCTTACACCATTTTCCCCGGTCAGCAGCTTTCTGTTCCGCCTGGCGTGGATAAAGTACGTATAAACCCTGGCGATACAGTTTATAGTATCGCTCAATTCTTCGGGATACCGATGTCTGTCATTATTGAGACGAACCGGCTTTTACCTCCATATACGATTCAAGCTGGTCAGCTAATAAAGGTTCCTCCTGGTGTTTCTTACTATGTCGTGCAGCCAGGAGATACCCTGTTTCATATCGCAAGACGCTACAATGTAACTACGAAGGGAAGTGTTCATTGGCAGCTTATCCAGTCAGTAAACCGGCTCCCATCTGACGTTATTTATCCAGGCATGCGACTGATTGTCCCCTATGCTCCAACAGGAGACCAAGGGATGATTGCTTATTCATCCAATCGTGGCGGGGATTATGATTTATGGTTGTATGACCCTGCTGATGGCAGCCGAAGACAGCTTACTAGTGGTGCAGGTTCACCCACTGCCACCCCTTTTTGGTCACCTGACAGCAGTCGAATCGCTTTTATAGGAAATAGAGGAATCCTTTATGTGATTCATATCGCGGAAAATTTACTAGCTTCTATCGATCAGTTTCCAAACGGGCTGGGCGTTTTTTTAAGCTGGTCACCGGACAGCAGGATAGTTGCGTATGCCAAACCGAATGAAATTATCTTGTACAACATCATTACTCATCAAGTCCAGCGCCTCAACCAGCCGGGAGCGACGGATGTCCAATGGTTTTCAAATGGGAAAACATTGCTTTTTCAAGCACCTGATTCTTCTGGGATCAGTCAGCTATTCACGATAGAGGCAGATGGGACCAATAAGCGGCAAATCACCCAAAATACCGGTAGTACTTACAACAATGTTCGCCTGTCTCCTGACAATACTTATGTTCTCTATACAACTCCTGGGGTCAGTATTTCAATTATTTATACGATCGAACTTTCGACTGGTCGTGTGTTTGAAGTGAGAGGAGGCCCCCTTGCGAAAAATTATTTTCCTGTATGGTCTCCGGATTCCTCAGCAATCGCATACAGTGCCACTGCTTTTGAAGATGTCGGGTATTTTTCATTAGTGAACACAACAGGCAGGCAAGGGGAAAACGATCGCACCAGAGCAATTTCGGATTGCTTTGCTACTCCTGTCACATGGTCACCGGACAGTAGGAAAATCGCCTATCTGTCAGGGTGTAACGGGGAGGGGATAGCCACTGAGATGTGGGTGGTAGATTCTTTACGTCCGGTGCCGGTTCGGTTAATCGCAGGTGAATCAATTACCTCTTTGCAATGGTCTCCTCATTCTTAAAGTAAATTCCTGCAGGAAATAAGTCCTTTGTTTTGACTTTTACCCCCTGTTTTAGTAAGTTATTATAAAAATTCCGATCAGTAAAATAGGTTATTACAAGTGAGGAGGTATTGATATTAAAGCACTTTGGAAGCGTTATAGAGATGTATCGCTGATTGTAAAAATAACGATTGCTCTTATTCTTGGTATTATCACAGGGTTTATTTTTGGCGAAGACACAAGCGTGTTAGCACCATTTGGTGATTTGTTGCTCCGGTTATTGCAATTCATCATCATTCCTTTGATTTTATTTACTTTAATTGTAGGTGTGAACCAGACGCGCCTGGCTAACCTGAGCAGGATGGGTGGAAAAGTATTCCTTTACTACGTTGCCACTTCTGCTCTTGCACTGATTGTCGGCTTGACTGTTGCTGGTATCATGAATCCCGGCGAAGGAGTTACACAGCAGACCGATCAGACAGTCGATGCAGGAGAACATCCAGGAGTAGCAAGCGTCCTTCTCAATATCGTACCGGAAAATATCGTAACAGCGTTTAATGAAATGAATCTGCTCGGCATCATTTTCACCGCTATCGCATTCGGAATCGCGATTTCCGCATTGAGAGGATCGACAGAGCATGGGGCTCTCGGGGAGCACGTTTATAAAATGGCCGATGGACTGAATGAAGCTACCTTCAAAATCATGCATGTGATTTTGCAGTACGTTCCTATCGGTATTTTTGCCATCATCGCCCAAACGGTCGGCAATCAGGGGATGAACACAATTTTATCCCTCGGGAACATGATTGGTGTGCTCTATATAGCGATCATCGTACAAATTGTTATTTATATTGTACTGATGCTGCTGTTTAAAGTAAGTCCAGGAAAATTCTTTTCGCAGGCACGGACACCGCTGATAACCGCTTTTGTCACTCAAAGCAGCTCTGGAACATTGCCGCTGACATTGAATGCCGCTAACAACCTCGGTATTTCGAAAAGCTTATACGGTTTCAGCTTGCCGCTCGGGGCAACCGTCAACATGGATGGCGCTGCGATTCGGATTGCCGTTTCTGCTGTATTCGCTGCCAACTATACCGGGACTGAACTTGGGCTCGGAGAAATGCTGGCTATCGTCATTGTTGGTACACTTGCCTCAATCGGGACAGCTGGAGTTCCAGGTGCCGGAATTGTCATGATTGCTACCGTGTTTACGCAAGTCGGACTGCCGATGGAAGTCGTCGCCTTACTCACATCAGTCGATGCCCTTGTAGGCATGGGAGCGACAGCATTGAACGTAACCGGTGACCTTGCTGGAACTTCGATCATCAGTAAGACCGAAAAAGAAGAAAGTTAAAAGACCGGTGCTTCCGGTCTTTTTTTTGCTTAATTTCGCCAAATCCTACCACAATTTTCAGAAAACGGACGAAAAAATAACGAAAATCAGGAATGTTTGTAAATAGAGGAAAGGAGGTGAATGTATGCGCACAAGACCATTGTTATATGTATGTCTAATGGTACTTGCGGTATTTTTCCTTCCAGCCGATACGTTTGCGAATAACGGAAATACCCTTGAACAGGCATCGCCACAGGCTGATGAAGAAACATCAAACCCTGTCGCTGTAGAGGCTGCAGAGAAAGGTGGAGAAACTTCTCAGGCCGCCAAAAAGCAAGCAGCAGAGAAGGTGAGCCAAGCCTCTGATACTGCTGAAACAGCTTCCAGTCATGGCAAGGAGACGACAGGTAATATTAATAAGCAAGATAAAAAGGACAAACATGCGGAGGATGCTGCTGACAAACCCCTTCCGCCACAGGCGAATGAAAAAGCCTCTGAAACTGGAGATAAGGTGAAACAGGAGGCAGCCCAGAAAAAAGAAACCGTTAAAAAAGCGGTTACCGATAATCCGCATGAAAATAAGGGGAGGTCAAACCGACCGGTAGAAAAGAGCTCAGCCAAAAATGAAGAGCCAGCTACAAAGACAAATACCCCAAAGAGCTCTAAAGATAAGCAGGCTGATGGAAAAAAGGATTTGCAGCCAGTAGAAGCTGAAGCCGAGCCAACGAAAGTAAAAGTTGAGCCTTCAGCAGCTGATCAAGGGGATTCGAAGGCTCCTGTTCCAGCGGACGATCAGGAACGCAATAAACAGGGACAAGAACAGTCTGCACCACAACCAGAGCCGAGGAAAAAACCAATCGCTCAGATACATATGACCAAGCCAGCTTCGTTCCCATCACCAGTATCTTCGGGCGGAGGCGACCTTGGCGGCAAAACTGCTTTTTCTTTTATTAAAGGAAATCTGCCAGATTCGTTCCTGCTTGTTGCTGCCCATTCCCAAACAATCGGTATGCGATCTGATTTTCTCACAGATCAATGGGTGAATGCACCGCCAGCGGAACCACCGAAAACCGCTTCTTAATTTTTATAAGAGGATAGAAACTACATGACTAATAAAAATTAAGGAGCGATTCAAACATGAAAAACACATGGGTTAAATCTCTAGTTTTTGCAGGAACATTGACAATCGGAGCATTCGTTGGCGTCCAGTCCACAGACGCGGCATCTTCCAATGCAGAAAAATCAGTAAAAGTGGTAGAAAAACAAGAAGCAGCTGAGAAAAAAGCAGAAGCAAAAGGAAAAGCAGAAGTTTCTGTAAAAGCTGACGAAGAAGAAAAAACGGTTCAGGCCAAAGAAAAAGTAAATAAATCTCAGCAAAACAAAGCAAACGCTCAAGCTTCCGTGAATGCAAGCGAGACAGCAAAAGAGAACGCATCTGAAAACTCCGCGGTACTGGCTGGAGAAGCTGAAGTGACAACCGAAGAAGGTACAGAAGAAACAGCTGCCGAAGAAGAGTCTGCAGAAGAAGTGGAAGTAGACGAAGAAAGTGAAGAAGCAACGGAAGAAAATGAAGATGAAGCAGCAGACGAAGAACAAGAAAAAGTAAACAAAGCCCAAGAAAACAAAGCGAACGCCCAAGCATCAGCACATGCAAGTGAAACAGCAAAAGAAAACGCATCTGAAAATTCCGCGGTTCTAGCAGGGGAAGTAGACGAAGATGTGACACAAGAAGAGGAAGCTGAAGAAGAATCCACCGTTGAGGAAGACGCTGCAGAGGAAGAAGCAAAGGAAGAAGAAACAGCAACGGAAGAGGATTCCACCGAAGAAGCGGCAACAGATGAAGAAAGTGAAGAAGCAACAGAAGAAGATGAAGCAGCAGATGAAGAACAAGAAGTAAACAAAGCAGAAGAAAACAAAGTAAACGCTCAAGCATCTTTAAACGCAAGTTCAACAGCAAAAGAGAATGCATCTGAAAATTCTGCAGTCCTTGCTGTAGCAGTAGAAGAGGAAGCTGTAGAGGAAGAGTCTGTGGAAACTGATGAAGATACTGATGAAGAAGTGGAAGTAGACGAAGAAACTGAAGAAGCAGTAGAAGAAGAAGACGAAACAGAAGAAGATGAAGAAACGGAGACTGTTTCTGTAGAAGCTAGAGAAGAATAATCATCATGTGAGCCGGGGATTCCCCGGCTTCTTTTTTTAGCGTTAGGGAAGAATATATGTGCGTTAAGTCAGTATATGGATTCGTTAAGTCGGTATGTTATTGAGATAGGGCGGTATACTTTTGAGACAGGGCGTTATGTATCCCCGTTGAGTCAGAAAACGGCTAGATAATAGAGGATTTTCCGAAACGATAGCGAATAAAGTAAAGAATGTTTTAAAAAGGAGTGATAGATGATTGAAAATAAGATCAAAAACAATCGAGCATTTACAATTAGAAGCCTTGCTGCGTCGTCTCCCTCCCAGTCATAAGAAATGGAGCGAGGTGGAATCACATTTGCTCAGGCATTCCGCCGGCCATTTCGGCGAAACGACGGCCGACGTTTATCTTCAATACCTTCCCCGCAATCGTTACCACGTGTTACAGGATCTTCGCCTGTTTGATGGCATCCGGCATTTTCAAATTGATGCCCTCATAATAACGACCTCGTTCATACTTATCATGGAAGTGAAAAATTTACGAGGAAAACTGATTTTCGACTTGGAACATCATCAGTTATTCCGTACTTACCAGGAAAAACAGGATATATTTCCTGACCCGTTCTTACAAGTCGAGCACCAGACACTTCAATTGACCCGCTGGCTGCAAACAGCCCAATTCCCTGACATCCCAATTCATTCCTTCATTCTCATAGCCAATCCGAATACAACCATTAAGACGCATGGCCGGGACACCCAGCAGTACAAACGCCGAATCATTCGGCCGAAGCTGCTTTTTTCAGAGGTGGAAAAATTGCACAGCCGGAGCAGTCCTCCTGTTTGGGATTCCGATCTAATCAAACTAGCTGCGGAAACGCTTCACAAAGCAAACACTCCATTTACGGCATCACTTTTGCAACGGTTTGAATTAACTCCTGCTGACTTGATCAAAGGAATCCGTTGCCCAAAATGTGAAAAATTTAGAATGGAGCGAAAGCGTGCACATTGGTTTTGCTCCAGCTGTGGTCACAAATCAGAGGATGCTCATCTCGATACATTACGGGATTACCAACTACTTATGGGCGATGAAATTTCTAATCCCGAATTCCGCGCATTCTCCTGTTTATCATCAGAAAAAGTGGCGAGAACGCTATTATCCGATCATTGTCCCCACAATAATGGAGCAACGAGAGGAAGAAAATATAGGTTGGATTTAGTTAAGTAAGAATACTGCCGCGTTAGGGAGGTATGTATTTGAGATAGGGCGTTATATTTTTGAGACAGGGCGGTATATTCCCGCGTTAAGTCAGTATACCTTGAAGTTAGGGCGGTATTTCATACCCCTTCACCCATTCGGGAAAAAGTAGCACCTTCCCCCGACTTCTTGCACACTTCCATTAGGATGAAAGTCCAATTTTGCATCGATCACGTTTACCAGCTCCTTATTTCGTAAAAAGGTACATAGCATGAAATTTTTACAAAAAAGGAGCGATGTGCCGATGAAGCGCTGGATGTTGCTTGCGATTACCGTAATGATGATCGCCGTACTTGCTGCTTGTGGCGGCAACGATGAAAGCAGTGAAGATACGGAAAATCAGGAGACCACCGAAGAGAATAACGAAGATCAGAACAGTGAAGAAAATCAGGAAAATGAAGACAGCGAGAGCAATGGAGAGGATAGTGCCGAAACCCAGGAGGTTACGGTTGATTTGAAAAATCCCGATGATGAGAATATTGGTTCCGCCAAGCTGAAACAGCAGGAAGACGGTGTGCTGATCAGCCTGGATGCGTCTGAACTTCCACCTGATGAACATGGTTTCCACATTCATGAAACCGGAACCTGTGAGCCGCCTGAATTTGAATCTGCCGGGGGTCACTTTAACCCGGAAGGCGTGAGTCATGGCACCAATAGTGAGGATGGACCACATGCCGGCGACCTTCCGAACATCAATGTAGGTGATGACGAGTCCGTACAAGAGGAAATATTGGCCGAAAATGTAACCATGAAAAAAGGGGAAGATAACTCGTTATTGAAAGAAGAAGGAACAGCATTAGTCATTCATGCGGAGCCTGACGATAATGAATCCCAGCCATCTGGTGATGCTGGGATACGAATTGCCTGCGGAGAAATCAATGATGGCTTGCTTGAATAAAGAAAAAGGACTCCATCGGCGGAGTCCTTTTTTATTTCAATCCTAATTTCGCTGCTAGTACCAGCAGCGACTGGTTTATGCGCCATACATAATAAAGGTGGTGAACAAGGTCCCCTTGTCCCTGCTCGCTGCCAGGGGCCAGGCGCTCAATCTGTCCCCGCTCTTCCCGGAGATCATATAATTCGGCTGCATGTGCTTCGCCTTTAATTTTCGCGGACAGAACTTCCAGATTATGTGCCAGCTTTTCCTCCATCTTCGGAAAAACATCCTTCAGTTCCTCCGGATAGACAAAATTTTTCTGATAAGCAGAGGCCACCAGGTGTTTGGCGTAGTAGTTGATCGCTGTGAAAATGGTAATCCATCGTGATAATTCGGAACGTTTCATTGCGCCCGGCCGCTGAAGCATCGGGCGGGACTCCTCTTTGATGGCCTGGACTTTTTCTTCCATTGTAAACGCCTGTTCTGCCAGGTCCTTCACCTTAACCGGCTCATGAAAGCTTCTTACATACGGAATCACATATCCTTTTAACTCGTCCAGGTAGTCAGCGAACGTCTCGTTTACTTTGTCATGGGTTTTGGTCGGTAAAAGTACCGCCGATACGATAAATGCAATCGCTCCGCCGGCAATCGTATCCACAACACGAGCGCTTAATAAAGCAAAACTGATTCCGCCTAACAACAGGTCGTACATGAAGGCAATGAGCAACGTAATGAAAATGCTCATGGCCGTGTAGGAAACAGTCAAAATGTAGAAGGCGGAAAATACGACGATAAAGATCAGCAACACTTCAAGGGCAGTATAGTCGGAAACAAGACGGGCAAGCCCGAACCCGATAATCGCACCGATGACTGTTCCGACGGATCGCTGAAATCCTTTCAGGTAGGTGCGGCCAACGGTTTCTGTCCCGAGTAAGATGATGAATGTCGTCAAAATCACCCAGTAAGGCTGGATTGGTGAAATGATATGACCGACAATAACGGCGATTGTGCCGCCTGCCAAGGCCTGCAGTGCTTTCTTTGTGGAAGGTTTGAGTCCTTCTTCCTTTTCCTCTTCTGAAGCTTCTTCGTCCTCATTCTTCAGTTCCTCATCAGCGTGTTGTCCGTTATCTCCTGTTTGCAAAGAAAGTTGAATTTCGATTGCCCCGTTGGTGACATGATCAGCAATCGATTCGATACGTCGCAGTAAATAAAGCCTGCCTTGGGGGTGGGGACCATGGTCGTCAAATAGCTGATTGATCGTATCACGGAAATTCACAGTGGCTCGCTGAGCGATATGCAAATTTTCTTTTTCGTAGGCAGGCGAGAGCACATCAGCTTTCCGAAGTGCAGCGATGACCTCCACGAGTAATTGCCTCACTTCTTCCGATTCAAATGCATCCTTCCGCTTCAGTTCGGCAAGTGAATCCGCTAAAGTCTCGACAAACATAGCGGTATCAAAGACATACAGCCTTACCTGTGAAGTGTTAAGCCCTGGCCATAACTCGCTGACATCATGGGTATTCAAATCCGTCGCAACGTTTCTTGCGTATTCCCGCAGCTTTCCAACGTTGTAATACAGCTTTTTGGCCCGGGATTCCTTTATTTCCGGATCCTTGATCATATCGATCAGCAATTGGAAAGTGAGGTTTGCCTGGGTATGAAAGGACTGGATGCTTCTCTTCAGCATGTGCGCAGAATCTTTGAAAATAATGAAGTTATAGAGGAAAGCGTAGCTGACTCCAATGACAATGGCGATATAAAACCACGGGAACTGAGCGGGTGATAATTTTAAAAAAGATGAAATATAGACTGTCATGAATGCGATCATGCCAAAGGAAAAGTACCTGCTTCCGAAACGGGTGAAATAAAAAGCGGAAAAAACAACAGCGACCATCAGGGAAGAGACGAGAAACACACTTTCCGCCAGCAGTGCACCGAATGTCACACCGCCCATAGCAGGAAAAACAAGCAGCCCGGTGGTGACTTGTTTTTCCTGTTTTGTATCGTCCATCACCGCCATGACTCCAAGCATTCCGCACATGCCGGCTACGATTGCAGGTGACAATGCTTCCTGGCCAGCCATTCCATACAGAAAAATGATGGTAAACACTGCTGATATTAAACTGAGGGTCGCTTTGCCCGCCTGGTGCAGCCGTTTGCGCCCGGGGTCAGAAGCGAGCAGTCTTCCCAGCCAGTAGTCTTTGAGTGAAAGTTTCTTCAACGCTTCTTCACCCCTTTCTTCGATGTATTATATTCTTTCTATTTTACGTTCCTATCAGTATATGGGCAACTTATATGAAAAGTCTTCCCGATTTACAATAATTTTGAAAGTGATAGGATGATAATTAAAGATTCACGAGATGAGAGGAAAATAATAATGACAGACCACCCTCAACAAACGAAAAAGCTTCTTTTCATCATAGGGGTCATATTTGTGGCGTTCAATTTGCGACCCGCAATTACGGGGGTCGGTCCGCTTATCAGTTCTATTCGGATTGATCTTGGAATTTCTTATGGGGCTGCTGGATTTATCACCACGCTGCCGTTGATTTCCTTTGCAGTATTTTCTTTTCTAGCTCCACAGCTTGGAAACCGTTTTGGTTATGAGCGGATGGTTTTCGCAGGGTTAGTGACGCTGATGCTCGGCATCTCAATTCGCTATATTGCCGCTCCTCCGACGTTATATACAGGTACTGCGCTTGTTGGAATAGGAATCGCCATTTCCAATGTGCTGCTTCCGGGAATCATCAAGGGCAGGTATCCAGGCAGAATCGGTTTGATGACAGCCGTTTATACCACCTCGATGTCCGTTTTTTCCGCTGTCGGATCAGGGCTTAGCATTCCGCTTGTACAAGGACTGGGGCTTGGATGGGAAAAAGCGCTGTTCGCCTGGATACTGCTTGCAATGATTGCCGCTTTACTATGGATTCCCCAGCTTTCCCGACCGGTGAAAAATGAGGATAAAACCTTTGCCAGGCTGTCAGGACCACCAATATGGCAATCGAAAATAGCCTGGCAAGTGACCATTTTTATGGGGCTTCAATCGTTTTTATTTTACAGCCTGATTACCTGGCTGCCGGAGATTATGACCGGAAAAGGACTTGGGATTGCAGCAGCAGGTTGGATGGTATCGACAATGCAGCTGGCCGGACTGCCGATGACCTTTCTGACGCCCGTATTGGCTGATCGCTTCCGTAACCAGCGGGGCCTGATTATAATGATTGGGGTACTGTATCTCACCGGCTTGACCGGAATGTTAGTTAGCACCACTACTGGTTGGCTGACCGGGAGTGTAATGCTGATGGGGATGGGACAGGCGTCCAGTATCAGCCTTGCCCTCACCCTGCTTGGTCTCCGTGCCGCCAACGCCCGTGATAGTGCGGCGTTATCCGGAATGGCGCAATCATTTGGATATGCCTTGGCTGCTATCGGTCCGACCCTGATCGGAATGATACTTGATGTCTCCGCAACCGTCATCACACCAATCGTAATTTTTATCGGAATATTGGTTGTCATGATAGCAGCAGGGCTTGGCGCTACGCGCAATCAGACGGTATTTGCACACGTAAAGGAGTAGGCACAGAGATAAAGAAATTATTGACTGAGGAAAAAGAAATGAACAGCCGGGAATAGCTCCAGGCTGTTCATTTTTTGATCCTGTTGTTGGGATTTGAATTTATTATTTGATTTTTAGCGTCATTTCTTTACCGTCATGCGTAGGTTCCTGCTTTTCATCCATGACATCACTCGTAGTAATGGTGATAGATTCTAACTCATCGACACTTGTTTCATTCAGCACAAAGCCCATATTTCCAACCTTAACTTCACCAGGTTCATAGTCTCCATAAAGATTTTCCAGATAGAAGTCGTCATCGAAATCTTTTTTCTCGCCTGTGTTCGTTTCCAGTAAATCTATCGGGGCAAAATTAACTGGCTGATCGCTGGTGTTTTTAATGGCAACGGTAAACTTGATATAGTCGAAGTTCGCTTCATTATGGCTGAATGCATGAAAATAGTCGATCAGGTCAGGTGATGGGGAGTAGTTCATCACTTTTATATCTTCGATTACAAGCTGCATCGGCCCGATTTCTTCAACAGTTTGCCCTTCTTTGATGGCCTTGAGTGTCAGCTGGCCGTTTTCATCCTCGACGTGATCGCCTGCTTGTTGGAGTTCACGGTCGTCGCTTGCCTGTGGATTGTTCGTATACGTTGTTTTTTCTGGGATTTCAAATGGTACCGTGCTGTCCTTTGCTTCGGCATGGCTTTCATTACTATTGCCATCTGTCGAACAGCCGGCTAACAAAATCACGCTGAAAACTGCCATCAGCAGATGCTTCATGCTCCTTACCTCCTTATTCAAACCGTGTTAGAAAAATAGCCGCTGCCCTAGAGACAGCGGCGTTTTCTTATTTTTTCACTGTTCCTCGGTTGCCTTCCAATACTGCCATCACTTTCTGTCCGATTTCATGGTTGTCATGCAGACCTGCGAACTGGTCGGATTGTGGGCCGTAGCCATATACGATAACATCCTCACCAGTATGTCCCCCAGTCGTCCAACCCGTGCCGGAACGAACGTCGAAAATGTGCTCGATGGCATTATCAATCTCTGTTGTATCTCCTTTATCTGCGGCATCTTTGACCGATTGGATTTCCTCCCGTGTCAATTCAAGATCAATGTAGCTGGAGAGCGTTTCTTCTACATCTGCACCTTCTGCGATTTCAGCAGCCATGAAGTCCGGTGTACGCTTCGCTGCTTTGATTGGTTCAGGATCCCACTTATACTCACCATCACGCCCCATAGCCATACCGCCGGTAGAATGGTCAGCTGTTGTGATCACTAGCGTGTGCTTGTCCTTTTTGGCAAATTCGATTGCTTCCTGGTAAGCTCCTTCAAAATCCTGCATGTCACTCATTGCAGATACGACATCATTATCATGACCAGCCCAGTCAATCTGGCTTCCTTCGACCATCAGGAAAAATCCATCTTTATTTTTGCTTAAGCGGTCCAGAGCGGAAGATGTCATCTCTTTCAGTGATGGTACATCTTCTGTACGGTCAATCATCTTGTCCATCCCTTTTGGAGCGAATAAGCCTAACACCTGTTCACTGTCATCGTTCAGCATTTCCTCACGTGAATCCACGTAGCTGAATCCGTCCTGCTGGAATTCTTCGGTAAGGTTGCGGTCTTCCCGCTCAAAATAGGAAGTTCCACCGCCAAGAATCACATCAATTTTATGTTCGCCGTTAACTGTTTCATCAAAATAATCATCGGCAATATCATTGTAATTATGGCGCGATTCATCATGCGCTCCGAAAGATGCCGGTGTTGCGTGGTTCACCTGTGATGTGGCGACAAGCCCGGTCGATTTTCCTTTTTCCTTCGCCAGTTCTAAAGCTGTCTTCACTTCATTCTTTTCCATGTCGACAGCGATGGCGTTGTTGTATGTCTTGATTCCGGCAGCCATCGAAGTAGCAGCGGCAGCCGAGTCTGTGATGCTTTCTTCTTCATCCCATGAATAGGTTTCTTGCATGCCGATCAAGTGCTCATCGAAAGCTGTGTTTTCCGTGTAAGGGGTAGAAGGATCGTCCATTAAGTATCGGTAAGCCGAAGTGTAAGAAGTGCCCATGCCATCCCCAATTAGGAAAATGACGTTTTTAATTTCGCTATTACTTGTGTCCGGTGTCGCACCAGCTTCATTCCCGAATGTTCCTGCCGTACTTCCAAAAACAACCGTAGACATGATAGCGACGGGCAGCAATTTCTTTGAAAACTTTTTGTTAAACAAACCTGATTCCTCCCATTACGTTATGTTATTAATGATACAGCCCTCATATTAGGGATAAACTATTAAACTTGTATTGAGAGAATGTTAAGGGTTTGTAATTTTCGATAAATTTTACCAAGGCCTAGAATTGTGGTTAATTAGTCCTTGTTATACGAAGTCCTTTATTAATTCTAATTAACTATATAAAATATTTCGTGATGCGAAATATTCAAAAGGTAACTAGGCCTAAAAACCTTTATTTTTCCCCTAATCAGTCCTATGATATCAAAATATTCTGATAACATTGTCTTTCCTAGATTTTGGTATTACGATAACTCTAATATAAGAAGGGAGGATAGATTACTAGTTATTGCCTATGCATTAGGGTTGCTCCGACGATTGACCTTCGTGTTTTCCCCACCATGAATCCTACATAAGTAAGCATTTTAGTTAAATCAGGGAGGGAGATAAGTTTGAAGAAAAAGAATTGGTATTGGGTAATTGCACTCCTTTTTCTTGGTGTGGTTGCTGGCGTCATTTTTTCTCAGCAAAACATATCGACATCTACATCTGTAGAAGAAGTTCCCTCAAAAGCGGAAGAGAGCCAAGTAGACGATGAAGGGTTCGTAGAAAAGGGACCAGGAAAACGGGATGATTGGTTCATGACGCAAAAAGGATATGAAGAGGAAGAAATCCCGAGAGATGCTTTTCGTAAAGCAGTCAATCAAGCTTCAGAACTAAGGAAGATGACTTCCAAGGAAGCTCCTGGTGCGATCAACCAGGAATGGAATTTCAATGCCCCAAGTGAGGTTGGCGGAAGGGTAGTCGATGTAGTTGTTGACCCAGACGAAGCAGATACGATCTATATCGGAGCTGCTTCCGGGGGCGTCTGGAAAAGCACAGATGCCGGTGATACTTTCGAATCTGTCTGGGACGATGAGCTTGTGCAGTCAATTGGTGCTGTTGCGATCACTTCAGATGGTACCCTTTACGTAGGAACCGGGGAGGCGAACCCTGGTGGCGGAAGTGTCGTATTTGGCGGAAACGGTGTCTACCGTTCCGATAACGGCGGAGAAAGCTGGGAACTTATTGGATTAGAAGAATCGAATTCTATCGGCCGGATTGTCATTGATCCGGAAAACCCTGAACGAATTTTCGTAGCAGCGACAGGACCTTTGTTCCATGAAGGAGAACAGCGCGGCCTGTACCTCTCTGAGGATGGGGGCGATACCTGGGAAAAAGTCTTAGCAGGTGAAAATGAAACAACAGGAGCGGTCGATATTGCCATTGATCCTGATAACTCGGACCGTATCTATGTAGCAACGTGGGATCGGATCCGTTATCCAAATAAACGCCAATACGGCGGGGAAGGGTCAGGAATCTACCGTTCTGAAGACGGGGGATCGACATGGGAGCAAGTCACAGAAGGGCTTCCGGATGGCGATTTAGGACGAATTGGGCTGGCTGTATCTTCTACAAATCCAGAGAAAGTATACGCTACCGTAATTGAAACTAGCGGATATTTCGAAGGGTTTTACATTTCAGAAGACTACGGTACCACATGGGAAAAGCAGGACCATCCGAAAAATCTGGCAGACTCGCAGTCTTCCTTCGGCTGGTGGTTCGGCAGGAATTACGTCGACCCGGAAGACGGGGATCATATCTTCGTATCCGGCGTACAGCTGATGGAGTCAAAAGATGGCGGGCAGACGTGGTCAGCCACCAATGGACGCGAGGTCCATGCTGACCAGCATGGAATGGCATGGGATCCAAAAGAACCTGGACGTGTCTACTTAGGAAATGATGGCGGGGTCTATCGATCAGAAGATAACGGAGATGTGTCAAAAGAATGGGTCAAAGCAACCTATGAGCCGTACACCCAGTTCTATACCCTCACCGTAAGCCATGAGGATCCAAGCCGCCTGGCTGGAGGCACACAGGACAATGGTTCGATCCGTTCCTGGGGAGAAAATGGCTGGAACAATTATTATTATGGGGATGGATTGGCTAATCTGATCAACTATGAAGACCAGGACAATGTATTTGCCTGTTACCAATATGGGAATTGTGCCCGTTCCATCGATGGCGGGGAGACCATGATCAACTTTACAGGTGAAACGGAATCTGACAGACGAAACTGGCTGACCCCGCTTGTATTTGATCCAAATGACCCTTCAATTATGTATTATGCCGGTAATATTCTCAATCGATCTACTGATGGAGGGGAAACCTGGGAAGCAATCAGCCCGAGCCTTTCCGATGCGGAAAGCGAAGATGCTTATCCGTTTGGAACAATCACTACTGTAGCGCCTGCAAAATCAGACAGTAACACCTTATATGCCGGTACGGATGATGGACGTTTATGGACAACTAGTGACCTTGGTGAGGACTGGGCGGAAATTGAACATGAGAAGCTTCCAGATCGATGGATCACAAGAGTCGCAGTCGACCCGAAGGATGAGAAAATCGTTTATGCTACCTTCTCAGGCTTCCGTTCCGGGGATAACGCTGCGCATGTAATGAGAAGCAAAGATGGTGGAGAAAACTGGAAAGATGTCAGCAGCAATCTTCCGGAGGTTCCACTGAACGATATCATCATTCATCCGAAAAAACGGAATGTCCTATATGCTGCCAGTGATGTAGGTGTCTTTGTTTCCCCTAACGGCGGTAAGAAGTGGTACAGCCTTGGGGAAGGTATGCCATTGGTTCCGGTCATGGACCTTCACTACCATGAGCCCTCCGGTACGCTTTTTGCTGGTACATTCGGACGGGGAGTATATGAAATAGAGCCAAAAGGCTGGTAATCTATCAACTTTCGAGAGGGTGTACGTATCCCGGGCACCCTCTCTATTTTTAAATGGGAGGAATTAGATGATAAAAGCTAGTGCTAAGGGGTGGCTGCTGTCTATTAATCTATTCATCATTGCGTTGTTTGCAGTAACAGCCCCGGTAAGCGCGGAAGAACAGGGGTCTGCCCATCAACTGCAGGATGGTGTGACAGAGCCTGTTTTCTCTTATGAAGATGCCATTCGTGAAACAGTCTATGTGGAATCCGATTTAGATACAGATAGAAATGGAGAGCCGGATCGGATAGCTGTCGACATCATCCGTCCAAGTGAAACAGAGGATGGATTAGAGGTGCCGGTAATCATGGATGCGAGCCCTTATTATGAAAGGCTTGGCCGCGGTAATGAATCAGAAATAAAAGATACGGACGGTGACGGGGTAAATGACCAGTTTCCGTTATTCTATGACAACTATTTTGTTCCAAGAGGGTATGCAGTCGTGCTTCCTGATATGGTAGGCACAAATAATTCTGGTGGCTGCCCGAACACAGGAGGTCCAGAGGAGACGGAGAGTATCAAGGCCGTGGTGGAATGGCTGAATGGCAATGCGCCCGCTTATACAGAAGACGGAGTAGAAGTCACTGCTGACTGGACGACAGGGAAAGTCGGCATGATTGGAAAATCCTATGACGGCACGCTTGCCAATGGAGTAGCTTCCACCGGTGTGGAAGGACTCGAAACGATTGTACCCATCGGCGCCATCTCCAGCTGGTATGACTATTATCGTTATGGTGGCTTGATTTATTGGAGGAATGGGCCTTCTGGCCTTGCTAATGCTGTAGTCAGTTCTGAACGCCGAGAAGCATGTGCAGGTGTCCGGGAAGAAATGGCTCAGGAAGCAGACGATGAAACAGGGGATTACAATCAATTCTGGGATGAGCGCAACTATGTCCCGGACGCTGACAATGTAGAAGCTAGTGTGTTTTTGATCCATGGATTGAATGACTTCAATGTAAAACCGAAGCATTTCATGCAATGGTGGGAAGAGCTGTCAGCAAATGACGTACCTAGAAAAATCTGGCTTACCCAGACAGGACATGTGGATCCATTCGATTTCAGAAGAGACGAATGGGTAAATACACTGCACCGCTGGTTCGATCATTGGCTCCTTGATATTGACAACGGCATTATGGATGAACCGATGGCCGATATCGAACGCGGAAAAGACGAATGGGAAACATATGAAACGTGGCCGGCAGATGAGGCCAGGGAAACAAAGATCAGGCTCGCTCCTGCTGACGATGAATCCCCTGGCACCTTGACCACGGGGCCTGTACGGGGAAACTTCGATCAGTTCTTTATCAACGACCCGAGTCAGTCGGAAAGTGATATGGCAGCGAATGAATTCACAGAAAGCGAGAACCGTCTGATGTTTTTATCGCCTGAATTGGAAGAGGAAGTAAGATTCAGCGGCACACCATCGGTGGAAATTCGTTCGAATGTCGATATGGAAGATGCCGGGCTGACTGCCTTGATTGTTGACTATGGCAGCGATGAACGGATCAACCACACGAATCGCGGCGAAGGGATCCGCACCCTGGACGTTGAAGATTGCTGGGGTGAGAGTATAGAAGGCGACGACGCCTGCTATAAACAAACAGAAATCGTTACCCATGAAGCTCCATATGAAATTGTGACGCGCGGGTGGATGGATGCGAAAAACTGGAAGTCCCTATCCTATGAAGAATGGCTAAAACCGGACAAAAACTACCATTTCCGGTTTGACTTGCATCCGGAAGACTATGTGTTCAAACCAGGTCACCGGATAGGTGTAGTTATTGCAAGCAGTGACCGCAGGTATATAAACGCATATGATGAATCAGTAGAGTTTGAGGTATCACTTGGACAAAGTACCGTTACACTTCCGGTTGTCGGAGGGAAGCAGGAACTGGGCTTTTAATCTGAAAAAAGGCTGGCCATGATGAGGCCAGCCTTTCCTATTAAACTTCTACTATTTTTTGCTCCTTTTCAGTAATGACTCCATGGTTCATCAAAGCAAGCATGAATACTTTGCCGATCGTAGCCATGGAGCTTTCATCCACATCAAATTTAGGGTGGTGATGGGGGTAGATGGCGTTGATTTTTTCATTTTTTCCACCAACAAAGAAAAACGTGCCAGGGACTTCTTTTAAATAATAGGCAAAATCCTCTGCCCCCATAAACGGTGGCATTTGTTTAACATCGAATCCCGGTAAGTTTTCTTCTGCTAATACCCTTAATGAAGCTGTTTCCGCTGGGTGATTATATAAAGAAGCATGGCCGAAATGGTAGTCGACACTTATATCAGCACCAGTCTGAACTTCCAACGCTTCTGCAGTTTTTTGTATTTTGTCTTTAATCATTTTCCGAACTTTTTCATCATATGTCCGTACCGTACCTTTTACCGAAGCAGAATCAGGAATGACATTTAGTGCTTCTCCGCTATGAAAAGATCCGACAGTGATGACAGCTGCTTTTAATGGATCTACGTTTCTGCTTGCGATTTGCTGCAAACTCATGACAAGCTGGCTGGCTGCAACAACAGGGTCTATGGTTAAATGAGGGAGAGCTCCATGCCCGCCTTTTCCCTGGATATCGATTTCAAACGTGTCAGCTGCCGCCATTGTAAAACCTTCGTTGAATAGAATTTCACCAGTATGGTTATCGGACCAGACGTGTGCCCCATAGATCGCATCAACCTCTTCAAGGCAGCCATCAGCAATCATCGCTTCTGCACCACCCGGGCTGACTTCTTCGGCAAATTGATGAATGAAGACGACCGTTCCGGCAAGTTTATCTTTTAATCCGCTTAATACTTTTGCCACTCCTAACAGCGCTGCAGTGTGAACATCATGGCCGCAAGCATGGCTGACACCATCCACTTTTGATTTATAAGCTACATCTTTTTCGTCCTTCATAGGAAGAGCATCAAAATCTGCTCTTAGCGCAATGGTTTTTCCTGGGTGATTACCGTGTAAATAACCGACCACACCATTCCCGCCGACTCCTCTTTTTACTTCCAAACCTAATCCTTCTAAGTATTCTGCAATTAGTTCGGGGGTACGTTGTTCCTGGTGTGAAAGTTCTGGATGCATATGTAAATCTCTGCGAATTTCCACTATTTCTGAATGTTGCTCATCTAGTAATTGGAACATTGATTGAATCATGAAAAAGCCTCCTAATAATCTACCATAATATAAAAAACCACTTTGCAATTATTCACTATAACTTATATAATATACAACGTCATTCAAGTTATCAACTCGTTAAATGTTGTGAAATGAGGATTTAGAGAGGGTGGTAGAATGGTATAATTGCATAAAAATAATATTGGGGGTATGAATATAAATGAGTGCGCAACCTGAAGAGAATATGGAAAAACATCATGAAAAAAGTAAAACTAAGAAAACATGGGAGATGCCAGATACATACGTTATTCTGTTTTTGGTGCTATTATTAGCAGTTATTTCCACTTATCTTGTGCCGTCTGGCTCCTTTGAAAGAGAAGTTGTGGATGAAGTAGAACGAGTAGTCCCTGGTACATATACAACAGTCGAAGGAAACCCTACGGGATTCATGGATATATTCTTAGCATTGCAGACTGGAATGATAGAGTCCGCCGGATTGATTTTTCTAGTGTTATTTGCCGGTGGAGCTTTTGAAGTAGTGGAGCGTTCTGGAGCCATCAAGGGAGGTACGGGCGGTCAATAAGACACAAGGAAAAGAGTTCTGGTTGATTGCTGTAGTATCTGTATTGTTTGCCCTTGGGGGAGCAGTTGGAGCTGTAGCTAACTCCGTCATTCCTTTTGTAGCCATCGGAGTAATTATCGCAAGAGCACTGAAATTAGATGCGATTGTTGCTGTAGCCATCACATTCGGTGCTACATTTGCCGGCTTCAACGTCGGTTTCCTGAACCCTTATACAGTCGGGATTGCCCAATCGATTGCGGATATACCCCTGTTTTCAGGAATGCTGCTGCGGGTGATTGCTTTTGTTGTCATTGTAGGAGCGACCATCATGTACACTTGGTTCTACGCTAAAAAAGTATTAGAGGATCCAGGTAAAAGTCTGATTGGAGTATTGGACGCGGAACAGGGAAGTAAGGGGGAACTGACCGCACCTTTTACCGGCCGTCATAAAGTCATTCTTTCTTTTGTAGGAATTTCTTTGCTGTTTTTCATTTTTGCCACCATTCAATATGAGTGGACAATCGACCACATGGCTGCCTTTTTCATCATAATCGGGCTCGTTTCCGGCGTGATTGCCGGAATGAATTACAACAAACTTGCGATTACTTTTTTAGAGGGCTGCCAGAAGCTTGTATATGGGGCCTTGATTATTGGAGTGGCAAGAGCCATATTAATTGTTATGGAAAACGCGGCAATTCTTGATACATTCGTTCATGCATTATCAATACCATTGGAAGGACTGTCGCCTGTATTCGCAGCATTAGGTATGTTTGTAGCTAATGGTGCCATGAACTTTCTGGTGCCATCGGGATCCGGCCAGGCTATGATTGCCATGCCAATACTCTCACCACTGGCAGATATGATTGGGGTCACACGACAGGTTGCTGTCCAAGCCTATCAATTTGGTGATGGATTTACCAATAGTATTTTTCCTACCTCGGGTCCACTGATGGCCAGTTTAGCCGTTGCAGGAGTCTCTTGGATCAAGTGGGCAAAATGGATGCTGCCGTTGCTGTTAATCTGGACGGTTATTGCTATCGCCATGCTGGTGATTGCTGTCATGATCGGCTGGGGGCCAGTATAAAACTTCAAATGACGGGCCATCTAAGAAAGGATGGCCCGTTTATTTTTGAAACACCCGCAATGCATCTGCGACCTTATGGGCGAACGACAAAGGTGGTTCTACGGATTGAAAATGAAGATATAATATTGTTGGCTCCGCAAACAGCCAATGGTTATGCAATGCGCTGACCAGGATGCCATTTTTCTGCAGTATCGAAATAAATGGATAGACCTCCTCTTCTAAAATCACCGTCTCTCCCATATTCAACGCCCAACCATTCTGATCCAATGACTCGAACATCATCTCGGCATGTAATTCTGCTTTGCTGGGACGGCCTTGAATTGTTACCTTTAAGTCACGTTCAAGTTCCACTGAACAGACCCCATGCTCGAACTTCGATTCTCCTCCCAATATTCTTCCAAACTGTTGGCATAGTTGTTTCCTATTCATAGTGATCAACTCCTTACTCTTCAACATATGTGGCACATAAAAAAATATGGCTGAACTTATCAGTATTCATCCGGCATGCATGGGTTTGCT
Organism: Thalassobacillus devorans; assembly: GCF_011761345.1. Taxonomy (GTDB): domain Bacteria; phylum Bacillota; class Bacilli; order Bacillales; family Halobacillaceae; genus Thalassobacillus; species Thalassobacillus devorans. The sequence goes on from NZ_JAASRY010000003.1 coordinate 231,452, forward strand.
GAGAGGTTTCTGGGGAACATAACTACAAACTATCTTAAGATGGAAAAGGAGCGATCTATTCCGATGAATGCAGTAACTCCAGTCCCACGTGAAAAAACATTGGATAATAGCCTTGCTTTGTTGAAAGAAGGTTACCATTTCATTCAAAACAGATGTGAAACCTATGGGTCGGACGTTTTTGAAACACGATTGTTAGGAGAAAAAGTAATCTGTATGAGTGGTGAAGAGGCCGCCGCACTTTTTTATGACAAGGATAAATTCACGCGCCAAAACGCTGCGCCAAAACGGATTCAAAAGACACTGTTTGGAGAGAATGCTATTCAAGGGATGGATGGAAAAGCCCATGAACACCGGAAACAATTATTCATGTCCCTGATGACAGAGGACAGGCTGCAGGAGCTCGCCGATCTGACAACAGAAGAATGGCGTGCCCGACTTTCGCTGTGGGAAAAGGAAGAGGAAACCGACCTTTTTCAGGAAGCGAAAGAAGTGCTCTGCCGCGTTGCTTGTCACTGGGCCGGCGTTCCGTTAGAAGAGGAAGAAGTAAAAGAGCGGGCAGATGACTTCTGGGATATGGTCGATGCCTTCGGAGCGGTTGGGCCGAGACACCGGCAAGGAAGAAAAGCCAGAAGACGAGGCGAAGCGTGGATTAAGAAAATAATTCATGAAGTACGCGACGGCGAACTGGAAGCAGAAGAGGAAACCGCCCTTTATGCAATGGCCTTCCACCGCGATTTGGACGGCGAGCATCTTGACTCGCAAATGGCAGCCATCGAATTAATTAATGTGCTTCGTCCTATCGTCGCGATTACAAACTTTATAGCTTTTAGCGCATTAGCTTTGCATGAACATCCGGAATATCACAGGAAATTGAAGACAGCGGATGATGCCTTTTTTGAGATGTTTTCCCAGGAAGTACGCCGTTACTATCCGTTCGGACCGTTTTTAGGAGCACGTGTGCGCAGGGGGTTTATCTGGAATGATATCAAATTCGAAAAAGGCCGGCTTGTATTGCTGGATATTTACGGAACCAATCATGATCCCCGCCTCTGGGAAGAACCGTATAAATTCTATCCGGACCGATTTCGTGAATGGAATGGAGGTCTGTTCGACCTGATCCCGCAAGGAGGCGGTGACTATTATAAAAACCACCGCTGTCCGGGAGAATGGGCAACATTACGTGTTATGAAGGCGAGCCTGGATTTTCTAACAAAAAACATCAGCTATCACGTTCCCGAACAGGATTTGAGCTACAGCACGGTAAGAATGCCATCTGTCCCCGAGTCAGGAATAATTCTAAGCGAAATCAAAAGAAAATAAATAGCATAACATCGAGTGTGAAATCAGGAAGGTTTTACACTCGATTTCTTATGACCATTGGGAACGGAAAGTCGTGAGCAGACAGTCTTTATAGATGTGTTAAAGACCATAAGCCGGCGAAACATCCGCGGGGATGGTCATTACAGCATAGATAAAGACCACACGGAACCTTCAATACTTGAGGGACGGTCATAAGAAATTGCATAAAGACCATCAGGAAGAAGGTAACCTGGTTTAACAGTCCTTATATACAGAGAAAAGGTCAGCTGAAATTTACTTTCATTGAATCCGGAATTTTTTCATACAATAAATTTGGGGTGAGAAAATGCCAAGAGTGAAGTACAGAGATTCAGATGTTGCCTTAATGGCGAGGATGATGAGAGCGGAAGCCGAAGGAGAAGGAAAGCAGGGAATGCTGTACGTTGGCAATGTCATTGTTAATCGCGCGATAGCTGATTGCTTGGATTTTAAAGATGTAAGAAACATTAATGATGTCATTTTTCAGGTGCAGGGTGGAAATTATTCTTTTGAGGCTGTCCAAAAAGGTAATGTATTTTATAACAGGGCGAGGTCCGTGGAAAAAAGGTTAGCAAAAAAGAATTTAGACTATTGGAGGCAACACCCAGCGAAATTTGCTCTTTGGTATTTTAATCCATATGGTCCGTGTCCGCCAACTTGGTACGGCCAGCCTTTTGCTGGTCAATTTAAAAATCATTGTTATTACGAACCACAGCCAGATACGTGTGATAGTGTGTATATGGGTTAGGGTTCCTCAGAGCATACTTAACTTGCTCGGGAAGAAACAGAATAAGAACCTCAAAATAAGCCCGGATCAACAAATCCGGGCTTATTTAAGTTTCTTATGATCGAAATACCTGCCCTCCCGCAAAATATTTAATAATAATTGTTCTTCCCATGCCAGAAAATCAAGATATGGTTCGAAGGTATAAATGGGAGCCTGTCCCCGATTTCTGTATTTGTTTGTAAACGTTTACAAACAATATAAATATGATACACTTATGCAGTGAAATTGTTTCTTGGAGGGAGAATTATGGGAAAAAGAAAGAACGATGAAGCTATTAATGAAGCGGTCGGTGAAAAATCGATCAAGAAGCTGGAGTTCCGCGGCGGTGTTTTTGCTGCGACGATTCCATTGGTATTTTTTATCATCTGGGCGATCTCGCTCAGCGTGGCGAAGCTCGTCACGGAAGAAGCGCTGGTCCTTGGTATGGTTATCGGGATTGCGCTCGGACTGTTTTTTACAAAATCGAGATGGTCGGATTACGCTCAAAGTCTGTTCTCAGGTATGGCGCAGCCGATCGGGGTCATCGCGGTCATTGCCTGGTTCTGGGCTGGAATGTTTGCGACACTGCTATCTGCCGGCGGGTTAGTCGATGGACTGATCTGGTTTGGATTTCAAACTGGTGTAGAAGGTGGTATGTTCGTCGGTTTGACGTTCCTGCTTGCCGCTCTATTTGCGACGGCAGTCGGGACAGGCTATGGAACCGTAGCTACTTTTGGTATTTTAATGTATCCGGCAGGGGTCATCCTTGGAGCTGATCCGGTTATCTTATTAGCAGCGATTTTGAGTGGTGCCGTGTTTGGGGATAACCTGGCGCCTGTATCCGATACGACGATTGTATCGGCAACAACTCAGGACGCCGATGTACCTGGTGTAGTCCGGTCCAGGTTCAAATATTCGATTGCAGCTGCAATACCGGCATTGATTTTATTTGTCACCTTTGGTGGCGGAGGTTCAGCTGAAAGTGCGGCAGCTCTTCAGGAGTTCCAAAGTCAGGTTGGTCCAAACGGGTTATTGATGCTTTTGCCATTTATTCTCGTCCTTTACCTTGCCTTATCGGGCCATCACTTACTGACGTCTCTGACTTGGGGAATTGTTGCATCTATTGTGTTCATTTTTCTGACAGGGACAAGCCTGACCAAAGTCCTCCATGTCTATCGCGATGAGTCAGGAGATGCAGTCATTGAAGGGGCATTGATGAGCGGGATTGGTGGTTACTTTAATATGGCGATCCTGATACTGTTTATTCTGGCAGCCGCTCACTTGATGGAAGTGGCCGGAACCATGGAAGTAATCAAAAACTTCTTCTTGAATATCATTAAGAATGTTGTCCGCAGAGCGGAGCTTTCCATGTTCGCAATCGTCGCCTTCTTAAATGTCTTTATCACTATCAATACCGCAGCAGAAATTGCGGCGGCGCCATTTGTAAGAAAAATCGGTAAAGAAATGAACATCCATGCATACAGAAGAGCGAACTTTCTTGATACCGTGACCTCGTCCCTTGGCTATATCTTCCCTTGGAGTGGTGGTGTGCTGCTTGCCTGGGCAACCATCCAGGGTGCTGCACAGGAATATGATTTCCTTCCAGTTGTAAGTCCTACCGAAGTGTTTCCATATGTCTTCCAAGGCTGGGGGCTATTGCTTGTCATGCTGATTGCGGCATGGACAGGCTGGGGTTTACGTTACAGCGGAAAAGATGGCGAAGAAATCAAGCCGAAAGACTATGAAGGTTCGAGATAAAAGTAAGGCTAAGACAAACAGAAACCCGGGCAATGAACAATTCATTGCCCGGGTTTACTTTTATCACAAATGTACAAATGTATTATGGACCTTATCCTTGTTTGACGAACATAGGAAGTTCGGTATGCCCCATTTCACGGACGTAGACGAATAAGTTTCCTTTATGATGGATTTCATGATCCATCGCCAAATTCAACACATGTTCTGCTGGAAGCTTGGTACCAAGCATTTCTGTCAAGTCAATGGTGGCAGAAAAATCTTCATCTGACATGGATTCGATTAATTTCTCCGTTTCTGTCGTGTACACTTCTGCCAATTCGTTCAAGGAAGTTTCCTCTTCATTTTCAAATAGCTCACTCGCCTGTTGCTGAGCTGCGGCAGAAGTGAACTGATAAAAACTTTTCAGCATGTGATGCGCTAATGTGCGTGCAGTCATAGAAGTAGGGGTTGGCTGATAATCGACATGCTCTGTCCCAATTTTTCCGATTAATTCATTAGTCACGCTGCGATGAGATGAAAAATATTGCTTAAACTGCTCGTTCTTATCCATTTGGACTCCTCCCTATTGATATTACTTCTTTCAGTTTATAAGAAGGGATGCGTCAAAATAAACAGATATGCTTTTTTCTGATACGCTTAGAATGGATAGAATCATAGAAAGGAGAATGAAAGATGGCACAATCACTGACAGGTAAAGTAGCTCTGGTCACTGGAGCAGGAAGAGGGATCGGTAAAGAGACTGCGCTTGCCTTAGCAAAAGAAGGCGTTAATGTCGGGTTGATTGCACGAACGGAAGTGGCATTGAAAGAAGTAGCAGCCGAAGCAGAGACACTTGGTGTCCAAGCAGCCTATGCTGTCACTGACGTTTCTTCAGAAGAAGAAGTCGAAAAAGCAATTGGAAGTTTGACAGATAAACTCGGTACTTTTGATATCCTTATCAACAATGCAGCAATCATGAAAAAAGGGAACTTCCTGGAAATGGACCCGGAAGATTGGAAGCAAACCATTGATGTCAATTTGTATGGTGTCTACCATGTTACCCGAAACGTTTTGCCGCAACTGATTGAAAAACAGGGTGGAGACATCGTCAATATTTCATCCATGTCCGGCTTGAAAGGAACCGCTGGATCGACCGCTTACAGTGCTTCTAAGTTCGGTCTGCTGGGGATGAGTGAAGCTCTAATGCAAGAGGTAAGACCACATAACATCCGTGTATTTGCCATGACACCTAGTATGGTGGCCACAGAACTAACTGGTAAAGGCGATATTACCGAAGAAGAAAAACAGAAATTCATGCAGCCGGAAGACATCGCTGAATATATTATCGCCCAGTTGAAGCTCCATCCACGTATCTTTATCAAAACATCCGCCCAATGGGCAACCAACCCATTCTAATCACACAACTTCCCCCTGAGACTTACCATCTCAGGGGGATTTTTTAATTTTCAAAAAAATGAAATGAAGAGACCTCTTCTAATAGAGATTCGAAAAGATAGGAAGAAAAATGAATGATACAAAAGCAGTAGGGTTCCGTAATTCACTTATGGCAGGTGGTCAGGGAAATGACGAGACTCCTCGAAAATTCTACGCATTTTCTTCGTGCGGTGTTGATTTAAGAAGAAATTTCAATGTCCAGTGGGATAATAGTACAGGGTGAGACCCCGGAAGGCGTAGCCTGAGGAGGCTGACGATATGCCACGGAAAGCGAGTTATTTCCCTGACCAACCTTCTCCCCATATCTTGGACAAAACCTCTCAGCTGCAGTTTTTTCACAATTTCCCTATTACAGGTTATTAGCCAATTTACTAGAATCATGGACAATCACCTTTCCCTTTCTTCCCTATTTTCATAGGTTATAAGAACTCCAAAGAAAGGTAGGGTAAAGGAAAATGTTTGGTTATTCGATGGTTCAAATGGTAAGAGCGCATGCGGAGAAATTGGAAAAGCCGCTTCGGGAAGAAATTCTGAATAGTTACCGCCCATTCAAATGGACGCCATGCTTTTTGCACCGTATGTTTGAAGGTTATGTGAAGAAAAGAAAAAAGCTTTCCCTGGTTGTCGAATTTGAAGACAACTATTATAAAGCAGACTGCATTAAGCTCCACGAAGTGCTGGAACGCCACCATGGATGTACCTTCAAGCACGATTTCGCAAGGGTATCGTGCTGCAGCGCCCAAGTAACCCCGTCAGGACTGGAAGATCTGTTAGCAAATTGTAACCATATTAAAAAAGTTTATCTTAACAGAGAAGTGAATGCACTACTTGATGTAGCTGTTCCTGCAGCCAATGCTCATAATATTATACGGGATAGAACAAGATTGACAGGTAAGGGTGTGACAATCGCGATTGTCGATACGGGAATCCATCCCCATCAGGACTTAAACGGACGAATTACAGGATTTGTAGATTTTATCAATGATCGCAGCGAGCCTTATGATGACAACGGCCATGGCACTCATTGTGCAGGGGATGCTGCAGGTGATGGGTCCGCCTCTAATGGCAAATATCAAGGCCCAGCTCCTGAAGCTGACCTGGTCGGTGTAAAAGTGCTTAATAAGATAGGTTCAGGGTCACTGGAAACAGTTATGCAAGGCGTGGAATGGTGCATACAGTATAACGAAGAAAACTCAGATAACCGTATTGATATCATCAGCATGTCCTTAGGAGCAGCTGCACAGAATTTCGGTTCAGAAGATGAAGACCCGATGGTAAAGATAGTCGAAGCTGCCTGGAATGCAGGAATCGTGGTTTGTGTAGCCGCAGGAAATGAAGGTCCTGATCGGAAGACAATTGCAAGCCCTGGAATCAGCGACCAGGTCATCACGGTCGGTGCCTTAGATGATAAAAACACTGCTGAAACGAGAAGTGACGATGAAGTAGCTAATTTTTCCAGTAGAGGACCAACCATTTATGACGTCACAAAGCCGGATATATTAGCACCAGGAGTTAACATCGTCTCCTTACGATCACCTGGCTCTTACCTGGATAAAGCACAGAAAACAGCCAGAGTGGATGACCACTACTTTATGCTTTCAGGAACATCGATGGCTACACCGATATGCGCTGGTATCGTCGCTCTGGTAAAGCAAAGGCACCCGGAAGCTTCTCCAAAAGAAATAAAAGACCGCTTAATGAACAATGCTGATCTATGGAAGGACAAGAACCCAAACGTATATGGGGCAGGTTATATCAATGGAGAAAAAACCATAAATTAACACTTGCATTCCCTGGAAAGGGGAGTGCGATTTTTCTGTAAATTTAAAGTTATTCACAATATAGCCAAGAATACGACAGTATTTTTAAGAATTTACGTAAATGTATTTACTTTATAATAAAATTTGATATTATATAGATGGAAATAATAATATATAAAGATAAATGAAAGGGGATAGCGAGTATGGTAACCTCTCTATCAATATTGTTTCTTACTGTTTTTGGCTTTTTCTCTGTTTATGCGGCGTTTGATTCACTGGTTACGCGCATCAAGAAACGCAAGCGCATGACACCACAAACGGAACCTATCCATCAGCAGCCTGTACTGGAGTTTGGACAACAGTAAGCTGCTCATTATATAGATTCTTTAAAAGCAGTACCTTCCTATATAAGGGGGGTACTGCTTTTTTATTGTTATTTCCATACTAAAAAATGCGGGAAGCAAAAGACTCGCTATCCCTATTTACTAAAAAAAGAATCCCCGATGCTGGAGGCAAGGGAATTCTGTATGTCCAGGAAATTCAATGTCTAATAAATAGGCAGTCCATCTACTTTAAATATACAGTTCATTGTATAAATACAATGTTTATCTTATTTTTATACAGAGTAAAAATTAACACTTTTAAGGATAACTTACATAAAAAATTTTTTTCGAAGAATGATAACTTGGAAAACCCTTGTCATTAAAGGGTTTATAAGCAAAAAGAAACACATGAAAGCGTTGTCTTTTTTGTAACATTGCATAGGTCTAAAGTTGCAGTTATTGTATAACGCTGTAATTGACTGACAATTTCATGGTATACTAATTTTCATACTCGAAAAGACTGAATTTTTTCATTTACACTACAATTTTAATTCCTTAAACAAGTTCTTCTTTGTTGAAGGGATAAAGTATAAGAAAGACTAATGCTTTTGCCACCAACACTTGGTGACAAACCAGGTTTTTCTACTATATAGAGGAGGAATGATCATGGAAAAACACGGATACCCAGTTCCACAGGGTCTTTACAATCCTGCCAATGAGCATGAGGCCTGTGGAATCGGTATGATCGCGAATATCAACGGAAGAAAATCCCATGATATCGTTCAAAACGCGGTTACAATTCTGTGTAACCTGGAACACCGCGGCGGTCAGTCAGCCGACGTCAACTCGGGGGATGGAGCCGGTATACTAACACAGATACCCCATCGTTTCTTTTTAAAACAATGTAAGAAGGAAAATATCGATCTTCCCGGAGAAGGGGAATATGGTGTAGGTATGATATTCCTTCCTCAAGATGAGTACAAACGATTGCAATGTATTGAAATTGTCGAAGATATCATCCGCGAGGAAGGCCAAGGACTGTTAGGATGGCGCACGGTACCTGTCAATGACTCCTTTGTCGGAGACAGTGCCAAGAAAACGAAGCCGTTCATCCGTCAGGTGTTTGTAGCACAATCCGAACAAATCACAGACAGGATGGAATTTGAACGACGCCTATATGTCATCCGTAAGCGTGCAGAAAATGAAATTGGCAAGATGGAAGCTTGTGACGATTTTTACATCAGCAGCTTATCGACAAGCACGATTGTTTATAAAGGGATGCTCATCCCTGAACAGTTAGACTCTTTTTATATTGACTTGAACCACCCTGATTTTATATCCGCATTGGCATTAGTACACTCCCGCTTCAGTACGAACACTTTCCCAAGTTGGAAGAGATCCCATCCAAACCGCTATACCATTCATAACGGTGAATTCAATACAATACGAGGAAATGTCAATTGGATGCGGGCGCGTCAAACGCTATGCCAATCGGAATACTTCAATGAAGAGGATTTAGAAAAAATCCTGCCAGTGATTGACGATAATGGCAGTGACTCTTCTATGTTCGATAATGCTTTTGAATTTTTGCATTTATCCGGACGCTCCTTGTCCCATACCGCCATGATGATGGTACCGGAACCTTGGCCGAATAACACGTCCATTGAAAAAGATAAGCGTGACTTCTATGAGTACCACAGTACGCTCATGGAGCCGTGGGATGGCCCGGCAGCGCTTGTCTTCACTAACGGAAGCCAGATCGGGGCATGTCTTGATCGTAATGGTCTTCGCCCAGCAAGGTATTATGTTACGAAAAATGGCATGATCGTCCTTGGTTCTGAGGTAGGCGCACTGGATATTTTTGACGATGAAATCGAATATAAAGATCGCTTACAGCCAAGTAAGATGCTTCTTGTTGACTTGGAGAAAGGAAAAATCATTCCAGACGAGGAGATCAAAGGTCAGGTAGTCAAAGAGCAGCCATATGATGAGTGGATCAATAAGCATATGCTTGATCTCGACGAGCTCCCACAACCGGTGGAAGAAGCCCCGCTGACAAAAGATGAAAAGCTGCTGGATCACCAGCTTGCCTTCGGCTATACGACCGAAGAATTGAGTAAGATTCTGAAGCCGATGGTTTCCGGCGGTAAGGATCCGGTCGGTTCTATGGGGTACGACTCCCCGCTCGCTGTGTTATCGAAAAAGCCTCAGCTTCTTTACAACTATTTCAAACAGCTTTTTGCCCAGGTAACCAACCCGGCGATTGATGCGATCCGTGAAGAAATCGTAACAGCAGTAGGGACGACGATTGGGGCAGAAGGAAACCTGGTCGATCCTAAGCCGAATAGCTGCAAACATATCCGTCTTGATACGTTTGCCTTGACTAACCGTCAATTGGAGACGCTTCGTCAGCAGAACGTCGATGGATTCCAGGCAGCAACACTGCCAATCCTATTCGATGCTAAAGTCGAAGGTTCCATGGAAGCCGCTTTAGAGGAGCTGTTCACCAAAGCGGATAAGGAAGTGGAAAAGGGCACCACGTTAATCATTTTATCGGACCGCGGAGTAAACCATGGCAAGGCCGCTATTCCTGCCTTGCTTGCAGTATCAGGTCTGCATCACCATTTAATCCGCCAGGGGACGCGCACCAAAGTGAGCCTGCTGATCGAGTCGGCAGAGCCTCGTGAAGTTCATCACTTTGCGACATTGCTCGGTTATGGTGCAGAAGGTATCAATGCTTACCTGGCGTTCGATTCCCTCAATGACTTGATTGAAAAAGGCGACCTCCAGGGCATCACATTTGACGAAGCGGTTGATAAGTATGTCAAATCGGTTACCGATGGAGTTGTCAAAGTACTATCGAAAATGGGTATCTCGACAATCCAAAGTTACCGCGGTGCTCAAATTTTTGAAGCCGTCGGCATCAGCAGTGAGGTTGTAAACAAGCACTTCACATGGACGTCTACCCGTCTTGGCGGAATTGGCCTTGATGTTATTGAAAAAGAAGTTTTGATGCGTCATAAGCGTGCGTATGGAGAGGAACGTGTGGCTTCTAAACAATTGGAAGCGGGGGATGAGTTCCAATATCGTGAAAATGGGGAGGATCATCAATATAATCCTCACACGATTCATTTATTGCAGCATGCATGCCGTTCCAATAACTATGAATTATTCAAAGAATATTCCCAGCTGCTGACGGATGAGCGGAACAACCTGCAATCACTCCGCGGCTTGCTGAAGTTTAAAAATCGGCGTTCGATTCCAATCGAAGAAGTCGAATCTGTCGATGATATTTGTAAAAGGTTCAAAACAGGTGCCATGTCATTTGGTGCCATCAGTCAAGAGGCCCACGAGGCACTTGCGATTGCCATGAACAAAATAGGCGGACGAAGTAACTCTGGAGAAGGCGGGGAAAACCCTGAGCGATTCACTCCGGACGAAAACGGGGACCTGCGCCGCAGTGCCATCAAGCAGATTGCATCCGGACGATTCGGTGTCAATAGCCATTACCTTGTGAACGCTGATGAGCTGCAGATTAAAGTTTCTCAAGGGGCAAAGCCTGGAGAAGGCGGTCATTTGCCTGGCAAGAAAGTTTACCCATGGATTGCAGAAGTGCGTGGTTCCACCACAGGTGTTGAATTGATTTCACCTCCACCGCACCATGATATCTATTCCATCGAAGACCTTGCTGAATTGATTCACAACTTGAAAAACGCTAACCCAAGAGCCCGGATCAGCGTCAAGCTTGTTTCTGCCGATGGTGTAGGTACGATCGCTGCCGGTGTAGCAAAAGGTAGAGCCGACCATGTATTGATCAGTGGATATGATGGAGGGACCGGAGCAGCTCCGCGGACCAGTATCAAACACGCTGGTATGCCTTGGGAAATCGGACTTGCCGAAACCCATCAGACTTTAGTGCTGAATAATCTGCGCGACCGTATTGCTGTCGAAGCAGACGGTAAGATGATGACCGGACGCGATATTATTTACGCTACCTTGTTAGGGGCAGAAGAATACGGCTTTTCTACGGCGCCGCTCGTGGTGTTGGGCTGTGTCATGATGCGTGTCTGCCACCTTGATACTTGTCCGGTTGGTGTCGCAACCCAAAACCCGGAACTGCGGAAGAAATTCACTGGGAATGCGGACCATGTTGCTAATTTCATGCGTTTTATCGCGCAGGAAGCACGCGAATTGATGGCGGAGCTTGGCTTCCGTACCATTAATGAAATGGTCGGTCGTTCCGATGTATTGGAGCCGAAAGAAGAGATCGATCATTGGAAAGCGAAAAGCATTGACTTTACGTCCTTGCTTTATCAGCCGGCCGTACCAGTAGGCGGCGGAACTTACCAGGTTCAACTGCAGGATCATGAACTGGGTTCGAAACTGGACATGCAAGAATTGATGCCGCTATGTAAAAAAGCGATTGAAACGAAAGAACCAGTGGAAGTAAACCACTCCATCCGTAACATCAACCGTGTAACCGGTACGATTCTTGGAAGCGAGATCACCCGTCGCCATGGTGCGGAGGGCTTGCCGGAAGACACCATTCGCCTGAATCTGAAAGGATCAGCCGGACAGAGTTTCGGTGCATTTATTCCTAAAGGCATGACGATGACCTTGATTGGCGATGCCAACGACTATGTTGGTAAAGGATTATCCGGCGGTAAAATCATCGTCCACCCTTCCCAGGACTCTACATTTGTCCCAGAAGAGAACACGATTGTCGGAAACGTTTCTTTCTATGGCGCCACTGACGGGGAAGCGTATATCAACGGAATCGCCGGCGAACGTTTCTGTGTCCGTAATAGTGGAGCGAATGTAGTTGTCGAAGGAATCGGTGATCATGGCTGCGAATATATGACTGGCGGAAAAGTAGTCGTTCTCGGTGCAACCGGCCGTAACTTTGCAGCAGGTATGTCAGGCGGTGTCGCTTATATCCTGGAAGAGGAGCAAGGACTGTTTGACAGTAAATGCAATCAGGAACTTGTAGCTCTCGAGCGCTTGACCGATCAGCAGGAAATCACGGAGCTATACAAGATGATCGCGAAGCATGTGGAATATACCAATAGTCCAAAAGGGCATCGCATCTTGAATGATTGGGATTCTTATGTATCGAAATTTGTACGTGTCATCCCTACGGCTTATCGTGAAATGGAAGACCGCATCAAGAGCCTGCTCGATACAGGTATAAGTAAGTTCGATGCTGAAATGACAGCATTTGAAGAAAGCAAACGAAGCAAAGAGCTAGTCAAATAATAGGAGGGGGATACGATGGGAAAGGCAACAGGATTTATGGAATACGAACGTCAATCACAACGTGAACGTGACCCTTCTGAACGTACGAAAGACTGGTCGGACTATACAGCTCCGATGAAAGACGAAGAGGTCCAAATTCAAGGGGCACGCTGCATGGACTGCGGCGTTCCCACCTGTCATACAGGTACAGAAATACAAGGACAGACAACAGGCTGTCCAGTCAACCACCTGATTCCGGAATGGAATGATCTCGTATACCGTGGTCAATGGCATGAAGCGCTGAAAAAAGAGCATGAGCGTAACAACTTCCCTGAGTTCACTGGGATCGCCTGCCCGGCACCTTGTGAAGGTGCCTGCGTCCTTGGCATCAATGAACCGCCCGTGGCTATCCGTAGTGTCGAGCGCGCCATCATTGAAAAGGGATTTGATGAGGGCTGGGTAAAACCGGAACCACCAGAACAGCGTACTGGTAAAAAAGTTGCTGTAGTAGGTTCAGGGCCTGCTGGACTTGCAGCTGCTGCCCAATTGAACAAAGCCGGACACTGGGTGACTGTATTTGAACGCAGTGACCGTGTCGGCGGTCTTTTGACTTATGGCATCCCTGAGATGAAGCTCCCGTATGAGGTAGTCGAACGCCGCGTCAATATCCTGAAAGCAGAAGGAATTGAATTCGTTACGAATACAGAAGTCGGTAAAGACTATCCAGAGGATAAACTGAACGAAGACTTTGATTCTGTCATTCTTTGCGGAGGATCACAGGTGCACCGTGACATCCCGGCTGACGGCAGAGAATTAAAAGGTATCCATTATGCGATGGATTTCCTTCATTCCAATACAAAGAGCTTGTTGGACTCTAACCACGAAGATGGTAATTATATCTCTGCGAAAGATAAGGACGTAATTGTCATCGGTGGGGGAGACACGGGAACAGACTGTCTTGCTACTTCTGTCCGTCATAATTGTAAGAGTCTTACCCAGTTTGATATCTATGATAAAAAGCTGTCTGCCCGTGATACAGAAGATAATCCATGGCCACAGTGGCCGGTTGTCCACCGTGTCGAATATGGCCATAAAGAAGCTGCAGCCGTGTTGGGCGACGACCCACGCGCCTACGCTGTCATGACAAAGAAATTCGTCGGTGACGAAAACGGACATGTCAAAGAAGTCCATACGGTAAACGTCAAGTTGACCAAGGATGAAAACGGCAAACGCATCCGTGAAGAAATTCCAGGAACAGAAAAAGTATGGCCTGCTGATCTTGTCCTGCTCGCGATCGGGTTTAAAGGTCCGGATCAGGATTTAATCAAGCAGCTTGGTGTTGAAACTACCGAACGTTCCACTATCAAAGCGGAATACGGCGATTATCGTACCAATGTTGAAGGCGTATTTGCAGCCGGAGATATGCGTCGTGGCCAAAGCCTGATCGTCTGGGCAATCAACGAAGGACGCGAAGCAGCCCGCGAATGCGACCGCTACCTCATGGGATCTACCGTATTGCCATAACATGTATTACTCATAAATAAATCGTCCAGGATTTTCCCTGGGCGATTTTTTAGTACCCTTATTTCATTAATTTCATATCAGAATAGGAGAGACACTCCGCCTATTGTTTTGACGTAAGGGTGATAAAGACCATCTCAGACGAACTTTTGATTGCTTAAGGTTCTTATACTGCTTATAAAGACCATAACCATAGCATTGTTACTTTCTAATGGTCATTATCCACTCTATAAAGACCCTTAGCATTCTAATTTTCAATGTAATGGTCTTTAGAGGAATAAATTAATAGATTATCCGAAGCACCTTCCTCCTGATTCGGAGATTACGCAGGTCAGTTATTTCACAAGCTATCCTAACTCTGGACTGCGCCAATGGATTCAACCACCTCGGAATCGAGTCTTCGTCAAATCTGACAGTTTGGTGAGTGAGATCAATCCCAGAGGGGGATATCGAGGCATCCATGATAAAATAAGAGAAACGAGATAATTCATTTTTATTAATCATAAGATAGGAGTAGTACAAGTAGTGGAGGTGGGATTGTGAAAAAGCGATTTGTGATTTGGACTGCCGGTATCTATATCCTTTATGTCCTCGTTATGGGGGCTTACTTATTCTGGTGGGCTGATTTTGGTGTGCCTGAAGCTTACGAGGGGACCGGGGCAGACCCGGCTACATTCATGACAGATCGACAACTTGAACTGAGCCAGGACTATTCCCGCTATCAATCGATGTTGTATTTCCTTGGCCTTCCACTGGAGTGGATCATTTACCTCGGCGTCCTGGTGTTTGGGGTATCACGACTGTTCAGAGATTTCGGTGAACGCGTGTCCCGCTTTACATTTATCAATATTCCGATTTATGTCCTCCTGCTGTCCACATTGACATGGGTGCTGACATTCCCGCTCGATTATGCGAGACGGACCCTGTCGGTCAACTATGGTATCGGGACACAAAGCTTCACAGGATGGATGCGCGATCAATTAATCAGCTTCTGGATCGGTACACTTATTATGGCAATGCTCATCACGGTCCTCTATGTGTTAATCCGTCGCTTTCAAAAACGGTGGTGGTTATATGCCTGGATGTTGATGATTCCATTTATGATTTTTATGATGTACATCCAGCCGGTTGTCATCGACCCGCTTTACAATGATTTTTCCCGGTTGAGCAATCCTCAGCTGGAAGAAAAAATACTGGCTATGGCCGAACAAGCGGATATCCCGGCGGAGCGGGTTTATGAAGTGAACATGTCCGAGAAAACTAACGCCATGAACGCTTATGTCAATGGCATTGGCTCGAACCTGCGTATCGTTTTGTGGGATACGACCTTGAACAAACTGGACGAATCAGAAGTGCTGTTCATCATGGCGCATGAAATCGGCCATTATGTGAAAAATCACTTATTATGGATGCTGGCAGGATCTATTGCCGTCACGTTTGGTGGATTATATGTCGGTTACCGTATTTTCCATGTGGTTATTAACCGGTGGGGTAACACGTGGAAGGTAAAAGGTGTTACAGATGTCGCGTCTCTTCCAGCGCTGCTCTTGATTTTTTCTTTGTTGTCTTTTATTGCTAACCCGGTAGAACTCGCGGTGTCGCGAAATGCCGAGAAGTCGGCTGATGAATATGCAATTGAAATGACACAGGATAGGGAGGCTGCCGTTGGATCGTTTCAGCAATTGACCGTCACAGCGCTCAGCGATGTCAACCCTCCTGCCCTGGTAAAATACTTGCGTTACGGTCATCCGACGATGATGGAGCGAATAACGATGCTGGAATCCTATCAACAATGACAAAAAGAAGAGCCAGGCTTCTGAGCCTGGCTCCTTTATTAATTTTCATTCATAATATCTGCCACGATTTCAAACGAACGGAGGCGTTTCTTGTGATCATAGATTTGAGAAGTAACCATAATCTCATCCGCTTTTGTTTCCTCGATAAATTCTTCCAGCTTCCGCTTCACTGTTTCTCTGCTGCCAATAATCGAAGCACCTAGCTGTTGTTGTAACGCAGCATGTTCATGCGGCGACCACAGTTCATCCATATTATCCACTGGAGGCTGCAATGGCGCTTCATCGTTGCGAATCAGGTTCAGGAATTGCTGGTAAAGGGAAGTCGCCAGATATTCCGCTTCCTCATCTGTTTCTGCGGCCACTACATTCAAGCCCATCATGGCGTGAGGTTGTTCAAGCGCTTCTGAAGGCTGGAAGTGTCGGCGGTATAAATCCAGCGCTGCCAGCGTATTGTTTGGTGAAAAGTGACTGGCAAACGAGAATGGCAAACCGAGCTGTCCGGCAAGCTGTGCACTGAATCCGCTGGAACCAAGCAGCCAAATTGGAATGTCCAGTCCCTGTCCAGGTACAGCGCGGATCGGTTTTTCGCTAACCGCTAATGCAGGGTCGAAATAAGCCCTTAATTCTTGAAGAAGCTGAGGGAAGTCCTGTCCATCGCTTCTTCGTCCTCTTCTGAGGGCTTGAGCGGTCAGTTGATCCGTTCCGGGAGCTCGTCCTAGTCCAAGGTCAATCCGCCCTGGATAAAGGGACTCCAGGGTGCCGAAATGCTCAGCAATAATCAGCGGAGCATGATTGGGAAGCATGATGCCACCGGAGCCGACCCGGATGGTAGATGTATTTTCGGCGACATGACCGATGATGACAGAAGTAGCCGAACTGGCAATGAACGGCATATTATGGTGTTCTGCCAGCCAATAGCGGTTGTAACCCAGCTTTTCCGCATGCTGAGCCAAATCCACCGTATTTTTGAAAGCATCCCTCGGTGTCCCGCCTTCAATGATGGGAGCCAAATCCAGTACGGAAAACGGGATTTCCTGTAATGTTTTATATTCAGAAGACATGTTATTCCACTTCTTTCTATGAAAGTTTAAATCTTAAAACTTACGTACAGTTTAACAATTACAGGAAACCGGCACCAAATAAAATGTTTAAGGCATTAAAAAAAGTACAAAGGCAACGCGCCTTTGTACTAAATGGTGAAAAATATATTGGCATCGCCGGCTTGCTGCAAGGCTTCTTTTTTATTCTTGGTGGGTAGAGAGCGGTATCTGCTTCTTAGCATGAGAGACAACACCCTTAGGATCTTTCCTGATAAAAACCCTGCCTAGCCGAGTAGGAAGCCTGCTTTCTTTTAAAAGAAGCTGTCTTTCCTGCTTCCTGTTCATGCTCATTCCCACTGGTCTGTTTCTCCAGCTTGTAGACAAGCACTCCTCCGATTAACAAGGTGATTCCGAGCAGCTTCTGCCAGGAAAGTGCGGCAGCTTCAAATCCAAACCAGCCACCTGTATTAATAATAAAAGCTATAACAATTTGCGAAATAAGTGCAATCGAGATGGCGTAAGCCGGGCCAATCAAAGTTACCCCTCTCATTAAAAAGAAAACGATTCCTACGCCAAATACTCCCCCAAACAAGAATACAGGATTCACATTTCCAAATTCTAAAATGCTTTTTTTCTCGATGGAATAAAAGACCGGTAATGAACAGACAAGACCTAAACCGAGTACTAGAGAAGTCGTCGCCCATGGACCTGTTTTTTCACTTACTCTGGCATTGAATACATTCTGCAGGCTGATTAAAATACCTGCGATAACTGCTAATAACACTCCAGTCATCAGTGTTCCTCCTTATTCATAGATATTCCCTTTTGCAAGGATGCTGAGCTTTTCCAGGTCTTTAATGGCAATCGAGCCATTAGCCCGTTCAATGATATTGTCAGTCGCCATCTTCTTTAAAACACGATTTAAATGACGATAGCTTGTACCTAACCATTCGGCCAGCTCCATTAAATTCGATGTATGCATTTCCTGATGGAATATCGTACCTTCACTGACTGAGGAAATCGATAACAAATAGCTGGCGAGGCGCACTTCCACCGGGTAAAGCATGTTAAGGTTCGTGGTATGGGCTTCGGTATAAAACTTTCGGGCTAACGTTTCCAGTAAGAAACGAGTAAATGGCGGGTGATCTTGTTCCAGATTCGCCAAATCGGCAAATGATGCTGCAAGCATCACGCCATCCGTTACAGCCTCAACGGAATTGAACACCGTATTTCTTTTGACATACTCAACATCTCCGATCAGTTCCAGCGGACGCTTGAACCGGTTGATTAATGATTTTCCTTCAGGAGTAAGCGTAAAGATTTTTATTTTCCCATCTACCAGAATATAGATTTCCTCCAGCTCTTCGCCTGCTGAGAATAATACATTTCCTTTCTTGAACTGATAAACCTTCATTAGGGGTCTGAAATGTTCTGGAAAGACCTTATCAAGCTCATAACGCTTGATATAGACCTCTGCATCAGCGGATTTTATTTCTTTCACCGTTTAAACACCTTCTTTTACAATTGGAAAAGAATAACACCTGCAAGCATCATCGTTAGCCCGAGTCCTTGTCGCAGCGTAATAGGAATTCTCTTTTCCCCGAACCAACCTTGTGATTCTATGATAAATGCCGTTCCTATCTGAGCAACGAGAAGGATAGCAATAGCTGCGGCAGGGCCAATACTATGAATGGCTGTCAACTCTGAAAAAACGACAATGACACCAAATGACCCTCCAATTAAATATAGAAATGGAACGTTTCTGAAGCTCTTCCCTTTTCCATCTCTTACTTTTATATAAATAATCATAGCGATTGTAAAGGCTACGATATGGACCATTACCGTCGTATGCCATCCACCAATCGCATCGCTCATTCTTGCGTTAAAAATTCCCTGCATCGTGATACAGATTCCTCCAAGCAGCGAAAATAAAGCACCTTTCATCCTTCATCCTCCTATCAGCATTTATTTAAAAGGAAGATGAATATTTTTGAAAGGACATATGTCCTAAGTAGTTATAATTTCTCCAAAATTGCTTTAACTTAACCACAAAAAAAGCTTAGAGCGCTTGTATCATGCTCTAAGCTTAGGAGGCGTTTCGAATATTAGTCAACTTATTTCTTTCTTGCGATGAATAAGAAAATTGTAATAAGTGTAAATGCCGTCAGTGCCAGGAAAGGGATCGTAATGAACCCGAGCCAGTTTATATATTCCGCACTACAAGGAACACCGCCGACGCAAGGTTTGATGCTCGCAAATCCAGGGATTTTTTGCTCCATATAATGAAAAATGGAAACAAGTCCGCCAATAATGGAAAGCGGCAAGGCATATTTAATGATGCTGCGGTCATTCAGGAAGGTTGCGATACCGAGAATAATGCTGAGCGGGTACATGAAAATTCGCTGCACCCAGCATAATTCACACGGAATGAACTCTCTTATTTCACTGAAGTAAAGACTGCCTAACGTTGCAATGACAGACACGAGCCATGCGAGATAAAGAAAAATCGGCTGATCATTCGTTTTCTTACTCATTGCTTTCCTCTATCGCCTTTTCAATTTTCGTGGAGATTTCTTCATAATTAAATGGATCTTCCACCATCTCGCCATTGATCATGATGGTCGGTGTAACCTGGACGCCATGTTCCTTGACCAGGTTGTCATCTTTTCCCACTTCCTGCTGGATCTCTTCGGAGTCCATATCTTCGTTCATCTTTTCAGTATCAATGGATGGCACGCTTTCTTCCGCTACTTCAATGATCTTTTCTTTCGTCAGCCAGCCTTCCTGATGTTCTTCCGGCTGGGCTTCATATAACGCTTTTGAGAAATCCCAGAATGCTTCTGAATCTTGTTTATATACAGCTTCACCCGCCGAGGAAGCAAGCTCTGAGTCCTCGCCATGGAACAGAACATTAATATACGTGAAGTTGACATCTCCTGTGTCAATGTAATCCTGTTTCACCAGAGGGAATGCCTGGTCGCTCCATACTTTACATGCCGGGCACAGGTAATCTCCGAATTCCACGATTTCAACCGGTGCATCCGACTCCCCGATTGTTGGCTGACCATCGATTGCCGGAGCATCACCGCCGGAAGAAACCGTATCGTTCTCCCCGCTATTACTGTTATTGTCTAACACAACAAAAGCAGCAATCAATCCAATGACTACAACCGTCAGTATTACAACAAACTTCATGGATCCTTTGTTTTCCGCCATAATTCCACTCCTGTATCTATGTAGATTAAATTTGTTTTAAATCAAGACCAATAACATCAACATGGTATCATAAAAAGACAGGACATACGTGAAGAATATATTGATATTTTTTGACAATCTTCTTTGATTATATACTTTCCAGCCAATGGTGAAAAGGGAACTGTCTTGTTAAGAAGAAGGAAAAAGAAGTTTAAAAGACTCTTTCGGGTGGAACCTATATCATTCTCCTTTTTACCGAAAGGTATTTGTTGTTGGAAAGCCTCTAAACAATCAATAATAGCTATTGAAAGCGCTGACGGATCTTTGCTATGATAGATTTGTAACAATCAAATGAATAGCTATAAACACTACTAGGGGTGCCCTGAATGGCGGGCTGAGAGGAAAGCGCGTAAAGCTTTCCGACTCTTATAGACCTGACCTGGTTAGTACCAGCGGAGGGAAGTAGTCGGAAGATACGTCTATTTTCTTTTAACCTACCAAGTCAGGTCCTATCAGGATTCTGGCTTTTTTGTATTTCAAGGGCACCCACGGTAGAGAAAGGAGGAAGAAGATGAACCGGACCCGTCTGCTTACGACGATGGCGGTGTTTGTCGCTATCGGTACCATGGGAGCGCAGCTGCTCTGGTTTCCTGCAGGAGTGGCCAAAGCGTACCCTGTTCAGCATGCAGTTAATGTGATGGCGGCCGTAACACTTGGGCCTATCCCCGCGGTGATCATTGCTTTTATGATCGGGCTTTTACGCAATCTGCTTGGCCTTGGGACACTGCTTGCCTTTCCAGGCGGGATGGTGGGTGCTTTCTTAGCAGGCTATTTGTATCAGAAGCTGGGAAGAAAAGCATGGGCTGCTGTTGGCGAGGTCGTTGGTACTGGAGTGATTGGTGCTTTATTTGCAGTCCCATTTGCGAATGTACTGATGGGAAGTGCAGTCGGAGCGTTGTTTTTCCTGCCATCGTTTTTAGTCAGCAGCATCAGCGGCGCTGTCATCGGGTGGCTTGTTGTCATAAAAATCAGGCAAGATCAATTATTTCATTCAGTGAGAAGAGTTTCTTAAATAACCCATATACGGAAAACTGCTAGGGGCGCGTTCAGCTGAGATAAGGAATCATTCCTTTGTCCCTTGGAACCTGATCTGGATAATGCCAGCGCAGGGAAGTAGGAGAGGACTAACTTCATTACCCTCTATCTATCTACTTTTATTCCCCCTAGTAGCTTCCTGACTATTAAAGGAGGCTTACCATGACTTTCTCAGAAAGCTTAAGAAAAGAAAATGACGCTATATTTAAGGAGATATTCAACCATCCATTTGTAGACGGAATTGGAAAAGGTAAGGTGCCTAAAGAAGCCCTCAAGCACTATATTAAGGCGGACTTTGAGTATTTGAATGCATTCATGCACATTTATGGTATTGCCGTCTCTAAATCTAGTAATCGAGACGATATCTCTCTCTTCCATGATCAAATAGGCTTTGTTCTAAACAGTGAAACGCATCCACATCATAACTTTTGTGAGCAGGCGGGTGTAGTTTATGAAGACATGCAGGGATACCCGCTCCCACCGACGGCAGACCACTACATCAAGCACATGATGTACCATGCCCAAATAGGAGACTTAGGTGAAATTCTTTGTGCCCTGCTGCCCTGTCCGTGGACCTATCTCGAAATTGGCAAGGTGCTGATGGAAAAATATAAACCGAATGATGATCATCCATTTTATCCCTGGATAACTTTCTATGCAGAGGCAGAGGTGAGAGGCCTGACTGGAAAGCTGTGCGACCGACTGGATAAATTAGCAGAAGAAGCATCCGGACGGCAACTCATTCGCATGAAAGAAGCTTTCCGAAAAAGCTGTCAGTTGGAACTTGCATTTTGGGAGATGGCTTATACTTGTGAAGAATGGCCGGTTAAGGAAGGAGTGATACAACAATGAGTAACGTTATTCCTTGTGCCCTTACCATAGCGGGAAGCGATTCAAGTGGCGGAGCAGGTATTCAGGCTGATTTGAAAACCTTTCAGGAGCTGAAATGCTACGGTATGTCCGTTCTCACGTCGGTGACGGCACAAAATACTACAGGAGTCCAGGGTGTCCATCATTTGCCCGGGGGTATGATAAAGCAACAGATAGACTCCATTTATACAGATATCCGCGTCGATGCAGTGAAGACAGGCATGATTGCAAATATAGAGATGATGGAAGTTATCGCAGAGGCCATCCCAGGATTTCAGGCACCTTATGTCATGGATCCCGTGATGGTAGCGACAAGCGGTGACCCGCTCATTGAACCGGAAGCGCGTGATTATCTGTGTCAGCAGCTGATTCCAATGACCACTGTTGTGACGCCCAATATAGCAGAGGCTGCATTTATTACGAAAGAAAAAATTGAAACAGTAGCCGATATGAAGGAAGCGGCAAAGCATATGGTCCATGGCTTCGGGGCAGGAGCGGCCCTTATCAAAGGAGGACACCTGCAAGAGGCAGCCATCGATGTTATGTATGACGGTAATAAAGTGTATACGTTTGAGACAGACCGGATTCCTACAAAAAACACGCATGGCACCGGATGCACGTATTCTGCTGCAATTACGGCTTATTTAAGCCAGGGCCTTCCATTAGTGAGTGCGGTAGAACGCTCGAAGCATTATATTACAGCAGCGATACGGCACGCATTCGACATTGGCGAGGGGAATGGTCCGACCAATCACTGGGCGATACGGGAGGAGGTCAGGCAGTGAATGTAATCGAAGAGGTTAGAAAAAACACACCACTCATCCATCATTTGACCAATCAGGTGGTTATGAATTTCACAGCTAATGGCCTGCTTTCTTTTGGTGGGGCGCCAGTCATGGCAAAAGCTGAAGAGGAAGCAGCAGAAATGGCTGCCAATGCCGATGGTCTGCTGATAAACATTGGCACGCTGACTGCTCCAGAAATTCCAGCCATGATAAAAGCGGGGCAGGCAGCTAACGACAAGGGCATTCCAGTTGTCCTTGACCCAGTTGGTGTGGCCGCAACCCCTTTTCGCAGACATGCCGTCGCAGAAATATTACAAGTAGTCCAACCGACAGCTATCAAAGGGAATGCTGCTGAACTAGCGAATCTTGTCGATATTTCCTGGGAAATGAAAGGTGTCGAATCACGCGGGTCGGGTGATATCAGCGAGGTGGCAAAACAGGTAGCTAACCGTTACAACACGTTGGCAGTCGTAACAGGTGCTACGGATGTCGTCTGTGATGGCAAGCGTATGGAAACCAATGAGACCGGGCATGCCATCCTTTCTAAAGTAACCGGAGCAGGCTGTCTGTTAGGATCTGTTTTGGCTGCTTGCCTGACAGTAGAAGGTAATGCTGAAATGCAGGCGCTGGCGGCCGTAGAGTTTTATGGTTTAGCAGCCGAGTATGCCGCGAATAATATTGCGGTAACCGGACCAGGCACGTTTGTTCCTGCATTTCTCGATGCACTTTCCCTGGAAACTGCTCAACTGAGGAGGACAAATTCTTGAAATTAAAAGATAGGCTTCATAAATATTTAGTGATGGGCAGCGTGAATTGCGACCGAGCACCCGAAGAAATTTTAAGAGAAGCCATCAAGGGGGGGATCACCGCTTTTCAATACCGTGAAAAAGGAGAAGGAGCTTTACAAGGAAAAGAAAAATTACAACTAGGGCTGCTTTTGCGCCAAATATGCAAGCAACATGGTGTCCTGTTTATCATTAATGATGATACAGACTTGGCTGAAGCACTCAATGCAGATGGGATACATGTTGGACAAAGCGATGAATCGCCTGCCGCTCTGCGTGAAGTTTTCCCCGACAAAATAATCGGTTTATCCGTATCCAGCTGGGCTGAGGTTGAGAAAAGCCCGATAGGTGCGGTGGACTACCTGGGGGCAGGACCCATGTTTTCCACCACTAGCAAGGCAGATGCAAAAAATCCTGTCGGTCCTGAATGGGTGAGAGAGCTTAGGAAGAAATATCCTTCTATACCGATAGTCGGAATTGGCGGCATCAGTTGTGGAAACTCTAACGATGTCCTTTCGGCAGGTGCTGATGGGGTAGCAGTTATCAGCGCCGTCACCCAGGCAGCTGATATCCCTCAGGCCGTTCGACAGCTTTAACACTTCCCGCCCCTGAATAACCAGGAAATGGTCATTCAGGGGCTTTTTCTACGGAACGCAGCTTGCAAATCCACGTCAGATATTCCAAAATGTAAATAAAGGAAGACCTCGAACAACTTCTAATTAAAAGAGATACATAGTAAAATAGAATAACATTCATAAAACAGTCTGCCGTTAAATGTAAGCGCGTTCATGAAGGTTAAAGCAGGGAGGAGAAACATGATGGAGCTCAGTCTGTCTCAACGACAAACGACGAATCTGGCTATGACAACAGAATTACGACAGGCGATATCATTGCTGCAATTCTCTTCGATGGAACTGACGGCGTTCATCCAGGAACAAGCGCTGGAAAATCCGCTGATTGAATTAAAGGAAAAAAGCCCCGATGTCGACCATGAACCAGGCTATCACCCCAAACCCTATCAGACCAACGTCAGTCCACTTGATTTTGCAACGAAAGAGAAAGATATAAGGGAAGATTTGTGGGATCAGGCGCGTCTGCTGGAATTGTCGGAAATAGATCGATTATTGATGCAGTATCTGATTTGGAATATAGATGACAATGGCTACCTTCCTATCCCGGAAAGAGAAATCGCCGAAGAATTCGGACTACCGGAAAGCCAGGTGCTTACGGTGCTGGAAAGCTTGCAGCATCTGGAGCCGGCAGGTGTCGGAACAAAGAATCTATCAGACTATCTTGTCTTTCAATTAAGACAAAAGATTGAACAGGGTTCGTTGGCAGAACAAATGGTAGTTAAGCATTTGAATTTACTGGCAGAAAAGAAATGGCGACAGCTTGCGGAGGAATTAGATGCAAGCATAGCAGAAATCCATCAAGCTGCAGAAATCATTCAGCAGCTGAAACCGAAACCGCTAGCGGGAATCGCTAAAACTCCCGCAGAGTACGTACGGCCGGATATATCTGTGAAAAAGTACCAGGGAAAATATAAAATTATTCTTCACGATAGTTATTTACCTTCCATACAAGTAAATACTAACTATCGATCATTGATCACTCATAATGATAAGACGGCAAAGTATGTAAAGGACCATTACCAGAAAGCGATATGGCTCATGAATAGCATTGAACAACGGCAGGCGACAATGATGAAGATTGCAGAAGTTCTCGTCGATAAACAAGCGGAGTTTTTCGAAAAAGGATTTACCGCCATTCAACCATTGACACTGAAGGAAGTGGCTGAAGCAATCGGTGTTCACGAGTCTACGGTAAGCAGGGCGAAGACGAATAAAGTGATCCAAACGCCACAAGGTTGTTTTGAGTTAAGCATTTTCTTTACCTCAAAGCTCAGCAGTGAGTCGGGTAGCGATACATCTTCCACTAAAGTGAAAGCGTTATTAAAGCAATTGATTGAAAAAGAAGATAAAAACAAACCGATCTCCGACCAAAAAATATCGGATTATTTTAAAACGAAGGAAGGGATCACCGTATCACGGAGGACGGTAGCTAAATATAGAGAGGAGTTGCGCATCCCTGCTTCATCGAAGCGTAAGCAGCTCTCCTGAAGAAACTGCCGTTAGGAATTGTAGAATAATTCCTAACGGCAGTTTTTTAGTAACGTGGTGGTTTCCAGCAAAAGTGTCATTTCCAATTGCATGCCCTGGTTGCCGCCGACAGTTCATTTAATAACCGATCGAGCGTCTGAGATGCTTCAATCAGCTTATCATCCAAGGGATTGTGATTATACAGGGAATACATATATATTCGCATCTCTTCTATTTTCTGTTCTAAGTCTTCTAAGTTGTTCACAAAGGGCACCTCCGAATACACCTATTATACCATGCGGTGTATTATCATTGAAAAAATTGTAAAGAATAATCTGGGTTATATTATTCTTTCCTTTGATAGTAGTGACAAAACATAAATTTGTAAATAATAAGAAATAAGAGGAGCCATCTCGAGGCAATAGGGATTTATTAGCTATAAACTACTCTAAGTGACTATTTTCCACGCAGAAAACCCAGTATGCAGTCATACTGGGTTAAGATTTACTTCACTAATGGGAGCTTGATGTAGCTGCTTGCTGGATCAATCGTTATTGTCGTACCACCTTCCGGACGAAGTGTATAATCATAATCCGTCGAAATGATTACGACACCCAGTTGATGTCCGGCCTTAAAGATATAGTCATCCGGCTGCAGGTCCCATTGGAACGTATATTTCTTCCCTGGTGAAAGGGATTTTGCTTTCCAATCGGAATTAATGTTTTGTGGATCCATCCATCCGCGGGTAATAATTTCCGTTTCTTCTCCGCTATAGTCGACTAACAAAGCGGTAAGGTTTGCGGTAGGCGCGTCCAGTCCTGCCCGGAGGGAAACTTCAGGTACCCCGCTTAGCCGCATCTCTTCCTCCAAAGGCTCTGTAAGATATACGGCGAGGTTTTCTTGATTGCCCTCCAGATCCTCCACGAGTGTTTCTACCGTACGTGTCGGGTCATCGATGATAGTATCTTTTGTCTTATCACTGTTCGGTACCTGCGAGAAGCTGAGCGAGCCAAGGGTTTCTTTATCAGCTCTAAAATGAAGCTTCGTGTCCTTAGCGTCTTCCGCTGGCCAGTTTGTCATCGTTTTCCAGGACAAGTCTTCCCGCTGGATGTCGACCATCGGCTCATCCATAATTCTGTTATCAACTTCATATAACCAGTAATCAAACCACTTATTCAACGTAGTCATCCATTCGTCCTGGCGGATATAGTATGGATCACTATGACCATATTGGTGCAGCCACATTTTTCGCGGAACATCATGCTCTTCCAACGCGTCCCACCACTGGGCAAACTGCTCTGTTTTGACATTCCAGTCATTCAGTCCATGCACCACCAATACGCTGGCTTCTACATTTTTAATGTCGTTGATATAATTACGCTCATCCCAGAATTCATTGTAATCTCCTGTTTCACGATCCTGTCCTTCCGTCAGCTCCTCCATGACAGAAGCACATAATTCCGGGTTTTCCCGTGTCAAAACTGCTTTTGCCAGAACATCAGCATCTTCCCCTTGATAGCCGCCTGGTGCAATGACAGCACCATTAGAGCGGTAATAATCATACCAATCACTGATGGCGGCAATCGGAACAATTGTCTTCAAGCCTTCGACACCAGTAGTAGCAACGGCGTTTGGAAGTGTACCATTGTATGAAACCCCGGTCATCCCGACATTCCCGGTAGACCAGTCAGCCGTGACTTCTTCGCCGTCTTCTGAATAACCTTTCGCGTTACCGTTCAGCCAGTCAATTACTGCTTTTGTGCCTTCAACTTCCTGATAGTCACCTGTCGTTGCGCATCCATTCGATCCGCCAGTTCCGATACTATCGGCAGAGATATAAGCATAGCCTCTCGGTACGAAATAATCATCGAGATACCCAGGCAGCCCGGCTGCGTTTTTTGCCCCGGTAACCAACGGTTTGCCAGGGTGGTCGACAGCATTTAAATTCTTATCGACATCATAAAATTCTAATGGATAATTAAGTCCGGCATTATAGGGGCTCATCGTATAGATGGCAGGAACCTCGAGACCATTTTCTGTCTCCCCTGGACGTATAATCCTGGCATTAACCCGGTCCAACTCTCCGTTATTGTCGCTGTCGACAGAAGTTTCAATAAACACCTCTTCCATTATGGCATCATCCATGTTGTAAATTGGCTGCGTCATCCCGTCTTCAATCTCAATGTTCGTGTTGTATGTAGCAGGGGTGTCATGGACAGGGGCAGCATGGGCAGCTGAAGGAAGCACCAGACTGGCACAAAGCATCAGCATTAATCCTGTCTTTTTCACACCATTTTCCTCCTTTGTGATCATATAACTGAAATTATAAGACAAAATTAGTGAAACTTTGCTGAATAATCTGAAAACGGTGCTTTTGTTTGATGAAAATAGGAAATATAGCACAGATAATAAAGGGGAAAGTTAATTATGTATTGTGGGGCAGGTCACTTCTTAATAAAGTCGAATGTTATATAATTAAAGTAGTATAATTATTTCGATGGGAGGTCGAAGCGATATGAAACGGCACGAAGCGCTATACCCATTGTCTCATCACCATCATCATGCGTTGGTGACGGCAGTAGAGTTGAAAAAAGCAGGCACGGAGAAGACAGAAAAAAGTTTGCTGGATTTTCGTAGAAGCGTCATCGATTTTTGGAATCAGGACGGCCGGGGACATTTTCGCGATGAAGAAGAGGTACTGCTTCCCCTATACGCTCAATATGGAAATGTGAATCAGGAGTCCATCAAAAAGATGCTGATACAGCATGCGCAAATCAGAGGCATGGTCGAGCGGATTCGAGAGCAGCCTCGGCTGACTGCAGAACAGTTCCGCGAATTGGGAGAGCTGCTTGATGAACATGTCAGACTAGAAGAGCGGACAGTTTTCCCAATGATTGAGGAAGCTGTTCCGGAAAAACTGTTATACCAGGCGAATGGCCGCTTCCACCGTGATTCCGTCAGTGGCAGGTAAACAAATTATTTCCCGGGAAATAATTATTGAAAAAGAGGCACAATCCTTATCGGGATTTGTGCCTCTTTGTGCGTTAAGTAAGAATATTGCTTCGTTAAGTCGGAACATGGGGCCGTTAGGGAAGGAGTTTGCTTCGTTAAGGCAGAACAATCCTCCATTAAGTCAGAATATACGCTAGTTAGGGCAGAACATAGAATATCGGGCAGACATAGAAAACAGCAGAGACATTCATCCCTGCTGTTTTCTTTATCCATTTACTTCAAATCCAGAATCAGCAACTGCCTGGGTGAAATCCTCCCAGGAAGCGGCTTTTTCATCAAAGGAGACGGTTGCTAATCCTAAGTGAGAATTAACCGCTACATTCCTTACTCCCCATACGTCATATAAAATTTCTTCGACTCGTGCCTCATCATCTTTATGGAAACCAGCAATGGAAAACGTACGTGTAATCACTGGGAATCACCTTTTTCTTCTAATTCATTTCCCATTCCTTTTAAAAAGCTGACCATTGTGGAAAGTGCCAGCACCACGTGGGGGTCACGGAGGGACTTGACCAAGCCCCAGGTACTCGTTTTTTCTTTCTCTTCCGCATGGGTAGAGGCTGTTTCTACACCTTTTTGGAAACTTTCCAGCATCGTTCTTAATTTTTCCGGTTCCAAATGACCGACAAATCCCATCGTGTAAAATATATTTTTAATTGTATGATGGATGTTCGGCTGGTTGATTTGTTCAACCGCAATGGTGCCGATTTTTTCACGGGCACTTAAGAACCCTTTCAAAATATCAAGGACACCGGTAGCCTCCAGCTGATCGACAATTTCAAGCATGCTGGTGATCGCCTGCTTATTATCTGCAATCTGGCTGAGTATCCTTTCCATATCTTTCTGTTGCATTTCTTCTGCGGTTGATTGCTGCATCTCAATTTGCCGTATCGCTTTGGCCATCGGTCCGAACCTCCTTTTCAATCAATTCAGGGATTGGGGTGAAGTCTTCCCGTTCCCATTTATCTGCCACCCGGACACCGATTTGTGGCTGTGGATTACCAAGGCGGAAGTTTCCGACCACGACCGGAGACTCACCCTTTGTTTCCAGAACCTCCATTTTCACTTGCATTTCCTTATAGTTCGGTGTGTGGGTATCTTTATCATGGTAACTGCTTGTCAGTTTGTTGACAGCTTCGATTTCTTTACGCGTGTTCATCGGCAGGTAAAGCTCTTTGCCTTTCACTTGGCCGGTCACCCAGACGCGCAGTTTCACTTTTCCATAAGGGGAAGTGAGACGTACAAGGGCACCGGTTTCAATGTTCCGTTCTTTCGCTAGCTCCGGTGATACTTCGAGCCAAGGGTTCGGTACTTTATGAGAGATACCATCGGATTGGTATGTCATATTCCCTTCATGGAAGTGCTCCAGGATTCGCCCATTATTCAAATGGAGGTCATAACCTTCACCTGCCTCATAAGGAGGCGTCCAGTCGACAGGAAAGAGCTTGGCTTTCCCATCCGGAAAAGCGAATTTATCTTCATAGAGAAGCGGCGTATCCTGCCCGCCCTTATCAACTGGCCATACGAGACTGTCCCAGCCCTCCAGCCGCTTATAGTCTACACCAGCGAAGACAGGAGCAAGCGATGCTGCTTCGGCCATAATTTCACCAGGGTTCTGATAGTTCCAATCCGCTCCCAATTTATTGGCGAGCTCCTGGAAAATTTCCCAGTCCGGCTTACTATCGCCTAATGGTTCCATTACCTTATTCAATTTCTGAATGCGGCGTTCTGTATTAGTGAATGTACCTTCCTTTTCAAGACTTGGTGCAGCAGGAAGGACGACGTCGGCATACTGTGCTGTCTTGGAGAAGAAGACATCCTGGACCACGAAGAAATCAAGCTTTTCAAAAGCTTCATGAACATAATTGATGTTAGAATCCACGAGGCCCATTTCTTCACCGAACAGGTAAACCCCTTTGACAGAGCCTTTATGGATAGCTGCGACAATTTCATGGTTGTTCAAGCCCGGTTCTTTCGGTAGTTTGGTTCCCCATGCTTTTTCATAGCGGCCGCGAATCGTGTCATCTTCAACCGCTTCATAACCAGGGAAGTAGTTCGGCATGGTACCAAAATCACTGGCTCCCTGAACGTTATTATGACCTCGTAGCGGATAAGCACCAGTGCCGGGCTTACCGAAGTTTCCAGTCACGAGCAGCAGGTTCGCAATAGATGTGCTCGTATCGGTCCCGCCCATATGCTGCGTGACACCCATCGCCCAGAGGATGCAGGTAGCCTTGGATTCATGGATCATCTCTGCTACTTTTTTCATGGTTTCCTGGGTAAGGCCTGTCACACTTTCGGCATATTCCAGCGTAAACTTATCAAGGGAATTCAAATATTCATCCACATTATTAACTCGCTCTTTCAAAAAGTCTTTTGCTTCCCAGCCCTGATCGATCATATATTTAGCTACGGCTGAAATCCAGACGAGATCCGTGCCTGGTTTAGGGTGAAGATGTAAGTCTGCACGTTCCGCAAGGCCATTTTTCCGTAAATCGACTACAACAAGCTTCTGGTCATGTAATTTATGAGCGCGCTTGATTCGCGTGGCAAGTACCGGGTGGGATTCTTCTGGATTCGCCCCAACGACGATGATTAATTCAGCTGCAGCAATATCTTCAATTGTACCGGAATCACCGCCGATACCGACTGTGCGCATCAGACCGGCAGATGCTGGAGTCTGGCAGTAACGCGAACAGTTATCGATATTGTTGGTTTGGAAAATCTGGCGAGCCAGTTTCTGCATCAGGAAGTTTTCTTCATTCGTACACTTGGATGAGGCGATGAAGCCAAGCGCATCAGAGCCATTTTGCTGATGGATCCCCTGCAGTTTTTCCGAAACGAGTGACAGGGCTTCATCCCACGTGGCTTCCACAAACTTATCGCCTTTCCGAATCAATGGCGTCTTTAGGCGCTCTTCGCTGTTGATGAAATCCCAGCCGAATTTACCTTTGACACACGTAGAAATGCCGTTGGCTGGTGCCTCCGGATGTGGCTGCACTTTCAAAATATCGCGACCTTTTGTCCATACTTCAAAAGTGCACCCGACACCACAATAGGTACATACCGTCTTTGTTTTATTGATTCTGCTCTCACGCATCGATGCCTCGACGTTAGAAATAGCGAAAATGCCGCTATAGCCTGGCTCGACCTCTTTTGTAACGTCAATCATCGGCTCAAGGATATTTTTCGGCATTTTCGTCAGATAACCGGCTTCCCCGAGCATCGATTTTTCCATGAGGGCATTACAAGGGCAGACGCTGACACAGTGCCCGCAGGAGACACAGGAAGACTGATCGATCGTCACATCGTTGTCCCAAATGACACGTGGTTCTTTTCTGTCCCAGTCAATTGATAATACTTCACTCACCTGCAGGTCCTGGCAAGCCTCTACGCATAACCCGCACAAGATACATTGATCCGGCTCATAACGATAGAACGGATGGGAGTTGTCAGCGGTATAAGGCTTAGGGGTAAACGGGTATTTCTGGTGGTTCACTTGCAAGTGTTCCGCTGTGTTATGTACCACACAGTCCCCATTATTGTTATCACAAACCGTGCAGTAGAGCTCATGATTTTCCAGAATCCGTGACATACCTTCGTGTTGAGCTTCTTTCACCTTATCGGAATTATCGCTTACTTTCATGCCTTGTTTGACTTTTGTGGAACAAGACCGCTCAAGCTTTCCGTTAACATCAACAAAGCAAGTGTCACACGTCTGGATGACACCTACGCCTAAATCAGGCTGCGAAGCACAAATCCCTGGCATGTAGATATCATTGTCGCGTGCTGCTTCAAAAATCGACTGCCCTTCTGACGCTTCAATTTCCTGACCATTAATGCTAATCGTCACTTTTTTCATTTCCATCAAACCCATCTATTGTAAATTAAGATAGTAAAAGTATGTACAAAAAACGTGTATTCTATGAATATGTATTTTTGATAAGAAAAAAGTACGTAATAATAGTCGTTTTCACACTATGAGGGAAGCGGTCCAAGTGTAAAATCTTTAACCTGATTAAAAATCGGGTATGACAAACGGTAGAGGAGGTGCCTGTATGGATTATCAGCCCATGAATGAGGAGTTTTTTGAGCAGCCGACATTGGAGTTAGCCGAATCATTATTAGGAAAGATATTAGTAAAAGACACAGAGGCAGGAACAGCGTCAGGAATCATCGTAGAAACGGAAGCATACATAGGTCCTGGTGATCGGGCAGCCCATAGTTATGGTAACCGGAGGACCAAACGTACTGAAGCGATGTTTGGGCCTCCGGGTAACGTTTACACGTATGTGATGCACACGCATTGTCTGGTCAATGTCGTGAGTGGAGATGTGCTGGAACCGGAAGCCGTATTGATTCGTGCAGTCGAACCGTTGGAAGGGATTGAGCTGATGTACCAGCGTCGTGGCGTAAATAAGAAGGAAATCGAACTGACCAATGGTCCTGGCAAGCTGACAAAAGCATTAGGAATCGTGAAATCCGACTACGGGCTTCCGTTCAACAAACCGCCGTTATATATCGCAGAAGGGAGAAAGCCCGATTCCATATCGACAGGACCCCGTGTCGGTATCGATAACAGCGGGGAAGCCCGGGATTACCCATGGCGTTTTTGGGTGACAGGGAATCGCTTCGTCTCGAAGGCGAAAAAATAATTTTAATGCTTAAACGGAGGAATATTCTGCTTGACTTCATTCTTCAGCGTAAAGTGTAGTTCTAATTCCCGGTTGAGCGATGCGTAAAAGACTTCCGAAATATCGGTTACCCCATGCTGTGCCAGCTGCCGGCGAATCCAGGAGGACTTCACGCCGAAATGTTTCATCACTTCCTTGGAGATGTCCCCTTCAATAATGATTGGCAGCGCAATTTCTGAGGAGTAAGGAATGATGTTCATATCCTTTCTCGTCACGGTTTGATGGCGGGGTTGCTTAAGTACACTTAACTCACCATTTGCCTCGACAATCGCTGTCTGCACTTCGTTGATGTCAAATACGTCCTTCTCCCGCAGCATTTGGAGGACATTGTCAATCGAATAATGGATTTTTTTCAAATTCGTATCAATGAATTTCCCATTTTGGATGACAACCGTTGGCTTAAAGGTGATCCACCTTCCGAACGATCGACTGGATATTTTCAATTTGGCGACAAGTCGCTGCAATAACCCCAACGCTACGATAGCAACGGCGGTAGGTATATGGTTGATATTGGGGTCTGCGATATCCGCTCCTACAACCGAACCAAGTGTCAAAATAATTAACAGATCGAATATCGGCAGTTCTCCGATGGCACGTTTTCCCATGAAAATAGCTACGACAAGCATCAACGGAACAATGGTTGATATCCTTCCCACAACAAGCAGCGATTCTTTTATCATATCTAACATCAGGTTTCACTCCTATTTGCATCTCTTCCCATCTTTTCCAAAAAGGTTGGCTATTAGACCTGCTTAATTAGTACGCTCACTAGGATTTTTCCTGTATAATTATAAGAACTTTCAGAACTACCGGAGGAAGCTTGGATGCGAAGAATTTTTACTTATGCTTATACATACAAAACTTCCATGTATATTGGATTATTTCTTATGCTTGTCGAGCTGGTCGTCGAGTTGATTCAACCCTTATTCATGGCGAAAATCATTGACGATGGAATTTTACAGGAAGATATGACAACGGTGGCGATTTGGGGCGGCATCCTGGTTGCTATATCTTTGATTGCCTTTGTAGCAGGTATCATCAATTCATTTTTCGCTGCGAATGTCAGTCAGGGGGCAGGTTATGACCTGCGAGATGATATGTTCCGGAAAGTTCAGGAATTTACAAGTAAGAACTTTCAGCGTTTTGCCACTCCGACGTTGATAACCAGAATGACAAATGATGTCACCCAAATTCAGAACTTGATTTTCATGTTTATGCGAATCGCCCTACGAGCCCCGTTATTCATCATCGGAGGACTGGTGATGGCGTTTACCGTACATAAAGAACTGGCGACTATTCTATTATTGTCTGTGCCGGTTATGCTGTTGTTTTTATTTTGGATTTTGACAAAAGGGGTCACGTATTTCCGGCGTGTTCAGGAGAAGTTAGATAACCTTAATACAATTATCCGGGAAAATCTTGCCGGAATCCGGCTGATTAAGGGCTTTAACAGGGGTGACTATGAAGAATCACGTTTTCAAGGAGCTAACACCTCTTTAATGAACGATAACAAAAGAGCATTGTGGCTGATGGAGCTGGCCATGCCTATGGTCATGCTTAGCATGAACTTGATTATATTAGTCATTCTATGGTTTGGAGCCATCGGTTTGAATGTTGGCACTGCTCAGGCGGGGGAGGTTGTTGCCATTATCAATTATGCTACCCGGATGATGTTCACCTTTTCTGTCTTTACGTTCTTAATCATGGTCTTTTCTCGGGGGAAAGCTTCTGCTAACCGGATTACGGAAATCCTGGATGCTGAAGGAGAAACGGTCGATGACCGGGCGGATGGCGTGAACAAAGAAATCCAAGGTGCGATAGGGTTCCAGGAGGTTAACTATACCTACCCAGGTATGAAAGTTCCGGCTATAGAAACGATTAACTTTGAGGCAAAAGCAGGGGAGACAATTGGAATATTAGGGGAAACCGGTTCAGGAAAATCCACCCTTTTACACCTTATTCCACGGCTGCAGGAAGCCAGTGGTGGACAAGTGTTCATCGATGGTCTCTCTATCGAGCACTATGATGTGATAGCATTGCGGAAGCAAATTAGCCTCATACCTCAGGAAATCCATTTGTTTTCAGGAACGGTAATGGAAAATATACAATGGGGAAAGAACGATGCCAGTGAAGAAGAAGTGATTGAAGCAGCGAAGGATGCGCAAATTCATGCTTTTATTTCCACATTACCGGATGGCTATCAAACAAAATTGGGCCAGAAAGGCATTACCTTTTCCGGGGGACAAAAGCAGCGCTTATCCATAGCAAGGGCGCTCATTCGAAATCCGAAAATATTAATACTGGACGATAGTACAAGTGCTCTGGACGCCCATACAGAATCGCGATTAATGACCTCCTTACGCAAGAAAGATTGTACGGTTTTGATTGTAGCTCAAAAAATAAGTTCGCTAAAAGCTGCTGATATGATTCTATTGATGCACCAGGGGAAAATCGTCGGAAGCGGAGACCATAATTCTTTGTTACGTTACAATGCTTACTATCAG
The DNA here is from genome assembly GCF_011761345.1 of Thalassobacillus devorans. Lineage (GTDB taxonomy): Bacteria > Bacillota > Bacilli > Bacillales > Halobacillaceae > Thalassobacillus > Thalassobacillus devorans. Next base: position 267,462 of record NZ_JAASRY010000003.1, read on the forward strand.
CAGGTTTACCAGTCCCAGCAGGAAACGGAGGCGTTATAAGTGGCAGTTAAAGGTAGTCAAAAAACGTCAGATAACCTCCGTGGTCCCAGGGCTCACCACCACGGCATTGGCACGCGCCCACCCAAAGTAGAAAACATACAGGCCACTGTAAAAAGAGTCTGGACCTATATGAGAAGGGAGAAGCGGTTATTCTGGCTGGTGCTGGTTATTGTCCTGATTAGTTCGCTGTTATCCTTACTAGGCCCATACCTGCTCGGAGTAGCAGTCGACAGAGTGATTGAAGATCCTGAGACCAGTACACTGCTTCAAATGGTGGTACTGTTGGCAACGGTTTATCTTTTTCATTCCTTGTCGTTATGGCTGCAAAACTATTGGATGATCGGTATATCGCAAAACACCGTATTTACAATGCGCAACCACTTATTCTCTCATCTCCAGCGGCTGCCGATCCTATTTTTCCAGGAAAGACAATTCGGTGAACTGATGAGCCGTCTGACCAATGATATGGAAAATGTGAGCAGAACCCTCAACACGGCAGTTATTCAATTTACAACCAGTCTGATCACCATTCTCGGTACGATAGGTATGATGCTATGGCTTAGTCCTTTGCTGACAGGACTTACACTAACAATCGTACCGGTGATGTATGTCGGGATGAAGTGGATTACGAGACGGACAGGACGCTTCTTTAAAGAACAGCAGAAAGTACTGGGGGACATGAATGGGTACGTTGAGGAGATGTTTTCCGGGCAGACAATCATCAAAATGTTTTCACAGGAGCAGAAAGTCATCGATACATTTCAAAAGAAGAACGAAGCTTTAAGACATGCGAGCTACTGGGCACAAACCTATACTGGTTTCATTCCGAAGTTAATGAATATGCTGAACAATGTCAGCTTTGCCATCATTGTCGGTGGGGGAGGGATCCTCGCGGTTAAGGGGGCTGTATCGATTGGGGTAATTGTCACCTTTACGACCTACTCGAGACAGTTCACCAGGCCATTAAATGATCTGGCCAATCAATTCAATATGATTCTGTCCGCAGTGGCAGGTGCAGACCGTGTCTTTCAAATTGTTGATGAGGCGATAGAGACCAAAGATGAGGAGAATGCCGATGCTATTCAAGAATTACAGGGTAAAATTGAATTTCGATCTGTCTATTTCTCCTATGAAGATGAACAGCCGACCCTGAAGAATATTACTTTTCATGCTGCACCAGGGGAGACTGTTGCATTAGTAGGACCTACTGGAGCTGGCAAAACTACGATCATATCGCTACTGTCACGCTTTTACGAGACAAATGAGGGGGAAATATTGATTGATGGAAAAAATATAAAGACAATCACCCGTGACAGCCTTCGCAAACAAATGGGGGTAGTATTGCAGGACTCGACTTTATTTCATACGACGATTAGGGGAAATTTACGCTACGGTCGTTTAGATGCCAGTGATGAAGAGGTAGAACTGGCTGCAAAGGCAGCCAATGCTCACAGCTTTATCAGTCGTCTTCCCGATGGCTATGATACTGTCCTTGATGCTGATGGTAAAGGTATCAGCCACGGTCAGCGCCAACTATTGTCGATAGCTAGAGCATTGCTTGCCGATCCATCTTTATTAATATTAGATGAAGCTACAAGCAGCATAGACACTGTAACAGAGATTAAAATCAATGAAGCATTAAGCAAATTGATGAAGGGCCGTACCAGCTTTGTAATCGCACATCGGCTCCATACCATACGCACGGCGGATTTGATCCTTGTCCTGCAAGAAGGAAAAATAATTGAAAAGGGGGGCCATAGGGAACTACTTGAGAATGAGGGGTTTTATGCTGACCTCGTGAAAACACAACGAAATGATAGTTTAAATACAGGCTAAGAATGGGGAAGACACCAATTTGAAAATTCCCTTTTCTTAATCTTAGTCTTTGAATGATACAATAAAGTAGATGGTTTGATTTGAAAGGACGGGAAGCTATGGTTCGTTTTGGTATTATCGGTACAAATTTTATTACAGAACGTTTATTAGAAGATGTAAAAGATTTTGAGGACTTCCAGTTGACTGCAGTATATTCCCGCACGGTGGAGAATGCAGAGGAGTTTGCCAAAAGGTTCGGGGCTGAAGAAACATATGTAAATATAGAAGAGATGGCTAAGAGTAATAATGTCGATGCTGTCTATATCGCCAGCCCTAATTCCTTACACGCTCATCAGGCAATCACAGTAATGGAGCAGGGAAAACATGTGCTATGCGAAAAGCCGTTGGCGTCAAATACAATAGAAGTGGAAGCTATGGTGGAAGTAGCCAAAAAGAATAATGTTTTGCTGATGGAAGCCATGAAAACTACTTTTCTCCCAAATTTTTTAAGCATACAGAAAAATTTGCATAAAATAGGCAAAGTAAGGCGTTATGTAGGAACATTCTGTAAATATTCTTCTCGGTATGACGCTTATAAAGAGGGAAAGGTACTGAATGCTTTCAATCCGAAGTTCTCTAATGGTTCGTTGATGGATTTAGGTGTTTATTGTATTTATCCTATGCTTTTGTTGTTTGGTCCCCCTCAAAGCATACAAGCGAACGCTGTTTTGCTTGAGACTGGAGTGGATGGAGAAGGAAGCATCATCTTCAGCTATGATAATATGGAAGCAGTTGTTATGCACTCCAAAATTTCTACTTCCTTTTCTCCATCTGAAATTCAGGGGGAGTATGGAAGCATACTTATTGACAATATTTCTGACCCAGAACACGTAGAAATCAGATATAAGGATGGAAGTATTGAAGATATCACACAAATACCTTCTTCTCTCTCTATGTACTATGAAGTAGAAGAGTTTATTAAGCTTATAACAGAGAATTCAAAGGAATCTTCTATTAATTCGCATTACCACTCTTTAACCACCATAAGGATAGTAGAAGAGGCCAGAAAACAGGCTGGAATCCTATACCCAGCGGATACTCAGCTGTAATTTCTTCCCCCTATAAAAGACATTGACATTTATATGCCAATGTCTTTTTTTCTCCTATTTTATAACATCAATCCTCATCTTCCCCCTCATTTAATATTTTATAGTTAATTTTTTTGCTTTGACTTTTTCCTTTTATTCATCTTGCACTAAACAATTCACAAGTATTGGACATCATCTGCTATAATTCCATTTTAACTTTGAGACAAAAACACATTTCATGATTTTGTACACGAAAGTGTTTGCATGTTTACTAAAAAGAATACATGTAAACAAATTGAAAACATATAGTACACAATTGAGTGTACAAGTGTACAAATGCGTGTACTTGTTGGTATATAGCTATGTGTGCAATTTGTCTTTCAAGTATACAAGAATGTTTACATGTATACTCGTTTGTATGCAACTTTTTTCTTATTGACGATATTATCAATCTACTATAACTTTAAAGTAGTAACTGGTTATATAGGTAGTTATTGGTAGAAGCCACTTAGTAATCTCATATTAGAAAGGAAAGTTGTGAAAATGACAAATTCAAGAATTGCAGCTGTTGATGTTGGAAATGATGCTGTGAAAGCACTATTTGGGAAATTAGATTCCGATCTTTACATACCTAATGTGATTGCGCGTGAGGTAGAAGATCGTCCGGTAATCGGTATTGAAGATTTGGATGACAAAGATCCGCTCGATAATATCCACATTCGCGTACACTCCCCTGCCCTATCAGAGAATAATGCGATTTACCGTGTCGGTAATCTGGCGACTAAAAGCAGCAACTCTACAGAACTTGATCCAGGAAGCAGTAAAGCGGAAGAGGATCAGACATTGGTTATGCTATTTGCGGCCTTGGCAATGGATGCTGTAAATGAAAAAACGCCGGAAAAAGGATTTAAAACGAATAATGGCGTGATAGATGCCAACTACACTTTGGGTACAGGACTACCTCTAAGAGAAGTAAAAGAAGGAAAAGATGTTGGTTATCGCTCCCAACTGTTAGGCTCTGTGCACCAAGTAGAATTTCTAGTTACACCTAAATATCAGGGCAGAAAAGTAAATATTAAATTTGATGAAGTAAAGGTTTATCCAGAAGGGTTTGCGGCATATATCAACCTGGTAATGGACAATCACCTGAATATCATCAACAAAGACCTGATAGATAAACAGATTTTGATTCAGGATATTGGTGGACTATCTACAGATATTGCTGTTATTCGTAACCGTAATGTGGATGACGATAAGGCACAAGGTTTCAACCTTGGTGTTTCGGAATCTCTTGAGCAAATTCGTGAAGAGATCAGAAGCAAGCATGGCGTAGAATTAGATAGCCGTAGAGATGTGGTCGATATCATCACTCGTAAAAATGACCGCAATCACATCATGGTTAAAGGAAGCAGAACAAGTGTCCATGATATTACTGATCGGATATTGCTTGAGCTTGCGAAGAAGGAATACCGTTTCCTTCGTAATGTGTGGCAAAAGAACTCACAGTCTGAAATCTGCTACTTTGTCGGTGGTGGTGCTTCCGTACTGAAAGATTACTTGAAAACATTGAATAACAACCTAGATGGTTTCAATATCGAGTTCTTTGAGGATGAAAAGGAAAGCATCTGGATGATGTCCAATGCCTACTACAAGTTGATTTCTGACTTTATCCGTAAAAATGACAACCGTAAAGTGGAAGATAAAAAAGGTGAAAAGCAAAAAGCATCTTCATCAAAATAGGGTGATTGTATGAGTAATGCAGGGAAAGGCATTCAGAGGGGACAGTCGATTACCTTTCGTATCCCCTCTGACACGCCTGACCATCTTTTAAAGCAATTAAGTAAATTAAAAGAAACAGAGCGAAGAAACTTTTCCAGTAAAATCGCTCAGTTTGTTTTAGAAGGGGTCAATCAATCTTTTTCGAAAGATAGAGAAACCGTCACGATTCCACTACCAAGACAATTGACGAAGGAACAGCGCAACTGGCTCAAACATGAACATTCTGAGGCGCTGCTGGGCAGCATTATCCACCATTTGCTTGCTGATCCTGTCCGGGCTACTGCGCTTCTTGCTTCTATGAACAGTAATCATGTGAATATTGATGAAGCTTTATACTTACAGGAAGAAGTAGCAGCCACAACAGTGAAGGCGGAAGAAATACCTGCCTCGGAGCCTGAGGGCCAAAGTGAGGAACAAGATCAGAAGGACTGGTCTGAAATGGATAAAGCTTTAGATGATTTGAATTTTAATGAAATGAAAGATCAGCTAAAAGAACAACAGGTCGACGGTGATGAGGAAGAGGAAGAGTCGGATGAAGATCCGCTCGGTGGTTTCCTTTCTAAAATGAATAATTAAGAAAAATGGCTTTCAGAAAAGTAGCAGCTTTTCGTGAAAGTCATTTTTTATTTAGAAATTTAGTGAACGAGGTTATTGAAAAGCAGAATAGAAATAAGTATCTCGCCCTATGTATTTAGTGAGGGTGGCTCGTTGTTATTCCAAGTTTTGGTGCATATAATGAAAGAAATAATCGGGGAGGTGGAGGGAATCGAAATACTGTTACCGGCAAACTTCCGTGAAGGGTTAGCCGCTGTCATCCTGGTATTAGGTCTGGTCAGTTCATTTCTGTCTTTTAAGAAGCAATGGAAGGCCCATGCCCTGAAAATCACGGGAATTTTATTGCTGCTTGGTTTATGCCTTTTTGCCAATAACACATGGAGCTACCTTGCTGGAATATTCATTATCGCGACAGCTGTCACAAGGACCGAGTATTTACAGAATTTAGCTGCTATTATTCGCGGGAATAAAGATTATTTTGAATACAAAAAAGAGTTCGTGTCGAATAAAGAAGTATTTGATCATAAACTTCAGGATATAATTGAATTCAAGCACGAAGCACCTGAGAAAAAAGATACGGAGCTAGTCACAGCCAAACCTGCTTTTGAAGCAGGAGTGAGTGAATCATTGACCCCGCTGCAGCTTGTTCTGATTGCTGAAGACTTTGCTTTTAAGGAAATAGAAAGGCGTTATAATAAACCCATACAGCGTCATATACGGATTATCTCTCCGGATAAGGAATTAGAATTTGATGGTCTGCTAGAACTAAAAAATAAAAGTATCATCTGCGCTTCAAAAATCATACCTCATGCTTCATTTCCACTAGAACCTCTATACCAATCCGTTCAGTATATACTCCAACAAACCGCGGAATATAGAAAGCTGCTTCCCAGATATAAAAAACTTCACGTAAGCTACGTCATCGTAAGTACTTTTAACAATGAGACGAAAGAAAAGCTGTTGCGCAAGCTGGATGCTAATGTTACCTCCGTTACTTCTGAAATGTTTGAAGTAGAGTTTCTATTGTACTCCTTTGAGGAATTAGGACTCCCGCTATTAGATTCAATAAAAAGTCAGCCTCTCATTTGAGAGGTTTTTTACTGTGTAGGAAATTATAAAATTTTCTTTCTGTGAATAACTATACACGGTGAGCAACATCCAGCTCCAGCGCCTACCCCCTCGAGGTCTTAAGTCAATCCTCTCTGTGACAGAAAACGTCACGGCGAGGCTTGTCTTAAGCTTGTCGGGGGTGAGCAAGGCGCTTGCGCTTTTGTTCTTTAGAAATACATTCTTTTTTTCCCCTTCTCACTGTGTATTTCCCGGGGAATATGCGGTGAAAAGGAAATTAGATGCATGAGATTTTTTTATAATGTGACAATAAGAAAAGTATAAAATGGTGCGTTGAGGAGGTTTTGCATTGAAAAACTATGAGGCAGTCATAGTAGGCGGGGGAATTGCCGGGCTTCAGGCGGCTATTCAACTGGGGAGATATCAACACCAGTTGCTGGTTATTGATTCTGAGCGAGGACGTTCGAACCTTTGTCGCTGTTATCACAATTTGCTTGGTTGGCCTGATGGCGTCAGTGGTCAGCATTTAAGGGCTATTGGAAGAAAACAAGCCGTTGATTTGGGAGTTGAATTTCTCCACGATACGGTTTCCGATATTCTACAAGAGCGTGAAAGCTTTCATATTGTCACCACGGATGATATTAATATTCGTACTAAAACAGTCTTATTTGCTACGGGGGTGGTTGATCGTATTCCGCCTGTATTTGCAGAGCTTTATCCTTGTTTAGGAGTGAGTGTATTCATTTGCCCTGATTGTGATGGCTATGAAGTTAAAAATAAGCGGACAATGGTGTTAGGGACAGGGAACCCGGGGGCGAATATGGCGTTGACCCTGTCCTACTGGACGAAGGACTTGACGTATATCAATCACGAGTTACGTGATGTAGATGAGCAGTTGAAAAATGAATTGAAGGAGAGAAAGATCACCTACATCCATCAACCAGTCGCATTTGTTCTGACGGAGGAGGATGCTGTTAAAGGAGTAATTCTACAAAATGGGCAAAAGATAGAAGCGCCCTATGCTTTTATAGCGTTTGGGGGAAATAAGGTAAAGTCAGAACTAGCAAAGGGACTTGGTGTAGAATTACATCAAAACAGTCATATTCTTGTCGACAGTCGTACAAAAATGACCAATGTCCATGGTGTTTGGGCCGCAGGCGATGTGGTCGCTCACTCAGAGCAAGTCGCGATCGCGATGGGAGATGGCTTGCAGGCTGCTATATGGATGCATAAAACAATAATTGGCCAAGCGAAAAATAAGACAGCTCATTAAAAGGAGCTGTCCACTGTTTTTTCGAATTAGTTGTTGCCGGAACCTTTCTTAACTTCGCTTACAGTGTCACCGATGAGCTGGTCCGTGTCGGTGCCAAATCGTGTTATATTAAGAGAATACTCGCAAAACAGCTTGTTCATACGTTCTGAAGAATTCGGGAGCATTTTTCTTGAGAAGGTCGTCATACATATGGTTGGCTACAGATTCGTAATACCATTTTTGAGAATCGTGCCCGGCATTAAAGTTTTGCCAAACTTGTGCACCCTTAGTTTTCATTTCCTCTTCTGTGGATAACAGGTTGTCGAGTTTATCAGCGATTATCAGGCACTTTATATCTTTCGATGCTGTTTTTACTGTATCGATTGTGTGCTGCTTGCGTTCTTGCCAGGACTTCGTTTTATCTTCCGTATGAGCTGCTACGAGGTCTGCTACCTCCATGCCGAACTCTTTCTCAATATCTGTAATCTCATAACCGGTATCTTCCACTACATCATGTAAGTAGCCGGCACAAATCAAATTCTTTGAGCAGCCAGCCTGGTGCAAGATTTCAGCTACACGTGTAGGATGAACGATATATGGCTGGCCGGTCCCTTTTCTCACTTGGCCTTCATGGGCTTTTTCTGCGAATAATTTAGCCTTATCTAGCATGCATGCGATCCCTCCGGTCTACGAAATTAAAAAGCTGTTATATAGGTCTTACCCTATTCTCCTATGATAAACTACAATTATCATAAATAAAGGAGTGAAGTGTTGGGAAATGATACAGTTAAGACAATTGCTGAAAAGCATGACAAAACCCCGGCACAGGTTATCATTCGCTGGCATTTGCAAAATGATACAATTGTCATTCCGAAATCAGTGACACCGTCACGAATTGAAGAAAATTTTAACGTATTTGATTTCGAATTGGATGCGCTGGACATGAAAAGGATCGATGCGCTGGATCGAAATGAGCGCAAAGGACCGAAGCCTTCGGAAATGAACGTGCGTTAATCAGTAGTCTCTCGAGAAAATCTGGCGATGAAGGCATGATAATGACTATTCAAGGGAACCTATAAGAAGATACTCAGTATGGAAAGGAGCGTGGCTGCGCGTGATATTTGTAGCGGTTGTATTGACCTTGATCGGAACGCTGGGATTTACCGGCTATGTAAAAAAGTCAAGAACGGTAGCCACCTTATATGTTATTTCCCTCATCAGTATTACGATCTCCTTGATTGGTACATTTATCATCAATGGTGATACAGGAAGCCAGGTAATGACAGTGGCTGGCATTATCAGTATTGGCGCCTTAATCGGAATCATATTAACGAAGCCGGAAAATATAGAGAAGAACGGTTGAAGCCAACCGTTCTTTTTTTGTGAAATAATATTATGTAATTATAATTACGCTAAAAAGTAATTATTTGTTGCATTAAAAAGTAATGTGAATTACTATATAAAGTAATAGGAGGTGTGTTAATGGAAGATTTACGGTTAAATGTAGCATTGCTACGAAGACGGGTGCCCAATTTGACAAGTGCCGCCCGTGCAGTTGGACTGAGACCAGCCACAGTATCTAACTTGAGTACTGGTAAAATTCCTGTGGGAAGAGCCGAAGTGCGCACGCTGGTCGCATTAGCATCACTTGCAGAATGCAGCCTGGATGAATTGATTATCAGAGGGGAGAAGGTAGAGATGATGGAGACGGGGATCAAAGCATTGGATTTGTTTGCACCATTAACTAAAGGCGGAACGGTAGGGTTGGTAGCAAGACCGGGGATGGGGCAGCTGGTTATTTTATCAGAAGTATTTTATCGGTTGAGAGAGCAAGGACACGCTACCGTACTATTAAAGCCCGAAGATAATCAGCAAGGTGTCAGTGACATCCTGGATGCAGCTGATACAGTAGTGGAATCCATAAAAGAAGCCTATGAACATATTGCGCAACTAGGGACTCAGCAACAGGTCCTATTTGCTGCTGACCGCTCTTACGTTTTGACTGGAGAAATTCAGGAATTACAAGAACGCCTGCTCAATATAGGGATTGATTCCGTTACCACGTTTTTAGTTGATTTAAAAGGGGAAGCCGTCGATGAGGATTTGCCGTACGGTCCATTAGAAACACTGTTACAGTTTGATGCAGATTTAGCGGCAAGGCACATGTTTCCTGCTATCAACCCAATTTATTCTACCTCCTCTGTTTTAGAAGGCGCACACCTGGACCAGACCCACCTCACCATACAACAACGTGCCCAAAAGCTGTTAAGAAGGTATAGAGAACTACGTTCGATCGTTAATGTGAAAGGAAGCGACAGTCTCCCCGCTACGGAAAAGCAAACATATAAGCGGGGAGAGCTGCTTGAAGCCTATTTAACCCAGCCATTTTACGTAGCAGAAGAATTTACAGGACAAAAAGGCGAAACAGTAACATTAAAAGAAACGCTGGAAGATGTCCGAAAAATTTTAGATGGGGCAAGTGATACCAAGGATGTGAAAGAATTGAGTTACGTTGGAAAAATGAAATAACCACCTGGCCTTCCTCGCTAAAGAGGAGGGTTTTTATTTTTACCATGAAGAATTTTCTTTTTTTAAGAAAAATTGAATAGGACAAACATATGTTTGGGGATGCTTTACATAAGGAGGCGATAGTTGATGAACACCTTTGAAGTACTGACGTTGATGTTAAGCTTTGGCATGTTTGTAGTCGCTGTCCTGAACTTTGATAAGTAACCCCCTTTTCTTGGCACGCTTAACCGGCGTGTTATTTTTTTGTGCAGGTTGCTGAATGCACAAGCACATTAAAAAGTCAGCTCTCTATTATGCAAGAGCTGACCCGCTATTATTCTTCTCTATGTTTTCTCATAGGACCAATCAGTTTAGAAATACGATGCAGGATGAACATCTGAATAAAAACCAGCAATGTTAAAATAACCATGGTCAGGATAATTCCAGCAACCGAGCCTTCTCCCACAAGTCCAATTATCAGGCCGAGACTTCCCCCTACGATGACCGAAGGATAGACCATACTGTTGGTGATTTGCCCCTTTTTTGCGAAATAACGGTTTATTATAAAAGCACTGATGATTAAAATTGCTGCAATGAATGCGATGAACAGCTGTAACAAGGTAAAATCCTCCTTTGTACATAGCTTTTCTTTCTTAAACTTTATCAAAGTTCATAGGGTTTGTTAAATGATAGTTGTATGACAAGCTGTTCCATAGTGAGTAGGACGACAATCAGGATTTGGACGATACGTCCGATAATACCGGAGATACTGTAACTGCTCTCGTTAGGGTCCCAGTTTCCCATTCCCATGTTTCTTGCCATGGAGTTGAGGAACTCTACCCTTAATTGCTTCCTTTAAATAAACGGGGCTGTTCTTCCCTTAATCGGGAAAAACAGCCCTGTTACTTAGTTACTATATGGTTAAGAAGTTTCTGTTAAATACCCCCGAAAAGTTAACCAGGTAATTTAGAGGTGGATACCGATTCCAGGTCCGAATGGTATACCTAGGAACGCGAAGATAAGCAATAACACGATCCAGACAGATAGGAAAATGATACTGTAGGGAAGCATCAGTGCAATCAATGTCCCGAGTCCGGCTTTTTTATCATACTCTTTCATGAACGCTAACACGATGATTATATACGGATTCATTGGAGTAATGATATTAGTTGATGAGTCAGCGATACGATATGCTGCCTGAATGAATGCCGGGTGATAATCTAAGAAATAGAACATCTTAACGAAAATTGGTGCCTCTAATGCCCATTGTGCCGACCCACTGAAGATGAATAAGTTCATGACAGCGGTCAATAAGACAAAACCGATGATGACGGCTATTCCAGTAAGCCCGATGGACTCGAGGAAGTTTGCACCACTAACAGCAATCCATGTTCCTAAGTTCGTCCAGTCAAAGTAAGCGATGAATTGAGCTGCAGCAAAGATCAGTACGATAAAACCGGACATATCCTTCATGGCCTCGCCCATATATTTAGAGATATCTCTTGAGCTTTCCAGTTTTCCAACCGTTTTACCATAAGTGACCCCTACTGCCACAAACCAGAATAAGATAATTGGGATAATCCCATCTAAAAATGGTGATGGAATGATGCCGCCCTCTTCATTTCGCAGTGGTGAATTAGGCAGGAAGATAACCAATAAGATTAAGGCTACGTAAGCTAGAGCTACAATCGCAGCATTCCTAAGCCCGCGTTTTTCCAGGTCGGTCGAAGCTTTTAGAGTCTCACCGCCTTTTCCTTCATACTTACCTAATCGAGGTTCAACAATTTTTTCTGTGATAAGAGCACCGGTGATAGAGAGAACTACTACTGAAACCATCATGAAATACCAGTTATCGACTGGTGTAACAACAATGTTGGAATCCAGATTTTGCATGACCTCGGTTGAGATACCTGATAGCAAGGCATCTGTTCCCGCGATGACGATATTGGCTGTAAACCCGGCTCCGACACCAGCGAAACCTGCAGCAAGACCGGCAAGGGGATGGCGCCCAACCGTGTAAAATACCATTGCGGCAAGTGGAGGAACGATAACGAAAGCTGCGTCGGAGGCGAGGTTACCTAATATACCGACAAAAATTACTGCATAAGTTACCAGAGCAGGCGGGGCTTTAAGAATCGTACTCTTAATGGCTGTTTCCAGGAGACCAATCTTATCAGCCAAGCCAATTCCTAGCATCATAGCAAGTACGAGTCCCAGCGGCTTGAATCCGACAAAGTTATCCAGCATCGAAGTGAGAATATATTGAAGTCCTTCCGCAGAGACAAGGCTTTTTATAGTGATTAATTCTTCGCTGCCAGGTTGTTGAAATGAAATATCAAATAAAGAAATGAACCAGGACAATAGAATAACAAACAGAGCAAGGTATACGAATAACATGAATGGGTCAGGCAGGCGGTTACCTGCACGTTCAATAACATTCAAAAAGCGACTAAGTCCTTTTCCTTCCGAAGCATTTGACTGATTAGCCATATGTTTCACCTTCCTTCATAAAATTGGAAAAATACCGTAATACTTCCGAAAATACACAAAATTACTATTTTACTCACAGAAAAACTTTTTAAAATTACAATGGAGTGAATCGATATACTTTACGAGGACGGCCTCTTTCGCCTGATTGCGCTTCCCCGCATTGTTCTACGACATTCGTTTTCTCCATCTCTGTCAAAATTCTTCGTCCATTCCGTTCTGTGCTTTGGAGCCAGCGGGAAACATCCTGGGAAGTGAATTGGTCCCGTTGGTACTGTTTAGAGTAAGCAATGATCTTTGATACAACTCCTGGGCTTATCGAGGCATCTTTTATTTTTTTTCGCCAATCAGCCCCAGTTTCCACAGTTTGATAGGACAGATTCTTCGTTTGCTTGTTTTTTAATGTGATTGATTGATCCTCGTCTACCAATAGGATGGTTGCTTGTTCTTGTTTGGTCATATTCCTGAATCCTAAGCGGACATTCTGCTCTGCCTGGGATACGGTCTCCCCAAAACCAATAGAAATACTGGCTTCAATATTATTTTGTAATTTGACTTCTTCGATCAGTTCCAATAAATCCTGATAAGCATCTTCACTGACTTCTCCCCGTGTCGTAAAGATGAAAAACAATCCATCTCCTAATTGCATAAGGGAACCATTTGTTTTTTCAGTTACTTGAAGCAGTGACCTTCTTAAGTCTAATTCCTGATATTTAGTCTTAAAAGAATAGTAAAGGTCATCGAGAGTATCCATATTAAATTGAACACGGCAGCCGATGATTGCCGTTTGTGAGTTACGATACCGTTTGGACTGTGCTCGTTCCTCTAAAAATTGAATGACAAGGCGTATTGATAAATAAGATGGAGTTACACGATAAACAGGAATATCCATTTTCTTTAACTGAAAAAATACATCTTTGATTGAGGTAATGACGACCTCGGTTTTCCCTTGCTCGTATAAGTTTTTATGGAATTCAACAAGGTTTTGAATTTTGTCGTAACCTTCAAATGGATGGTTATAATAAGTCAATTTTTCGAGATTGTAATACGACAGTATTTTTGCAATCTCTTCATCAGAAATCGTATCGATTCCTACCTGCTGGAAAACTGTCTGCTCGGTTAATTGTGCTTCTAGGAGAATACCGAAAAAGCTGGAACCATGCAGGGGAGGGAAGCTCGCTTCTTCTTCCGTAATCAATTGATTTTCGGTAGCGTAGGTGTAGTTCAGGACTCCGGAAAAGAACCATTGGTCCACCTCATACCTGTGAGTGGTTAAAATGTTAGTAATTTCCGACAATTCCTCATATACATAAGGGACAAATTCTATATTCCTAAATTCCTCGGCTACATATTCAATCCGCTGCATCGAGTCAGCTGGACTGATTACTCCAATCTTTGTCTTCATCATCATCACCTGTTTCTGTTAATAAATATGCTGCGATTATGTTACTTCCTTTTTGTAAATCGGCTATACTTGCATATTCTTTAGGGTGATGGCTGATTCCTTCTTTACAAGGGATGAATATCAGACCAGAAGGCCAGCGGATTGCCATGTTCATGACGTCATGTCCTGCACCGCTATCCATCAGCAGCGCCTTATATCCAAGTTTTTCACTTACCCTCTGAAGTTTCCCTTGAACCTGTGGGGCTAGAAAGACAGAATCATTATTTACTAATGTCTCTACTTTGACCGATATTTCCCGTTTTTTTTCGACCTGGCTGCAATAGGATTTGATCAGGTCTGCCAGTTCATATTTGACAGAGTCGTCTACGCTGCGGATATCTATGCCCAGCTCAACTTCGCCAGGTATAACATTCATGGCATTGGGTTTTAACTGAACAGTACTTACTGTAGCTACAAGCGGGACTTCCTGCCTGTCATTAATCTTGTTGGCTTCCTGCTCGACAAAATTAACAAGGGGAGCGATAGCAACGAAGGCATCTTTCCGGTTGTCCATAGGAGTAGTCCCCGTATGATTAGACATCCCGGTGGCAGTAACTTTGAGACGAATCGGGCAAGCTACTCCTCTCACGATCCCGATGTCTGCTCCGTTATTTTCAATTTGCATTCCTTGTTCAATGTGCAATTCCAGGAAACTCTCTAAAGAATCTGTTGGCTTTTCTGCTTGTTCAATGGTTTCCCAATTCAATCCAAACTCCTCAATCGCTTGTTTGATCGTTACACCACTTCCATCGGCGACGGTTTCAAGGTCCTGTTTATCCAGCAATCCAGTAACTGCTTTGCTTCCGATAGTTGATACACCAAAACGTGCCGATTCCTCAGAAGCGAAACAAATGACAGCAATATTTTTCTTTGGTGTAAAAGACTGGTCTTTCATTTGCTTAATTGCTGCAAGGCCACAAAGAACCCCGGCGACCCCATCATAACCACCGCCTGCATTAACCGTATCGAGGTGAGACCCGACCGCAACAGTAGGAGCCGTAGCGTCCACTTTCCAAACAGCCCATTGGTTACCTGCTTCATCGCTAGTCACTTGTAAGTCGAGTTCGTTTGCTATTTTTCGAAAAGCTTCATGGGAACGGGATTCTTCCGGACTATAGCTAAGCCGGGTAAACCCACCTGGTTGATCCATGGTATCTACCAGGTTCAACTGTAATAGCTTTTCTTCCAACCAATGGGAATCTTCACTCATGAGACATCCCTCCTTTTAAAATGTGAATATATGCATCAACAGCTATAGAAATAACTGCTTCCTGGTAATCGAAGGACGGGTGATGATGACCATATGGAAGCTCTGTACCAAATAGCATGTATGTCGCCCTTCCACCGTTTTTTTGTACCTTGTTGGTCATGAAGCTGGCGTCCTCTGAACCAGACACTTTTGCATATGGGAGGACCTCTGTAACATAGGTGCTGATTTCGCACGCTTGGGTGATAAAAGGAACCAATGAATCATCACATTCGATTTCTTCTGTTTCACCAACAAATTCCATCGTAACCTCTACATCGTGCATTGCAGCAGAGGCATGGAGAATACGCTTTGCTTCCTGAAGAACGTATCGGTTTATCTCTTTCGTTTCCCCTCGGGTTTCGATTTCCATATACGAAGTTTCGGGGATGATATTACGCCCGCTGCCGGCAGTCATTTTTCCGACATTGATTCGAGTCGGGCCCCCACTGTGACGGGGGATGGCATAGAGTTGTGTCGCTGCAGTAGCGGCTGCGAGCAGTGCGTTTTTCCCTTCCTCCGGTTTCATGCCGGCATGAGATGCCACCCCCTTAAAGTGAACATTCAGCTTGGTGGATGCCAGGAATCCTCTCGTCGTTGCTGCAATCGTGCCAACGGGGTAGGGATTAATGCCGATATGGCCCGTATAAAATTGGTCGATATCATTGAGCCAGCCTTTATCTGTAATCGCTTTCGCTCCGCGTCCGCCTTCTTCGGCCGGTTGAAAGATAAGTGTATAGCGCCCTGTTAAGGTGTCCTTATATTGAGCGATAAAATGGGCTACTCCAAGGCCGATGGCAGTATGACCATCATGCCCGCATGCATGCATAACGCCTTCTTCCTGTGAACGGAAGCCTTGCTTAGAAGGGAAGTGGTCATTTGTGTCTGATTCTTTTATCGGCAGGGCGTCGATATCAAACCGTAAGCCAAGATGTTCTCCTTTCTTTTCGGTATCCCATGTGGCAACTACCCCTGTATTGCCTCCGCGCATTTTCTCCATCCAGGTTTCTTCCACCCCCCATCCAAGCGCTTTGTTTTCCTGTTCCGTTAATAGCAGGTCATCAGGAACACCCATACGGGAGGCGCTTTCAAGAGCATCAACTCCCACATGAATTGTAAATCCGAGTTTTTCTAACTCCTTCCCGATGCGGTAAGTGGTGTAATATTCCATGAAACCAAGTTCGGGCTTCTGGTGCAGGGTACGGCGCCATTCCATCAGCAGGGGAGTAATTTCCCTGGTGAAATTATCACTCATATCATCACCTCCTTATTAGTTCATCTAAAGTATCTAGTGTCAGCTTTACTAAAAAAGTGCTTCCCACTGGTAATGCGCGTTCATCCAGTTTGAACTTAGGATCATGAAGGGGCTTTTGTTCTTCTTTGTTTTCAATCTGTGTCCCCAGCCAAATAAAGGCACCAGGATAATTTTCTAAAAAGCGGGCGAAATCTTCTCCAGCCATAGATGGATCCACTTCAGGTGCAGCTTGCTCGCCGAGCAGGTCTTTAGCAGAGTTGCGCGCTAATTGTGCCCATTCCGGCGTATTGATCGTTGCTGGGTACCCATCCAGATATTCGATATCTACCGAACCGTCAAAAGCTTCCGCAGTCTGCCGTAAAATGGTATGGAAGCGGCTCTTGACCTTTTCTTTAACTTCCGGGAGATAGGTACGAATAGTTCCTTCAAACCTTACCTTATCAGCGATGACATTATAGCGGTAACCGCCTTCAATTTTTCCGACTGTGAGCACTGCCGAATCAAGCGGATTCACGTTGCGGGAGACAATCGTCTGCAGGCTGGTGATCATTTGATTCGCGATCATGATCGCGTCATTGCCATCCTGGGGCATACTAGCATGACCGCCGCGTCCAGTCACCGTTACCTTGAAGCGATCCGATGCACCCATCATCTCTTTATCTCTTATACCGACTTCACCGACAGGAAGGCCGGGCCACACATGCTGTCCGTAAATGACATCAGGCTGGTATTCCGAAAACACACCATCCTCCATCATTTGTTTCGAACCCCCCACAGGCGCGTTTTCTTCTGCAGGTTGAAATACTAATAACACTGTCCCGTTTATTTGCTCCTTCATCTGATTTAACACAAAACCAGCGCCAAGAAGCATGGAAGTATGGGCGTCATGACCGCAAGCATGCATTTTTCCGTTTTCTTTGGAAATGTAAGGGTGGTCATTCATTTCCTGGATAGGTAAAGCATCCATATCGGCGCGTAAGGCAACTGTTTTACCAGGGTTGCTGCCTTTGATGATGCCCAGCACGCCTGTACCTGCGTAACCGATCTTGTACTCGATTCCATACGCTTGCAGTTTCTTTTGCACTAGTTCGGATGTTTGGAATTCTTCTCCGCTCAATTCCGGATACTGGTGCAAGTGACGTCGAATTTCTATCAATTCATCTTGTATTTCATCTATATAAGTTTGGATGGTAGATATCATAGTTATGTCACTCCTTTTTATTTAAGGAAATATTCCTTAAATGTTCCGTTAAAAACAGTATAACAAATTAACGGAAAATGTCACCCTTTTATTTAAAATTTTCTGATAACAAATAATACCTCCCCTCAAAAGGAGGGGAGGTGAAGTTGTTTTCTTATCAATTCATATACTGTTGCTTCCACCAGTTCACCAATATCCTGCAGCCGTTCTTCGCTGATATATACTAAGACATCATCAAATGTAATTTATAGCCGTAAAGAGTTTAATAGATTCTTTATATAGTCAACAGTCTCAAGATTAACTGAGAAAGGTGTAGAAGAAAATTGAAAAAATAACTCTTAATCCCTACTGGACGATAAAAATCACGAAAAAAGCTGCGGAGTAGCAGCTTTCATAGGTTATGAGGAAAATGTATATCCGACTAGTTCCATAAATCCTTTGCCTGTTATATTTCTATAAGTGCCATTTGCCAAACGTTCCTTACCTGTGAAGGATACAGCACCTTCCCAGATTCCCTGCAGTGGACCAATAATCAACATTTCCTGATTAGAAAAGAAGGGGGTAGTCTGGAGGTTGATGTTGAATTCCGGGATTTCGATTTGCCATGAGATTGGATAGCGGGCTTTTGTTTTTACACTCTTCCAGTATTCGATAGGGTGGAAGTGAACATTTCTTGTAAACCTCACGGTGCCATCTCTTTCGATCAAGTTGGCCATTTGATTTGAGGTATCGCCTTCCTTGCTCCGCATTTCATTTAAAAGCAGTTCGCGGCCATCTTCCAGCTGTAAACCGAACCAGTTCCAACCTGAGCCTTTCAGCAGGCTGTAATCCTTTCCCCATTGATGGTCGAACCACCCTTCGCCTGTTAATGATTCTGTTCCTTTTGCCGTATGGACCTTACCTGTCACTTTGTTTCGAGTCATGGAATAATAATACAAGTCATCAGGTTTTCCATCTGTGCCGATAAGTGCATATGGTTTTTTCGCTTCAAAGTGAAGGTCGATAGTAATGCCATCTTCTGATAAATACAGCTGAAAGTCTTCTGATTCTTTATCAAAAGTTAGTGTATTTTTGCCGTAGACAAGCTGGAGGGGGTTTATACGGATAAAACCCTTACTAAGAGTACCGTGAGGACGGGGGATGCTTCCGGAGACAAGACTTTTATACAGCCGCCACATATTCGTATCGAATGGATGGAGAAGCAAATAGAAAGGGAGGTAAAGAAATACCAAATTTCGTTTCAACTTATGGTCAATGCGAGATTGGTTTTTCTGTTTCTTATCGTTCAGGTCTATCAAGGAGTAAATAAGATAGTGCCCTTTGCTGCATGCTGTTTCACCGACTTCGAAAAAAGAAGTCATCAAAGCGTACCTGCTGCCACGACTCCCGTTAAGAAAGGTGAACGCGTACCACCATTCGATATTCGCGGAAGCATGGGGGCCGGCATCTTGCGGAAGTCGGATTTCTGAGTGTTCTTCCATTGCTTACACACCTTCTGTTTTTAGTAAGGTATGCAGGCGTATCAATTCTGGAACAAATGAAAAAGCTGCC
Organism: Thalassobacillus devorans; assembly: GCF_011761345.1. Lineage (GTDB taxonomy): Bacteria > Bacillota > Bacilli > Bacillales > Halobacillaceae > Thalassobacillus > Thalassobacillus devorans. Next base: position 286,750 of record NZ_JAASRY010000003.1, read on the forward strand.
GGAGTTATTACCGGCAGCTTCCCTATTAATATCCACTAGCTTCATAATCTGTTAAATAACCTGCACTTGGGTAAGCGGGGATATCACTCCATCGGTCTGGATCAACATCATAGATTTCGTCAGTAGCAATCCCATACATAAGTGCTTTCAATGCCTGATAGTTTTGTTTCGTCAGATAACCATTAGATTTCTGACCGAGATTTCCTTCTCTTGTATTGCCTTTTGTTTCAAAGAAAATTGCCGGGTTGCTATGGCCATCGTCATTCAGGTTATTATAATTTGTTCCCAGCATCATCGCGGACACGACTCCGCCTCTGATGTCGATGAAGTATTTTTCATCTTCACCGCCGACCTGATATTGGTCGATGTGGGTATAACCATAATCTATCATCGAATCATATACATATGCCTGCATCTGTTTAGTTACAGTATTATACAAGCCGTCCTTAAAGTCAGGAAGCGTAGGCCCGTCAGGAGCAAGGGAGATCCCTAGTGAAAAGGAAGTGGATTCGTTCGTACCATACACAGTTTTAAATCCTTGGTGATGCAGGTCAACTGCAAAGTCAGGTTTCAATTCTGTCCAGAATTCGTATACCACCCGTGATTCTTTTGCTTCGAACTTATCTGTGGCCCAATCACGATTCAAATCCAGGTACCTGTCTTCGTTTTCAAGATAGGTCCCGCGAATATTCAAGATGGAACCGTCCGGGTTATACATAGGAATCACGTAGACCGTTGCTTCTTCGAGGATGGTTTTGACATCAGGGGAACCATTACTGGCGAATGTTTTCAACATTTGTAAAGCGGCTTCTGTCGTTAGCTTTTCATCTCCGTGAATTTGCGCCTGTACCCAAATCTTTTTGTCGCCATCTCCAGCCTTAGCTACATAAATGCTGTTGCCCTGTTCAGATTTACCATAGTCATCCAATGTAAAAACTTCCACTTTCCCTTTGCTGCTCGTTTCGATAGTTTCAAGCTTTTTGATCATCTCATCGTATGTAATAATACTGTTGATGTTTGTGTTCCCATCAGTTGAAGGCCCGCCGGGAACCGTATCAGATTTGGCAGAAACGTCAGGGAGCACAGTAAAAGCGAATAACATGCCAAACACGGTCATCATCGTAAGCAATCTTTTCAAAAAGAACTCCTCCTCCATGTAAATTAGTAAAATTATAGCAGAAATAAAAGCACTGCTAAGAGGATTAGAGTGATTTTTGAAAAATACAACCATGTGTGGAATTCTTTTCGCCTACCATTATCACCCAAAAGACCTACCAATATAAAAAACTGCCTTCCTTTCCGGGAAAGCAGCTTTAGCCAAGGGGAAATTATTTTTCGAAATCATCCGGGTTCTTTTCGCTTTCTTTAACCTTTTTTGAATCTACTTGCTCACGTTGTGGATCAATATCTTTTTAATTATCTTTTTCCTTGATTTTTTGTTCTGGAGAGTCCTCATTTCGTCTGTTTTTATTTTGATCTGTCATCCAAACACCCTCTCCTCTTAGTATTCGTCTTTGTCTTCTCATTTCACCTATGCTGCTTTTTTAAACTTGCTAATAATTACAAGCAGAAGACAACACCCCCCCATGAGTTTACATTATTTTTACGCTTTGTCAGATTATGTTTTTATCAGATAAAATCAGGAAATATCCACTTTGAGAACTCGGGTAAGGAGGTCGATGATGGAACACTTTAAAGCCATTGGGATCAAAAGTATAATGACCTTTGCTGCTGTTTTTTTAATCCTTGGTTTAGGTTTTCAGATGACATTAGGCCAAGTTATGATATTGACTGTCGCCATTTCAGCGCTTTCCTATCCATTAGGTGATCTGAAAGTATTCCCTAAAGCCGGTAATAAGGTAGCAACGCTTGTCGATTTTACAATGGTGTTTGGCGTGATTTGGCTGCTTGGAAACGTTTTGGTTCAGAATTCGGCATCGCTTATTATTTCCGGGGCAATAGTTGCATTCGCCATGGCTGTCGGCGAATATTATTTTCACAAATATATAGCCAGGATTGTCCTCCATCGCAAATATCCTTTTGAAAACCATAAATATTGAGCAGTCCTGTTAACTTCTGATAGCTCACTGTCTTTGGGCTTAATATTTCACCTGGCTACGTTTATAAATGAGGCGATTCGGTAAAAATACACCTAAATAGTCAGCAGATCCCCAATGGAGGTGAGCATAATGTCAGAGGAGCGTTATCAAACGGGTGATAAGGCACCGGAGACAGGACAGTACCGGTTTGACAGTCTGGTCGAAGGTTTTTCACAGCAGCAGGAGAATAGTGTGATTCGGATAGCGCAGGATGAACAATTTCCGGGAGCCCCTGAAAGCGGAAAGCCTGCTTATTGGATAAGAGTTGAACAATAAAGAGATTCCCCTGAGACTTAGGTTCTTAGGGGAATTTTAGTTTGTAGCGATTGTTCCTGCGGTTTATAATAAGTGGGTATGCATCTTTCAGAAAGTGGTGGGCAAGATGGTTGTCATCATAGACAATTATGACTCTTTTACATATAATTTGGTTCAATATTTCAGACTGATGGATGAACAAGTTCTTGTGTATCGAAATAATCAGGTGACCGTGAAGGAGCTCCAACGCTTAGGCCCAGACTTGATTGTCCTATCTCCCGGCCCGGGAAGCCCAAAGGATACGCTGGGAAACCAGGTTATTCTGGATACTTTCCATGCCATAATCCCGATCTTAGGAGTCTGTCTTGGACATCAGGCAATTGTTACGTACTTTGGAGGAAACGTAGTCAAAGGGGCAAGACCGGTGCACGGAAAAGTAAGCAGAATTACTCATGATCATCAGGGTGCATTTCATAACCTGCCTTCTCCTGCTTTGGTAACACGCTATCACTCTTTGGCAGCGGAACGAATTACCATGCCAGAAAGCTTGATGATAACCGCAGAGACCGAGGATGGAATAGTGATGGGGGTCCGGCATAAGGAATATCCCATCGAGGGGTTGCAATTTCATCCTGAATCCATCCTGTCAGAAACCGGTTTACAAATGCTTGAAAATGTTTATCGTAACGCCAAACGTTGGGCAATGAGGTCGATACAGAAAGAGGTGTGATATGGAACCGTTCTTACAATTTGACTTTACTGAAGCAGACAATAATCAGCCAATATGTTTTGTGAACCCTGTCCAGGTGATTGCGGTATATAGCCCAGTAGAAGTTCCAGCAGCTTTTCAAAAAATAGAAGCTGCCATTCAAGAAGGGTATTATGCAGCGGGGTTTGTCTCTTATGAAGCGGCTCCAGGTTTTGACACGGCGTACCAGGTCCATCAGGTAACAGGAGACCTCCCATTCGTCTGGTTTGGGATTTTTGAAAATCCTGTCGAACCTAATTCCCGGACTGAGTCCCTTTCCAAGTATCAGATTTCTGATTGGAAGCTTGACACGACCCAGAAAGAATACCGGCAGGGAATTATGGCTATTAAACAGGCAATTGAAGCAGGAGACACCTATCAGGTCAACTATACAGCAAGGCTGATCGCCCAGTTTCAAGGGGATGATTATTCTTTTTATCAGCAATTGAAGGAAAATCAGCAATCTGACTATGCCGCTTATTTGAATATAGGACGGTACCGGATTTTATCGGCGTCTCCCGAACTCTTTTTTCGAGTCAGTAATGGAGTCATTACAACAAAACCGATGAAAGGTACAGCAAAAAGGGGAAGGAGTATGAAAGAGGATGAGCAGTTTAAGCATAAACTTTCTACTTCTGAAAAGGACCGGGCAGAGAATCTCATGATCGTTGACCTGCTGCGCAACGATATGGGACGTATCGCAAAGCCGGGAACGGTAAAGGTGCCGAGCTTATTCGCTATTGATTCCTATCCGACCGTTCATCAAATGACCTCTACTATTGAAGCAGAATTGGAGCCTGATACTACCATTTTGGATTGGTTCCATGCTCTTTTTCCATGTGGTTCCATCACAGGTGCGCCGAAGATCAGTACGATGAATTATATTTACAAATTGGAAAAATCTCCTCGTCATGTATACTGTGGAGCGATCGGCTACATTACTCCTGATAGAGAGGCGATATTTAATGTTCCTATTAGAACAGTATTAATAGATAAAGAAGAGGAAACAGCCATTTACGGAGCCGGAGGCGGTGTTACATGGGATTCTACCGTGGATGGGGAGCATGAGGAGTTAATGGCAAAAGCCCGGCTCTTAAAGGAAAAAAGAAAGGAATTTCACCTTCTGGAATCTCTGAAACTGCAGAATGGATCTTATCCTTTGTATCAGAGGCATATGAACCGACTAATCTCCTCAGCCCGTTATTTTTGTTTTTCCATGGATGCCGAACGCGTGTCAAAAGCTTTGCAAAATGTTGCCGATGATAATCCAGTGGGTGCTTTCAAAGTTCGTCTGCTGGTAAGCAAGGCTGGGGAAGTTACAGTGGAAGCTGCTGCCATCCGTCCGCTGGAAACTGTAGTTTGTTCTCTGGCCCAATCTCCAGTGGATAAGCAGGATCCTTTTTTATATCACAAAACGACTCATCGTGATGTTTATGATGCGCACACCAAAGCTTCGCCCGAAGACGTTTTTTCCGTGCTGCTCTGGAATGAAAAAGAAGAGATTACAGAATTCACCATTGGTAATGTGGTGATAGAAAAACACGGGAAGCTGTACACCCCTCCCGTGGAATGTGGACTTTTAAATGGTACATTCCGACAAGAATTAATGGAGAAAGGAGTCGTCATGGAGAGAAAAATTAACAAGTGTGAACTGGATAAGGCCGAAGCCGTTTGGCTGATTAATGGAGTCAGAGGCTGGGTGAAAGTAGAGTTACAAGAATAGCGTGGAAGTGAATGGCAGGAAAACGAAGCCATTCACTTTTATTTTTTAATAAGGCAGGAATTATCTTACATAAGGTTAATTAATATATTATAGCGGAGTATCTACACCTCTGGTCTATACGTCTATATGAGCTGATGTTATAATTCAATTAAGCGGTTTCAATTTCATTTACATAAAAAGGAGGAAAAGAAATGTTAGCATTTTTGCAACGTATCGGTAAGTCGTTGATGTTCCCGATTGCGATGCTGCCGGCAGCTGCACTGCTTGTACGGCTTGGCGCGGATGACATGCTGGCCATAACGTTTGTAGCTGAGGCTGGTAACGGAATCTTAGCTAACCTTCCGCTGATTTTTGCTATTGGTGTTGCCATGGGCTTCGCTAAAGACGGCAGCGGGGGAGCGGCGTTATCGGGGGCAGTAGGTTATCTCGTCCTGACAGGAGGGGTAGAGTCTTTTGGTGATGATTTAAGCATGGGAGTTTTTGGAGGTATTATAGCTGGGATTATTGCAGGTCTTTTATACAATCGTTATTACCAGACTCAGCTTCCTGATTGGCTTTCCTTCTTTGGAGGGAAGAGGTTTGTCCCAATTGTCACTGCTGTCGTTATGGTTATATTATCTGGTATCTTTGGATTCCTATGGCCGCCAATCCAGGCAGCTATCAATGGATTAGGCGAATGGATGCTTGGCGCAGGAGCGCTCGGTGTAGGGGCTTACGGTTTTTTCAACCGATTGTTGATTCCAATCGGTCTGCATCACGTTATCAATACGGTCGTATGGTTTGATTTCGGTTCGTATATGCCGCCAGGAGCAGACGAAGCGGTACGCGGTGAAATCAGCAGGTTCCTGGCAGGAGACCCTAGTGCGGGAAGCTTCTTAGCCGGTTTCTTCCCAATCATGATGTTCGGTCTGCCTGCGGCATGTCTTGCCATGTATGCAGCAGCGAAGAAGCATCGTAGAGCGGCAGTCGGAGGGATGTTGTTCAGTATCGCGGTCACCTCATTCCTGACCGGTGTCACAGAACCAATTGAATTCTCTTTCATGTTCCTGTCACCATTGCTTTACGTTGTTCACGCGATACTGACTGCACTATCGATGATGGTTTCCTTATGGCTGGATATCAGGCATGGGTTCGGATTCTCTGCCGGGTTCATTGATTATCTGCTAAACTTCGGTATTGCACAGAAACCGATCATGTTGTTTGTCCAGGGCTTAGTGTTTGCGGCCATTTATTTTGTTGTCTTCTACTTCTTGATAGTGAAACTTGATCTGAAAACACCAGGACGAGAAGATGAAGACGAAGAGCTTGCCGAAGAAAACCAGCAAGTCGGTCAGCCTGGCAGCGGTAAAGGAAGGAATTATGATGCAAAAGCCTATCATTACCTGACTGCACTTGGAGGACCAGAAAACATTAAAACATTAGACTATTGCGCCACACGTCTTCGCCTCCAGGTAAATGATATGGAAGCAGTAGATGAAAAAGCATTGAAGCGTCAGGGCGCCAATGGGGTTATGAAACTGAATAAAACTAACTTGCACGTCATCGTCGGTACAACTGTCGATTTTCTTGCAGACGCGATGCGTAAACGAATGGATAGCGATGATATGCAGGCTCCAGGTAACGAAGAGAGCCAGAAGGATACAAAGACTGATGGAGGCGCTGGGTTACCTGCATTGGATAAAGCAGATATTGTTTCACCAGCAAAAGGAAAATTGATGGATTTAAGCGATGTTCCTGATGAAGTATTCGCGCAGAAAATGATGGGCGAAGGCTTTGCCATCGACCCTGCAGACGGACTATTCGTTTCCCCGGTAGATGGAGAAATTATCAATGTATTCCCGACGAAGCATGCAATTGGAATCAAAGCTGACAGCGGTCATGAAATTTTAGTCCATGTCGGGCTCGATACCGTAAAACTTCAAGGCGAAGGATTTGAAGTATTTGTCTCCGAAGGACAGCACGTTAAAAAAGGTGATAAGCTGTTGCAGGCAGATCTTGAGCATTTGAAAGCGAATGTGCCATCCACGATATCTCCAATCGTATTTACCAATTTAAACGAAGGAGAAAAAGTATCGGTCACACAAGTAAAAGATGTCAGCGCTAATGAACGAAATATTTTGAGTTAAATTTAAAAATCCGGAGTTCCCAACGTGGAACCCCGGATTTTACTTTGTATAGTGAAAACCCGATGTGAGAATCATCCGGGTTTTCAGTCATATTTCACCGATCATATTAGTGTCTCGCTTAATTCCTGGCTGCCCTGGAATCCAATTAAGCAGGGAAGATGGTCACGGAAAGAGATTGTATTAATAAATTGGTTTAAATATAACACTCTGTTAAACCTCCGTTTTGATATTACAATATAAACTGATTGAGGTTAGTAAGGGTAAGTTGGATACACCACTGGAGGAGCCGTTTTTACATATGACCACTTTGGGTGAGATGTTCTTATTTCATATCTCCCATGAAGCCATGCATTTATCGGCTATCAACAAGATTAACCAATCCATTAAAACAGCCAGCCACCTTAAATAGGTGACTGGCACTAGTTTTAATGAGACAGCAATGCCTTTGTTTGTTTGAGCATCGAAAATACAGCGGCTGCAAGAGCGATAATGATAAACAGGCCTCCTATGGTTGCGTTGTAATCGACCGATGCCTGTTCAATGACAATACCTCCGATGAACGAACCGAACGCAATACCAAAATGAAGGGCTGAATTGTTCAGGCTTTGCTGGATATCTGATGTCTCCGGTGATGATTCAATCAAATAGCTTTGCATAGCAGGGGTGATTGCCCAGCTAAGCATACTCCACACGACCATGACGATTAAGAAAATCGGAAGGGAGAAAGTAGTAAAAGGAATTATGAACATGGAGAAGGCAAAGGTGATGATAATACCAACAATCGTCGGCTTTGTTCCGAAGCGATCAGCCAGCATTCCGCCGACACCACCGCCAATTACAGCAGCCACTCCAAAAATAAGATAGACAATGCTAACCCATGTGCCATTCAATCCCATCGTCATTTTTAAGAATGGTGTCAAATAACCATACAATGCTAAATGTCCCGTCAAAAATAAGAAGGACGTCAACTGAGCGAAAAGAATTCTGCGATTTTTCAAGGTAGCCAGCTGTTGTTTAATAGGAATGGCTGGTTTCGGTTCAATCCTGCCCATGAAGAAGTGAACCCCAAGCATAGAAACAACCGTCAAAACGGTGATCAGGGCAAATGGCGCTCTCCAGCCAAAAGCGTTACCAAGCATCAGCCCTATCGGTACTCCTAATACAAGAGAAGCACTGACGCCCATGAATACGATTCCGATAGCGCGGGCGCGGTATTTTTCTTCCACAATATTAGAAGCAAGGGTGACACACAAAACAACCAGTAAGGAACCACTTGCCGCTGAAACGACCCGTGCCAGCAGCAAGACCAGGTAGGAAGGGCTGATGACCGCAATGATATTACCAAGCAGGAAAATAGACAGCGCAATCAATGTGAGACGCTTTCTCTCTACTTTCGCGGTTGCTGTCAAAAGAATCGGAGCTGCTATGGCATAGACAAGTGAAAAAATAGTGATAAGAAGACCGGCCTGGCCGAGACTTACTTTCAGGCTGTTTGCTACTAAATCTAAAATACCGCCAATAATCAATTCGACCATACCGACGATAAAGGAAACGATGGTCAATAAATATACACGTTTATCCATAAATGATGACGTCCTTTCTTTTATGTTACCACTACAATAGTAACTATTAAAAAGAGTGAAAGCAAGAGGGAAATACTGCGATTTTTCTACTAACTTTGTTAAAGGATTAAGGTATAAGAAGAGACTAAGGATTTAGCCATAAGTATCTTGGGCGATAAGCCAAGCTTTTCTAATGAGGTAGGAAAGTATAAAATTTGGACCGCGAAGAAATGGCTAGCTTCAAGCGCCCAGTCACTCGCGACATAAGCAACCCGTCTTGCGGAAGGAAAGAACGCCTTCCTCCATCCGTTTTGCTTATGCATGTCGTGTCTTTCAGGGCGCTTGCGCTTTTCTTATGTGCTATGATGTAAGCAATAAATTGTTACAAGGAGCGCATAAATTACCATGTTGCAAGAGTTCGGATTCACCCAATATGAAAGTAAAGTTTATCTGGCATTGATTGCATTCGATCAGCCGATGGACGCCACGACCATCGTCAAACAGTCGGGAGTACCGAGGGCAAAGGTGTACGAGGTTCTTCGTCGCTTAAGCGAAAAAGGAATGATTTTGGAAGCTACGACAGAAAAAAAAAGGGTTTATTCCGCCCTGCCAGTTGAGATGACAATAGAGAAATTAAAGGCTGACTTTGAATCGAATATTGAAAGGTTAAAAGCGGCCAAAACCAGGCAGACGCCTAAAGACGACCGGGTTTGGACATTGAAGGAAGACCGATCCATCCAGGCTTCCTTAAGAGAGATGATGAGGAAAGCAAACCGGTCCATTTTTATCTCCGGTTGGGAAGATGACATTCAGGCCAACCTGGATGTATTGGAGGAGAAATATGAAGACGGATTGTTAGTGAACATCCATGTAATCGGAGAAATCAATACCAAAATACCTGGTGTATCTACATTGATTCCGGATACTCACCATGAAGCATTGGAGCGTAGCAGAGTTTTGATTGTAGATGAAGAAGAAATGTTGTTTGCCGGGGTGGAGGATGAGAAGTGGCAGGCAATCCAGACCCAGTCAGGTCCATTGGTCAAATTCTTTACGGAATTCTTTTACCATGACGTTGCTCTGACGGAAATCACCCAAAAGTATAAGGATACCATTATGAAGGATGAAGAAATTAAGGAAGTATTGTTGAAACTGAGATATTAAGAAGGAAAACCTGACTGAAATTAAACAAAAAAAGACCCTCCGAGGCGTTCAGAGGGTGTGGGAAAGTGAATATACAAAAGGGAGGTCACCCTTTCCACTATACGTTAACGCATAAAAGCAAAAAAGTAAATCCACCAAAAGCACTCAGAAATATTCATATTTTGGAAATGTTCTGTATAACTTGTCGAAAACGGATCGATTTTTAATTTTATTTCCAAAAAAACATATAAAGAAAGAGGGGGAATAGGTGAAAGAGTGTATATTTTGTCATATTGTCGAAGATGGCAATCAGAAAATTGTGCTTGAAAATGACACTTGCTATTATATTCAGAAGAATACAGAACAGCAGGTATTAGAAGGAAGTGGGCTGATCATCCCCAAAGCCCATCGTACCAATGTCTTTGAGCTGACTGAAAAAGAATGGAATGGCACCAGGTCATTACTACTGCAAGCAAAAGTTTTACTGGATGAAAAGTATTCCCCTGATGGATACAGTACTGGGTGGAATACAGGTGAAGTGGGGGGGCAGTCCATTCCTCACGCTCATCTGCACGTCATTCCACGATTTGCTGATGAACCTTATGCTTATAAGGGCATCCGTTATTGGCTGAAGCAGCCAGAAAATAAGCGGGAAAAAGAAAAGGGTCGGGATTAGAACCTGATATGGTATTTCCGGAGAACATGAACATAGATGGCTACGGTTATAAACCCACTAATATAGATAAGAAAAGTGAATAATATGTTCCAGCCGTGGTAATAATGTACCTTTCCTGTAAGAACCATCATTCCCTCGATCAAGGTAGCCACAGATGCATAGATAAAAACATGCCACAGGATATGAACGTGGTATTTCTTTCTGGTAAATGCAAATAATGCTGTTATCATAGGGAAATAGCCAAGGCTTGGCGGTATTGCTGATAAAGAAGGGTTTTCATGATCCGGCTCCACATCCCAGAACAAATCGAACCCCCAATCATTGGCTGTGTAAGCGATGGTAACACCCAAAGGGTACATTAAAAGTACAAGTGCAGGGTTCCTTTTATATAAGAAAAAAAGTATGAATAACGGAATGACAAGGCCAAATATCAGGTTGCTCCACATCAAGCTCACCTCCTTTTCTCCTATCGTTCCCTGAAGAAATGGTTTTTATTTTTAATAAAAGGATGAGTTTGATAAAATGGAGTATATTAAAAAAACACTTTAAATATATTGGTAATTTATTTTAATAAAGTATGAAGGGGGGATAAACCTATGAATTTGAAATATGAAGAGGGACAAGACATCAGGGCCTTCATCGCTGCTAACGAAAAACAATTTGAAGAAAATTTATTGAATGAAGCAGTGAATGTACGAGATAAAATTGAAGAGATCCTTCTTACGGGCAATATTAATTTGTTAGAGAATGCTCACAAGCTGACCGTTCACGTTGTTGAACAAGAGGAGGAGGAAGTTGTAGCATTCGCCAAGCAAGAGGGGGTAATTTGGGCAAAATATGCCATGACGCTCTCTTTTAAATTAGAATGGGTTCAGGCGATTCGCCGTACAATTTGGAATTTCCTCTATGAGTATGAGAAGCTGAGTGGACAACCGGAAAACAGAGAAGCATTCTACCGATTAGAAGAAAAAATCAATGATCAGATTGATAAGTTTTTGAATTGGTTTTTTATCAGCTTTTCCGATTTTAAAGATCAACTTCTTGAGTCACAAAAAAGCCTCGTCAAAAATTTATCTGTACCGATCATCCCGATTAAATCCAATGTCTGTATCCTTCCGTTGATTGGGGAAATTGATCGGGAACGGTACCAGATCATTGAAGAAAAAGTCCTGATGGAAGTAGCCCGATTACATATTCAAACATTGATCATCGATCTTTCGGGCGTTGCTGATATGGAGAAAGAAGTCAGTCATTACCTGACAAAAATGTTAGATGGAATTGCTATGATGGGGTGTGAATCTGTCATAACCGGCATGAGCGCTGACATTGTTAAACATATGATTGAGGGTGAAATTGATTTTGGTGAGAAGGCCGACATCAAAGGAAATCTCCAGCAGGCGTTAGAAGAATATCTGGTGAATAATTATTAATGAAAAATGCCACACCTTACATGTCATAAGGGTGGCATTTTGTTTTTTGTAACCAGAGCTTATTTCAGAGATGTTCTTCTCTATGGCCGGAGAACTTCTCTCCCCCGAATTCCTCTAATTGCTGTTGCACAAACCTTAATACATCCTCTTTTTGGTTGGTTTGTATATAAGCTTTATATAAATGTGTGATTTGCTCGGATAGTTCAGGGGAATAGCTTCGAAGTGATCTTGCCTGCCATTTTCCCCATCCCAGCCAGTGAGTATTACCTCTCAACACCAGTTCAGTCAACTTGTTGGTCAGTTCATGGAGAATAAATATTTCTTCATCCGCCCTTGTAGAACTAGTAAAGTCTGATAATAAGTCTGTAACTGCATATCGGGCTTCATCTATTTGTTGCTGGCTCCAGGGAGAGGGTCCAGCTTCATAGATCTCCCGGGCTTTTGCTTTGATTTTGTTTCCTTCCTTCCTATCCCCAGTAATCTGCACACCTTCCATACACATTTTGATGAATGTAGGAAGTCCTTTATATCTGCCGGCTTCAAAATGAATCGGAACGGAGGATGGGTGATAAACAAAGGCTTCTATTCTCCATCCCTCGAACAGATGGCATTCCAAGGCAGAAGAAAATTCCTCTTCATCAATGATAATCAAATCGATATCAGATTCCGACGTAATATTTCCCTGGACGGTACTTCCTCCGATAAAAACAATAGCGGCGTGAGGAAAATGAGCTTTAATAAAGCGGTCAGCGATTGCCATTATTTTTTTATCCATTTTTTTATCCTCTCCTATTCCTCCTATCAGGGTATTCACCTGTTACATATTTGCGATTAGAACCTTTTTAGGCTATATGGCGGACTTTCAATCCTATTAAATGGCACTTTAGCAGGAATCATTATATAATAGAGTTAATACTTCAAAGATTTAGGAAACTATTTTTGTGTCATTTAATCTTGCGGGTGAAACGTGCGTGTAGAGGATGATTTCTAAGTTTTTAACCAATAAACAAAACAGAGTAGAAGGTGTGAATGTGGAAGACTATCAACTAATAGAACCCAGTCGAGTTGACCAGTGGAAGATGACTGTGCCTTCAAGCATTTATATTACCTACCATCACTTACTTAAAGATCATTCCCGGGAAAAAGCGACAGAAATGACCAAGAATTTTTGTATGCAAAATAAGCTGACTCAGAAAGAAACAGTGATTGCATTAGAATTCCTCTACATGAACGGCTATTTTGACGAGGTAAAGGTTATTTTGGCAAGGGACGAAATAGAAAGCCCGTATGACTTTTTTTATACCTTGTTAAAAAACCGGAAATCGGGTAGGAAAATTAAATTATCAGAAGCAAGGAAGCTAAGATCGATTAAGCAGGAAGATGCTGCTGCTGAGGCTTTACGACTCTTTCTGCTGGTATATCATTATTATGATAGTAAAAAGTATGGCATCCTTGATAATTATGTTGATGATATTCATTTCGTCATGAATCAGATTAATAAACCTTTACTTAAATATTATTATCAGCTTCGGTTTGATGAATTAATGTTCCAGCATTATTGGAAAGTGAATATGGGTGTGGTAGCTAAGAAATATGCCTATCGAGTGATTAATGCAACCTTATCTCCTGAAAAAAAGTCCGGCATGTATCACCATCTTGCTTTGACAGACGTTTTTGATGATTACCATTCATCCATGAATCATTTGCAGACGTCCATCACTCTGGCAAAAAAATATGAACTTACAAATTCCCTGTACGAATTGAAAGAGCAGTCGCTGCCCTTTATTGCAGCTTTCCACCGTAAAACAGATGGAGTTACTACGCGTGATTTAGTAGAAACTGCCCACCTTGCAATAGCTAGAGATCATAGGAAGCAGGCAGATGAGATATTATCTTCCCTGACATCCTTGACACCATTCCAGGAAACCTACTTAGGGGTGGCACGAAATGACCGGTTGTTACTGCATAAAGCCTACCAGCGTTTTAAAAATGAATACGGGGATCATTTTTTTGCCAGGCTGCCATTCTATTATTTGAAATATATCAAATGAAATGAGGTAGGATGATGAAAAAGCTTGTAGTGGTTATTGGGCTGATATTCGTATTGTTTGGATCGCTGGAACAGTTGGACAATCCTGGTATAGTCAATGGGGACAATCTACAATTAGAACAGAAAGTCATACAATCCTCTGATCCTGGTGACGGCGGGATGGGCAGTTATAAATAAAAATCAAGCAGCTTGAAGCAAAAATGCTACAAGCTGCTTGATTTCTTTTCGTACCCTTTTTAATAATAAAACATGGTTAAAAGATATTTAGTTTATCAATCCGGTCCAGGGCTTCCAATATTCGTTCTTTTTCCATCACTAAACCTGCCCGGACATATCCTTCTCCATGCTCACCGAAACCAATACCCGGTGCAACCAATACTTTTGCCTCTTCTAGCAGCAAATCGGCAAAGGAAGCTGATGTGTAGCCGGCAGGAACTTTTAGCCACGCGAAGAATGACCCTTCAGGAGCGTCAATATCCCAGCCGATGTTATGTGCACCTTCCACCAGGGCATTCCGACGTTCTTCATAAAGCTCCACCAGCTCATCTACTCCTTTTTGGGAGGCTGTCAGGGCTTCGGCTGCAGCATCCTGGACGGCGCCGAACACACTGCAGTACAAGTGGTCCTGGATGATATTGATTGCTTCAATCACTGATGGGTTTCCTACTGCAAAAGCGATCCGCCATCCAGCCATGTTATAGGTTTTCGACATGGTATAAATTTCGATTCCTATATCCTTGGCCCCTGGGCGTTCTAGATAACTTGTTGGTTTGTTGCCGTCAAAACCAATCGCACCATAGGCGAAATCATGGACGACACATAAATCGTGCTTTTCAGCGAATGCAATTGTTTCATCAAAAAATTCAGGGGAAGCCATTGCGCCAGTGGGATTGTTCGGATAATTCAATAGCAGCATTTTTGAGGCTTCTCTAACTTCCTGGGGAATATCATCATAGATAGGTAAAAACTGATTCTCTGCCAGTAACGGCATTTTATACATCGAAACACTTGCCATCGCGGGTCCTGACCAATAATCAGGGTAACCAGGGTCAGGCACAAGCATTTTCTCCCCGGGATTCATCAAGCATAATGGAAGTTCGACAAGCCCGGCTTTCGCTCCGAAAAGTACAGCAACTTCGGTGTCTGGGTCGATATCCACCCCGTATTCACGCTGGTAAAATTCAGCTACCGCGTTCAGCAGGTTTTTCTTACCACGGAATGGCGGATACTTATGGTTCTCCACTTGCTGTGAAGCTTCCTCTAACTGCTTAATTACATGAGGGGGAGTTGGTTTATCTGGACTTCCTTGTCCCAGGTTGATGACATCGTGCCCTTCAGCAACTGCATTTTCCATTTTGTCGGCTAATACGGCGAAGAATTGCTCTGGCAATTGCTTTAACATATCAGATTTCGGGAATGTTTTCATATATGAGCCACCCTTTTACACAAATTTTCTCAAACTTCTTTCAATTTAATGCTTAACATGGTATAACGAAATTTGATTTTTGTAAAGCACTGGCCATACGGCTGTTTACGGCAAACGCAATCCATCTTATGGCGAAATGTGTGAGAGTTTTTTACTGATGTTACAGGAATTTCATATTGAATCGTTTATAATAAGGGTAACAAAAATAATTAATAAGGGGTTTCTTTTTAATGCTGGATAACATAGAAACGCAAGGAGCCTTTATGAATGCTTTTAAGCATGCGTTCATTGGAATGGCTATTGTAGATGTGGATGGAAACTTTATTATGGTCAATCGTTCGTTTTGCCGCATACTGGAATTTGAACAAGAAGAATTGTTGCAAAAAAACGTAATAGATGTGACGCCACCCCAGGATTACAACCTGGTATCCTGCCAGCTGCAACGACTTTTTAATGGAGAAACAGAAGCTTTTGAAATTGAAAAGCGCTGCTATAAAAAAGGCGGGGAAATCATGTGGGGGCGGCTGAGTGTTTCCGTTTACCAGGATGAAAAAGATAGGCACCTCATCATTCAACTTCAGGATATTACAGAACGGAAGCTCCATGAAGAAGAACTCCTGGAGCGAGAGAGAGAATATCGTAAGCTCGTGGAAAACGCCCCTGATGCTATGGTAATTCATGATGCGGAAAAATTTATATATATCAACCAGGCTGGTGCCGAGGCATTACAATCCTCCCCACAGGAATTGGTTGGACAACCATTGACAAAAATCATCCGTCAGGAAGAATGGCCAGGTTTTCATGAGCGAGTGGCAGAGGCACTCGAGATTGGCAGGGCGGAAGGTATAGTCGAACTGACGGTAGTCCTGCCTGACGGGAAGCTTATGGATATTTTAAGCACAGGATCTGTCATCAATTATCAAGGGAAAAAAGCGATTCAGGCTGTATTTCGGAACAATACAGCGCAAAAAGAGTTTGAAACGAAGAGCAATTATCTATTGCAGCAGTATGAAAAGATGAATCTGGTCAGTGAGTTTGCCGCCAGTGTCGCACACGAAATTAAAAACCCTCTCACCATTTTGAAAGGGTTCATCCAATTGATTGAAATCAGCAAACAAAATAAAGCATACACTCAATATGAAAACCTCATTTTTTCTGAAATCGATCGCATTCATCTCATGGTCAATGAATTTCTTACCTTAGCCAAGCCATCAGAAGAAGATATGAAACTAACCGATCTTCACGAAGCTTTACAACAATCCATTCGATTACTAAACGCACACGCCACAGCTCATCACGTAACGATCCATTTAGAAAAGGTTCCACCAATCCCGTTGATCCAGGCAATCGAAAATAAAATGAAGCAAGCATTCATTAATATTATTAAAAATGCTATTGAAGCAATGCAGGGTGGAGGAAATCTCCATATTACAATCCGCAAATGGAATGGTAATATAACCATCCAATTTGCCGATGAAGGATGCGGCATGACAGAGGAAGAATTACGGAAGGTTACCACCCCATTTTTTACCACAAAAACAGATGGAACCGGTCTTGGAATGATGATCACAAATAACATCATTAAAAGTCATGATGGAGAGATGGAAGTGGAAAGCCGAGTCGGTGAAGGTACAAAAGTTTCGCTTATCATTCCTGTTTCAGGACAATGAAAAAAGTGCTGGACACCCAGCACTTTTTTACTTTTCTTCTAAACCACGTAGAGCTACTTCCATTTCTTCCTGTGGGTTGTCTAACGGATAGATTCTGGCGGTTTCATTTTTTTCGTCCACATGCTGGATGTAAATAGGGGTTCCATTGTACGTAACGTTGATCATGTTCGGAGCTTCTGTGATTTCTTTGGCTCGATGTGTCTGCATTTGGCCACCTCCATATATTTTCTTATTAGTTTGCAGAGCAACTTATATTTTATACAAAGACTCTGTTAAATCTCCGTGTTGATTTTACATTCAAGCTCCCTTTTACTGAAGACTCAGTTTCAAGACTTTAGGCAGCGATTATGGTGGCAGGGAAAACGGATCGCTTTCCGTAGGCATGTGGTGAGCTTCCTTAGGCTTCGCCTTGCGGGATCTCACCGCTCATGTTCATCCCACAGGACTTTGAAATGCTTCCTCGAAAAGACACCGCACGAAGGAAATGCGTAGCATTTTCGAGGAGTCTCACCGTTTTCCCAGCCACCATACGTTCGTTAGTTTCTCGAAACTTCGATCAGAAATAGAGTGCTTTTGAAGCAGAAAGTACGTACAATTAACCATTGTAATAGGATTCTCATCTCAAAATAGGGTTGGACTTTCCAAACACGGTTTCGAGTATCTTATATGGAAAGCGACTCGTTCCCCCACGTCCCGCTCCTCCAACCAATACCTCGAAAGCAAGTCTTCGACTTTTCGGTCTTATAATTGAATAAATACTCTTATGAGCAATCAACCACAAGGTTAACAGAACCTACACAAAAGATTTTATTGATTTATTTGTTTAGTATGGTAACTTACTAAAATTTCCATTCTTGTATTGACAGACAATTATGAAAGCGATTACAATTAAACTAGATACTAGTGACTAGTTAAGCTTACGAAGTTGGTGGTTGTAATGAGTCAACGTGTGAAGATCGGAAAATTAGCTGTGCTACTTGCTTCTTTGGATAAGGAGGAACTTACACCTTTTCAAGATCAGCTGGAGGGCGTGAAATTTTGCACCGGCCGGGCTGGTTCCATGAACATGCAAAAGGTAATAGCAGCTGTAGAGACGGCTGCAAAGCGTCAGCACATCATTTCTGAAGAGGTATACCGGGAGACCCACTCCCTGTATCATGCTATTCTGGAAGCACTGGAAGGAGTGACCAGGGGTCAGATAGCGATAGGGGATATGATGCGGACGGTAGGTCTGAAATTCGCAGTTGTAAGAGGGGAACCCTATGCACGGAATGGAGAAGGGGAATGGCTGGCGGTAGCTTTTTATGGAACAATCGGAGCACCTGTAAAGGGCCTTGAGCATGAAACGATGGGGTTAGGAATCAATCATATATAAAAATGTTGCCTAGAGTATTTAGATAATAGGAGGCGACAATGGCTATTTCATAGTTCATTGTCGTCTCCTTTTTCTATTATTGAAAAGGAGTGATGGGCATGATTGAATTAAATGGTAAATCAATGACAATCAAGGATATAAAAAAAATATGTATGGATGGAGAAGAAATCAGTATCGCTGAAGAAAGTTTGAAAGCGGTACGTAAAGGGAGAAAGGCGGTAGAGAAGATTGTTTCGGAACATCGGACTGTTTATGGTATTAATACTGGATTCGGCAAATTCAGTGACGTATCCATTGAAGAAGATGATGTTAATGAGCTGCAATTACATTTGATCCGATCCCATGCCTGCGGGGTTGGAGAGCCATTTCCGGAAGTAGTATCACGTGCCATGGTATTGCTGCGGTTGAACGCACTTTTAAAAGGTTTTTCCGGGGTAAGGGAAGCTGTCGTGAATCGCTTGTGTCTGTTTGTTAATGAACATATTCATCCCATCATTCCAAGCCAGGGATCACTTGGGGCTTCTGGGGATTTAGCCCCGCTTTCCCACCTGGCTTTAGCTTTGATAGGAGAAGGGCGTGTTCATTTTCACGGAAAAGAAATGCCTGCGGCTGATGCACTCAACAGTCTTGGTATCAAGCCGATGAAATTAAAAGCGAAGGAAGGTCTGGCGTTGATCAATGGCACCCAGGCTATGACTGCCATGGGGGTAATCAATATGATCGAAGCAGAACGACTGGCCCGGCAAAGCGAATGGATAGCAGCTATGACGATGGAAGGTTTGAATGGAATCATCGATGCCTTTCACCCGGCGATCCATGAGGCGAGAGGTTTCACGGAACAGATGGATGTAGCAGAAAGGATGAGGAGCTTGCTTGCTGACAGCGCACTTACCACACGCCAGGGGGAAAAGCGTGTCCAGGACGCATACTCGATTCGGTGCATTCCTCAAGTGCATGGTGCCTCTTGGCAAAGCTTAGCCTATGTGCATGATAAACTGGAAATCGAAGCGAATGCAGCTACAGACAACCCGTTGATTCTCGAAGATGGTGAGCTGATCGTTTCAGGAGGGAACTTCCATGGTCAGCCAATAGCTCTTGCGATGGACTTTATGAAAGTAGCTGTAGCAGAACTCGCCAATATTTCAGAACGGCGGATCGAGAGGCTGGTTAACCCGCAGCTGAATGACCTTCCGCCGTTTTTAAGCCCAAACCCTGGGTTACAGTCAGGTGCAATGATTATGCAATATGCTGCCGCGTCACTCGTTTCAGAAAATAAGACGCTTGCTCATCCGGCGAGTGTTGATTCGATTCCTTCTTCAGCCAATCAGGAAGACCATGTCAGCATGGGGACGATTGCATCCCGCCACGCCTATCAGATTATCACAAACCTTCGCCGGGTGTTAGCCGTCGAATTGATTTGCGCCATGCAGGCTGTTGAATATCGTGGAGTCGAAAACATGGCCTCCGCAACAAGAGAGCTTTATCAGAAAGTGAGAAGTTTTATCCCTTCGATTACAGAAGATCGAGTTTTTTCGGAAGATATCGAACGTCTTGCAGTTTGGTTAAAAGAAGGCGATTTTTCCTGGGAGACTGTATCTGTGTCGGTCACCAATTAAAAACAGGTCCGCTGACTTTCAGCGGACCTGTTTTTCTATAGTGCTCCTTCGGATTTGAGCTCTTTGTATTCTTCGTCTGTAAAAGCGCGGGAGCGGCTAAGGAACCTTTTACCCTCGACACCTTCCAGGGAAAACATGCCGCCACGTCCGTCGACGACGTCGATGATCAGTTGCGTATGTTTCCAATATTCATACTGCTGTTTGTTGATATAAAATGGCGTGTCGCCAATTTGACCCAGCAGTACATCCTGACTCCCAATAATCAAGTCACCCTCCGGATAGCACATCGGGGAGCTGCCGTCACAGCAGCCGCCTGACTGGTGAAACATGAGGGGACCGTGTTTCACCTTCAATTTTTCGATCAGCTGGAGAGCGGAATCTGTTGCAGTTACGCGCTCAACCATCGTAGTCACGCTCCTTTTCGAACTTGCCTGATTTTAGTAAAATCCAAGTTTCTGCGGGCTATAGCTGACCAGCAAGTTCTTTGTTTGTTGATAATGAGACAGCATCATCTTATGGTTTTCGCGTCCGACACCAGACATCTTGTAACCGCCGAATGCCGCATGTGCTGGATAGGCGTGGTAGCAGTTTGTCCACACGCGCCCAGCCTCGATACCACGACCGAATCGGTAGGCAGTATTGATGTCTCTCGACCATACCCCTGCTCCCAGACCATAAAGTGTATCGTTGGCAATTTCCATCGCTTCCTCATGGTCTTTGAACGTAGTAACTGAAAGGACCGGTCCGAAAATTTCCTCCTGGAAAACCCGCATCTTATTATTCCCTTTAAATACGGTCGGCTGAATGTAATACCCCTCAGACAGATCTCCTTCAAGCTTATTACGCTCACCTCCAATCAGGCATTCAGCACCTTCTTCTTTACCAATTTGAAGATAAGATTGAATTTTTTCCATTTGTTCCGATGAAGCCTGGGCTCCCATCGCTACTTCCGGATCCAGCGGGTTACCGATTTTAATTTGTTTGATTCGTTCGAGCGCACGCTCCATGAACTCATCGTAAATGGATTCCTGAATCAAGGCACGGGAAGGGCAGGTACAGACTTCTCCCTGGTTAAGAGCGAACATGACCAGACCTTCAATCGCTTTATCAAAGAAATCATCATCTTTTTGCATAATATCCTCGAAGAAAATGTTCGGTGATTTTCCTCCAAGTTCAAGCGTAACAGGAATGATGTTTTGCGACGCATATTGCATAATCATACGACCTGTAGTCGTTTCTCCTGTAAATGCTACTTTATTAATTCGTGGGTTGGAGGCGAGTGGCTTACCAGCTTCCAGACCAAAACCGTTCACAATATTTACAACACCAGGTGGAAGCAGGTCTTCAATCATTTCAAAGAAATAAAGAATAGACACCGGTGTTTGCTCTGCCGGTTTAAGAACAACGGCATTCCCGGCTGCCAGAGCAGGGGCAAGCTTCCACGTTGCCATCAGTAATGGGAAGTTCCAAGGGATGATTTGTCCGACAACACCAAGAGGCTCATTGAAATGATAAGCAACAGTGTCTCCGTCAATTTCACCAATTGTTCCTTCCTGAGAACGAATGACAGAAGCAAAATAACGGAAATGATCCACGGCAAGCGGAATATCGGCATTCAATGTTTCACGTACCGCTTTTCCATTTTCCCATGTTTCCGCTACCGCAAGCTTTTCAAGGTTTTCTTCCATGCGATCCGCGATGCGGTTCAAAATAAGGGAGCGTTCGGTTACAGAGGTCTTACCCCAGGATTCCTTGGCTTCATGCGCGGCATCCAGTGCAAGTTCTACATCTTCTTCCGTCGATCTCGCTACTTCGCAGAATGATTTGCCGGTCACCGGTGTGACATTTTCGAAGTATTGCCCTTTGACTGGAGGCGTCCATTTTCCACCTATGTAATTATCATACCTCTTTTTAAATTCAACAATTGATCCTTCAGTATTCGGAAATGCATAAACCATTTTTGATTCCTCCATTTCACTTTTCTATATTTGCAACCGCTTACAAAATAAAGCACTAAACTTGTCACTTAGTGTACAACGAGATTACCATTTTATCAGAATATTGTCAATTATTTGTATTGATTGTTAAAACTATACGCAGTAATAAAACCCTCCAAATTCTGGAGGGCTCCGGGGTAGTTATCCTTGAACTATTCTGTAATACCTACCTGGTTCAATCCGTCTTCTGTAGCAAGTGCTTCTTCACTGGATTCGCCATATAGATCAACTGCAGATTGGATCAAAGCCTGTCTGGCCTGACTGAAGTTAGTATCAGGGGTAAAGTAGACAGTCAGTGCCCGGTAATAGATTTGTCCAAGTTTTTCCTTTCCGATCTGCCCGCCTGTAAGGTAGGCGGCATGGTTGATGATCGATGAATTAATATGGACACCGCCATTATCAAGATTAAGCGGAAGGTCATAATATTCGTCCATATGAGAAGGGTACATGCCACTGCCATCACCATATGGCACATAATCCGCACCTACAGGATATTTACTCGGATCACTCAGGCTGCGGAGAGAGGTTCTGCCAGATTCCTTGGCAGGATCAGCCATGATATCCTCACCGACTTCCCAATCGTCTTCATCTACAAGTGCTCCGAATATATCTGCGAAGGCTTCATTCAAAGCTCCAGACTGGTTTCGGTATTTAAGGCCGCCAGAGTGAGTGATGACCCCGTGCGTCATTTCATGGGCTGCCACATCAAGGCCGGCTGAAAGTGGAATGAAGAATTCTCCGTCCCCATCGCCATAAGTCATCTCACGTCCATTCCAGAAGGCATTATTATAATCTTCACCAAAATGGACCTTGGATACGATGGCCATTCCTTCTCCATCAATCGAATTACGGTCATGTTCTTCTAAGTAGTATTCATATACTTTTTCGGAATTATAGTGGGCATCAACAGCAGGGCGGTCGTAGTCATCCTTCCAGGCACTGCCTATTTTTGAATGCACTTCACCAGTGCCTCCCCACTGGTTTGCCAGATCATAGGTATGGATGCCATCTAAATTATTATGAGAGTAATCACTAAGGTAAAACTTTGTACCTTCTCTATTCTTTTCATTCTTATGAGAGACATGTAGTTTGCGGTGATCATCAAGGACACCTAAACCTGATCCCTCAGCTGGCAGGAAACCGTCGGCATGCATCAAGGCGTTGTATTGATCGATTACTTCATTAGTCTGTGCATTCACATATACAAACCAATTCCCGGGTTTTTCACCCATAAAATTGACATTTACTTTATAGGCGAGATAGCTATCCCCTTCGAAAGGATAGACAACCAGCTCACTTGTTGGCTGATATTCCAGCTTTTTAGGGGCTTTCACCGCTTGCTTAGCCGCAGCTAACGCTAGAGATTGTGTGATAGAAGGGTCGGTATCCATTTCAGCCTTATCTACAACCGTATTGAACTCACCGTTTACAGCAGTTACGCCATTATTCTCGTTAAAATGGACAATCACTTCACTCCCTTCTACAGGGATGCCATTTTTGCTCTGCTGCAAACGGACATGTGTCATGCCCAGCTCATCTTTTTCGGTCTTTTTTTCCAACAAGCTGGCTTTCGGGTTTTTGATTTTATATTTATTTGTATTCTTTTCTAAATGATCAAGCGCTGCAGCTGCATTGCTGGCGTGCTGCTTTTCAGCCTGCTTTTCGATTACGAACATAGGCTTGTTTCCATTATCAAGGCCATGTTTTTGTGCGATAGCCTCTGTTGAAACATTCGTATGTACAGCTTCGGCAGGGAGTGGGGCAAACGTCCCGGCGAGCATGGCCGTTGATAACACGACTGCTGGTAATAAACGTTTTTTCTTCAAAAAAATTCCTCCTCGAATGGTTTGATACCCATTATAAAAGAGAGGAGACAGAAAAGTCAGAATATTACGTACTATTTTTTTAGTTCAAAAGTTCTGTTTCTATTAATCTACTAGCCAAAGCATAATTCCTGGTAGTTACACCGTGCGCACTTATGGTCTTCCTGGTATTTCGGAAACTGATCGATGGATAAGGGTTCGTTTTTTTCTACATCGGCAAGGTAATGGGACATTTCCTGGATGCTCATTCCGAACAGGTTCTGCACGTTTATCAAATCCGTAGCATTCAAAGCATGTTCTTTATGGTAGCCTTCCAGCAAATATTCATTTCTGATAACGATTTTATCTAAGGAATCTATCTGATACCTTTGCTTCAGGTAAAGGGCATATAAAGCCAGCTGATTGCGGTCTTCTGCTGATGCTTTCCCTGTCTTCCAATCGACGATCACCCATTTATCCTGGTTAATGTCTCGGTAGACAAGGTCCATAACGATATAGATTTTCACATCACCAATCATCATATAGCGAAAGTCCTCAGAGGCGACAAAGCGAATATTTTCCGGTGTCTGGATATCCTGAAACGTTTGGCTCTTGAGAAAGTTATTCATCGCTGTGCCCAGACGCGACTGGATCTTAGCTGTTTTGTTGGGAGGGAGCTTATCCTGCTGGCTATAGTAGATTTCATGCAGCATTGTATAATGCTTCGGCTTGTCATGCCAAAGGTGCTCCCGTCGAGTCGAGTCAATGAATCCCTGATTCAATTGCTGCCTGATCCGGTCAACCAGCTTTTGCTCGGATGGGATTTGCCTTGTCTTTAAGAAATGCTGGATTACTTGATAGATGGTATCGTGGACAATACTTCCGAAGAGCATTTCCAGATTGGTCAGCTTTTTTAGACGGTAGGTATGACGTGCGAGGGAATCTGCGTCACGAAGCCATCCATTATGAGAAACGTAATAGTCGTAACCATATTTTCTCGGACATTCCATCAGTGTTTTGTGACGGGAAATCGACCATGATAATTCCGGATGGGGTTTGACTTCAAACATATAATCACTCCGAATATGTAATGAGAGGGGCACAAAAGGCCCTCTTTAGCGCATCAACGGCATGATGACAATATATACTCCTGCCAGGAGTATTCCGATGGTACCTGGTCATATTGGTGGGATTTTCGGCTTGCCACCGTTATTCCCCTTTTGACCATCATCGGATTTGGAAATTTGTCAGGAGCTCTGGTAACAATGTTTCTTGATTTCTTTGCTCAAGAAAAAACCCTCCTCGTTATATACCTATAATGGTATATCGGAAGAGGGGGCTTGTCAATTTGTATAGCTGCGAATACTTGTTTAACAATGGTTGTCGTAAGCGTTGGTAAGGTTATCTACGATTTCTTCAACTTCAAAGTCTTCAATATCCTCACGTGGAATGAAATGAACGACTTTGCCATCTTTCATCAGTGCCATGGAGGGAGAAGAAGGTTCTAACCCTTCAAAGTGTTCACGCATACGAGCTGTTGCTTCACGATCCTGACCTGCAAATACAGTAGCCAGGTGTTCTGGTGTTTTTTCGTAAGCCAGGGATTCACGGGCTGCCGGGCGGGCAAGCCCCGCTGCACATCCGCATACAGAGTTAACGACCACGAGTGCTGTGCCTTTTGTATTCGCTATGAATTCGTCTACTTCCTCGGGCGTGGTTAATTCTCTGAAACCAGCATTCGTCAATTCATCGCGCATTGGCTGCGCCATTTGTTTCATATATTCTTCATAAGCATTCATGTTAAATCCTCCTTTAAATAATTAACGTAGTTATAAGATAATGGATCCCTTTAGTGAAAAAATCAATTGTTTTTTCGGGCCTGGGTCATTTGGTGCCAGACGGAGCCCTTTGCTTCTTCGCCGCCTTTGATCCGCTGCAGTGCCATTTTCGCCTGCATCCTTACTTCAAATTCCGGATCGTCAATAGCTTCTTCCAGCTTAGTGATTGCTGTTTCGTCCCCGATTTCATATAAAAACATCGCCGCCCGCCAGCGGACAAGTTTATTCGGGTCAGAAAGGGAAACAATCATTTCTGGCATAGCTTCTTTGAAACCTAAATCCGATAAACAGTCCCCGGCTGTTCTCCGGACTGTGACGGACTTGTCCTTCAACGCCTGGTATAAATAAGGGAGGACTTCCGGTTCTTCAATCATACCAAGGTAGGCGGTTGCCAGCCGGCGAATCGATCCTTTTTCATCATGCAGCGCTTTTTCTAGCACCGGAAGATCATCATAACTCGGGTTCATACGGTCAAGTGCGGCATAACGCACCTTCCAATCGGGATTGTCAAGGGTTGACATAATATCTTCTTGATTATCCCTGTGAGGCTCGACGGGTACTTCTGCTCCTTCTTCAAAAGCCCGCTCAACCAGTGCCTCCAGTCGTTGTTCATCGTAGCTTGCAGCCAGTTCCTCGGCGACTTCCTGGCCAATCTCTTCCATATCGCCATAACGAGGATTCTGTTCGACCCACTTTCGTTCCATGACCATATTAGGAGAAGCGGGGGATGCTTTCATAGCTGCATTCATAAACATCTCCGGCAGCCCGACCCGCTTTTCTTCATTACCGTCATCAAGCTTAATCTGCATGGGGAGCCCACGAAACATTTGAACGTACACTTTCACTTCTCCGAAAGCATCTTTTGCTTGTTCGGTCTGTTGCTGCTTAGCTTCCTGTTCTCGATTTTCCTCTTTTGTACCAAGTGCTTCCCTTACTTCAGGGAGGACATTTTCCCAGGAAGAGCGCGGGTTACGATCGAGTGCGATAAAGTCCATGACATGGTAGAGACTTTTCACTCCTTCGATAGCAAGAAGGTCTTTTATATGCTGGGGTGCCTCTTCCAGGTTATCCCCTTGTTTATAGTTATAGGTATCACCTGCTGGGAGCTCTTCATCGAGGTTGATTTTCATTGAATTGGGACTCGGCGTCGGTTCAATCGACACGATTTTCATATGGTTGTCCCCCTTTTTCCATTATTCTTATTGATGATTTTAACAGAGATTGGCGCTGCTATCCATTCCCGCAGCCTGCAGCATCCTGATTGGTTAATAACAGGAGTCGTAGTATGATGATGAAAAAAAGAGAGAAGAAAGGATTTTCGCTATGACTATTGCCCGGACATTGACGATTGCAGGGTCAGCTGCACAAGGGAGTGCCGGTATCCAGGCAGATTTGAAGACTTTCCAGGAGCGGGATGTATATGGCATGAGTGCCATCACTGCTATCGTTGCTAATAATGCCAAAACGGAACAAGGAATTTTCACCCAGCCGCTGGGGGCGATTGAAGCACAGATATACGCGGCATTCGAACA
This sequence comes from Thalassobacillus devorans, assembly GCF_011761345.1. Classification (GTDB taxonomy): domain Bacteria; phylum Bacillota; class Bacilli; order Bacillales; family Halobacillaceae; genus Thalassobacillus; species Thalassobacillus devorans. The sequence goes on from NZ_JAASRY010000003.1 coordinate 313,818, forward strand.
TGTCGGGGTGGATGCTTTGAAAACCGGCATGTTGTTCACGCAAGAAATCATTGATCATGTCTCTGCTATAGTAAAAGAAGAAAATACAGGCCATATTGTTGTGGACCCGGTCATGATTGGCAAAATGGGGTCACAGTTATTGAGAGATGACGCGATTGTGGCGATGAAAGAACAGCTTTTCCCCCTTGCCGATATTATCACTCCTAATACGATGGAAGCGGCTAAGCTCTTAGAATGGGAAACGATTGATAATATCGAAGCGATGTATCAGGCAGCTAAAGAACTCCATCAACTAGGCCCGCGTTATGTATTAGTCAAAGGCGGTGCACTTGCTGACTACCCGGCAGTCGATATTTTATATGATGGTGAAGATTTCAAGGAATTTCGTTCAGAGCGTATTGATACGATTCATACAAGTGGGGCAGGTTGTACTTATGCAGCGGCAATCACTGCTGAACTGGCTAAAGGGCAAGAAATGAAAGATGCAGTAGGATTGGCTAAATCGTTTGTTACTGAGGCGATTCGTCATGCTTTGTCATTCGAACGAGGAATCGGATCCACCAATCATGCCGCCTGCCGCAACAAAAAAATATAAAAGTAATAAGCGCGCAGAACCCTGTCACTGCGCGCTTTTTTTATTCCTTCAAAAACTTTTTAAAAAAATTCACGATTAACGGTTGAATTAATATACTTAATAATGCATAATAATTCATATCTTAAAAGAACGAAGAAAACAACAGCAAAGGGGAGCTGACTATAATGGAAAAACAAAAAGTAGTATTAGCGTATTCAGGTGGATTAGATACTTCGGTAGCGGTGAAATGGCTGCAGGATAAATACAACTATGAAGTAATCGCTGTCGGTTTAGATATCGGAGAAGGTAAAGACCTTGATTTTGTAAAAGAAAAAGCATTGAACGTCGGTGCATTGAAATCTTATACCGTAGATGCGAAGGCATTGTTCGCGGAGGATTATCTGTTGCCGGCTTTGAAGGCGAATGTCATGTATGAAGGGCAGTACCCGCTCGTTTCCGCATTATCCCGTCCGTTGATTGCTAAAGTACTGGTAGAAATCGCGGAAAAAGAGGGAGCGGTAGCGGTAGCTCATGGTTGTACTGGAAAAGGGAACGACCAGGTAAGATTCGATGTCGCGATTACAGCGTTGAATCCAGAATTGGAAATCGTGGCCCCTGTCAGAGAATGGGCAATGTCCAGAGATGAAGAAATCGCCTATGCGAAAGAACATGGCATCCCGGTACCAGTTGATGTTGACAATCCTTACAGTATCGACCAGAACATGTGGGGAAGAAGTAACGAATGTGGTGTTCTGGAAGACCCTTGGGCACAGCCGCCGGAAGAAGCTTATGATCTGACGACAGCACCAGAAAAAGCACCAGATGAAGCGGAAGAATTGGAGATTACTTTTGTGAAAGGGATGCCTGTAGCTATCAATGACGAGACCCTTCCATTGGAAGATTTGATTTTGAAGCTGAATAACATCGCAGGGAAGCATGGCGTCGGACGTATCGACCACGTCGAGAACCGTCTTGTCGGTATCAAATCGAGAGAAATCTATGAAACTCCTGCTGCAACAACGTTGATCACCTCTCACCAGGCATTGGAATCCTTGACGCTGCCTCGTGAAGTGGCTCAGTTCAAGCCGATCGTGGAACAAAAATTCGCCCAAATGGTATATGAAGGCCTATGGTATTCTCCATTGATGGATGGGTTAAAAGCATTCATCGAAGAGACACAAACACATGTCTCCGGTGTTGTGAAAGTTAAATTGTATAAGGGGCAGGCGCAGGTAATTGGCCGGAAATCTGATTTCTCCCTTTATGACTTCAACCTGGCGACTTATAACCCGGATGATGCCTTTGACCATGAAGCAGCACTTGGGTTCATCAAACTTTGGGGGCTGCCGACGAAAGTCCATGCATCTGTCACCCAAGGGGAAAAAATCACAGGCAGCTCTTTAGATAAAGTCAAATTAGACCTGAAAGAGGCGGTTAAGTCGTGACTAAATTATGGGGAGGTCGTTTCACGAAAGCGACCAATCAACTCGTAGAAGAATATACAGCATCTATCAACTTTGACCGAAAGCTTGCCCGTTACGATATCATCGGCAGCATGGCTCATGTAGATATGCTCGCTTCCTGTGGGATTCTCACCCACCAGGAGGCGGCTATCATCATTGAAGGCCTGAATAAAGTCGATTATAAAATCGAGTGCGGAAAAGTGGAGCTGGATGTCGGCCATGAAGATATTCACATGAACGTCGAGCAGCTGTTGAGCAAGGAAATCGGGCCGCTCAGTGGAAAGCTTCATACCGGAAGAAGCCGTAACGATCAAGTTGCCCTTGATATGCGTCTCTATCTGCGTGAGGTAGTCGTCGATATGGTGGAGCAGCTTGTTCAATTGCAGCAAGCCTTGCTTACCCAGGCAAAAACCAATCTGGATACGATCCTTCCAGGATATACGCATTTGCAGCGGGCACAACCTGTTTCGTTCGCTCACCATATGATGGCGTATGTCTTCATGTTCCAGCGTGATGTCGAGCGTTTGCAGGACAGCTTCAAGCGGATCAACCAGATGCCGCTTGGCGCGGGAGCCCTGGCAGGCACGACCTTCCCGATTGACCGTCAGCAGGTGGCCGACAAGCTGCAGTTCGACGGTCTATGCGAAAACAGTCTGGATGCCGTCAGTGACCGGGATTTTGTCATTGAATTTTTGGCGAATACATCGATGATTTCCATGCATTTGTCCCGGCTTTCGGAGGAGCTTGTCCAATGGTCAAGCACGGAATTCAACTTCATCGAGCTGGATGACGCGTTTTGTACCGGAAGCAGCATGATGCCGCAAAAGAAAAATCCCGATGTCCCTGAACTGGTCCGCGGGAAAACCGGCCGGGTCTATGGCAACCTGATCGGTATGCTGACGACATTGAAGTCGTTGCCGCTCGCTTACAACAAAGATATGCAGGAAGATAAAGAGGGGATGTTTGATACAGCTGAAACCTTGAAAGGGGCGTTAGCGTTGTTTGCTCCAATGATCGAAACGATGCATGTCAACAAAGAGGCGATGTACAAAGCGGTAGCGGAAGACTATTCCAATGCGACCGACCTTGCCGATTACCTGGTAGGGAAGAATGTACCTTTTCGTGAAGCCCATGCTGTAGTCGGTCAGGTAGTGCTTCATTGCATCAATAAAGGATGTTATCTTCTCGACCTGTCATTGGAAGAGTTCCATCAATTCTCTGACGCTATTGAAGAAGATATCTATGAAGCGTTGACACCTGAGTCGGTAGTGGCAGCACGAAATGTGCCTGGAGGGCCGGCGAAGAACCGGGTACAGGAACAGTTTCTCAGTGCCGAAAAGTCGATTACAGCCAGCTTAAGCTGGGTACAGTCGCTGCAATCTGCGGTTAAATTGGATGGCTGACTGTGAAAGGATGTCTGGTACCCATTGGAAGTTGGATTGTCTCTCTTATTAATAAGTGAGCGCATAAATAAATTTTTTATCTCATAAATTTTCAAATATGTCTCATGAAATTTCGATTTTGTCTCAAAAACTTTAAAAATTGTCTCAGAAGCTTGCATTATTAGCTCATAAACACTGCAGTTGTCTCTCTTACAAGAAGAAAAACCGCCCTGGCCGGCAGCATACGGCAGGGCGGTTTTTGTAATATAAAGAAAGGCTGCCCTGAGGGGGCAGCCTATGATTAACAATTATTCTTCTTCCTCCAGGAATATTTTTTCCAGATCATTGACCATTTCATTGGCAGCCAGGTATCCACCTGCTGTATTCCAGGTTGCGTCGCTTACTTCGTGTACTTCTCCAGATTTTACAACCTCAAGGTTCTTGAATAAAGGGTCTTGCAGCCATTCTTGCTGTACTTCTTTTGCTGCGCCGTCACCTGTTTCGTAAGTGAAATGGAAAAGGATATCGCCATCCATCGCTGGAATTCGTTCTTTTGTCGCTTTTTCCATGAAGTCTTCCGCTTGCTGTGACTCAGGACGGTTAAAGCCGATTTGATCCAGGATGACACCTGAGAAGGAGTCTTTATGCATAATACGGACATGATCCGGCATGAAGCGCACCACGGATACTTCCTGATCCAGTTTGTCACCGGCCTGATCTGCGAAGTCTTCCAATCGCTGATCATATTCCTCAATCAATTGCTGACCTTCTTCCTCCTTATTCAATGCTTTAGAATAGGTCATAAAGTTTTCCTGCCATTCGCCGCGCAGGGTTTCAGCAAAAACAGTCGGTGCGATTTTGCTCAATTTGTCGTAAATATCTTCCTGACGCATTTTGTTACCAATGATAAGGTCAGGCTGCAATTCAAGGATTTTTTCTATGTTTACATTTGATTCATCACCGACTACTTCAACGCCTTCCATTTGGTCGCTGATATGGTCATACCAAGGATCACCCAGCCATGACTTCACAGCACCTACCGGCTGGACACCAAGAGCCAATAAAGCTTCCGTACCTTCGTTTGTAAGTATAACGACACGTTCTGGCTTCTCTTCGATTGTAGTTTCACCCATCGCATGTTCAATGGTATAAGGTTCGAAGTCCTCCGAACTGCTGCTGTCCTCATTATTTTGCTCTTGCTCATCGGAAGTATCTTCACTGGATGAACCTCCGCAGGCTGCTAATACAAGAGATAATACCAACATTAAAATAAATGCGGGTAAATATTTTTTACTCATAATTCCCACTCCCTAATTGATTATGATTATCATTCACAATTAGTAGCTTATATAAAATTTTCCCTTTAGTCAACTGAAATTTGAAATATTTTGTGACATAAATGAAAATGATTCTCAAAATCATTGACAGCATGTCATAGGTCAAATAGACTTGATAATGTAGAGAATTTACTAGTTTCTGTATAATGAGAGGATAAAAATTATGGTGTTGAGGACAGCCGGGTTGAAATGGTCAGGTATTCTTGCCGGATTGTTGCTGCTGATTGTATTTCTTTGCTGCAGTATCGTATTAGGTTATACCGATGTAACACTAAAAGAAGCATACCAGGCTTTTTTTCATTTTGAACAAACCAATACACATATCATTATAAAAGACGTCCGGCTGCCCAGGGCATTAATTGCCGCCGTAGTAGGGGCGTCCTTAGCAATTGCCGGGGTGTTGATGCAGGCACTTACAAGGAACCCGCTTGCATCTCCCGGGATTTTCGGCATCAATGCAGGTGCTTCCTTGTTCGTTGTTCTCGCGGTCTCTTATTTTCAAGTCATTTCTCTCCAAGGAATGACTTGGATATCCTTTGCCGGGGCAGCAGTGGCTGCTATCATCGTTTACGTGGTAGGCTCTGTTGGCCGGCAAGGTTTAACACCAGTACGGCTTACATTAGCCGGTGCTGCGATTGCCGCTTTATTTTCATCTTTCACCCAGGGGATGCTTGTTTTGAATGAAAAAGCCCTGGACGAAGTGTTGTTCTGGCTTGCTGGATCCGTACAAGGAAGAAGCCTGGAGTATTTATCCTCCGTTTTTCCATATCTGGCAGCTGCATGGATTGGTTCACTGTTAATTTCCCGTCATATCAATATCTTGATTATGGGAGAGGATGTGGCTCAGGGTCTTGGTCAGAAGACCGGATGGATAAAAGCAGCCTCTGGTATTTTGATTGTACTGTTAGCGGGTGGAGCGGTTGCCATCGCCGGACCTATAGGGTTCATTGGCATCGTGGTTCCTCACTTCGCGAGGTCGATTGTCGGGCAGGATCATCGCTGGGTGATTCCTTACGCAGGGATATTAGGAGCTACCTTATTATTAGCTGCCGATATTGCTGCCAGGTACGTCATTATGCCGGAGGAAGTTCCAGTCGGTGTCATGACTGCCATCATCGGAACGCCATTCTTTATCTACATTGCCCGTAAAGGATTGAAAAGCACATGAGCAGATATCGCGTATTTCGTACAAAAAATGATTGGATATCGTTTCTTTTCGATCCCAGGTCTATTATCGTAACAGCCCTGCTATTTATTGCTTTAGCTGCATTGTTTCTATTTTCAGCTGCTTTGGGTGAAATTTTTGTACACCCTTTGGATGTCATCAAAGTTTTAATCGGGCAGGGAAATGAAATGAATCAGATGGTCGTCAACTCTTTCCGAATGCCGAGAATTTTGACAGCACTTTTTGTCGGGGTTGCCTTATCTGTAAGTGGAGCAATTCTACAAGGAATGATTAGAAATCCGCTCGCTTCTCCGGACATTATCGGAATCACAGGTGGTGCAGGAGTTGCTGTTGTCGCTTTCCTGGCGATTTTCAGCAATGCTGACAATGCTTTGACAGTAAGTCTGCAATGGCTGCCTTTTGCTTCCTTCATCGGAGCGGTGGTGGTCGGATTTATGGTATATATTCTTGCCTATAAAAATGGCATCTCGCCCATGACGCTCGTTCTGATAGGGATTGGGATTTCATTATTAACACAAGCCCTGACGACGATGTTCATGATATTGGGACCGATCTTCCGTGCTTCTCAGGCTAATATATGGCTGACGGGAAGCGTGTATGGATCTAATTGGGCTGAAGTGAAAATTCTGGTCCCTGTCGTCCTTGTTTTGTTCGTATTATCGTTGATGGTAGCAAGAAGGATTAATGCGCAAGAGTTAGGGGAGGAAGCCGCGGCAGGCATCGGTGCCCATCTGCAACGGGACCGGTTGATTTTTCTCACATTATGTACTGCCATGACAGGAGCCGCAGTTGCCTTTGCCGGCGGGATTGGTTTCGTCGGTTTGATGGCTCCCCATATTGCCAGGCGTTTAGTAGGGTCTTCTTACGGCGCATTGATACCTGTATCTGCACTAGTCGGTGCCATTGTTGTTTTAGGAGCGGACCTGGTCGGACGCACCATGTTTTCCCCGCTGGAAGTCCCTGCCGGAGTCTTTACGGCAGCGATCGGGGCGCCTTACTTCATCTTTTTGCTATATAAAAGCAAGCGGTCTTAAAAGGAGAGATTGATATGAAAACGCTGATTGCCAATGAATTGTCGCTAAGCTACGGAGAAGATCTTATTATCGATTCACTGGATATTTCCATACCAAAAGGGGAAGTAACGGTATTGATCGGAGGGAATGGCTGCGGGAAGTCCACCTTGCTCCGTTCCTTAGCCAGACTTCTGAAGCCGAAATCCGGGCATATTGTACTGGATAATAAAGACATCTCAAAGATGCGCACGAAAGAAGTGGCAAAAAAGATGGCTATCCTGCCGCAAAGCCCCGTTACTCCTGAAGGACTGACCGTGCTGCAATTGGTGAAGCAGGGGCGCTACCCCTACCAAAGCTGGGCGCGCCAATGGTCTAAGCAGGATGAGGAATCGGTACAGACGGCTTTAGAAGCCACTAACATGCTGGAGTTGAAGGACCGTTCTGTTGATTCTTTATCCGGAGGGCAAAGGCAGCGGGCATGGATAGCGATGACGCTTGCTCAGAACACGGATACGTTGTTACTGGATGAGCCTACGACCTATTTGGATATGACACATCAAATTGAAATCCTGGACCTTTTATTTGATTTGAACCAGGAGCATGGCCGTACCATTGTAATGGTACTTCATGATATTAACCTTGCTTGCCGATATGCCGATCATATCGTGGCGTTGAAAGATAAAAAAGTATACGCGCAAGGGAAACCGGAAGAAATCGTTACGTGTAAAATGGTGCAGGATGTTTTTGATATGACTTGTGATGTCAGAGAGGACCCATTGTTTGGTACCCCGATGTGCATCCCGCATGGAAAAGGACGCTGCCTTATTAAAGCGGCCCAAAAGCAGGCTAGCCAAATTTCATCCTAAACAAAAAATGCCCCGGGAGAACTAAACGCTCTCCTGGGGCATTACTTTTTTATTATCAGCTGCTCATCCAATGGCCGCCATTGATGTGAATGCATTGACCAGTCATATAAGAAGAATCATCAGATGCTAATAGTACATAGCTGCCTACATGTTCGACCGGCTGACCAGGACGGTCCATTGGTGTGTTGGTACCGAATACTTCGACTTTGTCTTCGTCAAAGCTGGATGGAATCAGTGGTGTCCAGATCGGTCCTGGAGCTACCATGTTGACGCGGATCCCTTTATCTACCAATACCTGGGCCATCGAACGTGTAAAGCCGACGACAGCACCTTTTGTAGCGGTGTAATCGATCAACTCTTTGTTTCCCCGGTAGGCATTAATGGAAGTCGTATTAATGATGGCATCTCCTTCTTTCAAGTGAGGGACCGCTGCCCTGGTAAAGTGCCAGTAAGAATAAAAGTTGGTCTTGAATGTACGCTCCATCTGCTCGGTCGAAATTTCTTCCAGACTGGCTTGTGGATGCTGTTCCGCTACATTATTGACCAGAATGTTCAGTCCCCCGAATTCATCGATCGTCTGTTTAATGGCGTCCTTGGCGAATTGTTCTTCGCCGGCATCCCCAGAGATTAAGAGGCACTTAACGCCTTCTTGCTCTACCCGCTCTTTAAGGCTTTTTGCATCCTCATGTTCATCGAGATAGACAATAGCAAGGTGGGCGCCTTCTTTTGCATATCCAACTGCCACGGCGCGTCCGATTCCGCTGTCACCGCCTGTAATCAATGCTACTTTATCCTTCAGCTTACCGCTGCCTTTATAATCATCATCTTCTACAATAGGCTTGGGATCCATTTCTTCACGAAATCCCGGCTGTCTGTCCTGTACCTGTTTAGGTTGTCCTTCTGTTTGACGATCTGTTGGTTTCATGAATACTGCCTCCTTATATTTTGTCGATAGTGGACTTTACCACCTAAAGGATTACAGTAAACAAATTGGAAAATTCCTAGTACCGGTTCAAGTTATCGTAATGGGACTGCCAGGCTTGTGCGTTTTCCAGCTGTGCAGCTAGTCGGAACATCAGGTCATCCTCGCCAAGTCTTCCAGTAAATTGAACGCCAACCGGAAGTCCTTTTTCTGTCCAATATAAAGGGACACTCATCGCAGGCTGGCCGGTTACATTCGCAATCGGTGTAAAACTGCATATATCCGTGAAGTTATACAACATATCTTTCGGCGCATCATTTCCATTAGAAAAAGTATCAAGAACTGCCGGCAATCCATTTAATACAGGAGTCAATAGGATATCATACTGTTGATGGAAGCTATGAATCTTCTGTGATTCCCGCATAAGCATAACTCTTGCTTCTTCATAATCAGAAGCAGAAAGCTGTGACCCTAGATTGTAGACATGATAGGATATCGACTCCAGATTTTCTTTTGTGGGCTGGACATCTACTAACCCAGCCATATGTTTGATCAACAGGGATCCGCCGGCAATCCAGCTCGTAATAAAATGGTTGGCAAAAGCTTCAAAGTCAAACGGCAGCGGCTGGTATTCGATTTCGTGTCCCAGAGATTCAAGCAGAAGAACGGCATGGCTGACCGCTTCCCTGGCCTCTTCAGAAATAGAGACCCGTCCCTTCCAGTCAGGATCTACTGCTATCTTAAGCCTGCCAGGATCTTGAACGATATTGGGAAGAAGGGGAGTTCTCGCGGGAAGGGGAGGGTAGCTTTCTCCTGGCCCGGGTCCTTTTATGATATCCAGCAGTCCGGCACTGTCTCTGACAGATTTGGTCAGTGCATGGTTAACACCGAAGTTATTCATATACATACCGTAGGGTACTTGACCTCTGGATGGTTTATAACCGAACAGCCCGCATGCAGAGGCAGGAATCCGTATCGATCCGCCACCATCACTAGCATGTGCGAAAGGAGCCATTCCAGAAGCTACTGCTGCCGCTGCACCTCCGCTGGAACCACCGGCAGACCTGTCCAGTGCCCATGGATTTTTTGTTGCCCCCAGGTGGTCTGGTTCCGTTGTGGGTAAAAAGCCGAATTCAGGTGTATTGGTTTTACCAAGAAAAGACATTCCTGCTTCCCGGTAACGTTTCACAAAAACATCGTCTTCTCCAGCCGTAAATCCGTCCATCAGCTTCGAACCAGAGGTTGTCGGGTGGCCTTTTATGTTATTCAAGTCTTTAATAAGAAAAGGGAGACCACCAAATAAAGAGCTATTCGGTTTATACCGTTTTGCTTGTTCGAGCGCCTCATCAAACATGGTATGCACCACAGCATTCAATTCAGGATTGAGCTCTTCAATTCTTTCTATGTAATGCTCGGTCAGTTCATAGGGGGAAATTTCTCTTTTGTCTATCAGTTGTTTCTGTGCTGTAGCATCAAGGTAAGCTATATCTGACATGGCTGAAAACCTCCTTAAAGATTAAGAAAAAACGTTGGCCTGAATACAGACCAACGTCGTTTTAGTTTTTGTTCGGGATTTTATCATATTTGTCGATTTGTTTTTGTTTGTCAACATCCCAGCGGTTTTCCGGGTGTTCGCGGCATTCGGTGGTACAGGCAGCATACTGCTCGATTTCACATGCTTCACAGCAGACATACTGACGGTTGCAGACCGGATTGCTGCAGTTGATCATGCGGTCTTCTTTTTTACCACAATGTTCACATTCCGCGATAACGGTATCTTCTTCGGTATGGTTGACAGGGACAGAAATCCGCTCATCAAACACATACATTTTTCCATCAAAATAACGCCCTTTTGTTTCTGGATCTTTACTGTAAGTGGTGATTCCACCATCGAGCTGGTAGACGTCTTCCACACCGTTTTTCATCAGGATGCCCGTAAGCTTTTCACAACGGATGCCTCCCGTACAATAGGTAAGGACTTTTTTATCTTTCCACTGATCTGCATTTTCAGCGATCCACTCAGGGAACTCGCGGGACGTTTCTACTTCCGGCTGAATTGCATTGCGAAAATGACCGATCCGGTATTCATATTCATTACGGCCATCAATGACGATCGTATCTTCGTCCTGAAGCATTTCATAGAACTCTTTAGGCTTCAGCCGTTTGCCGGTAAAGGTTTTTGGATCGATGTCATCATTGTCAATACTCCAATTGACAACTTCAGATTTCGCACGTACGTGCATTTTTTTGAAGGTATGTTCTTCCACTTCATCTATTTTAAAAACCATATCTTTAAAACGTTCGTCAGCATGCATGTGTTCCATATATTCATTAGTCTGTTCTACAGTTCCGGATACGGTGCCGTTGATTCCTTCCGGGGCAACGATGATCCGGCCTTTCAGACCTAAATCTTTACAATACTTTAAATGATCAGCGGCATATTCTTCATATTCCGGTAAGTCGACATATTGATAATACAACAATACTCGGTAGTCTTTAGTACTCATTTATTTATTCCTCCTGTTTCACATTGCAAGTGTGATAACATTTTTGTGCCACACTACATAATATCTAGTTTTAGAAAAAAATTCAACTAGATATCGTTCTCAATAGAACCTTTATTTGGTATGTTCTATTGGCTGCGGGAATTACCACAATCATCTCGGAATAAAGTCCTCGACTTTACGCCCTAATAATTTGATAATTTCTCCTATGGAAAATCAACTACAATGTTTGACATAGCATTTTGAAAAGAAAAAGCCAAAGGTCATTGTGAAGTACGAGGAAAGATTAATTCAGGCAGCCATTGAGACATATGGTCTTTTATTTCTTTATAAGTTTCCTTTTGGTCAGGTATGATTTCTCTTGTAGTTTCGTGCATCGGAATTACTTGAAATTTTGTACCGGCTTGCCCGTCAGCGAATGGTTCATAATCGACAATAGTAGGGACGAAGGAAGGCTTGTTCAAAGCTATGGAATCATCGTGTCTATCTAATTCGATTTCTACCTGGAGGATACCGCCGATCCTCCGGTGGGTTTCTTCCTGTGCAGAGATGAAGTTTCCAAGTGAATAGATTACCAGGGTCTCATTTCCCTTTTTTCCTTCAAGCATTTCGATTGGCTGCAGGACGTGAGGATGGTGGCCGAGAATAACATGGGCTCCTGAATCAGCCATTAATTGAGCTAATTCTTTCTGGTAGCGATTGGGCATACGCTCATATTCCGAACCAAAATGCAAACTGACGACCACAGCATCCGCTTGTTTATTCGCTTGTGTGATATCTGATTTAATTTTTTGTGCGTCAATTAAATTGACGAGATAATTCTTCCCCGATGGTAAAGGGATACCGTTGGTGCCGTACGTATAGCTTAAAAATGCAACATCGATTCCTTTTTCTGTCTGAACCACGCGAAGTTTCTTTTGGTCTTTCTGGCTTTTGTATGCTCCTGTGTAGGTCATATCAATAGACTCCCAATGAGAAAGGGCATTATTAATCGCTTGTTCTCCTCGGTCAAGGGTATGATTATTGGCAATCGAAACGACATCGACTCCACTTTCCTTTAAGGCATCTCCGACTTCAGTCGGGCTGTTGAAGGCTGGATACCCGGATAAACCGAAATCAGTCCCGCCGATCATTGTTTCCTGATTAGCTATGGCTAAGGTTGCTTCCTTCAAGTAGGGAGTTATTTTCTTGAACATCGGCGTGAAATCATATCCATCAGCGGTCTGGGCATCACGATAGACAGGGGCATGAATCAATATATCACCGATGGCAGCCAGTGTTATTTTAGGATTAACAGGATATTCTTGTTTAGTAGGGTCGTCAGACAATTTTGCGGTTAAGTCATTGGCGAAAAACTGTTTGTTGGGCGATTGCGCACAAGCTGCCAGCACAAACGAAAGCATTACCAGCAAAAAGATTTTTTTCATAAGAAGTGCCCCTTCAATAAGTAGATAGTCGGAATTGGAAAGACCTTTTACCTATAGTATAAAGCGTTTTCAAAAAAATAAAAACAAATCCCACCAATCTTCGACAAGAAAGGAGGGGTTTGACTGTTGTTATACGGAATGAGCATGGCGTTTGGCAGTACGAGGGTTTCGCTGTATGGTCAGATACATGGCTATTCCTGATGCTGCCAATAAAGCACTGGTTACATAAAAGACAGAAGAGAATCCCAAGTAGCCGGAAAGCATCCCGCCAAGCGCGGGCCCAATCATATTTCCTAAGAAGCGAATGCTTGTGTTATACCCGAGCACTTCCCCTTGCATGGCAAGTGGAGCCTCCTGACGAATATAAGCAGTGCGGACGGGAATGATTCCCCCTATGGAGGCCCCCAACAGGAATCGGATGATGACCAGCTGCCAGATACTTGTAACAAAGGCACCTGGAAGATAGACAATCCCTGCCATAAATAACAGGAACACCAAGATTCTAATATAACCGACCTTGTCGGCAATGCTGCCCCAGCGCCTTGCCATCAGCAGGTTCCCAAGACCCGCAGCGGAAAAGGCAATTCCGGAAAAGAATGCAAGATTGGCAGGACCATGTAATTCAGCAACATACAAGGATAAAATCGGCTGGATGCTGAAATGGGCGATTTGGACAAACAAGGATACGAGCATAACCATCAGCAATACTGGATGGCGAAAGATATGACGGAGTACTTCTTTCCGGGAATAACTTTTCTTACTATCACTGCTTTCATCGTTAATTTTGAATTCTTTGATTCCAAATATGACGATAAAAGCTGATAGAAAGACGGTGATAGAGGTCCCCTGGAAGGTGGCGGAATACCCGAATGTGTCAGCCAACACACCCCCAAGCATCGGTCCCATCAAACTCCCTGTAATACTGCCAGTCTGCAGTGTACCCAAAACTTTACCGGCAATATGCTTTGGTGTCTGGGTGGCGATCAACGCTTGTGACATCGGTATGAATCCGGTAAATACCCCCATGAATAAGCGCAGGAAGAATAATTGCCAGACAGAATCAGCCAACCCCATCAAAAAGACGGACACCCCCAGGCCAACGGCAGAAATGATTAATATTTTCTTTCTGCCATAACGATCACCGACCCGCCCCCATATGGGCGCAAATAAAAATGCCGTTACGAATGTGACGCCAAATACCCAGCCTGACCATTGTTGGACGTAGGACTCAGAAAAATTGCCAAAGCTATCGATATATAAAGAAATAAACGGAAGTACCATAGTGATGCTTCCTGCGATAAAGAAGTTAGCAAACCACATGATGAACAAATTTCGTTTAGCCATACTTTCCTGGTCTACGATAATGAATCACTTCTTTCAAACTAATTATTTCGTAACCCTAAATATTAATCTATCATTATAAACTTATAACATACTCTTTACCTGGTTGAAAGAAAAATGCACACTCCCTGCAATAAAAGACTACAAGAGACTTATTCAACAATAGTGCCGAAAAGTCGAAGACTTGATTTCGAGATATTTATTGGGGATAGGGGCTCCGGGAAACGATTCGCTTTCCGTGGGCGTGTGCTGAGTCTCCTCAGGCTTCGCCTTGCGGGGTCTCAGCGATCCCGCATATCCCATAGGAGTCTCAACGTTTCCCTACGCCCCTTTGCCATAGGAAGTTCTCGAAATCACACTTGTAAAATGCCCTATGATATTATAAAGAAGATTTTGGTACCCTTACATCCTTTATAAATGCCTGAGGATAAAGGTTTTATTGTACGTCCTTTCTCTTTTTGACTGGTCCGTTTATTACATAAATAACTGGATGGGCAGGGAAACGGGGAGACTCCCGCGGGAGAAGGGGCTAGGCGAGATCCCACAGGGCTTTAGCCCGAGGAAGCTTGCCAGGTCCCCCGCAGGAAAGCGAGTCGTTTCCCTGCCCGTCCCATTCCACTTACGGTAACGGACCCAACTATCTCAAAACTGAGTCTTCGGTAATTGGGAGCTTAAATAGAAATTAACCACTAAAATAATCTGAATATTCATTTGAACCATTAGTAAAGTTGATTTACTATTTAGTAATATAGAATTTTTAGAAGATACGAAAGATTAATAGAGGAGGTTCTGGTTTGGAATTTAACATATCCCCGTTAGGCGACCATGGAGCAATTATCGATCTTGGTAAAACGATTGATGAAGAGTCTCATGAACGAGTCAAACAAGTAACAGCATTTCTGAATGATAAACCATTTGATTGGCTCATAGAGTATATTCCTGCTTTTACTACCGTGGCGGTATTCTACGACCCTGTAAAAGTAATGGATCAGAAAGATAAACCTTCTGCCTTACCTTATGAAATTGTCAGAGCAACAATCAAGAAAGAGCTCCCTAAATTGGGAGTGGGAGAAAAAAGACAAGGCCGGGTGGTAGAAATTCCTGTTTGCTATGGTGGGGATTTAGGTCCGGACTTAACTCAGGTGGCCAACCATAATGATTTGACCGAAGAGGAAGTCATTGAGCTTCATACGGCCGGTAACTATTTGGTTTATATGATAGGGTTCGCCCCTGGATTCCCTTATATTGGGGGGATGAAAGAAGAGATTGCCACGCCAAGAAAGGAAGAGCCACGTCTGAGCATACCAGCTGGGTCGGTCGGGATCGCGGGGAGCCAGACAGGTGTATATCCGATTGAAACGCCTGGAGGCTGGCAATTGATTGGTCAAACGCCTGTACGTCTTTTTAAACCGGACCAGGAGCCTCCTTCCTTGCTCCATGCTGGAGATAAAGTTGTATTCAAGGCAATCAGCCGTAGCGAATTTGACGCTTATAAGGAGGAGCAATCATGATTAAAGTTTTGAAACCAGGATTGCTTACCAGTGTGCAGGATCTTGGTAGAACAGGCTATCAAACATATGGTGTCATTGCCAGTGGTGTAATGGATCCGGCAGCCCACCGTATCGCTAACTTACTTGTAGGAAATAGGGAGGATGCTGCTACGCTGGAAATAACACTGAGCGGGCCGGTACTGGAATTTCAGGAGGATGCGCTGATCTCCTTGTGTGGAGGTGATCTTTCCGCATCAATCGGAGATAAGCAGGTTAAACCATGGCGTCCGGTTTACGTGAAGAAGGGAAGTGAACTTCGTTTTGGTCAGGCAAAAGAAGGGTGCCGGGTTTATTTAGCGGTTGCCGGCAGCTTTAATGTGCCGGAAGTAATGGAGAGCAAGTCCACCTATCTTCGCGCCGGCCTGGGTGGTTTTCACGGACGAGCCTTAAAAGAAGGAGACGAACTTACAGCACAGGAACTATCTGAAGCAGCTGCAAAGATCAAAAGTTTCTTGCAGAAGCAAGCTGGAGGGGAAGCACTCGTTAGCATGGATTGGCACGTAGCATCTGAATTTATTCCTGTCTTCAAAGAAGAACAGCCGGTACGCGTCATAAAGGGAAGGCAATATGAGTTATTCAAAAAAGAGAGCCAGGAAGCGTTCTTCTTCGAACCCTTTCAGATCGGAAGCAAATCAGACAGGATGGGTTACCGTCTCGAAGGACCAAAACTGCAGCTGGATAAGGCACAAGAGATGATTTCTGAAGCGGTAGCGTTCGGAACAATCCAGGTACCTTCCAATGGCCAGCCGATCATCCTTCTTGCTGATAGGCAAACCACAGGGGGATACCCGAAAATCGGCCAGGTTGCTTCCGTTGACATACCGGTCGTAGCGCAATTAAAACCTGGTGAGAAAGCACGATTTCAGGAAATCTCACTTGAAAAAGCCCAACAGCTTTATTTAGAAAGAGAAAAGAGCATCCAGCAGCTTGCCCAGGGAATACGCCTGAAATTAAAAGAGGAGGTACGATAATGGCAATCGTAGATTTGAATTGTGATATGGGAGAAAGCTTCGGCACATATCAAAAAGGTCGGGATGAGGAGATTCTAGAACATATTACATCGGCCAACGTAGCATGCGGCTTTCATGCAGGTGATTTTACGACGATGCGAAAGACAACAGAAATGGCAATGGAAAAAGGAGTGGGCATCGGTGCACACCCTGGCTTGCCGGATCTGATGGGTTTTGGTCGTCGAAATATAGATATCACCCCTCAAGAGGCTTACGAACTGGTAGTCTATCAGATCGGAGCGTTGAATGGTTTTGTAAAAGCAGAAGGAGGAAGCCTTCAGCATGTGAAGCCGCATGGCGCTCTTTATAATATGGCTGCCAAACGCCAGGACTTGTCTGAAGCGATAGCAGAAGCGGTTTACAAAGTGGATCCGGAACTTGTTTTATTCGGGCTGGCTGGAAGTGAATTAGTGAAAGCAGGTAAACAGGCCGGCCTCCGTACAGCAAGTGAAGTTTTCTCCGACCGGACGTATCAGGAAGATGGAACATTGACATCCAGGAAAGAAGCGAATGCTTTGATAACAAATTATGAGGAGGCAGTTTCCCAGGTGATCCGGATGGTCAAAGAGCAAAAAGTACACACTGTCCAAGGAAAGGATATTGATGTGCAGGCAGATACGATTTGTATTCACGGGGATGGCGAAAACGCTTTGGATTTTGCAAAATATATCAATCAGGCATTAAAGGAATCCGACATTGAAACAATAAAGGTCAGGGATGTATTGAAATAACAGCGAGGAGTGGAACATATGGACAAAAAATCACGGATGAGGCTGCTATTAGGGGCTGCGTTTTTGATGGCGACTTCAGCCATCGGGCCTGGCTTCCTGACGCAAACGACACATTTCACGGAACAATTAGCGGCTAGCTTCGGCTTTGTTATCCTGGTATCGATTATCATTGATATTGGTGCTCAGTTGAACATTTGGAGAATTATCGCGATCTCAGAAAAACCGGCACAGGACATTGCCAACAAGCTTCTTCCTGGCCTTGGCTTTGTTTTATCTGCCTTAATTGTGGCAGGCGGTTTGGCTTTTAATATTGGTAATATCGCTGGTGCCGGATTGGGTACTAACGTACTGTTCGGAATTTCACCAGAAATGGGGGCGCTCTTCAGCGGTCTGGTTGCTATTGGAGTCTTCCTTGTCCGGGAAGCTGGTAAAGTGATGGACCGCTTCGCCCAAATGCTAGGTTTCCTAATGATCGGTTTGACAGTTTATGTCATGTTCACCGCTACCCCTCCCCTTGGAGAAGCAGCTGTGAAGACTATTGCCCCTGACACCATCGACTTTCTTGCGATTGTAACACTCGTCGGCGGGACTGTCGGAGGCTATATTACCTTTGCCGGCGGGCACCGCTTATTAGAAGCGGGGGTCAAGGGAAAGGAATCCCTGGGGTATGTCAACCGCAGCGCGGTCTCAGCAATCGGATTCGCTTCCATCATGCGTGTCTTTCTATTTTTGGCTGCCCTCGGAGTAGTTGCCCAGGGCATTCAATTGGATCCAGGCAACCCGGCGGCCACCGTCTTCCAATCAGCGGCTGGGAATGTCGGTTATAAGATCTTCGGGGTGGTCATTTGGGCAGCTGCCGTTACTTCTGTCGTAGGAGCAGCGTATACATCCGTTTCCTTTATCCGTTCGTTCAGTAACACCATTGAAAAGCATCATAAATGGTTTATCGTAGGATTCATAGCTATTTCCACTTTAGTATTTGTCTCCGTTGGGCGTCCTGTCAGTATATTAATTCTGGTCGGTTCCCTGAATGGTTTGATTTTGCCACTGGCGCTGGGAGTTATGATTATCGCTGCCCATAAAAAATCTATCGTCGGGGATTATAAGCATCCGCTGTGGATGACAATTTTCGGTGCATTGATAGTTATTGTCATGTCTTATATGGGCTTCGTCACTTTGCTCGAAGGTATCCCGCAACTATTTGAATAAAGGGAAGGAGAGACACTTATGGAATTACCGGAAAAGTGGACACCAGCTAAAGCACGGGAAAAAATTCGAACGCAATACTGGACAGGCCCGACATCCGGTTTGACTCCGGGGTATATACAGGGAAACCTGGTCGTCCTGCCAGAAGAAATGGCCTTTGAGTTTTTATTGTTTTGTCAACGTAACCCAAAGCCTTGTCCTGTTTTGGATGTAACAGAACCAGGTTCTCCCGTACCGCGTTTCGTTGCGCCAGATTCAGATCTTCTTAAAGACCTTCCTGGTTACCGTATTTATCGCAATGGACAACTCACTGAAGAGCTGCGGGACATAACAGAACAATGGGACGAAAAAATGGTGGGCTTCCTCCTCGGATGCAGCTTCACCTTTGAACAAGCACTGATGGATTATGGAATACCGCTTCGTCATATAGAAGAAAACAAGAATGTTTCGATGTACAAAACCAATATTCCATGTGTACCTGGCGGCCGTTTTTCCGGACCGATGGTTGTGAGCATGCGGCCAGTGAAAGCAGCCGATATTTCTAAAGCTGTCCAGGTTACCAGTAAATTTCCTTCAGTACATGGAGCACCAGTCCATGTCGGTGACCCGGAAGCGATTGGTATTACTGACCTTTCCCGTCCGGACTTTGGCGATCCGGTAACGATCAAAGTCGGAGAAATTCCGGTATTCTGGGCCTGCGGAGTTACTCCTCAGGCAGTAGCCATGCATATGAAGCCGGAAATCATGATCACCCATGCACCAGGACATATGTTTATTACCGATAAGAAAAATGAAGAATATAGTATTTGAAAAGCAACTTAGCAGCTGCTCTTGATTGTTGATTCCTTTCAAGAGCAGCCTTTTTTATGGGCATCACTATTTTGATAAGAAAGCCTATTTTACTAAAAAAAATTAAGTGTGAACGCTTGCAAAACATGTATATACAAATTATACTTGAATCATAACTTGTATATACATGTAACGACGACTGAGGAATTTGTGAGGAGGCAGTAACCAATGTTTAAAAAACTTTTTGGCAAAAATGATAAAGAGACAATTCTGACAGCACCTGTGACAGGGAAAGTGGTAGATTTAACGGAGGTTCCGGATCCGACATTTTCACAGAAAATGATGGGAGAAGGTCTTGCAATCGAACCATCGGAAGGCAAGGCAGTAGCTCCGTTTGACGGTGAAGTCGTACAATTATTCCCTACCAAGCACGCTATCGGCTTAAAAAATAAAGCCGGTGTTGAAGTGTTAGTCCATATCGGCCTCGAAACCGTTGGAATGAATGGTGAAGGGTTCGAAGCTTCTGTGAAACAAGGGGATAAAGTGAAAACAGGACAGACATTAGTCACTTTCGACCTTTCAAAAATTGAGGGACAAGCTTCAAGCACTGTGACTCCTGTCATTATTACGAATAGTAATGAATATACCTTGGAGTTTTATAATCAGGGAGATGTACAAGCAGGGTCCACAGAAATTATGGAAATCAAGCCAAAGGCCAACTAACTTTTACGGGAGGAAACCATAATGGATTTAAATAATCAGGCGAAACAGATTTTAGAAGCCATTGGCGGCAAGGAAAATATCAATGCCGCTACCCATTGTGTCACACGCTTGCGGCTAGCCTTGAATGATGAAAGTAAAGTCGATCAGGAAAAGCTTAATAACATAGAGGCAGTAAAAGGTTCTTTCTCAACTAACGGCCAGTTTCAAATTGTGATTGGTCAAGGTACAGTCGATAAAGTGTACCAGGAATTGATTTCTCTCACTGGTATCGGTGAACAAACAAAAGAAGATGTCAAAGCTGCATCTTCAGAAAAAATGAATCCGCTTCAAAAAGCGA
Source organism: Thalassobacillus devorans (assembly GCF_011761345.1). Classification (GTDB taxonomy): domain Bacteria; phylum Bacillota; class Bacilli; order Bacillales; family Halobacillaceae; genus Thalassobacillus; species Thalassobacillus devorans. The sequence goes on from NZ_JAASRY010000003.1 coordinate 334,179, forward strand.
TAAAAGTACTGGCAGACATCTTTATCCCGATTCTTCCGGCAATTGTTACCGCGGGTCTATTGATGGGTCTGAACAACATTCTTGCCGGACCGGATATTTTTTATGAAGGCCAATCCCTTGTGGATGTTTATCCGCAATGGGCTGGACTGGCAGAAATGATAAACCTGATCGCCAATACAGCTTTTGTGTTTTTACCAGGGTTGATTGGCTGGTCGGCCGTCAAAAAGTTCGGCGGCAGTCCCTTGTTCGGTATTGTTCTTGGTCTTATTTTAGTTCATCCCGACCTGATGAATGCCTGGGATTATGGTAATGCTTTAAAAGAAGGTAATATCCCGACTTGGAACTTGTTTGGAATGGAAATTGAAAAAATTGGTTACCAGGGACAGGTGCTGCCAGTCTTGTTAGCTTCCTGGGTGTTGGCTAAATCTGAAGTTTGGCTGCGCAAACGTATACCGGATTCTTTACAATTACTGATTGTTGCACCGACAACTTTATTAGTGACAGGGTTCTTGACTTTCTTATTAATCGGCCCAGCGATGTTCTTTGTCGGCAACTTGCTGACAGATGGATTAGTATCCATTTTTGACCAATTTGCTGCATTAGGCGGCTTGATCTATGGTGGTTTATACGGACTGCTAGTTGTCACTGGTATGCATCATACGTTCCTTGCCGTTGATATACAGCTGGTCGGCAGTACAGGTACAACTTTCCTATGGCCGATGCTTGCCTTGTCCAATATCGCGCAAGGTTCTGCAGCATTTGCTATGTTTCTTGCGACCAAGGATGAAAAGTTGAAAGGTCTGGCTTCTACTTCAGGGATTTCAGCTTACCTCGGTATCACTGAACCAGCTTTATTCGGTGTCAACCTGCGTTTTAAATATCCGTTTGTAATAGCGCTGATTTCTTCTGGTATTGCAGGTATGTATATTACAGTTGCTCGGGTAACCGCTACTTCTATTGGCGTCGGCGGCATCCCTGGTTTCTTGTCCATCAGCGCTGGAAAATGGGGGCCTTTCTTCGTTGGAATGGCGATCGTCATCATCCTGCCAATGGTCATCACTTATCTGTGGGCGAAGCGTAGAGGCGATTGCTGATTTTACCTATGTGACAAACGACTGATTTTAAAATGATTAGTTAAGTATTACTATATGTTGGTGGTGTTTTAATGAATCAAGCTTGGTGGAAGAAAGCAGTAGTCTACCAGATTTACCCGAAAAGCTTTAACGATACGACAGGGAATGGTGTCGGTGATCTGCAAGGCATCGTGGAAAAACTGGATTATTTGAACGAATTAGGGGTCGACGTCCTTTGGCTGACCCCTCCTTATAAATCTCCGCAGCGGGATAACGGATATGATATCAGCGATTATTATGATATCCATCCGGAATACGGAACGATGAAAGATTTTGATGAATTGATTGCAGGTGTACACGAACGGGGTATGAAGCTGATTATGGATATCGTCGTCAACCATACGTCCACTGATCACGAATGGTTCCAGCAGGCGAAGCAGTCGAAGGACAACCCATATCGTGACTACTATATTTGGCGGGATGGCATGGACGGCGGTCCCCCGAACAACTGGAAATCAAAATTCGGCGGTTCCGCATGGAAATATGATGAGCAGACAGACCAGTATTACTTGCACCTGTTTGATGTCACCCAGGCTGATTTGAATTGGGAAAACGAACAGGTCAGAAAAAGTATTTACGAAATGATGAGCTTTTGGGCAGAGAAAGGCGTGGATGGTTTCCGTTTGGACGTGATCAACTTAATTTCCAAGAATCAGGCATTTCCGGATGATGATGGCAGTGTCGCACCAGGAGACGGGCGTAAGTATTATACAGACGGCCCTCGGGTTCATGAATACATGCAGGAGATGAACCGCGAGGTATTCGGAAAATACGACCTGCTTACCGTAGGAGAAATGTCTTCAACAACCATCGATCATTGTATTCTTTATACACGTCCGGAACGTAAAGAACTTAGCATGACCTTCAATTTCCACCATTTAAAGGTCGATTACCCGAACGGTGAAAAATGGACCGTAGCTGATTTTGATTTTTATGAGCTAAAGAAAATCCTGTCTACCTGGCAGAAAGAAATGAATGCAGGTAAAGGTTGGAATGCGTTATTCTGGTGCAATCATGACCAGCCTCGCGTACTTTCCCGGTTTGGTGATGATGTAAATTATCCAGTAGAGTCAGGGAAAATGCTGGCGACAACAATCCACATGATGCAGGGAACCCCTTATGTTTACCAGGGGGAGGAATTCGGTATGACCAACCCTTACTTTGATTCCATTGATCAATACCGGGATGTAGAATCATTGAATATGTATCAAATTTTAAAAGGAGATGGGGTCACCGAAGACGAAATCATCGAGATTTTGAAACAGAAATCCCGCGATAACTCACGGACCCCGGTCCAATGGGATGATAGCGTAAATGCCGGTTTTTCTGAGGCTGACCCGTGGATTGGAGTAGCTGACAACTATAAAACGGTCAATGCTAAAGAGGCGATAGAACAGAAAGATTCCGTATTCTATCATTACCAACAGTTGATTCAACTGCGAAAAGAATTTGACATTATCACTTATGGGGATTACGAATGGATACTCCAGGACGATGAACAGATTTTCGCTTATGTACGTAAGTGGAACGACGAAACTCTTCTTGTCGTCAACAATTTCTATGGACTGGCCACCCGCTTCCAATTACCTGAAAAGTTTAATGTCCACGGAAAACAAGTAGACATTCTGATCAGCAATTATGAAGACACAAGCAAGAGCATCGTGGACGGAATTGGATTGAGGCCGTATGAGTCTGTCGTCTATCACATCCACTGATGTTACAATGATAGCGGTGATACTATGAAAAAGAAATATTTAGATATCTATCATGAGCTTGTGATGGAAATAAGGGAAGGGAATTTTAAAGCGGGAGAAAGGCTGCCCTCGGAACACGAACTCGGCAGCCGTTATGAAACTTCACGCGAAACCATCCGTAAAGCCCTTCATTTATTGGCACAAAACGGTTATATACAAAAAGTGAGGGGGAAGGGATCCATTGTTCTGGATTTAGACAAATATGAATTCCCTGTCTCGGGTTTGACCAGTTTTAAAGAGTTAACCCATCACTCCGGCCAGACGATCCGAACAAAGGTACATGAGCTATACCAATTGGAATCTGACGGGAAGCTTGCAGAACTGTTAGATAATACGAACAATGCACCGATCTGGCGCCTCGTTCGTTCCAGAGAAATTGACGGTGAAAAAGTTATTTTGGATAAAGACTATATCCGGGAAGATATTGTGCCAGGACTGACAAAGGAAGTTTGTGAAAATTCGTTATATGAATATATCGAAACTAAATTAGAGCTTGTCATCGGCTATGCTAAAAAAGAAATAGTGGTAGAGACTGTCACAAAAGAAGACCGTGAATTGCTTGACGTCGAAGAGCATGACCAGATGGTCGTCATTCGGAGCTTTGTCTTCCTCGAAGATACCACGTTATTTCAATTCACAGAATCCCGGCATCGACCGGATAAGTTCAGGTTCGTAGACTTCGCCCGTCGCAGTAAATAATTATATGAAGCCTCTAGGGAGGAATTGCATTAAGCAATTCCTCCCTAGAGGTGTTTTTATTTACGGAAATGATTACGCTTGGATAAACATAGATTTTCCTTTATGATGAAGGATAGACTATGAATGACCTTTAGAAATGGGTGAGCAGCAATGATGCAAATAGGAGCTACAGCTAAAATGGCTAAAGAATTGAAGCGGGAGATCCAGTCGGCTGACTCCGTGGAAGTTCCAAAAATCTATCAATGGCACATGAATTTTTTCACCATCCAGAGAAGAAAATGTGTGCTTTTGATGAATGACGAGACAGGATTGAACCTTACGTTATTCGGATTGAAACAGGAACAGTTCAAAAATATCGATCAGGTTCTGATGGGCTCGTTAAGAGAACTATTGAGGCTGTTAAAGGTCGATCAGACGATTATTGATGATTTTCTGGAAGCTGGCCAGGAAATTGTTTATACAAAGACACATGACCGCCGGGTGCTTGGTATGATGAATGAAGTGAAGTCATATATGGAGCATGGGATAATAGATCAATCTTATGATGAAATTGATGCTATAAAGGTTAATGAAGAGAATAATCAGATCATTTTATCTCCATTGAAAAAAATGGTCCCGCTGGATACGCTAAATGACTATTTTCAGGAAAAATAATGAACGCCACCAATGAACATGCACCTTTGTCTTACATCATAGACAATCTGGTGAAGTTCATATGGTGGCTTTTTTCTGTTAAATTTCGTAGCTAATATTACAGTAAAGCTCCCCCCGTACCTCCTTGCGTTTAAATATTTCAGAAACGGTTATGGGTATAATATAATCACAATATATCAGTGAAGCATATGTGTTTACTATATACGCGTAGGGGTATATAATGTATATACAATGAAAACACAAGAAACGGAGGTATTTCATGTTTTTCAAATATTTTTTCGATGAAAATCTTGCACAAATGTCCTATATGGTAGGTTGCCAGGCAACAGGAGAAGCACTGGTTGTCGATCCTGCCCGTGATATTACACCATATCTGGAAACAGCAGAAGCAGAGGGATTTAACATCACAGCTACAACAGAAACGCATATTCACGCTGACTTCGTCTCGGGTGCCCGTGAATTGTCTAAACGTACAAACGCTAAACTTTATCTTTCCAATGAAGGTGGAGGAGACTGGGAGTATCAGTATCTGAATGATGTCGATCATGAACTGCTAAACGATGATGATAAGTTTTATATCGGTAAAGTACGTTTTGATGTCATTCATACACCAGGTCATACACCAGAAAGTATCTCCTTCTTATTAACAGATGAAGGTGGCGGTTCTGAAGTGCCAATGGGTATCTTTACCGGTGACTTCGTATTTGTCGGTGATGTAGGTCGTCCGGACTTGCTTGAAAAAGCGGCCGGAGAAGAAGGTACCTCTGAAAAAGGTGCTCACCAAATGTTCGAATCCTTGAAAAAGTTCAAAGAGCTTCCTGACTATGTGCAGATATGGCCGGGCCATGGTGCTGGCAGTGCCTGCGGTAAGTCACTGGGTGCTGTACCACTTTCGACCGTAGGTTATGAAAAAATAAATAACTGGGCGGTCAAAGAGGAAAATGAAGATGATTTTGTGAAAAACCTTCTTGATGGTCAGCCTGAACCACCAAAATACTTTGCAATGATGAAGAAAATCAACAGAGAGGGACCAGACTTCCTGGAAGATAAAGATTTAGAGCAAATTTCTATCGATAAACTAGCGGACTATAAGAAAGAGGATGCCATTATTTTGGATACGCGACCAAAGCAGAAATTTGCCAAGGGTCACTTGGAAGGAACAATCAACATTCCATTCAATAAATCTTTTGCCAACTGGGCAGGCTGGATGATGGATTATGATAAAGATATTATATTGATCACTAACGAGGAAGAGACGTATGATATCAACCTCATTTTGCAATCCATCGGCCTCGATCGTGCTGTCGCTTATGTAAAATCAGAAGAGGTATCCAAACAGTCCAACCTGGAAACGTATGAAAACATTTCACCAAAAGAACTGCATGAAAAATATAGTAATGATGATGACTATGTTACCATTGACGTTCGTGAAGAATCTGAGTGGAATGAAGGACACCTGGAAGATGCCAAGCACATCTTTATCGGTACACTTCCAGATCGATTGGATGAAATTCCTGAAGGAAAAACACCAATTGTTCATTGCTTATCTGGTGCACGTTCTGCAATTGCCACAAGTGTTTTGCAAAAAAACGGCTATAAAGATGTCAAAAACCTTGAAGGCGGCTTTGACGCCTGGGTAAAAGAAGCCATGCCAGTAGTAGAAGAAAAATAATGTACCATGCACTCGCAACTAATGCGGGTGCATTTTTTTATGATTGGCTTTCCGTTACGTTAGTAACAGTGTGGAGTTCCGGGAAATCACTCGCTTTCCATGGGCGTACGGTGAGCTTCCTCGGGCTAAAGCCCTGCGGGATCTCACCATGTACTATCCTCCCATCGGAGTCTCGCAATTTCCCGGACCTCCTTGCGTTTATTGGAGGAACGGAAACATCTTTATGCAGTCCTCCAACCAAAGGGGGAGCTACTTGTAAAAACGTGTTTGTAACCATTGATTGTAGAAGATAGTCTTAACTATAACAGGGGGTTCTTTTCTCCGTCCTTCGGATGGGTTGGTTGGGAAACTGCGAGACTCCCGTGGGAGAAGGATCTAGGCGAGATCCCATAGGGCGATAGCCCGAGGAAGCTCGCCAGTTCCCCCGCAGGAAAGCGAGTAGTTTCCCAGCCAACCCTGACTCTTTTATGGCAAAGAACCCTTGATATCTGAAATCAAGTCTTCGACTTTTCGGCCCTATTGTGGAATAAGCCTATTATGATAAATCAACAAAAAAGTTTAACGGAGCCTTATGATTAATAATGTTTAGTCGTCAGTTTGAATACTCTTTACCCGGAACTTAACGGAGTGAAAAGTATTTCTAATAAAATATAGTGAATACTATTAGTCGGGCACGGGTAGAGACATAATAAAGGATAATACTGTGTCAAATAGAAATACTTACTAGTTATTCATTGAAAAGGAGGAATAAGATGGGGTTGAATGTAGCGCAAAAACTGATTAAGGACCACCTGGTCTCGGGCGAAATGACTCCGGGCGCAGAAATCGGTTTGAAAATTGACCAGACATTGACCCAGGATGCTACAGGGACAATGGTCATGTTAGAGTTAGAAGCGATGGGAGTCGATCGGGCGAAAACGGAGGCCTCTGCCCAGTATGTCGACCACAACTTGATTCAAGAGGATAGCAAGAACCCGGATGACCACTTGTTTCTACAAAGTGCTGCAAAACGATTCGGCCTGTATTACAGCAAACCAGGGAACGGAGTCAGCCACCCTGTTCATATGCAGCGGTTAGCAAGACCCGGAAAAACTTTATTGGGTTCAGATAGCCATACATGCGCGAATGGCTGTATGGGAATGCTGGCAATCGGAGCTGGAGGAATCGATGTGGCCATGGCGATAGCTGGAGAGCCATTTTATGTGAAAATGCCGAAAGTATGGGGCGTAAAAGTGACGGGGGAGCTGCCTGATTGGGTAAGTGCTAAAGACGTCATTTTGGAAATGCTCAGAAGGCATGGAGTCAAAGCAGCAGCTAACCATGTGTTTGAATATTATGGCCCTGGGGTTAAGAACCTTTCTGCTATGGATCGCCATGTTATCGCCAACATGGGAGCAGAACTTGGAGCTACCGGTACAGTTTTTCCTTCTGATGAAGAAACGAGAAGATTCATGAAGCAGGAGCAAAGGGAAGATGAGTGGATCGAACTAGTTGCAGATGAAGATGCTACTTATGATTTAGAAGAAGAAATCAACCTATCAGAGTTAGAGCCGATGATTGCCAAGCCAACAAGTCCAGGAAATGTAGTGCCTGTCCGTGAAGTAGCCGGCGAACCAATTTATCAGTCCTATATCGGGTCTTCAGCAAATCCTGGTTATCGCGATTTTGCTATTGCTTCAAAAATAGTGGGAGGTCGCAAAGTTGCTGAAAATATTTCGTTTGATTTAAACCCTACATCCCGGCAAATGTTGCTTGACCTCTCGAAGGAGGGGCACATTGCGAACTTTATCCAGGCCGGCGGACGATTGCACCAGGCCGGCTGTAACGGTTGTATTGGTATGGGACAGGCACCGGCTACAGGCAGGAATAGTTTGCGGACGACCCCGCGTAACTTCCCGGGGAGGTCAGGGACAAAGGAAGACCGCGTCTTTCTAGTCAGTCCCGAAACCGCTGCCGCTTCTGCACTTACTGGGGTGATTACTGATCCAAGAACGCTTGATATGAAATATCCGAATGTGAAAGAACCGAAAAAGCCGACAGTAGACGTCGATTTACTCCAGGTACCACTGCCGGAAGAAGAAGCGAAGCAGGTAGAACTGGTAAAAGGTCCTAATATAGCTACGATTCCAAAAATGAATGCCCTTCCACAGGATTTGGAAATTCCTATCCTGCTGAAAATGGGGGATGACATCTCCACAGATGAAATTTTAGCAGGAGGAGCAAGGGTACTGCCATACCGAAGCAATCTTCCGGAAATCAGTAAGTTTTGTTTTGAAATTGTGGACGAAACTTATTATGATCGAGCGATGAAAATCCGCGATCAGGGCGGTCATGCCATTGTGGGAGGTCAAAACTATGGGCAAGGATCCAGTCGTGAGCATGCTGCCTTAGCTCCGCGGTATTTAGGGTTGAAAGTAGCTATTGTGAAAGACTTTGCCAGAATCCACTGGCAGAACCTCGCTAACTTCGGTATATTACCCGTTACTTTTGTAGATAAAGAGGATTGGAACGTTCTTGAACAAGGGGATGTCCTGCAATTCAATCAGCTGCGGGATAAAATTCAGGAAAATAATCAATTGGAAGTGAAGGTGAAAGGGAAAGACAAAACGATTAAAGTAGAGCACGCCCTATCACCAAGACAGTTAGAATTCATACAGATGGGCGGCTTGATTAATTGGGTAAAAGAACGTTTAAACAGGTGACATGAAAGATTGATAAAGGGCGTAGGTAGCTGCGTCCTTTTTTTATACTTTAAGAATGTTTAACTTTGTTAAAGGATTAAAGTATAAGAAAATCTAAGGCTTTCGCCATAAGTACTTGGCGATAAGCCAAGTTTTTCTAATGGAATATGTGAAGGAGGTCAGAAAGAGGTTATCGGGTAGAGGGGAAACTTGGGGATGTTTTTCCTCCTTTTTCTTCCCGGCGTCTCAGTTCATTTTTCAATAGCTTTATAAAATCCTCGTCTACATTTAACTGGAGGGCAGCACGATAGGCTTGTACCAGCATTTCATAGGATAGGTTTTCCATGCGTTCGACTCCTTTCACCCGTCAGGAAAGCCTGGTTGAACATGTAGCTGCCCCAATAATAGTACCTGGTGGATCGTAAATTGGCTGTGCGTATATATCATAGGTGACAAATTCTTCGTGAAGGGGAAAGCGTATCTGTTTTCTGCGGGGCTTTCCGTTATGGATTACATCTTGTTTCATTTTCATCAATTCTAATGTCCCTTCGTTTACATCCAATTCATCATCCCTTTTCCCGAGGAGAACTTCTTCACTGTGGGGAGGGGGAGCATTAAAAACCCAAGTATAACGCAAATCTCTTCCACAATGGGCGAGGACTATCGGTGAATGCAGTAATGCCGTTTGAAATGGATCGCTGATATGCTCCGTGAAAAATACCGATGGGTGAATATGAAAAAAATCAGCGATTTGTTTGGCGACAAAAATACTAGGGTTTCTTGTTCCGTTTTCAATTTGTGCATAATAGGCTCGATCGATATGAACCTTGGATGCTACTTCTTGCTGGGTATACCTTTTTTCTTTTCTAAGCTTGATCAGCCATGTTCTCATTTAACCGCTTCCTCACTGTAGCCATACTTCTATACAAACTTATTTCGGCATTATCATTAGATTTCCTTGTGGCAAATTGCAACAATAATAGAAAAGTATAAAAAAGATAGGTCTTAGGTAATTAAATACATGATTAATGTCAACAACAACGTTTAGAATATTTATTTTAGACTATCAGAAGCCAAATAAGAAAGAAGCGGTGGTGCTCCTACGTTAATCCTGATAATATAAAGTTTAAAAGATTGTTGAAAGGTAGCGTTATTCATGACTTGGGAAATACTTAATATTGTCGCCGTAGCAGCGTTTGCTTTTAGTGGAGCGATTGTTGCTTTAAGTGAGCGTTACGATATATTCGGGACATTTATGCTGGGGATTGCCACGCCTTTCGCTGGCGGTATAATAAGAAATATTGCGCTGGATGTACCTGTAGTTCATGTATGGGAACAGGGGTATCTTTTCTATATAGCAGTAGCAACCATAGCCATCGTCTATTTTTTTCCGAAAAGTTGGGTGCTGTTCTGGGATCGCTGGAATATTTACCTTGATGCTATTGGACTATCTGCTTTTGCTCTTCAGGGTGGCGCTTTTGCGGTGGCCGCTGGATTTCCGTTAGGAGGCGTCATTTTTGCAGCAATTTTGACGGGGGTTGGCGGAGGAATGACCAGAGATGTATTGGCTCAGCGTAAGCCGATGGTCCTGCACCAGGAGATTTATGCGGTATGGGCGATGTTTGCCGGGTTAGCCATCGGTTTAGGATGGGTGGATATCAACCATACATTTGAAATGTACCTCCTGTTTTTTGTAATCATTTTGTTGCGTGTGCTTTCCTACCATCTCGGCTGGCATCTGCGCTTCCGGGACCTCTACCGAATGTAACGCTTTTTATTCTAACAATAAAAAAGGAAAGATCTCTTTTCGCTTTCCCTCAGGATCATAAAAAATCGAGTATAAAATCCATGCGATTTCATACTCGATTTCATCTGTCATTATTAAAAAGATGTTTATATACGGAAGAGATCGCCGGAGAGGTAGCGTTCGCCTGTATCCGGGGCGATAGCAACGACAGTTTCACCGGGCTCTTTCTGTTTTGCTGCCAGGATAGCTGCATAGCATGCAGCTCCTGCAGAAGTTCCTACCAAGATACCTTCTTCACGTGCCAGACGTCGTGTGATGTCATAGGCATCATCATCTTCGATCTTAAAGATTTCATCATATACATCCTGGTTCAGGATACTCGGAATAAACCCTGGACTTGTGCCGACGAGTTTATGCTTTCCAGGTTTACCTCCTGATAAAACAGGAGAGCCAGCTGGTTCTGCTACATGAATCGTCATATCTTTGAAATGTTTTTTAAGCTCTTCTCCGGTACCTGTGATCGTTCCTCCCGTACCAGCGGTTGAAACAAAGGCAGATAACGGTTTACCGAGCTTTTCCATAGCCTTGATAATTTCTGTGGCTGTTGTATGGCGATGGGCGTCCGGGTTTGCTTCGTTTTCGAATTGCATTGGCATAAAACCCCCCGGTGTTTCGGCGACTAATTCTTTTGCCTTTTCAATCGCTCCTGGCATTTTATCTGCTCCTGGTGTCAAAACAATTTCAGCACCAAAGGCTTTTAATAAATTGATGCGCTCCTGGGTCATGGTATCAGGCATGACCAAAATAGCACGATATCCTTTTGCGGCAGCATTCATAGCCAGACCTATACCGGTATTGCCGCTGGTCGGTTCAATGATAACCGATCCTTCTTTTAAATGCCCGGCTTTTTCAGCCTCTACAATCATATTATAAGCAGCACGGTCTTTGACACTTCCGCTTGGATTGAACATTTCCAGTTTCAAGTAGATATCCGCTCCGTTTTCCGGTGACAGCCGATTCAACTTGACTAAGGGTGTATCTCCAATTAATTCAGCCATGTTATTTACTACTTTCATGTCGTCACATCCTTTAGGTCTGTATATATCATTGATTTTAACATATCATAACCTCTAATACCTACTAATGTAATAGGGATTAGTCAGCACAAACAAAAAAGGACACATAAGTGCCCTTTTCATATTGTATCTGTTTTGAACGTATAGTAAAATAAGAAACGTCTATTCGTTTTGTGATATTTGATTACAAATACCCGATTATAATTTTACAGCATCGATAATCTCTTGTCAAGTGGAATGGATAAAAAGTTGGGGAGTGAGGCCGATGGAGAAGAAAACAAGTATATGGAAGCTTGAACAATCACGTATCGATAATATTATTGAACTAATCCGTACAAAAAGGACGGGTCTTGAAGAGAACACAGGACAATTGAAAGAAAATATTATTGATCTACGTAAAAACTTCTGGGAGGATGTCACCGTCAATATTGATGAGCCAGACGAAGTGATTGAAACGTATGCCAGTATAAAACAGCAGGCAGAACTGTTGTCTGAACGTGAACGAAGCCATGGTCAATTTTATAAGTCAATCAAACTCTATAATCGCCTGGAAGATTCCCCCTATTTTGCCCGAATTGATTTTACGGAAGATGGGGGCAAAAAAGAAACGGTATATATTGGAATTGGTTCTTTGATGGATAAGAAAGAAGATGACTTCCTTATCTATGACTGGCGAGCCCCTATATCAAGTATGTATTACGACTATTCCCCAGGAGCGGCTGAATATGAAACACCAGAAGGCAAGATAAAAGGTGAAATGGACTTAAAGCGCCAATTCCTGATTCGGAAGGGTAAGATAACCGGACTGTTTGATACCGGCATCACTATTGGAGATACATTGCTGCAGCAGGTTCTTGGAGGGAATGCCTCATCACAGATGAAAAGTATTGTTGCTACCATCCAGAAAGAACAGAACCGGATCATACGATATGAAAAGGATAAAATGCTTGTCGTGCAAGGTGTTGCGGGAAGTGGAAAAACGTCTGCTGCGATGCAGCGGATTGCTTATTTGCTATACCGCTACCGGAAAACAATCCGTGCCGATCAAGTTTTATTATTTTCTCCCAATCAAATGTTCATCAGTTATGTTTCATCTGTTCTTCCTGAATTAGGAGAAGAGAACATGAGACAGAATACATTTCAGGAATATGCGGCACAGCGCCTGGATGATGAATATAAATTAGAAACGCCATTCGAACAGTTGGAGTATCTGTTAACTTCCCGGGAAGATGGCGCAGACGCCAGAATCGATGGTATTCATTTCAAGGCTGGCTTGGAATTCAAGCACTTGATCGACGAATATGTTAAAGAACTCGCTAAAAAAGGAATGCATTTTCGTAATATAAAGTTCCGCGGGGAGCGGATAGTAGCTGCAAATGAAATTAATAACTATTTTTACCAGCTGGATGCCGCTATGTCGATACCGAACAAAATAGAACAGGTTATGGAGTGGCTGTTGGAAAAAGTAAAGGAACTGGAAAAGCGGGAAATCGATAAAGATTGGCCGGTAGAAGAAGCTGCTTTCATGGACAAAAAAGATTACCTGGACGCCTACAAGTCGCTGCAAAAGAACCAGCAATTCAACGAAGAGACATTTGATGACTATCAAAGAGAAGAGGAGCTCCTTACGAGGGTGGTGGTAGAGCGAAGCCTGCGTCCGTTAAGAAAGAAAATAAAAAAGCTGAAATTCATTCATTTACGAAAAATCTATCAAGGACTATATGAGCACGATTTGCCTTTTTCTTATCCGGATAATTGGAAACAGATAGGCGAGAAGTCTATCGCTGCTTTACAATCCAACATACTTTATGCGGAAGATATTACTCCTTATTTATACTTGCAGGATCAAATCGAGGGCAGGAAGATCAATCCGGTTATTCAATATGTGTTCATTGACGAAGCGCAGGATTATTCTCCCTTTCAGTTTGAGTTCATCAGGCAATTGTTCCCCAATGCGCATTTCACATTATTAGGCGATTACAATCAGGCTATATTGGCTAATGTAGGAGAATCACCGACCATATTAGAAGCTGCTGGAGGATATGAGCATGTAGAACGAATGAAATTGATGCGCAGTTATCGCTCCACAAAGCCAATTGTAGAATTTACAAGCAGGATTGTTCCGGGTGGTCATGAAATTGAGGCATTCAATCGTGACGGCACGCTGCCGCGCATCCACTTAGCTGATAGTGAGCCCAGTCAGTTTGACCAAATAAAAACAACTATCCGTGAGAGGCAGCAAGAAGGGCAGGAGACGATCGCAATTCTTGGTCGAACAAAAGAGGAATGTCAGCACATTGTATCAAGCCTGCAAGATGAATTTTCTCCTCGCTATATTTATAAAGAGTCTCAGACCTTTGAGAAGGGGCTGATGGTCCTTCCGGTTTACTTAGCGAAAGGGATAGAATTTGATTCCGTCATTATTCCAGATGCATCGGCAGCCACCTACTATCGTGAAAATGAACGAAAGCTGTTTTATACCGCTTGTACAAGGGCGATGCATGAATTGGACATTTGTTATCGAGGTGAAATGAGTCCGTTTTTAAAACAAATCCCATCTGAACTATATGAATAAACATGAAACCCCCGTCAGAAAAGCTGACGGGGGTTTCATGTTAAAAGTTTTTCTGGGCGAAGTCGTGAGCAAACCGGAAACTCTGGTTCGGAACACGAATTTTAAAAGCCAATTGGTTCGTTTTAAGGTTGAAGCGATCTACTCTAAGATCGAAGTTACTTGCTGGCTTCATATCGGTGACCGCTACGTAGATATTTTCTTCATTTGGGTTGACGATGACCCATTCCGGCAGGTCAAAACTCTTATCGACATACTCTAATACTTTTTTATTAGGCAAAGGAAGCTTCCCAAGCGATATGCCTTCCTGCTGGAGAATGACATCGCCATTTTCTTGAACGATCGGTTCAAAGCTCACAGTCAAAGGTATCTTCTGATCGAAGGCTTTGATGTTGCCTTTCAATTCAACATTGCGCTCGAGTGAAACGGAAAAATTCATATCTTCATCACTCGGGAGTTCATTTAAAAATTCATTGACAAGCTGCTCCAAATTTTCCTTTGTCGAAACAATCGTAAATTCCGCTTCATCGCTCTGCTCCTGGTTTTCTACATTGACGAGGGTGTAGGAAGTCGGTAAGAAAATCATAGCCAGAATCCAAAAAACAATGCCGATATTCAATGCGGCTAAGGCCAAAAATAATACTTTCCATTTATTTTTAAAGTCTAAGGCTTTCATAGCATTCCACCTGATAGATGATAATTTTTTTATACCGGATTATTCATTTCGTTCAATGTCCGGTCTTATATATTCTAACACGCGTTCGGCAATAAGTTTATAGCCTTTTGTATTTGGGTGAAAATGATCTTCCCAAAGCAAGGTTTCTTCCGGGTTTACAAACAAATCTTCGATCGGTATGAAAGTAACCTCCTCATATTCTTCGGAAACTTTAATCCCTATTTGGTTCCAGTCACTCATAATGTCTCCCATTTCCGGGATATTGTTGAAATAGCCGGCGAAAGGGTTGAAGAGGCCAAGGTGGTAAATGCTCGCATCCGGATTTTTCTCAAGGATCATTTGGAATATCTGATTCAGATTTTGTTCGTATTGCTCATGCTGCTCAACAAAGTCCTGGTAATCAAGGTCCTGGAAGTTGTCTTTGATTACTTTCATGACATCGTTAGCACCAATCGTAATCAAAACGATATCGGTATCCTCCAGGGAACTTGATATTTCTTCTGTTTTCATACGTTCAATGAGTTGATCGGTACGGTTTCCCCGTTTTCCATAATTCTCAATCATTAAGTTGGGATTAAGCTCTTCATTTTCCAAATTATCTTCCAGGATACCAACATACCCACCGTTATCAGAATCATCACCGACCCCTTGGGTCAATGAGTCTCCAAGTGCTACAATTTTTAAATCTTTTTTAATAAATAATCCGACAGCGTTTTCTATCACATTGGTAAAGGATTCTTTCAGATCCTCCCCAATGCTATGGTCCTCTTCGGGGGATTCTGTTTCCGCACTATCTTCTTCAGTAGTATCATTATTTTTGTCTGCTTGCTCTTGTGTTTCCGGGGGCGTATCATTATTATTACCAGGCTGTTCTTGTGTAGTAATTATAATAAAAAGGCCTGTCAATAAGATGATGGCCACAATTACGGTTACGAACCATTTATTTTTCACAGTATCACACCTGTATTATGTGTTTTATTATTTCTATTATATGCTGAATCAACGGGTTGTGGAAATTATTTTGATTCTTACTAATAGTAATATTCTAGCAGACAAACGTTTATTATAATTGATTCGATAAATTTCTAAAGAACATGTCCGTGACTAAAGGATTTCCTATAAATGAAGGTGAAAATAATGAATGAAATGAAGATTTCTGTCCGATCGTTGGTTGAATATGTCTATCGTGGCGGAAATATTGATAACCGCTTCCGTTCAAGCAGCTCTTTAATGGAAGGAACGCTGATTCATCAACATGTACAGCGGGAGTATAAAGGGGAAGATGAAAAAGAGGTATTTTTAAAGACAGAGTTTCATTGCGGCGATATGAAAATTATAGTGCATGGCCGTTGTGATGGGTTGTTAAAAACGGATAAAGGGGTAGTGGTCGACGAAATCAAGTCAACCTCCATGCCTTTGGATGAATTAACGGAAGAAAGTTTCCCTGTCTACTGGGCACAGGCAAAAGGGTATGCCTATATTTATGCCCTGGATCACGAATTGGATGAAATTCATGTACAGGTGACTTATGTTCAAAAAACAACGAAAGAAAAGAAACGGTTTATTCAAACCTGCCGTTTTGACGAACTATCCGCTTTTATGGAAGAAACAATTGCAGCCTATACATCTTATGCGAGGATTTTAGTTCATATTAGAGAGGAGAAAACAAAGAGCATCCCTGATTTGGATTTTCCCTTTCCATCTTACCGGCCAGGACAACGGAAGCTCGCAGGTGCTGTTTATAAAACACTTAAAGAAGAGCGTAATTTATTTGGCCAGGCCCCGACTGGCATTGGAAAAACTGTGTCGACATTGTTCCCTGCCATCAAAGCTATGGGAGATTCCGATACCGAACGGCTTTTTTATTTGACGGCGAAAACTATTACCCGGATG
Source organism: Thalassobacillus devorans (assembly GCF_011761345.1). Taxonomy (GTDB): domain Bacteria; phylum Bacillota; class Bacilli; order Bacillales; family Halobacillaceae; genus Thalassobacillus; species Thalassobacillus devorans. Next base: position 350,736 of record NZ_JAASRY010000003.1, read on the forward strand.
ACTGCGGAAGAAGCTTTGGCTCTAATGGAAGAGAAGGGCCTGCGGCTTCGTTCGGTTACATTAACAGCAAAAGACAAGATTTGCTTTCAGGAAGAAACTATTTGCCAGCCTGAATACTGTGAGTTCGCAGATGGCTACTATGATCGGGTGAACGAAGCGATGGTAGATATTCTTCGCAATGAAACCCGGATGACACGAAACGTAATCGAAGCATATGCAAGAAAGCACCGGGTGTGTCCATTTGAATTCTCCCTGGATCTTGCCTATATCGTAGATGTAGTGATTGGTGACTATAATTACATTTTTGATCCCAGGGTTTCTTTAAAACGAATGGCTCAGGAGGACAGAAAAGAAACTGCACTGCTTGTCGATGAGTCCCATAACCTTGTAGAAAGGTCACGGGAAATGTATTCCGCCGAGTTGTCAGGAGGTCCATTCTATGATCTTCAGGAGCTTTATCATGGAGGGGAACTGGCTGAAGCCATTGAATACGTAAGTGCTGCTTTTGATTATTTGTTAAAGGAGCATAAGGGCAAAGAGTCCTTTATTTTAGAAGAAGTTCCAGGAATGATAGAAGAAGCTGTTGAACATTTCATAACCAAAGCGGAATTAGAGTTGCGGGAAGAACCGGAACGGCATGAAAATGATTTGTTATTAGAAACATATTTTGCAGCACAGAATTTCTTGAAAGTTATGCAGCTGGTAGATGATCATTACGTCATCTATGGGACGATAGAAAAAAACGATCTGCTTCTTCGCTTGTTTTGTGTCGATCCTTCCTATTTGCTGAGAGAGGTAACCAAGAACTATCGTGCTTCTGTGTTTTTTTCGGCAACATTGTCACCATTTGCTTATTATAAAGATATGCTTGGAGGGAAAAAAGAAGATTACATTCTCCAGCTGGCATCCCCGTATGATTATGAGCAAGTGGATATAACGGTACAGCCTCTATCGACGAGGTATAAAGATCGCGAAAGAACAAGCGTACAGCTGGCAGAAAACTTATATACTATGGTGGATAACGTGAAGGGAAATCATTTATTTTTCTTTCCTTCCTATCATTATATGGAACTTGTCTATGCCGAATGGTTGAAACGGAACAGGCAAGGTAAAAAGTACCGCTCAATTATCCAGAGTCAAGGTATGACAGAGCAGGAACGGGATGACTTTCTCGGCAGCTTCCAGGAAGGGGATAAACAGAAGCTGGTAGGTTTTGCAGTTTTGGGCGGCGTTTTTTCTGAAGGGGTCGATTTAAGGGGTGACCGTTTGAACGGTGTTGCCGTCGTAGGGATAGGGTTGTCTCCAACAAGTATGGAACGGAATTTAATTAAGGACTATTTTAATGAAAAAGGTAAACCTGGGTATGACTATGCTTATGTTTACCCGGGGATGAATAAAGTGCTGCAAGCTGGTGGGAGATTGATACGCTCAGAAAAAGACCATGGGGCGATACTTTTAGTAGATGATCGCTTTCTTACCAATAAGTACTTAAGTCTTTTCCCGCCTGAGTGGTCTCATTACCAGGTGGGAAATGGATCGAAAACATGATTATTTCCCCGGAAATAATCATGTTTTGTAAGTTTTTGCGAAAAACGATGCATGCTTTCTCTAAAGAGAGGCTGCATTGTTTTTTTGTATAGCGGAAAGAATATGGAGAAATAACTAAGCAGGTATGAAATATGAACATTTTATGAATATTTTAAGTTTTAGTTACAGCGAGAAAGGAAATGTCTATATTAGTGTGTTTACCAATTAATAGTGATGGAGGGTTAATATGTCAAATGGGAAAGTGAAAAACCGCTGGTTAATTGCTTTATGTGCCGTAGGCATCCATATTTCCATTGGTTCTGTCTATGCATGGAGCAACTTCACGACGCCATTGAGTGATCAATTTGGCTGGACTTCCAGTCAAGTTCAATTCACTTTTAGTCTGGCTATATTATTCTTAGGCTTATCCGCAGCTTTTCTGGGTTGGTTTGTAGAAAAATATGGTCCTCGGGCAGCTGGTATTACTGCGGCAATATTCTTTGGAATTGGGGTATTTGGCTCCGGATTTGCCGTCCAGATGGAATCACTTTGGCTTCTATATTTCTTTTATGGCGCGTTAGGAGGCATCGGATTAGGGGTCGGTTATATAGCACCCGTTTCAACGCTGGTGAAATGGTTCCCTGATCGACGGGGACTGGCTACCGGAATGGCAATCATGGGATTCGGTTTTGCAGCCGCTATTGCCAGTCCGGTCATGGACATTCTAATCAACAGTGTCGGCATTGCGATGACTTTCTATATTTTAGGTGCAAGCTATTTTGCTGTTATGATTCTGTCTTCGTTATATATAGAGAGACCGCCAGAAGGCTGGAAGCCAGAAGGATTCGAAGGAGATACAGGTGAAGATAATAACAAAGACCTTGCTTATATGAGTGCTACGAAATCATTGAAAACGAAAAGGTTTTATTATCTTTGGCTCATGCTTTTCATTAATGTAACATGTGGAATCGCTGTCATATCAGCGGCCAAACCTTTGGCGGTGGAAAGCGTGGGAATGAGCACGGCAGCCGCAGCTACATTAGTTGGGGTAATGGGGATTTTCAATGGCGCTGGTCGAATCGGGTGGGCAAGCTTATCTGATTACATTGGAAGAGGAAATACTTATTTGATCTTTTTCATTCTGCAAATTGCCTTGTTCATCTTATTGCCTTGGACAACCGTTACGGCACTTTTCGTTATATTCCTGGCCGTTATCTATACGTGTTACGGTGGCGGTTTTTCTACTTTGCCAGCATTCATCGGAGATTTATTTGGAACGAAAGAGCTGGGGGCAATCCATGGTTATTTGCTGACTGCATGGGCAGCAGCAGGGTTAGTTGGACCTTCTTTTTCAGCCTGGATGAAAGACGCCACGGGAAGTTATGAAAGCAGCCTGATTTATTTTGCCGGATTTTTTGTCATCGCCTTAATCGTATCGATTTTAACTAAATTAGATATCCGCAGATTGAGAAAAGAACAGTAATTTACTATAAGGAGGGGATGTTTCCCCTTCTTATTCTTTTTTATAATTCGGGATAGTTTTACGAAGTAAACGGATTTAAGTATATGAAAGTATTAAGGCTTCCGCTATAAAGACATGGCGACAAGCCGGTTTTTTCTAATGAAACCTTTTTCCCGCCCCAGCCGTAATAGATAGAAACAAGGGGGAGCTTGCATGTGGTATAGGGAGAGAAGTTATTGGCTATTACCGTTGATTCTTTTATTAATCGGCGTTGCCGTATTGTTTGCTGAAAATTTACTTAAGGTAACAGAAGCTCCGGATGAAAATATAAGCCGGGATTGGCAGCTGGGTAAAACATCAGCCAAAACAGAGCCTTTTATTCATCCGGAAAGTAATGGCTATATGATCAGTTATTTTTCTGATGGGTTTTTAATAGAAAACAGGTATGATCACTCTTGGGCACACCAGTCAGACAATCGTTATCCAATTGACCATCAGGAATTTTCCCGGGTTTTTAACGATGGGGAAGAAATGTTTTATTCTAAAGCAAATAGCCTGCATCAAGGGGGAGAGGGCGAGCTGTTTACGCGGGCTGATAAATTTTCCCCCACAGAATCACATTTGTTCATTTTAAAAGATGAGCAGCTCATACAGATAAATCGAGAGACGCTGGAAACCAAAGAGGTTTTAAAGCTGGATAAAGGCTTCAATAAAGTTATGGTAAAGGAGAACGAGGGAGAAGTTTATACACTAATACATAGAGCTGAAAATAACGAGTACAAATTGGAGATTTATCGATTATCTGAAGAAGGCTATATGCGGGAGGAGGCTGCCTATACCTTTTCTGTGACACCAGGGGAGACGATCCGGGAGATCGCTTATGATGTGGAAGATGATAAACTAGGGATAGTACTGGCAACTCATCTGAGACAAGGCAGCTCAAAGCATCATTATTACTTCGCTTTACATGAGCTGAAAGATAGGGAGCTGTCGTTAAACAAAATTCAAGCAGAAGATCCTTTTGGCTCTGGCCAGTTGAACGAATGGAGCGACTTAGAGCTATCATTGACCGACAAAGGTGCAACTATCCTGTTTGCCGCCCATGGGGCTACACAAACTACATATAATGATGGTCCAGCTTTCAATATTTATGAGATGACTATTAATGAAAGTCAATCAGAAGTTACTCGTATCAGCAATACGTCGGAACGCTCACAAAAGCCAACGCGGGTCGACGAAGATACTGTTCTTTGGATGGATGGAACAGGTGATTACAAGGAAATTAAAGTCGCCTCTAGTAAATATGATTTTGATGATAAGGCAGCAGGCTGGAGCAGGGATGATTTATTAAAAGCGCTAGGCAAGACGCTCGCTATGTCTTCCTACGCCCCGCTCACGATATTTGTCACATTGATGTGGTATATTGGGCCATTTTTATATTTGTTTATCATAATAATAGGTTTTCATAAAGCAATAGAAGATGAGAAGAGCTGGGTATTGTATGGTGCTTTTGCAATATATATTGTATCGGCAGGGATATGGTATGACTTACTGTTTACAGAACGCCTAATGAATCGTCTGCCGGTATTTTTGGATTTTCCGGGCAGTTCCTTTGCATTGCTGGTTATGTTTGGTTTACTATCCTTCTTTTTAATGAGGGCGGAAGCAGGAAAGAGGGATTGGGGAGTTGTACTGAAGTTCACTTATTTTGTGACGGTTCACATTCTTCTAATTGCAGTGTTTATAGGACCATATCTCCTTTAAAATAATCAGACTAAGAGAAAGGTGGGTGCCATGTATAAATATGCGCTATTACTTTTACTCATGATGCTGACTGTCGCTTGCAATGAAAACGGAGAAAACCCAGGAGAGACAGAACCAAATTCCAAAACTGCGCAGGGAAGCGATATGGAGATACTGGCAGCCGAACTACGCTCTCCCTGGGATATCGAGGTTTCAGGTGACACTTTCTATATAACAGAAAGAGAGGGAAATATAGTGACCTGGACGGAACGTGAAGGACTGATAAGAGAGAGTGTGAATACGAAGGAAGCAGTACATCAGCAAGGAGAAGGGGGATTGCTTGGCTTTGAACTCCGTCCGGACTTTGAGGAGTCACGAGAAGCTTTTGTTTACCATACTTATCAAGAGGGTGGAGAAATAAAAAATCGTGTAATAGTCATACGTTTAGAAAGAGATGGATGGCAAGAAGTGGACGTATTATTGGAAGGTATACCTGGAAGCAGGATCCATAATGGGGGAAGAATTAAGATTGGCCCTGATCAAAAACTGTACGTAACGACAGGAGATGCGGGAAGTCAACAGACAGCTCAGCAAGAGGACAGCCTGGATGGTAAAATCCTCCGCATGAGTCTGGATGGCAGCATGCCGGATGATAATCCTTTTGGTAATTCTTACGTCTATACGTTAGGTCACAGAAACCCACAGGGTCTTGCCTGGACAGAAGAGAATGAAATGTATGCCTCTGAGCATGGTTCCGATGCCCATGATGAAATAAACAAAATTGAAGCGGGCAATAATTACGGCTGGCCGGAAATTCGAGGTGACGAAGAGCGGGAGGGCATGGTGAAACCTGTCTTCCATACCGGGACTGATACATGGGCTCCCTCCGGTATCGCTATTAATGAAAGTAAGCTATTTGTAGCCAGCTTGCGGGGGCAGGCTTTGCGAGTAATGGACTTGAATACGTTAGAACCTGAGATTGTGACCGATGATTATGGGCGGATTCGTGATGTTATTATCGAAAACGAAGCGTTGTTTTTTATTACGAATAATACTGATGGACGTGGGACTCCTTCAGAAGATGACGACCGCCTGGTCCGGATGAACCTTCCGTAATATATCAGCGAGATACCCTTAGATGTAGAAAATGCCCGGTTCAATCATAATCGATGGACCGGGCAGGGTAGGCAGCATGATAGCGGCTATATCTTCTGTGAAGCCTTTTATATTAATTCTGGCCCCCATAGAAGGCGATTCGAGTATAGCCCTTCATTTCGCCTCGCAATTAGTTATCTTCTGAAATATACTCTCCCTGGATGAAAGTCATAATGGCGAATACAATGAAAGAAATCATTAGAACCGATCCGCCGACAATGAAGAATATCAAGTTAAAAGTATCCATTCCTTCTACAGGTTTGACATAATAGAGCCACATTCCTGCAGTCAGACCAATTGAACCGACAAATGCAGTCCAGACTTGGAAAGCTGCCAGGGCAGATTTTCTCGGAATAGGGAAAACTTTATAATAGATAGCAAAAGCAAACAGTGATAACCAGCCTACCACAAGAATATGGGCATGGACAGCTCTGAATTCATAGCCGCCTGCTCCCGCCATATGCGAACCGATAAAAGCACCGATAACGGCATATATAGCAGAAACACGAATTAGAAAACGCGTACGATCCATCATTCAACCTCCTGTATTATGTAAATAGTAACATGAACGTAGTGACTACCTAATTATATCGGAAGCAATCAAGGAAGAAAATATCTATCACAAGAATGTCAATTTTCCCAGAAACGTTTTATTTTTTAGCAGTTCAGATGTATTGTAAAATAAAAAGGAGAGAGAGTATGAATATAACCATGATTCATCATATTAGTCTAAAGACGAAAGATTTGAAGAAAGCGAAACAATTTTATGGGGATATACTCGGGCTGGAGGAAGAAAACAGACCGGATTTTTCATTTGCTGGAGCCTGGTACCGTATCGGAGCTCAACAGCAGCTTCACCTGATTGAAGACCCCGGCTTCATGTACAATCCTGATCGTCATATTGATACAAGAGGAAATCATGTCGCATTTCGAGTGCAAGATTACCAGGAAACAAGCGATCACTTAAAAGCCAGTGGAGTAGATATAAAGGAAAAGCCGGACAGCACTAGTGGCTTTGCGCAAATATTCTGTTGTGATCCCGATGGTCACATTATAGAATTCCATGTCCCTCAGCAATAAACACCAAGGAGGAATGAAATTGAAAAATATCCTAGCGGTAATTATCGCTGTGTTACTTATAACTGCCTACACACCAGCAGAAGGTGTTCAGGCAGCGGATGGCAGTGAAAATGGGGAACAGGGTTGGAATGAAGTAGAACAGTTTTTTATCGGTGCGTATGAAAAGTCGAAGCAAAATTTAGAGGAGACTAATATATTACCCCAATTGGAAAGTCTTTTTGAAACAGCTTCTGAAAAAGTAAAAGAAACGGACATTGAAACTTATCTGAACACTGCTAAAGAAAAGCTGTTATCATTAGGTGAAAATATAAAACAGGAATTCCAGCAGGGAATGGATGACCTGAATAGTGAAAGTATCGATCAGGAGGAACTTGCAGATTCTTCTCTTATGAAAGTAATGAATGATTTCAAGGAGATAGGATTAAGCATGAAAACTTTCTTGTAATCTCCACAGCTGACCTGTCATATGGTCGGCTTTTTTTATAGCTGGCTCTGCTAAATACCCGAGTTGATATTACATATAAGCTCCCTTTTACTGAAGACTCAGTTTCGAGATAGTTAAGTCCGTTACCATAAGTGGAAAGGGATGGGCAGGGAAACGACTCGCTTTCCTGCGGGGGACCTGGCAAGCTTCCTCGGGCTAAAGCCCTGCGGGATCTCGCCTAGCTCCTTCTCCCGCGGGAGTCTCCCCGTTTCCCTGCCCATCCAGCCATTGTTAAAGTAAACGGACCCTTCATAAAGAGTGTACAGCTCAAACCTTCATCTAAATGCATTTACAAAGGATGTATAGGCAAAAACATCTTCTTTCTATAATCGTAGGTTCCACAAGTGTGATTTCGAGAACTTCTTATGGCAAGGGGAGTGGGGGAACGACGAGACTCCTCGAAAATGCTACGCATTTCCTTCGTGCGGGGGTTAATTCAGGACGATAATTCATAGTCCTGTGGGATACGCGGGTTAGATGAGACCCCGCAGAGCGTCAGCTCGAGGAGGCTCATCACTCGCCCACGGAAAGCGAGTTGTTTCCCAACGCCCCAAAACTCTTACTATCATCTCGAAATCAAGTCTTCGACTTTTCGGGCCTATTGTTGAATAAGGCGTATAACAGCTCCTATAGGTGAAGAAAAGTTTTTATAAATTAGATGTGTGAGCTATGATAGAAGAAGATATTTACATAAGGAGTGGTAGAATGGAACACCGTCTGGAAGAAGTGGCGAAACAACTGAAAAGTGAAGGGTTAGATGCTGCTTTTATCAATGCCAAAGAGAACTTCTTTTATTTAAGCGGCTTTCATACAGATCCTCATGAACGTTTAATCGGTCTGATGGTTTTCCCGGAAGAAGATCCAATAGCTGTCGTTCCAGGCATGGAGAGTGGTCAGCTTCGTGATGCCGGCTGGAAATACGAGGTGATTAGTTACGCAGATCATGAGGACCCGTGGGCTATGCTTGGTGAATCGGTTAAAGAAAAAGCTTCTGACGAAATTAAAATAGTAGGGATAGAAAAAGATGTCCTTTCCTACGGCAGAAGCGAATTGCTGCTTCAGCAGTTTCCAGAAGCAAAGGTGAGGGATATAGCAGGAATACTGAATAACATGCGGGTCATTAAGGATGCTTCGGAAGTGGAAATCATCCGCCGTGCAGCGGCATTGGCAGACTATGGCGTCAAAGTTGGAACAGAATCATTACAGATAGGAATTACAGAAATGGAAGTGCTTGCTAAAATCGAATATGAACTGAAGAAAAAAGGTGTCAGGGAGATGTCTTTTTCTACCATGGTTTTATTCGGGGAGAAGTCCGGGCATCCCCACGGAGCCCCTGGAGACCGCAGGCTTGAGAAAGGCGATTTTGTATTATTTGATTTAGGAGTAGTGCTGGAAGGCTACGCTTCTGATATAACCCGTACGTTTATCTATCAATCTGCCAGCGATCAGCAAAGAGAAATCTATGACACCGTTCTAAAAGCTCAGAAAGCTTCGTTGGAAATCAGCAAGCCAGGAACGAGAATCGGCGACTTGGATCAAACCGCGCGGGATATCATTGAAGCAGCCGGGTATGGAGATAAGTTCCCGCACCGAATCGGTCATGGAATGGGCATTAATGTTCATGAGTTTCCTTCCATGAGCCATTTGAATGATGGTCAGCTGAAGGAAGGAATGGTCTACACCATTGAGCCTGGCATCTATGATCCGGCTATTGGCGGAGTCCGAATCGAAGATGATGTATTAGTTACCGACGAAGGCTATGAAACCTTAACAAAGTTTCCGAAAGAACTGCAGGTCATCGAATAGTAAAAAGCGGGTTACCTTCTACGAGAGGTAATCCGCTTTTTTGGTGTTACAGGGAATTAAGTTAGAGGAATATCTCCTGGTTAAGTCAAAATACAGTTTCATTAAGTAATGAAATCTAAGCTTAGGCTTTTTGATTGGTTGCTGCCATCAATGCTTTTATGGTGTGCAGGCGGTTTTCTGCCTGGTCGAAAACAAAGGAATGTTTACTGCGAAAAACTTCATCCGTAACTTCCATTTCGGATAACCCGAATTTTTCATAGATTTCTTTGCCCACTTCTGTTTCTAAGTCATGAAAAGCCGGCAGACAGTGAAGAAAGATGACTTCTTTGTTATTGGTTTTTTCCAGCATCGTTTGGTTGACCTGGTAGGGGTGGAGGAGCTTGATTCGTTCTTCGAATTGATCTTCTTCCCCCATAGAAACCCATACGTCGGTATAGAGGACATCTGCTCCTGCAACAGCTTCGTCAATATTGGCTGAAACAGTCACTTTCCCTCCTGTTTCCTTTGCGGTCTGTTCGGCATAATGGACAATTGATGTATCTGGGAAAAGGGCTTCAGGTGCACAAATTCGCACGTCCATCCCAACTTTTGCACCACCAATTAACAGGCTGTTGGCCACGTTATTCCTGCCATCTCCCACATATACGAAAGTGATACCCTTCAAAGAACCAAGTTGTTCTTTCACAGTCAGAAAATCTGCCAGCACCTGGGTTGGGTGGTACAGATCCGTCAGGCCGTTCCAGACGGGTACTCCTGCATGTTCCGCCAGCTCTTCAACGGTCTGATGGCTGAACCCTCTAAATTCGATACCATCAAACATACTTCCAAGGACTTTTGCTGTATCACGGACTGATTCCTTTTTTCCGAGTTGAATATCATTCTTCCCCAGGTATTCTGCACGAGCGCCCAGGTCATTACAAGCCACTGTAAATGCGCAGCGTGTACGAGTGGAAGGTTTTTCGAATAACATCGCAACATTTTGCCCCTCCAAGTAGCGATGGGGAACTCCAGCTTTCTTTTTAGCCTTTAAATCTTCCGCAAGATTAATTAGGTGATGAATTTCGTCTTCTAAGTAATCTTTCAGTGTCAAAAAGCTTCTTCCTGCCATGGTTTTCACTGGCTTGTCAACGGTCTGTTCCTGAATCATTCATCCATTCTCCTCTCTTCTTTTGCTTACATATTTATACCGTACTTATACAGTGACCACGATAATAAAGTAAGTGGATAAGGGGCTTTTAGAATAAATATACGATAATATGTATATTAACACATATGTGATTTATATGACCAGTGTTATAAGAAATGTTTTTCAAAAAAATATACGCCTCAGGTCTTAGGCAGAAATATAGCTCAGGCTCATTATGAAAGCTGTTTTTTAAAAGTAGAATGAAATCAAGATAACGGAAAGGAGGCAGGAAAAATGAAGAAGTTTATGTTATTTATTATTGGTTTGATCGCTCTGTTCGTGTTATTGGCTAATCTTGGACCTATGGTTTTGCTTGGGGTGAGCGTGTGGCTGTTGTATGTCGTATTCAAGCAATTTATCAAGAGCGATTCTACAGCAGGTAAAATCGGATGGGTCATAGCCGGTCTGCTTATCCTGAGTATAGCGGTTGCGAATGGGTACGCGGTCATTGGTCTTGCTGCTGCTTATGTCTTGTATGTCATTTATAAAAAATGGCAAGAAGACAAGCTGGAGGAAGATGTAAGTTTCAGCGCTAAGCAAGACGATCCATTCACTAATTTTGAAAAGCAATGGGCAGAAATGAAAAATTATTAATTAAAGGAGAGAATAGTGATGGCTAATTTATTTACACGTATCAAAGATACTATTTCAGCTGACTTTCATGAATTATTAGATCAGAAAGAACAAAAAAACCCAATGGCTGTACTGAATCAATATTTACGCCAAAGTGAACAGGAAACGGAGAAAGTGAGAGTATTAGTGGAACGTCAGCATAAGTTGAAAGAAGAGTTTGCCCGGGAACAAATGAAAGCACAGGACATGGCTGATAAGCGGCAAAAGCAGGCAGACATCGCAAAACAGGCAGGAGAAGAGGGTATGTATGAATTCGCGATGAAGGAATACCAGGAATACCATGAGCGTGCAGAACGTATGAAAGACTCCCGTCAGGAAGCTATTCAGCAATTAGAAGAATTGGAACAGAAATATGAAGATATGAAACACCGGTTAAAGGATATGCACCTGAAAAGGATGGAATTGATGGGACGGGAAAATGTCGCGCGAGCTCACCATAAAATGAACCACGTAATCGAACACACGTCAGAAAGCTCCTATAATCGCTTTCAGGAGATGGAGCATTACATCGACAACCTGGAATATAAAGTGAACAGTGCTTATTATCGAAATACATTCGACAGCAAAATTGCTCATCTGGAAAAGCAAATGCAGGAACAAGAAAAGACTACAGCGAATCATTAAAAACATGATATCCTAAAAAGGCGCAGGCATTGCGTCTTTTTATACATAATCAACAAAGAGGAGGGTGTCACTGATGCTGCAACGATTGAATACCGATACTTTAAACTGGATCATCATCATCGGTGTCCTCCTTTTTGTGCTTGAAGTCGCTTTTTTCAATGGGGGACTGATCTTTTCTGTCCTCTTTTCGGGGTTACTGATGTACATTGGCTGGAAAAAATACGCTCGCTTATGGGCCAAAGTTGTATTTTGGGTGGGAGCGGTCAGTCTAACCTTCACAATTCTTAATATGATGGCAGTACGATTCCTGATTGTAGCAGGGCTTATATTATTTTTGGTTCATTATTCCCGCTCCAAAAAGGAAGCGGTACACCTGAAGCCAGAATGGTCGCCTGATGCCCGGGAACCTCTTTTTAAAGTGGAGCCTCTTTTTCAGCAGAAGTTTTTTGGTAACCAGCAAACGGACGATATGGCATATCAATGGAAAGATATTAATATTCACGGGGGTTTTGGTGATCGAATCATTGACTTAAGCAATACCGTTCTTCCGGTTGACGATACCGCTGTTATTTCTATTCGGCATCTGATAGGGAATATTGAAATCTATGTTCCATATGAAGTGGAAGTAAGCATTTCGCACAGTGCTGTATTTGGGCGTGCCGCTGTTTTTGATAACCCTTATACAAATCTGATCAACCAGCAGCTTGCTTACCGGACAGAAGGGTATGGATCGAAACAGCCACAAGTGAAAATCATCACTAGCCTGTTCTCCGGTAATATTGAGGTGAAGCGCATATGAATATGGTTATGCGCCAAATCTTGTCGGCAGTACTGTTTAGTATATTGATAACAATCATCATAGCAGGGACTACTTTTTTAGCTTTTCCTTTGAAAGAATGGGAGGGGCTATGGGAAGTAGAAGTGTTTGATTTTCCTTACTTAATGGTCATTGTGAGTGCCCCTCTTATTATTGGGATGATCATCGGTGTTGTCTATGGGTGGTTTTGGCGTAGAAAGCTGCATGGTATTGACAGGCAGCTGAATGAACTGGTGAAAGGACAGAAGCGATCCAAATTTGAAAATGAAACGATTCAGGAAATCACAGATATTGAAAAGCATATCTCTCAACTGGAAGAAAAAATAAATAAACAGGTTGAACTTTCACAACGACTGGCGACAGAAAGAACCAATGAACGAGAGAAAAGTCTTCAGGAAGTAGTCATCCAGGAGCGTAACCGGCTGGCGCGTGAATTGCATGATTCTGTCAGCCAGCAGCTGTTTGCTGCATCGATGATGATGTCAGCGATAAACGAAGGAGACAATCCGGGCAACATCGCTATTAAGAAGCAGCTGGCTATGGTTGAAAAAATGATTCATCAATCCCAGCTTGAAATGCGCGCCCTGCTGCTTCATTTAAGACCTGTAGCATTAAAAGGGAAGTCGATTCGCGAAGGGGTGGAAGAACTCCTGGCAGAACTCACGCAAAAAGTGCCGATGACAATTGAATGGAATATTGAAGATATAAAAATGGATAAAGGCGTGGAAGATCAACTATTCCGCATATTGCAGGAATCCATCTCGAATACGTTAAGGCACGCGAAAGCAGATAAACTGCATGTTTTGTTGATCGAGCGCGATGAACTGATCATTATGCGTGTTGTGGACGATGGGGCCGGTTTTGATGTCGAACAGGCAAAGTCGAGTTCCTATGGTTTGCAAAATATGCAAGAACGAGCGTATGAAGTGGGAGGTACGTTTAAAATAGTCAGTATTGAAGGACAAGGAACCAGGCTGGAAGTAAAAGTTCCTGCGTTAAAGGAAGGTGAGGGCAATGATTAAAGTATTGTTTGCGGATGATCATGAAATGGTTCGCATCGGGGTATCCGCTTATTTATCTGCCCAGGCAGACATTGATGTGGTGGCTGAAGCGGATGATGGTGGTGAAGCGGTGGAGTTGGCTTTACGTCTAAAGCCTGATGTTATACTGATGGATCTGGTCATGAAAGAAATGGATGGCATAGAAGCTACCAGGAAAATTATCGCTGGCTGGCCGGCAGCTAAAATAATCATTGTCACCAGCTTCATTGATGATGAAAAGGTATACCCGGCGCTTGAAGCGGGAGCGACCAGTTATTTACTGAAAACATCAAAAGCTGAAGAGATTGCTTCAGCAATACGCGCCACCTACGAAGGACAATCGATTCTGGAACCGGAAGTGACGGGAAAAATCATGAGCCGGATGCGGAATCGAGTAGAGGACTCGCCACATGAACAATTGACAGGTCGGGAAATGGAAATTCTGCTTAAAATAGCGGAAGGGAAAACGAATCAGGAGATCGCGGATGATTTGTATATCGCTCTTAAGACGGTCAAAGTCCACGTCAGCAATATTCTTGGTAAGCTGGAGGTTCATGATCGAACGCAAGCTGTCATTTACGCCTTCAAGCATGACCTCGTCAAATAAATCCGGAGAAGGGGAGAGAGTATGAAGCATATACCAGTAGCCGTTCAAATGTATACCTTAAGGAATGAAAGTGAGCGAGATTTTTCCGGCACCCTAAAAAGGGTAGAGGAACTAGGTTTTGACGGAGTGGAGTTTGCAGGGTATGGGGATTTAACCGTAAAGGAAGTGAAAAGCCTTCTAGATGAACTGGGCCTTCAGGCCGTATCTTCGCATGTACCGCTGGAAGAGTTACAGGAAAACTTACCTAAAGTCATAGAGGAGCAAAAAATTTTGGGCAGCCAATACCTTGTAGTTCCGTTCCTGCTGCCCGAGCAACGAAACGAAGACGATTACCAGTCTCTAATATTATTTTTACAGCAAGCAGGAAAGAGATGTCGGGAAAAAGGCATTACACTTTGCTACCATAACCATGATTTTGAGCTCGATCATTTATCCGACGGCAAAATGGCACTGGAAACGATTTTTGATGAAACGAATCCTGAGGAGTTACATACAGAGCTAGATATCTACTGGCTGAAAAAAGCAGGAGAGAATCCGGTGGATTGGCTGAAACGTTATCAGGGACGGTCGCCGCTTGTTCATTTGAAGGATATGACGAATGATGAAGAACAGTTCTTTGCGGAGCTCGGAACTGGAGGCGTGGATATAGAAGCAGTGCTTGCGGCAGGGGAAGAAGCAGGCGTGAAGTGGTGGATTATTGAACAGGACGAGAGCCGGCGTTCGCCGCTTGAGAGCCTGGAGATAAGCATGAATTACCTGAAAAATAATATTCCTTACTAGAATAGTATGCACTCCTTAAAATAGACGTTGAAAAAATCTGTGGTAACAACGTGCGATTTTAAAGGGGTGCATTTTAATTACTTTAAAAGTTAAACAGAAAATTGGAGTCCTTAAAGAAGCTTTATTTTCCCGGGACACCTTTAATGTACATTAAACGATGAGAATGCAGGGCTAGCGGTCTTTATAGATGGTATACTGACTATAAAATGCTAGTACCCTGAAGTAATGGTCATGATAAGCAGTATTAGAACTGTTAGCGAACAAAAATCTGGCGGGAAGGACTTAATAAGTTGGATAAAGACCTGGCCAATGTAATAAAGCGGCATTTGGAGTAAGTTTGTCCAAAAATGTCAAAAGACAATAAACTCTGCATGTCTTATATGCCTTTCGTGCTAAGGGTCTCGTAGTAGAATCACCGAGCTGGGTTAAAACTAATTCTGAAGCATTTCAATTGATTGACATTATCTCAAATCTGAGATAAAATTATCTCAAATTCGAGATATTTACAGGAGGAACTGCAATGGAATTATTAGGTCTGCATCATGTTTCGCTGTTGACCGGTAAGGCAGAAGAGAACTACCGTTTTTATACAAAACTATTAGGGATGCGCCTCGTCAAAAAGTCCGTCAACCAGGATAACACCCAGTCCTATCATCTATTTTATGGCGATGCGAAAGGGAGCCCAGGGACAGAGGTGACGTTTTTTGATATTCCGATGTTGGGGAGGACTCATCAAGGGGTTTCCAGTATTTCCTCCACGTCACTTAGAGTTAAAGACACGGCTGCCTTGCATTTTTGGAAAAAGCGATTGGAAGAGAAGCGTATCAAGCATGGGGAGATTATAAAGCGAGCAGGGAGAGATACACTGGCTTTAGAAGACACAGAAGGAACAAAAATAATATTAGTTGCCGACAACGGCGAAACCGGGGTTGCAGCTGGAGAACCTTGGGAAACGGAAGAGATACCGGCGCAATTTGCCATTGTAGGTCTCGGTCCTGTCACGTTGACAGTAGCTGAATTAAAGCCGACGGCAGAGGTAATCACCAGCCTGATGGGATTTACTCATATCGGCTCCTATCCATCTCTTGTCAGTGAAAATCTTCCCGATATCGAAGTTTATGCAACCGGAGAGGGTGGAGCCGGAGCAGAGGTGCATATTGAAACCCGTCCTGAGCTGCCAAAAGAACGGCTTGGCCGCGGCGGGGTCCACCATGTAGCCTTTCGCGTCCCGAATGAAGGTGAGTACGATGCCTGGGCAGAACGTATCAGACAGGCACGTGTACCTAACTCAGGAAAAGTCGATCGACATTATTTCAAAGCACTTTATTTCAGGGAACCAAATGGCATCTTATTTGAGCTATCCACTGATATGCCAGGCTTTGATGTTGATGAACCGCTCGAAGCGTTAGGGGAAAACCTTTCTTTACCGCCATTTTTAGAGCCTGAAAGAGAAGAAATAGAATCGAAGCTCCGTCCGCTTGAATTAACTTAACAAGGAAGGGAACTATGTCACTGAGGCTGGTTCCCTTTCTTCTTAACAGCCCTTTTTCGTCCCCATACATAAAGGAGTAATCCAACGATCGCCATTCCTAATTCCACAAAATAAAGATTGCCATATCGGATGAGGTTCCAAAGAAATATCCCACCAAAGACAATCAATAGCATTTGCCCAATTCCTTTTAATAAATAAGTACCCATTTTCTAACCCTCCCAGTATTAGCTTATCCACTAAATTATTGTAAGGCAATGCTTCTTATAGATACAATTGTACGCTTGCTTATTTAATAACTTGGGAATACTGGTAATAGCATAACAGGAAGGAGTGACTCCCATGGAATGGAAAAATCAATTGGCAGGTAATTTGAAATGGTCCGCTGATATCTCTAATCGACAGCAAAAGGAAATAGTGGCTGAGCAAGTAGCAACACATATAAAAGATGGACAAGTCATTGGAGTGGGGTCTGGTTCAACCTCCTTTCTGGCTATCCAGGCAATTGCCGATAAAGTTAAAAAAGAAAATTTATCGATTACAGCAATTCCTACATCGATTGAAGTGGCTTTAAGCTGTGCGCGCTTGGGAATTCCGACCACGACATTAACGGAAGCGCGGCCGGACTGGGGGTTTGATGGTGCTGATGAAGTAGATTCCGAATTTAATTTGATAAAAGGGCGCGGAGGCGCCATGTTTGCTGAAAAGTTAGTTATGGCAAGCTCCCCAAAAACTTTTATCCTGGTTGACGAGAGTAAGTTCGTCGACCGTCTCGGCCATAATTTTCCGGTTCCGGTCGAGGTTGATCCACGTGCCATTAATCTTGTCGAAACAAAGCTTCAGGAAATGGATGTCACAGCAGTTGGTCTGCGGATGGCTAAACACAAGGATGGGCCTGTTATTACGGAAGCGGGGAATATCATATTAGAGGTCAGGTTCAATCATATCGGGTTGACAACAGAGGACGATTTGAATGCTATCCCTGGAGTGATCGAAAACGGTATTTTTTTCAATTACCCGGTGGAAGTGCTCTCCAACTGAACGAGCTCATCAGCCGCTGCTGATGAGCTTTTTATACGTTAGAAATAATAACAACGAAAGTGGCGAGGCTAACATGGTAAACTATAATAAACAGGGAAAAGGGAGGAGTGTTTAAAGTGAAGTATGAGGATTCAAAGGCAAAGGAAAAGGTACATACGGATTTTCGGGAAAAGATGACTTATGGAGAGTACCTCGATCTTGATCAGCTGCTAGACGCCCAGAATCGTTTATCTGACCACCACGATGAAATGTTGTTCATCGTTATTCACCAAGTCAGTGAGCTTTGGATGAAATTGATTCTTCATGAATTGCGGGCTTCCATTGAATCTATACGAGGAGGGGACCTGCAGTCGGCTTTTAAAATGCTTGCCAGAGTTTCGAAAATCCAGACCCAGATTATCCACGCCTGGGACGTATTGTCAACCTTGACACCTGCAGAGTATATTCAATTTCGTGATCAGCTGGGCCAGGCTTCTGGATTTCAGTCCTATCAATACAGGATGATTGAATTTGCTCTCGGATATAAAACTCCCCACGTATTGAAGATTTATGAAAAGAATCCAGAGCTCCACGGAAAATTACAGGAGGCATATGAAGCGCCAAGCATATATGACGCAGCAATAGAAGCGCTTTCCAAAGCTGGTCTGGACATTAATCCTGCATTAGTCAATCGTGATTTTACAGAAACCTATCACGGAGACGAGACGGTGGAAGCTGCCTGGACAAACGTATATGAAAATGTAGAAAAATACTGGGATCTATATCAACTGGCTGAAAAGCTGGTGGATATCGAAGATTGGCTCCAGCAATGGCGATTCCGTCACATGAAAACCGTGGAGCGGATTATAGGCCATAAAACCGGTACTGGCGGTTCATCGGGAGTAGGTTATTTGAAAAAAGTCCTAGACCACCGATTTTTTCCAGAATTATGGGATGTTCGAACGAATTTATGATAGAATAGGGAACTTTTCTAGTGGATTTCAAAAAATATGTCGATTAATATTACAAACATGTTACAATAAGGTTGCTCACTATTAACGAATAGAAGGGTAACTTGACTATGAAACAAATGACAGTATTTTTAATCATGCTTGTTTTAATGACTGCCTGCTCTTTTTCACAGGCAAGTACAGGGGAAAAACAAGCCAAATCCTCCGATAAGGAAAAAGAAATAAAACTGAATATATCGATAGAGTCAATCATTGAAGAATATGATGACTACCGGTTAGCCGTCCACTATCCTCAGACTTCCAGCGATCAGTTGAATCAAGTGATCATGGATTACGTAAAAAAGAGCATTGCTAAATTCAAGCAGGACAGTTACCAGTTGATTCAAGAGAAAAAGGGCGATACGCCGCACGAACTCAACATTGATTATGATATTCTTCATACCTCAGAAGAGATTGTCAGCATTTCATTTGCTGAGGTGGTTGATTTAGGGGGCGAGCAACCAACGCTTGGTATATCGGTCCTTAATTTTGATGTGGGTAATGGGAAGCGCTTGAAACTGGATAGATTATTTAAAAGTGATAGTGATTATGTAGATAAGCTGTCAGAATATGTGTCTGATCAGCTGCTTGCCCATGAAAACCTGGGATCTACCTTTGATGAAGCATGGGTAAAACAAACCACTTCACCCGATGAAGCTAATTTTGATTTATTTTCACTTGACAATAATGGCATGAATTTTTATTATCCAATTTCAGCTGAGGAAAACTCGGATGAACCAGTTGAAGTGACCGTACCATTAAATAAACTCGAAGGCCTGATGAAGGATAAGTATTTGTCCGCATTGAAAAAGTATCGTACAGAGGTTCCAGTTAAAAAGCTGAATGTTAAAGCGGAAGGTGCCCCTGTGGCGACCGACCAGGTGCTGATGAATGAACAAAAGAAGCAGATTGCTTTAACCTTTGATGATGGACCCCATCATTCCATTACAGAACGAATTTTGGAAGTACTAGATAACTATGAAGCAAAAGCTACGTTTTTTGTATTAGGAAAAAGGCTCACTTATTATCCCGAACTGATCAGCCAAGCTGCTTCTGCAGGACATGAAATTGGTAACCATTCATGGAATCATCGTCAATGGGGCCGACTGAGTGACGCTGCTATCGAAGAACAGCTCCAGAGGACTGCTGATAAAGTAGAGGAATTGACCGGACACCAGCCAAGTGTTATTAAGGCTCCTTATAATCGTGGAAATCGGGAAATCCAAAAAATTACTGAACTTCCTGTGATCGAGAGTAGTCATGACATAGAAATTTGGCGGTTATCAGAAGAAAAGGCGATTATTAACGAAGTGATGAAGCACGCGGAAGACGGAGCAATTATTTCTTTGCAGGAGGTCTCTCCTAATATGCTAGAAGTGATTGAACCACTGATCAAGCGTCTGACCGAGGAAGGGTTTCAGCTGGTAACGGTAAGTCAGCTGTTGCAGGAAAAACAACCTGAAATAACAGGACAACCAACTTTGTCATCATGGCGCCCATAACAAAGAGCAGCAAGCCTGAAGCTTGCTGCTCTTTGTTATACTGCGGCGTGTTTTTCAGAGATTTTTTCGTAGAATTCCGCATGCTCCTTCTGAAAAATTTGTACTAAATCTTCTACCATGGCGCTGGCTGTTGGCAGCTTTCCTGCGCCTGGTCCAGTCAGCGTAATCGTGCCTACGATATCACTGGTGATGGCAAGTGCATTATCGACACCGTCGATATGATGTAACGGGTGGGTAGAAGAGAGTAATACCGGGGATACTTCCGCTATAATGGTATTGCCCTCTTTTTTAATGACCCCAATATGCTTATACTTCTTATTTTCTTGTTTTGCATGCTGAATATCCGCCTCTGTCAGACTATTGATCCCCGTTTTTCTTACGTTCAGCCAGTCGGGCTGCTCACCGTAAATCAGCTGGCTGAGAATCATTAATTTATTGAAAGCATCTGTGCCATCAATATCATGAGTAGGGTCAGCCTCGGCATAACCTTTTTCCTGGGCTTCCGTTAAAGCAGTATCAAAGTCGATAAAACGGTCATTCATTGCTGTCAAAATGTAGTTGCTAGTGCCATTAAGGATTGCTTCTACTTTTTCGACTCGATTCACCTGAAGCAGCTGATCGATTGTGCGGATGATTGGTGTCCCGCCTGCAGTAGTTGCCTCAAATCCGATATGCACCTTGTTTTCCCGGGCTGTTTCAAGCAATTCTCTGGCATGCCTCGCAAACATCATTTTATTCGCTGTAATGACATGGATGCCCTTATTCAGCGATCTTCTTAAATAGGTGAGCGCTGGTTCCTCACCAACAATCGCTTCGAGTACCACATTCAAATCAGGAAGAGTTATGATTTCTTCAAAATCAGTTGTAACAAGAACGTTTTCCGGCAAATCTCTTTGTTTTGCAGGGTTTTGGACAAGAACAGCAGCAATTTCTACTTCCTTACCCAGGAGGAGGCGGAACCGCTCTTGATACTGATGAATCACTTCCTGTATTCCCTGGCCGACAGTGCCATATCCCAGCAGTGCGGCTTTGATTTTTTGCATAGTTATCCTCCTTAATATCAGCAGCCGGGGTGCTGATTCCCCGGCTGTTTTTGAAAATACGAACGTTTGATAAGTGCCTTATAGCGTAAGGGCTACATCGGAGTGATCCGTCGCTTGTCGTAATGTGACGGCACGTTCGTATAAACTCTCCCCGGTAATCGTTTCTGGTCCTTCTTCTAAAGTGACGTCTTCATTCTCTTTCACCCAAACCAATGCAGGAGCCAGTTGAGTAACTTCCTCACGGTTATTTCTAATTTCAGTGGCAGACTCACTGTAAATAATATCGACTTTAGTATCGAGCAGCTCATCTTTTTCTGATATATCTTTCACTTGGAAGCCTAGACGTTCCAATTTCTTGATTTCTGATTTACCTGTCTCAGAAAGTTCTCCTGTCGTGACAATCACACGTCTTCTCAAATCTCCATTTTCGCGGTCCAGCGAGGAACCGAGAACAGATTGGACAGTATCTTCTGCATTCTTGGGAGCAGGCGTTTCCGCTCCTGTTGCTAATTCAATTGCCTGATCCAGTTCAGCAAGCAGGTCGATGGTAGATTCCAGACCGATGGATAAACGTATCAATTCTTCGGTTACACCTGTTTTCTCAAGGTCCTGGGCGCTTAGCTGCTGGTGTGTCGTAGAAGCAGGGTGGATGATCAATGACTTGGCATCGCCGACATTGGCAACATGTGACCACAAGTTAATGTTATCAATTACTTTCCGGCCGGCTTCTCGTCCGCCCTTGATACCAAATACGACAATAGAACCTGCACCATGGTTCAAGTACTTTTTGGCCAGGTGATGGGTTGGGTGGCTTTCCAGACCAGGATAGTTCACCCATTCGACTCCATCATGTTCCACTAGATGTTGTGCTACTTCACGCGCGTTTTGTGTGTGCTGCTTGATGCGAAGGTGGAGAGTTTCCAGACCTTGTAATAATAGGAATGCGTTTTGTGGGCTTAGGCAAGCACCGATATCTCTAAGCAGCTGGACACGCAATTTGATGGCGAAAGCCAATGGACCGACATCATAGGCATAACGAAGTCCGTTGTAACTTTCATCAGGTTCCGTGAAGCCTGGGAACTTCCCGTTTGTCCAATTGAACCGGCCACTGTCTACTACTACGCCGCCGATGGTGGTGCCATGACCTCCAATCCATTTAGTAGCCGAGTGAACGACGATATCTGCTCCCCAAGTTATTGGTTTGCAAATATATGGAGTAGCAAATGTGTTGTCGATAATGAGTGGAATGCCATTTTCGTGAGCGACATCTGCCACTGCTTCAATATCCAGCACATTCAAACTTGGGTTTCCAATGATTTCAGAAAAAACAGCTTTCGTATTTGGCGTAATAGCTTCTTTGATATTTTCCGGGTCAGTACTGTCTACGAAATTAACTGTAATACCATAACGCGGCAAAGTATGAGTGAATAAATTATACGTCCCACCATACAAGTTGGTGGACGCAACAATTTCATCACCGGCAGAAGCGATATTCAGAATAGCTAACGTAATGGCAGCCATTCCGGAAGAAGTAGCTACTGCAGCAGCACCATCTTCCAGCAAAGCAATTCGTTGCTCGAAAGCATCGACAGTCGGGTTCATTATCCGGGAATAAATGTTTCCTGGCTCAGCAAGACCAAACAGGTTTTTAGCGTGCTCCGTATCCCGGAATACATAGGAAGTAGTTTGATAGATTGGAACAGCACGGGATCCGGTCGAAGGATCGGCTTCCTGTCCTCCGTGCAATAATAATGTTTCCGGGTTGTATTGATTGAATGGTAGAGTCATTAATATTCCTCCTTAAAAATTGTAAAAGATCGATTTAGGTAGCAAGGGATTCCACGCAGAATAAGTGGGGAAAGATTTTTGAAGGGAAAACAAAAAGCCCTCTTCCTAAGAAGAGGGCGTATATACGGTCCTCCTCTTATCTTTCAGATCCACAGATCTGTAGGAATTAGCACCTTTTCAAGCAATGCTTGATGGTTGCCGGGCATCGTCGGGCCTAGTCCCTCCGCCGCTCTCGATAAGAGATTCGATTGGTTAATGCAATATTTATGCTTGCTACGTATTCTAGATGATTACAAATTTAAAGTCAAACAATTTTTTATTTTTAGGAAAGGTTATCTGTTATCTTAGTGCTGATTTAATATTAAAGCTCCCTTTAATTGAAGACTCAGTTTCGAGAGAAACTGCTTCCGTTACGGTGTTGAGTGCAAGAAGGTCCGGGAAATCACTCGCTTTCCATGGGCGTACGGTGAGCTTCCTTGGGCTTAACGCCCTGCGGGATCTCACCATGTACTATCCTCCCATTGGACTTTGAATAAGCTTCTTGAATAGACACCGCACGAAGAAAATGCGTAGCATTTTCGAGGAGTCTCGCAATTTCCCGGACCTCCTTACTTTTATGAGAGAAACGGAAACCTCCATATGCAGGCCTTCAACCAAAAGGAGAGTTACTTTTAAAAACGTGCTTGTAACCATTGATTGTAGAAGATAGTTTCATCTAAACAGAGGTTCTTTTCTCCCAGCCGCCCCTGACACTTTTATGGTAAAGAACCGTAGATATCTCGAAATCAAGTCTTCGACTATTCGGCCCTTTAATTGAATAGTTCCTTTTAGAAAATTAACAATAACAATCTCGTAAAATTAAATTTAGAACGTTTTTCGACCAAGAAAGGCTGAATGGCGTTTTATAGAGCGGGCGATGTTTTGTTACATAGGTTAGTGGGAACAGGAGTATCAAGAACAAAAGATAGAGGAGTGGATGACATGAAAAAATATAGCGTAGAACCTAACAAAGATGTAACAGGCTGGTTTGTAAAAATTGAGGATATAGCTCCGACAGATTTATATGATGAAAAATCAGTAGCCATTGAAAAAGCGGAAGAGCTGGCAAAAGAAAATAAACCAAGCAAAGTATCGATCCAGGATGAAAATAAAGAAGTAATTGAAGAAAGAACCTTTTAACAATCAAGTTACTTCATACATGTAAACAAGCTCAGAGTCTCTATTTGGCTCTGGGCTTTATTTATGTATATTTCTTTTCTGGGGCGGTTTGGTTAATTATCTCTTATAATCAGGATTTTTCCTTGGCGGGTTTCGTGTAATCGGCTAACCTTAAGTAAGAGAAAATCGGTAAAGGCGGGATTACATGAAGCGAGCAGATTATGATGTCATTATTGTGGGGGCAAGAGCGGCCGGAGCAAGCCTCGGAATTTTATTAGGCCGGCAAGGTAAAAAGGTGCTGCTGATTGATAAAGCAGCATTTCCGAGTGATACGCTGTCTACACACCACCTTTCACACCTGAATTATTTAAAACAATTAGGTGTGCTGGAGGAGATTGAAAAAGGTGGACTGAGAAAAATCACAAGAATGCGGACTTATATTGGAGACAGCTTGATGGAAGGACCCCGCCAGTCATATACCATGGCTCCGAGACGGGATTTTTTAGACTATACATTACTTAAGCACGCGCTTGAATACCCTCAGATAGAAGTGTTGGAAAAAACACGAGTGGACGGACTAGTCTGGGACTCAGACCGGGTTTTTGGAGTAGATGTTGTACATAACAATGGCGAACGGAGTAAAATTTACGGGGAGCTTGTCGTGGGAGCAGATGGAATGCGTTCCCGAGTAGCCGAATGGGTTCAAGCGGAAAAGTATAACGATTTACCTGCCCTTAGACCGGTGTTTTATGGATATTATGAAGGTGTACATCCATTGGAGGAGCCTGCCACCGAAATTTTTCTCCAGGATGGCAGGATTGGCTTTTTGTTTCCGATGGAGCCAGGGAGGGATTGTCTCGGGTTAGAAATTCACCCGGAAGAATTCAAAGATTTTACTAGAAACCCTCAACCAATGTTTGAACATTATTATAGCCAGTTTTACCGCATGGATATAAGGTTGAAGCAAGCGAAGCTTCAAGGAAGAATAACAGGCGGTGCCGGAGTGGAGAACTTTTTTCGGACGCCCTATGGAAAAGGCTGGGCATTGATCGGGGATGCGGCACATAGCAAGGATCCGAGCACTGGTCTTGGTATAAATGATGCTTTCCTGCAATCTTTTCTGCTTGCGGAAGCGATTGACCAATACAGTAAGGGAGCAGACTGGAAACAATCGATGGAGCGATTCCAGCAGCAGCGGGACATGCAGTTAATGCCCGCCTATCAATTGACACTTGATTACATACAATCTGTTCGTCCATGGTCAGAAAAAGAAAGGACATTTATTAATACAATAGCCGCCAATCCTATTGTATGGAACAAATTAACTCCGCATTTACCGGAGCTGCTGGAACATCATACAAAAGACAGTCCTTTATTATGGAAGGCGGTTAAACAAGAAGCAGAAAGCCTGATGAAAGGGGTATAAGCTTTACTTTAATATCTTGTTGGAAACCACGGAACGATATTAAGAATAAATGGAAGGATCACTTGGAGGGTGGTCCTTCTTTTAGCTGGAAATAATGTTAAAATGAAGATAGGCAGTAACATAGCGAAGGGGAGGAAGGTCAACTTTGTGGACAAAGGCAGGAGCTTACGAAAAATTACAGGAGATCTATACAGATCAAGTCATGCAGGAAGAAAAACGGCGTGTATTTCAACAAGTGTACAGTCATTTACTCGCTCATCTGGATGATTTACAGGCCAGGAATGGATTGAAAGAGGATGTCGAAAAGCAATTGAAGTTATTTAAGGAGTACACATTCATGCCTGGAGATAATCTGTTCCAATCGATGCGATATATTTTCTTGATTGCCCGGGGAGAACGGGTAGAGGACAGGCAGTTGACCCAGGAGCATGTCCAGCGGGTGTACCGGGCATTGTTCAAGCCAGCTGGTTTAAAAACACCGCAGATTCCTGATTCCTTCTGGCACACCCCGCTCGGTGTCGCATGTCTTGTAGCTGAAAAAGGGGTAGAGAAGGCTTATCCCATCTTAGATGAAGTTGTCGAGTCCGAGCAGCCATAGAAAAAGCACAGGAGCCATCCTGTGCTTTTTACTGGGTGACATATTCAGCAATCGCCCGCTGGATATCATAAATACTTTTATCTTTGCGGAACTGCTTATAGATCGGTTCTGATGCACCAGAAAGCCAGATTTTCAGTTCAGCATCCAAATCAAACGTTCCGGCGGTTTCCACGCTGAAGTGGGTGATCGACTTATAAGGTACAGAGTGAAACTCGATTTTCTTACCGGTCATCCCCTGTTTATCTACCATGATCATTCGTTTATCAGTGAAAATCATCATATCACGAAGGATTCTATATGCCTTTTCAATCCGTTCGTTTGAAGTAATGACTTTTTCTAGTTGTTTTTCTACATCTTTCAAATCAACCTCAGAGGCGTTCCCCATCAATCCATCTAATAGACCCATTCTTATTCCACCTTTCCTCGGTTCTTATCTTCATCATACCATAAGTGAAGTGTTGCCTTTAACCAGTGGGCCTAGGCGGCCTGGTCATATCGCCGCAGTCGTTTCACTCTGGCATACGTATAAATTAATAAACCCGACCAGATGAATAAAAATGACACCAGATGAACGTGTGTAAATGGCTCCTTGTATAGAAATACACCAATGACCAGCATGATGGTAGGGGCAATATATTGCAAAAAGCCAACCATGGATAACGGAATCCGTTTTGCCCCGGCAGCAAATAACAGCAGTGGAATGGCTGTGGCCACACCGGCTCCGAATAATAATAACGATGTGACGGACAGCCATTCGATGTTCGCCCAATTTTCTTGCGGCAGGCTCAGCAAGTAGATGGCAGCAATCGGTGTCATGATCAATGTTTCAATTGTCAAACCGAACATGGCATTTAGATCGACTGTCTTTTTCAAAAGACCATAAATCCCGAAACTGAACGCCAGCATCAATGCGAGCCATGGCACAGAACCAAAGTTGAAGGTCATATAAGCTACACCGGCAGCTGCCAGTATAAATGCCAGCCATTGCGGCCGGTTGAAAGTTTCCTTGAAAAAAATCATACCAAGTAAAATACTCACCAGAGGGTTGATATAATACCCCAGACTGGCTTCCACCACATGATCGTTGTTTACAGCCCATATGTATGTCAGCCAATTGATGCTGATGGCAATGGAAGCGAATGTGATACCGAGAGCGCTTTTTTTGTTTTTCCATGTTCTTTTAATTTCTGATTGAAAAACTTTCCATTTTCTTAATATCAAGATAACCCCGATCATAAATACGAAAGACCAGACAATACGATGGCCGAGAATCGCAATAGGGGACACCTCTTGCACCAGCTTCCAGTATATCGGAAGGAATCCCCACAACACGTAAGCCCCGCCTGTATAGATAACTCCTAATTTATTATTATCCAATTCTTCCTATCCCCTTTGCAAGCTTCTCATTATCTTTCCACTATAAGGTAATTTATCATGGTAAAGCAATAGGGTTTTTATGGGATGAGTACCGGGTAAGAGGATGCTCATATACTTGAAAAAATTCTCATAAATTCACCATAGTGTCTCTCAAATACTTCCTAACATCTCTCTTTTCTTCAAATTTGTCACTCATAATTTCGATTCTGTCTCTCTTAAGTCAGGCATTGTCTATTTTACGTGTGTTTTGTCTCTAATACGTCCACAAAACAAAAGCCAGAACCCTGTTTCAACACAGGGTTCTGGCTTGCTGCTCTTACACTGGCTCTGGCATGTCTTTTTCCGGATGCTCGTTTGCCTGATCATCTTTTTCCATGGCTATGCGCTTCAATGGTTGTTTAGCAGGACCTTCCATTACTTCTCCTTCGATGGAGAAGCGGGAACCGTGACATGGGCAGTCCCAGCTATGCTCGCCGCTATTCCATTCCACTTCACATCCCATATGGGTACATTTGGTATCGACTAGGTAGACCTGGCCATCTTCATCCTTATAGGCACCTGCACGCTGGTCGTTATATTGTATTACTCCGCCTTCCCCTTTTTTCAGTGCTTCATGGCTAAAGCCTACACGCTCTGCTTTACCTTCGAGAAGATGACTGGCTACGGTGAGGTTATTCGAAAAGAATTTCTTCAAACTTGGGTCAGCCTGGAAACGGGATGGACTGAATAAATGTGCATAAGGATTTTTCTTACCCGTTAACTGATCCCGCAACATCAATGCTGCAGCGGTTCCTGAAGTCATTCCCCATTTTTTATAACCAGTAGCTATATAAATATTTTCTTTGTTCCGGGTGATTTGGCCAATGTATGGCACTTTATCTAAGGTATAAAGGTCTTGTGCTGACCATTGGAACAGTTTTTCTTTAATTCCAAAGGTCTCGGCTGCAAACTCTTCAAGCGCACGGTAATGGAAGTCCGTATCGACTCCCTCGCCGGTACGATGGCTTTCTCCGCCAATTAATAATACATTTTTCCCCTTATAATGTGCCTTGCGGACGGAGCGTACAGGCTGGTCGACCGATAAATACATCCCGCCTGCAAATTCCTGTTCAGGCTCGATGGCTACCACATAAGAACGTTCTGCATACATACGTGCAAAATAAAAACCAGTCCCGTCATAAAAAGGGAAGTGAGAACAGGAAACGATATGATCACAAGAGATACGGTTACCATTCTTAGTAACGACCCGTAATTCCGGATCATTTTCGACATCGACAGCTACTGTTTGTTCATACACACGGCCGCCAAGCTTTATGAATTCATCCAGCAAAAAGCTCAAGTACTTTAAGGGGTGGAAGTGCGATTGATCTTTCATATAAAGAGCTTTTTGGACATCTGTATCATAAGGAACGTCATTGGTATATTCACAAGGAATTCCGAGTTTTTGATAAGCATTATATTCGTTTTCTAGTTTTCTTGTGTATTGGTCTGTTGTCGAATAAATACAGGCATCTTCGTTATGGAGGTTGCAATCAATCTGGTTTTGTTCCACCGTACCCCGGATGAAACGAAGAGCATCATCATTAGCTTTGAAATAAGCCTGGGCACCTTCTTTACCAAAGTGCTGCAACAGCTCATGATAAATCAGGCCATGCTGGGCGGTAACCTTAGCGGTCGTATGTCCGGTCGTCCCATTCAGCAGCTCATCAGCCTCAAGAAGAACGACGTCCTGCCCTTCTTTAGCCAGCAGGTAAGCGGTAGTGATACCGGTAATTCCACCGCCTACGATCACTGTCTCAGCAGTCGTATTCTCTTTAAGAGAGGCGAACTGCTTTATTTTTATATCTTTCCGCCATATTGGTTCAGGTTGTTCCCATTTTCTCATTTCTTTCATAAGAAATCCTCCTAATGATTTCATTTCTATTTAGGTTTACCAACTGTTTATTTTTCATGTGAAAAGGAACGATAGAAAACAAATACTTACTTGAAAACGCTTTCAAAATAAGGGGTTTTCACATATCATAAGGAAAGAGGGAGATTTTTGAAAAAGGGGAGAAGTTAGAATGAACAAATCCAAACGTTTTGAAACCTCCGTCATTCATGCGGGGTATGACTCGAAACAACATTTAGGAAGTCTATCCACACCGATTTTCCAAACGTCTACATTCACTTTCGACTCTGCGGAACAAGGGGAAAGACGGTTTGCAGGTGAAGAGGAAGGCTATATATATTCGCGGTTAGGAAATCCGACAGTACGTGCTTTGGAAGAAAAAATAGCGGAGCTGGAAGGAGGGGATATGGGACTTGCATTTGGTTCCGGGATGGCTGCCGTCTCTGCGGTACTTGTAGCGCTGACGAAAACAGGTGACCATATCCTTTGCTCCCAAGGATTGTACGGGTGCACATTCGGATTACTGCGTATGATGAATGAAAAATACAATATCACGAGTGATTTCAGTCAGATGGAAACAGAAGAAGAGGTACGTGAGCTGATTCAGCCTAATACCAGCTGCATCTACATTGAAACGCCAATCAACCCGACGATGCGTCTTTTGGATTTAGAAATGATTGCGCGTGTAGCAAAAGAATATGACATACCAGTCGTTGTCGATAATACGTTCTCGACTCCGTATCTGCAGCGTCCGCTCGAGCTGGGATGTGATATCGTCATCCACAGTGCGACGAAATACATCTGTGGGCATGGAGATGTCATCGCCGGACTTGTCGTCGCGAAAAAGGAGTTTTTAAGTGAGGTGGCAATGACGACGCAAAAAGATATTGGCGGGGTTATATCGCCATTTGATGCCTGGCTCCTGCTCAGAGGTTTAAAGACGCTCCCGGTGAGAATGGACCGCCATTCCTATAACGCTGCTAAAATATTTAAAGAAATGGAAAAGCACACTGATATCAAACGTGTCTATTATCCAGATGATGTTCAGCACCCGGATTATTCGATTAAAGAAAAACAAATGAAGCAGGGCGGAGGCATCATTGCGTTTGAAATCGAAGGAACCAAGGAAGATGCCCAGCAGTTATTGAATAATTTATCGTTCATTCAAATAGCGGTCAGTCTTGGCGATGCAGAAAGCCTGATCCAGCATCCGGCAACGATGACACATGCGGTCGTACCAGAAGCAGAAAGGTTAAAAATGGGGATTACTGATCAAATGATCCGGCTGTCTGTCGGCTTAGAAGCATGGGAAGATATCTGGGATGATTTGGAGAAGGCGCTAAGCAAATTGCCAGCTGCAAAAGAAGGGATAAAAAATTAGTGTTTTACAGAAGGAGAGGTAATCGTTCTCCCATCATTAAAACTACTATGATTCAACAAAGTGAAAAGCAGGAGCCGGCCGAACGGTTCCTGCTTTTTATATTAACGAAATTATTTTGGATTCAGGGCATCCTTAACCCCTTTCCCCATAAAGTTGATCGATAGAATAATCAGCACCAACCATGACACTTTTTCCATAGCCCAATTCGCCTACAACACCAATCACTTGTTTGTACCATTAGTTTACAAATTGAGGAGGACATAATTATTAAATTATTTAGATCAAATTATTGATGAATGATTAATCGTAGTTAAGGGTATATAGAAGAAATATAAATAAGCAGTTGTTATGTTTATTTCCAGGCTAAGACCGCGATTTTGTAATTCAGCGTCTAACTATTTAATTTAGGAAAGGGTGAAAGTTATGTTAAAAAATTTATTTAAAAAGAGTACTGGTGAATTAAAAATTTATGCTCCATTAGAAGGAAAAGTAGTCGATCTGAATGAAGTACCTGATCCTGTTTTTGCCGAACGAATGATGGGAGAAGGAGTAGCGATTGAACCAGTCAATGGAGAAGTCGTTAGTCCGGTAGATGGAGAAATCGTCCAGTTGTTCCATACGAACCATGCGGTAGGGATCAAAACGAAATCCGGTGTTGAAGTCCTTGTTCATATTGGATTAGAAACAGTGAGTATGGAAGGAGAGGGATTCGAGGGCCATGTGAAAGCAGGGGATAAAGTGAAAACCGGTGATAAATTAATTACGTTTGATATGAATCTTGTAAAGGAAAAAGCAAAAAGTACGATAACGCCAATTATTATTACAAACTATAATGATGTCGCTGCAAATATGGAACAGCATACGATGGATAATGCTATTCGCGGAGAAACCGAAATTATTATGATTCAGCTGAAGTAGCAGGCTATCTGGAGAGGGAGATGACGGAGTGAGGATTGAACGTATACTCAATGAGAATATTGTTATTGCCGCAGATAACCAACAGAATAATATGGTTCTGGGGCAGGACATAGCTCATGAAAAGAAAAGGGGAGATTACCTTAGCTCGGGAGCGATTGAAACAGTAATTAGTATGGATGGCGATGTCAGCCGGTATGAAGAATTTTTTCAACTGGTATCAGAAGAAGTAATTCGGTTGACGGAAGATATCATTACGCATGCCGAAGACTTTCTTCAAACTGATTTAAGTGAATCATTGCACATGGAGCTGGCTGATCATCTGACATTTTTATTAGCCGATCCCCCAAAACATGTGACCATCCAGAATGGTTTAATTGAAGAGATAGATATTCTTTATGCTAAGGAGTATCAGGTGGGGCTTCGAGCAGTCAGACTCATTAAAGAGCGCTTTAATCGGGAGCTTCCAGAAAAGGAAGCTGGCCATATAGCTGTTTTTATCCATGGAGGGAGAGCCTCTGATTGTAACAATGACCAATCTGTAAAAAAAGCTGCTATTATTCGAGATTTAATTGCTATCATTGAACGAGCTTACAAGAGTTACCTGTCCAGGGAGAATGTGGCCTATCAGCATTTAGTCACTCACTTGAACCGGGCGATAGGACGGCGGGAAGAACGTCAGGTTGTTGATAAAGACATGTTAGTGATGATTCAAAATAAATATCAAACAGCATACCAGTGCGCGGTAGATATAGCGGCTTACCTATCCGATGAATACTATATTCACTTTCCTTCTGCTGAAGTTGGGTATCTTACCCTTCATATTCACCGGGCAGCCAAAGCGTGAGAGTTGTCATTCCTATGCTGTCGTATGTTTATGGTAAAATGAGAACATAATATACCGACAGGAAAGGAAGATAGGCATGGCGAAGGAGCAAAGGAAATCAACAGCTTCCGAGCGGCGGGAAGAGGTTCTGTTCATGTTGAAGAACAGGGAAGATCCCATAACCGGCCGTGAATTAGCCGATAAAGTGAAGGTATCCCGCCAGGTAATCGTCGGTGATATATCCTTGTTGAAAGCAAAGGGTGAACCGATTGTAGCAACAAGCCAAGGGTATATTTATATGACGGATAAGGCCGATAGTCCTCCTATTGAACGGACAATAGCCGTCAAACACACCCCGCAGGAGACAGAGAAGGAACTGACGATTTTAGTGGATCATGGCGTTTTTATAAAAGATGTAACAGTTGAACATCCTGTATATGGCGATTTGACAGCATCTGTATTGATTTGGAATCGTCGTGATGTCCAAAAGTTCCTGGAAAATATCAAGGAGACCGAAGCCTCTTTTCTTTCAGAGCTTACCGATGGCATTCATCTTCATACGATCGCTGCAGACAGCGAGGAAGCATTGGATGAAGCATTAGAAGCATTGCAGAGAGAGGGCATCTTATTAAAATCTTGAAGCAAAACGCATTCATAAGAATAGGATAAGGGAAGAGATATACCATTAGAGGGTAATATCTCTTCCTTTGATTTTACTGTACAGCACGGAAATATGCTATATTTTATTCAGGCAGTTAGGAAGAAAGGGTGAAGGTGAATGCCAATTTTTGAAGTAGGCCCTTATTTATTTACAATTGTTATTATTATCAACGTATTCCTTGCCTTCGCCATCATCTTCTTGGAAAGACGGGATGCCAGTGCTACATGGGCATGGCTGATGGTACTGCTCTTCATTCCTGTCGGTGGATTCTTGCTTTATTTGATTTTTGGCAGAAGGTTGAGCAAAAAAGAGATATTTACTTGGGATAAAAAGAATCGTTTAGGGCTTTTGACAGCCGTTCAGGACCAGCTTCGTTCCATTGAAGAGGATACATTAAAACTGGACCATCCCGAATTAGAAGAGTTTGAAGACCTCTTTTATTTGCACCTCAAAAATAATGATGCCTTATTAACCAAAGATAATAAGGTGGAAATATTCACCGATGGGCAAGAGAAATTTCATGCCCTATTGGAAGACATAGAAAGTGCAACCGATCATGTCCATTTGCTTTATTATATATGGCGGGATGATCAGCTTGGCCAAAGGCTATCAGAATTACTTATTAAGAAGATAGAGGAAGGCGTCAAAGTAAGAGTATTATATGATGATATGGGCTCAAGGACATTGAGCAGGAAATACATCAAACGGATAAAAAAAGCAGGCGGGGAAATGGAAGCATTTTTTCCTGCTCTAATTCCTAAGTTGAATATGAAAATCAATTATCGGAACCATCGTAAGCTTGCAATCATTGATGGGAAAATCGGTTATATTGGCGGTTTTAATGTCGGTGATGAATACCTCGGTTACAATCAGAGGTTTGGTTATTGGCGGGATACCCATTTGCGTGTTGAAGGCGGTGCTGTGCATAATATGCAGACGCGATTCATCCTTGACTGGAATCACGCTTCCAGTAGGGATATCGGGTATGAGGACCGCTATTATCAAGCCGAGGAAAAAGGGGATGTCGCCATGCAAATTGTTTCCAGCGGGCCTGATTCGGAATGGGAACAAATCAAGCATGGTTATATCAAAATGATCCTTTCGGCAAAGGAATCTATTTACATTCAAACTCCTTATTTCATTCCTGATGACAGCCTGTTGGATGCTGTACGGATTGCCACGCTGTCCGGAGTCGATGTCAGAGTCATGATTCCAAAAATGCCGGATCATCCTTTTGTTTATTGGGCGACTTATTCTAATGTCGGGGATTTGCTGGAAGCCGGCGCGAAAATCTATATTTATCAAAAGGGTTTCCTGCATGCCAAGTCGATTGTGGTAGATGGTAAGATTGCTTCTGTTGGTACAGCAAATATTGATGTTCGCAGTTTTCGTCTCAATTTTGAAGTGAATGCATTCCTTTACCACCCGGATGTCGCCAAGGAGTTATCTGATTCTTTCCTGGACGATATCGTAGATTCCACCCAATTGACTCTACGTCTTTATAAGAGCAGGTCAAAATGGATACGTTTCAAAGAAGCCATCGCAAGATTATTATCACCAATCCTTTGATTAATTTACAACTAAGCTCCCTTTTGCTGAAGACCTAGTTTCGAGACTTTAGATAGCAATTATGGTGGCTGGGAAAACGGATCGCTTTCCGTGGGCATGTGGTGAGCTTCCTCAGGCTTCGCCTTGCGGGATCTCACCGCTCATGTGCATCCCACAGGAGTCTCACCGTTTTCCCCGCCACCATACGTTTGTTAGCGTCTCGAAACTTCTTCAAATAGCATGTTTTTGGAATAGAAAATACGAGCAATTTAGCATAGTAACAGTATTTTCTTCACAAAGTAGAAATGGATTTCCCATACACGATTTCGAGTATCTTTTATGGCAAGGGGCGTGGGGGAAGGGTGAGACTCCCGCGGGAGAAGGGTTCTAGGCGAGATCCCGCAGGGCATAGCCCGAGGAAGCTTGCCAGGTCCCCCGCAGGAAAGCGAATCCTTCCCCAACGCCCCTAAACGCCCAATAAATACCTCGAAATCAAGTCTTCGACTTTAGTGTTTAGGAAAATACAAAAAGAACCTGTGCCTTTTGCTGCTGGAAAAGGTACAGGTTCTTTTTTATATCGTTTGTGGGGAGGTTGTTTCATACTGTTCTATTGGGAAGACAACTGTAAATCAGATTTGATCTTCTCGCCATTCCGGTAGAACGTCAATTCTACTTCCTTGCCTTCCTCTGTCTCTTTATATAGGAATTGACGTAAATTGACCAGTGACTCTATTTTATTACCCTCAATCTCTGTAATAACATCGCTCTTTTTAAGTCCGGCTTTATCCGCTGGTGACCCTGGCTCGATGCCTCCTACAATAACACCATGCTGAATATCTGCTGGGAGGTTCAATTGCTCGGTCAGGATATTAGCAGGTATTTGTTTGATGTCCTGTAAGGATACGCCCATATAAGGTCGTTTCACTTCACCATTGTTTTCCAAGTCTTTAATGACTGGTTTGGCTACATCCATCGGGATAGAAAAACCTAAACCTTCCACTTCGTTCTGAGCGATTTTCATCGTGTTGATTCCAATGACATCACCTTGAAGGTTGATCAGTGCACCGCCGCTGTTCCCAGGGTTGATGGCTGCATCCGTTTGGATTACTTCTGTCTGCCAGTCGGCCTGACCATCTTTATTCATATCTACCGGAATGTTACGGTTCAATCCACTGACAATACCTTTCGTGGCTGAACCAGCGAATTCCATTCCAAGCGGGTTACCAATGGCGATGGCTGTCTGCCCTACTTCTACGTCTTTTGCGTCACCTAACTTGGCAACCTGTTTGACATGCTTATCATCTATTTTCAAAACGGCAAGGTCAGTCAACGGGTCACTTCCTTCTAATTCTGCTTTGATTTTCGTACCGTCATTCAATATCACTTCCAGTTGTTCCGCATTTTCAACTACGTGATGATTAGTGACGATATAGGCGTTACCTTGTTCTTTTTTATAGATGACCCCTGAGCCTGTACCGGAATTTTGAGATACAGGGTTGCTTTGTTTAATGTTTGAGATACCGACGACTGCGCCTCCGGCTTTTTCAACCGCCTGAGTAACCGGCTCTTTATCTTCGCCGATCTGCAGTTCATCGGCTTGTGCTGTCGGTTCCTCCGTATTGATTTGAATAGAGATTCCTTTCCATTGAAATACAGTAGTCACAAGGAATATAGCTGCTATTGCTCCAAAAACGACATAAGCAAAATAAGCACGTTTTTTGGCGCGCCTTTGCCTTTGTTGTTCTGTATCCATATAGGCAGATCTCCTTTGAAAATAGTTTATCTGTTTACTGAACAATTCTTAGTCTACGCTTGAGTTATGGCACGAGATTGGAGAAAATGTGGAATAAATGTGTAAAATAAAAAGGAAATGGAACATCAATTATGGAATTGTGGGAGAATAAAAGCAGACTTAGATGGAGAAGGAGGCTTTTCCATGAAACAAACCATTGGTATTGTGGAAGACGATCCGAACATTCGCGATATTGTCAAAGCTTATTTAGAGAAAGAAGGTTATCACGTAGCCGAGATGGAATCTGCAGAAGCGGCCTGGGAATTGTTCCAGCAGGCTCCTCCGGATTTATGGGTTCTTGATATCATGCTGCCCGGAATGGACGGCTATGAATTCTGTAAACAAGTACGTAAGGATTCCCAGGTTCCTATTATCATCATTTCAGCTAAAGATGAGGAAGTGGACAGGATTTTAGGCTTGGAACTGGGGGGCGATGATTATCTGACAAAGCCATTCAGTCCTCGAGAGCTTGTCGCGAGGGTTAAACGGCAGTTGACCAGATGGGAAGCAATGAATACGAATACTGCCACAGCGGCCAATGAGACACTTGAAGTCGGAGAATTGTCCTTGTACATGGCAGAACGACGGGCTGTTTGGGGAGGGGCAGAAGTAGAAGTGACTGCTAAGGAGTTCGATATGTTAAAGTTGCTCGCTCAGCATCCGAACCGTGCTTTTTCCAGAGAAGAACTGCTGGTGCAAATCTGGGGAGAAGATTACTTTGGCAGTGACCGTGCTGTGGATGACCTGGTGAAACGGCTAAGAAAAAAGCTAGCCGACTTTCCACTGGAAACCGTATGGGGCTACGGCTACCGTCTTAGAAAAGATGGAATCGAATCATGAAGCTTTTGCATCAATTGAATACTGCATTCGCTGTTCTGATCATCATCGTTATGTCGATAACTGCGATTATTTTATATTCATTGATTCTCAATATGTTGATTGAAGATGAAAAACGTCAACTGGAAGATAAAGGAGAACTTTTGATCGATTTATTGAACGAAGAAGACAGTCCGGTGAAGGTGAATCAGTTATCACAGCTGCTTCGAGATAGTGATTTGAGGGTATTGATGTTCGACCGTGGACAAAGGGAAATTTTGTTTTCCAGTTTGCCGTTTGAAACTGCCACTCTTTGGGCCAGCCAATACGATGAACAACTACATGAAGAGGATCTTTGGGAAAGTCAGGGGCAGGACTTTGTCGTTTATGATATTGCTTTTACACCGCAGGCGGATGGCGTCATTTTAGTTTTGGCCACTCCGCTTAAAGATTTACAGGCGGTGCAGACGATGTTCGCCTGGCGGATGATTTATGTATTGTTCATTGGGCTTCTGCTCGCGATAGCTATCAGTCATATGCTTAACCGGCGTCTGGTGACACCGCTGATCCGGTTGAAGAAAGAACTGAAAAAAATAGAACACCGTAAATTTCAGGAGCTGCAGCCAGTGAAAGCGAGTGGGGAAATCGAAGAAGTGGAGCAAAGTATCCGGACCATGGCAGCTGAATTAGAAAATTATATCCGCACTCAAAAACAGTTTTTTCAAAATGCTTCCCATGAATTGAAGACACCGTTAATGTCCATACAGGGCTACGCAGAAGGTATTCGGGACGGGGTGTTTGAAGGGGAGGCAGCGGATAAAGGATTAAACGTTATGATAAAAGAAACAGAAAGATTGAAGAAAATTGTTAATGAAATGATTTTATTGGCAAAACTAGATAGTGACGAGAACGTGTATCACCCGGAAGAAGTCGATGTTCATGAGTTAGTGGAACAGGCGACGGAAGGTCTTTTTCCGCTCGCCAGGGAAAAAGGGGTAGAGCTCGTCCACAATCAAAAGGACTCTTATTATTTATCTATTGACCCGGAAAAAGTGATGCAGGCGTTCATTAATATCATTGCAAACGCTATTCGACATGCTACTTCTTCCGTAACTATTGTAACCACGCAATCTGCAGATGAAATTATTATTGAAGTCCAGGATGATGGTACTGGCATCCCTGAGGAAATCCTTCCTCAGCTTTT
This sequence comes from Thalassobacillus devorans, assembly GCF_011761345.1. GTDB lineage: Bacteria > Bacillota > Bacilli > Bacillales > Halobacillaceae > Thalassobacillus > Thalassobacillus devorans. The sequence continues at coordinate 389,125 of NZ_JAASRY010000003.1, forward strand.
TGAACGCTTCATCAAAGGAAAAGAAGGAGAAACTGGTTTAGGATTAGCCATTTCGAGAGCGATTATCGAGCGGAGTGGCGGGAAAATTATTGCACGTAACAATGAAGGATCAACAGGTGCAACTTTTAGAATAATATTGCCGAAACAACGGTCCAACCGTAACGAGCAATGAAGGAGAGATCAGATATGGAAACTAAAGCATGCATTGATTCATTGACAGTAAAGAATTCTCATGTCCTGCCACCAGATACGAATAGCCATGGAACGTTATTCGGAGGCAAATTAATGGCATACATTGATGACGTGGCGGCTATTTCTGCCACCCGCCACTGCCGAAAACCTGTCGTTACTGCGTCGATTGATTCCATCGACTTTTTGGCACCGGTTTTTGAAGGGGATACCATATGTCTCGTCAGCTATGTGACTTGGACGCATAAGACTTCGATGGAGGTATTTGTCAAAGCTATTACGGAAAACCTGCTGACAGGAGAGCGAAAAGTATGTACGACCGCTTTTGTCTCGATGGTTGCGGTAGATGAGAATAACCGGCCAACACCTGTCCCTCCTGTGAAGCCGGAATCCGATGAAGAAAAATTGCTGCATTCCGGGGCACCGGCACGGCATGAACAAAGGAAGGAACGCAGTAAAGAATCAAAACAACTGGCAAAAGAATTCGGAACAGATTTTCCTTGGAAATAGGGATATAGTGAAAAAGCCAGATGCCGCGTTAGCTGCATCTGGCTTTTTTCGTTTATTAACGGGCTAGGCTTTACGACATGATTTCCATTTCGTAATCGTACGTATTGGAAGTATTTCTTACGGTGCATAATGATTCCCATTCGTGTGCCGAACCATCGCGCATCGTAATAATCCGGTCAGCAATTGCACGGGAGTCCTCCCGGTCATGTGTCACAAAAATAGAAGTAATGCCTGTTTTTTTGATGATTTGCTTCAATTCTTCCCGGATCTTGATTTGCAAGTCAGCATCCAGGTTACTGAAAGGTTCATCCAATAATAATAGGGAAGGCTCTGGAGCGAGTGCCCGCGCAAGAGCAATCCGCTGCTGCTGGCCGCCGCTCAATTCATGTGGATAGCGCTTCTTAAAATTTTCCATATTGACAAGCTCAAGTACTTCATCGATACGCTTTTTCTTTTCACTGCGGGAATACCCTTTGAGACCGAACTGGATATTTTCTGCAACCGTCATATGTGGAAATAGCGCATAGTCCTGGAATACCATTCCAATTCCGCGCTTTTCCGGAAGAATAAAGGTACGGTCATCGGTTACGATTTTTCCGCCGATGGAAATGGTACCTTTTGTGGGTGTCTCCAACCCGCTCAGAAGACGTAATACGGTACTCTTCCCGCTTCCACTTTCCCCAAGAATAGAGATGATTTCTCCTTGTTCAATCTCAAGGCAGAAGTTATCAATAGTTTTATCCCCTTGGTTTGTATAAGAGAAGCATAAGTCTTTGATTTGAATGTACATATCACTTCGGCTCCTTTTCGAGTACTTGATGGAAAAGATAAATCGCAATACCACTGATGACAATAATAATGATCGATGCCAAGGATGCTTCATGGATTTGCTCATCGCTGGCATATTGGAATGCTTTTGTTGATAACGTGTCAAAATTGAACGGCCTTAAAATTAAGGTGAGCGGCAGCTCTTTAAGAATATCGATGAATGCCAGGATGAATCCGCTGAATATCGCCCCTTTGATGAGGCGGACATCCACTTTGAAAAACGTTTTCGTCATGCCCATTCCCAGCATTCGGGAAGCTTCTGTGAATTTATTGCCTACTTTGTCAAAACCCGATTCAATAGAGTTATAGCCTACTGCCAAAAAACGGATAATATAAGCTGATATTAGCATAAACAGGCTCGTGCTTAAAAATAGGCTGGCTTCCATCCCGAAAGATTCGTAAAACGTGAACAAAAGGTTGTCGATATCAATGAATACAGAACTGATACCGACGGCTATGACAGCACCGGGAATCGAGTAACCGAGGATGGTGATTCGTGATGCCGACTTAGAAAGCCAGCTTTTATGCATCCTGGTAAAGTTAGCAATGATGACAGCAAAGATGACAATCATGAAAGCACCGGTAAAGGCGACTAATAATGAATTCATGATTAATTGAGTGAACACAGGACTGGCTATTTTCTCAAAAGTCAGGAACATCCAATCCAGGAGCTGGATGAAAGGAATAAAAAAGCCCAGGCTGAATATAAGAAGACTATAGCCAAACACTGTCCAGGCTTTCCACCCGGTGAGTTTCATAGGTGTAAGCGGCTTCACTTTCGCTGTCGTATAACTGTATTTTTTCCGGCCTCGTAACACTTTTTCAAAGATTAATATAGTAAAAACAATAAACATCAGGGTAGCTGAGAGTTTAATAGCTGCATTCAAGTCCCCCATGCTGAACCATGTTTGAAAAATCGCTGTGCTGAAAGTCGGGACGCCGAAGTATTTGACGACCCCATAGTCATTCAACACTTCGAGGAGCACCAAGCTTGCTCCACCAATGATGGCCCCGCGGGAAATCGGGAGGACCACCCGAAAGAAAATCTCAAAAGCATTCCTGCCAAGTAGCCTTGCGTTTTCAATCAGGGAAGAAGATTGATTTGCTAAAAAGGCCCGGGTAATCGTGTAGACATAGGGAAATAAAAATAAAGTGAAAATGAAAATGGAACCAGGAATATTCATGATGTCGAAGTATTTTTGATCCACTCGGATACCATAGTCATTGCGTAATGTCGTCTGAATGACACCAGTATAATTTAAAATTCCATTATACGTATAAGCTGCAATATAGGGAGGGATCGCCAAAGGCAGGATTAGTCCCCATTTGAAAAAAACCTTCAACGGAAAATCATATGCAGAAATCAGCCATGCCAGGCTGGTTCCGATCAGAATCGTTAAAACTCCAGTAGCCACGATGATGATAGAAGTATTTTTTAAAAGTAATGGTAAGATGTGTTCTTTGATATGCTCCCAATTATCAGTTGTTTGTGTGAAAAAGTTGATCAGAATCTTAAGGTTGGGCATCAAAATTAGAAGGACGATGACCATGCTCAATACTGTCCATATATTCATATAACCTGGGAGCTTTCGGTAAAACTTCAACTGGGACACTTCCTTCTAAGCGACGACATTAAGACTTTGGAACATAAACCAACACCCATAATTAACTTTTATACATTGGTTTATGTATCATTTTCACTTTTAATGATAACAGTTCTCAATGAAAATGTACATATACGTAAGGCCGTACCTTGTTTGGTACGGCCCATGCGTCATAAAATGGTCAAATTATTTCCAACCAACTTCATTCATAATTTTGATAGCTTTTCCATTGTTTTCACCAAGTTCTGTCAAATTGATGTCTTGCTCTTCAAATTCGCCCCATGACTGAAGTAGTTCAGCAGGTTCTACATCAGGGTTTACTGGATACTCATAGTTCGCTTCAGCAAAATCTTTCTGAGCTTTTTCCTGGGAAAGGAATTCCATGAACTTCACGGCATTCTCTTTATTCTTGCTGCTTGCAGTCATAGCAACACCACTAATGTTGACATGAGTGCCGGTAGTATCCTGATTAGGGAAAATGACTCCTAAATCCTCTGCTACTTTTACTTCTTCTTCATCTTCAGAGTTCAACATCTGACCCAGGTAATACGTATTCATGACAGCGACATCACCTTCGCCGGCAGCAATAGCTTTTGCCTGATCGCGATCGCCGCCTTTAGGGTCACGTGCCATATTATCAACAATTCCCTGTGCCCATTCTTTGGCAGCTTCTTCTCCTTCTGTAGCGATCATAGATGCTAATAATGACTGGTTGTAAATGTTGTCAGAAGAGCGAATCAGGACTTTGTCATTCCACTCTTCTTTTGTAAGGTCTTCATAATTCTTGATATCGTCCTCGTTGACTGTTTCTTTGTTATACACAATAACACGAGCACGTTTGGTCAGGCCAAACCATTGGCTGTCTTCATCACGGAACTTTTCTGGAATATTCTCATTAAGTGCATCGCTTTCCACCTCTTGAAGGAGGTCTTTATCTTTAGCACGGTGCAGACGACCGGCATCAGCTGTGATGAAAAGATCAGCTTCTGATGCTTTGCCTTCCCGCTCCAGGCGTGCGATCAACTCATCATCTTTACCTTCAATGACGTTTACTTTGATGCCTGTTTCTTCTGTGAACTTATCATACAGCTGTTGATCTGTTTCATAGTGACGACCTGTATAAAGGTTTAGTTCGCCACCGGCTTCAGCATTCTCTTCCGTTCCTTCAGAAGTATTTTCTTCGCTCTCTGAAGAATTATCTGACCCTTCTTCCTCGGAACTGCCGCCGCAGGCAGCTAATGCCAAGATGGAAAAAATAAATACAAAACCTAATAAAAACAACTTGCTTTTCTTCATTCCTTTCACCTCGTATGTAATTTTTTGTATTGATTAGGTGATAATGATTTTCAATCTCATCTTTAATATTACTGAAAACGATTCTCAAGTCAAGTCTAATTGATAATATTTTTCAGTTTAGTCACAAGTGTTAATGAAAAGAGCGAGAATGTTATAATAGGGGAAGTTTAAAAGGTAGGGTGATAGACATGAGTCTTTTGCAAGTAGAGAATTTGACAAAAACCTATGGGGATAAAACCCTGTTTGACCATATTTCATTTACAATTTCTCAAAACCAGCGGATTGGCTTGATTGGTGTCAATGGGACAGGGAAGTCGACATTGTTGAAAGTGCTTGCCGGACTGGATTCAAAAGAAGCAGGTGATATGAAGCATGCGAAGGATTTTCGGATTGAATATCTGCATCAGGAACCAAAACTGGATCCGGATTTGACTGTATTAGAGCAAATTTATTACGGTGATTCCGAAATCATGAAAACGATGCGGGCATACGAACAATCCCTGCAGCATCTTGAAAGGGATCCCGAAAATACCAGGTACCAGGCACAGTTACTGAAGAATCAGCAGCAAATGGATGAAAATGATGCCTGGGAAGCGAACACCACTGCTAAAACAATCCTGACGAAACTGGGCATTGATACGTTTGACAAAAAGATCAGCGCGCTGTCAGGCGGCCAAAAAAAACGGGTCGCTATCGCAAGGGCATTGATTCAGCCTGCCGACCTGTTGATTTTGGATGAGCCTACCAACCATTTAGATAATGAAACAATCGAGTGGCTGGAAGAGCATCTTTCCCAGTACCGGGGATCTTTGATAGTCGTCACACATGACCGTTATTTCTTAAACAGAGTAACCAATCTGATTTATGAATTGGATAGGGGCAGACTCTATATTTATGAGGGAAACTATGAAACCTATTTAGAAAAGAAAGCCGAGCGTGACGAGCAGGAACGGATTTCCGAGGAAAAGAGACAAAATACGCTTAGGCGGGAATTGGCGTGGTTGAAGCGTGGAGCGAAAGCACGTACAACTAAGCAAAAGGCCCGCAAGCAACGGGTAGAAACCTTGCAGAACCAGTCTGGTCTCCAGACAGAAGAGCAAATGGATATAGCTATCGGCTCGAACCGCCTTGGCAAGAAAGTCATCGAGCTGGAAAATGTCAGTAAACGTTTGGCAGGGGAAACGTTGATTGAGGATTTCAGTTATTTGGTTGTACCTGAAGAACGGTTGGGTATTATCGGTCCGAATGGAAGCGGTAAGACGACATTACTCAACATCATGTCGCAGCGGATTGAACCGGATACAGGTGAAATAGATGTAGGGGAAACAGTGAAAATCGGCTACTACACCCAGGATCACGAGGAAATCGATGGGAACTTGAAAGTAGTCGAATATATCAAACAGGTAGCCGAAGTGATTACTACTGCGGATGGACAGGAAATAACGGCAGAACAAATGCTGGAACGGTTTTTATTTCCAAGATCTCAGCAGTGGACCTATATCAGAAAGCTATCGGGGGGAGAGCGCCGCCGATTATACCTGCTGCGTGTACTGATGCAGGAACCGAACGTATTGTTTTTGGATGAGCCTACCAATGACTTGGATACAAAGACATTAAGTATTTTAGAAGATTACCTGGATCACTTTCCTGGGGCTGTAGTAACGGTTTCCCACGATCGCTACTTTCTTGATCGGATAGCGGATCGACTGATCGCTTTTGAAGGCAGGGGACAGATTAAAAAGTTTCATGGGAACTATAGCGAGTTCCTTGAAGAAAAAAGAGAAGCCGACCGTCTACGGAGTATGGAAAGAAAAGAGCAGACTGAAAAAGAAAAGGCTGCACAGAAACCAGCACGCAAGAAAAGGAAACTTTCTTACCATGAACAAAAAGAATGGGAAGGCATCGAAGATAAAATCGCCGACCTGGAGGGGAGAATTGAAGGTTTGCAGACATCCATTGCTGAAGCAGGCAGCGATCTTGGCAAAGTGCAGGAGATGTACAGTGAACAGGAAAGCCTGGAAACGGAATTAGAACAGGCGATGGAACGATGGGAGGAGTTGTCACTGCTTGTCGAAGAATTAGAAAACGGCTGAATGTAAAAAATTCCCACAGTTAATGCTGTGGGATATTTTTGTTTATTAAGACAAATTATGGAATAATAGAAATTAGTGAGGTTACGAAAATTGAGAGAGGGAGTTACATATGCCAGAACAAAAAATGTTAGAAAAATATGCCGAATTAGCATTGAAAACAGGTGTTAACCTGCAGGAAAACCAATTGCTGATGATCAACTCGACCATTGAAGGTGCGGACTTTACCCGTATCGTCGTGAAGAAAGCTTATGAAATGGGCGCAAAAACGGTTCATATTAATTGGTCAGATGATGCCATCACTCGTACCAAATACGAACACGAGTCCAAAGAAACACTTTCAGAGGTTCCCCAATGGAAAGTGGACATGTATGACTACTTTGCTGAAGGTGGAGCCGCTATTTTATCCATCCGGTCCACGGATCCTGACTTGCTGCAGGGGATAGATGGAGATAAGATTTCCGCAGCGAATAAAGCAGGGGCACAAGCAATGAAGAACTTCCGCAATTATACAATGAATGACCGTATTCAGTGGTCCATCGTTTCGATCCCGATCACCACCTGGGCACAGAAAATCTTCCCGGATGCCAATGAAGAAGAAGCAGTGGCCAGCTTGTGGGAACAAATCTTTACTATTGTAAGGGTCGATCAAGATGATCCCGTGACTGCATGGGAGGAACATAACAGGATACTGGCGCAGGCGCGCGAATTTTTGAATCGTAAAAAATATAGAAAGCTCGTTTATAACGCACCAGGAACAGACTTGGAAGTGGAACTTCCAGAAGGACATATATGGAAGGGCGGAGCTTCTAAGACTGAAAAAGAAGGTATCCCGTTCAATGCGAATATGCCAACAGAAGAAGTGTTTACTGTACCGCATAAATATGGTGTCAACGGCCAGGTTTCCAGTACGAAGCCATTGAACTATGGAGGAAACCTGATTGATGATTTTACATTGATCTTTAAGGATGGAAAAGTTGTCGATTATAAAGCAGGTCAAGGAGAAGCTACGCTGAAGCATCTTTTGGAGACGGACGAAGGTTCGACCCGTCTTGGCGAGCTGGCACTTGTACCGAATGAATCACCGATTTCTCAATCCGGGCTGATTTTTTATAATACCCTTTATGATGAAAATGCTTCCTGTCATTTGGCGTTAGGCAAAGCATATCCAAATAGCCTGAAGGGTGGTTCCGATATGAACGAAGAAGAACTGGACAAGCACGGTGTCAATGACAGCCTCTCCCATGTCGACTTCATGATGGGGTCTGGGGAATTGGATATCGATGGTGTGTTAGAAGACGGAACAACAGAAGCGGTCATGCGAAATGGCAGCTGGGCTATAAAATTCGATTAGTTTCGAAAGAGCAAATGCCGGATGCATCAGACATCCGGCATTTGCTTTTTTTCTACAAAACGTTGTTGTTTGCCAAAAGAGGCTTATTCAATAAAAGGGCCGAATTGTGGAAGACTCAGTTTCGAGATATTAGTTGGAATAACGGGGCGTGGGGGAACGAGTAGCTTTCCACGGGAGTTCGTTGAGGACTTTCAACTCCGCTTTATTAAGACCGTCCGCTTAGTTCATTCGTTGTCCCATGGTCTTAAGCTGCCTGATAAAGACCGTCCCGGCTGCACATCCACTGCGCAGCGGTCTTTATACCCTTTCTAATGACCGTTAGCCACTTCTCCATACTGTTTAGTGGTCTCTTTTCATGTTCTAAAGACCGCTCCGATACATTTCCACTCTTCTAACAGTCTTTATCGACTGAAAGACCCTCCCCTCGCGATGAGAGAAGGTTCTGATGCTTACATTTTTGATGATGATTTAATCATTCCCTCCTTTTCCATTAAGAATATGTCTCAGCGCATGCCCATGGAATGCGAGTGAATTCCCGGACCTCCATACCGTTACTTCCATAACCGAAACAAATATATCTTGAAACTGAGTCTTCAGTTATTGGGAGCTTTAATGGAAAAAGTAGAAGGTTATTTCTAGCATGTCTCGAATATTCTTAGTAATGGATGATGAAAGTGAAGGGGTGGAATCGCCATGAAAAGAGCAGCAGTCAGCGCAATACTAATACTTCTATTATTAATTGCATGTACAAGTGAAGCAGAAGAACCGCAGGAAGTATGGAGCCAGGATGAGACATTCCAAGTCGATGACCGGACTTTTTATGGAAAAGAAGGGAAATTTGCCATCGTCAAAGAGAACGGAAATGAAAATGAACCTGCATTTCCTGCTGGTCCTCAAGGACGTCATTATTCCGTCTATTTCTGGGGCGAATCAGATGAATTGATAGGAAAAAACTATACCTTGACAGCTACTCATGAGGAAGCAGATGAATCGGTTACGCTTTATGAACGGAGGATCAGCGGTAATAATTTCTCAGAAGTTAGTGCCGATGCTTCAAGCGGTGCGAAATTCGGTTTAGATAAAGCCGGGCTATGGCTGATGGAAGTAACCGTTGATGGGGAGGAATTCGCAAGCTTTATCATAGAGGCGAAGTGAAAATCCTGGCTTGTCGCCAAGTATGGCGAAAGCCTTAATGTTTTTTAAAATTTAACCCTCTTAAAAATAAAACCCCCCTGGCGGGAGGATTTATTTTTTCCAGAGAAATGTAGCAACTTCCTTGTCGACAGATGGATGTTCATGTAAACCGGAATGGGTAGCTTCGACATCTCGTACGATTACCTCATGGTAGTTGTTCGCTGGTACAACCTCTTTGATGCCAAGGGCACTGGATATGCTGACGAGCCCGTCTCCTCCATCGTAATTTTTTTGTTTTACTATAGTATCTGCATTCTCATTCGTATATTTTGCATCGATAGCGCCAGCGATTGCCAGCACTTTGAGGTGGCTAGGAAATGAGTCTTTATTCCCCGACAGCCTTGACAGTAATTGTGCGTCTGGTCGTAAATCTGTAAGAGCTTCTCCGGTATTGATGTCAAAATACTCTTCCTTATCTATTCCTTTAAACGGGCTTCCCATCACAATTAGTTTTTCAACAGTGGGAAGGGAACTGTCTTTTTGAGCCATGAAATTCGCAGCAGCCAAGCCACCCATAGAATGGCCGACAAGATTTACTTGCTGTATCCCGTAATCCACTTTAAGTTTATGCATGATTTCCTGCAGCCAAAGTGTCTGATTAGTAAGTGATGCACGATTGTCATGAAAGATCACTTGAATAAATGGATGCTGTTCAGCTGAGAATCGCCCTCGCATCATAATTTTTCCCTTAGAAGAGACACGCACGGTCATTTCTTTCTCTCCCAGCTGGTTATCTTCCAGACGGTCAATCATCGTGTTAAACGATCCAGGACCACCTTTATACCCATGGATAAACAAAGTAGGAGTGATAGAAGAATTGTCCTGGGAACTCGTATAAGGGGATTTTATAAAAAATATAGAAACTCCTAACGCTATAGAAACAGTGAGAAGTGATAATAACTTATGTCGTTTAATCAATTGCTTGAACATAAAACGTCCTCCTGGTGCGAACTGATTTCATTTTAATATAATCTTCCCTTATTTTTAAGAGATGATCATCTTCTATTACCAGAAAGTTTCGATTTATTTGAGGCGGGTAAAGCAAAGATATAATCCGTTGTATAAGGAGTTGTTTGAATATGACTGGTCCGGATAAGCATTTAATGGGTTTTCAGGCTAATCCGAATGAATTTGGTAAATGCAGCAACTGCGGAAAGCTGCTGACCAGTAAACGGGAAGAAAAAGTGAAACTTTGCACAGAATGTCAGAAACGTTTAAACCCTGGAGAAGACCAGGGTATTGATGGTGACTGAGTTTAAAATATCTTAGAATGCCTCATCCTATTACGGATGAGGTTTTTTTCGTTTTACAACATAGATTACAAGTGGTATAGTTCGTCATTGTGCTTTATTTCAAATACAAAGGAGATTATTATGGAAAAAAAGAAATACGGTCGGATAGACTGGCCGGTTTTACTTATAAGTGGAGGGGCTCTGCTTCTATTTATTTTACTCGCATTTATAGATTTACCTATGGTTTCTGAACTGGTAACAGAAGGGCTTGTTCTTTCTTCGAATTATTTTGGAGCCTTTTGGCAGGTGTTGATGTTGGCTACCTTCTTCGTCGGCCTTTGGCTTGCCTTTTCTAAAAGGGGAAAGGTTAAGATGGGAGGCTTGGATAAGCCGGAAATTGGTTTGTGGAAATGGTTATCGATCATAATGGCCACCTTGCTTGCAGGCGGTGGCGTATTTTGGGCAGCTGCAGAACCGATGTATCATTTTCTTACTGTTCCTCCCGTTCATGAAGGAATAGAAGCCGGAACTACAGAAGCAATTAACGCAGCATTAGCACAAAGTTTTATGCACTGGGGATTTCTTGCCTGGGCGATATTAGGTACCATCAGTGCTGTCGTAATGATGTATGGCCACTATCACAAGGGGATGCCGTTGAAGCCGCGAACACTGTTGTACCCTATTTTCGGTGAAAAACTCAGGGACAGTTGGTTTGGTACGGTTATTGATGCCTTTTCAGTTATTTCTGTTGCCGCAGGAACGATTGGACCAATCGGCTTCCTGGGAGCGCAGGCAAGTTATGGACTAAACACGATTTTTGGTATCCCGGATACTTTCGGGACACAGCTTTCCATTATTATTGCTGTGGTAACTATATCCACAATATCAGCAGTCACTGGTTTATACAGGGGTATTCAATGGTTAAGCAGCTTCAATGTCCGGATGGCAGTTGCTTTAATGTTATTTGTACTGTTATTTGGTCCCGGTGGTTTTATTATTGATTACTTTATCTCTTCTTTCGGATTTTACGTGCAAGAATTCATTCCGATGAGTACTTTCCGTGCCGATGAAGAATGGCTATCGTTGTGGACGGTGTTCTTTTGGGGATGGTTTATCGGTTATGGTCCGATGATGGCGATTCTAGTCAGTCGTATTTCTCGAGGCCGGACGATAAGGGAGATTATCCTTGCAATTTCAATTATGGCACCAGTGATTTCAGCCTTTTGGTTTACAGTGCTTGGCGGTTCGGGTATTTTCTTCGAAATGGAAACAGCAGGCTCTGTATCTCAAGCATTGAATGAAGCGGGGAAACGAGCTGCCATGTTCGCAATTACGGAGCAGTTTCCACTAAGTGAAATTATTTCTCCACTTTTCTTGCTGCTGACTATATTATTTGTAGTTACTACAAATGATTCGATGTCCTATACCATTTCTATGGCAGTTACAGGAGAGGGGAACCCGCAAAGATGGCTTCGGATTTTCTGGTCTGTAGTCATGGGAACAGTAGCAGCTATCTTGTTATTCATTGGGGAAGGCGGCGTTGGTGCATTACAATCTTTCATTGTCGTGACCGCTGTACCTGTTTCGTTACTATTACTTCCAGTAGTCTGGCTGGCACCTAAGGTTGCGAATGAGATGGCACGCTATCAAAAGTTATGACTTAGAAACCCCAGCATCCAATGATGCTGGGGTTGTTTTAACATTAAATCTGTTTCAACACCGCACGTACTGGACTGCCGTCAGCTTCTGTCATTTTTAAAGGAAAAGCGTTGAGCTCGTAAATCCCTGCCTTTACGTGATCGAGCACGAGCCCCTCAAGAATCAGTACATCATTTTTATGCAAGCTATGATGTGCTTTCAATTCTTTGCTTGTTTCCGGGTCGACCGATGGCGTATCGACTCCTACCAGATCAATGCCATTTGCTTTTAAAAATGAACCTAAATCTTCGCCGAGTACGGTATAAGACGGTGGAAACTCTGACCGATCCTGCCAGCTCTTCGTTTGCAAAATCAGCTTAGAGATTCCTGTTAAATCCGTGTCCTGCAAATCTTTCGCCTCAACTGTTTTTTTGCCAGATACATCAACGACGAGGGCAATGCCGTGAAACCTCTCCAAAGGTAAGTCTGCAATTTTCAGTCCGGCGGAAGCATAATGAAAAGGGGCATCGACATGGGTGCCGGTGTGGTTGCTCATTTTAATGCTGCCGACATTGACGGCCCCCGTTTCTTGCATGGACCAGGTCAGGCTGTAGTTATAACGCTCATCTCCCGGCCATGGGGGAGTAGTCTTATCAAGGGTCATCGAAATATCAATGATTTTCATGTGGAGGCCTCCTTTATGCAATAATTCCTCGTATGTTTTCAAATTTTTTATAGGTTTCCTTATCCATAATCTCTTTTAGCCGCATGACCATCTCGTAAATATCTTCATAGGAGACATAAAGGGCGATAGGTGCAAGGCGGATGACGTTAGGCGCACGGAAATCCGGGATGACTTGTTTTTCTTTTAGTGCTTTGCAGATTCTGGCAGCTTCTTTGTGTTCGAGGCTGACATGGCCACCCCGGCGCTCTGCTTGACGCGGATTGGCAATTTCGAAGTCGTAGCCGTCAAGCTCCTGCTCGATCAGTTGCATCATAAAAGCGGTCTGGTCGAGTGATTTTTTCCGGATGTTATCGATGCCTGCTTCTTGGAAAATCTCCAATGATCCCAGCAAGGGTGCTGAGCTTAGTATGTGAGGTGTCCCGATTTGATAAGCTCCTGCTGTTTCTGACGGAGTCAGGGTGTGATCCATGTCGAACTGCTTATCTTTTCTGGAACTGAACCAGCCGGCAAGCCCGGGGGCCTGTCCTAAATGCTTTTCATGGACATACAAGCCGCCAACGCCTCCAGGGCCGCTGTTCAAATATTTATAGGTGCACCAGACAGCGAAATCGACACCCCAATCGTGAAGCTCATGTGGCAGAGCGCCAATGGAATGGGCCAGATCGAACCCGACGATAATTCCCTGTGCATGTGCGGCTTCTGTGATCTTCTTCATATCAAGCAGCTGACCGCTTCGATATAAAACGGATGGGAGGAGGAGTAAAGCTGTCTCTTCATTCATTTGCTCAATGATTTCCTCCTCATTCAATGTGCGGCCGTCTTCGCTGGTTACCTGGATTAAATGGATTTCAGGATCCAGTCCGTGTAAGCGCAGTTGGCTTTTCAAGGCATATATGTCGGAAGGGAAATTCAAGGTGTCGGCCAGTATTTTGTTTCTCTTATCGTCAGGGTTAAAGAAGGTTGCCAGCAGCTGATGAAGGTTAGTTGTAATCGAACCGGTATTGATCACTTCCTCTTTTTTGGCACCGATAAGAGGAGCTGTCATTTCACCAAGTTTTTCAGACATGTAATACCAAGGCTGTTCGCCTTCCGTCCAGCCTTCTATCCCATGTTCCTTCCAATCCTCCAGAGAAGTGAGCAATGTTTTTTCCGCTCGTTTTGATAACAGGCCGAGCGAGTTTCCATCCATGTATAACGTTCCTTCTTTTATGTGAAATTCTTGTTTGAATCGCTTTAGCTGATCTTTTTGGTCTTTGTCGATTGCGTGTTGACGGGAAAGTTTGGAATTTTTCATCAAATCGCCTCCTGTCATCATTATAGCTTGTTATTGTTGAGCCTTCCAATAACTAACCGGTCAGCCCCTGTAATAATAGGGTGTGGAGGTGATAGAATAGTGAGAGTACCATTTTGATAGATTTAGCAACTTAATTGAAGGAAGGGAGCAAGCCGAAGTGAAAACGCAACTGAATAATAAAGAGATATCTCCTTCAAATGACCCGTGGGAAGCTTACATGGATGTTGAAGAATTCGGAGAAATGACATTATCAAATATAGAATTTACCACAACTACACTTTGTAATATGCGCTGTGCTCATTGCGCTGTAGGTGAAACATTATCATACAAAGACCCGGAATCTCTTTCTATGGATCTGATTTTGAAACGTCTGGATGAAATACCTAACCTGCGTACCCTTAGTATTACAGGCGGGGAACCGATGATGTCCAGGAAGTCGATTAGGAATTATGTTTTGCCGTTATTAAAATATGCTCATAGCCGTGGGGTGAAAACTCAAATCAATTCAAATTTAACTCTGCCCTATGAGCGTTACGAACCGATCATCCCATTTTTAGATGTTTTACATATTTCCCATAACTGGGGCACATTAGAAGAATTCGCAGAAACTGGTTTTGCGCGAATGGACAGAAAACCATCTCTTGAGAAACGAGAATCTTTTTTTGTCCGTATGGTAGAAAATTCACAAAGGTTATCGGAAGCAGGGGTTATGGTATCTGCCGAAACGATGCTGAACAAGCGCACGTTACCTTATTTGGAAAAAATTCATGATCACATCTTAGAAATGGGCTGTGCCCGTCATGAAATCCACCCCATGTACCCGGTGGATTTTGCCAGCAACTTAGAAACCCTTGATTTAAATGAGATGAGTACGGCTATTACAAGACTGCTGGATCACCGGAATGAGAATGTCTGGATGCTATTTGGAACTTTGCCTTTTTACGCATGCAGTTCATCTCAGGAGGATTTGGATCTGCTTCGTCGACTATATGACGAAAAAAATGTCACGGTTAGAAATGATCCAGATGGCAGGTCCAGGTTGAATGTCAATATCTTTACAGGTGAGGTAATTGTGACTGACTTTGGAGATGAACCCCCGTTAGGAAACATTAAAGATACTTCACTGCCTGAAGCTTATTCGCGTTGGATGAAGACAGATACAGCCAAAAGTTTGAACTGTCATTGTCCGGCAGTTAAATGTCTCGGTCCTAATATCTTAGTGAAAGACACATATTATAAAACTACAGACTTTCGTAAAAGAAAAGCTTCTATAGAAATGTGAATAAAACGAGCACTGCGACTATTCAAGCAGTGCTCGTTCTTTTTGATTAACTGTCTTCTGTTCCTGTTTCCGCTTCTTCCTCTGTTGGAGGGGAAGTTTTTTTAACATAAATTGATAAGAAGATACCAATAAACGATAAGGCAGTAATAACTAGAAAAGCTACATTTACACCGTAAATATCAGGATTAGCGATATCAGGCTGCTGGGAAGCGGTTTGAGCAGTTGTTGTCATCACAGTGACAATAATAGCTGTTCCGATTGATGCAGCGATTTGCCTCATCGTATTATTCATAGCCGCCCCGTGTGGGATCAGCTTTTTCGGAAGCTGGTTGAGTCCAGCTGTAGTAACAGGCATCATCACCATCGATAAACCAAACATCCGAATGGCATACATGACGGTTAAATAGACCATTGTCGTTTGGGTGTCCAGGAAGGATAGGGCAAGAGTAGCACCCGTGATCAGCGTCATCCCTACAATACCAAGCAGGCGGGCCCCGATTCTATCAAAAATTCTTCCTGTAATCGGGGACATGAAGCCTGAAATCAGGGCACCTGGCAAGAGCACAAGCCCAGATTCCATCGCAGTGAAATCACGCATATTCTGCATATATAATGGGATCAGTGTCTCTGAACCAATCAGCCCCATGAAGGCGATCATCCCAATGATCGTCGCTATCGTGAACGTCCGTAGTTTGAAGACTCGGAACTCAAGCATCGGATGATGCATTTTCAGTTGTCGTGTAATGAATAGCATCAGTGTGAAAATACCCACACTTAACGACGTCATCGTTATGGAACTATCCCACCCATTGTTGCCAGCGCTGGTAAACCCGTATAAAAGACTTCCGAATCCGATGGAAGACATGACGATAGATGGTATATCCACCCTGGGATATGTAAGCTCGGTTACATTTTTCAGGATGAAATAGGCGATAGCAATGATACCTAGTGCCAGTGGAAGCACCAGCCAAAACAATGCTCGCCATGAATAATTTTCCGTGATCCATCCCGATAATGCCGGGCCGATAGCAGGAGCAAAGGAAATGACCAGACCGATATACCCCATCGCAGCTCCGCGTCTATTAACAGGGAAAATCAATAGAAAAACGGTTTGCATCAATGGCAGTAATACCCCGGCACCAGCTGACTGGATGACTCTTCCTGCCAGCAGCATTGGAAAGTTCAGGGCAAGACCACCGACGACCGTACCAAATGTAAATACACTCATAGCGGTAATGAAAAGCTGCCTTGTTGTAAACCTTTCGATTAAAAACGCACTGATTGGAATCATTATTCCATTCACGAGCATAAAAACGGTCGTAAGCCACTGTGCTGAATTGGCTGAGACATTCATTTCGTGCATGATCGGAGGAATCGCCGTAATCATCAGTGTTTGGTTAAGAATGGTGATAAACGAACCCGCCAGTAATAATCCTGCCATTAAGACTTTGTTGTAATTCTGATCCGGCATACTGCTTCCTCCTTTTCTATATAAATCAAATGATAGTTTCACAGACTAATTATAAGATTATACTTTTTTTGACAGCAACTGACAAATAAAACGCCCCCAGTCAACAGGGCTTTCAGATAGCCGCATCTCTCAGTGATAGATACATGATCATATGCTCCATTGATACCATGTCGTAAGCTTACCTTATGGATTCACCCATAGTCTATTACCCATTGAACAATGTAAATATGTTAATCTAGTGATATTAAAAAAATTCAGATAAGGAGCTTTGTAATGCAGGCTATGACCATAAAAGAACTGCAATCTGATGAAGAAATTCTTCAAGCGTTTCCAATTATGAAACAATTACGTACTCATTTGGATAAAGATACCTACCTGGAACTTGTAACAGAAGCCCAGGCGAAAAATAGATATAAATTGTTTGCCTTAGTTGAAAGCAAGGACATAGTAGCGGTCGTAGGTTTTGAACCGATGACTACCCTGTATTACGGCCGTTTTGTCTGGGTGTGCGACCTGGTGACAGATAGTAAACAGCGTTCTCGTGGTTATGGTGATGAATTGCTTAAATTTGTCGAAGGATGGGCCCAGGAGAATGGCTATGAAAGTGTGGCTTTATCTTCAGGACTAAAAAGAATAGACGCCCACCGTTTTTATGAAGATAAAATGAATTATGACAAGGTAAGCTATGTATTTAAAAAATCGAGAGGATGAGGAACATGAATGATATACATAACATTTATTGTGTAGGCCGTAATTATGTAGCGCATGCAAAGGAATTGAATAATGACGTACCGACTTCACCGCTGTTATTTTCCAAGCCTAATCGTTCGCTTGTGAAAGCGGATGGGCAAGAACTTATGCTCCCAGGCGACAAAGGGGAAGTCCATTATGAGGCTGAACTGGTCATTCGTCTTGGGAAAAATTATGAACAAGGCATCAAAGTGGATGACATTGTTGATAGCATGGCGGTTGGGCTTGATCTTACCTTGAGAGATGTCCAAAGTGAACTAAAGAAAAAAGGGCATCCCTGGTTGTTGGCTAAGGGCTTTCCTAATGCAGCAGTAATTGGGGGTTTTATCCCGTTTCCCGGGGAAAAGGAGTGTAAGGAAAGTGACTTTGTGCTTTTGAAAAATGGTGAACAAGCACAACGCGGAAATACGAAACAGATGATTTTTGATTTACAGACGTTAATTGATTATTGTGGCATGCATTTAGGTGCAGGAGAAGGGGACATCATTTTCACTGGAACACCACAAGGAGTGGGACCAATCTCCAATGGTGATCATATGGAGTTCTTATGGGACGGTACCTCTCTTGGTCATTGCACGTTCAAGTTGGGCTGAGGTTTAACATATTGTGTGATAAGGGGAGTATTGCCAATGACAAAACCGAAAATCGCGGTTGTTGGGAGCATCAATATGGATCTGACTACTTCTTTTGACCGAATGCCGCACCAGGGAGAAACAGTGCATGGCACGTCATTTGCTACCTACCCTGGTGGAAAAGGCTTCAATCAGGCAGTAGCAGCCGCACGAGGCGGTGCTGAGGTTTCCATGGTTGGAGTTATTGGGGATGATGCTTTTGGAAAATCTCTGAAAACAATGTTAGCAAAAGAAAAAATAGCTACTGCAGGAATTAAAACGATGACAGGGATAGGGACGGGAACGGCGACAATCCTTTTAACCGAAGGAGATAACCGGATCGTAGTCGTACCCGGAGCAAATGGAGAAGTGACGCCACAACATGTAGAACGGCAGCGCGAACTGCTCACCAATAGTGATATTGTATTGCTACAGTTGGAAATACCGATGGAGTCTGTGAAGAAAGCAGCGGAAATCGCGTTCGAAGCGAATGTACCCATTATACTTAACCCTGCACCTTCACAGCCGTTAAGCAAAGAGTTGCTGGATAAAATTACATACCTTACCCCGAATGAATCGGAAGCAGCAGACTTAATGACCCATTATGAAAGTAGGAAAGCTCTCGAGGAGAAGCTGATTATTACAAAAGGAAAACAAGGAGTGATGTTCTATGAGAAGGGGAGAGCAGTCACTGTCCCAGGGTTCCCGGTCACCCCAGCCGATACAACTGGCGCAGGTGACACCTTCTGTGGCTTAATGAGTACTCGTATCGCTCAAGGATATTCGTTAGAGGAGGCGTGCCAATTCGCTAACGCTGGCGCGGCATTGTCTGTGACGAAACCAGGTGCGCAAGGAGGCATGCCGACAGAACGGGAAGTTCTAAGGTTTCTGCGCGAACGAGGGAAGTAATTCAGATCTGTAACCTCACTTGAATATTCTAAAAAAAGCCTGTATGAGAGCCAATTGATAGAGTTATGAGAAAAAACAAAGCTATATGAGCAAACTTTTAAGAAAAGAGAGACAAATTTTAAAATAAAAGAGACAATATTTAAATTATGAGAGACACTTTCAAATTTAAATGAGAAAAGCTAAGCATATATGCTACAAACCAATACAAAGAAGCCCCGGCGCCCTTTGCCGGGGCTCTTGTTATTTGGCTAATCCGTTTTTGACAAGCACACCTTTAATTATGGTGTAATCGTAGGCGTGATCCAAGGCTTCTCTTAATACTTTTAAACCTTCATCCTCGTCCAACGTTTCCCGGGCCCGAAGCACTTCTGCTTCGGTTTGTTCGTCAAACCATTGACTCCAGTCAAACTCGTGACCCTCGCTGGCAGCTCGGAAAAGATGATTTTCTATGGTGATTTCACTCATTCCGCGATCGCGGGCAATTTCAGGCAGATCCTTACCTTCTTCTTTCCATAACCGGTAAGAAATCATATAACTAGGTTCTTTATCCTGCTCGGTTTTCTTTTGGAAAATTGGCGTCGGCCCTTTGACAGCGGCTGGGTGTTTTTCTTTAAATGGCTCGATAGCTGCCAGGAATGTCTCTCCGTATTGTTCGTATTTCCGCTCACCCACCCCTTTAATGGATAGCATTTCTGACTTGGATGCTGGTAAATAGCGAGCCAACTCTTTAAGGGTGGCATCAGAAAAGATGACATATGGCGGCAGGTTATGTTCGTCAGCAATTTCTTTCCTCAGGCTGCGCAGGGATTCAAACAGTTCTTCGTGGTAATCCACTTCCGTCCTTCTGGCTGTTTTTTCGATTTTCATCCAAACCTGCTTTTCACCTTTCAAAATGTCGACTGCTTTCGGTGTCAGCTGCAATGTCGGGAATTTACCCTGACCAGGGTTCAACAATTCCTCTGCTGTCAAAAAGTGAATAAAGCTCGTCAGTTCCTTTTCCGTGTATTGCGACATTAAACCGTAAGTACTCAGCCGGTTAAAACCGAACTCTTTTACCTTTTGGTCAGAGGATCCGCGAAGCACCTTGGCTGTTAGGCCTGCTCCAAATCGTTCCCCCATCCGTTTCACACATGATAAAACCATTTGGGCTTCCTTCGTCATGTCCTCCCGCTCACCATCGTACAAGCAGTTCGAACAGCGGCCGCATGGCTCACTGCCTGTCGGGTCATTGAAATAGTCGAGGATATATTGCTGCAGACAGTGGTGGGTATGACAGTAATTCACCATCGACTGAAGTTTCTCGTATTCTTTTGCCTTTTTTTCATCAGGTAAGGTCGACTGCTCGATCATATATTTCTGCAAGTTGACGTCCTGTCCCGAGAATAGCAGGATGCATTCACTTGGTTCGCCGTCTCTTCCCGCGCGCCCCGCTTCCTGGTAGTAAGATTCAATGTTCATTGGCATCGAGTAGTGGATGACGTAGCGGACGTTGGATTTATCGATCCCCATACCGAATGCATTGGTCGCTACCATAATCAGCGTTTCATCCTGGATGAAGCTGTTTTGGGCTTCTTTTCGCTCGTCTTCCGAAAGACCGGCGTGATATTTACCTGCCTGGAACCCTTTTCTTAATAAAAACTGGTGAATAAAATCGACGTCTTTTCGAGTTGCGGCATAAATGATTCCGGACTCACTTTTTCGTTCCGTAGCATAATTCAGCAGGAAATCACGTTTATCCTGACCTTTGATCAAGCGGAAGGATAGATTATCCCGTGCAAACCCTGTGTTGATAACGGAGGTTTCCGGAACATGCAGCAAATGCTGTATATCGTTGATGACTTCCTTGGTGGCTGTGGCAGTTAAAGCCATCATGGTTGGAAGGTTTGTGAGTTTTTTCAACAACGGAACAATCGATCGGTAGCTTGGCCGGAAATCGTGCCCCCATTGCGAGATACAGTGGGCTTCATCAAAGGCGATCAACGATAACGGTATCGACTGAATCGCATAAAAGAAGTTGGAGGAATCAAAGCGTTCCGGTGCGACATAGATAAAGTGATAACGCCCCTGTCTCATTGCGCGCAGGCGTTCCTGCTGCTCTTCCATACTTAAAGAACTGTTGATATAGGTAGCGGCTACACCCATAGAAGTAAGTGCATCAACCTGATCTTTCATTAATGAAATCAATGGGGAAATGATAATAGCTGTTCCAGGCTGAACGAGCCCTGGTATCTGATAACAGATTGATTTCCCGCCGCCGGTCGGCATGACAGCAAGGGTGTTGTTTCCTTGGAGAATCTGGCTGATGGCATCCTCCTGGCCGGGGCGGAAGGTTTGATATCCGAAGTATTCTTGTAATTTTTTTCGTGCTTGTTCTAACATAGTGTATCTCCTTTATAAATCCTTTGTTAATAGTATCATGTTTAGTTCAATCTGACAGGGGAAAAATGATGTAAGAATCTCAATTCTGGAGGGATCATTTATGAGAGCAGTTGTAATTGATAATTATGGCGATAAAGAACAACTGAAAATGAGAGAGATAGATAAACCGGAAATTACAGACGATCAAGTCCTTGTCGAACTTCATGCGGCCTCGATTAACCCGATTGATTGGAAGCTGCGGCAAGGATATTTAAAAGAAAAAGCCGACTTTGATTTTCCAATTATCCTTGGATGGGACTTGGCTGGTGTTGTTGCAGAGACAGGAAAGAATGTAACGAAATTTAAAAAGGGTGACAATGTGTTCGCACGGCCGGACCTAACACGGCTGGGAACATATGCGGAATATGCTGCAGTTGATGAACGCCTGCTTGCCCACATGCCAGAAAATATCACTTACGAAGAAGCGGCATCTGTCCCATTGGCTGGGCTGACTGCATGGCAATGTCTAATCGATTTTTCTGAAATTAAGGATGGGGATAAAGTATTGATTCACGCTGGTTCTGGAGGAGTAGGAAGCTATGCGATCCAGCTGGCGAAGCATTTCGGTGCCTATGTTGCTACCACAGCGAGCGGCAAGAACCAGGACTGGGTGACAGAACTTGGTGTCGATCGCTTCATCAATTATCAGGAAGAAGACTTCAGTGAAGTACTCGAAGGTTTCGATATTGTCGTTGATACGATCGGCGGAGAGGTTCAGGAGAAAAGCTATGAAGTCCTGAAAGATGGTGGAAAGCTTGTTTCAATCGTCCAGCCGCCTGAAGAAGAAAAAGCAAAAGAACTAGGAATCAAAGCAGGATTCCACTGGCTGGAGCCAGAAGGAGAGCAGCTTGCCAAAATCGCGGACCTGATTAAGAAAGGTAAGGTAAGGGCGGTTGTCGGCCACCAATTCGACTTTTCCGAAGAAGGGCTGAAACAGGCGCATGAACTGAGTGAAACTCACCACGCTCAAGGAAAGATTGCTATTTCTATTAAATAATAGTATAACAGAAGCACCAGGTAGTTTGGAAAATTTTCTGACTACTTGGTGCTTTTTTAGGGTATAAGACTTTATACCAACAATAGGGGGGATGATTTTTATGCTGGAACACTATGAAATGGAAAGCTTTTTTGATGAAATGATGCTCGCCAAAGAACAGCCCAAGCCTCATTATGAACACTTCTATGAAATGCTCCGCCGCTTTTCTATTGATAACCTCCATGAAAAAAATGAAACAGCCCAATTAAGTTTTTTGCGAAAAGGAATCACTTTTACGGTGTATAACGAGACTGTCGGAACGGAACGAACCATGCCGTTTGATTTCGTGCCGATCATAATTCCCTCTGAAAATTGGCAGCGCATTGAAAAAGGTATGAAGCAGCGTGTCAAAGCACTTAATCTATTTTTGGAAGATATATATCGAGATCAGGAAATCATCAAGGATGGTATCATTCCTGGAGAATTAGTAGAACAAAATCCCTATTACTATCGCGAGCAAGCATCAGGGCTTGATATCCCTTACCAAAACCATATTTTCCTCGCTGGAATCGACTTAATTCGTGATGAGCATGGGGAATACCGGGTGCTCGAAGATAACCTGCGCAACCCATCAGGATTGTCCTATGTATTTCAAAACCGTTATGTCATGCGGCAGGTATATCCGGAATTATTTTTCGAGCATGCCATTGAAACGCTTGAGCATCAGTTGTCAGAACTTCATCAGGCACTGATGGCCTATGTTCCGGCTAACTCCACCTCACCGGATAACCCCTGTGCCGTCCTTCTAACACCGGGAAGCTATAATTCTGCGTATTATGATCATGTATTCCTGGCCCAGCAAATGGGCATTGAGCTTGTCGAAGGACGCGATCTTCTTGTCAGGGATGACGTCGTGTACATGAAAACGATTCGGGGGTTGAAGCGAGTCGATATCATATACCGTCGGATAGATGATGATTTTCTGGATCCCGATGCTTTCGACCCTAAATCTGTGTTAGGAGTACGCGGTCTGCTCCGAGCCTATCGCAAAGGAAATGTAGCCATTGTAAATGGTATCGGCAATGGAGTAGCGGATGACAAGGCGATGTATGCGTACGTGCCCGACATGATTCGCTATTACTTAGATGAGGAACCAATCATTCCAAATGTGGAAACATACTTTTTGCGTAATGAGGAACAGCGTACTTATGTACTTGATCATCTGGATGAATTGGTAGTGAAAAACGTCGGGGCATCCGGGGGCTATGATATGCTGATTGGTCCTCATGCGGGTAAGGAAGAAATTGCTGTCTTTCGTGAAAAGATTTTAGAAAAACCGAATCAATATATCGCCCAGCCAACCATTAAATTGTCAAGGGCGCCGGCTTTTCAGAAAGGGCGCTTTTACCCATGCCATGTCGACCTGCGGGTATTTGTCATGAGCGGGCAGGAAAGTCATGTATTGCCTGGCGGGTTATCCCGGGTAGCCCTGCAAGAAGGGTCGCTTGTCGTCAATTCTTCACAAGGCGGTGGAGGGAAAGATACATGGGTATTGAAAAAGAGGGGGAATGGCTATGCTTAGTCGAGTGGCTGACTCGTTATATTGGATGGCGCGAAACCTGGAACGCTCTGAAAATAATGCCCGAGTCCTCGATGTACAGTTGATCAATATGCTGGAAGCGAATGATACAGAGGTACTGAATCGTGATTGGGAGGAAGTATTAGAAATCACTGCGTCCTTAGCGGATTATCAAGTCCAGTATCCAAACTTGAAGTCAGAGGAGATCATCCATTATGTGGCGTTCGAGCCAGGGAATTTCAACTCACTCGTCAATTGTATGACTTATGCGCGTGAGAACGCTCGTGCGACAAGGGACATCATTCCTGAAGGAGTGTGGGAAGGACTGAACCGTTTTTATCTGGAACTGCCGGCAGTCCGCCGAAATGAGTTTACGATCCAGGAAATTCAAAATTTCCTAAACACAATTACAATGACATCGATGACCGCCCAGGGTGTAATTGAATCAACAATGACTCGCGGCGTCCCCTATTCCTTCATAAAAATCGGCAAATGGCTGGAACGGGCAGAGAAGACGGCGAGAATTTTGAACGTCATCTGCGAGAAAGCAAGAAAGGAAAAACAGGGATCGGTCAATCATCATTATTACTGGCTCGCTGCTTTAAGGCTGGTAAACGGATATGATGCCTATATCAAAGAATTCCCTCCTAAAATGAATGCGATGCATGTCCTTCATTTCATCATTGAAGAAGAAAGGTTCCCGCGCTCGATCCGTTACTGTGTCGATCATGTGATGGAAACCATTCGCAAATTAGAAAAGGGGGAAGTCCACCATTATTCAGAACGATTGTTCCATCTGCTTGAAACAATCCAGCAGGAAATCTCTGATTTCAACCTGGAAGCCATGGCCATGGAAGAGCTGATGGGCTTCCTGGATCATTTCCAAAATCGCTGTATACAGGTGAGCAGAATTTTCTCTGAAACTTACTATTTGATTGAACCGATTGAAATAAAATAGAAGGTAAGGGTTTCACGATAAAGAGTGGGTACTATAAGAGTACGCTCATCATACATTAGTACGTAACGATTTTTCCGTGGTTGGGGGACGGCATCATGAAGTATAAAATTGAACATACGAATATCTTTTATTATGAAAGTTTCGTGGATCAAAGTATGAACCATATCAGGCTGAAGCCGAGAACAGATGAGTGTCAGCGAGTGTTGTCTTATCGTACCGAAATCACGCCTGCTTCCATGACAAAGGAGCACATTGATTTGTGGGGCAACCATGTCGAGACATTTTTCATACCGGAGAAACATGAACATTTGGAAGTGAAGACGAATTCGATCGTAAGTATCCAGAAAAGTCCGTTTCTCCGGATGATTCATTTCACAGATGAAATGAGGGAGATTTTCCACTCGGAGCTGTTTCATAAACATTACTTGGCATACTTGAATGAGACGCCCTATACGTTTTTGTATAAAGAACAAATAGAGGAGATTACACAAGCTGTCGGAGACCCCGCTGATCCGGTCAGATTTTCGCTCGATTTGATGGCCTATATCCATCAATTGATTGTTTATGATGGAACAGCCACCCATGTGGATACGAAGGCGTATGAAAGCTGGCCTAATAAAAAAGGTGTCTGCCAGGATTATGCGCATATCATGCTGGCAGTATTGCGGGCCAAAGGGATTCCGGCGCGTTATGTCAGCGGTTATTTGTATGTTGGGGAAGACTCTGCGCTAATAGGGGATGCTGCTACTCATGCCTGGGTGGAAGTAATGGTTCCCGGCATCGGCTGGGTCGGCCTTGATCCGACGAATAACGTAGAAGCTCTTGAGCAGCATATCCGTATTGGAACGGGACGTGACTATGCCGATGTCAGTCCGCTGCAGGGTGTATACCGGGGTGGCCAGCAGACTCTCGATGTAAAAGTCAGTGTCACATTATTAGAGCATTAATGATATCAGGAAGTCATTTATCAAAAAAGAATCTATTCCCTGTCCTATTCTCAAATATCAATAATAACCAAAAAGGGCTGTCCTGGAAGTCTTTTGAAGACCCGCAGGACAGCCCTTTTAATAATTGAATCCAAAGGTCAGTTTGTTATTTTTTTATCGTTGGACGTTACAAGCAATTGCAGCAGTCCCCCAGCTAATGCCCCCACGAGAGCAGGGATAACCCAGCCGAGTCCAAGCGAAAAGAAAGGTAATTGCTGCATCAATGGTTCCACATTTGATAAGTCCAATCCGAATGCTGCCAATCCATCGTATAAGCTAGTGATTGCTGTAAGCAAAATAGCGCCTTGATAAACAAAGGTGGAGCCGTTAAACAACCGATTGGCAAAGGCAAGCGCAATCAGTACGATGGCAATCGGATAGATGAAGACCAGTACCGGAACAGAAAATGCAATAATCTGCTCCAACCCTAAATTGGCCGCAGCCAAACTAACGATTGTCACGATAGAAATAACTAATTTATAGGAAAGACCGGAAAAGGTCTTGCTGAAAAATTGTCCGCAGGCAACTGTCAAACCGACAGATGTCGTGAAACAAGCCAGCGCTACAATGATCCCGAGGAGAAGCGTCCCTGGCTGCCCATACATGAATTGTGCTGCTCCGGATAAAATTTCGCCGCCATTGGTATAGGAACCTTCCGTAGCCATTTTCGCTCCAATCCAGCCAATCGCTGTATAGACTGCTGTAAGGCCAATGGCTGTTACGGCTCCTACTTTTAAAGTGAAGCGAGTGAGTTGTCGGCGGTCTGTTACACCACGTTCTTTTAAAGCGGTAATCACAAGGATACCGAATGCAAGCGCCGCAATCGCGTCCATCGTTAAATACCCCTCCAGAAAGCCAGTGGAGAATGGGGAAGATTGATACTTCTCAACCGGTTGCTGCACAGTACCATCCAATAAAAAGAAGCTTCCAATCACTAACGCTACAATGGCAGCTAACAATAGCGGTGTAAGCCATTGACCGACACGATCCACGAGTTTAGATGGGCTTAGACTTATCCAGAATACGAGTGCAAAAAAGATAAGTGTAAACACCAATAATACCCCGGAGTTCCCACCGTTAACCATCGGCTGCACGCCCATTTCGTAAGCTACGTTGGCAGCTCGTGGTATACCAAAAAAGGGTCCGATAGCAAGGTAAACCACGGAAGTGAAAATAAGGCCGAATAATGGGTGTACTCTCGTCCCTAATTCTATCGTTCCATTTTTCACAAAAGAAAGGGCGGTAACTGTCAATACTGGAATTCCTACTCCGGTCAATACAAAACCAAAGATAGCGGGCCAGTAAGAAGTGCCTGCTTCTATCCCTAGCGTCGGCGGATAGATGAGATTCCCTGCCCCGAAAAATAGTGCAAATAACATAAAACCTATAAAGACCGTATCTCTTGTTTTCACTTACATTTCCTCCTTATGCACAATAGGGTGAAGGCGTAAAAAAACCGCCCCTGACCGAAGGGACGACCCTATACTTACTTTAACCCTTGCCTATAACTTTCATGTATAACGATAGGATCAAGAATAATTATCTTCAAACTGTTGCACCAGCTCTGATTTTTTTGAATATTTATAAGACGAGCTAATATTATCAAGCACGAAAATCGATGTCAATATATTTTTATATTGCTTTATTGACAATTTTAACCGGATGGTTAGAAGGAGTGCCATTTGGGTAAAGGAAAGAGTCTTAAACAACATGATTTACAGTAGAATCATAGAAATATAGAATGATTTTAAGTTGATAGAAACGGTGGAGAAAGGTGTTGTTTTTGTGATAGAAAAGGAGTTATGTAATGATTGATTCAATTTTACTACAATTCATGCTGATTGGTCTGCTTGGAATAGGGTCCCAATGGGCGGCGTGGCGATTCCGGCTGCCCGCAATCGTACTCATGTCAATTGCGGGTTTACTGGCAGGTCCTATACTGGGATTGATTAACCCGGAGCAGGACTTTGGCGATGTATACCGTCCGATCATTGCGATGGCGGTAGCGATCATCCTGTTTGAGGGAAGTCTTAACCTCGATATTAAAGAAATTAAAGGGCTCGGCCGTCCGGTTGTCAGGATAGTAACGTTTGGAGCCTTTCTTGGCTGGATTTTAGGTGCACTTGCTGCCCATTACGTTGCCGGTTTGTCCTGGACCGTAGCTATTGTCATCGCCGGGTTATTTATTGTTACTGGTCCAACCGTAATTTTACCATTATTAAGACAAGCGAAACTGAAGGCTCGACCTGCTAAAATTCTAAAGTGGGAAGGCATCATCGTGGATCCTATAGGGGCCTTGTTAGCCGTTTTTGCTTTTGAATTCATACAATTTATTCTCAGTGATGAAGTTGGCGTACCGGCATTGCTGGCATTTTTCCTTGCATCCCTGTTTGCCGCTGTACTCGGTTGGGCATGCGGAAAAGGAGTCGGGTGGATGTTCGAAACTGGCTATGTGCCGGAATATTTGAAGTCGCCCGTTGTGTTTACGGTCGTCATCGCCTGCTTTACCATATCGGATGAAATCATGCATGAGACAGGGTTGCTGGCTGTAACGGCGATGGGGATGACACTCGCTAATCTCCATATCCCATCGATTTCAGATATGAGACACTTTAAAGAAAATATTTCTTTGCTATTGATATCGACAATCTTCATCATGCTGACGGCTTCTTTGACGACAGATACATTATTTCAAATACTCAATTTCCAAATCATCGGTTTTGTGCTGTTAATGTTATTTGTCGTAAGACCGCTTTCTATTTGGATTTCTACTATGGGAACGGACCTGACCAAATCGGAGAAGCTGCTCGTCGGCTGGATAGCGCCCCGGGGAATAGTCGCTTTGACCGTATCCAGTTATTTCGCCAGTGCCCTGCTGGATGAAGGGTATGAAGATGCGAACTTACTGCTTTCGATTACTTTTGCTCTTGTGTTTTCTACCGTGGTTGCCCATGGGTTTTCTATCCAATGGCTGGCCAAGAAATTGAACTTATCCATGGAGGGGCCGCCAGGTGTCCTGATTAACGGGAGCAGCTCTTTTACGGTATCCTTAGCGAAAACGCTGGAAGAATTAAAAGTGCCAGTTATGATTATTGATTCTTCATGGGAACGTTTAGCAAAAGCAAGGCAGGCAGGGGTACCGATCTACCATGGAGAAATTCTGTCTGAACAGACGGAATATACCATGGATATGACTCCATATGAATATCTGATTGCCGCATCAGATCTCGATTCATACAACGCGCTGATTTGTACTACTTTTGTGCCAACATTCGGAAGAAATAACCTCTATCAATTAAGTTTGCGCAACCAAAGTGGAGATAATTTAGAAGGTCTGGTACACTCCATCGGTGGACGTATCCTGTTTGAGGAAGGAGCTTCCTGGGAAAAATTGAACCAGTTGGCAAAGGAAGGGTATAAATTCCGTAAAACAAGTATTACACCGAAGTTTACCTTTAAAGATTATTTAGAGAACAAAAATATCGACGCCATTCTGTTATTTATTAAAAAGCCATCAGGTAAAATCGATTTCTATACGGAAGACTTTACTACGAAGGCAGAACAAGGCGATATCGTGGTCAGTTTGATGCCGCCTGATAAAGAAAAAGATAAAATTCAATCCCGACTGGAAGA
This sequence comes from Thalassobacillus devorans, assembly GCF_011761345.1. Lineage (GTDB taxonomy): Bacteria > Bacillota > Bacilli > Bacillales > Halobacillaceae > Thalassobacillus > Thalassobacillus devorans. Next base: position 418,612 of record NZ_JAASRY010000003.1, read on the forward strand.
ACAGCGGAACGGTAGGGATGAGTCATAAAAAAACGGCAGTCCGTTACGTCACGGACTGCCGTTTTTGCTCTATTTGTTTTCAGCAAGTTTATGATTCAGACGTTTCAACTCTTCTTCAATATGATGAAGCTGCTTTTCCGCATTAGTGACATTTCCACCAGTAGCTTCAATTTTATCTAAATCACCCTGGATGCGGACGTAATCGGATTTCAGCTCAGCAATCTGATCTTTGATTTCATTATTTGTCACTGTCATCACCTCTAATTCCATTGTAGGGGAGTTGTCAAGTGTGGTATAGTAAGTGCACTTTTATCTTAGGCTCTGTTAAGCCTCTGTGTTGTTGTTGCAATAAAAGCTCCCAATAACTGAAGACTCAGTTTTAAGATATATTTGTTTCCGTTATGGAAGTAACGTTATGGAGGTCCGGGAATTCACTCGCATTCCATGGGCATGCCCTGAGACATATTCTTAATGGAAAAGGAGTGAATGATTAAATCATCATCAAAAATGTAAGCATCAGAACCTTCTCTCATCGCGAGGGGAGGGTCTTTCAGTCGATAAAGACTGTTAGAAGAGTGGAAATGTATCGGAGCGGTCTTTAGAACATGAATAGAGACCACTAAACAGTGTGGAGAAGTGGCTAACGGTCATTAGAAAGGGTATAAAGACCGCTGCGCAGTGGATGTGCAGCCGGGACGGTCTTAATAAAGCGGAGTTGAAAGTCCTCAACGAACTCCCGTGGAAAGCTACTCGTTCCCCCACGCCCCGTTATTCCAACTAATATCTTGAAACTGAGTCTTCCATAATTCGGCCCTATTGTGGAATAAGCCTAATAATGGGAAAATCAACACCAATGTTTAACAGAGTGTTATTTTGAAGGGGGAGGATAACATGGAAGTAAAAAGCTATAATGATCCGAAGGTGTACCTGGAGAAGGTGGAATCGTTTCTGATGAAACAGGAGGCGATGAATAATTTGCCTTTAGGTATTGCAGAGCGTTTAAAGAAGCAGCCTGCTGAAGCGGACTTGATCACGATTGAAGAAGGCGGCGAGGTAGTCTATACCCTGTTACATACGATGCGGAATCAGTGGGTGCTCCCTGCATGTGATACCGATCAATCAGTCATCGATATGGCTGCCTGCTATCTATATGATAATGGTTATCCGGTTGATGGAATAGTAGGGAAAGCAGAGGGTGCAACTATGTTTAAAGATGCTTATTCTAAGAAGAGTAAGCGTACGAGCTACATCCATATGAAACAGCTTGTCTATCGGTTAGACCAGCTTGAGCAAATCCATGCAAATGGAGGAAAACTAAAAGTTGCAAAAGAAAGTGATAAAGTCCTGATTGCGGAATGGCTGCGTTTCTTTGGAAGAGAAGCAGGAGAAAGATCGATTATGGAGGACGCCGAAACGCTGGCGGAACATATGGTTAAGTCTGGTTCCATGAACTTATGGATTGTGAATGGCATTCCGGTATCGATGGTTAATCAATCAAGAAGTACGAAACATGGTGCAACAGTCAATGCTGTTTACACTCCTGATGAATACAAACGGAAAGGATACGCTACCCAAGCGGTCTGGGCATTGACGGAAAAACTATTAGATCAAGGTTACCGGTTTTGCAGCCTTTATACCGATGCCGAAAACCCCACCTCTAATTCAATTTATAAGAAAATAGGGTATTATCCTATCGGGGAATCGCTTGTCTATCGCTTTTCCCATGAATAATGACACCCTATAATCTTCCATACTTTAGAATCTGTCATATTTTAGGTAGAATTATAGTGAATTTTCTGATAATATATAGAGTAAGCATTATTACCCAGCATTTGAGATAATATATAAATATATGCGATGTAACTGCTATATATGCCAATATTTATGTAGTGAAAGCGTATTATAGCGAAGAGGGGAGTTTGAATGTAGGAAAGCCACACGGTATGATAAAGAATACATGAGCTTTTTTTAGATAATTCCTGCAATTTATTAGGAGGAATACTTACATTGAAATTACTTAGGATACTAGACAATTTTATACTTAAATTAGAAGAATTCATTTTAAGCTATGCTGTAATCATCATTGCAGTTATGGTTGTTGGTAAAGCTCTTATGAGAGCACTGTTTACTTATTCCCCTCCATTTGCTGACGAGGTCAGTCAGTTTTCCGTCATTATCGCAACTTTTATGGGTATCAGTTACGCCGCACGCAAAGGCAGGCATATCAGTATGTCGGCATTTTACGATATGGCTCCGTTTAAAATAAGAAAGATACTTATGATTCTCATCCCCGCGATAACAGCTCTTTTCTTGTTTGTACTCGCTTATTATTCTTATTTATATGTAATCGATATCAAAAATTCAGGGCGAGTAACTTCAGCGATGCAAACACCTTTATATTATATGTACATTGCGATACCGATCGGCTTCGCGCTGGGAGGAATTCAATTTATACGGAATATGTTAATCAATATAACAGACAGGGACACCGTTTATCTGGGCACAGATGCTACAGATTACAATGATAAAGAATTGAGTGAACGGGACGTCCAGGATGAAGTTCATTTGTAGACGATAATTAAATTGATGCAAACAAATCTGTTCAGGAAAGGAAAACAATATGGTAGCTACTCTGTTAACAATCATGGTTGTACTATTGTTATTGAACTTCCCAATGATGATCCCGCTTATGGCGGCGCCAATGGTTGTCCTATTCTTATATTTTCCAAACTTAGACCCGATGCTATTGATGAAGCAGTTCGCTACAGGAATCGAGCCTTATGTACTACTGGCTGTTCCATTGTTTATTTTTGCGGCTGACATCATGACGACTGGTAAGACTTCTAAACGGCTGCTGGATTTCATCAGTTCTTTCATTGGTCATCTGCGCGGGGGATATGCGATTACCACCGCGGCTGCCTGTACGTTGTTCGGTGCTATTTCAGGATCGACACAGGCGACAGTTGTTGCAATCGGTACACCGATGAGGGAAAGGTTATTGAAAGTGGGCTACAAAGATCCTACTGCAATAGCACTGATTATTAACTCCAGTGATATCGCATTGCTCGTTCCACCAAGTATCGGAATGATCATGTATGGGCTTGTGTCAGGAACATCTGTCGGTGATTTGTTTATTGCCGGTATTGTTCCAGGAGTTATCGTTTTTCTATTATTTGCCATTTATAGTGTTATTTATGCGAAAGTCGCTGACATTCCATTGACAGCAAAAGCGAGCTGGGGAGAACGTTTCCGATCCTTCCGTAAAGCATTGCTTCCGCTGGGATTCCCGATTATCATCATTGGTGGTATTTATGCGGGTATCTTTAGTCCTACAGAAGCGGCGGGGGTTTCTGTCCTCTATGCTTTTGTTCTCGAAGTATTGATTTATCGTTCCATCCATATAAAAGAATTGCCGAAAATTGCACGTTCCACCGGTTTGGTAACCTCTGCTGTATTTGTGCTGGTAGCAGGTGGACAGGCATTCACGTGGGTCATTTCGTTTGCCAGAATTCCTCAAATGATCACCGAGGCTGTCCTTGGCCCTGAACCTAGTGCGATTTTCGTATTACTTATGGTTACCTTATTTTTCTTCATCGGATGTATGTTCGTAGATCCAATCGTCGTCATTCTGGTATTGACACCGATCTTCTATCCGGCTGCAATGAGTGCAGGTATCGATCCTATTCATTTAGGAGTAGTTATCACATTCCAGGCAGCACTAGGATCTGCAACACCACCATTCGGTGTCGACATATTTACAGCCAGTGCGGTATTCAATAAACCGTACCTGGAAGTTATCAAGGGAACACCGCCATACATCATCATGCTGGTATTTGTTTCGTTCCTGCTGATTTTCTTTGAGGAGCTCTCACTTATTTTATTGTAAGGAGTGGGGGATAATATAAAAAACTTGTAGGGGGTAATGATTATTTTTAACAAAAAAGGGTTACTAAGTTTCATACTGTTGTTGTCGATTGGTATGGTTTTAGCTGCTTGTGGAGGTAATGAAGGCGGCGGAGATGGTGGCGAATCTGGTGGTGAAGGCACGCAAAACTGGAAATTCGTCACGGAAGAAGTTGAAGGTCAGGTTCAGTATGAATATGCCCAGGAATTTGCGGATCGTATGAATGAAAAGTCCGACGGCCAAGTGAACATTGAAGTGTATGAGTACGGTGGACTTGGAACAGAAAGTGACCAGGTCGAGCAGCTGCAGGGCGGGGCTGTAGAGATGGCTGTTATGTCTCCAGGGTTCACTGGTAACATGGTAAAAGAAGGACAAGTTTTCGCTCTACACTTTTTGTTCCCGGACAGTGTAGAAAAGACACAGGAAGTATTGAATACGAGTGAAGCATTGAACACTGATTTAGTTGAAAAGTATAAGGAACATTCCATTACACCGCTATCTTTCTGGACGGAAGGTGCGATGCAGTGGACTTCCAGCAAGAAAATTGAAAAACCTGAAGATTTCCAGAACTTCAAAATGCGCACCCAGACGTCTCCATTGATTCTTGAATCCTATAAGGCTTATGGTGCGCAGCCGACTCCAATGTCCTGGTCTGAACTGTACACAGCTCTTGACCGTGGCACTGTAGAAGGTCAGGAAAACCCGATCTTCTTCATTGGAGATGCTTCTTTCCATGAAGTGCAGGATTATATGACTATCTCTAATCACAATAACTACGTAGCTATGACTACAGTAAATTCAGATTGGTTCGAAGGCCTGTCTGAGGATCTGCAGAATATGGTTACAGAAACAACAGAAGAAATGCAGGAATGGGTATTTGAAGAACAGAAAAAGCAAAATGAAGAATACCTTGAAGTCATCAAGAACGATGAAGATAACCCAACTGAAATCATTGAATTGACAGAAGAACAACGAGATCAGTTCAGGGAAAAAGCAATGCCTGTACGTGATTTCTACCGTGAGGAAGTTTCAACTGTAGACGGCGAAATCCTTGATAAACTTGAGCAGGAAATCAAAGATATCGCAGGCGAATAATTATATTTAAAAGAAAAGGGCGACTCTTTTTGGGAGTCGCCCTTTTCTTTTGATTTAACTGACAGGATGCCAGGGCTCTGTCTGCTTCCTGGCATCCAGCCAGGTCAGGATGAAGACAAGAATAAATAAAAAGCTGGATATTTTAAATAATGAAGCTGTTTCAACAAATTGATAGATTACCCCTAATACTACAGCGCTTAAGCCGATGCCAAGGTCGATGGAAGAATAAAACATCCCATTAGCTATCCCGCTTCTCGCAGTAGTTGTTTTAGAGATGACCCAGGCCTGGAAGGCTGGCATCATGGAACCATAACCAAGACCAAATAAAGCTCCGGCCATAATTAAATCCATATTAGTATTCGCACTGGCAAGAATCCACATAGCAACGAAGGTGATGGCTGTACAGAACATAATCAGGTTCCACGGTCCACGCTTGTCAAAGTATCGGCCAGTAACAGGACGTGAAATGGTAGCAAGCAAAGCATTGAATAAATAGAACAAATAGGTGCCGCTTAACCCTCGTTCGTTTCCGAATATCACGATATAGGTAACAATCGATCCATATCCAAATGTAGTGAGAAAAGTAACGAAAGCTGGATACCAGCTTCTTTTTTCAACAAGGGAACCGATAAACGAAAACTTAGGAGGAGCTTCCTGGTTTTCTTTTACACTTTCAGGAGTATGAAAATTTGTTAGTGTAAATAAAAGAATAGCGATAATACCAAGTGCTGCTGAAATCCATATCAATAAATGGAAAGTATAGTGCTGATAAATGTAAATACCAAGACTGGGGGCAATAATCATCCCGACGGTAATCGATAATCCAAAATAACCCATACCTTCTCCGACCCGTTTTCTGGGTACAATATCTACAGCCGCGGTTCCGTTTGTAGTGGTTGACCACCCCCATGCCAGTCCATGGGCGAACCGGAGCAGCAAAACAATGAGAACAACCTGGGTTACCGGGTAAAGCAGTGTCATCATCAAGAGGGAAATGGAACCGGCAAGTATAAGTGCCTTTCGTTCTTTGGTCATCAAAATATGCCCGATAAATGGCCGGATTAAGATGGCGGCAATGGAAAACATGGTGGTGACAAGGCCGATTTCCATTTTGTTTCCGCCTATAGCTTCGATGTATGGAGGAAGGTTAGGCAGTAACATTTGAAAGCTCATAAAAGTGAACAAGTTTCCTAGTAAAAGAAAAATAAACGGCCTTGTCCAAAGCCGGGGTGTCTCTTGCATAAATGATTCTCCTTTTTTCTATTTTGGATCATGGCCAGGCATTAAATTTCTCCCTGCAAGACCTGCAGGGAGAAAATTATTCTGTGTACTGTTTTTCTTTACTTGCCAGCCATTCCTGGTAGAGGTGATGAACGATTGTTTTAAAAACAGCATAAACCGGGATTGCGAACAGTATGCCAAGGAAACCCGCAATACTTCCGGCGGCCAATATAATCGTAATGATGGTAAGCGGGTGGATGCTGAGTGCTTTTCCCATGACATTCGGGGATATTAAGTTGCTTTCGATCTGCTGGGCGACAAGCATGATAATGGCTACATAAACCGCCATGATGGGATCCTGGAATAAAGCAACCAGTATCGCAGGAATGACTGCTAAAAATGGACCGACAAATGGAATAACGTTAGTGACCATCCCGAATAATGCCAAAGTAAGGGAATACTGCAAGCTTATAATCGCATAACCGATGAACAGCAATACACCGACAAAGAAGCTGACTATCAGCTGCCCCTGAATGAAAGCCTGCAGCGTGTGATCGACAGAGCTTGCTAATCGTGTGAAGCTGTCACCAACACGTTTGTTCAGGTACTGCCGAATGAATGGGACTAATTTTTCACCATCCTTCAGCATGAAAAATAAGAAGAACGGCACCAAAACCAATGCGATTACAAAGCTGACAAGGTAGCTGATAAAGTTGATGATAGCAGTAGTGACACTTTCTGAGTATTTTTCAATATTTTCCATGATATTATCTGGGTTGATGGTTTCAGTGACCTGTGCTGGCAGAAGCGATTGGTTCGTTTGCCAATATACAATAAAATCCTGGGCACTCTCCATCATCTTAGGCAGATTGTCAATCAGACGGGAGAACTGCTCCTGAGCAATGGGTGCAATAAACTTAGAGATGATAAATCCGATCAATATAAGAATTAAATAGACAGTTAATATAGCCAGCAGCCTTGGAAATTTATATTGCTCCAAAAAATACATGATAGGGCGCGTTACATAAAAGAGTATCCCAGCCCCAATAATCGGAACACCTACGGCACCAATAGTAGCCCAGAGCGGATCAAAGATGAAATCAATTTTAGCTAACAAAAAAATCAATAAAGAAATAAGGATAACAGCAACCAGTACTTTAAACCATGTTTTATCCAACAAGCTATACACACACCTTTTTTATACTTTATAAAAGCTTACTTCACTCAAAGAATGAATGTTTAAGAAAAAGAACGAAAAGCAATGCCATAAGTACTTATAGAGTAGCAATGTTTTTCTATGTAGATAATACTTTCCTTATGTATCCATTATAGACTCCCTGTAAACAATAATGATAGTGGTAGGTCGTTCTGAAAAAATATTAATAACAGGATTATAATAGCTGAAAATGGGTATAGGAAGAATATAGCAGCTATGATAAAAAATAAAGCCACTACAAGCGATAGAGAGTAATTGACTTTCTGCCGCTTCGTGGTATCATATTCAGTACATTAGTATTTCCTTAAAGGGGAGTAGCTTTAAACGATAAAGTCGTCATTTCGGGATTTATTCTCCGGCTTTATTGGCAACATTCGTTGTGAGCGAGACCTTTACCACTCATGGTAAAGGTCTGTTTTTATGATCTTTGCCATGAGGTGGAGATCATTTTTTATTTGGAGGAGCTGGAGTTAGCATGGAAACGCAATTATTGATTGAATATGGGTGGGTACTGATTGTACTCATTGGTTTGGAAGGAATATTGGCAGCAGACAATGCCTTAGTGCTTGCCATTATGGTCAAACACCTTCCAGAGGAAAAACGAAAAAAAGCACTCTTCTATGGGTTGGCAGGAGCGTTCGTATTACGTTTCGGCTCTTTATTTGTCATTTCTTTCCTTGTCGATGTGTGGCAGGTACAAGCACTAGGTGCTGCTTACCTGATTTTCATTTCTGTCAAGCACCTGTATGATAAATGGCGGGAAACGGATGCCGAAAGAGAAGAGAAGGACAAAGCACCGGAAGCTGGCAGTGGGTTTTGGACCACTGTCTTGAAAGTGGAAATTGCAGACTTGGCGTTTGCTGTCGATTCCATTCTTGCAGCGGTGGCTTTAGCAGTTGCGCTTCCTGAAACCGGTCTCCCGAACGTAGGTAGTTTGGATGGTGGACAGTTTGCGGTCGTATTGGCAGGGGGAATGATTGGTATTATCATTATGCGTTTTGCTGCCAATGTCTTCGTAAAACTGCTTCACACCCGTCCGGGGCTTGAAATTGCAGCCTTCGTTATTGTCGGCTGGGTCGGTATCAAGCTGGTTGTATCTGTGCTGGCGCATCCGAACATCCAAATCCTGGATGAGCACTTTGCTCATTCAACTCTCTGGAAAGTTATTTTCTATTCTGTATTGGTATTAATAGCAGCAGCAGGCTGGTTCCTATCCAGCAAAAGAGAACTTCCAGAAGAATAATACCTTTAAGCCGCACCCAAATGGTGCGGCTGTTTTAAAATAAAACTCTCATAAACTCCAGTGTTAATATTACAAATAAGCCCCCTTTTACTGAAGGCTCAGTTTCGAGATAGTTGGGTCCGTTACCATAAGTGGAAAGGGATGGGCAGGGAAACGACTCGCTTTCCTGCGGGGGACCTGGCAAGCTTCCTCGGGCTAAAGCCCTGCGGGATCTCGCCTAGCCCCTTCTCCCGCGGGAGTCTCCCCGTTTCCCTGCCCATCCAAACAGCTTTGTAACAAACGGACCCTGCAAAAAGGGAAAAGGGCGTACAATAAACCTTCATCCTCAGGCATATATAAAGGATGTAAAGGGTCCATAGTCTTCTTTCTATTATCATAGAGCGCTTTCCACAAGTTTGATTTCGAGAACTTCGTATGGCAAAGGGGCGTAGGGAAACGGTGAGACTCCTGTGGGATATGCGGGATCGCTGAGGCCCCGCAAGGCGAAGCCTGAGGAGACTCAGCACACGCCCACGGAAAGCGAATCGTTTCCCGGAGCCCCTAATCCCCAATAATTATCTTGAAATCAAGTCTTCGACTTTTTGGCCCTATTGTTGAATAAGCAAATTATAAAAATCAACACCGAGTAAAAGAGCCAAATAAAATATAAATTGGAGGTGGCACGATGGGAAAAGCGACAGATCAGCCAAGCGAACAAATGAAATATATTAAAAACCGCATTAAAATGCTTCATGAAGTGGCAGACTCGATGGACGAACAGGAAGCAGGCAGTGCTGAGCTGGAACAATTATCACGTATGCTAAAAGACCTCCAGATCAAAATCGAACGATTCCAAAAAGATTGGCAAGCGTAAGCAACCCCAGACTATCCTTTCTCAATAATAAAACAGCAAAAGGTGGATCTTTCTACCGATGGTGAACTACTGAAATTTATTTTTTAAAAAGTAGTTTATTTGATGTAAAAACCGGTTATAAGAAAAGGATAAGGATGAGAAAGGGGTTAGAGAAATGTCTGTAGTTTTACAAAGGATTTATGATGAATCCGAACCATTAGGAGGTAACCGTGTCCTGGTGGATGGCATCTGGCCGCGTGGAATCTCTAAAGAAAAAGCCAAAGTAGACGAATGGATGAAAGAAATAGCTCCAAGCAAGGAACTAAGACAGTGGTTCGACCATGATCCTGAAAAATATGAGGAGTTTAAAGACTATTATAAAGAACAGATTGATAACAGCAAGGAACGTAAGCAACAGCTCAATCAGTTAAAGGAAATGGCGCAAAACGAACGACTGGTGTTATTGTTCGGGGCAAAGAATGAAGAATATAATCACGCGGTTGTATTAAAACAATTAATTGAAAATGATGAATGATACAATCATGTCTTAGGGGCATGGTTGTTTTTTTGAATAACAATTTGTTCCTGTATACAATAGAGGAGAGAAGTGGAGGGGATATAATGGCAGAACACCATTTTCATCTAAAGGCAGAGTGGCCTGGCGGAAGGAATAATGTCGGATATATAGATGCTGGAAAGCTTAAAACAGAAATATCGATTCCAAAAGAAATGGAAGGCCCTGATATTGGAACAAATCCGGACGAAATGCTATTGGGGGCTGCGGCTACTTGCTACCTCATTACTCTTGCAGCTATGATTGAACGAGCCGGTTTGCCATTAAAGGAAATGGGGTTGACATCAGAGGGGATTGTCGATGTGACAGATGGAATTTTTACCTATCAGAAGATTATCCACCGTCCTAAAATTGCTTTAAAAAAAGAAGCAGCAAGAAGTGATTTAATTAAACTTGATAAATTGGTGAAAAAAGCGGAAACCAGCTGCATGATTTCAAAAGCAATCCAGGGAAATGTGGAACTTACCCTGGAAGCAGACACGTTTATAGCTGAATCTTAAATAAAAAGTGCAAAGAAGGAAATCCCTCTTTGCACTTTTTTAACTATCTCCTTTGTTTGAAGCATTGTCGTAAGGAGCTTCACTGTCCATTTCTTTATCGTCATGAGTCGGATGTGCCCCTGGATATTGCCGTGGCAAATCCTCGTGCAGATTACGGTTTTCATAAGCGAAATTACTATAATATTGTTGACCCTCTTTCCAGGGGGTACTTTTATATTCCACCGGCTCATCTTTTCGAATTGGTGAACCATAAGGGCCATCTGGAAAGTCCTCTGGCACCAGAAAGTTGCGTTGTGTTTCTACGTTAGAAAAATCCGTATACTTTTGTTCTTTTCGTTTTTCTTTATGCTTCATATTCAGCACCTCTTACTGATGTTTATGTTTAGTGTAGCCGTGTAAAAGAAAAATATAGTGGAAATATATGTGTGGAACCTTAATTAAACGAATGAATTGCTAAATACGACTATTTCCTTTATATTTAGTATAAGTCAATAGAATACGTATCAAGTTCCTTCGGGGTCGAGTGAAATTCTCAACCGGCGGTTATAAGTGTAATTGCTTTCAGCCCGCGACGGGGATTACCTCCATAAATGGCTATGGAAAAAAGATGCTTTTGCATCTGGTCCTCCCCCTGATTTGGTGAAATTCCAAAGCCGACAGTGACAGTCTGGATGGGAGAAGGAAAAAGTAAAGGTCATAAATACTGCTAGTATGGCTTCTTTAGCATACTAAAAAATAAAGACGTTTACAGACCCTGGAGAAGTATGCCTTCTTCAGGGTTTTTCTTTGTAGAATTTCTGCAGCAAAGATGTGGAGTGAGGAAATGATGGAGAGAGATGAACAATATATCAAGCTTGCCATTGATATGGCAAAACCTACAGTAGGCCAGACCTCGCCGAATCCCGCTGTAGGAGCGGTAGTCGTTAAAGATAATGAAGTAGTCGGGCTTGGTGTTCATATTAAAGCGGGAGAAGCTCATGCGGAGGTAAACGCATTAAAGATGGCTGGAGATAAGGCGGCAGGGGCGACTATTTATGTGACATTGGAACCTTGCAGCCATTATGGAAAAACTCCGCCGTGCGCCCAGGCTATCATTGATGCTGGTATGAAGCGGGTGGTCATCGCATCAAGCGATCCGAATCCCCAAGTGGCGGGAAGAGGAGTGAAAATGCTGGAAAATGCCGGGATTGAAGTAGTGACCGGCGTATTAAAAGAACAGGCAGACCACCTGAACACCGACTTTTTTCATTACATCGAAACGGGCACCCCATATGTGTTTTTGAAAACCGCAATGACCCTGGATGGAAAAATTGCTACCTCCTCCGGGGAAAGTAAATGGATTACCGGAGAGGCGGCAAGGAACGACGGACATAATTACCGTCGCCGTTGTGATGCTATCCTGGTCGGTGTGCAGACGGTTATCAACGATGATCCGAAGTTGACTACCCGAATCGAGGGGAACGGTAAGAATCCAATCCGTATTATTCTGGATAACCATTTAAGGACACCACTTTCTTCTCAATTGCTTCAAAATGATGAGGCTCCAACATGGATTATTACAAGCAGCAGAGTCTCTCCTCATCAATTGAAAGCTTATCGCTCTAAAGGTCACGTCGAGGTGATTTCCCTTAAATCTCCTGCCATTAAAATTGCAGAAGTTCTCAGCTATTTAGGGGAGAAAGAGGTCACCTCCCTGCTGGTAGAAGGCGGAGGGACGATAGCCGATGCTTTTGTACGCGCAGGTAAAATCAACGAATTAATCACCTACATCGCTCCGAAATTGCTAGGTGGTAAAAACGCGCTTACTCCCGTAGAAGGAAAAGGCTTCGAGCAATTAAAGCAGGCCCTGGATTTACGTATTCAATCGACAGAGATGGTGGGCGAAGATATCAAATTGACAGCCATTCCAAAGGGGAGAACATAAATGTTTACAGGTATTGTAGAAGAAATTGGTGAAATCCAGGCGATTACATCAAAAACAGAAGCGATGGAACTGACGATAACTGCTAATACTATTGTCAGAGACGCCAAACTGGGTGACAGTATTTCAATTAACGGTGTATGTTTGACGATTACTGATATCAAAAATAACAACCTTTCCTTCGATGTTATGCCGGAAACGTACCATGCAACGAATTTGAATGAGCTGAAGAAAGGCAGCAAAGTTAATTTAGAGAGAGCGATGGCAGCTGATGGCCGGTTCGGTGGCCATTTAGTTTCCGGTCATATTGATGGAAAAGGAAAGATAGTAAGCAAAAATAACCATTCAAATGCGGTATATTATGATATTTCCTTATCGGATGATTTACTTGGGTATTTTGTTTATAAAGGTTCTGTTGCAGTTGATGGAACCAGCTTGACGGTATTTGGCGTAAGTGAGGATACCATCACCATTTCATTAATCCCGCACACGATGGAACATACCGTACTTGGGGCAAAAGGTGTAGGAGACAGTGTGAATATTGAATGTGACATGATCAGTAAATACGTGGCACATTTTCTATCAGGACAGCAAAGTCAAAAGAGCCAATCTTCAAACTTGACGAAGGCATTCCTGGATGAGCACGGATTTGGAGGAAATTGAGAGAGGTGACCGAGATGTTTGATAAGATAGAGCAAGCGCTGGAAGACTTGAAACAAGGTAAAGTAGTCATTGTATGTGATGACGAGGATAGGGAAAATGAAGGGGATCTCATCGGGCTGGCCGAATATGCGACTCCGGAAATGATCAATTTTATGATTACGTATGGAAAAGGATTGGTGTGCGCCCCTGTCAGTCAGCCGATTGCTGAAAAGTTGAATTTATTCCCGATGGTGGAAAAAAACACGGATTCTCTGGCTACTGCGTTCACCGTCAGTATCGATCATAAAAATACGACAACAGGAATCTCAGCTGCAGAACGAGCTGAGACTATCAAGCAGTTACTGAATCCGGAATCCCGGCCTGAAGATTTCAATAAGCCAGGCCATATTTTCCCTTTACTGGCAAAAGATGGAGGCGTTATGCGCCGGGCCGGTCATACGGAAGCCGCTGTCGATTTGGCTAAGCTATCGGGATCAGCTCCTGCAGGTGTAATTTGTGAAATCATTAAAGAAGATGGAACAATGGCCAGGGTCCCCGATTTGCGTAAGATGGCAGATGAATTCGACCTCACCATGATTACGATTGCTGACTTGATTAAGTACCGTAACCGTTATGAGAACCATGTAAAACGCGAGGTAGAAATCAATCTCCCAACAGAATATGGGGACTTTAAAGCTTATGGCTATACCAATGACGTTGATTTCCGTGAACACGTGGCATTGGTCAAAGGAGAAATAAAGCCGGATGAACCGACGTTGGTAAGGGTACACTCCGAGTGTTTGACTGGTGATGTTTTTGGCTCCTACCGGTGTGACTGTGGGCCGCAGCTTGAAGCGGCACTTCGTCAAATTGAGGAAAATGGCAGCGGAGTATTGCTATATATGCGCCAGGAAGGCCGCGGAATCGGCCTTTTGAATAAAATGCACGCCTATAAATTACAGGAACAAGGGCTTGATACTGTAGAAGCCAACCAGAAGCTTGGTTTTGCGCCTGACCTCCGGGACTATGGCATCGGTGCACAAATATTAAAAGATTTAGGTATTACGAAATTACGTCTGCTTACCAATAATCCAAGAAAAATATCCGGTTTAGGCGGACATGGATTAGAAGTAGTAGAACGGCTTCCGATTGAGATGCCAAGCCGTACAGAAAATGAAAAATATTTACAAACGAAAAAATCAAAACTAGGTCATCTATTTCACTTTTAAAGGATGAAGGAGGAGAAGATTATGGTAAAACAATATGAAGGTAATATGGTCGGTACAGACTTGAAAATAGGAATCGTCGTCGGACGTTTCAATGATTTCATCACAAGCAAACTCTATGAAGGAGCTCTGGATGGTTTGAAGCGACACGGTGTCGATTTAGAACAGGTAGAAGCTGCCTGGGTCCCAGGAGCATTTGAAATTCCGATGATTGCTTCCCGTATGGCGGAATCAGGGAAATATGATGCAGTTATCACATTAGGCGCAGTCATCCGTGGCTCTACGCCTCACTTTGATTATGTTTGCAGTGAAGCAGCAAAAGGGGTTTCGCAGGCTGCCAGCAAGAGCAGTATTCCAGTCATTTTCGGTGTAATCACAACCGATACGATTGAGCAGGCAATTGAACGCGCTGGTACAAAAGCAGGAAACAAAGGCTGGGAGGCAGCATCTGCAGCGATTGAAATGGCTAATTTGAATAAAATGTTCGACCAATAATAATGGCTTCATATGGCTCACGCTTAAATGCGTGGGCTTTTTTAATTCTCTGGAAGTATAACTTTCAAGTATTTATAAAATTTACTAAGACTAGGACAACTTTAAATTTTCATATAATAAAGCAGACAACTATTTATTGACAGCTGCATAAAATGAGTGTATCTTATTTAACACCAATTAAACTTATCGGGATTGTAAAGTTTAAAGTGAGAAAGGGATGATTCATATGTTAGTTGGCTTGAATATTGCTGTTTTACTTGTCCTTATCGGTATTCTTGTGAAAATGCAGCAAAAACATTTTTCTTTCAGCAAGCGAGTGTTTACTGGTTTAGGCTTCGGTATTCTGCTGGGAATAGCTATGCAGGTGATTTATGGGGCGGATTCAAATGTCGTAGCTCAAACGACAGACTGGTACAGTATAGTAGGGAGCGGTTATGTCCGATTATTGATGATGATTGTTATCCCGCTTGTAATGGTGTCCATCATTCAATCTATTATTAATCTTGAAAAATCATCAGAATTAGGAAAAATGTCTGGATGGATTATCGGTATATTAGTAGCAACAGCCATGGTTGCTGCCGTTGTTGGAATAGGCAGTTCCCTTGCCTTCGATTTGAACGCAGATCAAATTGAAGCAGGCCAGGCGGAACAGGAACGTGGAAGCTTCATGGAGGAGCGGCTTGCGGATGTGGAAGGAATGAGTACTCCGCAAAAGATACTACAATTTATTCCTGCCAACCCATTCCTGGATATGACGGGCGATAGGGCCACCTCCACCATTGCAGTCGTAATATTTTCGGCTTTCATCGGAATAGCAGTCCTGGGGGTAAGGCGTAAGAATCCGGAACAGGCATCGGTTTTCATTAAAGGAATCAATGCGATTTATACAGTAGTCATGAGAATCGTTACACTCGTTCTTCGTTTAACTCCATTTGGAATCATGGGTTTGATGGCCAACACCGTTGCACAAACAAATGTTGGCGGAATAATGGAGCTTGGGAAGTTTGTGATGGCTTCCTATGTAGCTTTACTAGTCATGTTCTTACTTCATTTGTCATTAATAGCATTAAGCGGTTTGAACCCGTTGACCTATTTGAAAAAAGTTTTGCCGGTATTAGGCTTCGCTTTCACATCCCGTTCGAGTGCCGGAACCATTCCGTTAAACATTTCTGCTCAGAAAAACAGCCTGGGAGTAGATGAAGGAACGGCAAATATGTCGGCTTCATTCGGAGCTACCATCGGCCAAAATGGTTGTGCTGGGATTTATCCAGCTATGCTTGCTGTCATGATAGCCCCTACAGTAGGTATCGATCCACTCAGTCCCGGGTTCCTCATCCAACTGATTTTGTTAGTTGGAATCAGTTCATTCGGTGTTGCCGGAGTAGGGGGAGGAGCAACCTTTGCAGCATTAATTGTGTTATCCTCCATGAATCTTCCAGTTTACCTGGCAGGGCTCCTTATCTCTGTAGAGCCACTGATCGATATGGGAAGAACCGCTTTGAACGTTAATGGAGCCATGACATCGGGTACATTAACCTCGCGCATTCTTGGTAAATTCAATTACGAAATGTTCAATGACAAAGGCGCCATTGATAAAGATATTGCTGTTTAAATGAACAGAACTCCTGTTGATCAAACGTTTGATCAACAGGACTTTTTTTATTAACCAAAAGTCCCGAAAAGTCGAAGACTTGATTTCGAGATGTTTGCCTGCATAACGGTCCGGTGGGGAACGACTCCCTTTCCGCGGACATGCGCTGAGCCTCCTCGAGCTGACGCTCTGCGGGGTCTCACCTGTCATGCTCATCCCGCAGGAAAGCGAGTGGTTTCCCTGCCCATCCCAGTCCTCTTATGGTAACGGACCCAACTATCTCGATAAGGATCCTTCAGTAAAAGGAGGATTAATTGTAGTTGATGAGGCTATTGCTGGGAAAGAAGCAAAAATTATGAAATAATTATAGATAATAAAAACGGATTAGTGGAGGTAAAAAGATGAAAAACCACCAGCAAAATCTTGAAAAATATGCAGACTTAGCTCTTACCAAGGGAGTCAACTTACAAAAAGGGCAAGGTTTAATCGTGAATGCACCCATAGAAGCCTCCGATCTCGCCCGTGTGATTGTAGCAAAGGCTTATGGGAAGGGAGCAAAAAACGTTCATGTAGAATGGAATGATGAACTTGTTTCCTACATGAAGATGAAAAATGCTCCATTAGATGTCCTGAAAAATTTTCCAAAGTGGAAAGCTGAAGGACTAGAAGAAATGGTCCAGGAAGGTTACTCCCTGCTGACTATTTATGGTCCCGATCCTGACTTAATGAATGACGTAGATTCCGAACGAATTGCAGAAGCTAACAAAGCCAGTGCTCAAGCCTTAAGCAACTACCGCGATTATGTCATGAATGATAAGGTTTCCTGGAGTATTATCGCCTTTCCACAAGCAGCATGGGCGAAAAAGGTATTCCCGAATCTTCCGGAGAAGATGGCCGTCAACAGGATGTGGAACCAAATCTTCAAAATTTCGCGCGTCGATCAAGAGGATCCATTGGAAGCCTGGAACCAGCACAATGAAAACCTTCGCCATGCTCGGGAATTTTTAAATAAAAAGCAATATCGGAAGCTCCATTACAAAGCGCCCGGGACCGATTTGACAATCGATTTGCCGGAAGGGCATATTTGGCATGGCGGTTCCACAAAGACCAACAAGGGAGTTGAATTCAACCCTAATATTCCAACCGAAGAAGTATTCACAATGCCTCATAAGTATGGAGTAAATGGTAAAGTGACCAGCACTAAGCCATTAAACTATGGCGGAAGCTTAATAGAAAACTTTACACTTACGTTTGAAGAGGGGAAAGTGGTTGATTACTCAGCAGAAGCAGGAGAAGATACATTGAAGCACCTGCTCGAAACCGATGAAGGCGCTAAACGATTGGGTGAAGTCGCCTTGGTCCCTCATGAATCACCAATTTCCCAGTCCGGTCATATCTTTTTCAATACGTTGTATGACGAAAATGCTTCCTGCCACCTTGCGCTGGGGAAGGCTTATCCGACCAATATCGAAGGCGGTTCCGATATGAGCAAGGAACAAATGGACAAGCAAGGGGTCAATGACAGCCTCATCCATGTGGACTTCATGATGGGATCAGCAGATCTGCAAATTCAGGGAGAAACAGAGAATGGCCATACCGAGCCACTGTTCATCGACGGAACCTGGGCGATTGACTTCGAATAAAAAGAATTACGAAAGCAGCTGGCAGAGCATCAGCTGCTTTTCTTTCTGTTACAGGTTATTTACATAGTTTGTCATCCTGCTTAAAATCTCATAACATCTTATTCAAAATGCACTACCCTTTGTCTTTTTCTTATAAAATAGTGGAGAATAGCCGTTTAGAAATAAGCGAAACGGTGAATAGGAAAGCGAACACTTATGAAGCAAAAAAGGACTGAGGCGTATGAAACGCGATGCATTGTTTGATAATGCCAAATTCATTTTGATATTTCTTGTTGTATTCGGGCACATGATTCAGCCGTTTACGGATGGATCCAAATCGATGTATACCTTGTATATGTGGATTTACACCTTTCACATGCCGGCTTTCATCCTGCTGGCAGGATTCTTTGCAAAAGGTGCAGGAAATAAAGGCTATATAGCTAAATTAGCTAAGAAACTGCTTTTCCCATATTTAATCTTCCAGACCATTTATTCCGGTTATTTCTTTTTTATTGGAAAAGAAAGCTGGGCAACGGGGCTTTTCTATCCCCATTGGTCCCTTTGGTTCTTAGTGAGCATGTTCTGCTGGCATCTTCTATTACAATTATTCAGCAGAATACCGCCACTTGCCGGAATGGCTATCACGGTCAGCATTGGGGTGCTGGTCGGATACTTTGATACAATTGGCCACGCCTACAGTCTGTCACGGACATTCGTATTTTTCCCATTTTTCCTGGCGGGCTACTGGCTGTCAAAGGAAAATATCGCTCAATGGCGGACGGTTCCTGTAAGAATCGTCTCATTAGCAGTCATGGCAGTAGTAGCAGGACTGTTAATAATATTACCTGAAATCAACTCAGGCTGGCTGTTAGGTTCTAAATCTTATGCGGTATTGAATATGGAAAATTGGGGCGGTTTGATACGCTTAGGCATTTATTTGCTGGCTGGTCTGATGATTGTTAGTGTAATCGCCTGGATGCCAGGGCGCGAAATGCGATGGACCAGCTTAGGTCAACGCACGTTGTATGTCTATTTGCTCCATGGATTTTTCATCCAATATTTCCGGCAAATTGACGCTTTCAAAGTCGATGGTATTCTGGATGTCTTCGGTTTAGCCGTGTTATCCATGCTAATCGTATTGTTATTATCAAGTAAGCCTGCATTGACACTGGCCCAGCCATTTATCGAAGGTAAGTTTGCATTCTTAAGAAAAAGACAGCAAACCTCATAAAAGAGAAACATTAAACCGTATCTTCCGGTATCTGTCCGGACAGGTACGGTTTTTCATTTTCTAGGATTTTATTAATTATTGGTTGGTGTTTACCCTTTGTAACGGGCTACATCCAGCTCCAGCGCCTACCCCCCCCCTCGAGGTCTTAAGTCAATCCTCTCTGTGATTAGAAAAACTTGGCTTATCGCCAATGTTTTATGGCGAAAGCCTTAGTTTTACTTATACTTTAAACCTTTTCTACTCTTAATCGGTCTAAAAGTACAAAGAACGTCACGGCGAGGCTTGTCTTAAGCTTGTCGGGGGTAAACAAGGCGCTTGCGCTTTTGTTCTTTGTTTGAAATAACAGGAAATGTGAAATAGTAAGTAGAGAGAGTTTCAACTATAAAGGAGGAGATGGCAACGCCATGGCTAAGAAAGTATTGATGATTGTAACAAGTACCCAAAAAATTGATGAAGAGCATGAAACAGGTCTTTGGCTATCTGAGTTTGTCGAACCCTACATGGAATTTACGCAAGCAGGATATGATGTAACAACTGCCAGCCCAAAGGGAGGAAAGATTCATATTGATCCGAACAGCTACTCTAACGAGCTGCCAGATGAGTGGGATGACAGCGTAATGGATCCGCTGAACAGTACCGTGAAGCTGGATGATATCACGCCCGAGAACTATGATGGAGTCTTCCTGCCGGGGGGACACGGAACCATGTTCGATTTTCCTGAGAATGAAACATTGCAGTCCGTGCTTAGGCATTTTGCCGATAACGATAAGCTGATCGGTGCGGTATGCCACGGCCCATCTGGCTTTGTCGGTGTGAAAGACAGTAATGGAGATTCTATTGTTAAAGGAAAAACAATCACAGGTTTTACGGACGCGGAAGAGCGTGATACAGGACTCGATGGATTAATGCCTTTCATGCTGGAAAGTAAACTCCGTGAAGAAGGCGCGGAATTTGTAACGAAGGAGAACTGGGAAGACCATATTAAAGTAGATGGAAACTTCGTCACTGGACAAAACCCACAATCCAGCCTAAGCGCCGGTCGTGCCTTCGTCGATGAAATGAATAAATAAAAGTAACACCCCGGAGCCTCCAGATATTGGAGAGCTCCGGGGTGTATTTTAGTAATCAAAAGATTAGATGAGCGGCAAGAACGATAATCGGTAGTGTAATCAGGGTACGAAGGAGGAAGATGATGAATAAGTCCTTCATATTCACTGGTATTTTGGAACCGAGCAACAAACCACCGACCTCAGACATATAAATCAACTGGGTGACAGATAATGTAGCGATGATGAAACGGGTCATTTCACTTTCAATGGAGGCACCGATGATTGCAGGCAGGAACATGTCAGCAAAACCGACGAGAATCGTTTCGGATGCTTCTGCTGCATATGGCACCTGCATCAATTCCAACAATGGAATGAACGGGTAGCCTAGCCATGTGAAAACTGGAGTGAATTCCGCAATAACAAGTGCGATCGTACCAAGAGCCATGACAATCGGTGCTACACCCATCCACATATCGAGGATGTTCTGGGCCCCTTGTTTGAAGAATTTCTTGACACTGGTTTCCTTGCTCCCGCGTTCCACTGCCTGCTGGTAGGCATAGCTGAACATGTTATGTTCTGCTGGAATTTCCTCTTCGATATCTTCTGCTTCTTCGGTTACATACGTCCGAGGTTTACGGGATAGCGGCGGAATCCTTGGCATGATCAGGGCGGCTACAAACCCGGAAAAGGCCACTGTCAAATAAAACGGGACGAACATATGGGATAAACCGACTTCACTGATAACGACTAAACTGAACGTGATGGAAACGACAGAGAAGGTTGTCCCAATCACTGCTGCTTCACGCTTGGAATAATAACCTTCTTCATATTGCTTGCTTGTCAAAAGCACTCCGATTGTACCATCGCCGAGCCAGGAGGCAATGGAATCAATGGATGAACGTCCTGGCAGTGTGAAAAGGGGGCGCATGACTTTGGTCAATAACACACCGACAAGCTCTAATAGTCCATAGTTAAGTAATAATGGCAGGAATAAACCGGCAAACAGAAATACAGCAAACAGGACATGAAGCAGGGAATCCAGCAGCAGCCCGCCTGTATTTTCTGAGATGATCGCCTCCGGTCCGATTTGATAATAAACCATGATGGCAAAAACCATTCCCAGAATCCTTGTGATCAGCCAAACAGGAGACACATAGAATAAGGATTGGAAAAAAGGGAATTGCTCGAGTAATGATGGACCTGTCAGTCTGATGACAATAGAACCGATTGCAGTGATAGAAATAATGATCATCATAATGAAGGAAAGCTGATCTGCAAGGGCGGTTTCCACCAACCCGGATAAGATAGCAATCGGAATAGTGACAATCTCTTCTCTTTTATCATAAAAAGGTACCATAAACAGGATGATACCGATTAAGGATGGAATAATAAATTTCAAGTGATCGACAGCGCGATAGTTTTTCATGATTGTACACTCCTATAAGATTATTCATAAAAATACAGCACGATTTATTTTAATACAAAACATATGAATTGCCAATAGAAAAATTTAGAAGCGATAAAACGAGCATCATAGTTTCTGAGGAGGATATGTAAAAAATGCGTTACTTTCCTACCCCAAAAGTCGTAGTGAGCATGATGAGAAACGCTACTTCCTGGACGAATTGCGTCAGTACGAGGAAGAAAAAGTGCCGCTTAGCACGGTGCTGGCTATCTTGAAGGCCTGGACAATCCGGTTTGATCAAAAATATCTGAAGCGGCAGACGTATTTCGAACCATACCCGCTTGAACTGGTAGAAATATCAGACTCAGGCAAGGGGAGGGCTTACTCGTAAGTCGTCAGCCAATGTAGTGCTGCAGGACACGATCTACGGATGGTCCATAACTTTCTCCAAATAAATTCAAGTGTACTATCAAGTAGAATAACTGATATAATTCTTTCTGATCAGCATAGCTGTCCGGCAGTGGATAAACTTCGTTATAAGCCTCATAAAATCCTTCAGGAAACCCGCCGAACAGTTCGGTGAAGGCCAGCTCAAATGACCGGTCTCCGTACAACACAGAAGGATCGATCAAATATGGCTGCCCGCCGGGACCTGCCATCCAATTTCCACCCCAAAGGTCCCCATGAAGGAGCGAGGCACCAGGTTGCTTTGGAAGCCATTCGTCCAGCTTAGTGATCAGTTGCTCTAACCTTTTTCTGCGTCCAGCGTGGAGAAGACCTTGACTGTCTGCTAATTTCATTTGTGGAAGTAGTCTTTTCTCACGATAATAACTTGGCCAGTCTTCATACCAGCCATTTGGCTGAGTAAGCGTCCCGACAAATGTGTCCCCATCCAATCCATAATAGTCATGTTGGGATTGGTGCATGGCTGCCAGTTGTCTCCCTAATCGTTTACCTGTATCATCTTTTCGAGTACCATGAATCCACTCCATTACCATCACCCCAGGTCCTCCATTTTCTGGAAGGTCATAGTGGTAGACGGTTGGGGCGGGGATGGTTTCGGTTCCGCGAATAAGCTCAAGTCCCTTTACTTCCATTTGAAAAAAGTGGCGAGGTACTTGCTGATTAGCTTTGATAAAATAGCTGTTTTCGGAGGTAGTCACTTGAAAAGCTTCGTTGATATCTCCTCCTGATATTTTCTTAAATGTGTTGATTTCCTGGTTGTCTCCCGCCTTAGCCAACGCGGCTTGTATTAATTCTCTCATATTATCCCTCCACCAAAACTCATACCCTGAATTGTTGTTCAGCACTCCTCTTGTATGGCTGTTGCCAACTCTTCGCGGTATTGCCTCGGGGTTTGCTTGACATACTTTTTAAACACAGAAGTATAGTAGCTTTGATTGCAAAACTGAAACAGCTTGGCGATATCTGAAATGGACGTAGAAGTATGAAGTAAGAAATACTTGGATTCATCGACTCTTTTTTCGTTGATGAATTGGACGATCGAAATGCCGACTTCTCTTTTAAACAGGTGGGACAAATAGCTTGGGCTTACATAACATTCACTTGAAATTTCCTCTAACGTTAAGTCGGATAATATATGTTCGTGAATATAAGCGATGGCTTTGTTGATAACCGGGCTGTAAAGGAGGTTGTCCGCCTGTTCGACGGTATGTATAAAATCTTCCAGCATTGTATGTTCGAGTTCATAGATATCCCGGGGATACCTGATGTCTTCTATTTTATTGAGATAAGCATCGTTCAAGCGGAAGGCTGTATCAGGATCGACTCCTCCTTTGATGACCGCTCTTGTAAAGAGGGTACACGAACTTATCACCGAATTTTTCCACGATCGCAAGTGTTGCTCAGACTGGATAATGCGTTTCGATTGGTTGATGTTTTTCAATAGCAGAATCGCCCGTTCTCTATCTTTGTTTGTGATAGCCTCTAACAATTGTTGTTCCATCAAGTAGGGTGGGTGGGCGTACTGGTTAGTATTAGCCGTGCGTATGCTCATAAACTGGTCAATCATCGTTTGCTTAATTGTCAACATCGTGATGCCCCCTAAGCATAATATATCTTGCTATATAATGATACCATCACCATTGTAAGCGATTTCAACATTTTTTTAAACCCGACCTTTGGCGGTGTTTGCTGGTTAAGCATAACGGGAACAATGATAGTTGTGAAAAGGTTGGACGGATAACTCCATTGGATTAATTAGTATGAGGAGTGAGAGAATGAGTTGGACAATTGAACGGCATTCTTTGAAAGAGTTAGATTTAAATAATGAGGAAAGCTTGTTTTTCCTTGGGAATGGCTATATCGGTGTTAGAGGGAACTTTGAAGAAGCATATGGCCGGGCAGTACCGACTGTACGCGGGACGTATCTGAACGCTTTTCATGATGTTATTGATATCCCTTATGGCGAAAAATTATTTGCCTTTCCTGATACGCAGCAAAAAATGCTGAATGTCATTGATAGTCAAACCATTCATATTTATTTAGGAAAGGAAAAGGAACATTTTTCGATTCAGGAAGGAGAGGTGCTGGAATACGCAAGGAAACTGCATCTTGATCAAGGAAAAACAGACCGGACGATCACTTGGAAATCACCACTGGGAAAAGAAGTGGAAATCCATTTTGAACGTGTAGTTTCTTTTGTACACAGAGAATTGTTTTTGATCCAGGTAACGATTATTCCGATGAACTTCAGTGATGTCATCACCATAGTTTCTACGGTGGATGGAGAGGTGGAAAACCATGTTGATCCAACGGACCCCCGTGTCGGTGCAGGACATGCCAAACTGCTGCATGTGCAGGAAGCAGATACTTTCGAAGGGAACACGTTTTTGAAAAGCAAAACGGAAAGATCGGAACTGGAAATGGCCTGCCTAAGTTATCACAAAGGCCTCGATGGAAAACTGGTGGATATTGAAAAAGAGGCAGATGACCAACGGCTCGTTTACACATACGAGGCGCAGGCAGACGAGGGGCAGTCCCTGGCGTTCAGTAAATGGAATATCTACGTCGATGATCTGCGGCACAATGGAGACCTACGTCAAAAAGCACTGCGTGTCAAAGGTCAACTGGATACAATGGATGCAGATCAGCTGAAGGAAGCCCAGGAAAAGTATCTGCACCAGTTCTGGAAGCATAGTGATGTGGAGGTGCAAGGGGACGATGCTTTGCAGGAGGGGATTCGCTTTAACCTGTACCATTTATTACAATCTGCCGGTCGTGATAAATTCAGCAACATATCAGCTAAAGGACTAAGTGGTGAAGGCTATGAAGGACACTATTTCTGGGACACGGAAATATATATGATCCCAGTCTTTTTGATGACCGCTCCAGAATTAGCCAAGCAGTTGCTGATCTACCGGCACTCGATCCTTGACCGTGCCCGGGAACGAGCGAAAGAAATGGGGCATGAAAAAGGGGCGTTGTTTCCTTGGCGAACAATCAATGGAGGGGAGTGCTCCAGTTATTTTCCGGCTGGAACAGCGCAGTACCATATCAGCGCTGATATTGCCTATAGCTATATCCAATATTACCATGTCACCGGGGATGACGATTTCCTGAAAGATTACGGGGCGGAGGTACTATTGGAGACGGCCCGACTATGGACGGATATGGGTCATTTCCGTGACGATGGAAGTTTCGCCATTGATAATGTTACAGGTCCTGACGAGTATACTTGTGTCGTTAACAATAATTATTATACAAACGCTATGGCAAAATATAATCTGGAATGGGCTTATCTAATCTATGAAAAAATGAAGGACTGGAAAGAGGACGAGTCCGATACGATATTTGCCCGTCTTGATTTCCAGGCCGGAGAAGCTGAACACTTCAAGCAGGCTGCAGAAGCCATGTACCTGCCATATGATGACAAGCTGCAAATCAATGCTCAGGATGACAGCTTTTTAAATAAGGCGGTCTGGGATTTTGAAAACACACCGAAAGAGTATTATCCGCTGTTATTGAACTATCATCCTCTGACATTATACCGCTACCAGGTTTGCAAACAGGCAGATACCGTACTGGCTCATTTTCTAGTGGAAGACTATAGCGATGACGATACAATCCGACAGACTTATGATTACTATGAAGCAATCACTACCCATGATTCCTCACTGTCTTCCTGCGTGTACAGTATGATGGCAGCTAAGCTTGGGAACATGGAAAAGGCCTATCACTATTTTAAAGAAACAGCCCGCCTGGATTTGGACAATACCCATGGGAATACAAAAGACGGTCTCCATATGGCCAATATGGGCGGCACCTGGATGGCGATTGTCTTTGGGTTTGCCGGATTGCGTATCAAAGAGGACGGCTTGCATTTGTCACCACAGCTTCCGGAACAATGGGATAGTTATGCCTTTCATCTGCATGATCACGGCAGTGCAATCAAAGTACAGGTTTCCCGGGAAGGTGTAGAATTGGAGGTTGTTGAAGGAGACGGCGTGGAGCTGTTTGTAATGGAAGAGAAAATAGAAATTGTACCAGGTCAAACTAGAAAGTTAGAGTTATAAGCGAGCAGGCCTGAACATGTAAAAAAAGCCGCAGCAACCTGGATTAGGTTAGCTGCGGCTTTTCGTTGTTTAATGGAAAGGGTTTTTCAGAACCGGTTCCTGGAACAATTTTTCGTAAGCGTAAATGGTTTGGGCTTCTTCAAAACCAAGCTCGCGATACAGGCTTTCGGCACCATCATTATTCGTTCGTACTGAAATCGTCACTTCTTCTAAATCAAGAGCCAGGAATGCGTATTGAAGGGCGTGATCGATGAGAACAGTGCCAATCCCTTGACTGCGCTCGCTCTGATCAACGTTGACGAAACAAATTTCCCCCTCAATTCCTGGAATGATCGTTTCAAAATAGAGATATCCCTTCAGCTCGCCGCCACTCTGGTAGCCCCATAATTTGTTCGATTCTTTCCGGGACAGGGTCATCATCTCGGAAGTAGTGTAATAGGCACCTTCCGGATGGAGTCGGCTGATTTCCGCTTCGTCCTGATCGGTCACTTCCACGATATTACGAGCTTCGTACTCTCCAGAGCGATAGTCGTCACGGTAGAGTACCATCGTTTTTTCAATGTTATACAGGTGGAAGCGATGTCGTTCACAAAAATCTATCAAATGCTTATTCGCTTTGAAGCTGGCTACTTTTACAGCTTTGAAATGGAGTTCCATCGTTAACGATGCTTTATCCCATAAACCTTCCATCACTTCAGCTTCCTGATCGATGGCGAATGGGCCAAGGAGCCGGCATAGCTTCTGTTCGAAAAACGGCAGGATGCCAAGGAAACCAATGATCTGCTCGTTTTCCCATGCCACGTAAGCTAATGGATCGGTGAATTGCGTCAAGGTCCAGATTTGTTCATAGATTTCGTTTTGGTCCGATGCTAGCCAGGCAACAAAATGCTTGTCCTGCTCGTTCATATGATAGAGCCATTCCGAAACCTTCTGTAAATCTCTCACTTCCAGTTCTTTTATATGCAAAGGTATTCGCCTGCCTTTTTTCTTTAAGCATGCCATAGAATAAAGAAAAAACCAACCAGAGAGTGGATACTCCAGTTGGCTTTTATTTTTATTTATTCTTTTTCTTATTATTTTCTTTTAAATTAACTTCATATTCAAAGTCTACCGAAGTTAAGCTGTCCTGTGGAGCAGCATAGTAAGTAGTCATATAATTCTTACCGTCTTTGAACAACTGGCGTAATTCAAGTGCGTCCTCTTCAGTAACATCGAATGGATCGACATGTAGTACACGGTAACCGCCATTCTTTTTCTCATTAATAAAAGTTACACCGTACTCTACATAGTTTTCTTCCAGTTCGTCCATGGATAGGAAGCCTTCAGTAGTAGAACCATCATAGTTCAAACCAATCTCAGGAATTCCAATGTTATCAATAAACCACCCACTGTCGTTGTAGCCCCAGTCTGTCATATATCGGAATGAAATGTGTACTTTCTCACCAGCATAGTCTGAAAGGTCAAAAGTTTCCTGTTGCCAGTCTTCATAATGTCCAGTGAACCCTGGTAGATTTTCTTTGATTTTCGGATATCCTTGTTCTACAATATCGGAGCGTGTATTTTCATTTGCAAGAGAAGTCCATTTTTCGCCATTATCAGTAGAAACTTGTACTGCTCCAAAATCCCATTGTTCTTCAATATCAATGTAATTATCGAATTGAAGTGTTGCTGTGTCAACGTTAGTCAAATCAGCTTCAAAAATTAAGTTATGGTCTGCTTCATCGCCTTTATTACCCCATAAGACTTGGTCACCAGACTCAAGTGGATCTTCGACAGATTCCCATTTACTTGCTAAGAAATCTACGCCTTCAAAAGAGATGTCGAGAATTTTACTATTGAAATTAAGTTCTTTAAAGTCTGTTCCCCACGCAGGTACGCCTTCTTTTTCATATGTGTCTGCTTTTTCAAAGTCTACAGTTTTACCACGTACACCATCTTCTACAGGCAGTTCACGTAAATCAATGTTTTCAAAACCGTAAATACCGTTTTTGGTTTTTGTTTCATCGATCGCTAGTGCTGTAGAGAAGTTTTGATAGACTTCTGTGAAAGTCTTATTTATACCGAATTCTTTCAAAGTATTGTTATAGCTTTCGATACTGTTATCTTCACTTTTTGCCAGTGTACGGATGAACTCTTGCCCGAATTGTTCATAACTGTAAAGTGTGAATAGCTGTACGAGACCATAATCTGCAATAGTTTCAGGGCCAGTTTCTGCACTGTAATGCTCGTCCCAGGCAGTCAAGGAGTTCTCTGGATGGTCAAGAAGAAAATTGATCGATCCAGCATCCATGCCATATCCGCCAAGATACTCAGAGAAAGTAGACATACCCTCATTTAGCCAGGTAGTCTCATCAGAGTCATTATCGTCATGAATCAAGTGCTGTAATTCATGGATAGTAGTTCCATAGAAAGTGCTCTCCAAGCGTTCTTCCCAGTTATTTGTATCAATGGTGATAATGTTACGGTCCATATACATTTCTAACGTGCTCCAGTAGAAACCGGCAACAAAGAATGGATAATCTGGATCGTTGAAGTTTTCATCTTGAATATTATCTACTAGCATAATGATTTTATCGCCATCACCATTATAATAACCTTCGGGAACATATCCTAAATCGTCTAATAATGAATTACTACCGTCATGGCTGTCTGGAGTTCCGAAGAACTCTGTATCGGTTGGATAGATATTGTTGTCAAACTCAGCCGCAAGCTTGTCCACTTGCTCTTGTGTCACAACATGAGGTTCCCGAGGGTCTCCTTCGGGAAAACCAAGATCATTAGCTACCCAAATTTCAACATGCTCACCTACGCTGCGAAGGGTAAATGGTTTGAATCCAAGGTTGCGATCCAAGAACTGTTTGGTTCCACCATCATAAGTGAAATTGCTATCAGATTCTTTAGAGGCAGAAGTCTCGGTTTCATTAAAATTGATCCCTTCTGCTTCTTCCTTAATCTTCTGCCTTGCTTCCTTTTGAAAATCTTCATCCTGCGACTGCTTTTCCAACAATCCGTCGATGTCGATGCGGTCGGTGTACCGCTCGGTGTTAAAATTGCTGTACTTGCTTTCTGCACTTACGTTTCCTGCTCCTGCAGCTGGCGCGAACAACGATAATGTTAACGCACTAGCTGACAGCAAGGCTGTAAATTTTTTATTCAATGTGATTCCTCCCCCTAAATTCATGGATTGTTTCCATATGTTTATAATTATCGGCAAAATTCGGAAAATTGTGAATGGTAAAATGGGAGGGATTTTATACCATAATTGGTTCTAAAGTAATGATATTGAGAGACGTAAGCACTATTGAATGCAATTTTAAAAGAAATATATGTAATTTAATTATTATTTTTGTCACCGAAAAAAACATTCCTTTCAGTAGCTAAATCCGTATGCCCAATTCTAAGATTGACAGATAAAAAATAGGGTACTAATAAGTAGAAAGAAAAAGCAGGGGGGTGAGAGGCCGTGCGGGATCGGATGAAATACATAGGCATTTACCGGGTATTCGTCATTGTCTGGATGTCAGCCAAGTTCATGCTGCAATTATTCTGGTTCCATAAGACAAACCGGATTTGGGATGAAGAGACAAAGCGTAATTGGGACAACCTGATGGCAAAACAGGCACATGAATATCGTGTCAAATCCATCCGCCTAGGTGGGCTGCTGATTAAATTTGGACAGTTTCTCAGTTCGCGAGCTGACTTGCTTCCCCAAGTATTTATAAAAGAACTGGAAGGGCTGGTCGATCGCGTCAAACCCGTGCCTTTTTCCTATTCCAAAAAGATAATAGAGGAGGAATGGGGAGGAGAGCTGGGCGAATTCCTCGAGTATATTGAGGAAGAACCGGTCGCATCGGCTTCCATTGGCGAGGTTTATAAAGCATCGTTAAAAGATGGTACTCCAGTTGCTATCAAAGTGCAACGGTATCGAGTCAAAGAGATTTTCCAGATGGACTTTAAAGCACTGAGGATTGTCTTCTGGATGCTCCGCCGGTTCTCAAGCTATGGAAAAAAAGCAGATTTACAGGCATTGTACCGTGAAATTGTCACGGTAATGAGCAATGAACTGGATTTTAAGAAAGAGCTTCAAAACGGCAATCACTTCAAAAAGCGGTTTAAGGATATGGAGAATGTTTATATCCCGGAATATTATAATGATCTTTCGACCCAACGCGTGCTGGTAATGGAGTGGATTGAAGGTGCCAGAGTTACCGACATCCCGTTCATTAAGGAAAATGGCATCAGTAGAGAACAGGTGGCAAGGACATTGTTTGATCTGTGCGTCGAACAGTTTTTATATACTGGGATGTTCCACTCGGATCCCCATTCTGGAAACCTGATGCTTAAAGCGGATGGCACAGTTGTCGTGATTGATTTTGGCATGGTAGGGGAAATAAAGAAGCGAGATGCCAGTTATCTTCGTATGATGATTCAAGGCTTCATCCTCGATGATTATGATCAGGTCATTGATGCATTATATAAGATGAATTTTCTATTAGGCAATGCTGATACAGAACGTGTGAAAAAGATGCTGCGGGAAACCGTTGATATGTATTTAGAAGGGGATTTTACAAAGCTTGATGCAACAATCATGAACGACATTATGGAGGATATCCAGCAATTCGTTAAAAACCAGCCGATCCAGCTGCCGGCGGATTATGCCTTTTTAGGCAGGGCAACCTCCATTATCATCGGGGTGCTGACGGCGGTTTATCCGCAAATAGACTTAATGGCATGGGGGAAACCGGTCATCAGGGAATGGATGAGTGGAGCGGATTCCAAGTATGGTTTTTATAAAGATATAGCAGCCGATACAGCCAGACCATTGTTATCTCTTCCAAGGGCTCTAGTAAGCTTCTTGGAGAGTGGCGATAGGGATCGGGAATGGTCTGCTGAAAAGCAGCAAAATCATATGTTCCACCAATTTTATTTATTTTACGCAAGCTTATCTTTTTTCACTATGATAGCCGGAGGAGTATTTGGTCTATACTGGTACCGATCTGCTGATCTGCTGCTGATGTGGATTGGATTTGGTGTCGGTTTGATGGGGGCAGCAGGGCTGCTGTCTTTTGGAAGGAAACATGTCAAAATGATGCAGGCTATCAATACTAACAGGAGGGGTCCATGATGAGTGATTTATTAAAAAAGGGATTTTATTTAGGGCTGGGAGCTGCTCTTAGTGGTAAAGAAAAAGCGGAAAAATTATTGGATGATCTTGTACAACGCGGGGATCTCAGTCCATCACAGGCACGTGAAATGTTCGATGAATTCATAGCAAAAGGGATGCAGAAAGATGCCGAATGGAGTGAACAGGGAAAAGCAAAAATGCAGCAGCGGGCGAAAGAAATGGGGTTTGTCACCCGCGAAGAGTATGAACTGCTGGAAGCACGCATTCAACGGCTGGAAAACCTCCATAAGAGTGATAATGAATAATAGAAGAAGAGGCTGTCCCAAAAGTCCTCTTTAAAATGAAAAAACCACGAAGAAATTGTTTTTCTTCGTGGTTTTTTCATTGTGAGCTTATTTCCTCCCCG
>NZ_JAASRY010000004.1 GCF_011761345.1 Thalassobacillus devorans
AAGGGAATCGTTTCCCAGCCCCACTTTTCCGATATCAACAATAAACGAAAAAAGCTGCCCCAATTAGTCTGTTACAGACTTATGGGACAGCCCCTTTTCTCATGCTAAGCGCTCATTCTTTCTTTATTTGATGAGTCGGGATACAAAGTCTTCCGGGATACGATAGATCATTTCCGGATATCCTCCCTTGTAGTAAAGGGCAACAAAATAACTTCCTTGATTGTCATGGCCGCTCCTATTCAGTAGCATCTCGACTTTTTCGGGATCCGTTACCGTCCATACATGGTCGCTCGATGCAGCAGCTTTTTCGAATCGATTATAAATCGAACTTTCATCCCCTTCTCCATACATGATTACGGCTTTTGAAATATCATCGGCTGTCAGGATGACCTCTTCGTACATTTGCTGCTCCTGAAGCCAGTCATTAAATCGGTCATACGAACGTTTCAATGGTACATGAATTTCTCCTCCATCACTTAAAGAGAAACTGACTTCACCCTGGTCTCCGATCAAGGGAAACCTTTTATCAAAGGTTTCTTCATTCAAATCCTGTTTCAATTGATTCACCAATGATGTAATCTTATCAGCATCTGTTATTACAATGTTCTCGTCCTCTTTCCCGGGAACATAAAACCGGATATTATCGATATC
Source organism: Thalassobacillus devorans (assembly GCF_011761345.1). GTDB lineage: Bacteria > Bacillota > Bacilli > Bacillales > Halobacillaceae > Thalassobacillus > Thalassobacillus devorans. Next base: position 652 of record NZ_JAASRY010000004.1, read on the forward strand.
TTCACTGTCCACATGCAAGATCGGGTATTTTAACTGTTTATATTCTTCTGATTCATAGATAGGTTTCAGTACAGATTGAAGCTGGTCTTCAGAGATTATATATTCTCTAATGACACTTTCCTGACCTTTTTCCTCATAGACAAGAAATATATTTCGCTTCCTGTTAGCATTATCATTAGGCGGGCCGGCTTCCACAATCTGCTGATGCAGTCTGCGAATCGCCTCGATATTATCTGCGCTGGTCAGGTATCCCGATTCGGACATCATCATCTCGTTTTTGTTTTTATACGTATATGAACCTTCTCCTATAAATACCCGTTCCACATTCCCCGCTTCAGGTATTTCTTTTTCATAATCGGTGACATCTGCTTCTAGCATGAAAAAAACAAGGAACGTGACAACGGCAAAGCCAAGGTATCCTTTCCATTTACCAAAGACCCGCCATGTTTTTTGCAATACTATCTCAGCAATCGTATATCCAATCAATGAACCTACTATATACCCAAAAATCACCCATCCGGAAGGCTGATTTTGAAAATATAATCCGCCTACGAGCATCATACAGAAGGTCAATCCGTATTTGAACAATGGTTTCAAGCCGTTATAAACGATTGCCTGCCCGGCCATTTCTAATTTTCTATGTTTGTAAATAACCCATGCTAAGCCATAGAAAAATACGGCGATACTTGCATAAATAATAAACCGGCTTGCTGGTAAGGACCCATTAAATAAGTTTAATGAATCGCTGAGTGGTGAAAGCATCTCTATGCTGCTGTCCATATAATAGTTAGTAGAAAAACCATATAAAAACTGGTCAAGGACGAAGTAGAAAAGCACGGTGATACCTGCCGGGAAAAGCAGCATAATATAAGTCAGGACACCCTGAACGGCTGACATGCCGGTCAACATGCCGACAAACACGGTGGAAAAAAACAGCAGTAATGTATAGCACAGTGTGCCACCCGCCCAATACCAAAGGTCCCTCCACTCATAAATACCAGTTAAATCGTAGCTGACAGTAATGATGGCAATGATTAAGGTGGTGATGACAATGGGTAAAACTAAGATAACCAGGCCATTCCAGACATTAATATTGTAAAGCTCCATCCGCTTTAATGGCAGGCTATGTATAAAGTCGGAGGACTCTTTTACATGAAGATAACGAAATAAAAACACTCCTAACAACACAGGCAGGACGATCATCAACAGCTGCTGGATTTCAAAATTAACCTGAAATAACCCTCTTTGATAGAAATATTCACCTAAAGGTCTGTCGCTTGATACTTCCATCATTAACTTGATAGGAAGGGCGAATAGCAGACCGGCCAAATATACGATACCGATCCAGCCCACACTACGGAAGTTCTGTTTTGTAACTTCTTTTTTAAACGAGGATGTTTTCCACATTGTAGCCGACACCTCCCATTTCATAAATAAATATTTCTTCTAATGTAAGCGGCAGTAAATCAAAAACTACCGGATTATAAGCTCCAACCTTCTCTGTGATGACCTCTTCCTTCCCCCTTACGATCCATAACCGGACGCTTCCCCGCTTTTCTTCGTGCAGGAGTGTCAATTCCTGTTTCAATTTGGCAGGCACGTGATTTCTGAAAGCTGCCTGAACTTTATGGATGTCCGCTTTCAAGTCATCGAGGTCTTTTTCTAAAAGAATGTCTCCATTATGTATAATCCCTACATAATCGCAGATGTCTTCTACTTCTCTTAAGTTATGCGAGGATATCACAATGGTCATTTGCCTTTCTGCGACATCCCGGATCAATAGATTTTTCACCTTTTTCCTTACAACTGGATCCAAGCCGTCAAACGGTTCATCGAGAACCAGGATATCCGGCATAGCTGATAAAGCAAGCCAGAACGCTACCTGCCTTTGCATGCCTTTCGAAAACTGACTGACTTTCTTTTTAATATCGAGGCCAAATATATTTTTTAATTCCTCGAACCTTGGCTGGTCCCAGCCAGAATAAATATTTTGATAAAACTTTGACATTTGTTCAATCGTGTAATGAGGGAAAAAGTAAAGCCGATCAGGGATAAAAACCATTTTATTTTTCACCTCAGGATTTTCAAACACGGGAGCCTCGTTCACCTGTACACTGCCTTCCTCCTGCTTTAATATTCCAGCCATAACTTTCAGCAGGGTGGTTTTCCCTGCCCCATTAGATCCGAGAAGACCATAGATGGAACCGGTCTTAATCTGTAATGTAATATCATTAAGCACCCTTTGGTTTTGAAAAGATTTCTCTACACCCCGTAATTCAATCATTTGTCTTTTGCCCCCCTATCGATTCTTCTGCTTCTTTAATAAGCTGTTCGATTTCTGTCCGTGTCATGCCAAGATACAACGCTTCAGAAATATCCGCTGTCAGTTTTTCTTTTATCTTCATAAGTTCCTCCTGATTAACGGCGTCATCGGAAACCTGTACGAAGCTCCCTTTTCCTTTTACCGAATAGATGTAGCCTTGGGTTTCCAGCTCGCGATAGGCTTTTTGAATCGTATTTGGATTAATCGTCATCTGCCTCGCCAATGTTCTTACCGAAGGAAGCTTCTCGTCTGCCTGAAGTACCTCTTTAATAATTAATTCCTTGAATTTCTCGACAAGCTGTTCGTAGATTGGCTTTCTGCTTCGTAAATCCAAATCAAACATGGCTTTCTCCCTCCGATCCATGAACCGTGTTAACTGTATTAGTATCCTTAGTACAGTTAAAGTATATAGGATAATATGGAATTTGAGAAGCAGTTTTTTACTTTTTATGAAATTATTTACCATGAGTAAGCAGAACAGTGGAGAAACCTAAAAAATTTTGATAGTTTAAAACTTCAACAAAACTAGTCTGGTTAAATTTTTATAGTTAATAGATTTGACTATCCTAAAAATTCTGATAACATAAGAAAACATACATCGGCCATAATTCGGCCAGTAATTTTTAAAGAAAAACAGGAAGGTGAAATCATGACAACAACAAGACAATCCAATGACAGTACTATCCCCTTACGTCGAGACGTAAGTGAACTGGGTAATATGCTCGGTGACATTTTAATTCATCATGGCGGTCAAGAATTGTTCGATAAAGTAGAAACTATCCGCCAAATGTCAAAAGAGCTGAGAAACAACCCGGATGAAGCAACCTATCAAAAGTTGAAACAAGAAATCGAAAACCTCCATCCTCCGATGCGCTCCCAAGTCATCCGCGCATTCTCAATTTATTTCCATCTTGTTAATATAGCTGAGCAGAACCATCGCGTACGCCGGCGCCGCGAATACCAGCTTCGTGAAGATCATGGAATACAACCATTCTCCTTAGAGAGTGCAGTCGAGTCACTTCGCAAGAATGAAATTTCCAGTTCCGTAATTCAGGATGTGCTCGACCAATTATCCTTAGAACTGATTATCACGGCCCATCCGACAGAAGCGACAAAACGGACGGTATTGGAAATCCAAAAACGGATCGCTACCATTTTGCAACAATTGGACAACCCTCAACTCACTTCCCATGAAAGGGAACAGTTACAGGACAGTTTAATGAATGAGGTGACAGTTCTATGGCAGACGGATGAGCTCCGAGAGCGTAAACCAACAGTAATGGATGAAGTGAGAAATGGGCTTTACTACTTTGATGAAACACTTTTCGATGTACTTCCTGACATCCATCAGGAACTGGAAGACAGGCTGGAAGAAAGCTATCCAGGCGAGGAGTGGCAAATCCCTAACTTCCTTCGTTTCGGCTCATGGATTGGGGGAGACCGTGACGGAAACCCGAACGTAACCCCTGATATTACCTGGAATACCTTGAAGAAACATCGAGAGCTGGTGCTCAATAAATATGAGGAAGTACTGGTTGAATTAATGAAGCGGTTCAGCCATTCGACCAAAATTGTTTCGGTCACTGATGAGCTGCTTACCTCTGTAGAAAAAGAAGAAGCCATTATTGGTGCAAATAAAAAATGGCGTGTAGAAAAAGAAATATACCGACGTAAATTTGCCATCATTTTAGAGAGGCTTCGCAATGTCGGAAAATCAGAATTAGGCTACGATTCTGCTGATCAGCTATTGGACGACCTGTATATGATTCAACGAAGTGTAAACAGTCATCAGCCAAACCAGCGGGAATTAAAGATGCTTCGTAAACTGGTACGCCAGGTTCAGCTGTTCGGCTTTCATTTAGCGACACTCGACATTAGGAACCATAGTGGCGAGCATGAAGCCGCCATAACGGAGATACTCCAGAAAGTAAATATCTGCGAAGATTATGCTTCATTAAGTGAACAAGAAAAAATTAAAACGCTGGAAGGAATCCTCGAAGACCCACGCCCGATCACTTTGTTGGATGAGGATTATTCAGAGGAAACACAACAAATGCTGCGGGTTTTCAATTTAATCCGTGAAGCCCATCGTGAATTCGGGGATCGTGCCATCGAGGTATACCTTGTAAGCATGACAGAAGCAGCCAGTGACCTGCTGGAAGTATTAGTGCTTGCCAAAGAAGCCGGCATTTACCGTCTGCATCCCTATGGAAGAGTGGAAAGTAATCTCAATGTCGCACCTCTTCTGGAAACAGTGGACGATTTGATAGCAGGACCTGAAATTTTGAAAACTTTATTTGAAATGGATGCCTACCGTAAACACTTAGGCGAGCGAAATAACCATCAGGAAGTCATGTTAGGCTATTCCGATGGAAGTAAAGATGGCGGTACACTGACTGCCAATTGGAAGCTTTACAATGCACAACAGGAGATTCATGATATGGCCAGGGAATATAACATTGGACTTAAATTCTTCCATGGTCGTGGAGGATCACTAGGTCGCGGCGGCGGGCCATTGAATCGAAGTATCCTTTCCCAGCCAGCGGAAACCTTGGGAGATGGTGTAAAAATTACAGAACAAGGTGAGGTATTGTCTTCCCGCTACCTTATCCGCGATATCGCTTATCGAAGCCTGGAGCAGGCAGCATCTACCCTCGTTGAAGGAGCTGCCCATGTATCGAAAGAATCAGAACAAGGACATCACCGAGAAGCTACATGGGAAAAAGCCATGGAAGAAATATCGGAGGTTTCCCTGAAAAAATATCAATCTCTAGTATTTGGCGACAAAGACTTCCTCACTTACTTCAATGAGGCAACACCATTGAAAGAAATCAGTGAACTGAATATCGGATCCAGACCGATGAAACGGAAAGACAGCTCTAAATTTGAGAATCTACGTGCGATTCCGTGGGTATTTTCCTGGACACAGAACCGCCAGCTGCTTCCGGCCTGGTATGCAGCCGGTTCCGGGCTGACTTCCTATGCAGAACAAAGCAGCAGTCACCTGGAGACATTGCAGCAAATGTATGAACATTGGCCTTTCTTCCGCTCCACCATCGATAACCTGCAGATGGCTTTGATGAAAGCGGATCTTCAGACAGCAAATCACTACAAATCGCTTGTTAAAGATAAAGACCTTGGTGAACGGATCTATAGTGAGATTGTTGATGAATATAATAGAACGAAAGATATCCTGTTAAAGATCAGCGGGGACAAGGAATTATTGGATAAACAAGTGACGATCCAGGATTCTGTAAGATTACGTAATCCTTACGTTGATCCATTGAATTTCCTACAGGTAGAATTGATCAAAGAGTTAAGAGAAACCGATAGCAGAGAAGAAAGTCTGCTAACAGAAGTCCTCCTTACTATCAGTGGTGTTGCTGCCGGACTTCGCAACACTGGCTGATTAAGACTATGCGCATATTGCAAGAAATAATAAACCACGAGAAAAGCAGTTGGCAATTTTCGCCAACTGCTTTTTAATGTTCCTATCTTTCCGGTTGAACCTAATGTACGCTTTACTTAAAAATCAAAATATAATGGATAATGGTTACTGCACTTTTCATTAAAACGGTGCCTGCATGACGGACATTCAGAAGCTTCTATATATTCATTGATAGTCAATTCATGGTCGCAATTCCCACAGAGAATTGCCTGCTCATTCCAAAGTTCCCGTGGCCATTTTTCCTCCCGGTGATTCGCCTTTTCCTTATGGCAATAATAGCAAGCGTAATATTCTTTGCAGCAATAAAATTTGATGGCAATGATATCTATGTCACTATGATAGTGTTGGCAACGCGTGTAAGGATCTACCTGTACCCCTTTAACTTTCTTATTGCTGGACTCCATGATGCCTTTCCCTCCTTTTTACTCTCCTACTTTTTTATGTAATCTTTTCTATAATTCCACTAACAACTGATTATTCGTTTCCTATCTAATGATTTCCTTCAAAGAAGATAAATTTCCGGCTAAATAATAACATCCAGTACCTGAAAGGGTCTGGATGCCGTTATTTTTTATAGTCGTCTAAAAAGTCTTTTTGAAAGCTGGTACTGACTTTATGTGAGCGATCGCTTGCAGCCGTCAGGTCCTGAAAAGGGTTTTTGCCATAACGCTCCGTCAGCTCATCGATGGTTTTATAGAGCTTTTCTTTTTCTGCGTACTGCTCGTAGCTGAATATGTCCAGTTGTTGGGTCACTTCTTTCTGTTCGGCCAAATCTCCTGCAGTTATTCCTAACAGCCGGACAGGTTCCTGGTTCCAATGTTCATCAAATAGCCTGGAAGCAATATGAAACAGATCATCCGAGGTATGGATATAATCATTCATTTGTCTGCTTCTTGTGATGTTTTTCCAGTCGTGATAACGGATCATCAACTGGACATTTCTCGCCAGTACTTTTTTTCCACTCATACGGGCAGCCACTTTATTTGCAAGTTTCCTCAACACCTGGCGGATCTCCATATCATCGGTGGTATCCTGGGACAGAGTGGTTGAAGTTCCGATACTTTTGAATTCATGTACGGCTTCTGGATCCACAGGACGGTTGTCTTGTCCATTAGCACGGTTTCTCAACCGCTCGCCATTAATCCCCAATAATTGTTTCAGTTTAAATACATCATAATTAGCAAGATCACCAATGGTTTCAATGTTATAATTGCGAAGTTTTGCAGCTGTTTTATCGCCGACGCCATACATTTCTTCAATCGGTAGCGGCCATAATTTCTTCGACAGGTCACGTTTTCGCAAAACGGTGATGCCCATCGGCTTTTTCATATCCGAAGCCATCTTAGCCAGAAACTTATTTGGTGCGATACCGATACTGCATGGGAGGTCGAGTTCATCAGAAATCCGCTGTTGGATTCGATCAGCTATTTCCAATGGAGAACCAAGATGTTCGCAGGCTGTGATATCCATATACCCTTCATCGATCGATACCGGCTGGATAATCTCTGTGACATCTGCCAGTATTTTAAACATTTCTTTAGACGCCGTACGATACCGGTCGAAGTTCGGGCGCATCACGATCAAATCAGGACAATGCCGTTTGGCTTCCCATAACGGCATCGTCGTTTTTACACCGTGCTTCCTTGCTTCGTAGCTGCTGGTTACGACAATCCCCTTTCGTTCTTCCGGGTTTCCTGCGATAGCCAAAGGTTTCCCCTTCAAGGTGGGGTCGAATGCCATCTCAACAGAAGCATAGAAACTATTCATATCGACATGAAAAATGACCCTGCCATTTTTCGGGTACCATCTAGAAGACATGGGGATCCTTCCTTCTTTACGAACTTTTGTTCTTCTATTATAGCACGGGTAAGCAACATAATTCGAGACACACCCCAGGTCCCCCAGAATCTGGATGTCCCGGGTCGGCAGAAACTAAAAAATCGACCATGCTTGTTAAGCATGATCGATTTGTTCATTTATGCTTCGGCTGCTTCCTGAATGATTGCAGTGACAAACTCAGCAACTTTTTCGAGTTCAGCTACTGGCATGCGTTCATTAGTTGTATGAATCTCTTCATACCCTACTGCGAGGTTTACTGTCGGAATGCCATGCCCGGCAATGATATTTGCATCACTTCCGCCGCCACTTTGCAGCAGTTCACTTTCACGGCCAATATTTTTGGCAGCACTGCGAGCAACTTCAACGACCTTGTCACCAGCCTGGTGTTTAAAGCCAGGGTACATGACGGTGACCTCGACATCTACTTCACCGCCCATTTCCTTGGCAGTGTTATGGAATGCTTCTTTCATTTTCTCCACTTGAGCTTCCATTTTTTCCGGAACCAGTGAGCGTGCTTCTGCTAAAATTTCCACATGATCGCAAACGATATTCGTCTGCTTCCCGCCTTCAAAGCGGCCGATATTTGCCGTCGTCTCGTCGTCAATCCGGCCAAGCGGCATTTTGGCGATTGCTTTAGCAGCAAGCGTTATCGCAGAAACACCCTTTTCTGGAGCAACGCCGGCATGCGCTGTCTTGCCTTTGACGATCGCATTAATTTTTGCTTGTGTCGGAGCAGCAACGATAATGTTGCCGACCTTTCCGTCACTGTCGATGGCGTAGCCATATTTAGCTTTTAATAGGGAAGCATCAAGTGCCTTGGCACCGACTAAGCCGCTTTCCTCCCCAACAGTAATGACAAACTGGATGTCCCCATGTTCGATATCTTTTTCCTTCAGTACACGGATGGCTTCCAGCATAGCTGCAAGGCCTGCTTTATCATCCGCACCCAGAATGGTAGTTCCATCAGTTACGATATAGCCATCTTCAATCGAGGGCTTGACTCCATTCCCTGGAACTACGGTATCCATATGGGAGGTAAAATAAATTGTATCGACGCCTTCCTTTGTCCCTTTCAGGTTACAAATCAAATTGTTGGCATCGTGCTCTGTCTGGCTCCGCGCATCATCTTCCAGCACTTCCAGACCAAGCTCCGTGAATTTCTTTTTCAATACTTCTGCAATTTTCGCTTCGTCTTTCGTCTCAGAATCAACCTGCACCAGCTCCAGGAACTCCTCAATCAGACGCTCTTTATTTACAGCTGCCATTCGTATGTCCTCCTTTACGTATCAGACGGTCCAATTATTACGTTAGCGGAACAGCCTGAAACTGTCAACGAAGGCAGTTTCAGGCTGCCGGCATCTTTAGAGAGGAATATTGCCGTGTTTCTTTTTCGGTCGTTCTTCCTTTTTATTTTTCAGCATATCCAGTGCTTTGATCAAAGTGCTCCGGGTCTCTCGAGGATCGATGACATCATCAACCATGCCCAGGGAAGCTGCCACATAAGGGTTAGCAAAACGTTCCCGGTACTCGCTGATTTTTTTCTGGCGTGTTTCTTCCGGGTTATTACTTTCTTTTATTTCTTTAGCGAAAATGATATTGGCCGCACCTTCAGGTCCCATTACGGCAATTTCAGCATTCGGCCATGCATAGACCAGGTCTGCACCGATGGATTTACTATTCAGTGCTACATATGCCCCACCATAAGCTTTTCTTGTAATAACCGTGAGCTTTGGTACTGTCGCCTCTGAATAGGCATACAAAATTTTTGCTCCGTGACGAATGATGCCTCCATGCTCCTGCTTGATTCCCGGGAAGAAACCGGTGACATCTTCAAACGTAATGATTGGTATATTGAAAGAATCACAGAATCGAATAAACCTTGCCGCTTTATCACTGGAGTCAATATCGAGACCACCGGCCATGTACTTCGGCTGATTGCACACAAGGCCAACCGTCTTGCCTTTAAGTCTTGCGAAGCCCACGACGATGTTCTTAGCAAAGTCTTTATGAATTTCAAAAAATGAATCAGGATCGACTACTTCGTCGATAACCACACGTACATCGTAAGGCCGGATCGGATCGAATGGTATCTTGTCTGTCAAATCAGGAAGGTAGTCATCTTTCTCCTCCATCTCTCGTACTGGAGGTTTCTCTTCATTGTTAGCTGGGAGGTAACTCACCAGCTGACGGACAGCATCAAGTGCTGATTCTTCATCCTGTGTTTTTAAGTGGGCGTTTCCGCTCTTCGAGTTATGCACATAAGCACCACCAAGGTCTTCCGATGAAATTTTCTCACCTGTGACAGTTTCAATGACCTTTGGTCCGGTAATGAACATCTGGGACGTTTCTTCCACCATGATCACAAAATCTGTGATAGCCGGAGAATACACAGCTCCGCCAGCACATGGACCCATTATTACTGAAATTTGAGGTATAACCCCAGAGTATATGGAATTTCGATAAAAAACATGGCCATAGCCATCAAGGGATGAAACCCCCTCCTGGATGCGAGCGCCCCCGGAATCATTTAATCCAATAAATGGTGTACCATTTTTAACTGCTAAGTCCATGACGGCAGCAATTTTTTTCGCATGCATTTCACCTAAAGCCCCGCCGAAGACAGTAAAGTCCTGGGCGAATAAGTAAACTTCTCTCCCATCAATTTTACCAAAACCTGTCACAACACCCTCTCCTGGTGCCGACTGCCCATTCATACCGAAGCTGTCTCCGCGATGTTCCATAAATGGGTTCAATTCAATGAATGTTCCCTCATCCAGCATGTAATCGATTCGCTCTCTTGCTGTCATTTTTCCTTTGGCATGCTGCTTTTCAATTCTCTCGTCACCACCGCCAAGTTCTGTCTGACGGCGTTTATCATAAAGTTCATTTATTTTATCGTAAATATCCATGATGTATCACTCCTTCTCACTATGCTGACACAATTCATATAAGACGCCGTTTCCAGCTTTTGGATGAAGGAAGGCGATTTGACTGTTATGCGCTCCTGTTTTTGGCGTTTCATGAATCAATGCAACACCACTTTCCCTATATTGTTCCAGTCGTTCGTGGATATCATCCACTTCCAGTGCAATGTGATGGATGCCTTCCCCACGCTTTTCTATGTGTTTCTGGATAGGCGATTCTTCACTTAACGGCTCCAGTAATTCCAGTCTGGTCTCTCCAATTTTAAGAAAAGCAACGCGCACCTGCTCCGAAGCTACTTCCTCCACATTTTCCAGCTTCAGACCAAGCACATCCTGATAAAAAGGAAGGGCTGCTTCCAGTTGCTTGACTGCTATCCCGATGTGGGCGATTTTCTCAGGAGGAGTAATCAGTCCAGCGTCGGGATCGACCAGTTTTTCTATATAATTTGCGATAGCTTCCGTCGGCGTGCCGCTAGTGAATATTTTTGCCACTCCCTGTTCCTCTAAGTAAGCAATGTCTTCAGCAGGAATCACTCCTCCACCGATGACCGGGATATCTTCTGCTCCTTTATCTTTCAAAGCCTGCACTACTTTTGGAAACAGCGATTTATGTGCACCGGATAAAGATGATAAACCTACTACGTCGACATCCTCCTGGATGGCAGCTTGTGCGATTTGGATTGGTGACTGTCTCAATCCTGTGTAGATTACTTCCATCCCATGATCTCTCAATGCCTGTGCAATGATTAAAGCTCCACGATCATGGCCGTCCAAACCTGGTTTAGCTATCAATGCGCGTATTTGTTTTTTCATGTCCGTTTCCCCCTTTTACATCCCCGTATATTCGCCAAATTCCTCTCGTAATACATTGGCGATTTCTCCGACGGTAGCATATGCTTTAACCGCTTCAAGGATATATGGCATCAAATTTTCATTCGCATTCTGTGCTGCCTGCTTCAAATTCTGCAGGCAATCTTCGATCAGCTGCTGATCTCTTGATTCTCTTATATTTTTTGTCTGTTCGATTTGTCTTGCTTCTAACGCTTCGTCTACTCGAAGCAAATCAGGATTGATTTCTTCATCAATACGGAAATCATTCATCCCCACGATAATATCTTCTTTTGATTCAATTCGCTTTTGTGCCTCGTATGCTGATTGATGGATTTCCCGCTGCATATAACCGTCTTCGACCGCCTGCACGGCCCCGCCCAGTTTCTTGATTCGCTCCAGGTAATCGTTGACCTCTGCTTCGATTTTGTCTGTCAAGGATTCAACATAGTAGGAACCGCCTAATGGATCAATCGTATCGGCTACCCCACTTTCATTAGCGAGGATCTGCTGAGTACGGAGCGCAATTCGGGCAGAATCTTCCGTAGGTAAAGCCAACGCCTCATCCCTGGAATTCGTATGGAGGCTTTGCGTTCCTCCCATAACTGCTGCAAGCGCTTGCAATGTAACCCGAACAATATTGTTATCCGGCTGTTGTGCAGTCAATGTAGATCCACCAGTTTGGGTATGGAAACGAAGCTTCCAGCTTTTCGGATTTTCTGCTTTGTAATGCTCTTTCATGATTTTCGCCCAAATACGTCGTGCCGCTCTATATTTCGCTACTTCTTCAAAGAATTGATTGTGAGCATTGAAGAAAAACGCAAGTCTTGGTGCAAACTGGTCTACTTCCAAGCCAGATTCAATAGCAGCATCTACATAAGCCATGCCATTCGCAATTGTAAAAGCGACTTCCTGCACTGCAGTAGATCCCGCTTCCCGGATATGATAGCCGGAAATACTGATGGTGTTGAACTTTGGCACGTTTGTCTGGCAATAGCCGAATATATTTGTAATCAGACGCATGGATGGTTTTGGCGGAAAAATGTATGTCCCACGAGCAATATATTCCTTTAGAATATCATTCTGGATGGTTCCGGTCAGCTTCTCCATCGGTACTCCCTGCTTTTCTCCTACCGCTATGTACATGCAGAGTAAAATGGAGGCCGGAGCATTGATCGTCATGGACGTGCTGACTTTATCAAGAGGAATTTGATCAAAAAGCTTCTCCATGTCCTTTAAAGAATCAATTGCCACACCAACTTTACCAACTTCTCCTTCTGCCATCGGGTCATCGGAATCATAACCGATTTGTGTTGGCAGGTCGAATGCTACGGACAATCCCGTCTGCCCTTGTTCTAATAAATATCGAAAACGTTTATTTGTCTCTTCCGCAGAACCAAACCCTGCGTATTGACGCATTGTCCAGTATCTGCTTCGATACATGGTCGGCTGGATACCACGTGTATAAGGGTATTGCCCCGGAAAGCCTAAATTTTCTTCATACGAAGACACGGAAGAAGCATCCTCCGGTGTATAAATTCGTTCTACTGGAATTTCAGAGCTTGTAACAAAGTTTTCTTTACGCTCAGGGAATCGTTGGGTGGTTTTATCCACGTCCGTTTCCCACTGTTGCTTTTGTTGTTGATACTTTGATTGATCACTCATTCAATTGACCCTCCCTCTCCCTGAATATCTTCCTTACTAGCTTACCAAAAAATCAGACCTCTTTTCACCAAAAAACCTGAAACAATGCCATGATTTTTCAAATTTTTGAAAGATTTCATAATTCTATTTTGAAATACTTTTCCGGTCTTGTCCAATCCCCCAATAACATGTAAAATACAGTTAACGTGTGTCCGGGGTATTTTCGGACATCCCGAGGATGTATAAAGGAGGTAACAACCTTGGCTAGAAAACAGTCAAAACGTGAACGCCGGATGAAAATAGTTATTTATATCATGATTTTATCTATGGTACTGTCATCTCTATTAGCAGGGGCAGGAATGTTTCTTTAATAAAATGTAGTTTAAATTGAAAAAAAGCGGAGCTTGCCCTGGCAAACTCCGCTTTTTTATTGAAGTCTTTTCTTCATTTCCTGTCTTACATAATCCTCGTAGAGACTTAAAAAGTCCCGATCATTTTCTACTATCAAAATTTTCGCCCCGATTGGCACCTGTTCATACAGTTGTTCTACCTCGTTATTATTCGAACGGATACAACCCTGGGAGACATTTTCCCCGATCGAAGAAGGCTGATTCGTACCATGTATACCGTAAATCCGGCCATCAGTCCCCTTAGCATCAAAGCCGATCCATCTTGAGCCTAACGGGTTTTTAGGGTCCCCTCCTGGTATATCCTTTTTACGGTAATAGGGATCTTTAGCTTTTACAGTAACCGTAAATAATCCCGCAGGTGTAAGGTCTTGTGTTGCCCCGGTAGCAACCCGATAAACCTTTTCCAGCTTGCCGTTGTCAAAAAAAGCAAGCTGGTTCGTTTCTTTACTGACAATGATGAATGGGTCGGTAACTTCCGGATGATAAGGAGGAGAGAAAGCTAACAGAAGAAAGATAAGAAGCGTTTGCATGGTGATTTCTCCTTTTTGCTTAGCATCCCCTCTCTGCTCCGCCTTCTATACGTCACTCTTTTTAAAAGAACGTTTAATAATCAAATACTGTTCGATTTCATTAAGTAAATTAAACAGACTTGCCCTCACTTCAAATTCCTGCCTGGATTCCGGTAATTGATCTTCCCGGAACTCTTTCCTTAACTCCTGGATCTGTCTCAAGTAAATGACTGCGGTATTTCCAGGATGAACAGCTTCTGCCAGTTCATCAAAGAAAGCAGCTATCTTAATCGAATGCTTATAAGAACCAGACACACTGCTTACCAGCGGCAGCATTCTCTCCAACAACTCAAATTGTTTCACTCGCATATTAAAATAATGATAATGCTGATTATGAGAACGAAGTAAATGATTTTCCACATCCCGGAATGCCATCGATTTAGACGCTTCCAGGAGTTCCGCTGTTTCGGTCAATTCTTTGCCGGACCAGTCATTGTCCCCTTCACGAAGGTACGTGGCTAATTCTTTTAGGATAATAGAAAAGTTTCGCTCAATCTTTTCCTGATATTCATAAAGCTTATTATCTAAACTCGGCATATACAGGTTCAAAATCAAAGCGGTTCCGATCCCGACGACAATTAACATAAATTCGTTTGCGATTACCGATAAATCGATATTTTTCGAACCATAAAGATGAAGAATAATAACTGAACTGGTCACTATTCCAGGAGAAACCTTTAATTTCACAGTGGTAGGAATAAACAAGAAAAGCATTAGACCAATTGCAATAGGATTATATCCTAACGCCTCAAAAAATACATAAGAATAAACCATGGCAATTATACAGGCAGCAAACCTGTGCCATGCCGATAATATCGAACGTTTTCTGGTTACTTGTATACATAAAATGGTCAGAATTCCGGCAGATGCAAAGTTTTCCAGGCTCATCAATTGGGCAATCCAAATAGCAACCGGTGTACCGATAGCTGTTTTTATCGTGCGATAACCGATTTTCACAATAGATGGCTCCTCTTCCTAGTTGTACTAAAATATTTTAAAATCATAACATGACTTCCTATATCCTGAAAAGGCAGCCGTCCCTTTAATGAAAGTTTCAGCTGCCTCCTCTTTCTGCTGCTTCCTTATATCTTTGATAGTAGGCCGGGACGTTATTCAAAAGC
Organism: Thalassobacillus devorans; assembly: GCF_011761345.1. Lineage (GTDB taxonomy): Bacteria > Bacillota > Bacilli > Bacillales > Halobacillaceae > Thalassobacillus > Thalassobacillus devorans. The sequence continues at coordinate 15,758 of NZ_JAASRY010000004.1, forward strand.
AACAATTCTGTATATAGGTAACTTTTCATATTGAAGTCATTAAAATCGATATTCGTCAATTCCAGTATTTGTTTGATCCGATAATTAAGTGTATTGGGATGAATATACAAATCATTTGCCGTCTGTTTGCCCTTCCCGTTGTTAGCAAGGTAAACTTCCAGAGTCTTCAGCAGGTCGGTCTGGCTTTCCCTATCCTTTTTCATCAATCGCAGCAAGTCCTCACTAAAATAATCTTCTGAGCTATTCTTTTCATACAAAGCTGCCAGATAACGATAGACCCCTAATTTAGAAAATTCCCTAGGCATCGTTTCCGGACGTGGAGTAATAAAATTAGCCGTTTCAATAACTTCCAAAGCTTCAAGAAAACTCTTTCTCATCTGAATCAGTGACGTATATTCCTTCCCCAGGCCAATCAAAAAACGATAAAAAACCTTGTGGCCTGCAATATCTCTTACTTCACTGATGAATTCACGTGCCAGATTTCTTGAAGAAAACTCTTTGTCCGTTTCTCCTTGGACAATCAACACTATTTGATAGTCAGATTTCAATAAATATAATTTTCTCCTGAGGTAGAAACTTTCCACTACTTTTTCTAAATAATCTAACCGATAATTTTCACCGGGGTCAGAAATAGCGAACACCAATACGGAAAAACGTTCCGGCAATTGCAGTTTTGCTAAAGTCGCTTCGTTACGCAATTGATTTTCACTGCCATACTCATGCTGAAGCAAGTTCCACAGTAATTCCTCACGTCGGCCTTCTTTGGCATTAACTTTGGCATATGCGTCATAAACAAGCTTACCTAAATGGGGATTGATTTCTTGTAAAAAATCAAGCTCCTCGTCCTTAAGCAGTGTTTCCGATTCCTGCACCCATATATATCCCATCGTTTGTCCCAGGTGTTTAGCAGCGATGACGATTCTTTGATAAAAACCAAGTTCTTCAATCGGTTGAACTCTGATAGGCGTCGGCTGTTTCTCAAGACGCTGGACAATCCCTTCCTTTTTCAAACGGTCGATGATAAAAATCGGACATTTCTTAGAAAGGATTGTCTTTTGCTGTGTCTGATCGAACTCATCCATGGAAGCACTATAGGATACCAGCTCAAAGTTTTTATTCTCAATAATGACTGGCTTGTTCAATTTTGAGCTGATCAGTTCGGTCACTCTATGAATATCATCTGTCCGATAAATCATATCTTTTACATCCATAGTCATGTCTACCCTCCTCCATGCCACCCGCTCCCCCAATTTTTGGAGGTCTCCGGGGTACGTAAAAATAAGTTACTGCTAATTATATCGAATTTCAAGTGGAAACCGAAAGAAGAACCACTTGAAAGTCATGATCTTTAGAAGACATTTCAAATTTTCCAAAAAAAAGCAGCACCCCCTTCCTGGGAGTGCTGCTTTTAATTGATACTTAATATTTTTCTGAAATAGTTTTTGGATTCATGTGCAGGGCCAAGTAATCTGGTCCTCCTGCTTTGGAATCGGTACCGGACATATTGAAACCTCCGAAAGGCTGGTACCCGACGATAGCTCCTGTACAATTCCGGTTGAAATACAGGTTGCCGACATGGAAATCTGCAGCAGCCTGATCAAGATGAGCGCGATTATTTGATATCACAGCACCGGTCAAGCCGTATTCAGTATTATTTGCAATATCAATCGCTTCATCGAAGTCTTTGGCTTTCGTGAAGCAGACGACTGGTCCGAAGATCTCCTCTTGCTGCATCCGGGAGTTTGGATCAAGGTCGGCGAATACCGTTGGTTCGATGAAATAACCTGTGGAATCATCTCCTTTACCTCCAGTTACCAATCGGCCTTCTTCTTTTCCAATTTCGATATATCCCAGGATTTTGTCATAGGCTCCCTGGTCGACAACCGGTCCCATATACACATTTTCCTCCGAAGCATTACCGACAGTGAGCTCTTCTGTCCGCTTTTTCACGCGTTCTAACACTTCATCATAGACATCTTCATGGACAACGGCACGGGAGCCGGAAGAACACTTTTGACCGGAAAAACCGAATGCTGAAACGATAATAGCTTCTACTGCTGTATCAAGATTTGCTTCGTTATCGACTACCACTGTATCTTTACCACCCATTTCAGCAATCACTTGTTTTAGTTGCTGCTGGCCAGGCTGAATTTCAGCTGCCCGTTTAAATATACGTGTGCCAACTTCCCGGGAACCAGTAAAAGATATTAATGCTGTTTTAGGATGATCGACAAGGTAGTCACCAACTTCCCCGCCACTTCCAGGAACAAAGTTCAATACACCTTTAGGCAATCCGGCTTCTTCCAGGACTTCTACAAATTTTGCTGCAATAACTGGACTGTTACTGGCAGGCTTCATTACCACCGTATTTCCTGTAACAATTGGGGCGATTGTAGTACCAGCCATAATAGCAAAGGCTAAGTTCCATGGTGGAATGACTACACTTACACCAATCGGCGTATAAACATAACGGTTATGCTCCCCATCACGGCTATTGACAGGCTTTCCATCTTTTAGTTCAAGCATTTGACGACCGTAATATTCGAGGAAATCAATCGCTTCTGCCGTATCCGCATCTGCTTCCTTCCATGGTTTACCTACTTCATATACAAGGTAAGCAGAAAATTCATGCTTACGCTTGCGCACGATATTAGCAGCACGGAAAAGAATCTCAGCTCTGGATGCAGCATCCCACTTTTTCCAGCTCTTGAATGCTTCTGCTGCTGATTGAATTGCTTGCTCAGCAGTCTCCTGGTTAGCTTTAGAAACATTTCCTACCACCTGCTTTGTATCAGCAGGGTTCGTAGAAACAATTTTTTCTTCCGTGTGAATACGCTCTCCATTCACAACAAGGTCATAGTCTTTGCCCAGTTCATCTTTCACTTGCTTCAATGCAGCTTCAAATGCCTGCTTATTCTCCTCAATCGTAAAATCTGTGAATGGTTCATGACGATAAGCTGTTACCATTTATAAAACCCCTTTCAAGAAAATTATTTATCATTTATTTACTGAAAACACCTTTAATTGCAAAGGCGATATTCGCTGGTCGTTCAGCCATCCTTCTCATAAAATAACCATACCAATCATCTCCATAAGGCAAATATACTCTTACGGTATAGCCCTCCTTAGCAAGGTCAAGTTGTGTCTGATTCCTCATCCCATATAACATTTGGAATTCAAATTGATCGGTTGGTATCCGCTGTTCTGCTGCCAGCTCTTTCGTGTAATTGATGATTTGATCATCATGGCTGGCGATAGCCGTATAATTGCCATTCAAAAGATTTTTCTTAATCAGATGCTTCAAATTGGCATCTACCTTTTCTTTAGCCGGAAAAGCAACTTTTCCAGATTCTTTATATGCCCCTTTTACTAATCTCAAATAAGGATCGTATTCATCGAGCTCATCTATATCACAATCTGAGCGGTACAAATAGGATTGAATGACTGTACCAAGGTTCTGGTATTTTGTTTTTAATCGTTTGTAGATTTCCAGGGTACGTTCACAACGTGATGAGTCTTCCATGTCTATGGTTACAACTACCCCGTGCTTCTCGGCTGTATCAAGTATTTGCTCCATGTTTTCGATAACCAGTTCTTCGCTGATATCAAGACCAAGGGAGGTAAGTTTTAATGAAACTTCAGAACCTAGTTGATGTTCAGCGATTGTACGAATGGTTTCCATACATTCTTGAGAACGGTTTCTTGATTCTGGTTCGGAATTTATAAATTCTCCCAAATGGTCTACGGTCACTTGAAGACCTTGCTGATTCAAACGCTTAATCAATGGTACGGCCTGGTCAAATGTTTCTCCACCGACTATTTTATCGGCTCCAAATTTTGGCCCCCACTTTTTTGCTAATTTATCCAGCAGCCGGTTATTCGATAAAAACAAGAAAAAGTTCTTACTAATGGCCTCCACTACCATCACATCCCTTCGCTTCACTTACGTAAAGAAGATGTTTCCCTATTCCTTGCAACCCTAACCTAATTATTTATCTGTTAAGAAAATTGTAACGATTATGACGGCTTTTAGACAAGGTGTGCCGCTCACAAACATCTCCCTTCGGTTTTGTGGTTTAAACACAATCACAACTGAGATATATGGAAGTGTCCTTTTCAACGCAAAAAAATCCGGTTACAAGGCACTAACCTTGTAACCGGATTTTTTTACTTCAAACCTTATATTTCTTCACAATGCTCTTCAAATATGTTTTGGAGCTTTCCAATGACTTCCATTGGTTCAAATCCTTCGATATCATGACGCTCGACCATTGTAACGATTTCTCCGTCCTTCAAAAAAGCAAAAGAAGGTGAAGAAGGCGGGTATCCGACAAAGTGCTGGCGAGCACGTTCCGTCGCTTCTTTATCCTGCCCTGCGAATACTGTGACTAGGTGGTCTGGCCGTTTATCGTAATGGATAGAATGTGCTGCTGCAGGACGTGCTACACCACCGGCACACCCGCATACAGAGTTAATCATCACCAATGTAGTTCCTTTTTGATTCAATGCTTCATCCACTTCGTCTGGTGTAGTAAGTTCTTTATAGCCAGCCTGGGTGATTTCGTTACGAGCCTGGTTGACGACATCGTTCATATAAATATTGAAATCCATTCGTATATCCCCTTTATAACAAGATTATCTTCTTAGATAATAGTATCAATATTTCCAGTTGCTTTCAATCAATCAGTTATTGCTAGAAGCTTTCTATACAAAATTCTCTGAAAATACAGTTGACATCTCTGATTTCCGCCACTTATAATACAGGACAATTGCATAGCAACTCTTATCAAGAGTGGCGGAGGGATTAGGCCCGATGATGCCCGGCAACCATTCAAGCAGCTGCTTGAAAAGGTGCTAATTCCTACAGAAACCATGTTCTGAAAGATAAGAGAGGTTTGGATACATAACTTTCCTCTTCTTATCAAAAGAGGGAAGTTTTTTTAATCTTTGGCTCTGTTAAATAGTGTTATTCATTTACAATAAGAGGCTCATTCAATTAAAGGGCCGAAAAGTCGAAGACTTAATTTAATAACGGTACGGTGGGGAACGACTCCCTTTCCGCGGACATGCGCTGAGCCTCCTCGAGCTGACGCTCTGCGGGGTCTCACCTGTCATGCTCATCCCGCAGGGCTTTAGCCCGAGGAAGCTTGCCAGGTCCCCCGCAGGAAAGCGAGTCGTTTACCAGACCATCTCTTTCTTTTCATGGTAACGGACCCAACTATCTTGGAACTGAGTCTTCAGTAAAAGAGAGCATAAGTGTAAATGCAACACGGGGATTTAACAGAGCTTAGTAAAACTACAACTGAGAGGATGATTCGATGACAAAAAGAAGTTTAGAACAACGATTGCAGGAAGGTCCGGTTATTTGCGGGGAAGGATACCTATTTGAATTAGAACGTAGAGGATACCTTCAAGCTGGTTCATTCGTTCCAGAAGTCGCCTTGGATAATCCACAAGCTCTTAAACAAACTTATCGAGATTATATGCTGGCAGGTTCGGATGTCGTTTTAGCATTCACTTACAATGCCCACCGGGAAAAAATGCGGATTATCGGCAAAGAAGATTTATTAGAGCCATTAAACCGCCAGGCTATTAGACTGGCCAAAGAAGTAGCAAAGGAACATCCCGAAGAAGAAGCATTAGTGGCTGGCAATATTTCAAACACCAATCTTTTCAATCCCGACGACCCATCTTCAAAAGAAGACGTGCGTGCTATTTTTTCCGAAATGGTTCGCTGGTGCAAAGAAGAGGGGGTAGACTTTGTCAATGGTGAAACCTTCTATTATTACGAGGAAGCAAAGATTGCTTTAGAAGAAATAAAAAGACAAGGCCTCCCTGCTGTCATTACATTTGGATTAATGGGAGAGAATGTATTACGGGATGGCTATTCCGTAGAGGAAGGCTGTCAGTTATTGAAGGAACATGGAGCTTTAGTAGTAGGGATGAATTGTTTCCGCGGACCAGCTACAATGCAGCCTTATATGGAGAAAATCCGTAAAAATGTTGAGGGTTATGTAGGCGCACTCCCCATACCATACAGGACCACTGAAGAACACCCTACTTTTTTCAATTTACCAGATGGGGGATGCTCTTGTACTCTGCCGACAGAGACTACCTTTCCAACATCACTAGACCCTCTTTATTGCAACCGGTATGAACTTGCTGCCTGGGCAAAGGAAGCCCATGATATTGGAGTGAATTACTTAGGGTTATGCTGCGGGGCATCTCCAAGTATGCTGCGTGAAGTCGCAGAAACTGTAGGGAGAGTGGCCGTCAATTCCACTTACTCCCCAAATATGGATAAGCATTTTATGTTTGGAACAGATAAATCCCTGCAATCTCATATCACTTCCTATAAAACAAAAGCATAGAAAGAGACCTCTTCATATAAGAAAAACTCCCGTAACCATCTTAGGTGCACGGGAGTTTTTCTTATAGTCCAGGAAATTATAGCATTTTCTTTTTGTGAATAAATGTATGCGGTGGGTTCCTTCCAGCTCCAGCACCTACCCCCTCGAGGTCTTAAGTCAATCCTCTCTGTGACAAAAAACGTCACGGCGAGGCTTGGCTTAAGCTTGTCGGGGGTGAGCAAGGCGCTTGCGCTTTTGTTCTTAATAAATTGGTGTATTATCTTTCGTTACATTTTCCAGTATTTCTTTAACACGTGCAAGGAAGTTACCGGCAACTAAGCCATCAAGCACACGATGATCTAATGATAAACATAGATTCACCATATCTCTTGCAGCGAACATTCCATCTTTGATAACAGGCTTTTTCACGATGGATTCCACCTGTAAGATCGCAGCCTGTGGGTGGTTGATGACACCCATGGACTGTACAGAGCCGAAAGAGCCGGTATTATTGACCGTAAACGTGCCACCTTCCATATCTGCAGAAGTCAACTTACCATTTCTTGCTTTCATGGCAAGGTCAGTAATGTCTTTCGCAATCCCTTTGATACTCTTGTCATCAGCATCCTTAATAACTGGTACAAACAATTGATCTTCTTTCGCAACTGCAATATTTAAATTAATAGCTTTACGCTGAATAATCTTATCACCAGCCCACGTGCTGTTCAATTGCGGGTATTCTTTTAACGCCTGGGCTACTGCTTTGACAAAGAAAGCAAAGAATGTCAGACTGTAACCTTCTTCTGCTTTGAACTTATCTTTCATCGTATTCCGGTACTCGACTAAACCAGTAACGTCCACTTCGACCATCATCCAGGCGTGAGGTATTTCTGTCTTAGATTTGACCATATTCTGAGCAATTGCTTTTCTCACGCCAGTAACCGGAATTTCTTTATCACCAACTTCCGTTTTTACATTAACTGGAGCTGGCGCAGACTGGGACGGAGACGGCTGAGATGTTTGGGGCGCGGCTTCCTGTGCAGGTTCCTGCGGCTGTTTATCCTTTGTGCTGCCTCCAGCAATTACTTGCTCGACATCTTTACGAGTGATACGGCCACCTTTGCCAGTACCTTCTACCTGCTCAAGATCGATATCGTTCTCCTGAGCCAAACGCATGACTGCTGGTGAAAACCGCTTCTTCATCGGTTTGTCGTTTTCAGCTGATTCACTCTGCTTCTCATTCTTCGTAACAGGAGCGGATTTCTCTTCAGCTACAGGATCTGCCTTGGCCGGTTCCTCTTTAACTTGTTCGGCTGTATCCTCTGTTGAACCGCTACCTTCTACTTCCATATAGCACATCAATTCACCAACAGCAATGGTATCGCCTTCCTGTGCGACTAATTCTTTGATTACACCTGTATAGGATGATGGTACTTCTGCGTTTACTTTATCTGTCATTACTTCTGCAATCGGATCGTACTTATTAACTTTATCTCCCACTTGGACCAGCCATGTGCTGATTGTGCCTTCGGTGACACTTTCGCCCAATTGTGGCATTTTTATTTTTTCAACGCCCACAGAGACTCCTCCTTTAAATTAAAATTCAGCAAGCTCTCTCATGGCTTTTTCAACTTTATCTGGATTGATCATGAAATATTTCTCCATTGTCGGTGAATAAGGCATGGCCGGAACATCTGGTCCAGCAAGCCGCTGAACAGGTGCATCCAGGTCGAATAAACAATTCTCACTAATGACAGCAGATACTTCGCTAATGATGCCGCCTTCTTTGTTATCTTCTGAAACCAGCAGGACCTTCCCTGTTTTCGATGCCGCTTCAATAATCGCATCTTTATCTAATGGATAAACGGTACGCAAATCGAGGATATGTGCATCTATTCCATCTTCCGCAAGCTTCTCAGCTGCCTGTAATGCAAAATGGACCGCTAAACCGTATGTAATTACGGTAATATCAGAACCATCACGTTTTACATCCGCCTTACCAATCGGAAGTGTGTAATCATCTTCCGGAACCTCTCCCTTAATTAGACGGTACGCCCGTTTGTGTTCAAAAAACAGCACAGGATCAGGATCACGAACTGCAGCTTTTAATAACCCTTTCACGTCATATGGAGTGGAAGGCATAACGATTTTCAAGCCTGGCTGGCTGGCAAATACAGCCTCAACTGATTGAGAATGGTATAAAGCCCCATGAACCCCGCCTCCATAAGGAGCACGGATAGTAATTGGGCAGCTCCAGTCATTATTGGAACGGTAGCGGATTTTAGCCGCTTCAGAGATTATCTGATTGACCGCAGGCATGATGAAATCAGCAAACTGCATTTCAGCTACGGGCCGCATTCCGTACATAGCAGCACCAATTCCGACTCCTGCGATTGCGGACTCAGCTAGTGGAGTATCGAGTACCCGGTCTCCGCCAAATTCATCATATAACCCATCTGTAGCGCGGAATACACCGCCGCGTTTCCCTACGTCTTCCCCTAAAACAAACACTTTCTCGTCACGCTGCATTTCTTCACGCAACGCTTGTGTCACTGCTTGGATATAAGAAATTACTGGCATTGTCGTCCCCTCCTTACTCTTCGTATACGTGTTTCAACGCAGATTCCGGTTCAGCATATGGTGCGTTCTCCGCATAATCTGTCGCCTCATTGACTAACTTAGTGATCTCCTCGTTCATTTCCTTTTCAAGGTCTTCAGTCAAAATGCCCAGGCCACGCAAGTAATTGCCGAATGTAATGATGGAATCTTTCTTGCGCGCTTCCTCTACTTCTTCTTTTTCACGATACGTACGGTCATCATCATCACTGGAATGGGCAGTCAGGCGATAAGAAACTGCTTCAATTAGCGTGGGACCTTCTCCACTACGGCCGCGTTTGGCTGCTTGCTTGACTACTTCATAAACCTCCAGTGGATCATTCCCGTCCACCGTATAACCAGGCATCCCATATCCAATAGCACGGTCGGATACTTTTTCGCAGGCGAGTTGACGTTCAACGGGAATAGAAATAGCGTATTTATTATTTTCTACCATAAAGATAACAGGAAGTTTGTGAACCCCGGCAAAGTTTGCTCCTTCATGGAAATCACCCTGATTTGAAGAACCTTCTCCAAAGGTAACGAAGGAAACGAAATCCTTTTTCTCCATTTTTCCAGCAAGCGCGATACCAACAGCATGGGGGACCTGGGTGGTTACTGGAGAGGAACCAGTGACAATTCGGTTCTTCTTTTGGCCAAAATGTCCAGGCATTTGACGGCTTCCTGAGTTAGGATCTTCCGCTTTAGCAAATCCGGAAAGCATTAACTCTTGCACGGTCATGCCAAAAGCAAGAACAACCCCCATATCCCGATAATATGGAAGGACATAATCTTTGTCCCTGTCAAGCGCATAGGCTGCCCCAACCTGGGCTGCCTCCTGCCCCTGGCAGGAAATGACAAATGGAATCTTTCCTGCTCTGTTCAATAGCCACATTCTTTCGTCAACTTTTCTAGCCGTAAGCATCGTCCGGTACATGTCTAATACTTGTTCATCCGTTAATCCAAGTTTTTCATGGCGATTTTCAGCCATTTCAACCCCTCCTTTACATTATCCGTGAATTTGTTTACCATCTACTGCCATCGCCGCTTCCCCGATTGCTTCTGATAGTGTCGGGTGCGGATGGATGGATTCAGCAATCTCCCATGGAGTCGCATCAAGAACTTTGGCGAGACCGGCTTCCGAAATCATATCAGTTACGTGCGGCCCGATCATATGGACTCCTAATAAATCATCTGTTTCTTTATCAGCAATAATTTTGACAAAACCATCCGACTCACCGAACACTAACGCTTTACCAATTGCTTTGAAGGAAAACTTCCCTTTTTTGATTTCATAACCAGCTTCTTTGGCTTGTTGCTCCGTCAATCCAACACTGGCAACTTCAGGATTAGAATAGATACATGTCGGTATTTCTTCGGCTTTCAACTTGTGCGGCTTTTTCTCTGCCATATGCTCGACAGCTGTTATTCCTTCATGTGAGGCGACATGGGCAAGCTGAAGGCCTCCAATAACATCACCGATGGCATAGATGTGGCTTTCTTTGGTCTGGTAATAATCATTCGTTTCAATGAACCCATTTTCGACTTTGATATCCGTGTTTTCCAGCCCAATATTAGTCACATTAGCCGAACGGCCAACAGAAACTAATAATTTATCAGCCTCGTAAGTCTCCTGCTTTTCTTTAACTTCAGCCTGGATTACCACGTTGCCGTCTTTTTTCAGTGTTTCAGGAAGCACCTTTGCACCAGTTACAACTTTGATGCCTTTCTTCTTCATCAAACGTTGCATTTCCTTTGCTATTTCTTGATCTTCAGTAGGCAGGATTTGTGGTAGATATTCGATGAGAGTCACTTCTACCCCAAAATCAGCAAGCATGGAAGCCCATTCTATACCAATGACTCCTCCCCCAATAATGATGATCGACTTTGGAAGTTCTTTCATTTCAAGCGCTTCATCGGAAGTCATCACATATTCGCCATCTATATCAAGACCTGGCAAGGTTTTGGGTTTAGAACCGGTAGCAATTAAAACATTTTTGGGAATCAGCATTTCATTTTCTTCCCCGTTATTCATCTCCACCGAGATGGTGCCCGGCATCGGAGAAAAAATCGAAGGACCTAAAATTCTGCCAAAACCCTCATAAACATCGATTTTACCCTTTTTCATCAGGCCTTCTACCCCATTATGTAAGGTATCCACGATCGATTGTTTTCTCTTCTGAACACGATCAAAGTTGATTTTTGGCTGGTCAGTGATAATTCCATATTCGTCCGCTTCTTTTGTCTGCCTATATACTTCAGCGCTTCTGAGCAGTGCTTTAGAAGGGATACAGCCTTTATGCAGGCAGGTCCCGCCCATTTTCCCCTTCTCGACTACTGCTGTTTTCAAACCAAGCTGAGAGGCTCTGATTGCTGAAACATACCCACCAGTACCTCCGCCCAGTATGACTAAATCATAATCTTGAGCCATGGTTGACTCTCCTTTCTATTCTGTGAAATTTGGATACTGTTTTGGCAGTTCTTCTTGACGAAGCACGCGTAATGTGCCAGCATTCAGAGCTTCCAGCTCATTCTCGCCAGGATAAACCAGGATATCAGCAATCCACTTGACCCTTTCTGATATTTGCTCAACAAAGCCTTTTCCGTACGCCAGACCCCCAGTCAGCACTATAGCATCGACTTTCCCTTCCAATACCGTGCTCATTGACCCAATTTCTTTTGCTATTTGATAGGCCATCGCATCATAAATCAATGCGGCTTTTTTATCGCCTTGTTCCATACGCTTTTCTATTTCTACCGCGTCGTTGCTTTCTAAATAAGCCATCAATCCGCCTTTACCGACTAGCTTCTTCATAATTTCATCCCGGTAATACTGACCCGAAAAACACATGGAGACGAGATCACCAGCGGGTACTGTCCCTGCACGCTCCGGCGAAAATGGGCCGTCGCCATGCAGACCATTGTTCACATCGACGACCCTGCCATTTTTATGTGCCCCTACTGTAATACCTCCGCCCATATGGGTCACGATCAGGCGGGATTCTTTATAAATTTGCCTCAAGTCACTTGCTGCTCTTCTAGCTACGGCTTTTTGGTTCAATGCGTGGAAGATGCTTTTTCTTGGAATTTCAGGAACCCCTGAAATCCTTGCAATCTCCTGTAGTTCATCGACGACCACCGGATCCACAATAAACGCTGGTATGTTAAGCCCTTGCGCAATTTCATTCGCAATGATGCCACCTAAATTAGAGGCGTGCTCCCCATTATAGCCGGCTTTTAAATCCTCAAGCATTGCATCATTGACTTCATACGTTCCTCCTTCAATAGGTCGTAACAGCCCGCCACGACCACACACGGCACTTAATTTACTGATATTAATTCCTTCTTTATCCAGTTCATCTAATATCACTTGTTTCCGAAACTCATATTGCTCAATGATTCTCGAGAAACCCGCCACCTCTTCAGTCGTGTGGCGGATTGTTTTTTCAAAAATACAAGTTTCTTCTTCAAAGACTCCGATTTTTGTAGATGTCGAACCTGGATTAATAACAAGTATTCTGTGAGCTTGCTGCACTGCCTTAAACCTCCGATCAACCTTCGCTGTTTATCTTCTGCTGAGAATATGGTGTCCATTTTGCAAAAACTGGCTTCTTGAATGACGCATGCGCTGAATACGTTCTTCAGCCATTTTGTCTGCAGCTGCATATGTCGGAATATTGTCCCGCTTGGATATTTCGAACACTTTGGATACATTGTCATAAATTGTTTCTACCCGCTTCATCGCCCGCTCTTTATTATAACCATTCAACTCGTCGGCAACATTAATTACTCCTCCGGCATTGATGACGTAATCAGGCGTATAAACGACCCCTTTTTCATGGAGAATATCACCATGTGAAGTGTCTTTCAGCTGGTTGTTAGCCGCTCCAGCGATAACTTTAGCCTTCAATTGTGGAATTGTTTCATCATTGATTGTTGCACCCAGAGCACATGGCGCATAAATATCACAGTCAACGCCATATATTTCCTCAGGATCAACCGCTTTGGCGCCAAAGTTCTCGACAGCCCGCTGAACAGCTTCTTTGTTGATATCTGTTACGATTAAACTTGCGCCTTCTTCATGAAGATGTCGGCAAAGGTTATAAGCGACATTTCCTACACCCTGTACTGCTATTGTTTTTCCCTCTAGTGAATCTGTTCCAAATCCTTCTTTAGCAGCAGCTTTCATTCCGCGATATACACCATAAGCGGTCACAGGAGAAGGATTTCCTGAAGAACCAAATGCTGGTGAAATTCCGGTCACATAATCTGTTTCTTCATGAATTAAATCCATGTCCTGCACTGTAGTCCCTACATCTTCAGCTGTAATGTAACGGCCATTAAGTCCCTGAATATATCGTCCAAAAGCACGGAACATTTCTTCGTTCTTATCTTTTTTAGGATCACCGATAATAACGGTCTTACCGCCCCCAAGGTTCAAGCCGGCAGCTGCATTTTTATAGGTCATACCTTTGGCAAGACGAAGGGCATCTTCAATAGCCGCATCTTCTGAATCATACGTCCACATTCTGGTCCCACCCAGAGCAGGGCCTAACGTTGTATCATGAATAGCAATGATCGCCCTCAAACCAGAAGTTTCGTCCTGACAAAATACCAATTGCTCATAGTCATATTCTTTCATATAAGTGAAAATTTCCATCTCGTATTCCTCCTAATGTTTATCAGATGATAGTAAAGCAAGTGCGAGGGAATATATTTTACTCTCTGCTGAATCAGCCCTAGAGGTGAGAACAATCGGCGCTGCAGCCCCGCTTATAATTCCGGCGACTTTCGCATTGGCAAAATACATAAAAGATTTATATAACGCATTAGCTGTTTCAATAGCTGGAGCTACCAGTACATCTGCTTTTCCAGCAACAGGGGAGATGATCCCCTTCTGCTCAGCGGCTTTTATGCTCACTGCATTGTCAAATGCAAGTGGTCCATCCACCTGGCAATTTTTCAGCTGGCCCCTTTTCGCCATCTGGGTAAGCAGCGCCCCATCCATTGTTGCAGTCATGGAAGGATTCACTACTTCAACCGCAGCCAGGACTGCTACTTTCGGTTGCTCAATTCCTAAACTCCTCGCCACTGAAACTGTATTTTCAATGATTTGTGCCTTTTCTTCCAAAGAAGGGGCAATGTTCATCGCAGAATCCGTCAGGAATATCAGTCTATCCTGGTTAGGTATTTCAAATAGGGCCACATGGGATAATACATTCCCTGTACGGAGTCCATATTCTTTGTGAAGTACCGCCTTCAATATCTCTTTTGTAGAAATGTTACCTTTCATAACTACTTGTGCCCGGCCTGTTTTTACTGCATTCACCGCAACAGCTGCCACCTCTTTCTGGTTGGAGTCCAAAACTTCGATAGAAGGATGATTTAAAGTTAGTCCAACCTCTCCTGCAAGCCTCTCAACTTCTTTTTGTTCCCCAACCAGTAAAAAACGACAGAGATTGTTTTCTATTGCTTTGTTGACAGCTTTCAGTACTTCCCGATCTGCCGCTTGAGCTACGGCAACCGTTTTTAAAGCGTTGTTATCCAATTGTTTGAGTAATGTTTCTAAAGTACGCAAACTCTCACCTCTTCACTATTTACATGCAAATATCATGCCAAACTTCCAATCAATGAAAACGCTTCCGCATTTGTCTTCCACACATGCAAAGACTATCATATATGCAATTTATTGCATGCTATTTTTGTCTAAATTGTATTTATCAAGTTTATAATAGAGATTTCTAATCGATATTCCCAGCGCCTTTGCTGTCTGTGTTTTATTATAATTGTGTGCCTGATAAGCTTCTGCCAACAGTTTTCGTTCGTAGGCATCCACAGCTACCTGCAATGTTTCCCCCAGCCATACTTGTCCGGCATCTTTTTGCCTCTTTGTTTCTGGAGCCGTATGCTTTAAAGGCGGGATATGAGAAAGTTGAATGACTTCTTCATAGTTCTCCATGTAAATCATTGCTCTTCCTATAATATTTTCCAGTTCTCTAACATTCCCCGGCCAGTTATAACCTTTGAGCTTTTCTAATGCCTCATCGTCCAGCCTTTTAACGTTGCGCCCATAATTTTCGTTCAATTTCTGTATCAAATACTCAATCAATAACGGGATATCTTCAATCCTCTCCCTTAATGGAGGAATATAAATAGGCAGTCGATTAAGTCGGTAGTAGAGGTCTTCCCGAAAGCTCTTGTTCATGATCGCTTTCTCTAAATTGACATGTGTGGCTGCTATAATCCGCACATCCACCGGAACCGGCTTAGTTCCACCGACCCGTACGATTTCTTTTTCCTGCAGGACACGGAGTAATTTTGCTTGCATTTGAAGTGATAGCTCCCCTATTTCATCCAAGAAGATACTGCCATTATGCGCTTCTTCAAATAGACCTTTTTTACCGCCTCGTTTGGCCCCTGAGAAGGCACCTTCTTCGTAACCGAATAACTCGCTTTCCAAGAGTGACTCTGCAATAGCTGCACAATTGACCCGGATAAACTTATTATGCCTTCTGCCGCTCTCATTATGGATGGCGTGAGCAAAAAGTTCTTTTCCTGTACCAGATTCTCCTCTTAAAAGAACCGTGGCAGGCGTTTTCGCTCCCACCTTCGCTTGTTCTAATGCAAGCGTCATTTCTTGCGAAGTGCCAATAATGTCATCAAAGGTATATTTCGCTTCCAGCTTCCTGATAATCTGCCTTGCCCGTTTCAGCTCACTGGTCAGTGACTTGATTTCAGTCACGTCATGCAGGACACCGACACTCCCCTTCAGCTTTCCATCAACGATTACTGGTGCAACATTGACAATGACATCCTTTTTAGCAGGACCGACTTTCATTCTTACACCCCGAACAGGTCTCCTCGTCTGAAGCACCTTCATGTGCATACTCTCGCCTTCATAAATATCCACAGTTGCCGGCTTCCCTACAATTTCTTTTTCCGTAAGCCCTGTAATTCTGGTGTAGGCAGGATTAATCATCAATCCCTTTCCATCTTCATCAACGACCGTGATTGCCTCATCGGAAGATTGGATAATCGCTTCCAGCATCGTTTTTACTTCCTTGAGATCCGTTATTTCTTCCGCCAGATCCACCACTTCTGTAATATCTTTAAAAACAGCAAAGGCGCCCATTACTTCACCAGCACTATTTATAATAGGAATCCTTGTGGTAATCACCTTTTTGCCGTTTTCCAATATAAGTTTTTGGTTGACCTCTTTCCGGCGCGTTTTCATGATATGAGGAAGCCTGGTGGATGTTATGATCTCATCCACTTTCCGCATAAGCGCATCTTTTTTATCCATCCCTAAAATCTTCGCAGCACTACGGTTCATGAACGTAACGTTTTCCTCTTCATCTATCACTATCATTCCATCATGAATACTGTTTAATATCAGTTCCTGATTAATTGTTTGCGTTTTCAATTCAGTCAATAACGTTTCTTTTTCTTCTAAAAGTTCTGCGGTGATATAGGCTACCGCCCCTGGGATCACTACCGTTTTCCCTTTTCTTCTGGAAAGGATAGCTTCAAATGTCTTCTCATCCCCAGTAGCTTCGATGACTATATCAATGTCTTTATGTATCCATTGCTTCCACTCTGAACCCGTCTGAATGTCGAGTTCGGCAGCCAGACGCAAGCCATCCGCCTGGTCATTAATATCTACAATAGCGACTATCTCCATTTTATTGGTCGCTTTCAGCAACTTTAATAAAGCAGTGCCGCCTTTTCCCGCTCCTACAATTAGTACTCGCTTCACTGTACCACTTCCTGCAATTTTTTGCGTACTTTCATCATAATCTAACCTGCATTTATTAGCAAGATAAAAATGTTTTCAGAAAAAAGCTTGTTTGCTATACTAAAAATCAGTGAAAGGTTTTGCAATAAATTATTGATATTAAAGGGAGATAAAGCGCAATGCGATTGATAGCTTTATTAATTATGCTGATTCCGGGTATTATTGCCACTTTAGGAATTAAACTAATCCGGGACACGTTATTTGGTATTATGCATCCTATCTTTTTTCATATTTCTATCCAGTTCATATTCGGAGTTTTATTTATATTAGGCGGTATAGGATTTATAGCCGGATTTATTCGTCACCGGGATAGTAAAAGGAAAAATACGAATGGGAAATTTTAAAAAAGGGCTAAAAAGCTCTTTTTTTATTGTTAAAACTCATTGTTGCAATTCCAGTAAAGGACCGGACCGTTATGCAGGCAAACATCTCGGAATCAAGTCTTCGACTTTTCGGCCCTATTATTAAATAACTCTTAAACGGCGTGGCAAGCATTTGTTGAACCTAATTTGCTATACTAAGACTACTAAGAATATCAAGAAGGAGTTTTTAGATGGAAAGTTACCAGGATATGTTCAAAGAACAGTATCCCTTCAACTTGTTAACAGCTGAAGAATTCAATGAAATTTTCGGCAATGCTTCCATGAATGAATATAATAAAAATGAATTCATTATCCATGAAGATCAAGAAGAAGATACAATAGAGGTGCAATTTATATTATCAGGACTTGCGAAGAATATTATGCACCGTTCGAATGGCCAGCAGCTGTCCGTCAACTTTTTTTACCCTGGAGACCTCGTAGGCGTCATGATGATGCTGACAAGCGGTGAGATGAAATTTTCTGTACAGGCACTCGAAGCCACTAAGACACTACGTTTTGATAAATCAAAATTTTTTGATGTCATGTCCAACAATACTCACTTCTCAAAAGTAGTCGTCGATGAAATCAGCAATATGATGAAATCGCTCTATAATGAGATTAAATATAAAAGTTCTACATCTGATGAAAATGATGAGAAAGAATTGTTTAAAAAGCGTGCCGATACCTTTATGGAGCCACCCACGTTCATTCACCCAGAAAAAACGGTGGAACAAGCAGCCAGGATTATCCAGGAAGAAAAAGTAGAAGCTTTGATCGTAAGTGAAGACCGTCAGACTATGCTCGGAATGCTTGGTTATTCAGAAATCCTAAAGGCTTATTTTGAAAATGGACATACCAGACCGGTAAAAGCATATGCGACCGAAGAATCATTCGCCATTGCTTCACAGTCTTTTATTTATGATGCACTAAGTTACTTGAAGCATCACCCCACGGATCTAATTCCGGTCCTGCACCGGGATACCATTGCTGGAGTATTGAGGCAGTCCTCTTTCTTTACGATTCAAAACTCTGTATATTTCGATTTGACTTACAGGATTTCAAATGCCACCAGTGTGGAGGAGCTAAAAACGTTATCTCCCAGCAATAATGAACGCTTTCAACAATTCGTTGCCAGCCTGGTCGGTGAGAGCATGTATGCCTATGACATCACAGAATTAATTTCCAACTATAATGAACGTATCCATAAGCAAATCATCCAGATTGCTGAGGAAGAGATGGTAAAAGAAGGGTATGGCGCTCCTCCAATAAACTATTGCTTTATAGTGATGGGGAGTTTGGGCAGAAAAGAACAAGCTTTCAGTACAGATCAAGACAACGGCCTGATACTGGCAGATTATAAACACCTGCAAACCGCTGAAAAAATCGAGGACTATTTTAAACGATTGGGCGAAAAGATTAATCACATGCTTGATTATTGCGGCTTTCCCTTATGCACCGGAGGAATTATGGCAAAAGAAGAAAAATGGAGGAAATCTACAGAGGAATGGTATAAAAGTATAAATGAATGGATCGAAAAAATGGATGGAGAGGAAATAAGGGATTTTACTATCTTTGTCGATTTTCGGCCGGTATTCGGTGACTATTCCCTCGCCTATGAACTTCGGGAATTTGTAGTGAAAAGAATCCAACGTTCCTTAAATCTTCATCAGTTATTAATGAAGGATACATTACGCTTCAGAGTCCCGATTCAGCCATTCGGCAGGATCACCGGGATTGGCAAAAAAAGAGGATTAAATTTAAAGAAATCTGCGATAATGCAGATTGTTAATGCTATTCGAATTTATTCTATTAAGTACGGGATTGATGAAATAAATACGGTAAAAAGGCTGACAGCACTCACCGAACAAGAACGATTCCACCCTAGGGATGCCGAAAACGCTAAATTAGCTTTTCATCGCCTTCTTACCTTCCGATTACAGGAAAATTTGCGCCAGTTAGACGAAAACCTGCCGTTAACTAATGAGTTGAACCTGGCCCGCCTCAAAAAAGATGAAAAAAGGCTGCTTCGTGATGCCTTGATTATAGCTAAACGTCTGCAGCAAGTACTGGAATTAAGTTATAACAGGAATCGGGTGGTTTAATGCTACCTATCGACCTGCAAATACTTAAATATCTGTTCTTTGAAAAACCGATTTATTCCTATAAAATCCGCCCATACCGGAGGCAGAATGCTTATCATAAGTTATATCGGGAACTTGAGAATTACCAGTCTCCAGGCGAGTTACTTCACCAGCCGCTGGATAAAGCAACTTATACAATTTTCGATTTAGAAACCACCGGCTTCCTCCCGGAGATAGGTCATGAGATTATATCTATTGGTGCCATCCAAATTGAAGGCCTGCAATCCTGCCATATAAAAAAGTTTCATCAAATCATAAGGCCGATTCGTCCAGTACGCAGGCACACCTTGGACCTGACCGGGCTGACACGCACTCAATTAAAGAATGGAGCCTCTTTCATTGAAGGGTTTGACCGTTTTTTATCGTTTAGTAATAATTCCATTTTAGTTGCCCATCCTGCAAAGTTTGATATGCGTTTTCTGCGGGCAATGTTAAAGCGCTGGCAGCTTCCTGATTTTAATCCTCCCGTGATCGATTCCCAATTAGTTGCCCAATGGCTGCTTCCTGAAATACGCCACCAGTTGGATCCCTTGTTAAGATACTTTGATATTGAACAGATGGAACGTCACCATGCATTGAATGATGCGATAATGACTGCAGAGTTGTTTGAGCAATTATTAAAAGGGGCTATAGAATCAGGGGCAAAGGATTATTATTATTTACAAAAACAATTGGAATCCCTCGATCCATCCAAAAAAAAGGGTTCCTTACTATTCAGTTCAAGCTGATCAGAAAAAAGCAGCCAAAATTCCTGGCTGCTTTTTTAATCTTTATTCAAAGAATTCTTCATATAAGTATTGTACTACACGTTCCATGCCTTCTTCATAAACGCCAAACATCATTGATACTTCTGATGAACCTTGGTTGATCATTTCGATATTAACATCTGCTTCACGGAAAGCACGGGTAGCCTGACTTGCCAGACCTATAGTGTTATTCATACCTTCTCCAACAAGCATGACCATTGCCATATTCCGCTCGATGTTCACCATATCTACATTCAATTCATTTTTAATTCTTGCAATGACCTGTTCTTCCTGGTCTACAGGGAGCTGGTCTTCACGTAAAATGACAGACATATCATCAATTCCAGACGGAGCGTGTTCAAAGGAAATTCCTTCATCTTCTAAAATTTGCAATAGTCGACGACCAAACCCGATTTCCCTGTTCATTAAATATTTACTTACATAAAGTGTCAAGAATCCTTTATCGCTGGCTATCCCTGTAACACGTCCATAACCTGCTTCGTTTTCTGAAACAATCATGGTTCCTGGCGCTTGGGGATTATTGGTGTTCTTAATACAAACAGGAATCTTCGCTTTAAACGCCGGAATCAAAGCTTCATCATGAAAAACAGAAAAGCCTGCATAGGAAAGCTCACGCATTTCCTTATAAGTCAAGGAAGTTATTTGTTTAGGGTTAGAAACAATCGTTGGATTTACACAATAGACCGAATCCACATCCGTGAAGTTTTCATATAAATCAGCTTTTACTCCTGCCGCTACAATAGATCCGGTGATATCGGAACCTCCCCTTGGAAAAGTCACCAATCTGTCAGCTTTGCTGTACCCGAAAAATCCCGGAATGACAAGAATACCCTTACGTTCCCGAAGCTTATACAGTTGTTCCAGGCTTTCATCCAGCACCTGCGCCTGCCCAGGTTCATCACTTACAATGATGCCGGCATCCTTTGGATTCACGTAGGAAGCTTCTACATCTTTTGACTGTAAGTACGCGCTGAGAATTTGTGCAGAACCATCCTCTCCACAGGACTTGAGGGCATCTAAGGTCCATTCTGCAGATTCATGTGTATTGATGATATATTCGATGTTCTTTTGAATCGTTTCAGTCAAATCCTCCGAGAGCTCCAATTCCTGGATGATTTCACGGAAACGATCCATGACAGCAGAAAAAGCTGCATCATGATCTTCTTTGCCTGTTACCTTACCAGCAAGTTCAATTAGTAAATCAGTCATTTTGACATCATCACTGAACCTTTTCCCAGGTGCAGATACTACCACCACTTTTCTTTCTGTGTCATCTAACATAATATTTGCAACTTTTCTTAGTTGGGTTGCATTTGCTACAGAGCTTCCCCCAAATTTTACTACTTTCATTATTACATCTCCCTGCTACTTTGATAAAGTGATTAATAATTTAAAATTGTAACATAGATATACTTGGTTCTCCATTATTTGTAGGGAGAATTCTGATTTTTTATAAAATACCATGAAAAATTCATTACGCAGACAATTACAGCCACGTCTATACAATAACCTTACTACCTTATATCGGGTTTATATCGAATAAATCAACTCTTTTGGAAAGTCGAAGTGGATGAAAAAAAGCTTCCCTTACCCTCTTAATGGGTGTGGGAAGCTTTATCTTCTTTAAGCAAACGTATTTACCTTAATTAACTCGCTTTATGTTCCAGACGAAGGCGGTCGGCTACCATTGCAATGAATTCGGAGTTCGTAGGCTTTGCTTTAGTATTTGAAATGGTATAGCCAAATAAAGAAGAAATAGATTCGACATTACCTCTGTTCCATGCTACTTCAATGGCATGGCGAATGGCACGTTCTACCCGGGATGCAGTGGTCTGATATTTTTTTGCGATGTCCGGATACAATACTTTAGTGATCGATCCCAATAGTTCGATATCATTATACACCATCGAGATTGCTTCACGTAAATACATGTAGCCTTTAATATGAGCAGGTACTCCAATCTCATGGATAATATGAGTAATGCTTGTATTAAGGTCAGGCTTCTGGCCAGCTTTAGAGCTTGTTCCGATCGCTTTACTGATAGGATCATTAGAACCATGGATTTGACGGATCTGATCAGTCAGGGAATCAAGGTCAAATGGTTTCAGCATGAAATAAGATGCGCCTAAATCCACCGCTTTTTTCGTTACTTCCTCTTGTCCAAAAGCAGTGAGCATGATTACACTAGGTTTTTTCTTTAATTCCAACTGCTTCAATTGGCTCAGAACAGCTAGTCCATCCATATGCGGCATAATAATATCCAGTACCAGTACATCAGGCGTAGTTTCTTTCAGCATCTCAAGACATTCTTTTCCATTATATGAAGTGCCGACTACTTCAACATCCTTAATATCCTCAAAATAGTCCTCCAGCAACTTGATCAACTCACGATTATCGTCTGCCAAACCAATTTTGATTTTTTCCATTTTATTTAATTCCTCCTTGTAGTTTCCGCCTGTGTTTCCAAGTAATGTATTCGACAATCGTGCAGATAATCCTTTTAATTTAGTGAGAAAAATTTATTTATTTTTAAAATGCTTCCATTTACTCTTCTTTTCTTTATTTTTCGATTATATTCTACAATAAGTGCATAAGAAAATACCAGCTTTGTCGAAAAATCTTTACTGTTAACATAATAACATATTTTTTCCAATAGAGGAATGTTTTTTTTGCAAGGAAACAGTTCCTTCACATAAAAAAAGCCGTAGTAACTACGGCTTCAACTTGCTTGATCTTTATAAATATCTATACCTGCTTCTTGCAGCATCCATTCAATATGAACACCATAACCTGAAGTCGGGTCATTGACAAATACATGCGTCACTGCCCCTATAAGTTTTCCATTCTGTATAATTGGGCTTCCGCTCATCCCTTGAACGATTCCACCCGTCTCCTTCAGTAATTCCGGATCGGTTATTTTAACAACCATCCCTTTTGTAGCAGGTTGTTTTTGTGGAACTGTACTAACTACCTCCACATCAAACTCCTGTACTTCTTCACCTTTAACGACTGTCAAAATCTTAGCAGGGCCTTCCTTTACTTCATGGGACAATGCAATCGGAAGGGGCTGGTCATTGACACCGTTAGTTATGCTATCATCCAATTTACCAAAAATACCAAATGGGCTGTTTTTGGTGATTTCTCCGATACGATTTCTCTCCGCGGAAAACTCTGCCCTTTTTTCACCTGGTACGCCTTCACTTCCTTTTTGAATGGAAGTGACATTAGACCTTACAATCGTACCATCATGAATTTCGATAGGTTTTTGCGTATCCATATCCGAAATGACATGCCCTAGTGCTCCATATTTTTTAGAAGCAGGGTCATAAAATGTCATGGTTCCAATTCCTGCGGCTGAATCGCGGATATAAAGACCAATACGATATTTCTGATCTTTCACGTCATAAGTGGGTGTAAGGTTAGTATCAAATACTTCCTCCCCACGTTTAACGGTCAGCTTCAGGTCTTTATCATCTTCACCTGCTGTTTTTACTATTGGAGCCATGTCAGCCATTTCTTCTAACTCTTCACCGTTGATCTTCAATAAAATGTCGCCGACTTGTATTCCTGCTTTTTCTCCTGGCGATACCTGTTCAGAGTCAGTCTTGACTTGATGGTGTCCTACAACTAACACTCCTTTTGTATGCAGTTTAACACCAATCGATTGTCCTCCAGGTATAACTTTAAAGTCATCAAGATAGTCCACATTGATTTTTTTCAAGGGGAATCCTGCAACATTGTAGAAAAATTCGTCGGATGATGTGATACCGTCACTCGATTGAAGAGCATGTAGAGAAGAACCTTCAGCCTCATCGATTTCTTTTATAGCTGGCACACTGGAGATGCCTTGTTCTTGAAAGGTGGTCCATTCTGTAGGAATGGATAAATATTGTTGTACAGGGCTTAGAAACGGTAATACAATCATGGTGAGCAAAAGGATTAATCCAGCTGCTTTTCTCATCTGTTGCTTATATTTCAAATGTTCCAACTCCTCGCCTCTAACCCACACCATCGCAATCGAATGGTTTACTTTTAATGTGGTCTAAGGAGGAGTATTTTAAACACACACAACTTCAGAAAAAAGAGGGAACTATTCCTGAAACAAATCTGTTGCTAATCCATGGATAAAAAGTTTAAATTCTCCCATAATAAATGACAACATCACACTGGATTCAGTGTGATGTTGAGTGATCTCCCACCTTATACCTGGCTGCTAATTCCAATAATTCTCTGGCATGTTCTTTTGTCGTTTCTGTTAATTCAGCGCCAGTAATCATTCTGCTGATTTCCTCCACTTTTTCTTTCTCCTCCAGTTCATGGACAGATGTGGCGGTACGTTCTCCAGTAACATGCTTTTCAATTTGTAAATGTGTATCAGCCATAGACGCCACTTGAGGAAGATGAGATATACAAAGCACCTGGGAACCTTCAGAGATTCCATATATTTTCTCCGCTATCGCTTGAGCAACCCTGCCACTGACTCCTGTATCAACTTCATCAAAAATGACACTAGTCACTCCCTGATGTTTGGAGAATATTTTCTTTAATGCCAGCATTACCCGAGACAACTCCCCACCCGAGGCTACTTTATGGATCTCCTTCATTGGTTCGCCAGGATTGGTAGTAATTAAAAATTTCACTATATCAAACCCATTGGGGAGTAGTTTGACATTCTTTCCCTCAAAAAGAGGATCCTCCTGCTGGCCTTTTTTCGTTTGAATATCAACAGAGAAAGCAGCCTTATCAAGGTAAAGCCCTTTTAATTCCTGCTGGATAGCAATAGCAAGTTCTTTTGAAGCTTTCATCCTGATATCTTGAAGATGCTTTGCTTCTAACGCTGCATCCTGGCCAACATCTTTAATATCGCTTTCCAGTTTTGCCAAATGAGAGTCCTTGTTCTTTATTTCTTCCATCTCTTCTTCTATGCGGGAACTATATTCAAGAATCTCTTCAACGCTTTCTCCATATTTTTTCTTCAAGCGATTGATTTCATTCAAACGACTTTCAATGACATCGAGCCGTTCTGGATCAAATTCCAGTTGTTCAAGCTGAGAACTGAGCTGAAATGTCATTTCTTCCATTAAATAATAATGATTAGACATTTCTTCGGTCATTTTTTTTATCTGTTCATCATAATCCTGGGCGCCCTCCAACGCGTTAAGAGCATGAGAGACCCAGTCCAATCCTTTTTGTTCGCCATAAAGAGCCTGGTATGCTCCATGAATGCCTGCGTATATTTTTTCATAATTGACCAGACGGTTACGTTCTTCTGTCAATAAAACATCCTCATTTGGCTGGAGCTCTGCAGCTTGAAGTTCATTCCATTGGAATTCTAATAAATCAAGACGCTGCGCCATTTCCTGTTCATTATCATTTAACTCTCTGTACCGCTTCTGCAAGGTTTGAAATTTAGCATACAACTTCCTATATTCATCCTTTGCAGGGATAATTTCTTTATGGGCGTACAAATCCAGGAGTTCGATGTGACGCTCTGCGTCCATCAATGACTGTGTTTCATGCTGGCTGTGAATGTCAATCAGCGTTTTACCGAATTCGCGAAGTATCGCTAACGTTACCAGTTTTCCATTGATACGGCAAATGCTCTTTCCCTGAGAAGTAATGGTGCGGTGCAGTACCACCATGCCATCTTCTTCGATTTCTACCCCGAATTCTTCGCCTTTATCATAGACAGGATGGTACCCTTCAATTGAAAACAAACCTTCAATCTCAGCTTTCTTACTGCCATGCCGTACAAACTCTACCGAACCACGACCGCCAGCCAGTAACTGAATCGCATCGATGATAATCGACTTACCTGCACCGGTTTCTCCTGTCAATACAGTCAATCCATTCCTGAAATTCACAGAAATTTGATCAATGATTGCAAAATCACGAATTGAAAGTTCCATTAACATTGTAGAGCCACCTCAGTTTCCCCATTTCAAAGATATTTAAGAATGTCCAGGTTGTAGTCCCTTCTTTTTACAGCATTTCTAATAATTGATCAGAAATCAACCGGGTCTGTTCTTCACTTCTGCATATAATCAAACAAGTATCATCCCCACATATCGTTCCCATGATTTCTTCCCAGTCCAGATTATCAATCAAAGCGCCGACCGCGTTGGCGTTACCAGGCAATGTTTTTAAAATAATAAAATGACCAGCCCGGTCAATACTTACAAAAGCATCCATCATGAGCCGACGAAGTTTCTCTAAAGGATTGAAACGTTGGTCTGCTGGAAGACTGTATTTATAACGACCATCAATCATTGGTACTTTAACAAGATGTAATTCTTTAATATCTCTGGAAACCGTAGCCTGTGTAACGTTGTATCCCAGGCTCTTTAAACGATCGACAAGTTCGTCCTGTGTTTCAATATCATTATTAGTAATCAATTCACGTATTTTTATATGACGTTGACCTTTATTCACGTTAGTTTCCTCCAATCTGAGCCCCTCGGACCTGTTTTGACAAGCTTGGATGATCAACAAGTCCTGATAGCGTATAGCCTCAATTATTTCTTTTAACCAAATCGAGGTTTTTAAAGTATAAAAAGGAGGGCTACACATCAAGGCAGCCCTCTCCATTACTACGCATGCTTCCGATGTGTCTCATGTGCTTCTTTCACAATATTACTTATTTCGACATCGGAGCTGCGATAACCTTCCTTATTGGATTTCCAACGAAAATGCGCTAAAAACTCAATGTTTCCGTCTCCTCCCGTAATTGGGGAGAACGAGAGGTTCGTAAAAATGTAACCCTGCTCTTCAGCAAAATCAAGAATCCTCTTGATCACTTCTTCATGAACCTTTGCATCGCGGACAATCCCTTTTTTCCCTACTTGTTCTCTTCCGGCTTCAAACTGAGGTTTTATCAATGCCACGATATCACTTTCATCTTTCAACAGGTTTTTCAACACTGGCAAAATTAAACGAAGTGAAATGAATGACACATCGATAGACGCAAAGTCAGGAAGCCCGTGTTCTAAGTCCTCTGGGGTTACATAACGGAAATTGGTGCGTTCCATTACATATACACGCGGATCGTTTCTTAGTTTCCAATCCAGCTGATTGTATCCAACATCAATGGCGTAACTGTGCTTCACACCATTTTGCAGCCCGCAATCTGTAAAACCACCTGTTGAAGAACCTATATCAATCATAATTTTATCTTTTAAAGCCAAATCAAACTGCTTGATTGCCTTTTCAAGTTTCAATCCACCGCGGCTGACATAGGGAATCAGCTTTCCTTTCACATGTAATGGAATATCTTCCTCCACTTTCATACCAGGCTTATCCAGACGAGCATTTTCTGAATACACAAGCCCGGCCATTATGGTTCGTTTAGCTTTTTCTCTTGTTTCTATTATGCCTCTTTCGACGAGTAATATATCCAGTCGTAGTTTCTTTGCCATATGTTCAAGCCCTTTTTCGTTTACTTGGTGTCATTTCTTTTAAATTTGAAACGGCAGCTTCTTTGGTAAGGTCAATTTCTTTCAGTAATTCCGGAACTTTTCCGTGTTCAATGAACCGATCAGGAATCCCCATACGTTTAATCACTTGATTTCTATATAAGTTTTCTTCAGCGAATTCAAGGATGCTTGAACCGAAACCACCTTTTAACACGGCCTCTTCGATTGTAAGAATTGGCATGTCTGCCTGCATAATATCATGCAGCATTGTCTCATCCAAAGGTTTGATGAACCTTGCATTGACAACCCTTACTGAAATCCCTTGCTTTTTAAGTTCTTCACTTGCTTCCAAAGCCATTTCAATAGTTGTCCCGAATGTAAGAATGACGGCATCTGAGCCCTCCTGAAGTACTTCCCAGCTGCCAATATCAATCAATTTATGTTCCGGATCAACTTGAACTCCTTTCGCATTACCTCGCGGATAACGAATGCCAATTGGCCCGCCTTCATGGTTCATTGCTGTATGAACCATATGCTGAGCTTCGTTCTCATCTCTAGGCATCATCAAGGTCATATTTGGCAGACTTCTGAGAAAAGCTATATCGAATACACCCTGATGCGTTTCCCCATCAGCTCCTACAAGTCCGGCCCGATCGATACCGAAAACAACATTGAGTTTTTGCCGGCAAACATCGTGCACTACCTGGTCATAAGCACGTTGTAAGAAAGTGGAATAAATCGCCAGGAATGGCTTCATCCCCTGTGTAGCCAAACCTGCCGCCACTGTGGTTGCATGCTGCTCTGCAATTCCAACATCAAATAAGCGATCAGGAAATTCTTCACCGAATTTTTCTAATTTAGAGCCAAGGATCATCGCTGGTGTAATGGCAACTATTCGTTCATCGCTTCTTGCCTCACGGCGCAGCGCTTCTGTTATAACAGAACTCCATGCAGGCGGGGCGGCGTCAGGTTTGATTTTCTCTCCTGAATCGATTTTATACGGCCCGACCCCATGCCATTTGTCTGTTTGGTCAGACTCTGCAGGATGATAACCTTTCCCCTTTTGCGTCATAACATGTACGATTACTGGTCCTTCCGTCTTTTTGGCATAATTAAGGTTTTCTAATAAATCGTTAAAATCATGACCATCCACTGGACCATAATACGTAAATCCAAGTTCTTCGAAAAACATGCCAGGCACAACAAAATACTTCATACTATCTTTAAGACGTTCGGCAGCCTGGGCAAGCCTTCCACCGACAGCAGGAATTTTTTTAAGTAACCATTCCAGATCATCTTTCGCCCGGTTGTACTTCCCTGCACTCCTCATTCGTCCTAAAGCGTTATGAAGCGCTCCAACATTTTTAGCAATGGACATTTCATTATCATTGAGAATCACTGTGATGTTCTTTTTTTCATGGCCAATATGATTCAATGCTTCAAGAGCCATACCGCCAGTTAATGCTCCGTCCCCGATGATTGGCAGGATAGCATGTTTTTCATCTTTTACATCCCTGGCAATTGCCATTCCCATTGCTGCTGAGAGGGAGGTGGAACTATGACCTGTTTCCCAAAGATCGTGCTCGCTCTCACACCGTTTTGGGAAACCGCATAATCCTTTATATTGCCTTAATGTATCAAACTGACCTGCACGGCCAGTCAATATTTTGTGAATGTATGATTGATGACCAACATCAAAAATAAACCGGTCTTTTGGACTCTCGTAAACCTTGTGAAGCGCTAGTGTCAATTCCACGACACCAAGATTGGCTCCAAGGTGACCGCCTGTTTTTGAAAGGTTTTCAATTAAAAAAGTTCTGATGTTTGAGGCTAGCTGTTTCAAGTCTTCGTTGGATAGATCCCTTACAAACGAAGGATCTTGAATTGTTTTTAGATCCATAAATGGACCTCCTATCTTTATTAACGTGTTTTTCTGGAAGCCTCGGCTGGTTTCGATACGATATTTATTTTCAATTTATTTTCAATCCATGCGATCACTCTTGCAGCAAAAAAGATAATTTTCGTAGAAGAGTGAATAGCTAAAAACTTGCCGATAGCTTTACCGCCGACAGTCAGTGCTGCAACTATACTAGTCATAATAACAGAAATAGTTATTTGCAACGTAGATCCTTCCGAATGACCAAATGAATTGGCCAGCTGGATGACCACAATAGCAGAGGCCGTCCCACTAACGATACCGGAAATATCTCCTATAACGTCATTACAGAAGCTCGCGAACCGGTCGGCATTTCGGACAATGAGGATCGCTTGTTTGGCTCCAGGAACTTTTTCTGCAGCCATTGCATGGAATGGCGGTTCTGAGGCAGCAGTTGCTGCAATTCCTAACATATCAAATATAACACCAACCAGCACTATAAGGAAAACGATAACTAACCCTATATACCAGATTACACCGCTCAGTACCGAAGAAGAAATCACTGAAAAAATAGCCGCTAACACAAATGTGATAACGGCGATACTTATACTGAATCTTAATGATTTTTTTAATTGATTATCCATTTATAACCTCTATCAGTTTGGTAATTATTTTATGTAAGAAAAGGAATGGTCACCCAATAGGTAAAAATTGCAGCTTAGGTCCAGTAGGTTTTCCCATCCAGGTGCCGAATGTCACCATTCTGGCGGTTCCCCTTTAAACCCGGATCGACTCCGTCTCCGAAAGTCGGACTGGATTACCACTTAGTCCGCACTATAATTCCTATTGTGTGTCTTGGCAAACAGTCTAGGAGATTTCCTCAACAGCCTTTGACCGTTCCTTAGCCTCTTTTGCAGGCTTGATTTCATATGGCGAAAAGGCTGCATAAAATGGTGGCCATCCATTTTAATGCATCTTTAATTCCATAATCCCCTCAAGTCCACTCAAGGCAGGCTACGCTGCTCATACAGAATTCCTCCATATGAAGCAGGTTCATACCCCATTCCATCGTGGTTTCCGGCTAAGAAACCACCACAGATATGGGCCTCCGCGGAAGCGGGGTCAACGCCCACATGCCTTTGTGGATCGCCCCACTACCTTAACTCCCAGCATCGACCCAAGGCTGGGCGCCTCAAGCCAACACAAGGAACTTCATCGATATGCCCTTTGGCGGATTTTTAGGCCCGCCTTCAGGAACGGAGGGCTGACTAGAATACTGCACCATCCCTTATGTACTTAATAATATACCATAAACGTCAGACTTCCTCAATTAAACAATACTTTTAATGATCTCTGTCGCTAAGGTGATCGATCAAGGTGAAAAGCATCGTATTCCCCACCTCAGCCTCTCTAAGGGAAGTTTTTGCCCGATTCACATAGAGGTTTTTAGTTTTAAGGGAACCTTCTATTCCAAGTATACCTGGATAAGTACTTTTGTTATTAATAGTATCACTGCCCACTGGTTTACCAAGTTTAGCTGCGTTACCACTGACATCAAGAATATCATCCTGGATTTGAAAAATAATTCCTAATAAGTCAGCGGTTTCTACGAGAGATTGTAGCTGACTTTCATTTGCTCCTCCAATGTAAGCCCCGGACATTAAAGCGTAACTGATCAGCCTTCCAGTTTTCAAGTGATGAATCTGCTCCAGGTTTTCCAGTGGAATTTCTTTGCCTTCGCTTTCCATATCCATCAATTGGCCTGCTACCATTCCAAGGGCACCGCTTGCTATCGAAAGCTTTTTCACCAGGTGTACCTTCTGTATATCAGATAGACCTTCCGCTTCCATGATAGTTTGGAAACTTAAAGTCAACAAAGCATCTCCAGCTAGAATAGCTGTCGCTTCATCGAATTTTTTGTGATTGGTCGGCTGTCCTCGACGTAAATCATCATCATCCATAGCCGGCAGGTCATCATGTATCAAAGAATAAGTATGAATCATTTCCAGAGCCGCCGCTACAGGGAGAACGTCCTTCTTCTTACCGCCAAAGGCTTCACAGGCAGCCATCATTAAAATTGGACGCAGCCGTTTACCACCGGCCCGGATAGAGTATAGCATGGAGGTTTTTAAGCTGGACAGGATTGGTTTATTGGTAATATAATCTTCCAGATAATCATTGATGAGAGCCTGGTGTTGTTCTAAATAAAAAGAAAGTGACTGATCCACTATTCTTCCTCCTGCACCGAAAACGGTTCGAATTCGCCATGTTCATTCATGATCTGCTGCATTTGCTGTTCCACGCGATTCAATTTTTCACTGCATGTTTTCGAAAGTTTCATTCCTTCTTGATAATAATTGATCGCCTTTTCCAAAGGGACATCGCCTTCTTCAAGTTTTTCTACTAGAGACTCGAGTTGCTCAATCGCTTCTTCAAAGCTCAGCTCTTTATAGTTTTCACTCATATTCATCCTCCTCAATCCCCCAAACCTGACAGTCCAAACTTCCATTTTGAAGTTTTAATTGGATGGCTTCTCCAGGCTGAACCGATTCTACTCCCCTAATTACATTTCCACTTTCATTGAAAGGAATAGCATACCCTCTTTTCATTATGTCCAGTGGATTCAAAAGGGTCATTTTTTCCAGTAAATTATTAAACTGTTTTTGCTTCTCATTCAATTGTATGCCTATCTCCCGGTTTAAACGCTGACTCAGTAGTTCGATCCGTTCCTTCGTTTGTTTTACTTGTCTTTCAGGATGATGCTGATGCAGCCTGGTATTAATATGCTTTAAGGTATCTAATTTTTGCTTTTGGTGTGTTTCCATACGCTTGTTCAATGAATCAATCAACCGGTCAAGTTGTTGTTCTTTTTGACGCGTCAGTTGTGCCGGGTATTTAAAAGCATAAGAGCGCTTAAGGCGGTCCAACCGCTTCCATGCTGCTGTATGTTCATTTTGCAAAGCACGGTGAAGCCGCTGATTCAATACCATGATTCTTTGATTTAGCTCCACTTGTGATGGCACCGCTAATTCCGCTGCGCCGGTTGGTGTAGCCGCACGAATATCTGCCACAAAATCACTGATAGTATAATCCGTTTCATGCCCTACAGCTGAAATGACAGGGATATGAGATTCAGCAATTGCACGAGCAACCGCCTCCTCATTAAAACTCCATAAATCCTCAATTGATCCTCCGCCCCTGCCGACAATCAAGACATCGAATGCCCCTATACGGTTAGCATATTCAATAGCCTTGACTATGGAATCCTTCGCTCTTTCTCCTTGCACTAACACTGGCAATACTGATCGTTTCACCACCGGATATCTTCGATTTATGGTGGTTAAAATATCCCGGATGGCGGCTCCTGTAGGGGAGGTGATAATGCCGATATGCTTCGGATAGACAGGCAGCTGTTTTTTCGTGGCTGGTTCAAACAGACCTTCTTTTTCAAGCTTTTCTTTCAGTTGTTCAAAAGCGAGATACAATGCTCCTATTCCATCAGGTTCCATTTCGTGGATATACAACTGATATTGACCCATCGGTTCATATACTCCGATTTCTCCTCTAACGAGGACATTCATCCCATTTTCCGGAGTGAATTTTAGAAATCGATTATTCCCCGCAAACATCACAGCCTGTAGTCTCGCTTTATCATCCTTTAAGGAAAGGTACATATGTCCCCTGCTATGATGTTTGAAGTTTGAAATTTCTCCACGCAGCCATACTTCCTTCAAATGAGGATCTGATGAAAATTTACGCTTGATATATTTTGTAAGAGCTGTAACTGTTAAATAGCGATCGTCCACGTGAAAAGCTCCTTTTATATGACATTATAAATTTTTTTAGCAGCTTTAATCGTGTTATGTAATAACATGGTAATTGTCATCGGCCCAACACCTTTTGGCACTGGAGTAAGATGGGA
Organism: Thalassobacillus devorans; assembly: GCF_011761345.1. GTDB lineage: Bacteria > Bacillota > Bacilli > Bacillales > Halobacillaceae > Thalassobacillus > Thalassobacillus devorans. Next base: position 48,978 of record NZ_JAASRY010000004.1, read on the forward strand.
GGCAATTGGCTCAACGGAGTCAAAGTCGACGTCACCTACTAGTTTTCCATCTACCCGGTTGACACCTACATCAATAACGACCGCACCTTCTTTAATATGCTTACCAGTAACGAGACCAGCTTTTCCTGCCGCAACAATAACTATATCAGCTTGTTTTGTATGATAACCCAAATCAGGAGTTTTAGAATGGCAATAGGTAACGGTTGCGTGTTCATTCAATAACAGTTGACCAACGGGTTTACCCACGAGGTTACTGCGCCCAACCACTACTACATGCTTTCCTTTTATGTCGATTTCCGCCTTTTTCAAAATTACTAATATCCCATATGGTGTACAAGGATAAAAGGTATCCTGCCCTGTCATCATTCTTCCGACATTTATCGGATGAAAGCCATCTACATCTTTTGCCGGATCAATCGCTTCAATCACTTTCTGCTCCGATATATGTGCTGGTAACGGCAGTTGAACGAGAATGCCATGCACAGATTCCTCAGCATTTTGCTCTGCGATTAAATCTAATAATTCTTGTTCAGAAGTTGTTTCAGGCATTTCAATCAAGTTAGATTCCATGCCAACCTTTTCCGATGCCTTTTGCTTTCCTCTTACATAGGAAAGTGATGCTGGATCTTCCCCGAGAATGATGACTGTCAATCCTGGTACAATATTTTTGGTTTTTAACTCTGCTACTTCCTGCTTCATTTCTTCGCGAAGCTCTGCTGCCAATTCTTTTCCATATATGATATTTGCACCCACACGAAACAACCCCTCTACATTTATTTGGTCATTTTAGATAATACACCATTGACGAACTTCCCGGATTTCTCGTCTCCGAAGACTTTCGCCAATTCCACTGCTTCATTGATTGCTACCTGCGCAGGAACGTCCTCCACAAAATCCATTTCATACACTGCCATTCGCAATAGAGTTTTTTCCACTAGTGGAAGACGCTTTATCGTCCAATTTTCCAGGTGATTTGAAATTTTTTCATCCAGTACTTGCTTCTGAGCAAAAACACCATGAATCAATTGCTCCATAAATGCATCACTCTTTGTTTCTTCTAATACATGTTCGATTGCCTCTTCCATATCGATATCATTGACGTCAACTTGAAATAATACTTGAAAAGCTTTCTCGCGAGCTAGGTGTCGTTTCATGTTTTAATCTCCTTTAAATCCTCTTTAACGTTATATCCGTATGCATGATAACATTTTATCACTCGAAAAGCTATATTAAACCCACACCTGGCCTGCATTCAGAAGATTCATTTTAATGAATCCCTTTTCATATCCCTATATTGAATTTTGGGGGCAAAAACGCAGTCATTATTTCATAAGATGCTTATTCAACTAAAGGCCGAAAAGTCGAAGACTTGATTTCAAGATATTGGTTGGAGGAGCGAGGCGTGGGGAACGAGTCGCTTTCCACGGGAGTTCGTTGAGCCTCCTCGAGCTAACGCTCTGCGGGGTCTCACCTGGAACTCTTTTCCCGTAGGAGTCTCCCCGCTCCCCCACGCCCTTGCCATATAAGATATTCGAAATCGTGTTTTGAAAGTCCAGACATATTTTGTGATGAGAATCCTATTACAATGGTAAGTTGACCGTATTTTCTGCTCCAAAAGCCCTCTATTTTGATCGAAGTTTCGAGAAACTAACGAACGTTTGGTGGCTGGGAAAACGGTGAGACTCCAGTGGGATGAACATGAGCGGTGAGATCCCGCAAGGCGAAGCCTGAGGAAGCTCACCACATGCCCACGGAAAGCGATCCGTTTTCCCCGCCACAATAATCGCAATCAAAAGTCTCGAAACTGAGTCATCAGTAAAAGGGAGCTTAAATGGAAAATCAATGCGTTGCTTTAACAGGACTTATAAATTAAAAAAGCCATAGATCTCAGCTAGAGAGACCTATGACGTTTATTTTATTGTTCTTCTACTACTTCGTCTTCTTTCAGTTCCATTTGAACACCAACGACATGGATATTGATTTCATTTATTTCTAATGCCGTCATGTTTATTAAAGCCTGGCGGATATTGTCCTGAATTTTTTGAGCTGCAGCCGGGATCGCAATGCCATAGTCCATAACGACAAACACGTCAATGCTTATTCCGTCATCTTCCAGCTCGACTTTGACACCTTTCCCATGATTTTTCTTCCCTAACCGTTCTACAACCCCTGAAGCAAAGTTTCCACGCATGGATGCTACCCCTGCTACTTCAGAAGCAGCAATCCCCGCAATGACCTCTATGACTTCCGGGGCAATCTCAACATTTCCTAGTGAAGAATCACTGCTTACATTCAATAAGCGCTGTTCACTCATTCCGTTCACTCCTTCCCCACTATTCATCTTTCATTATAGTATATTTCTCTAAAAATTTTGTGTTGAAGTCTCCGCCGACAAAAACAGGATGTTTCATCATTCGCTGATGAAATGGGATAGTGGTTTTGATGCCATCGACAACAAACTCATCCAACGCCCGGCTCATCCGGTTGATAGCTTCTTCTCTTGTTCTTCCATAAGTGATCAATTTAGCAATCATGGAATCATAGTATGGAGGAATCATGTAACCTTGGTAAGCTGCAGAATCCACTCTTACCCCCAAACCTCCTGGCGGCAGGTACATTTCTATTCTCCCAGGTGAAGGCATAAAATCTTTGAATGGATCCTCTGCATTAATTCGGCACTCCAGCGCCCATCCTTCAAATGTTATATCTTCCTGAGCGTATTCAAGCTTCTCATTTGAGGCTACTTTGATTTGTTCTTTGATCAAATCCACTCCAGTGACCATCTCAGTGACTGGATGTTCTACCTGAATACGTGTATTCATTTCCATGAAGTAGTAAGTATTCTGCTCCTGGTCAAATATAAATTCAACAGTCCCTGCTCCCGAATAATCAACAGCCAGCGCGGCTCTTACAGCTGCTTCACCCATATCCGCCCTGATTTCCGAAGTGATGGCAGGGGACGGAGTTTCTTCAATCAACTTCTGTAAACGACGTTGAATTGAACAATCCCGTTCTCCTAAATGAATTGCATTACCGAAATTATCAGCTAATACTTGAATTTCCACATGGCGGAAATCTTCAATGAATTTTTCGATATAAACTCCAGGATTTCCAAAAGCTTTTTCTGCTTCATTTTGAGTGACCCGGATCCCTTTAACCAATTCATCCTGGTCACGGGCAACACGGATACCTTTACCGCCACCGCCAGCAGTTGCTTTTATGATAACAGGATAACCAATCTCCTCTGCAACTTTCAGCCCGTCGTCCTCATCTGCAATAATCCCTTCGGACCCTGGAACTACAGGTACACCTGCTTCTTTCATCGTTTCACGAGCAACATCTTTTGTGCCCATTTTTGAAATAGCATATGCAGATGGCCCCACAAAGGTCACATTACATTCTTCGCACATCTCCGCAAACTCTGCATTTTCAGAGAGAAAACCGTACCCCGGGTGTATGGCATCTACATCTGTCAACTTGGCCAGGCTCATAATATTTGTATAATTTAAGTAACTGTCTTTACTCAGTGTCGGGCCGATGCAATAAGCTTCATCTGCAAGCTGAACGTGCAAGGCTTCTTTATCAGCTTCTGAATAAATCGCCACTGTTTCAATGCCCATTTCTTTACAAGCCCTTATGATACGAACTGCAATTTCACCTCTATTGGCAATCAACAACTTTTTAATCATACAGCTACCCCCATTAAACGGTCTTAACCCGGAAAAGTGGCTGTCCGTATTCGACTAGTTCTCCATCTTCTGCCAATATTTCTACGATTTCTCCGGATACTTCCGCTTCGATTTCATTAAATAATTTCATCGCTTCTACAATACACACCACAGAGTCAGGTTTTACCTTATCGCCAACTCTTACATATGGATCACTATCTGGTGAGGAAGCAGTATAGAAGGTTCCGACCATCGGTGAGGTAACCTCTGCATCATAATCTGACTGGGAAGCTGCTGGTGCTTCTTGCTTGTTCTCTTCCTGCGCAGGTTTTTGTTCTGTTTTTTCTTTTACCGGCTCTGGTTGTGGCTGCTTTTCTTCTTGAACAGGAGCCGCAGCTTGCACAGGTTCTTGCAGTTGCTGGCTGACAACTTGTCCGCCTTGTTTTTTCATGGTTACTTTTGTTCCGTTTGTTTCAAAACAGAATTCATCGATTTTAGAATCATCAATTAATCTAATTAATTCTCGGATTTCTTGAACCTTCAACATAGATGGCACCCCTTGTTTTTTTATTACGGATTTAATAACAGGTATTAATAACTCCTTATAACATTCTACGATAAAAGCAGTAGAAACTTCAACTTTGTACAAAAGCGTTTTCCATTTAGTTAACTATTACTGTTCCCAACCTTCATTTGAATTAAGAACTGGAACCCCATTTGTCCTGATTTACCATCTCGTTTCACCCCACAAATAAAAAAGACCTCTCTGAGAGAGATCTTTTTTATTTAGTTAGATGGTTGGAATTTTACCCTGACTGGTTTTTCACCAAACTCATCGACTGCCATTTTAATGATATTGTTTGTTTCTTTTTTAGAAAGTTCATTTGCTTTGACGGTTACATTAATGACATCCTCTTCCACTCGAACCAAGACATCATCATACTGAGCATTTGCCTGAATGGTCGTTTCTAGAATCGACTCTTTTGTTTGTAGTTCCTGTAACTGTTGCATTTCCTGTAAAGCATCATTTTTTTCATCTGCGCTATAATCACTGGAGGCTACGATATCAGATAATTGCTCATGCTGTTTGTCTCTTGCATCTTGCTTTTGCATACGGATGGCAGCAAACATCTCTTCCGCTGACATTTGGCTGATAATTGTGCCCTCTTCATTATTTGCATCAGCTGCCATGTCATCTCCTGATTCGTTCTGGTTCCATTCCTCATCATTGATGAACGCCATTTCATCGCCTTCTGGTGCCGTCATATAATAAACACTCAACACAATCATCAGACTCAACATTGTCAATAACCAAACGGTTTGCTTTTTAACCATTACTCTTCCCCCTTATTAATTTTTAGGCATGACCGATACTCTATGACTCGGTACATCCATCACTCTTGAGACTGCTTCGACTACCCATTGCTTTACTTGCATATGATCTACACCTTTTGCTACCACCAACACCCCTTTGACATTAGGTTTTTTTGTTTGTATCAATAATGGAAGCTCCTGATCGCCTTGCCTTACCAACACCAGCTGCTGCTCCCGGGAATAATCTTCGATACTCCTCTCCCCACCGTTTTTATCTGATTCTTCAGTGGTCTGCTTTCCAATAATAAGGTTTTTGTCGTAAACCTTTTCTTTGGTTGCTTCAAGGTTGATCATTACTTCTACCTCACTCACTCCCTTTATATTTTCTATTAACGGTGTGAGCTGTTTTTCATAGCTTTTTTCAAGATCCTTGATCCCTTCTTCTGTATCGGCGTTGTGAACAGCAGTTTCTGCAGCAGCGCCCGGATCTGGCTGTGTGGACAAATCAATTGGGTCCGGGGAAGATTTTTGAAAAATGTTCCCAACCATTAACAGCAAAAGACCAATCAATCCGACTAGGACGATATAGCCTCTTTTATTGAGCTTTTTACCGTCATCTTTTTTTAAGAAGGAAAAAATCTCCTGCCATTTACTCATTTGCACCCTCCCATTGAATCGTGATTCTGTCTTGGTCCAACTGCCAAAGTTCTGCTAAATAAGTTACGATTGCTTCATTAGTCTGCTCGTCCTTTTCTTCCGCAGGTTTGTCTAAGTCAATATCAATGTGCTCAATGGATTCCACTGTTTCAGCCTCTTTCAAAGACACCTGGACAGTTTCCAGATGTTCCAGGTCTTTCACTTCATCTTTGAACAGGAAGGTAATATCCATTATTTCAGCGGTGAAGTCCTGGGCAAGCCTTTCTTCTGCGTGAGATTTCATTTGGACAACCATTTGTTCTAATATATATGCATCCTGTGTGGCTTGTATTTCACTTTTCTTTGTTTCAACTGATTTTTTTAACGCTTCTTCTTTCACTATCTCGGTCGAGAATGTTTGAGCCTGTGTTTGAATCAACTGGTTTACATCCGTGTTGAATAATCGGAACAATGGATTGAGGAAAATTAAGACGAGTATGAGAGAAATAGCCAACCTGGCATACTTTTGCATTTGTCCAGAAGGAAGCAGGAAATCGATCACCATTGCCAGCAATAAAAAAATAACTATTTCCGTCACCCATTGAATAATGAATGCCACGGTTTTTCCTCCTTATCGAACCATCATGGTCAAGTTACTGGATGCCACTAATATGGCAATTAACAGGAAGAACATAAAGGTAACAGTAAGTAAACAAGCAAATATATATAAGATATGTTTGCTGATAATAGAAATACTTGTTACTACCGGCCCGTTCCCTATTGGCTGAAGGACTGCAGCTGCAATTTTAAAAGTGAGCGCAATTGCCAGTACTTTTAGAGCTGGAAATAAAGCTAGTCCAATCACTATGATTACACCCGCCAAACCGATTGTGTTTTTCAATAATAAAGAAGCGCCCAATACTGTATCTGTTGCATCCGTGAACAGCCTGCCGATTACAGGAACAAAATTACCTGTAACGAACCTCGCCGTTTTCATCGCCACTCCATCCTGTATGGCCGTGGCTGCCCCCTGTACAGAAATAACACCTAAAAATATCGTCAGGAAAGTTCCGATTAGCCCAAGGCCAATATTTCTTAACAGTTGAGCCAGCTGATCCACTTTATATTTGTCTGTCAATGAACTTGTCATTAACAGGAGAGCTGACAAGTAAAAGAGCGGTAAAACCACCTTCGATATAAGGACACCACTTATCTGAATAAGAAAGATTATAATAGGATGAAAAAATGATAAAGACACTAAGTGTCCGAACGTTGCCATTATGCCAAGCAACAATGGTAAAAGCCCGATAATGAATCCACTCATAGCATCGATAGCATCACTGGTATAAGAAACCGCCAAATGAAAACTGTTTAGCGCAAGCATAATCAGCACAAGGTAAACGATCATATAGGCGACTTTGCTAACAGCAGTTTGTTCAAAAGCACTTTGTAATGTATGCAGGACCGTTATGAACAAAGTCAGAAAAATCAAACTTCCCAGCAATTTCCCGTTCGCAATCAGCTCATGAAAAAGATATTTAAGGAACCCGTTCAACCAATCCATGACCGTCAACTCAGAAGATTGTTTGGCAAAATCCTTTATATTCATCTGTTTCAATTCAGGTAAATAGCCCCCATACTCCCGGACAATAGAACTCCAATATTCATTTAATTCTCCAAAGTCTATATTTTCCATCAGTGGCTCGGGACCAGTCGGCTGACTTGGCTCGGCAGCTATTGGGTCAGGTGCTAGCAATATTCCTATCACTATTAAAAAAACTAAGGAGGGCCATTTCATTTATGCCCATCCCCCTTCTATCATCATTATCCAGGGAAGAACCCTAATATCGCTTCAATTAAAGCCGTCAGAATTGGAATGGATAAGAGCAGAATGAATACCTTTCCTGCTAACTCAATTTTTGAAGCGATAGAAGACAACCCTGCGTCCTTTGTCAAATGAGCGCCGAATTCCGCAATATAAGCAATACCGATTATTTTTAAGATTGTCTCGACATACACCCCATGGATGTTCGCTTTTCCCGCCATATAATCAATCAACTTAAAGATATGAGAGATTTGCTGGATGAGAGCCAGGAATATGATCAGCCCAGTGAAGATAGCAAGCATGAAGGCTAAAGATGATTTTTGTTCTTTTAAAAGCAATATCAATATACTGGATACAATTCCAATCCCCACAATTTGTAAGATATCCATTACAAATTATCCTTGAAATAAAAATACCGATTTGATTTGCTGGAACAAATCAGCTAGTCCATTCAGAACGATAAAAAGAACGATGATGAATCCGACAAGGGTAACCACTTGGGCAATTTCTTCTTTTCCCATTTGCTTTAATATGCTATGAATCATTGCTACGATAATTCCTATTCCTGCAATTTGAAATAAAACCGTTGCATCTTGGATCACGATCTTCGGCCTCCTCCTTAGATGAGTAACAATACGATAAGTAATCCTGTCAAGAACCCTAGTCCCTTGACAGTTTTGTTGTATTGATGATAAATACTCAGAGCCTCTTCCAACTCTCTGTCCAGATGGCTTAATGCTAACTGTACTTGTTTTCTTTGATGTATAAGATCCTGTTGTCCAAGCGTCTGCCCAAATTGTTTGAGTATTTCCTTTTCATTTTCTCCTAGCGAAGTGTAGACCCAATGACGATCAAGTTCTTCCGTCCATACCTGGCTGAAGTCTACCCCACCTTTGTGCTTGTTTGACGCTACTTCCCGAAAAAACCAGGAGATTGGTTCCTGCAGCTGCTTAGAAAGATAGGAACATGCCTCCAGGAGCGGGGTCTGCCCATAAACCATTTCTGATTCCAATATCTGTAAGGCGTGCTTCCATTGCTTAATTTGTCTAGGTCGCTGTTTGAATTTGCGTGCAACCTCAAACCCTACCCATGTGGTGGCGGCTAGTAATAACAGGGCTCCTATCCACTTCATGCGCATTCCCTCCTGCAGTCACATCCATGATGTTCTCTCTTTCATCCAAAATCATCGCTCTGCCTGCTGGATTGCCACTGCCGCTTTTCTGTAAAAGGACAAACCGTTTGAAAACATGCTGGTCCAGCAACTGTTTTATTGAAGGACGTTTTCGTAGTTCTTTTAAGTTATTTCCATGCACAGTACAATATAAAGTTACGCCGGCGTTGATTGCTTCTTGAATAGCATCTACATCCCGTTGATGTCCGATTTCATCGACTACCAATACGTCTGGCGACATGGATCGGATCATCATCATCATTCCTTCTGATTTGGGACAAGCATCCATAATATCCGTCCGCCGTCCTAAATCAAGTTGAGGAACCCCATGGATACTGGCCCCTATTTCCGATCTCTCATCAATAACAGCAACTTTTTTTGCTGCGACTCCTTTCCATCCAGTACTGATATGGCAGGTAATATCCCGTAACAAAGTTGTTTTTCCAGTCTGTGGAGCCCCTATAATCAACGTATTGCAATAATTACCTTTATGAACAAGGCGACCCATCAGTCCCTGGGCAGCCCCACGCTTTTCTCTTGCAATCCGAATATTAAAGGAAGAAATATAACGGATAGCCTGTACAGCACCATTGCTCGTGTTGACTTTACCTGCCAGTCCGATCCGATGGCCCCCATTTACTGTGATAAAACCCTCTCGCAACTCATCTTCCAATCTATAAAGAGAAAACTGACTGACTTGATTAAGAATATGATTTTTTTCCGTTTCTGTAGGAACCAAATGTTCTAGCCATGTATAATCCTGGTAGTAGACTACCTCCAGTGGCTGTCCAACTCTGACCCTTATTTCATGAACTGTATTCCAGTCCACCGCTTCCTCAAGCGCCTTCTGCATAACGGGAGGAAATAAATTCACAATCTCTCTCAACAAGACCACCCCATCTACCAGCTCTTTAATGTAAATGTATGCACCACGAGATGGTATATGACTATCTCAGAAGCGGAAAGATTATGTTCAGTAAACTATTAACGAGCAAACTAAAAGAACACCAGTACATGATTGGTGCTCTTTTAGTGTGCTCGTTAATATGGAAAACGCTGCTTTGAATGCAGCACAATTTCAGGCCCTGAAACTCTTTACATTTCCTTAGCAATGGGAAATAGCAAGAGGCCATTCAATTCCGGCCTGCCTGGTTTTGACAAAAAAAGCTGCCCCGGAAAGTCTATTGCAGACTTAAGGGACAGCTCTACTATTATATTTAGCCTCGTGAAACATATTTTCCGTCAGAAGTATTGATAATCAGTGTGTCTCCTTCATTTACGAAAAATGGTACTTGTACGACGAGTCCTGTTTCGACTGTCGCTGGTTTTGTGCCACCGCTTGCTGTATCGCCTTTGACACCTGGCTCGGTTTCTGTAACTTCAAGTTCCACATTATTTGGCAACTCGATACCGATAACTTCTCCTTGATAGGTTTGGATACTTACTTCCATATTCTCTTTCAGGAATTTAAGTTCACGTTCGATTTGATTTGTTTGTAATTCGAGTTGCTCATAGGTATGACTATCCATGAAAGTATGGGCGCCGCCGGATGAATACAAGTATTGCATTTTATTCGTTTCAATATGGGCACGCTCTACTTTTTCTCCACCCCGGAATGTTTTCTCCTGGATATTCCCATTCCTTAAATTACGAAGTTTTGACCTTACAAATGCAGCACCTTTACCAGGCTTGACATGCTGGAATTCAACAACAGACCAGATCTCTCCGTCTACTTCAATGGTCAAACCGGTTTTAAAATCATTTACTGAAATCATTAAAATCTCTCCTTTTCCCTGCGTTCTCTTTACAACGTAATTAATTCTTTAGGTGATTGGCTCAGACGCTCATTACCTGTTTCCGTAACAAGAGCATCATCTTCAATTCTGCAACCGCCTACTCCCGGCACATAGATGCCAGGTTCTACTGTGACTACCATTCCAGCTTCCAAAACTTTGTCGCTGCGAGGTGACAAACCAGGACCTTCATGAACATCCAATCCTAATCCATGCCCTGTAGAATGACCAAAATATTCACCGTAACCCTTTTCTTTAATATAATCACGTGTCAGGTCATCTGCTTCTTTGCCTGTAATTCCAGCAGCTAACCCTTTCATACCGCGTAACTGCGCTTCTAGTACGGTATCATAAATTTCCTTCAGCTCATCACTGATCTGCCCTACAGCAACTGTTCGGGTGATATCAGAACAGTAACCTTTATATAATGCCCCGAAATCCAAGGTGACAAGTTCTCCAGACTGGATCTCTTTCTCCGAAGCTACACCGTGAGGATAAGCAGATCTTTCTCCAGAAGCTACGATGATGTCAAAACTTGAGGAAGTGGCTCCTTGCTTACGCATAAAGAATTCAAGTTCATTGGCCACATCAATTTCTCTTATACCGGGTTTAATGTAAGAAAGGATGTGATCGAAAGCGTCATCTGCGATTTTAACAGCATCCTTTAATATATTAATCTCTTCATCTGTCTTTATCAACCTCAACTTTTCCACCAGACCAGAGGTAGGTACGAGCTCAGCGCCTAACTTCTCTTCGTACTGACGATGACTGCCATATGTAAGTAAGTCTTGTTCGAAACCGGCAGTCTTCACTCCTAATCGGTCGACCTGGGCAGCAATCTCGTCGACTAATGACTGCTTATGTTCCACTATTTCATAACCTTTCGCCTGTTCCTCAGCCTGTTTCGTGTAACGAAAATCCGTAATGAGCAACGCAGCTTCCGCTGTGATTAGTACTGCCCCGGCAGTTCCGGTGAAATTGGTCAGGTACCGTCTGTTTTTATCACTCGTTACTAATATGGCGTCCAAGTCCATGTCTTGTATGCTTTGTCTAATTCCCCTCATCTTATCCATATTTATCTTCTCCCTTCGAGACTTTCTATTAATGCTAACGCAGCCAGGCGATAACCAAGGAGGCCGAATCCGACGATTTGCCCCTGGCAGACTGGGGCCAGCATCGAATGATGCCGGAATGATTCCCGCTGATGGACATTTGAAATATGAACTTCCACTACAGGAACTTCTATAGCACTGATAGCATCCCGCAAGCCAATGCTCGTATGCGTATATGCCGCAGGGTTAAAAATTATACCTTCATATTTTCCTTCTGCCTGTTGAATGGCATCGATCAGCTCACCTTCATGGTTCGATTGATATTCATCCACTTCGATTCCCTTTTCAGTAGCAGTTTCTCTTGCCAGCTTTACAGCATCATCCAGTGTGCCATGCCCGTATATACCCGGCTCTCTTTTTCCTAATAAATTTAAGTTTGGTCCATTTAAAACCAGCAAGCGTTTCATCATGATCTCTCCATTGCTTCATAGAATATTCACACAAATCAATCTTATCATACTTCCATAGGCTAGTAATAATCATTTCCCTGAAGCATCACCATCAGCTGGCTGATTAAGATCATGATATTCATATGATATGGAATACCCGATAAAGGCACCGTATAAAACAAATAAGCAAATCGTTGTGATAATCGTATCGCTTGTCATATCCGGAAGAGCAGGAACAGCTGCAAAAATTGGGTTCAATAAATAAAATATGATCCCCCACACGGCTCCCCCGTACAATACGCCAGGCATAATACCATTTGTTTTTTTCAAAGCTAGGTAATAAACAAGGGCACCTGCTATGGATATCAGGCTAACACCAATGACTCCCAGTACTTCCCCTAAAAAGGAACTTGTCCAGCCAGTCTGCCAGAATGAACGAATTAAGAATGAAGCAGGCGATACTTCCGTAAAATTAAAATAGTAAGAGAGTGCCCCGAATATACTCCATACCATTCCGCCGACAAATCCGGTCAGTAAAGATTTATTCAAGATACTTATTGGTTTTTCCTGTTGGTTTTGTTCTAATTGTGTCTTATCCATCTTCAACACCTCCATCTGCTAGTTTCTCCCTTTAGCATCAAATAATTCTTAAACAGGGCTCATATGAAGAAAAGGGGCTAGTGATACTATGGGATTTGCTGTAAAATATAAGATAAGAGGTAAATTACAACGTAAGGTTGGTGTACTATGTCCGAAAAAAAAGCAACAGCATACGGCGGGCAGGCTGTAGTAGAAGGCGTTATGTTCGCCGGTAAAAAAAGCTATGTAACTGCCATACGTAGAAAAGATAAAAGTATTGAATATTTTGAGCTGGAACGGAAAGAATCTAAAATAGCAAATCGTTTAAAAAAGATCCCATTATTAAGAGGTCTCGTTTCTCTCATTCAAGCAAGCGCAAATGGAACCAAACATTTAAACTTTTCTACTGAAAGATACGATGTACACCCAGATGATGACGAGCAGATCGAAAAAGAAGAAGAGTCTTCTAAATTAGCTATGATTTTAGGTGTGGGGGCCATTGGTGTATTATCTTTTTTCTTTGGAAAACTTATTTTCACGGTTACTCCTGCTTTAGTAGCTGACTTCTTTGAACCTGTCATCTCTGGAAGGTTCGGCCAGGTCGCATTGGAAAGCCTATTCAAACTCATTTTATTACTGGCTTATATCTACTTCATTTCCATGACACCCATTATTAAGAGAGTATTCCAGTATCATGGGGCTGAACATAAAGTAATTAATGCGTATGAAAATGGGGCCCCACTGACCGTAGAAGGAGTACAAAAGCAATCACGTCTGCATTACCGTTGTGGATCCAGCTTTATTTTATTTACAGTTATCGTTGGGATGTTTGTTTATATGTTTGTTGCCACAGATCCACTGTGGTGGAGGATCGTTAACCGGATCTTTCTCATACCGATCGTTATTGGGCTTTCCTTTGAAGTTTTACAACTAACGAATAAAGTAAGAAACGTTCCCCTTTTAAAGGTATTAGGTTACCCAGGACTGTGGCTGCAGCTCCTGACAACCAAGGAACCAAAAGACGATCAAGTGGAAGTTGCATTACATTCTTTTAAAAAAGTGCTTGAAAATGATGAAAATGACCGAAAAGGTGGTATACAGATAGTAGGGTGATCTCTTAACGATTTGAAAATGGAAGGGAGGCACATGAAAATCATGCCACGCAGTCGTATGACTCCTGTCATTTATATTTTGATTGGGCTTGCAGTCGTTGGTCTGGTAATGAAACTGGCGACAGATGCCATGGGTCTTTTGACAAACCTGTTGATTATGGTAGGTGTCGCAGCAGTTCTTTACTTCGTGCTTAATCATTTTCTGATGAAAAGAAGAGGTGGGTCATCAGATGAAATGAAAAAATACAAACAAGCTGTCAAGCAGTCGAAAAAGAAGTACAAAGGGAATGAAAGTAGTACAAAACCTACTGGAAAATCTACCTTCAATCCATCCCCTGTCCTGAATAAAAAGAAACGAAAAACAAGTGCTGCACACCTGCGAGTTATCGAAGGCAATAAAAACAAGAAAAAAAATCGAGCCTCATCCTAAGATGAAGCTCGATTTTTTATTTTCTCCATTTTCCCATAAAAATTTCCGCATGCTCTCTTCCAATTTGAATCAACTCATCTTTTTGGTTCTCATTCAAGTGAAAATCAGTTGTATCTATTGTAGTTACTGGAATAAAGAGAATATCTGCACTCTTAGATTTGGAAATATACCGCGCATCGTGCGCTTGCTTCATAGTAGAAAAAAGCGCATGGAACATTTCGATTGAATTATTGATTTTCCTTTCCGGCAGCTGGTTGGGTGGATTGCTAAGTTTCATTCCCAGTATAGGTCTGATCCGCTTGCCATCACGATTTTCCAGTGACCAAATCGGGAAATTGCTAAGCAATCCACCGTCTACTACGATAGATTTGACGTTTCCCTTGCCTTGTAATTTGACTGGACTAAAAAAATAGGGAAGTCCCGCACTCATCCTTACGGCTTTCGCTATTGGAAATTGGTAAGGGTCAATATTATAGTAGGTCTCTAAGTCATCAGGTACAACCAATATCCTCCCAAGGGTCAAGTCAGAACAAATGATCTTCAGTTTTCCATCAGGCAGATCACGAAACGTATAGATACCCTTAGCCGCAAGACGGTCATATAACCAACGTTCAAGCCGATCCCCTTTATATAAACCCATGCGAAAATACAATAACAACCATTTGGTAAAAGGGATAAGCCGGTCCACCAAAGGAGGGTCGACGAATGTTTCAAAATCTAATTCTCTGAGGACAGCTTCAAGTTCATTGACACGATATCCTGCTGCAAGCAGACTGGCGGTGATTGCTCCCGCAGAGGTTCCAGCCATCCTTTGAAAGGTATAACCTCTATTTTCCACCACCTGCAACGCTCCCACAAAGGCAAGAGCTTTTACCCCGCCCCCTGAAAAAACACCATCGATTTTCATAGGTCCCCTCCTTAGAGGCCATTTGTTTCATATATAAGGAGTTACAGGCTCGTATAGAACCGAAAAATCACGAAAAAAAGACGCCCTTTCTTCAAGGTACGTCTTTACTGCTTGGTTTTATGTGGTTTCTTTTTCATTATTTTCTTGTACTTGCCGCAGCCCTTTAATTCTTGTTTCATCTTCTTCAAAATACTGCACCAGGTCACCTATACGATCGATGGAGTTCCAGCTTAAATGGTGTTCGATGCCTTCAACATCTTCATAGATATTTTCATCATCCACACCGATGATTTCGAGGAATTGTTCCAACAATTCATGCCGGTAAACGAGACGCTTTCCTATCTTTTTACCTTTCGCCGTTAAAACAAGACCCCGGTATTTTTCATAATTCAGGTATTGGTCCCTATCCAATTTCTGTACCATTTTTGTTACAGAGGAAGGGTGGACACTCAACGCTTCTGCAATATCAGAGACCCGTGCATATCCCTTCTCCTCTATCAGCATATATATTTGTTCAATATAGTCCTCCATACTCGGTGTCGGCATGCTAATCCCCCAATACTGCCTATCTGGATATGTATAATAAAAATCATACACTAATTTCTAAAAAGTGACAAGAAAGACCCTATCAGAATAACCATCGGAAAGTCTTTTCGCCCGGTTTATTTATTCGAATAGCAAAACCCTGCAGCTGAATTGCCGCAGGGTTCATTACTTAAATTATAACCCACACTTTAACTGGGCATTACAATTCGTGCAAGTATTACAACCGCCAATATCTTCCACTTTTCCTTTACGGCATACCGGACAAGTGTTTCCAACTTCTGAACCAATCGTTACATCCGTTTTTGTTAATTCCTGTACGGTATCCATTAATACTACCCGAGGTTTTTTATCTTCTTCAAATTCAAATTCTGTCTGTTCGCCCTCAAAATCATTTTCTTCGGCTTTAAGCGTCAGTACCTGTGAATCACGGCTGCCATCGACATAAACCGTTCCACCTTTGGCGCCTCCACGATACAGACGCTGGTACACACTTTCCACCTGCTCGACAGAATAACCTTTTGGAGCATTGACAGTTTTAGAGATAGAACTGTCGACCCAGCGCTGGATCACACATTGGGTATCCGCATGGGCTTCCGGCGATAACCCCATCGCAGTTACAAACCAATCAGGCAGGTGGTCAGGATCCTGCTCAGGATGGTGATCCAAGTATTCCTGGACGATGTCCGCTTTCACCTCTATGAACTTACCTAATCGTCCACTTCTGTAGTAAGAAAAAGAGAAATACGGCTCAAGTCCTGTTGAAACTCCTACCATCGTACCTGTACTGCCAGTAGGCGCTACAGTCAACAGGTGGGAGTTGCGGATGCCATGGTCAAGAATTGCTTTCCGAATATCCTCTGGCATTTGTTTCATATACCCTGTATCGATAAACTGCTGGCGTAATTCTTCCGTTTCCTTATCGGTATCTCCTATCAAATAAGGAAAGCTCCCTTTTTCTTTCGCCAGCTCAATAGAAACACGATAGGCAGTGGTGGCAATCGTTTCAAAAATTTCATCCACCAGTTTGTTGCCTTCTTTTGAACCATATTCCGTTTCACAGTAGATTAGCAGGTCATGAAGCCCCATGACACCCAGACCGACACGACGCTCACCAAGCGCCTGCTTACGGTTCTCTTCCAGGAAGTAAGGCGTCGCATCGATGACATTATCCTGCATCCGCACGCCGGTTTCTACTGTCTTCTTCAATTTATCGTAATTGACTTTTTTATTCTCTTTGTCCGCCATCGCTGCCAGATTGACGGCAGCAAGGTTACAAACAGAATAAGGAGCAAGAGGCTGTTCACCGCAAGGGTTGGTTGCAACTACTTTTTGTCCATAGGCAGTAGCATTCGTTTTTTCGTTAGCATTATCAATAAAGAAGATGCCAGGCTCTGCCGAATAAGTGGCACAGATGTTAATCAAATTCCACAGTTCTTTTGCTTTGATTTTCCTGTACGTACGAACGTCGTATCCTTTGGCTTTCCATTCCCGTACGTCGCCAACTTTATGCCATTCAGCATTATATTCATCCATTTCCTGAGGAGTGTAATTTTCCACATCCGGGAAACGAAGATGGTAATCTTCGTCATTCTCTACTGCTTCCATAAATTCTTTAGTGATGCAGACGGAAATATTGGCTCCTGTAAGGAAATCCGGGTTATGAACGGTATAAGTCCCTCCGGTCAACAGCTTTTCTTCCGCTTCCCTAATAGCCTGTTCTGTAAAACCGCCATAGCCCGGCATGTTTTTATAGTTCACAACACTTTGATACATATCACGCTCTGTTTCTGTTAAAGGAGTGAACTTCAGTTTTTCCTGAGCTAATCGCTTAATTTGTCCATCTTCCGTGTTCTCAATCAAGAAACGGAGAATCCGGGGGTTCTGCATCTTCGAAATAATGAATTCCAGAACATCCGGATGCCAGTCCGCAAGCATAATCATCTGAGCCCCTCTTCTTGATCCGCCCTGCTCGACCAGGTGGGTTAGCTTGGCAATATCATCCAGCCAGGATACGGAACCAGAGGACTTCCCATTTACGCCTCTCGCCAAGGCGTTACGCGGCCGTAATGTCGATCCATTCGTTCCGACGCCACCTCCACGGGACATGATTTCCATCACTTGCTTTCGATGATCAGATATTCCTTCTCTGGAATCCTGTACAAACGGCATGACGTAGCAGTTGAAGTAAGTAACATCAGTATTGGCACCCGCTCCATAGAGGACTCGGCCTGCCGGTACAAAATTCAATTCAGAGAGTTCATTATAAAATTCCTGATACCAGGTATGCTTTTTCTCCGGATCTGTTTCTACCTCCGCCAATCCGGTTGCATTACGCATAGCAATTTGTTCGTAAAATATTTCCAACGGCTTATCAATCGTATCCATATTCCGTGTTATTATCCCTGTTTCGCGTTCTTCCTCATTGTCCAGTACATGAACAAATTCCTGTTCAACCTTGACTTTCGCCCTTTTCGCTTCCCAGTCAATCGATTCAATGAACCCCAGACCACGTGCAGGGAAATTCGGATCTTCCTTCACTGTTAGTACCACAAAATCCCCTTCGCCTAAAGTCAATCTTTCTGTATCTTTAAAGGCGTATCGATCCAGCATGACAAGACGCGATACGCCTTTATGTGTAATTTTCATATCCGATTCAATCTCATGAACCTGAGGGAATTGTCGAATATCTTTATTCAACCGCTCTACGTCAATGTTTGTATGAGATTCAGCAGTAGTTGGCATCAATGAACCTCTCCCTTATCTATTTATTTTATAACGAAATGATGGTATTCTTCTTGTTGTCTGTTTATTTTATTCTACAAGTAACATACCACATAAAAAGAATCTTAATCAATATATTGTGTTCTTTTTTTAAAAATAACACCAGATATTGTGTTTAGAACGAAGAGGTTTGTTTTTGTCAATCTTAAAAACATGCGAAAAAGATAGAGAACCAGAGATAAAATAAGTTAATATGCCCTTTTTCCTCGCAGGTAAACTTTTTTATCATTTGCAAGATATGACATTTTTCACCACAACCTTACTTCGTGATGATACATAATTTTGTTAGTCTCTGTTAAACATTGTTGTTAATTTACCATAAAAGGTCTATTCAATTAAAGGGCCGGGAAATTGCGAGACTTCGATGGGAGAATAGTACATGGTGAGATCCCGCAGGGCTTTAAGCCCGAGGAAGCTCACCGTATGCCCATGGAAAGCGAGTAATTACCCTGACCTCCAAACCGTTACTACCGTAACGGAAACAACATATCTCGAAACTGAGTCTTCATTTAAAGGAATCTTTAATTGTAAAATCGGCTCTGAGAATTAACAGAGCTTTTCTATAAAAACTCTTTGAAAAGTTGGTCAAACATCCATATAATAGATAAGGGAATAGACAAATGGGGGTAGGAACCAAATGGAATTATTAATCATTACGCTCATCGTATTAATTGGATTTGGGCTATATAGATTTTTCAAAACACGTAAAATCCTGACAACATTGACTGAAGATGAATTCAGACAAGGCTACAGGAAAGCGCAACTCATTGATGTCAGGGAACCGAAGGAATTCAAAGGCGGTCACATTCTTGGAGCACGTAACATTCCTTTATCCCAACTGAATCACCGCCTAACCGAACTGCGTAAAGATCAGCCAGTTTACATGTATTGTCAAAGTGGCTCACGTTCTGCCCGAGCAGCTGCAATTCTTCATAAAAAAGGATATCGCGATTTGAATCAGCTAAAAGGCGGATTCAAGCACTGGGGCGGAAAAATTAAAAAAGGTTAATATGAATCTCATGTTTCTCATAACAAAAAAGCATCCTGTTTGGATGCTTTTTTGTTGTTCTTTTTATCAGCTATCTTTGTTATAACGAAGAACAGGCTTTCTTGCTGCTGTAGTCTCGTCCATACGACTCACCACGGTCGTATGAGGTGCTTCCTGCACAATTTCAGGATCCTCTTTCGCTTCATTAGAAATCTGGATCATTGCATCAACGAATGCGTCGAGAGTTTCTTTCGATTCCGTTTCCGTTGGCTCTACCATCAACGCTTCTTCCACATTTAACGGGAAGTAGATAGTTGGCGGATGGTATCCAAAGTCTAACAGACGCTTTGCAATATCCAGAGTTCGAACCCCTAATTTCTTCTGGCTCTTTCCTGATAATACAAATTCATGTTTACAATGCTGATTAAACGGCAAGTCATATTCCTTCTCCAGACGTCTCATCATATAGTTTGCATTCAATACAGCATATTCGCTTACTTTCTTCAGCCCTTCCGCTCCCATGGTACGAATATAAGTATAAGCACGAACGTTAATACCGAAATTACCATAGTACGGCTTCACACGGCCAATTGATTTAGGACGATCGTAATCAAAACCGAATTGTTCTCCCCTTTTAATTAAAACCGGCTTAGGTAAATAGGCAGCAAATTCTTCTGTTACGCCTACAGGTCCAGAACCAGGACCTCCCCCGCCGTGTGGGCCGGTGAATGTCTTATGAAGGTTCAAGTGCACAACATCGAATCCCATGTCTCCAGGACGAGCATAACCAAGAATAGCGTTAAGATTGGCCCCATCATAATAGAGCTTTCCACCTGCATCATGGATAATCTCTGCCATTTCCAATATATGTTCTTCGAATAGGCCAAGCGTGTTCGGATTAGTCAGCATCAGTGCTGCTGTATCTTCGCCGACGACGCGTTTCAAATCCTCCAAGTCAACAAGACCACGATCATCAGACTTCACTGTCACCGCCTCGAAACCAGCAACGGTAGCGGAGGCAGGATTCGTCCCATGGGCAGAGTCAGGTACGATTACCTTCGTGCGGCCAAAATCACCATTTGCTTCATGGAAGGCACGAATCATCATAAGACCTGTCCATTCCCCATGTGCCCCTGCCGCAGGCTGTAAGGTTACTGTGTGCATGCCAGTAATTTCAGCCAGGATTGTTTGTAAATCGTACATCAGCTCTAATGCACCCTGGACGGTTTCTTCAGCCTGGTAAGGATGAATATGACTAAAACCAGTCAATCGCGCGATATCTTCATTCACTTTCGGATTATATTTCATCGTACAAGAACCAAGCGGATAGAAGCCAGAGTCTACTCCGTGGTTGCGGGTAGACAAAGCAGTATAATGCCGCATGATCTGCAATTCACTTACTTCCGGCAAATCTGCTTCCGTCTCACGGATATAACTCTCGTCAAACATATCGGTTAAATCTACTTCAGGAACGTCCATTTCCGGTAGACTGAATCCTGTGCGACTTTCTTGGCTGTGTTCAAATATGAGTGGAAAATCTTGATTAGCCATTTATATCCCCCAATTCCTGCGCGAAGTTATCGATTTCATCTTTTGTCCGAATCTCTGTCACCGCGATCAGCATGTGTCCTGCTAACTTGCTATAGCTTGCACCCAGATCATAGCCCCCGATAAATCCTTTTTCCAGTAGTTTTTTGTTTGCTTTCTGGACATCGGTTCCTAAATTTATGACCAATTCGTTGAAAAACGGACCTGTATACGCGACATTCACTCCATTGTTTTCTAATGCTTTCTTCATATATGCGGTCTTCTGAATATTGGTCCATGCCATTTTTTTAACTCCCTGTTTACCTAACGAGGACATGGCAACCGAGGACGCAAGAGCATTCAAAGCCTGGTTGGAACAGATGTTGGATGTCGCTTTATCACGACGAATATGTTGTTCCCTGGCTTGTAAAGTCAACACAAACCCTCTTCGTCCCTGCTCATCTTTTGTTTGCCCTACCAGGCGGCCAGGTACTTTGCGCATCAATTTCTTCGTAGTGGCAAAATAACCGCAGTGAGGCCCGCCATATTGTGCCGGGATTCCAAATACCTGGGCATCACCGACGACGATATCCGCCCCGAATTCACCAGGTGGGGTCATGTAACCTAATGCGAGTGGGTTGCTGGAAACAATCATCATCGCTTTCTTTTGGGTATCCAATAACTCTCTAACTTCTGCCAACGGTTCGATTTGACCAAAAAAGTTCGGATATTGAAGCACTACACCAGCAGTATTTTCATCAAGTTCAGCTTCCAATGCTTTTAAATCTGTTACCCCATTTTCATGACCGATTTCAATAATTTCCACTCCAGGACCGTTTGCATAGGATTGAATGACAGCACGTGATTCCGGATGAACCGTACTTGATACAATCACTTTTTTCTTTCTGGTTGTACCAGCACTCAGGTTTACCGCTTCTGCCAGTGCAGTCCCGCCGTCATACATGGAGGAGTTTGCGACATCCATTGCTGTCAGCTCACAAATCATAGTCTGAAACTCGAAGATTGCCTGTAATTCGCCTTGCGAAATCTCCGGTTGATAAGGCGTATATGCGGTATAGAATTCTGACCGGGAAATCACATGGTCTACAATCGACGGAATATAGTGATCATAGACCCCCGCTCCGAGAAAGGAAGTGTGTGACTTCAAATTGACATTCCTATTAGCCAATTCGGTCAATTCCTTGGTAAGGTTATACTCATTTGAAGGAGGCTTGATACCTAATTCCCCTTTGAACCTTACTTTTTCAGGGATATCTTCAAATAGCTCCTCTGTTTTCCTGATTCCTATCGTATCTAACATTTCCTGTTTATCTTTTTCCGTCATCGGTAAATAACGAAACTCCATGATAAATCCCCCTGCCCTGTTTGTATTATCCGCGTTTATAAAATGGTGTCTTTACAACTTCCGCCTTCAATCTTCTCTTTCTGACCTGCACCTCTACCACAGTCCCGACTTCGGTATAGTCTACATTCAGCAAAGCCAGACCAACATTTTTCCCTAATGTAGGGGATTGTGTACCGGTGGTTACAAATCCAATTTCATTCTCTCCGGATAAAACTTTATATCCAGTTCTAGGAATACCTTTGTCTAGCATTTCTATTCCAACAAGTTTCCGTTCCAGGCCATTCTCCTTCTGTTTCAAAAGGGCTTTTTTACCAAGGAAGTCTGCTTCTTTCTTCAACTTGACAGCAAACCCTACCCCCGCTTCAAGTGGAGAAATCTCAGGAGAGAGCTCCTGGCCGTATAAAGCAAGATTGGCTTCAAACCTTAACGTGTCTCTTGCTCCTAAGCCGATCGGTTTGACCCCTTCAGGTTCACCAGCCTGAATAATCTTCTGCCAGAGAAGCGGACCTGACTCTTTTGGTATATAAATTTCAAAGCCATCTTCTCCGGTATACCCGGTTCTTGAAACAATAGCGTCATCTGCTACACCTTCAAAAGAAACAGGAAATTCAAAACGGAAAAATCTGATTGTTGATAAATCAAGCGTAGTCAGATTTTGCAATACTTTTTCAGCAACTGGTCCTTGGAGAGCCAGTTGAACATAGGAATCAGACTCATTCTTCAGTGAAACACCATCAATCAAATGATCCTCCAGCCACTGATAATCTTTTTCTACATTTGCAGCATTGACGACTAGCAAATATTTATCCTTTTCCAGCTGATAAACAATCAAGTCATCGACAGTTCCACCATTTTCGTAGCACATAATGGTATATTGGGCTTTTTTAGGTTCTAACTTTGAAACATCATTCGTCAGCATTTTTTGTAAGAAGTTCTCACTTTCGGGTCCTTCCACAAAAATTTCTCCCATATGAGAGACATCAAAAAGTCCTGCTTTGTTTCGAGTCGCTTCATGTTCATCCTTGATTCCAGAGAATTGGACAGGCAAATCCCATCCACCAAAATCAATCGTCTTTGCTCCATGCTTTTCATATTCTGGAAACAACGGCGTCCTTTTCAAATCAGCCATACGAACACTCCTCTACTAGTTTGATTATCACAATAGTAAAACTTGACTTGTCTCCAAGTACTTATGGCGAAAGTCTAAATGTTTTCTTATACTTTAACCCTTTAACAAAGATAAACTTTCATAAAGTATAAAAAAACAGACAGATATCCCACGGCAATGTATGGGATACTCTGTCCGTTCACCAGAAAGTTTCACCTGAAATTGTAAACGCATTCATATGCATTTGACAAACCTGGCTTGCTTCTTGGGTGGTTCACTAATCTGAACACTCTCCAGAGGTGCGTCACACAGGGGTCTTTTTGCCTGAGAGATTCACATGCTATATGTTTGCTCCTTCGGCGCTACAAACGTAGTCTCTCCCCCTGTAGTCATTCGCGGTAGTATTTATTTTTCAATTGGGCATACTAACCAATAAAAGCTGTGAAAAATCTGTCATTTTGTCACAAACATTATATCACATGCTCCATGAGGTTTTAAAAATAATTTTGAACCTTTTATCTGATAACAGAGCACAGGGAAAGGAAGGCTTCTATAGAATGGAAATCTTATTAGACGAAAAATATGGGGAACAGTTAGCAAAAGAGGCGGCCAATCCTGATGCAATCAGCAGTTGGAATCAGTTCAAACTTACTTATCAGGCAGCGAAATCCTCTTCTGTCCCCGATTTTGAAGGACTGGTAGCTTTAAGCCATCTGCCTCATATTGATTTTCTTCCCCACCAAAAAGAAGCCGCGGAAGAAATTATTCATCAAATGCAGGGTAGAGCTATACTTGCAGATGAGGTAGGTTTGGGAAAAACAATCGAAGCTGGATTGGTTTTAAAAGAATACTTGATTCGTGGAATGGTCAATAAGGTACTGATTCTTACACCGGCATCGCTTGTTAATCAATGGGTCACAGAATTACATGAAAAATTTCACATCCAAGCATATGCTCCGCGGAAAAATCCCGCCTGGAAAGATGCTGATATTATGGTTACATCCATAGATATGGCGAAAAGAGACCCTCATTATAGTGAAATTCTGTCCATACCCTATGACCTGATTATCATTGATGAAGCACATAAACTAAAAAATCCAGCTACCAAAAACTATCAGTTCGTCAAAGCTTTGCAGAAAAAGTATTGTTTATTGTTAACAGCTACACCTATACAAAACCGGATAACCGATATATTCAACTTAGTATCGATTTTAAAGCCCGGCTATCTCGGAGATTTGTCCTCCTTCAAAAAGGAATATGGAAAGAAAATGGGTAATCTGGATGGAAACGTTCATTTGAAAAAATTGATCAGCAAGGTAATGATCCGCAATCGCAGACAAGACACAGGACTTGCGGATACAAAGCGTATGGTCAAGACAGAGTGGATCGAATTCTCGGAAGAGGAACAACAAGTTTACGAAAAACTTGAAACAATTAAGGGAACCCATCCTTCTTTCACATATCTTACATTGGCAAAAGAACTTTGTTCTTCCAGGGAAGCCTGCTACCTATCCAGCAAGCAAATGTATGATAAATTAGGAGATCCTGAAAATACCGGTCCTTTACATGATTTAATATCAGGGGTAGAACAACTCCCCCACCACGCCAAAGCGAAACGTATGGTGGAGATTATCGAGCAGTCTGATGAAAAATTCATTGTATTCACTGAATATCGCGCCAGCCAATATTACTTACAATGGTACCTACAGCAGCATGGGATATCTTCAGTACCATTTCGTGGCGGCTTTAAACGAAGTAAAAAAGACTGGATGAAGCAATTGTTCCGTGATCATGCACAAGTCATGATCGCGACAGAAGCTGCTGGAGAAGGAATAAACTTACAATTTTGTAGAAACATGATCAATTATGATCTCCCATGGAACCCGATGCGTTTGGAACAACGAATTGGACGTATTCACCGATTTGGTCAAGAAAAGAATGTGCAAATTTATAATTTCGCTATCAAAAATACGATAGAAGAGCATATTTTGAACTTGTTATACGATAAAATAAGTTTATTCGAAAATGCCATTGGGGAATTGGATCATATTTTGGAAGACTTGGACATCAAAGATTTGGGCCACGAAATCGAAGCGATTTATTCTGAGTCCTCCAGTTATGGTGAAGCTAAAATAAAATTGAACAACCTGGCATCTGTCATTTCTTCTCATTCTGAAACAGAACGGAGGTCATCATCGTGAAAGAAGCTGCCGCACATGAACAGTTTATCAGAAGTTTTTTCCATGAATATGACTGTCCTATCCTTTCAGATGAGAACGGACGCTTAGTCATTCAATTGACCGACAAAATGGACGAAGCACTAATGAACAGGCCTTTTTACTGGCATTACATCAAAAAGATGGGCCGGCAAGGAGACCCCATGTCACTCACGCTGATTACCAACCCTGACCTTAGCGAAGAAAAAGGGGAGTATATTCATTCCGGTTCCCCGCGTTTACGTCAGTTATACCGCTTTCTACAAGACAACTGCCGGTTTACGAAGCTTTATGAAGCAGTCACAATTACAGATCAACAAAGCCCTTTGGTACCATGGCTGGTTACAAACTTGAGAATCAGTTACTTCGGGAAGCAAAAAAAAGATGAACTCTTATCAATAGGGCTCAACCTTATACACGGAACCATGGCGCCTTCTTTTATGGAACGGATAGAAAATTACCCGTTAGAAACCACGATATCTGATTTCACCTTTCCCATGACGCCGTTAATTCGGATTCCAAGTGGTTATCAGCGGATAGTTAGTTACATTCACCGGCATATTGAAAGTCAGGATCGTACCTGGGCGAGTCAGGCGATGGAAGCATTACACGAAGAAAAGCAGTTGCTTTCTGCTTTTTTTAAGGAAGAGAATGAAGAAGAAAGAAAATTGCTGGAACAAGAGCTCGAAGCGCTGAAAGGGAGGTTTACCCCCAAAGTTACCGTAGATGTTATTAATGGCGGGTTGTTCTATTTTACCCAGGCTACCACCAATCAAATCATAATATAAGGCTGCCTCCATTGAGAGACAGCCTTATTTATGGCGATTAAAAAGCATTTTCATGGCAAATGGCAACATGCCAAACCACTTGTTCCGTTTTGGCTGCTTAATTTTTTGCCTTTTTCGGTTATGTTTTTCTTCTTTAGTTAAATTCATATAGCGGACGAACTCTTCTGTTACATATTTAACATAATCATTTCCGGACATTCAGCTCACCCTTAGTGAAAATTTAATCATTGTTAGTATGAACTGAAATAATTATTTCCATACATTCAGAATCTCGTCTGCAATGCGTTCCGGTGACTTATCCTCGACATCAATGGTAATATCTGCAGCTTGCTGATAAATTGGCCAGCGCTCTTGTAAAAGACGCTCTTTTTCCTGCTCTTTTCCTTTCCATAAGGGACGATTTTCATCTTGTGACAGCCTCTTCTGGATTACCTGGAAGCTGGCATCAAGGAAAATCACGGTACCCCGTCGCATTAATTTTTGATTGAGCGGATTTATTGGAGCTCCTCCCCCGGTGGAAACCACCACATTTTCCAAAGGTATCTCTTCAAGCAAAGCAGTTTCCAATTTACGAAAATATGCTTCTCCATTTTCAGCGAATATCTCTTTAATTGCTCTCCCTTCCTTTTTTTCAATTAAACTGTCCATTTCAATTAATGTGACATCGAGTTTCTCACATAATATTTCTGCAACGGTTGTTTTTCCACACCCCATAAACCCTATTAAATAAATAGTCTTCATATATTTGTTCTCCCCTTTGTAAATATTTTTTGAATATAAGCAGGAATTTTAAGTCTTTTGTCGAAATATGTAACTAAACATTATTAGCGAGGTGATAAATTCAAGTGAGTGCAACTGCCAACCTATCCAACCAGCTGCTGATTGCCGCTATCCAATCCACTGCTTCTGACCTTCATTTCTCCCCCTATCATCAAAAGGTCGATATTCATTTTAGAATCCACGGAAAACGGATTTTCCATTCTGCCATCTCCACCCAAGTTTACGCTAAATTACTTTCCTACTACAAGTTCTCCTCCGGGATGGATATTGGAGAAATTAAAAAACCTCAAAATGGTTCCCTTTCTTTTAGAAACAAAGAACATCTTTTCTCTTTACGACTCTCCACGCTGCCTATTCAATCAAATGAGAGTCTCGCTATCCGGATTCTTCCTCAGACGGATTCCCTTTCCCTGGACAAGCTGTTCCTGTTTCCCTCCCAATATCAACGTATTAAACGATGGCTCGGTCATCAAAGTGGCATGATTTTATTCACAGGACCGACGGGAAGCGGCAAGACAACTACTCTTTACGCACTTATCCAGGCACTAATAAAAGAAAATTCCTATCAGGCTATAACTTTGGAAGACCCGATCGAGAAAGACATGGAAAACATTATCCAGGTCCAAGTAAATGAACGTGCCGGAATAACATATGATGCGGGCCTGAAGGCAGCATTGCGCCATGATCCAGATTTAATCATGGTGGGAGAAATTCGTGACAAACAAACCGCACACTTTGCTTTTCACGCTGCCCACACCGGTCATCTTGTCCTATCCAGTTTGCATGCAAGAGATGCACTCGGAACAATATTGAGGTTAAAAGAAATGGGGATTCAAACCATTGATTTAGAACAAACTTTAATTTCTATCGCCTCTCAGCAGCTTGTGCCAATCTCCGCTGCAGCCCACCTGCCTAGACGAGCGGCTATCCTGGAGCTTCTGGATGGAGATCTTCTGCACTATACGATTCATCACCATACAATCCCTCCCCAATCTTATTTTAATTCGTTTGATCATTTAAGGAGAAAAGCATATGCCTTTGGATACCTTCCTGACGAAATTTTTTCCTAATCCCGCCACCAAAAATTTACCTTATCCGCTTCAATTACAATTTTTAGAAAGAATGAGCCGTCTTTTAAACAAAGGCTATCCTTTGCTCGAAGCCCTTGAAATAGTGACCTGGGATGAACGCTTTGCTG
Organism: Thalassobacillus devorans; assembly: GCF_011761345.1. Taxonomy (GTDB): domain Bacteria; phylum Bacillota; class Bacilli; order Bacillales; family Halobacillaceae; genus Thalassobacillus; species Thalassobacillus devorans. The sequence goes on from NZ_JAASRY010000004.1 coordinate 77,212, forward strand.
ATATAACTGCAGAAATAATCAAAGAACTTAAAAATGGCAGACCAATTGATGTTTGTCTAAAAAAATCAGGATTTTCCAAAAATGTAGTCTCCTTTTTATATTTTGCCAGAATTCACAGCAACCTTGATGAAGTTTTCCATCAGTGCAGTACAATGCTTCAATTAGATAGAACCTATGTCAATAAATTCAAACAGGTTATTCGATATCCAATCTTTTTAAGTATCTTTTTGGTTATTATGCTGGTCGTCATGGATCAGACGATTTTTCCAGCGTTGCTTGATTTGTTCCGATCCGGCCAGGAAAGCATAGGCTTGCAGATTGCTGTAAATTTGGTCAGCTTTGTCATTGGTACCAGTAAAGTCTTTCTGCTCCTTCTCATCTTCCTCGCTTTGTTATGGAAGTTTAAACACAAGAAACTTTCTATCAACAGCCAAATTAAACTATTCGAAAAAATTCCTCTCATAAGGGATTATCAAAAGATCAAACTTACATTTTTATTTGCGACCCATTTTCACTCGATTCTTTCTACCGGAACCTCCATGAAAGAGGCTTTACATGTGATTAGCAGTCAAAATCATTATCCCCTTCTCGCTCACCACTCCCTGCACATCTTACATCAGCTTGAAGAAGGTGCAACACTTGCCCAGGCCATCCATCAATGCCCTTTGTTTCGCGCAGAATTGACCACTATATTTCATAAAACTGCAGACCTCACAACAATGACGAGGGATTTAGCAGTGCTTGCCGAAATGCTTACCGAAATGACTAAACAGAAACTAAACAAAGCACTCGAACTCATTCAGCCGATATTTTTCGTCATCATTGCGGTCTTTATTCTGTTTATTTATGGATCGATCATGCTGCCAATGTATCAATGGATGAACCAACTATAGAGAGGAAGTAAACCATATGTTTAAAAACGAAAAAGGCTTCACGCTGATTGAAATGCTGATTGTACTGCTCATAATTTCCGTGTTATTAATCATTACAATACCCAATGTCAGTAATAATAACTCGATGGTACGCGATAAAGGATGCGAAGCTCTGGTTAAACTGGCAGAAGCACAAGTTCAGTCTTATTATATAGCGAACAGTGAACTCCCTTCAGATGTTTCTGCATTAGTTGGAGGAGAATACTTAACAGAATCACAAACCAAATGTCCTAACGGAGAAACCCTTGAAGTGGTCAATGGTAAAGTAACCACAACTGCAGGTAGCTAGAATATAATTATGTCAACTCGAAACGGTTACACCTTAATTGAAACGGTAATTGTTTTATTAACCCTCAGTGTTGTAATAGCTATTGCAGTCCCCTTCCATAGTAAAACTGTCGATGCTCTTACTTTTCAAACGTTTTATCAACAATTCGAAGATGACGTGCTACTTACCCAACAGCTATCGATGACAAATCAGGCGTTCTATGATCTGATGATCCTTCCCTCACAACAAAAATATTTTTTATTAGAAACAAAAACCGAGCGGAAAGTTTTGGAGCGTTCCATTCCCGATACCATTAAGCTAGAACTGCAAACATTGAAAGTGCCTGTTCGTTTTTCCTCTGATGGAACTATTTATAGTCCAGGCAGTATGCGTATAAAAACGAACAGCAAATCCTACAGGGTAGTTTTCCCCTTTGGAAAAAGCAGGTGCTATATGTATGAAATATAATGGCTTTACTTTGGTAGAAGTAATATTCGCTTTTGGCTTGTTGCTTATGATATTACTAAGCTCCCTCCCGATTCTGATGAAAGTAAATTTAGAGGAGGCGGATCTTGCTGATAAAAGAAAGGCAGTATCTATTCTCCATAATGAATTAGTAAGGGAAGTAAATGAATCTCCTATAATTGATAAGAGTTACAGTCTTAAAGAATTTACAGTAATTGAGATAACATTCAAATCGCATGGAGAGCTTTTAAAAGGGTGTGCCACTTGGATAAGTAAACAAAATAAGAGGGAAAGTGTTTGTCTTTATGGGTACCGGGAGACATAACGGCTATACGCTTGCAGAAACAATCATCAGTCTGTTGATTTTTTCCTTACTTACTGCCCTTCTCTCTCCTACCTTTCAACTACTGTCCATCGACAACCATAACCAGGAGCTTAGCATTCATCAACTTTTCCACTTCCTATCAGATGAATTATCTTACAATGACTTGAAGACCGTAACGGCCACTCAAGTCACATTCCAGTCACCAGATGATGAAATCATCAGTATTGAGAAATACGGAACCACTATCCGAAGACAGGTTGGAGGACGTGGCCATGAAACTTTAATAACAGGGGTCATGGATGTGCAATTCTTTGTAAATAATAATCTGCTCGTTATAAAAATCACTGATCAAGGAAGGGTTGAATATGAAAAGATCCTGCAAGCTTATTCATTCTCCTCCCCATAACGGGTTTATATATCCTATTGTTTTCTTGCTGGCTTTAATGTTTCTGACGGTTACCTCAGCCTCCATTCACTTATATCAAAACCATCAATATAATACTGACTTGCATGTTAAAAAAATCGTCATCGATACCTTATTCCAGTCTGGTCTGGAAAAGTTTGGACATGAGATGAAGCAACATCAGGAACCACCGGAAAACGGCGAAACCACGTACTTTTTTCCGGATGGAGAAGTTATTATTACGTATGTACGGATAGAAGAACGAACCTACTTTCTTCAACTATCGATCCTGACTAAAGATGGAACAAGAAAAAATTTAAACCGAAGATATGAGACAAAAATATAATGAATTTTACTAAATAATCGTGTATAAATTTTAATCACAGGAACAAACTAAGACCACATCAGCATTAATGGGCTATAGCCAAGTGGTAAGGCAGCGGATTTTGATTCCGTCATTCGTTGGTTCGAATCCAGCTAGCCCAGCTATATCATAGGAAAATGCCTTCGAATAGGTTAACTGTTCGGAAGCATTTTTCTTTTTTGCTGTTTTATTATCTTTCCATTCGTGACGGGTCATCACTTTAAGTCTTTGCCCTCCCCCCGCCCTGCATTCTCCCAAAATGGCACAATACTCCTTATGATCAAAGTAATTTGAACAAGAAAGGTTTTTTTATATTTTCAATTTGTGTACGTTTTTTAACATTCTTTCCCTTTTGATAACAATGCATGTTGTTTATATTATAATGAGAGCAAACCTATTACAAGGGGTGACTGTCCATGGAACAGACCTTGAAAATTACTAACGTGTTAAGTGATCCGACCCGCTTTCATATTTATGAGTTTATAGTAAAAAAAAATGCAGAGGTTACCGTCCAGGATATCGCAGAGGCTTTTGAAATTCATCCGAATGTTGCACGTCTCCATTTATCAAAATTGGAAGATGTCAATATGCTTCATTCACACACTAAGAAAACAGGACGCGGCGGAAGACCAAGCAGAGTCTATAATCTTTCCAAGGAAGTAGTCCAATTACATTTCCCTTTCAGGGATTATCAATTACTGGCTCAAATCGCTTTTGAGGCTTTTGCAGGTATGGGGGAAGCCGGACAGGAAGCACTTTATACAACCGGGAAAAAATTTGGTAAAGAAATGGTGGAAAGGGAAGCTTCGCATGCAAGCCATTTAAATCGTGCTGGAAAATTAGAAGTTTTAAAAGCTGCAGCTGAAATGACCGGGCTCTTTCCGGAGTTCCACCACCAGACAGATGATACAATCGTTTTTACTGTAAACAACTGTCCTTTCAAGGAAGTAGCCTCTTATCAGAAACAACTGGTATGTGATATGCATAGTCATTTTCTAAAAGGTATGTTTGAAGCGATGTTCCAGGATATTGTGTTAAAAGAAGAGCATAATATGATGGATGGTTGTGCAAACTGTTTATACAAAGCACAAATCTGACAATTTTCCGATGATTCATTTTACATTCTTTAAGTAGTCGTTTATAATATCTATGATAGTTTCATCGAAGAAAAGGAGGGGGAAAAGCATGGATCGTATGTTCCGCGTGCTTGCCTTTTGGACTGGTATCTTTACCGTCATGTTTTATGTGGGCGACATGAATGAATCGGCTTTATTATTCTTAGTTCAAACGGCTTTTTTCCTTACAGTAAGCTACTTAAAACTGTCAGAACGTATGTATATGTACATATTCGGCGCCTACCTGACAGTATTTATGATTGGGTTTACGTATTACACCACTTTCATTTTACAACCAGGCTTCCACTAAAAAAATCTGTTATCCTTAACCGGATAACAGATTTTTTTCTGGTTCTTTATAGAGCGGGAATAGACACTTTTTTAGCTTGTATAACCACATCGAAAGCTTCACTAAACCCCTCTCCTGTTATCAAAGTACGAATAGCACGATTTTTTTTACTTTCTTCCGAAAATGGATCAGGATTGGTATGGGTAATCAGCTCATCCATAATTCCTGATTTAAGGAGGAACTCATTTTGTTTAAGAATGAAACCGTCTTCCCATCCCATTTTCCTTCCGATTTCTTTCCACACATCCCAGTGCAGGTGATGAGTTATATCCATCATCCCAGGTGACTGAAGCACATCATCGATAAGCCGGTGCTGATAATACCCTCTAAGGCTCCCCTTTTTTCGAGCAGGATGTTGCCACTCCGCATTCCTATAACCATAATCTACTGTCACAATAACTCCCTTATTTAACATGCTGTCCAGTTCCTTTGCAAATGTTACCATATAGCCAGGAATTTCCATGCGTTGACCTTCTTCTCTTAAAGGAAGATTGTAAGTCTTTACAAAATCAGCTAATGCCTCAGTCAATGGATAGGATGTTTCTATAAAGTCCTCATTTTCATCCAGTTCAATTCGGATTTCCAACGGTATACCATCCTTTATCTCCACCACTTTTACGGGCTGAGCATCCAGCCACTCATTGGAGAAGATGATCCCCTCGAAATAAGGGTTTCTGGCTTTGAATTCATCTAAATGACGATATAAAAATAAATGGGCGGTGTCTGTTCCTTCCTTAATTTTTTCACGATGATAGGGGCTTTTCTCAATCAGATGATAGGTAAAATCTTTAGTTGTCTGGCTTAGGCGATTAATCACCTCACGGGCAAATGTCCCATCTCCCCCGCCAATTTCACAAATGGCTAATGGCATGTTCAGCCTGCTGCTTGTGTTATAAAAATAATCAGCAAATATATGGGCAAAAACATTATGGATCATACTGGAGGTGTAGAAATCACCTTCCTTTCCTACCTTCTCCCCATCTTTTTGATAATAACCGTATTCCTCATGGTAGAGCGAGTATTCAATGAATGTATCATACCCAATCGATTGTTTCGGGTGGTCTTTTATTAATGCTCTTAAAATGTCTTTCATTACCTTCCCCTTTGTAATTTACACTATTGACATAGTGATAATATCGTTTATAATTACTTATAGTAGCTTAACTTTTATCCCTAACCAACAAAAGAGCAGAGCACATCCCCCCTAAGATCCTTCTTGATTTTTCAAGAAGGATCTTTTTTTGCCCTTTTTAAAGGCCCACGAATGGGTTCTCCCGTTTTTCTTCACCAATTGTAGTAGCTGGACCATGACCAGGATAAACTTTCAAACCTTCCGGAAGTGTAAACAATTGATTTTTAATACTATTAAGCAAAGTATTCATATCTCCGCCAGGAAGGTCCGTACGACCGATACCACGCTGAAATAATGCATCACCTGCTATGACGAATCCTTCCTCTTCAAAAACCAGCGACACGCTTCCTGGAGAGTGTCCTGGCGTATGTCTCACCTCAAACTTGAAAGAATCGATTTCCCTTTCACCTGTTTCGATCATTCTTTCTGCTCTCCGAGCTGCGACAGATCCCATTTGAAAAAAAGCTGATCCATTTAACTGAGGGTCTGACAACCAGTCAGCTTCCTCCTTGTGTACATACACAGGGATATTGAATTGATCCCTTACCTCATCAACCGCGCCTATATGATCAAAATGAGCGTGCGTCAAAACGATAGCAACAGGTTTTAAATGACGTTTGGTGAGGTAATCAATCAATTGCCTGCTATCTCCACCTGGATCAACAATCAGACAATCCTTTTCGTCATTAGATACGATATAGCAATTCGTCCCAAGCGGGCCAAGGGGCATTTGCACAATTTCCATAAGCCTATTGACTCCTTTGCAATGTTTTATTAAAATTCTTATAGAATAACTCGACAAATTCTACTCCATACTATAAAATGTATGAGGAATGAAAAGGTTTTTACATAGCCATTATAACATCCAACGTTAAGCTATGGATACTACACAGTGAAGGGTTTAGGGGGTGCTGAGTTTGGTAACAGCTATCATTCTTTTACTAGTCGCAATTCTTTGCGTACTTGCCGTATTCCGCGAATTGAAAACGAAAAATTTCTTTGCAGTAATGTTTGCAGGAGCTTCAGCATTAATTTTCGGCTGGTTCTCTGTCATGACGATTTACGTACGGTTATTTGGATAAGATAACACAAAACCTTGTCACTATTTAGTGGCAAGGTTTTTTCGTTTTATTTTTGCTGATTGCGAAGTTCCTCTTCATTTTCCAATAACTGATCATTTTTATTAAAGAAATAACGGTACATTGCCATGGTTACAAACATAGCACTTAATGAAACGGAAGAAAAAATACTTAAGGAAATAACAAGCTGATATTTAATGGCCATTACCGGAGCGACACCCCCGAGAATCAACCCAGTCATCATGCCAGGCAGCTGTACGAGCCCGATTGTTTTCAGACGATCAACATTCGGAATCAAAGCTGCGTTGAGTGTTTTTGTCACAATTAAGTGAGAAGCCTGGCTCGGCTTCGCTCCAAGGGACAGGGCCGCCATTAAGCGACCACTGTTTTCCGTGAATTCACTTTTCATCCGCTCCAGCGCAAGCCCCATTGCCACCATACTGTTCCCTATGACCATTCCACTCATTGGAATTACTTCAGACGGGGTAAACGCTACCATATCAAAAGCCAGCCAAAGCGTTAATACACTTACTTCTACTATTATTAATCCAAGTAAAATCACCAGGAAAGCATGAGGCAGCTCTTTTCCTTTATTCCATGCATGGAAGGTGGCTATGATAATCATAATAGACAACATCAATGGAATACCCATAAACGGATTCAGGTCAAAGAGGAAAGTCAATATGTAGCCGATCGCAAACAGTTGCACCGTCCCACGTATAGAAGACCAAAGAATGTCTTTGCTCATGCCCAGTTGATAAAAATAAGATAGTGTCAATGGCACAAGTACAAAAATAACCAAAAACAGTAACGATTGATTAGATATTTCCGGTTCCATATATCATTCTCCTAATCTTGTATGAATTCTTTCAACTCTTCTGTCTCCGGTTCTGTCAGCATGGATTCGATGTCACCATCCTCTTTAAGCTCGCCATCCATGAGGAATAACCCTCTTTCACCAAGCCTTTTAGCTTGTTTCAAATCATGGGTGACCATAATCATTGTCAACTGATGCTCCTCGATCAGTCTTTCCAATACTTCTTCTATTTCTTCTGCGGTGCGATAATCTAACGCGCTTGTAGGCTCATCTAATAACAGTACATCAGGGGAGTTGGCCAATGTACGGCCCAGGGAAACACGTTGTTGTTCCCCACCAGATAGCTGGTCTACATTTCGATTTAAATAACTCTCTGGAAGTTGAACATATTCCAGCAGCTTTTTAGCATCATCTGGATTCCATTCGCCGCATAATGAAGGCCCATACTTTAAATTATCTAATACTGTACCTGGAAATAAATTCGGGGATTGTAACAGCAGACCGACTTTCCGTCGCAACTGTGAAATTTCATATTCCGTTACCGGTTTGCCATAGTAATTGATATCTCCTTGCTTAGGATCTCTTAATCGGTTGAACAAAAACAATAAAGAACTTTTTCCCGCTCCGGAAGGTCCAAACAAGATAACTTTTTCATTAGTGCTGATTTCGAAATTCATATTATGGAGGATATCATCACTCACATTTTGGAATTGAAAAACAGGATGTTCCACTTTTTCACCAACTTTCCATTAATAAGGTTATCCATCTTCATGCTTTTATGGCCGATTGTTTCTTTGTGCAAACATGATAATAGAAGATAATGCTTAGCTGGGTAATAGAGATAGCAAAACAATCGGTCGAACTTTATTCAAGATAGATGTATATTGTGATAGCGGCAGGGGATTGATTCCTTTTCCTACTTCTATCGTATATCCTTCCTTTCTATAGTTGTCAATAAACCAATCTTTCATTCCGGCATGGCTATCAACGGTACAAATCGGTTCATATCCACTTGCCCTTTGAAAATCTTCGACAACCCTCTGTGAATTCATCGGCTGTTTATTTTGATACCCATAGTAAATGACCTCACCCTGGGAATGAAAACCTAAGACTCTTTCTATATCATTGTTTTTTAGCAGGTCAGCCATTGCCTTTGCCTCAGGCTCCGTAAGAGGAGCATAGCCTGGAAAATCTCTGAATGATGGCTGCGCAGGCTTACGTTCCTTCTCAACCTCCCAACCGGCAGGAAACTGTTTATTCAAATCTACTCCCCGGATATTTGCTTTCCATGAAGTGAAGGTTTTATTGATCTGGTTACAATTAAGAACAAGATCGGTATACCCTCCCGCCTTTTCCAAGCCATGAATCGCCAAGTCCACACCATCCATATTAACCATAGGAACGACCTGCAGGGTGATTTGATCAAAGATCGTCCTCAACTCAAAGCCTTCCAGTTCTCTTTCTTCTTCCAGAGCTTCCACCATTTCACCGAGGATATCCACTATAACTTTGGATGTTATCCACTCATTACCATGAAAACCAGCATTCCAATGCACTAAAAAAGGTCCCTCTCCAACTGTGACGGAATAGATCGGCTTCTTTAAAACTGTCTCGCCAATAATTTCTAAAGTTACTGATTCAATGTACTTAAAATGAGCTAAATCATTGTAAAGCATATCAGAATCATATATTTCCATTCCCCTATTCTCTCCCTTTTATTTACTGACTGCTTACTTCATTATAAAAAAAGACACCCCAATGGGTGCCTTTTTCATCAAAATTATACTGATTCAAATTTATTGATCTGCTGACTTTTCCAATTCTTCTACTTCTTCTTTCGTTTGATGTTTGCCATCATCGAAGTTGTAGAAGCGAAGCAGGTCACCATAGATAAGACTGTCAGAGTATCCAAGCTCTTTCTCTACTTTTTCCTGGAAAGGTGCGCAAGGTGATTCTTCTGCTGTCTCCTCAATTGGTTCGCCTGTTTCCCGATCGTAACATACTTCGCTTTTGTAAACATATTCGTCCGTAACAAAGCTTCCATCACGCATGGCTATAAAGTCTTTGCGATCTTCAGCGAACATGTTAGTGCCAAACGATAGGTCGTTTCCTTCGTCGATTCCCATCAGGTGCAATAGTGTTGGCTTCACATCAATTTGACCAGTGATTTTATCATATTGCTTCCCTTTGTCATATCCAGGGATATGAATCATAAATGGTACACGCTGGTTCTGCACATGCTGATAGCCATCTATTTCTTTCCCCTGGAATTGACTCATCGCTTTATTGTGGAAGTCGCTGATACCATAGTGGTCACCCATTAACACAATGATGGAATCTTCATATAAACCGGCATCCTTCAGCTGCTGGAAGAAATCCTCTAATGATTCATCTGTATACCGGGCTGTCGGCATATAATTATTTAGTGTCCTGGAGTTCGAATCATACTTATCGATATTAGCCTTGTCTTCCGGTAACTCAAACGGGAAGTGGTGCGTCAAGGTAATAAACTTGCTGTAGAAAGGCTGATCCTGTTCTTTTAGATACTTAATCGATTGTTCAAAGAACGCCTTATCTTCCAGTCCCCAACCAAATGAATTCTCTTCATTCTCTTCAAAAGACTGCTCATCAAAAAACTTATCATAACCAATATTGCCATACATGGAATCACGGTTCCAGAAACTCTTGTTGTTGGCATGATATACAGAAGTATAGTAATCTTCTTCATTCAAGATTTCCGGTAAGGAATTATATTCATTACTGGCATGAGTGAAATATACAGCCCCTCTAGGAAGAGGATACATGCTGTTTTCTACGAGAAATTCCGAATCAGATGTTTTCCCCTGTGCTGTCTGGTGATAAAAGTTAGGGAAGAAGATCGTATCCTTGCTCTCTTTTAAGTCATTCATAAAAGGAGTGATTTCTTTTCCGTTAACTTCTTCATCCAACACAAAATTCTGCATTGATTCTACTGATACAAATATAACGTTTTTGTCTTTAGCAATACCGAAAAGGTCAGTCTTTTCATCATTACTTGTATTTTCACGCATATACGTTTCGATTTCTTTCACTTCGCTGCCATCAGCTAATACACGCTGTGCTTTTGTCTTGGTAGTCATTGTTGCATCGTATGCATGGTAGTTGAAAATTCCGATGTTTTTCACTAAATATTCGCGGTCGAAAGCACGAACGAACAACATTGGCCGTTCCATTTCAGCCAAAACGACATTGGCTGTCAACAATAGAAAAGTAACAGCCGTTGCTGCAATCTTCCCTGCCTTTGGAAAATCAACAGCAAATCGTGTAGTGCGCTTACTCAAAAACCAAACGATAGCTATATCCAGAAACAAGAAAATATCTGGCACGTGCATCAGTGAAAGCAAACTGCCTCCTAAATCAGCGGCATTGTTACCCTGGAATAGCACCGGGATAGTAATGAAATCAGTAAAGTTACGATAGAATACTAGATTCAGGTAAAGGACCAATGTACCGATAACCATCGTCCACCGCAAATATTTCATCTGTCTTCTAGGCTTAAGCCATACACTTATGGCAAAAACCAGATAAGCACTTACAAATGGGTTCAAAAACAGAATCAATTCCTGCATTGTATTTTCAATAGAGAGGTTAAACATATATTTATAAACGATATATGTCTTCAAGCCAAATAATACAGTAGCAATTATAAATAAAGGTATTTTGAATTTTGATGCTTGCATGGTTATATCCTCCTCAACCTTCCAGGTCTTTCATGTTTACATAAGCTTCACACGAAACACACCTGTATTTTACAATATCCATTTATCATTCATATTAAACCTATCTCTTAATATGACGACTATTGTACCAGAAAAGTTTCATTTATTTTTTACCGTTCGGTTACAAACGCTTTACATGAATGTCTACATCATATCTGGCTAAAAGAAAATTATAATCGATACCATACAGAAAAGCAATGGCCATATATGGTATTACATGTAAAAACAGGACTGCCTTTTTTACAGCCCTGTTCTTAGATGCCATCATTATATATTTTGTTTAACTAGAAATGCACCGCCGATGACACCTGCGTCATTTCCGAGCTCGGCTATAGCAAATTCACAAGCTTCGCTTGTACGAGGTAACGCATACTTATCAAAAGTTTCCCTCAAAGGAATGAGTAATTTCTCTCCCGCCTTGGAAACACCGCCGCCAATGACTATTTTGGAGGGATTGCAGGCAATTGCAAGATTCGCAATTGTCATGCCTAGTATATCTGTTACATAGGCCAAAACTTCTTTCGCTTCCTTATCACCTTCTGCTGCCGCGTCAAAAACTTCTTTTGCAGTCAAAGGATCGTCAGGTGAGAAATAATTGCTTAATATAGAATCAGGGTTTCTTTTTATAGCTTCTTTTGCAAGTCTGACAATCCCCGTTGCGGAAGCAATTGTTTCCAGGCAGCCCGTTTTACCACAGTTGCAGCTTGCCCCGCCTGATGGTATTACAGTTATGTGGCCGATTTCTCCACCAGTACCGTTAGCTCCATTTATAACAGTACCATTAGCAACGATGCCACCGCCAACACCTGTCCCCAGTGTAACAGCTATTAAATTATCAGCATCTTCACCGGAGCCTTTCCATTTTTCTCCTAATGCTGCCAGGTTCGCATCATTATCGACGAAAATAGGCAGACCTGTTTTTTTATTCAATATTTTAGCCAGATCAAAGTCCTTCCAGCCGATATTCACTGTTTGATAAACAAAGCCCATCTCCGTATCGACAAAGCCAGGGGCACCCGCACCTAAACCTAGTACCTGGCTCATCCGGATGTTCAACTGGGGTAATTTTTCTTTTAATGAAACAGTTATTTCTTCTGGAATACGTTCACCGTTATCTTCATGGTTGGTGGGTATTTCCCATTTATCATGAATGCTGCCTTGTTCTGTGATCACAGCCATTTTTATAGTTGTCCCGCCGATATCTGCTCCTATGTAGTACTTTTGCATATTATTCTCTCCCTTTTTGTCTATCCCGTTCCCGGGCCGCTTCACTTCTTAGCAATAAAATTGCCATTTGGTAATCCTCATTGGTCATACACTGGGACTGATGGAGTTCTTTTATTTCTTCCTCCATCAACTCTAAATCAGCTAATCGATCCCCTATATAAATGAAGGTGCCAAATTTTTTCAGCAGTTGTTGAATGTCATAAATTGTTTTCATCGTCATCACCTGTATGTATTATATCAATCAGTTGTTAGAATTGAAATATCGGCTAACGAAAAGACCCGGACAATTTTATCTGTCCGGGTCTTTCGGGTGCAAAAAGGCAGGGCGGCGGTTTTTCAACGGAATTGGTGATCGAATTAACACATCTCGCATTGCCCTTGCATTAAAAGGCAAAAATGGCCAGAAATATGGGGTTTTAAATGTGTTCATCCGCACAAGGTTCAATAACCACACCGTGATCCCTATTACATACCCTGCCAATCCAAATAATGCTGTAACTACTAATAAAGCGATTCTTACCATCCGGTTAGCTAAACTCAATTCATAACTCGGAGTAGTAAAGGTTCCGATTGCTGCTATCGCAAGGTAAAGGACAACTTCATTAGTAAATAAGCCAACCTCGACTGCCACCTGGCCAATCAGTATGGCTGCTACCAACCCCAAAGCCGTAGCTAGCGAAGAAGGGGTATGAATAGCCGCCATTTTCAACATGTCAATACCAAACTCTGCTACTAAAAACTGGGCGATCAGTGGAATGGCAGCCGCTTCTGCTGGGCCAATAAAACTCCATGCTTCAGGAAGCATGTCTGGTGATATCGAAAACAAATAATAAAGCGGTAAAATAAAAATAGATGCAAGCACAGCAAAAAAGCGGACAAATCGTAGATAAGCCCCTACGACTGGCTTCTGGCGATATTCTTCTGCATGCTGCAAATGATGCCAATAAGTGGCAGGCGTTATCATCACGCTAGGTGAACCGTCGATCATGATTAACACATGTCCCTCATATAAGTGTGCCGCAGCAGTATCAGGGCGTTCGGTATACCTGATTTTCGGATAGGGGTTCCAATGTTCTCCACTTAAAAATTCCTCAACCGTCTTTTCTGCCATTGGTAGCGCATCGGTATCGATTTTGTCCAAAATAGACTTTAAGTACTCCACCCGGCTGTCATCTGCTATATCTTCTATATAACATAAACAGATATCTGTCTGTGATCGTCGGCCAATCTGCATATATTCCATCCGGAGACTGCGATCTCTTACCCTGCGTCTCGTCAATGCTGTATTAAATACAATCGTTTCTACAAATCCGTCCCTTGAACCACGAGTCACCCGTTCCAAATCCGGCTCCTCCGGTCCTCGAACAGGATAGGTTCTGGCGTCAATCAGTAAAACAACGTCCAACCCTTCGACCACCAAAGCGGTAGGACCCGCCAACACTTTATCACCAGCATCGTTCAAATCATCCGTCTGTTCCAGTTCTACATACGGAATGTAACGTTTTAAAAGGTTTTCTAGTGGCTCCGGGTCTAAATGTTCGCTTTCCAGCTCGGCTAAAAACTCCATGAGACGGTTAAGAATTTCATCCTTAACAAAGCCGTCCACCATAAATAACGACATGTTTCGTTCGGCATAATGTACATCCAGTTGAATAAGATCAAAGCTCTTTTCAATCCCCAAGTAATCATGCAGATAGTCTATATTTTTCTTATACTCCGAAAATAACTGCTGTTTCTCTTTCATCCAACCACCCTTATCAACAGCTGATAATGGTAGTTTGTACTAACAAAGAAGAATGATTCATCATTTAATCATGGGTGCTTGTATATAGGCCATCAGTAATTGATACGTGTGCCATAACGAATCGGTATGCGTTCTTTCAAAAGAGTGAGAGGCATCAATTCCCGGACCTACCAGTCCATGTTTAATATCAAATCCGGCCCGTATTGCGGCGGAAGCATCTGAACCGTAATAAGGATAGATATCCACTTGAAAAGCGATTTTATTACTATTTGCAAGGCGGACCAGCTGTTTTTTTAATCCAAGGTGGTAGGGACCGCTTGAATCTTTTGCACAAATAGACACATCATGCTCTGTTGAAGTCTGCCCGTCACCGATTGCCCCCATATCAACGGCAATGTATTCTACCGTTTGCTGCGGGATACTTGCATTGGCACCATAACCGATTTCTTCATTATTGGAAAAGAAGAAATGGGTAGTATAGGGAATTTCTAATTCATTTTCTGAAATCTCTTCAATCATATGCAGTAAAATTGCGGCACTCGCTTTATCATCTAAATGACGGGACTTTATGTAGCCACTATCTGTGTATTGATAACGCGGATCAAAGGATATGAAATCCCCTACATTGATACCCAAAGCTTCAACCTCTTCTTTACTGCCCACTTGTTCATCCAGTCTTACTTCGATATTCTGCTCATCACGTTTCTCTTTTTCCACACCCTGGTAAACATGGACAGAGGCCTGATGCATCAGTATAGTACCTGTATAACTTTCATTCTCCATCGTATGTATCGTACAATACTCACCTTCTACACTATTCCATTTAAACCCGCCGATCATTGATAAACGAATTTTCCCATCGGATTTTATTTCTTTCACCATTGCTCCCAATGTATCCAAATGTGCGGTCAAAACCCGTTGCTTTTGATCATTATTTCCTCTAATCGTTGCAAGCAATGCTCCTTTATTGGTAGTTGTCATTTCTACCTTTTGATGCATCTTCAATAAATTTTCACAGAAACGGATAATTTCTTCCGTATCCCCGGATGGACTTGGAATGCTAACCAGTTCCTTCAAATAGTTCACCATATGATTAATATTTTTTTGCATCATTATTCCTCCATTCAGTAGCATAAATGTTTTTTTCACTCATATAACATGTAAAAAGGCGTCTGATTAAAAAGGGGACGAGCATATGAAGAAATATGTATGGGCAACAATAATGGTACTGGCAATATTCCTTCTGGTTGTAATGTTATACCAATCTTTCCGAACTGATACAGAAAACGTCATCAAGTATTTCCCCATCGATGAAACGAAAAATTTTCTGAAAGCAGAGACTCGATTAAGTTTTGAATCTGAAAAGGATGCTGACGAATACGAAGTAAAATGGGAAAGCATATCAGAAAGTAATGAGCCGATGTATTTAAGACAGGACTTGTCGTTATTATATGTGAATGGCCAATTGAAAGGTATTCTGAACAAATGGCGGGAGAATGGACAGAAAATCGAACAGTCTTCTGATCTTCACGGCGAAGATACAAGCCTTTACCAGGCAATTACTTTTCACCATGGGGAAATCCATTACCCGGAAGATGTAATCAAAAGCATCCAAACACTTTCCTATGATCAATTATATGTCGTAGACTCCCCGCACACACCGTTGGAGAGCTTTCATACCCCCGAAACGGAAGAAGATAAAGAATGGACTAAAACCATTAACCATTCTATCCAACAGCAACTGGATTACCAATGGGACGAGTTGATCGCACACTTTAATATCCCGAGAGAAGAATATGAGGCTGTCCCATTGACTGACTTATATAAATATGAGAATCAAACGATTCCAGGTGTATCAAAAGAGGATACAACAAGAATTCTTGGCCAGCTCTGGGAAGGGCTCTATAAAAATTACGTGCTTGGAATCACAGATGAAAAATCAACAGGGCATCCGATTCAAAGTTATATCCCTTTGATTCTATTTTCCAAAAAAGCTGACCATTTACTAGTTCTTTTTGAAGATGACCAAGGAAGAAAGGAACAGTTGATTCAATATTATTCATTTAATTGATTGTACAAATCTTCAAAGTCTTCATTGGAAGGACGAAGGTCCTTCGCCTTTTT
The DNA here is from genome assembly GCF_011761345.1 of Thalassobacillus devorans. Lineage (GTDB taxonomy): Bacteria > Bacillota > Bacilli > Bacillales > Halobacillaceae > Thalassobacillus > Thalassobacillus devorans. The sequence continues at coordinate 93,314 of NZ_JAASRY010000004.1, forward strand.
TGCATGGGCTATAGCATTCTCATTAACGCCTTTATTACGATAAATCAATGCCAGGTTATAGTGTGCTTCTGCCATATCAGGCTCTAGCTCAACCACTTGCTCCAAGTCAGACTGGGCTTTGTCGATTTCGCCGGTTTCGTAATAGGCAACGGCCCTATTGAAAAGTAAATAGGAAGTGTAGTCGCCGTCCTTTTCTAAAGCTTGTGTTGTATAGGTAATGCTTTCATCAAATCTGTTTTCTACCAGCATAGAATTCGACATCTCTACATCCACCGCTGTATGGTGTTGATTATCTGCCTGTATAAAGCCATAAAGTGCTAATGATATAAGGGCTGCCACATAACCTGCCACCGCTATAATTTGCCATAAGGGCTGGCGGTTTTTTGGCAGGTTCACGATTGCGCTGGCAATAAAACCTCCTGCCAATCCGCCCATATGAGCTCCATTATCAATTTGAGGCACCGATAGCCCCAGGACGACATTCAAACCAATAATAAATAACAAGTTGCGCCCCATCGTTCGGAAAAAAATGCGTTTGTGCTTGATGCCGAAAAATAGCAATGCACCGAACAACCCAAATATAGCTCCTGATGCTCCTGCTGCAACTTGAGGATTTAATGCAAAACTGGTAACGCCACCGAAAATTCCAGCTAATAAATATATGAAAGTAAAACGGACCGTACCATATATTTTTTCTACTGCCATACCTAAGTAATACAAAGCAAGCATGTTCATAAATAGGTGCAGCATCCCGATGTGGATGAACATAGAAGTCACAATCCTCCACCATTCCCCTTCGATAATAGCGGGATTATATTTAGCACCATATTCAATTAAATTCATTACTGAAGTACTTTGTCCATTCATCTCTATATATAGAAATACAGCAATGTTGATAACTAAAAGTACACGTGTCATGAAAGGTTTCCCATAATCGAACAATTTTTCTTGTTCTTTTCTACTTTTGTCCCGCTGAAATAATATCTCCTGTTTCAGGTGTTCGACCTCTGCCTCTAATTCATGAATATCTGTATTTATGGGTTCAGGCTGTTGAGGTAACGGAGCAAGCTGCAACGCTTCATATAATTTGCCAAGCTTTATCTCTCGCTCAGCCCGATCTAAATAATGCACTGTCAGGTACATGTCTTTCTTCCCTTTTACTTTCAATGGGCGGACCAGACCATCCCACTCATCAACAGGACTATATTCTGAAATATAAACAGCGTGGACATTTATTTCCTTTCCCACAAACATATGCTTATTCTTCTGAATATGCTGGTTGATACGAGCAATGTCTTTTTTTATATGGTTCGACCAATCAAATTGGGAGCGATACAGCCTAACTATATGATTTTTACGATTTATTTGTTTTTCCAGCCACACTTCACTGGTCATTTCATTGACATGGAGGATATCAAACCCCTGGTTGACCACCAAGTCATGAGTTAGCTGCCAAAAATAAAATTCTTCCTCAATAAACATAGCCCGGCTCCTTCCTCCTTTTATCATATCATGGTCTAGAATATGGTAGAAATCCAACGATTATATTCTTAAAAAATTTTTCCAACCATTAAAAGGTAACAAAGATAGAGTGAAGAATTATAAAATCAAAATGAACTTACATAGGAATATAAAAAGAGTCTGAAGCGCCGGTATTGCTCGGCGGCTACAGACCCTGCATTCTTTCCTTCCTAATATTTATAAAGATGAGGCTCGAAACATTCGTTCTCTCACACCAGGGATATTAATGAGGAAAATGGTGACCAATTTTCTGATCAATTGAATAGCAAGCAGTTGATTGATCAGTTTAAAACGATATTTCAACAATAACAGTAATATGGAAAAACCGATGATGGTAGAAACGACAGCTCTCATAAAGACACCCCTTCAAAATCAATTGGATACCTTTATGTTTTCACAAAAGAACTTATTTATTCTCGAAAAACTTATCAACCAAAGGATCCATGGTCTCTCTTAGAACAGCAGCTGATTTTTTAAAGTTTTCCTTCTCCTCGTTATCTAAATTCAAGTGAAGTACTTCCCGGATTCCTGTCCGGTTAACAATGGCAGGAACACCTATATACAGGTCTTCTTCGCCGTATTCCCCTTCTAAATAGGCTGAAACTGTAAGGATAGAGTTTTCATTGTGCAATATAGCTTTTGTGAGCCTCACCAGTCCCATCGCAATGCCGTAGTATGTTGCGCCTTTGCGTTGAATAATGTGGTAAGCAGCGTCACGGACATTGACGAAAATATCATCAAGATCTTCTACCTTGTATTGGTCTGGGCGGTCATGGATGCGATCAAATACAGATCTGCCTCCAATATTAGCATGGCTCCAAACTGGTAATTCAGAGTCACCGTGCTCTCCCATGATATAGGCATGGATATTTCGCGCATCGACATCAAAGTAATCGCTTAACAGGTAGCGAAGCCTGGCTGTATCCAATATCGTTCCTGAACCTATAACCCGATGAGATGGCAATCCGGAAAATTTCCAAGTCATATACGTCAGGATATCGACAGGATTGGTTGCTACTAGGAAGATCCCATCGAAACCGCTATTCATGACAGCAGTAACTATTTCTTTGAAAATGTTACTGTTCTTTTCTACTAAATCCAGTCTGGTTTCCCCTGGCTTTTGGTTCGCTCCAGCTGTAATGACCACCAAGTCAGCATCTTTGCAATCCTGATAATCCCCGAACCAAATCTTTTTACTGCCAGGTGCAAATGGAACTCCATGATTAAGATCCATAGCATCCCCTTCAGATTTATCTTTATTTAAATCAATCATTACCAACTCATCCGCTACTCCTTGATTCAATAAAGCAAAAGCATAACTCGAACCGACAAATCCTGTCCCGATCAATGCAACACGATTTACTCTTTCCATTATTTCAGCACTCCCCTCGTTAACTAACCTTACACTTTAGATTGTACACCATTTCACATACTCTGCAATCAATGAAAGCGTTTGAAATCATGACAACTTTAGTAACTTCAAGAGCCGATTAACCGATCATATAGAGTTTTTGCTCTAGACACTTCCTCCACCCCTTGTATCAAGACCCGTCCATCTGGAAACAGTACTAGAGTTTCACCGCTATCTAACTCAGCTTTCAAAAGGAAAGGTGTTTTTTTGACTTTAGCAATGGAGGCGAGACGTTGGTTCCACAGCTGTAAATCCAGCTCTGATTGTTTGTGAATCTGTACAGAATCCCTTCCGCAAAGAATGCTATAATCTTCATCACCATCGGAACGAAGATAAGGATATTTATTAGTTTGACACGTCGAACAATCCGTTGCCGGTTTTTTCAGCTTCATGGAAAATTGCTGATTCTGCCAAATGTCAAACGTTAATAAATCTCCTCTCAGAGCATTTTTGTTGTCCGTTAAATATTTCATCACTTCTACCACCTGGTGAGAAGATACCATATCAACCACCGGAGCAATGACCCCTACTGTATCACAAGTCTGGCCACTGCCTGCACCATCCGGGACAACACACCTTAAACATGGTGTCTTCCCTGGGATGAACAATGCTGTCATCCCTCTCGAGCTGACAGCACCTCCGTATGCATACGGAATTCCAAGTTTAAAGCAAGCATCATTCAGAAGGTACCGTGTGGAAAAATTATCAGTTCCATCTATTACTACGTCGATGCCTTCCATCAATTTTTCAATGTTATCAGCGGTAACATCTGTTACTATTCCTTCCACTGATATTTCCGAATTGATGTCTTTCAGTCTATGTTCAGCAGCTACAGCTTTCGGCAGCATATCCTCCGCGTCCTTTTGGGTGTAAAGCATTTGACGCTGAAGGTTGCTAAACTCAACAAAATCTCTGTCTACGATCCGTATAAAACCCACACCGGCCCTGACAAGGTGATTGCTGACTACTGTACCAAGGGCGCCGGCACCTACAATCAAGACCGATTTCCTGCTAATAAGGCCCTGACCCTTTTCTCCAATTGGCGGAAATAATATTTGTCTTGAATAACGACTATGCATGCGCTTCCCTCCTACCATAAAGGCGATTACCCTTGTTAATACACAAAACCGTCCTCGGTTATCAAATGATCAACCGGAATATCATATGCTTCATATGGAAGCGCCTCGACAAGCTGCGCATTGGAAGCCAGAGCTACCGTCTTTCCCTGGTAGTCCGATAAATAACGATCATAATAGCCACCGCCATATCCAATCCTATACCCGCGGATATCAAACAACAATCCAGGTACGATAATTAAGTCAATGGCACTCTTTTTTATAGGTTCACATAAATCCGGATTGGGCTCTTGCAAACCGTAAAAAACTGTTTCCAATTGATTGAAATCATCTAATTTATAAAAGTGTAAATGGTGTGGTCTGGGATCACATTTCGGTACAGCAACGATTTTTCCTAGTTCCCAGGACTTTTCAATAACAGCTGATGTATTCCATTCATTCTTTTGAGAAATCGTAATACCTATGGTATCTGCTTGTTGATATAAATGCGATTGCAGGAGCTGATCTACCAGTTTCTGCTCAATCAATACTTTTTCTTCCTTAGATAGACTGGCCATTATTTGCTTACCTCTCGCCCTTAATTGGACTTTATCCATATGATCACTCCTAACCTGGAACTATTTAAAGTATGTAATAACCCGGTTTGACTTCCAAGAAGCTTATTCAACAATAGGGCCGAAAAGTCGAAGACTTGATTTCGAGATAGCTGGGGTCCGTTACCAAATCCGGAGTAAGGGCGGCTGGGAAACGGTTCGCTTTCCTGTGGGGGAGCCGCCGAGCCTCCTCGGTCGTTTCACTCCCTGCGGGGTCTCGTCTGGATCCTTCTCCCACGGGAGTCTCACCGTTTCCCGCCACCCAACTATCAAGAGGCTTAACGGACCCACGTATTTCCTGAGTCAGCGTCCTACATCCCTTAGTTGATAGTGAATAGAACTCGCTCTTTCCTCATTCTTCAATTAAAGGGAGCTTTAGCTGAAAATCATCACGTGAGATTTAACAGACCTAGGTATAAAAAAACAGTAGGATCAAATATCCTACTGCTTACTTAGTTTCACGATGAAGCGTATATTTACGAAGACGTGGGCTATACTTTTTCAGCTCCAGGCGCTCCGGATTTGTACGCTTGTTTTTAGTTGTAATATAATTGCGATCACCAGTTTCAGTGCAAGCAAGTGTAATATTTACACGCATGTTTATCCCTCCATATCCTATCTCGTTTCATATCTCTACTTGATAATATCAGACTTATTTATAATAGCAGAACTACTTTGGCGTTTCAAGCATTCCCATTAAATTAATGTATTAAATGATCATGTAGAAAAACTTGGATGTATGTGATATAAATGTAACTGTATCTTACATAGGAGTGAACGACATGATAATTGCCTTCATAACCATAACTATTACCGGTCTATTTTTATTCTTGGCTTCGTTTTTTATGAATGATCGCTTGAAGCAACTGGAAGACGAGGTGGAACAAATATCGATTACATCTCTACAGGAAAGCTATAAATTAAAACGAAAGGTGAATATTTTAGAGGAAGAGTTACTCATCTCCCTGCCGGCTAAAGAAAACGAGCCACTAAAAGAAAACCCTTTGCAAAGTGACAACACAAAGAACGGATTAGCAGACCATCCTCCCCTAAAGAATCTAAACCAGCTAAGCTCTGCGAGGCGAAAGGCATGAAAAATACGGTAAGAGGTTTTTCGCTTGGCTTACTTGCATCTTCATTAGTATATTTTCTAGTCATGCACTTTGTCGGATTTCCCGAGGCAAAATCTTTACAGGAAGAAACTGAAGATGTACCTAAAGAAGGCCACATATTAATAGAAGAAACAGAATTAGAGGAAATGCTGTACAACCAATACGAGCTTGGACTGAAAGAGAAGAAGCAAGCACCCCTAACTAATGATGAAAGGGTGGACTCCGCCCCTAAAGACAATATAGTTACCAGTACTACTCTTGAAATCGAGCCAGGGATGAACTCAGAAACCATTGCAGAATTTTTGGTAGGAGAAGGCTTGATTATAAGTAAGGTGAATTTCAAACAATACTTAGATGAAGCAGGTTACAGCCGCAACCTTCAGATCGGACAATTCAAGCTTGATTCTGAAATGACCTACCAGGAAATAGCTAAACTTATAACTTCGAACTGAAGTGCCTATCGCTCTGTTGAAAGAGCATGAAGATTCAAGCCAGAAAAAAGGGTTGTATCAATGAGATACAGCCCTTCTCTTTGTTATTCATTCAAATCATAAGATCTCCCTTTAATAAGAAAGAATATTTCTTCCCCAATGTTAGTGATATGGTCAGCAAAACGTTCAATGTAACGAGCTGAAAAAGCCATCTGCATTAAATATTGGATTTGGTCGGGATTATTGGCAGTTAACTCCAGCAATTCTTTGATCATTTCCCCGTACTTTTTATCCACGATATCATCCATTTCAGAAAGCTTATGGGCAAAAGATATATCCTCATGTTCATATGCTTTGTTGGCGATATCTACCATATCAAATGCCACTTCTGCCATTTCTTTTATAGAGGGGTGAATGGAAATAGGGTGATCTTCACCTAAATGAATCGTGGCTTTAGATATATTCTTGGCATGATCAGCCATTCTTTCCAGGTCAGTTGTAATTTTAATGGCGATAATTAATCTACGGAGATCAGTAGCCACCGGCTGCTGTTTGGCGATCAATATCATTACTCTTTCATTGATTTCTTCCTCTTTTTTATCGATTCTTTTATCTTCTTCAATAATTTGATGCGCTTGTTTAACATCGCTGTTATGCAAAGCTGTTATTGCTTTTTGCAAGGCATGTTTAGTATCTTCGGCTAACGTCCTGATATCAGCTTTCAAGTCTTTCAATTCCTCTGAAAAATGTCCACGAGTAGGCATAGTTAAATATTCCCCTTCCAAATTATAATCAACCGAACCTGCCTGAGATATAATCTTCTGTACGTTTATCACCAGGATTAGAAAAGATACGATCCGTGTCATCAAACTCAACCAATTCACCATTTAAGAAGAAGGCAGTTTTGTCAGATACTCTAGAAGCCTGCTGCATGTTATGAGTTACGATAATAATGGTATAATGCTCTTTTAACTGTTGAATTAATTCTTCCACTCTAAGCGTGGAGATCGGATCAAGTGCAGAAGTAGGTTCATCCATTAATATGACATCAGGTTCATTTGCAATTGCCCGAGCGATACATATACGCTGTTGTTGACCACCCGATAATCCGGTTGCGCTCGTGTTCAAACGATCTTTGACTTCATCCCAAATTGCAGCACGTTTTAGACTTTTCTCAACCAAACCCTCTAATTTAGACTTATTCCGGATACCTTGAATTTTAGCCCCAAAAGCCACATTTTCATAAATAGACTTCGGAAAAGGGTTGGGGTGCTGGAAAACCATCCCGACTTTTGTACGTAGTTCCTCTGGATGGTAGTTCGGGTTGAGAATGTCTTCTCCATTATACTTGATTTTTCCAGCTACCTTGACTCCAGGTACCATCTCTACCATTCTATTTAAACCCTTAAGAAAGGTGGATTTTCCACAACCAGAAGGACCAATTATCGCTGTAACTTTGTTTTTAGGAATTTTCATATTGATTTCATATAAAGCCTGGTGTTCTCCATACCACAAATTCATATTTTCAACTTCATAAGAATACTTGTCCATGCTATTTCATTCCTTTACACCATTCCCTTTTACAAAAAGGGTATTATATAATTAAAACTTCCGGGACGTAGAATGTGGGACTGAATCAGCTGAACTTCCCTGAAATATAGTCCTCTGTTCTTTTTTCTTTTGGATTAGTGAACAATTGGGATGTGTTTCCAAATTCTACAAGATCCCCATTATACATAAAGGCTGTATTATCAGAAATTCTAGCTGCCTGTTCCATATTGTGCGTTACAATTACGATCGTGTAATGCTTTTTCAATTCGATGATCAGGTCCTCTACTTTTGCACTGGATATAGGATCCAATGCCGAGGTTGGTTCATCCAATAACAATACCCTCGGCTTCAATGCCAAAGCTCTGGCAATACATAACCTTTGCTGCTGTCCCCCAGATAACGATAAAGCAGAACTTTTAAGCCTGTCTTTGACCTCGTCCCAAATAGCCGCTTGTTTTAGAGAATTTTCAACAACTTCTTCCATGTCCTTTTTCTTCATTCCCATGAATTTCAAAGCATGTGTGATATTCTCCTTGATTGGTTTAGGAAAAGGATTTGGTTCTTGAAAGACCATACCTATCTCTTTTCTTAAGGCAACCACATCAATATTTTTTTCTAATAAGTTTAATCCCTCATATTCAATATTGCCTTCATAACGGGCAATGCTAATTTGGTCGTTCATACGATTGATAGTACGAAGTAAAGTCGATTTCCCACAGCCTGATGGCCCTATAAAAGCTGTGACCTTGTTTTCTTCAATTGGCATAGAGACATTTTTAACAGCGTGGTTTTCGCCATAATATACGCTTAATTCATCTAATTGAAGCAAGGGGACTGAGTTAATTTCTTTGCTCTTATCTAATGGCTTCGTTTTCATATTATTTTCGACCATGTCCATTCTTTTCACCATCCTTATTTTGACCCGGTGATTTTATTGAATATCATATTTCCAATTACGCGAGCGGTAACATTGAAAATCAATACAAATATAATCAAGACAGCGGCCGACCCATTTGCAATTGCATCAAGATCGGGCATGATTCCCTGGGAATTCACCTTCCAGATATGAACAGATAACGTCTCAGCAGAACGGAATGGGTTCAATGGTGAAGTAGAATCAAACGGATCCCAAGTTCCGAAGTCAAGGTTACGTGTCGATAAACCTGCAGTAAATAACAAAGCTGCAGCTTCACCAAAAACTCGACCTGCTGAAAGAAGCACACCGGTAAGAATGCCCGGAAATGCCGCAGGTACTAATACTGTTTTAACCGTATGCCAATGGGTGATCCCTAAAGCCAGACTGGCATTCTTTTGTTTTACAGGAATTGCTCGTAATGAGTCTTCTGTAACCCTAACGATAATTGGCAAATTGAATACCGTCAGAGCGAGGGCTCCGGCAATTATCGAATAGCCCAGCCCGGCGTATTGTACAAATACCAACAAACCAAACATCCCTACCACGATAGATGGCAAAGAAGAAAGTACCTCAACGCTGGTTCGTATGACATTAGTAAGTTTGCCAGGTTTAGCATATTCAGCTAGATAAATACCACCGAGCACACCAAGTGGAACAGAAAAAATCATCGTTACTACAAGTATATAGAAGGAGTTCCATAGCTGATTTTTTATTCCTCCTCCTTCTTGAAAAGAACTAGAATTGGAAGTCAAAAAATCCATATCCACATAGGATAGCCCACTCGTCAATATATATCCCAGTAGATAAACAAGGGTGATGCTCATGATTGCTGCACATAAAACAAAAACTATAGTAGCTAATTTATTGGTAATACGCCTGTTCATTATATTTTCCTCCTTGAGGATACGACTCGGATAATAATGATGAACACATAGGACATAACCAGCAGTATAAGACCTAGTGACCACAACAGACTGTTATGGACACTTCCATACGTGGTATGGGGCATGTCCAGTGTAATAATAGAAGTCAAGGTCGCTGCTTGATCGGTAATAGAATCAGGAAGTCCTTTTACATTACCGATGACCATTTGGATTGCCAATGCCTCCCCAAAAGCTCTGGCCATTCCAAATACGATGGCAGTCATCAATGACGGAAGTGCTGCCGGGATAATTACTTTGTAAATAGTTTGCCACCTTGTCGCACCAAGGCCATAAGCTGCATCCTTGATATCAATTGGAATAGCTTTGATTGCATCTGCAGATATACTAGTGATCGTTGGCAGGATCATAACGCCAACGACGATCATTCCTGCCAATAAACTAAATCCTAATCCCCCGATATGATTCCTTATCAAAGGGACAATGACAGTGACACCAATAAGTCCATATACTACAGATGGAATTCCTACCAATATTTCAATTACAGGCTGTAATACCTTTTGCCCCCACTTTTTTGCAATCTCCGTCATAAATATAGCACTGCCTATTCCAATCGGCGCTGCAAATAATGCCGCCAGAAAAGTTACCGCGAAGGAACCGAAAATGAAAGAAAATGCTCCACTCTCGGACGTTCCATCCCAAGTTGTACTAGTCAGGAAGTTCCAAATATCTATATCAAACACAAAAAATGTTTTTAGCCCCTTATAACCGAGGAATAGGGTTATTGCTATGGTCGCTGCAATAATTATTGCTGCACTAGTAAAAACTATTATCTTACCCGTTCTTTCATTTCTTTTTGCCGAAGAACGGTTTTTTTTCAATAATCTATGCGTCACTGCCTCATTATTCTGGGCTTTGGACATAACATAAACCTCCTAAAATCACGGGAAAGGGGTTGATCGGGCATTCTGCTTTTCAGGAAAGATCGTACTTTCCCTTTCGCAATCCATGCCCTTAATCAACCCTTAGGATCCCCTTATAAAATAAATACTTTTATTTATTTGTCTGTCTCGTTTCCTTCAGCGTCGCGTTCCACTTTCATTTCTGTAGCTGGAATATACCCTTGTGCAGGCACAAGATTATTTTGAATATCCTCACTCATCATATAATCGAGGAACTCTTTGGTAAGTCCTTCTGGTTCACCTTTGGTATAGCTGTGCTGGTAAGCCCAAATAGGGAATTCTCCAGTTTGCACATTTTCGTCACTAGGCTCCACACCATCAATGGATAACGGCGTTACTGTTCCTTCATCATCAAAGTAGGAGAACGCCAAGTAGCCGATAGCTCCTGGTGTATCTGCAACTATTTGTTTCACTCGGTTAGAAGAGTCTTCTGTAATTCCTTCTGCAGGTGTTTTTCCATCAAGACCGAACTCATTGAACGTAGCCCGGGTGCCAGAACCATCTGGACGATTTACAAGGGTGATTTCTTGATCATTTCCGCCAACTTCTGACCAGTTTTTAACTTCCCCGGTGAAAACCTTTTTTAAGTCTTCTTTTGACAGGTTATCTACTCCTGCTTCCGGATGAACGGCAGCAGTCATTCCAACTACCGCAACTTTATGATCGACCAGTTCATCAGCTGGAATATCATCTTTTGATTCAGCAAAATAGTCAGCATTACCGATGTCAAAGTTTCCGGAAGCTACTTCACTCAAGCCTGTACCGCTTCCTCCACCCTGAACTTCAATTTGTACCTCAGGGTTTTCAGACATGAATTGTTCTGCAGCAGCTCCTATCAAAGGCTGCATAGCGCTTGAACCGCCTACAATGATAGAACCGGATGATTCACCGGAATCTCCTCCTGCTTGCTCGTTATTTTCGCCAGAACCTCCACAGGCTGCGAGAACCCCAATCATTAGTACTAGTGTAAATAGTAATCCAAATACCTTGAAAGTCTTCATTTCTTTTCCCCCTACATCGGTTGTTATTTTTGGTTGGCTTGGCCAACTACATGTTCAATAATAAAGCGAGACTTTTAAACTGGAATGAAGCTGTTGTAAAGATTGTGTAAATCATAAAATTTTGCCGCAAAAAAAAGAGCAATACCATTTAGGTATTACTCTTCGTAATTGTCAGACACCTCAGCTTCTTCTTCATTGAGATTCTCATTAACATCTTCTATCCCTTTCTCGCTGCGTTCTTTTTTCAGTTCGAAATAAGCATCGAGGATGTCTTTTGTAATGTCTTTGTTTATAGATGAACTGACACCTTTGCCGACATTGGGCACTACTACTGAAAAAGCAACTTCCGGATTGTCATGAGGAGCATAACCGACCATCGTCAAGTTTTCAGTATCGATAAGTTCTTTTTCTCCATTAATACCCTCTTCTACTACGATGTTTTCTGCTGTACCTGTTTTACCGGCAGGACTATAATCTACATCGTTATATGACCCATATGCTGTTCCACCTTGTTTTTGAAAGACATATTGAAAACCTAACTTCACACGATCAATGTATTCCTGGTCCATTTCGATGCGATTCAATACAGTCGTATTAATATTTTCTCTGACCGGACCCAGTTGCTCCGTGTCATTTGATGGCTCACGAATCTCTTTCACCAGGTGTGGACGTACCCGGTAACCATCATTCGCTATAGTGGAGACATATTGTGCAAGCTGCATGGTGGTATAAGAGTTATATTGACCAATCAACAAGTCAATTTGAGTACCAGGCCCCGGGTTTTGCCCTACTACTCCTACAGCTTCTGAAGGCATGTCAATCCCCGTCGATACACCAAGTCCGAACTGGTTGAAGTAATAAAGAAACTTTTCATATGTCCCTGACTTGAACCCAAGCGGTTCATTTGGTATATAAGTATCTCCACCAATACGAATCCCAGCCAAAAACATATAGACGTTTGAAGATTTTTGTAATGCAGTAACATCACTTACCGGCCCTAGATTCCTATAAGAACTTTTATCTTTTGTTCCTTTAATCCGCAGTGTCCTGTCATAGATTGTTTCCCCAGGTTTCATGACACCTTCCTGCAGTGCCATCAAAACGGTTGCGCCTTTCACAGTGGACCCTGGTAAATGCTGGGCCTGGATAGCTTTATAGGAATGATCGACCACTTCAGGTTCACCGGATTCCCTGTCCCGGTTGTAGTACATTCCAGATACCGCCAGAACCTCACCTGTATTAGGATCCATCATAACAACCATAGCATCTTCGAGAAACCGATTTTTATAAGGTTGACGGGCGATCTCTTCTTTCAACCGCTTCTTTACGATCTCATCCACCTGCTGCTGGAGTTCTATATCAATCGATAGAACAAGATCATCACCACGTGACCCCTCTCTGACCACCTCGGTATTTACAATGTTATTTCTCTTATCGGTTTCATAACGAATTTTTTCTTTTGATCCTCTTAATATACTTTCATACTTTTCTTCCAGGCCGCTTTTTCCAACACGGTCATTACGACTATAATCAAGGGATAAATAATAATCCTGGTTCGCTCTCGGAATCCCCTGTTCAGCATTAGTGATACTTCCAATATAATTACGGAAGGTGCCTTCATACGGATACTTCCTGTTCCAGTCTGATGTTACGTTTATTCCAGGAAGCTGATTCAGGTGCTCCGCCACTGATGCATATTCTTCAATGGTTATATCTTCATTTTTAATTATATGAGGAGCCAAAGCAGAAGCTTGATCGAGTTCTTTCTTTATTGCGATCAACTGGTATTTTTCGAATGGGATAGAATCTATTTCTTCTTCTGTGATCCGATCCAGCATAAGCTGGTATTCTTCTCCCCCAGATAAATCTTCTGTTTCTTCTTGTGAGACCCGCTCTCTGACTTCTTCTTCATTCAGCAGGTAAAAATATTCTTTCAAGTCACGTTCACGGACAATTTTTTTTAATTCTTCCTCATCCCCCATACTGATAAACTCTGCCAAATCTTCTGCAAGCGCAAGTCGGTCCATCGGTTGTACCCCTTTAGGAGGGGTATAAGTAATCGAGTAAAGTGGTTCATTATCAACAATCACACGACCATAACGGTCAAACATTTTCCCTCTCGGCACCGGTGTATGAATCGTTGTATTTTCTGTTCGGTTGATTTCTTCCTGAGCATCTTCTCCATATAAAATTTGAACCACGCCCAACTGAAGTATCAACGAAGCGAATAGTAAAAAAATCACAAAGAATAAAATATTCATTCTTAAAGGAAGATGCGATTTTTTCTTTTTGTTTTTCCCCATCGTCCTCCCCCTTACCTATCAAAATTCACCCAACTATTATAACATTTTCCACCATATTAAAATAGTTGCCAATAGGGATAATTATGGGTTTTTACTTGTTGTCATAGTTGTATCAGTAACATACGCACTTTCTGACTCTTCTTCTTTTCTAAGATCAATCCCTTTTACGAAAAAGTAGATCCAGAAATGTCCAGACCCTACCAGAAGCAAGATGAAAGGAATCGCTCGTTCGGGAGAAAACAAAGTTATCCCAAGTAGAAATATAAGAATCGAAGCTACCCTTCCGGCATTTAAGAACAATTCACGCACCACAATATATTCAATCCGCATCTCCGCTGCTTTCCAAGATTTTCCGATCACATCATAAGTCAGCGAAATATAAGGCACATATAGAATCGGATAGGAAATTCCGATCACAGCCGCGTAAATCAACAATGTAGTGAAATTGACATTAATCAATAATATTGAAAGGGCAAGGTATAAGGAAACCCCTCCTGCGAATATTGCCCATTTCCTCATTCGCGGTTTTATCCACTTGGTTGCCAGAAAATAAAGGACAAATGCACTTCCGGAATATACAAGGTTAAACATTCCTAAAGAAAGCTCACTTTGGGTAGCGATATAAACCCAAATGGAAATGACAAATAAAAAAGTCCCTTCCCTCAGCCCTTGGAATACATGAGCGTGTAATATCTTTCCCCAATTTTTATTACTTTTTCTCTCCTGGAAAATTCGTTGAAAAGAAAAGTTACCTTTGGCTTTTCGACGTTGCAGAAAGAAACTGGTAACAACTGCACAAATAAACAAAACAAATGAAATGGTGAAGATCACCGTGTACCCCGTAAATGCAGCCATATTGGCAATAATCAGCCCGGCTAATATGGGGCCAACCATACCGCCAAATGACTGAAGCAAACCAAGGAAACCATTAAAAAAATCGCGGGTATCCGGTTCCGTAATTTCAAAGGTAAGTACATTAAAAGCAAGCCAGTAAAATCCATAACCAATGCCCAATAAACCGCCAAGCAATATATTAAAGCTGGCAGCTTTTTCGCCTACGATCAAGACCGTCAAAAAGAACAAGGATAAAAAAATAACCCCTGCACGTAAAACAACTACACGGTCTACCTTTTTCGCAAATTTTCCAGCAATGATGAAAGTCACCGGCTGCAGTATATAGATGCTTAAGTTATACATTGCGATAGCAGTATATTCACTGGATTGTTTCCAAAGATAAACGTTTACAAAAGTATTCGACAAAAATATTCCTAACGAGTAAAGTCCGCCTATCAACAGCAATAGCAGTAAGTCTTTATTCACTTCTGTCGGCCCTAAGAGGGAATGTAATAATTTTTTCATATCTCCAATCTCCTTTACTGTCAGTCCTTAGTGTCTGCAAACAGAGTGGAGATATGCACATGAAAAAAGCGCGGACCCTTGGCCCGCGCTTAGTTTTATCATTATTTTGCTTCTTCGTAGCGTTTAGAAACCTCTTCCCAATTAACTACGTTCCAGAATGCTTTTGCATAATCAGGACGCTTGTTTTGATACTTAAGATAGTACGCATGCTCCCATACGTCCAATCCTAATACAGGAGTTTTACCTTCCATAATCGGGGAATCCTGGTTCAACGTATCAGTGAGTTCAAGGTTGCCGTTATTAACGACTAACCATGCCCAACCAGAACCAAAACGACCTGTTGCTGTTTTTTCGAATTCTTCTTTAAAGGATTCGAAGCTTCCAAACTTTTCGTTAATAGCGTTAGCTAGATCTCCTGATGGCTCTCCACCACCGTTTGGAGACATGATTTGCCAGAATAAAGTGTGGTTTGAATGTCCACCGCCATTGTTACGAACAGCAGTACGAATGTCTTCAGGTACAGCATCCAGGTTGCCAATGAGATCTTCCAAGGATTTACTTTCTAAATCCTGGTGACCTTCCAATGCATTGTTCAACTTCGTAACATAGGTGTTATGGTGTTTCGTGTGGTGGATGTTCATTGTTTCCTTGTCGATGTGTGGTTCTAGTGCGTCATAAGCGTAAGGTAGTTCAGGTAGTTCAAATTTAGCCATAATGAAATTCCTCCTTTTTAGAATATGTACATAAGTGCTTGTAAGCAGTATTACTACTTTTAAGCCTCTATTGCAAATGTACCAAAGCATCTGAAGTGTTGCAAATATTATGCATATTCTTATTTATCTTTTATATACACGCTGCATATATAATGTTACCTAAACGAAGCCTATTCAAACATATCTCCCTTCGAAAGGTATAAAAAAATGCTGCGTTTACAGCAGCATTTGTAGTCAATTCCAGAAAGTGGCTTGGGACGGAATCGAACCGCCGACACACGGATTTTCAGTCCGTTGCTCTACCGACTGAGCTACCAAGCCATAATGGTTATTATTCAGTTAATTGATAATCAGTGCACTGACGGTTTTTTTCCACTTATTAAAAAATGGCGGAGGAGGAGGGATTCGAACCCCCGCGGGCCGTGAAGCCCCTGGCGGTTTTCAAGACCGCTCCCTTCAGCCAGACTTGGGTACTCCTCCGCAAAAAAATGGTGGACCCTGCAGGATTCGAACCTGCGACCGATCGGTTATGAGCCGATAGCTCTAACCAGCTGAGCTAAGGGTCCACATGGGGCGACCGGTGGGGATCGAACCCACGTATGCCGGAACCACAATCCGGTGCGTTAACCACTTCGCCACGACCGCCATGTGAATGTATATAGTTTTAATATGTATGGTGTCGGCGGAGGGGATCGAACCCCCGACCTTACGGGTATGAACCGTACGCTCTCGCCAGCTGAGCTACGCCGACATTGAAGGCTCCACCGGTAGGATTCGAACCTACGACCAATCGGTTAACAGCCGATTGCTCTACCACTGAGCTACGGTGGAATAATGTCAATAGTATTTCATTGGATAATAACCAAGTTTTTATGCTCGTTGTTCAACCCTTATCTTAATACTCGTTACCTAATAAGTTGTGTTGAACTCCTCGCAAAGCCTCCAGAGAAGAAACAAGTTCACGGCTTCGCTACGGTGGAATAAAGTATGTATTGCTTCCAATAGGATTATGAAAGTGGCTTGCTTTGTGGAAGCGACGAAATATAATATATCATGTATTCTTATGGGTGTCAACCAAGAAAATATGCTGGATTTAAAAGCAACAGAAATAATATAGCACGTTCCTCTCATGCTTTCAAGGGCTTTTTTAAAGATAAAAGCGCGCCCGAAGGCGCGCTGCTTGTCTTATTGGTCCTCTTCACCCAAAACTTCCTCGGCGATATTTACTGCGTGATCTCCAATACGCTCCAGGTTACTGATAATATCAACAAACACAATACCTGCTTGTCCAGTACATAAACCTTCATTCAAACGCAGGATGTGCTTCTTACGGTAGTTTCTTTCCATCTGGTCAATTTGATCCTCTTTTTGCACAACTGCTAAAGCTTCTTCACGATCCATAGTTTCTAAGGCTTTGGTTGCCTGTTTAACAGTTATAGCCGTCAAGTTGAACATTTCATTAAGATCTTCTTGTGCCTGACCCGTCAAATCAACTTTATTCGAAATTTTATAATCAATTAATTCAACAATGTTTTCAAAATGGTCCCCGATTCGTTCATAATCTCTGACTGAATCTAGAAGGGCGGAATGCTTCCGGCTATCTTCATCAGTTAATGGTGCAACAGATAACTGCACAAGATAATCTGTTATCTTTCTATCCAGATTATTCAGCGCATCTTCAAGCTGAAGTGCTACCTCTGCATGTTTTGGCTTCTGATTATTCAAGTAATTGCTTGTCTCTTCCAGCCCTTTATATGATAATTCACCCATTTTCAAGACCTCTTCTTTCGCTTGGTCAAGTGCTAAAGAAGGTGACTGATCTATAAAGATTGGATCAAGATGCTGTGGTTTGAAATCCATCACAGTGTCATCACCAGGAATCAATTTAACAACTATCCATGCTAGAACAGCAATCAACGGGAACTGCAGAATTGTATTCGTAATGTTAAATGAACCATGGGCAAACGCAATCGTCATCTCTGGATTTAAAGATAAAACATCCCTTAAATAACGAACATACATCTCAAATAACGGTAGAATTATTAAGAATATGGTCGTACCTACAACATTGAAAATAACGTGGATCATTGCTGCACGTTTCGCTGCGATACTAGCACCGATAGAAGCAAGTACAGCAGTGATGGTTGTACCAATATTATCCCCGAACAATACTGGTAAAGCTGCATTTAAGTCCATTGCCCCTTGAGCAAATAAACCCTGTAATACACCAATCGTTGCACTTGAGCTTTGGACAATCACCGTAAAGACAGTACCAATAACAACACCAAGAATTGCATTTTCACTCATGCTTACAGTTAACTCCTGGAATACTTCCATGGAACGAAGTGGCTTCATTCCACCTTCCATAATGTCAAGACCTAAGAATAACGCACCAAACCCAAATACTGATTGTCCAATATAGGAGATACGTTTATTTTTGAAAAAGAATAATAAAATGGCTCCTAATGCCACAATCGGTAGAGCATATGCTTTAATTTCCAATCCAATAATAAAAGCAGTTGCAGTTGTACCGATATTGGCACCCATAATAACACCAATCGCCTGCCTGAATGTCATGAAACCAGCATTAACCAGTCCTATAGTAAGTACAGTTGTACCTGTACTTGTCTGAATAAGAATGGTTACTACAATACCTGCAAGAACCCCCATAAATGGATTGGAGGTAAAGCGATCGAGTAAATCTCTCAATCGATCACCTGCGGATTTTTGCAGACCGTCTCCCATGTATTTCAGACCAAACAAGAATATTCCCAGACCGCCGATAAATTCAAATATCATTTGTTGAACATCGATTTCCAACGGTTGTCCACCCCTTCTTTTCATCCAAAGTTTTGTTTCTCTTTAAAACACCTCTACCATTATTAATGACCTGCGAAACATTTGTAAAGGGAATACACGAAATTTAACATTAAATTTACAAACGGGAACTTATAATTTTCTTGTCCTCTTTGAATAGCTGATTTACTATTAGAAGGTATAAAGGAGAATGGTTCATGAGTAAAACCCAACTACTTATAAAAAGCTGTTATCATTTCAAACTGGTCAGTGCTTTTCGATTCCAACCAATAGGAAAGGCAATTGGCTATCTGTTTTTTCTCAGTTTAATCGTACTTTTTCCTGTACTCATCAGTATGTTATTGACAACACTCTTTGGGGGTGAGTCAGGAAGTATCATGAAAGGAATCTCCGGCGGGGTTTTTACTATCATCTTCCTGCCTTTTATCTATTTACTGATTTCTTTCTTATTATTCTGTACTGCAAGTATATTGGCAGGTATCGGACTGATTTACAAAACAGTTGTAAATAAACGGACAGATTTCAAGCAGCTGTGGAATATGAGCACCCTTGCAATTACAGCACCGACCCTTCTATTAGTCATGATCGAATCTTTTATATGGTCCGCATCCCAAATCGCATGGTTATATTTCCTTGCCAGCATTGTTCTTCTTTTTGTAAGTATGCGTTATCTGCCGAACATGAAATGACCCGCCTATGGAAAAGGCGGGTCATTATGTTTTCTCTTCATTTATTTTCTTTGCTACTAAAATTTTCGTACCATCGACGGCTTCCACAATAATAGAAGCTCCACGTTCTATCCACTGTCCATTAGAAACGGCACTATAATTTTTCCCGTCTATATTTATGGTGCCAACCGGACGCATATCCGTCTGTGCAATCCCTTCCTCATTCAGCAGGTTGCGATACGTTTCATTCATTGTATTATAGCCTGCTTCTGTTGATAACTGGTCAATTAAGGTTATTTTGGACCACATATCTCTACGCTTAAATGCTTTTAAGAAAAACAAGGAGCTTGCAGAACCCAATATTACCCCTATTATTCCGTACAGTCCGGCCACCCAGTTAGGAGAGCTGAAACCGACAGCAATGATCATACAAACCCCACCGATGGTAGCCAAGGTCCCATCATTAATAAGTTTGCCATCTATAATAATCAAAATAAGACCAATCAGGTAAATGAACATCATAATAATAAACATGCTTGGGGAAAGAAAGGAATAAAAATAAACGGTGATGAACCCTAAACCTACAATTCCAAAGATTCCACGTGCATTGACAAGCAACTCCCCAATCAAAAATAAGGTCCCTAAGAATGTAATAACAAAGCTGACCCAATCATATTGTAAAATTCCCACTTCATCACGCCCTCTCCATACTATATAGATATATACGAACCAACTTTAATTTTGTTTCAAACAAGGAAACTTTTTATTCAAAGGCGAATAGTACATATATATCTTCTTTGGGGGTGGCCTGTTGTATGAAAAAGTTCGGTTTATTTATCTTTATCTTACTGCTTTTAGTTAGTTTATACAAAGACTTGACTGTTGGCACAACAATAGTGCGACCTGAAACCGAAAAAAAGCCTGCAAGTATTGAGCCCCCTCCGCCTTCACAAGCTGAAATTCTCGATCCACCGCTCCGTTACGAACAGCAAGTGCCAGTGAAGGTGAAAACTGGCGATACGGTCCTTTCTATTATGGAACAGCTCCACAACGGGGACTATCACCATTCTATAGAAGATATGCTTCATGACTTTCAACAATTGAATCCGGGGACTGAGCCTTCTTCTCTCTCTATCGATAAAGTTTATTACTTTCCCTTATACGAAAATGAACAGGCAGAAAGATAATCTAAGTAATCTTACTTCTCATTTTAAACTTTAGGCCTTATAATAAAGGATGGTGTTATAGTAATCCGGCTTGTCGCCGGTAGATTACTACGAAAGTCTTTGACTTAATTCCATTGATAAAGGTAAACTTTCTTGAAGGATAGAGGATTACTCTTCAATGTGAACAAACAAAGGAGCGTTTCACTTATGGCAATTACGCATAGAAAAGATACCCGGCCAGTCAGAGTCGGCGATTTGATAATTGGTGGATCAGACCAGGTAGTAGTACAATCCATGACCACCACCAAAACGCATGATGTAGAGGCTACCGTAAATGAAATACATCGCCTGGAAGAAGCCGGCTGTCAAGTTGTAAGGGTTGCATGTCCGGATGATCGAGCTGCTGACGCCATCCCGGAAATTAAAAAACGCATTAACATCCCTCTTGTTGTCGACATTCACTTTGATTATAAAATGGCCTTAAAAGCCATTGAGGGTGGAGCAGATAAAATCCGAATCAACCCTGGTAATATCGGTCGCAGGGAAAAGGTGGAAGCCGTAGTAAATGCTGCTAAGAGAAAAGGAATCCCTATTCGAATTGGGGTCAATGCTGGTTCCTTAGAGAAGCATATTTTGAAGAAATATGGCTATCCAACCGCTGATGGAATGGTGGAAAGTGCCTTACATCATATCAAGATTCTTGAAGACCTTGATTTTCATGACATCATCGTTTCTCTAAAAGCATCCGATGTTCAGTTGGCAATCGAAGCATACACGAAAGCTGCGGAAGCGATCAAATATCCACTCCACTTAGGAATCACAGAATCCGGCACGCAATTTGCCGGCACTGTCAAAAGTGCTGCAGGTTTAGGAGCTATTTTAAGCAAAGGTATTGGCAGTACACTACGAATTTCTCTTAGTGCGGACCCTGTAGAAGAAGTGAAGGTCGGTCGTGAACTGCTCAAATCATTTGGCCTTGCTGCTAATGCAGCTACTCTTATTTCCTGTCCTACTTGCGGACGGATTGAAATTGATTTGATTTCCATTGCAAATGAAGTTGAAGAATATATTCAAACCATTAAAGCCCCTATAAAAGTAGCTGTATTAGGCTGCGCAGTCAATGGACCTGGTGAAGCACGTGAAGCGGATATTGGTATTGCCGGTGCGCGAGGAGAAGGATTATTGTTCCGTCATGGCGAAATCATCCGAAAAGTACCAGAGGATATTATGGTTGAAGAATTGAAAAAAGAAGTCGATAAACTAGCGGAAGAACATTACAAAAAGCAAAAACAGGAAGCATAAAAAAAGTGAGCCCAAACGGGCTCACTTTTTTTATTATACTAAAACGGGCTGAAGAACAGGGACAAGAGGATGGACGCCACACCAATGAAGATAGCTGTATTTCCCAAGGTTTCTGCCCCTCGTTTTCTGGAGATGAAACCAAGTACAATCCCTGCTCCTCCTAAAAGGATGGGAGCAAAAAATAGAGACAATCCAGCAAGGATTAATGCTAACCAGCCCATACCGGATTTCACTTCTGTTTGCATTTCTGTCTCTTGTTCTTCAGATTTCATAACTTCATTCGGGTTCATCGCCATTTCCTGGGCGAATTCTTCCTCATATTCCTCTTCCCGATAAGGCTCGTCATGATAAACAAGTCCTTGTTTTTCTTCCTGCCTGTGGTCATCTCCATAATGAGGTGCTTTTTCCACCTCATCATAGGTTGAGCGCTTATTGGAATCATCCATGCTGACACCCTCACTTTCTTTATGGAGATTCCTTTATATTGTTTGCAGGCAGCACTTGAACTTACACGGTAAATATTACAAAAGCCCTTATAAGCTCATTACTTATAAAAAAGCTTGGCGTATCATCGCCTGTTTATCAATTTTAAATACTTTTTTTAAAATAAAAAAGACCGGGAAAACCTACGAAGGTTCCCGGACTTAGCTGTTAATTTGCAGATGCGAAAGTAGGGTGAGTTTCTGCATTTTCTTGAATTTCAACAGCATACCAGCTTCTGGCGTGGCCATTCTCTTTTTTGTAATTTTCTAACCCACCTACGCCTCGATGGTAAGCGGTCAAGGCTTCATTCCAATTTCCATATTTTTCGTGAAGATAATCCAGGTAGATAAGGGATAATTGCATGGAATAATATGGGTCGAACAGTAATTCATCTTCATAAGGCAGTCCGCCCATTTCCGCAATCCATGGTGCCGTATTTTTCATGAATTGAGCCATGCCATAAGCTCGTCCATATTTTGTTGATGGACCGACCAATTCAGGATTAAAAGTTCCTCCTGTCTCCACGTTCAAAAGTTCATATACTAAAAATGGATCGATTTCGTAACGCTCTGATTCTCGAACGAGGAACATAGCCCATGACTTCTTAAATCTTCCTTCACTTTCTTTCACTAACCTATCCGCGTTTATCTCCAGCTCCTGCCATTTATAATGACCTTCTTCTAATTTCTGTGACTTTTTTGGCGGAGCAGACTTGGCACTATCTGCAACAATTCTCTCTTCTTCCGTTTTCCTGTCATTTTCTTCTGCAGTTGTTTTAGTATCTGCTTTGATTATATGGAGAACAAAAAAGAATAAACCGACAAGCAACACGGTCGCTCCGAATTTAAAGACCTTTTTTATTGATAGCATGATTTCACTCCTTACGATGAGTCACTGGCTGATTCGATAAGAACAATAGATATTTGGACTCACCAAACGATACTAACGGACTAGTTATGAGAAAGCAATTCAAATACACTACATTCCTGAACTTACCATTCACGTTTCCATTATGTAGGAATACGGTGTAAAGAGTATAACCCTCAAGGAGGCGGTCCGCCGTATGAAAAAAGAGATGGCACAACATATAGTTACCCAAAAATTGAAGCAGCTAACCGTAAAAGACATTATTAAATATAGCAATATGTACCAAATAGATATTAGTCATCAGGAAGCAGAGGATATCATCAAGGAATTGAAAAGTAATAAACTGAACCCTTTAGATAGTAATGAGCGTTTAATGATGCTGAAAAAATTAGCAGCCATCACCAGTCGTGATACAGCTAATAAAGTAAATCGTATATTAAATCAAATCGCCAAAGAATATGGAGTCAGTCATTTACTTAAGTAAAAAAATCACGCTCTCCTTTTTTAAAGGAGAGCGTGGTTTTTATTGCTGCACGATCTTTTCTTTTAACTCTTCATCGAATTTCTTAGCTTTTAACATTTCAATTTCAAATTTATACGGAGGCTTTTTATTTTTCTTATCTTCGCCTACGTATGGAGTCTCCAGTATTTTCGGCAGTTCTTGTAACTGCGGATGATGGACAACGTAACTTAGTGCATCGAAACCGATGTGACCAAAGCCGATATTTTCATGACGGTCTTTCGCGGCTCCGCGCTCGTTTTTACTATCATTGACATGGATGACTTTTAGGCGGTCGAGACCGATGATTTTATCAAACTCTTCCAGTACCCCATCAAAATCATTTATGACATCGTAACCTGCATCATGAATGTGACAAGTATCCAGACAAATAGATAATTTATCGTTGAGATCGACTCCATCAATGATCTTAGCTAACTCATCAAAAGTTCTTCCACATTCCGATCCTTTACCAGCCATCGTCTCTAAAGCGATTTGAGCCTTTTGATCTTTATGCAGAACTTCATTTAAACCAGAAATGATTTTATCTATCCCTTGCTCTGCTCCTGCCCCTACATGAGAACCAGGATGAAGAACAATCTGATCAGCACCGATAGCTTCTGTCCGCAGAATTTCATTTCTAAGAAAATCAACGCCTAATTGAAATGTTTCCGGTTTCGTCGTATTGCCAACATTGATAATGTATGGAGCATGGACCACGATATCTGATATTTCATTCGCTTGCATATGCTCCATTCCTGCCTCGATGTTCAGCTCCTCTATTGGTCTTCTCCGTGTGTTTTGAGGAGCACCAGTATAAATCATAAATGTATTTGAGCCATAAGAAGCAGCCTCTTCACTGGCGCCTAATAGCATTTTTTTCCCCTTCATGGAAACGTGTGAACCTATTTTAACCATTAACAACGACACCTCTGCAATTTATATTATTTCTTTTTAAAATTATTTCTCTTTAACTTTTTCATATTTTTTTCTGCTTGTCTTTTCATTTTCTTTTTATAGCCAGGCTTCACTTTTTTCGGTTTCTTCACCATATTCCATGCCTGCTTTTCTACCGTTGATTCCTGTGTTTTTTCACGTTTTTGTCGCTCATTGTGCGCTTTTACTTCTTTCCATTCTCCATTACGAATGTCGTAGGAACTGAAGGAAATCCCCTTTTTCTCTAACCGTTGCACTAAAGGAAGATTCTCATCTGTGAACAGATTGATCGCCGTACCTTCAAGTCCGGCACGAGCTGTCCTTCCCACACGATGGATATAGAACTCTTCTTCCTTAGGCATCTGCGCATTGATGACATGACTCACTCCCTGGATATCAATGCCTCGAGAAGCCAGGTCAGTTGCCACGATATACTGATAGCGCAAATTTTGCAATTCCTTTAACATTCTTTTTCTTTCACGCGGAGACAGTCCCCCGTGTAAGACACCGACCTCTAAACCTTTTTCCTGTAATTCACGTACGAGGCGGTCGGCATGTTCTTTTCCATTTGTAAAAATAATCGCCAAATATGGCTGGATCACTTCAGAAATGCTGATGATCATATCTGAAGCAGAGCGGTGACGCAATGGAATCAGCCGATGCTCCATATTAGCCGGAGAAGGCGTTTCATCTTTAATATGGATATAAGTTGGGTTGGAGAGATATTTTTTCAAAAACGGCTGCAAGCGTTCCGGGATAGTAGCTGAGAATACAAGCAGCTGTACCTCCGGACTCATTCGAATCAGAATTTGATCGACATCGTCTATAAACCCTAAGTCCAGCATCAAATCTGCTTCATCAAGTACAAAAGCATTCGCCTGATGCAAATTCAAAGCTTCCTCTTTTACTAAATCCAATATACGACCCGGCGTACCAACGATAATATGCGGGGGTTCCTTTAGTTTTTCCACTGTTTTCTGTTTATCTGTCCCGCCAATCAGAAGCTTGGCTCTCCAACGATGATCCTTCTCGGCGTAGTGGATACTTTTACGGACTTCATCATAAATCTGGATAGCCAGCTCTCTTGTAGGAGCTGTGACAACAAATTGCACATGATTTTTCGTTTCATCTAATTGGTTCAATAGAGGCAGCAAATAGGAATGGGTTTTTCCCGATCCAGTATGGGACTGCCCGATGATGCTCTCCCCGCGCAAAGCTGCAGGTATGACTTTCTGTTGAATCGGAGTCGGTGTGGTAAACCCATATTTAGTAATAATTTCACTGACTACCGGATGGATAGCAAATTGATTGAACTCATGATTTTTCATTTTATTACTCCTTTTTTAGAGACAAGTTCATGATAGATGTAAGCTGAACTTAGTCATTGAAAAAAACTTCCTTCCTCATTATAGTAGACACTGCGCACAATTGCACGTTTCTAAACAGCTCTTCTTTGTCATCTTCCACTTTTCCCTTTATAATGGAATTGATGTCTGGAAGAATTAAGATTTATTTTTAGCAGAGGGGGAACAAACCAGCATGGAAGTAATTAAAATCGCACCGCGTGGTTATTGCTATGGGGTAGTAGATGCCATGGTAATCGCACAAAATGCATCCAAAGACCCCAATTTACCCCGTCCTATCTATATATTGGGTATGATTGTGCATAATTCACACGTAACGGAAGCTTTTAAAGACCAGGGAATCGTTACACTGGATGGAAAAAATCGTTTAGATATATTAGAAGGAATCAATGAGGGCACTGTTATTTTCACAGCTCATGGTGTTTCACCGGAGGTCAAAGAGCGTGCAAAGGACAAAGGGCTTACAGTTCTTGATGCGACCTGCCCTGATGTAACCAATACACACAATTTGATTCGTGACCGTGTAAGCGACGATTATGAAGTCATTTATATCGGTAAGAAAGGACATCCTGAGCCAGAAGGCGCCGTTGGGGTAGCTCCAGGTAAAGTGCATCTCGTCCAAACGGAAGAGGATGTCGAACAGTTGAGTGTTGACCATGATAAGTTGCTGGTGACGAACCAGACTACGATGAGTCAGTGGGACGTTTATGATGTCATGGAAAAGATCAAAGAAAAATATCCCCACGTAGAACTTCATCAGGAGATATGCATGGCAACCCAGGTTCGTCAAGAAGCTGTAGCAGAACAAGCAAAAGATGCAGACCTGACCTTGGTTGTAGGGGATCCGCGAAGTAACAACTCCAATCGATTGGCTCAAGTTTCTAAAGAAATTGCCGGAACGGAGGCTTATCGGATTGCTGATGTAACGGAAATCCAATTAGAATGGCTGCAAGGTGTCGAAAAAGTGGCAGTGACAGCAGGCGCTTCTACACCTACTCCAATAACCAAGGAAGTTATCAAGTTCATTGAACAATACGATACGGAAAACGAAGACACTTGGATTAGAGAATCAAAAGTCGAGCAAAAGAAAATTCTTCCAAAAGTAAAAACGAAGAAGAAGGCCTAAAAAAGGCTGCCGGATGGCAGCCTTTTTTATATGAATTGAAATGGTTCGGTGTTCGCTTCAGAAACATAAACAGTTAACTGATTTTTACTTTGGCTGAACTTTTCATCTAAATAATTTTTAACAGCACCTTTCATCACTTTTTCCACATGGTGACCAGGGTCTACCACATTCAAGCCGATATCCGCTGCTTCTTGAGCGGGGTGGAAAGTCATATCTCCTGTAACGTAAACATCGGCACCTTGCCTTTTGGCATCATAAATGTATTTTTCGCCGCTTCCGCCAAGGATGGCTACTTTTTCAACTTCATCCTGCATGTTACCAATCACACGCAATCCAGGTACATTTAAGCTTTCTTTTACATGCTCTGCAAATTTGCTTAACGTCATTTTTTCATTCAGTACGCCTATTCGACCGATCCCATAGGATTCTCCCTCATTTTCAAGCGTATAGACATCATAAGCCACTTCTTCGTAAGGATGTTCATCTTCCATCGCTTTCAGCACGCCTTTTAAATTCGACTGTGGCAGTAAAAATTCTACTCGTTGTTCTTCTACGATCTCTAATTCCCCAGATTTTCCTATATAAGGATCAGCCGCATCTGTTGGCATAAACCGGCCTTGGCCTGGCATGCTGAAAGAACAATTGCTATAGTCCCCAACATGACCTGCCCCGGCTTCATGCATCGCCCTTCTTACTCCATCTGCATGATCCTCAGGTACAAACACAATTACTTTCACCAATTTATCCTTGCCGGTTTCCAACAGGGGTGTAGTTTTGGTAACCTCTAATGCTTCCGCTAAAGCATCATTCACTCCTCCATCCGCTATATCCAAGTTGGTATGAGCGGCATATACAGCAATGTCATGCTTTATCAACTTTTGTATGACTCTTCCCTTTGGCGTATCCGGGTTGATTTGTCCTAATGGCTTAAAAATGACAGGGTGATGAGAAATAATCAAATCTATCTGCTGTTCCACCGCTTCATCTACCACATTTTCTAAGACATCTAAAGTAACCATTACATTACTGACAGGCTTATTCATTGTTCCAATTTGCAACCCGACCTTATCCCAATCATAGGCGAGATGTTTAGGTGACATTTGTTCGAAAACCTCAACTACTTGTTTAACTGTTACTGTTTCACTCATTCTGCATAACCTCCTCAATCCACTGTATTTCTTGCTCTAACACAGCTATCTTTTTAGTATCTGGTGTTACCGCTTTGTTCATTTCTTCTCTTACATACTCTTTTTTTGCTTTTTCCTCTCTCCATTTTCTTTTAAAAGAATCGTTTTTCTCTTTCAATAAATAGGGACCAAAGTATATTTCCTTAGGGGTATATTTAGCCTGCTCCCCGGCTGCTTGTTTATCAGCAACAATTACTTCATAAATATGGCCAGCTTCTTCTAAAATTTCTTCTGCCATTATCTTATATCTATTATCAGCCAGCCATCTTCGAAGTGATTTTGCATCGACATTTGGCTGAACGACCACACGTGAAACCCGAGATAATTTCCTTTTGCCGGTTTCTAAGATGTTGGTGATCAATGTGCCTCCCATGCCCGCAATAACTACTTGCTCTACTTCGTCTGGCGACAGGACAGACAGCCCGTCCCCTTTTCGAACAGAGATACGATCCGTCAGATCATTCGCTTCCACTTCTTTTTTTGCACTTTGATAAGGTCCATCATTCACTTCACCGGCTACCGCGACTGCTGAGGGGTCCTTTAAGCATACGTAACAAGGAAGGTAGGCATGGTCTGATCCAATATCTGCGAAATGTGCTCCAAGGGGGAGATAGGAGGCTACCACCTGAAGGCGTCTCGATAATAACTTTTCATTCATTTGACTTCCTCTTTTCTATAAAAATAAACGTATTATTCAAAAAAACGTCATATTATCGGGCCAATATAGCAAAATTCTAATACACATTAATCGGAAGAAAATAGACATTCTTAAAGTATTAAAACAACTTGGCTTATCGCCGCCAAGTACTTATGGCCCTTTTTAAAATACAAAAAGAAAAGCCTTCTGAACATTCCAGAAAGCTTTCTTTTATACGTTATTGCTTTTCTGCCAGCCATTCAGCTACAAGGGTAGCTTCTTCACCCTGGGCTTGTCCAGGAGGCATTGCTCCTTTACCGTTAATGATGATTTCTTCAATTTCTTCAGCAGAATATTTACTGCCGATCGTTTCTAATGAAGGACCATTTCCGCCAGAAAGGTCAGAACCATGACATGCAGCACAGCTGTTTTGGAAGACTTCTTCAGGATCAGAGCTTGCTCCCTCTTCCTGCTGCTCTTCTCCATTTTCCCCTTCATTTTGGATGGCTTCATTTTGGCCGATTCCGACCCAAGAAATGATGAACATCGTTAAGATCCCTATAACAGCAATCATTGCAAATGGGATAACTGGATTTCTTTTCATGTGTCCATTTCCTCCTTATGTAGTCCCCTATATATCTTTCTCTAAAATACAAACTATATTTATTTTACTTGAAAAATCTTCTTTAGAAAAGAGCAAACGTGCTAAAAGTTGAAAAACATATATATGAAGGCAGATGCAGAACCAAGAGTTCCAATTATCTTTATGAAAATCACATCTAATTTCCTTCCACCCCAGTACCAAAGGAGACAATGTACCATTACGATGGAAGCAAACAACCAATTGGGTGCCTGCCAAATCGATATAATATGCACATTCCATAACAACAATAGTAACAGACCTATGATTACGTACACAGAAAAATCAATCGACTTTTTATTATATAGATATACAGCGGTTAAGCCTGTGCCTAATACAAATATCGACAAAATGCCTGTTTGCATTATGAAAGCCGTTTCAGTAAAATAAATGACAAGAAATGAGATTAGAAGCATTAAAAAAGCTATCATAACTCTAGTTACTATCATCCACTGGCTGGAACCAGATAATGGTTGGTTCAAACCTTCACCTTGCGTATAAAGAGCAAGCAGGTAATCACAATACGATTCCGGAAGCAATCGATTAGCTTTCCAATATTGTATTTCCTGGAGAATTATTTCTTTACGTTCTTTCGTCATAGCACCACCCCGGTATGGGACTGAATAAAAATTAACTGATTGTCTCTAAGTAACGAAAGCATTCATTTAGCTCATATTTTAACAGCCTATAAAAATAGACCAGGAACAAAATGGTCAGCTCCTGGTCGTGAGAGTAGCATTCTATTCTAAGAAATCTTTCAACCGTTTACTTCGACTAGGGTGACGGAGTTTTCTCAATGCTTTGGCCTCGATTTGACGGATACGTTCGCGGGTGACGCCAAATACTTTTCCGACCTCTTCCAGTGTACGTGTGCGGCCGTCATCCAGCCCAAATCGAAGTCGAAGGACATTTTCTTCGCGGTCCGTAAGTGTGTCAAGAACATCTTCCAGTTGTTCTTTCAAAAGTTCATATGCGGCATGATCGGAAGGTGAGGTTGCTTCCTGATCTTCAATGAAATCGCCAAGATGGGAATCGTCTTCTTCTCCGATAGGAGTTTCTAAGGAAACAGGCTCTTGAGCTATTTTCAAGATTTCTCTTACTTTGTCAGGGGAAAGCTCCATTTCTTCCCCAATTTCTTCAGGAGTCGGCTCCCGGCCAAAGTCTTGCAATAATTGACGTTGGACGCGAATCAGTTTATTGATTGTTTCTACCATATGCACAGGAATACGAATGGTACGTGCCTGGTCAGCAATTGCGCGGGTAATTGCCTGACGGATCCACCAGGTAGCATAGGTACTGAATTTATAACCTTTACGGTAATCAAACTTTTCAACAGCTTTAATCAGCCCCATATTCCCCTCTTGAATCAGATCGAGGAAGAGCATGCCTCTGCCGACATAACGCTTGGCAATACTTACCACCAGACGCAGGTTCGCTTCCGCCAGTTCCCGTTTGGCTTCTTCGTCGCCTTCTTCAATACGCTGCGCTAAATCAATCTCATCTTTCGCGGCCAAAAGGTTGACTCGACCAATTTCTTTCAAATACATTCGTACAGGGTCATTGATTTTGACACCGGGAGGTACACTCAAATCATTTAAGTCAAACTCTTCTTCCTTGTCCAATTGCTGCATATTTGGATCTTCTTCTGAATTACCGATCACCTCGACACCCTGCTCATTGAGGTACTCGTAAAATTCATCCATCTGCTCAGACTCCAGTTCAAAACTGGATAAACGTTCTGCAACTTCTTCGTATGCTAAAACTCCACGCTTTTTACCAATTTCCAGCAACTGTTCTTTTGCCTGGTCAAGCGTAAGTTCATTTTCAGCTTCTTTAGAACGTAATGGCTTATCTGCCATAAGTCCCCCTCCTTCCAACAAATCCCATATCTTTTAGTGCGTACTTCTCAGCTGTCTTTTCAACTGTATTATTTTCATGGCAATCTCTGCTGCCTTGATCGGATCATTCTGCTGCTCTGCCTGTTTTTGTTCTTCCTCTAATGTTCTTATATCAGTTTTATCGCTCTGTTCCGAGCGTATTAAACGGATATAATCATTTATTTCCCTATCGGAAATATCTTGGTTAACAGGCATCATCGCAAGCTTGACTACTAGATTTTTCAAATCAGCATCAGGTAACATTTCAACAAAATGGCTGACATCCGGTTCATTGCCTTCTTCAAAATATGCATAAAGATAAGTGACAATGACCTGATGTTCACTAATATTGAAGCCTCCTCCTAACTCTGCTTGAACTTTATCAGCGACTTGGGGGTTTTTCAACATATATGCAATCAATGCTCTTTCTGCATTATGGAAAGCAGGCAATAATTTGTTTCCACCTGCATGTGCAGAAGTAACATTGGGATTACCACTTTTTCTTTTGGTCCCTCTATTCCCCCACCCATTCTGACTACGGTGGGCTGAGACCTCTTCTTTCAAGGTATCGAGCGATAACTCAAATTCGTTAGCGAGCTCCTTCAGGTAATGTTCTCGTTCAATTGCGTGATCAAGACCAGCAATCTCCTTTACTACTCTTTCTACATATGCAATGCGATCCCCTTCTAAATTAAGGTTATATTGTTTCTTAAGATGACGCATGATAAATGCCAAATAGGTATCGCTTGCTTCGAGAACTTCTCTTCGGAACTTATCGGCTCCGTGGGACTTTATATAATCATCCGGATCCATTCCGTCCGGCAGACGGGCAAGTTTAACAGTACATCCGGAACCTTTCAGTAACCGGGCAGCCTTCATAGAGGCCTCGATACCAGGAGCATCACCATCATAACAAATGACAGCTTCTTCAACATACCTTCGAATAAGGTTCGCCTGGTGTTCGGTAATCGATGTTCCCAATGTTCCTACTCCGTTATAAACACCAGCTTGATAAGCTGCAATAACGTCGATATATCCTTCGAATAAAATAATCGACCCTTGCTTACGAATAGCACTACGGGCTAAGTCAAAATTATAAAGAAGTTTCCCTTTTCGAAATAGCTCCGTTTCAGGGCTGTTCAAATATTTTGGTTCCTGATCGTGGATAGCCCGGCCACCAAAAGCGACTGTTTTCCCTAAATGATTACGAATAGGAAAAATGACGCGCCCCCTGAATCGATCACTGTACTCGCCAGAATCATTGGAACTAAGCAAACCGGCTTTCACCATCAATTGCGGATGATAGCCTTTCTTTTCGAGAAAGCGAACGACGAAATCCTTTGAGTTAGGAGCATAGCCTAACTGAAAACGATCGATCATTTCCTCTGTAAAACCTCTCTCCAATAAATAGTCCAGCCCTTCTTTACCCTCTTTTGTATGCTTTAATAAATGATGGTAAAGTTTGCTCAACCATTGATGAGCTTCTAATACCTTTTGAGCTTCTTCATTTTCAGGTCCAGAATTCTCCTGATTATGCGACAACTCCTCAGGAAGTTGATATCCCACCTTATCAGCAAGATGTTTAACAGCTTGAAGGAATTCATACCCCTCAAGCTCCATCAGGAAGGTGATAGCATTGCCGCCTTTTCCACAACCAAAACAATGGAAAATTTGTTTATCTGGAGAAACAGAAAAAGAGGGAGTGTTTTCCCCATGGAAAGGACATAATCCAAAGTAATTCCTTCCCTGTTTCTTCAATTGTACATATTCACCTACAACATCGACGATATCATTGGATTTGCGAATTTCATCTATCGTTTCTTCTGGAATATGTCCAGCCATAACTATCACCGTATTTTAGAAATTATTCGATACTCATCAATGAATACCTTCATGTTTTGACAAAAAATCATCCAGTACTTTCTGGAATGTCTGACGGTCCTGATCAAGTAGAGGCGGTGGCCCTTTCAGACGACTTCCCCTCTTTTGGTTCTTTTGTCTTAAATGTTTCCGTAACATTATTTCATCCGCATCCGCCTCTTCAATGAGTTTACCTCGTGGGGTTAGTGCATAAACACCTCTTGATGTTAGCAGTACGGCGAATGATAAATCTTGCGTTATAACAATATCTCCCTGCTTTACCCGATTAAGGATAAAAAGGTCTACAGCCTGATCGGTGTCATCAATGATTTTCCAATCACTGTATTCCGAATGTGGGCTATAGTGATTAATAGTAGCTACATATTGTGGGATGATAGAGTGATCGTAACAGACCTGATCAATCTCCCCTTTGACAGGACAGCTATCGGCATCGACATATACAGCGGGTTTATTTTGCAACATTATCATAGATTCTACAAGTGTTCGTAAAATCCTCCTATTTTATCAATGTTTTACTTTTCAGAATTGTTTTGGTGACAACGATAGTTTAGCTACCATACATTTTTACACAAAAACATATTATAATACATATTTTTAGCAATTGCTATAGTTTTTTTCATTTTTAAGCTTTTTTCCTCTTCAAGGAAAAAATCGCGCCACTATCCTATTGGCGCGATTCTTCTTTTATTGAGATGAAAATAATTTATCTCCGTTTCAGCTTGCTTAAAATAACATTGGCTGTTTCTTCGACCGCTTTGTGCGAGACATCAATGACATCACAACCTATACGCTCTACCACTTCATTGAAGTGATTCAATTCTTGTTTGATTCTTTCCATATTGGCATAGCTCGCCTGATCTCCGAGGCCAAGTGCTTTGAGACGTTCTTTGCGGATATCATTCAGTTTTTCCGGGCTGATTTTCAGTCCTATGCATTTGTCCCTATCAACATGAAACAATTCTTCCGGCGGTTCTACCTCCGGAACAATCGGTACGTTTGCCACTTTCAGACGCTTATGTGCCAGGTATTGTGATAAAGGGGTTTTAGATGTCCGGGAGACACCGATGAGAACAATATCAGCACGTGAGATTCCTCGAGGGTCTCTTCCGTCGTCGTAACGTACGGCAAATTCAATAGCTTCCACCCTTTTGAAATAGTCTTCATCCAGTTTATGGACAAGACCAGGCTCCATCCTTGGTTTTGCTTCGAAGAAGCGTTCCATGCTTTCCATCATCGGGCCCATGATATCAATACACTCTAAATTATATTCTTGCGCTTTACTCAACAAGTGATCCCTTAACTCCGGGCGGACCAGTGTAAAACCAATCAATGCTTGTTTCTCTTTAGCCTGCAATACTGTTTCGTTAAGTGTTCCCTCGTCTTCTACATAAGGTATTCGCTGAATCTCATAAGGGCCGTCATCGAATTGACTCAATGCTGCTTTTACAACTAACTCAGCTGTTTCCCCTACCGAATCAGAAATCACAAATATCAATGGTTTCTCCATCCCAATCCCTCCTATTTGTCAGAGCGGAAAGCTTATAAATGTTCGTCTCGCCCTAGTCCAACTAATGCTTTGGTCATATTTGTTTTTGTGATCCGACCGATGACTTCCAGCCCATCATCCACATCTTTTACGATCGGCAAACCATCAATTTGTTTGTCAATCAATTTTTGGGCGGCATCAAGCAATAGATCATCCTTCCGGCACACGGTAA
This sequence comes from Thalassobacillus devorans, assembly GCF_011761345.1. GTDB lineage: Bacteria > Bacillota > Bacilli > Bacillales > Halobacillaceae > Thalassobacillus > Thalassobacillus devorans. The sequence continues at coordinate 128,312 of NZ_JAASRY010000004.1, forward strand.
TGTTCGGCATACGCGTCATAATAATATGAACCGGTATGGAATTAAGATCCTGGTTTCCTATACTCGCTCTTAATAAGTCTTTTCTTGATAATACTCCTAATAGCATGGACTTATTATCGACTACAAATAAAGTGCCAACATCTTCAAGGAACATGGTGCAAATGGCGTCATAAACTGATACATCCTCTTCCACTACAATCGGTATCGATTGGTATTCATGCACCTTGAATTTTTTAAGTTTTTCCGTCAATAATTCCGAACCTGTTTTACCTGTAAAAAAATAACCAACTCTCGGACGAGCATCTAAAAAACCTGCCATCGTCAAAATAGCTAAATCAGGCCTGAGAGTTGCTCTGGTCAATTCCAATTGATCCGCTATATTTTCACCTGTTATCGGTCCGTGCTCTTTTACTATCTCAATAATTTGTTCTTGTCTGCTGGAAAGCTCCATTCTTTCATCACCCCGATCACTGACTGTGACATACTATTCAACTATTATAGCTCATTTTTCCTAACGGGTAAAAGAAGGCGCCTTAGTATTGTTGTTTCCATTGGACAGCATTCAAATCAGCAAACGCGTATATTTCGGTGGCTATCAAATTCAACAGTCCCAAACGGTTTTCCTTGATTTTCGCATCTTCAGCCATCACCATCGTATGATCAAAGAAATTATGAATCGGATCAGCAAGCATTCCTAACGCTTTCAATGCTTGTACTGCATCATGCCGGGATAACGAAGCAGCATACTCCTGCTTAACTTCCAGGTAGGTGTTGTACAGCGTTTGCTCGGTTTCGTTCTCAAAAAGCTCCGTATCAACTTCCATTACATTTGTTTTTTTAGCCAAGTTTAACACTCGGCCTAACGCTTCATGGGTCGATTTAAAACTTTCATCATTCCGCTTAGATGCCAACAACTTCGCCTTTTCCTTGGTAAATGGTACGTGTTTAATTCCATTCGCAAGTACCGCCTCTACGATATCAGGCTCTACTCCTTCTTCCTTAAGAAGGTAACTTGCCCGGATGTGGAAGAACTCATTAAGGTCCTGTACGACTTCTTCCTCTGACCGATTTGGCAGACCAAGGCTGATATAAAGTTTAACTGCTGAGTTCACGAGGGTTTCCAATTGAATATCCCAAGCTTGCTTATCTAACATTTGCAGGATGCCGATTGCTGATCTGCGCAGACCGTATGGATCCTGAGAGCCTGAAGGAATGATACCAATCGAAAAACACCCGACTATCGTATCCAGTTTATCAGCGATACTTACGACAGTACCTGGGATAGATTTTGGCAATTCCCCGTTAGCATGACGAGGCATATAATGTTCATTGATAGCCTGGGCTACTTCCTCGTCCTCTCCAAATATCCTTGCATACTTTTCCCCCATAATACCTTGCAGCTCAGGAAATTCACCCACCATATGAGTGACAAGGTCAAATTTGCTTATTTCCGCCGTACGCAGCACTTGCTTTTTAATAGCGGGCTGCAACTTCAAATGGTCGCTGAGCGCATCAGCCAGCTTGATCGTACGTTGGACTTTATCTGCTATCGTTCCTAAATCCTCCTGGAAAACCATTCGTGATAATTTGTCGAGATTTTTTTCTATGGAAGCTTTTTGATCTTCCTCATAGAAAAAACGTGCATCAGCTAATCTTGCTTTCAATACTTTTTCATTGCCCCGTGCTACATTATCCAAATGTTTCTCATCACCATTTCTTACGGCAACGAAGAATGGCAGTAATTCTCCAGTCTTAGCTCTAACAGGAAAATAGCGTTGATGCTCTTTCATAGAAGTTATCAGTGCTTCTTCTGGTACGATAAGAAAATCTTCGCTGTACTCACCGTAAAAAACAGTTGGATATTCTACCAGGTGCGTTACTTCACTGAGTAAATCTTCATCTACAAGAATATTCCAGTTTTTCTCTTGTGCCAGTTTTTCTATTTGCGTGGCAATCATTTCTTTCCTCATAGCAACATCGACGATGACATACTGTTCTTGCAAAACCATTTCATATTCATCCGCATGCTCTACTTCAACCTTCTCACCGAGAAAACGGTGGCCGTATGTGCTCTTGCCAGTCTGGACATCCTCAATGGAAAATGGAATCACTTCATCATTATAGAGGGCTGCCAGCCAGCGGATTGGGCGGGCATAGCGCAGTTGCCTGCTTCCCCAGCGCATATTCTTTGGAAAGTTCAAGGAAAGGATAAGATCACTAAATTGACTAAGCAAATTCTTCGTTGGCTCTCCTTCCGTATATTTATTGACATGGACATATTCCGTCCCTTTTATTTCTTTGAAATAAATATCGTCCACACCTTTACCTTGTCCTTTAGAGAAACCAATTGCTGCTTTTGTCCAATTGCCCTCCTCATCTATTGCTATCTTTTTTGCTGGGCCTTTTGCTTCTTCTTCGATGTCCGGTTGTTTATCTGCCAAGCCTTCAACCTTAACAGTCAGACGTCGCGGTGTAGCCATCGTAGCAATGGTGTCATAAGGAAGGCGTAAATCGTCCAGCCATTGCTTTGTCTTTTCTTCTAATTGAACCAGTGCATCATCTATAAAGCGAGCTGGCAACTCTTCTAATCCGACCTCAAATAATACTGTATTACTCATGAGACGCATCCTCCTTACCTTTCAACATAGGAAAGCCTATCCGTTCCCGTTCTTCCACATACGTTTTAGCAATTTTGCGTGCCAGATTTCTGACGCGAGCAATATAACCGGTACGCTCTGTTACCGAAATTACTCCTTTAGCATCTAATAAATTGAACGTATGGGAGCATTTAAGCACATAATCATAAGCCGGGAATACAAGGCCGAGCTCCATCGCACGTTCGGCTTCTTTTTCATATACGCTGAACAAGTTAAATAGCATATCACTGTCAGACGATTCAAAAGTGTACTTGGAATGTTCATATTCTGGTTGCGAAAATATATCCCCGACAGTTACACCATTCGTCCATTCAAGCTCAAAAACATTTTCTTTATCCTGGATATAGGAAGCTAATCGCTCTAACCCATAAGTTATTTCTGCAGAGACTGGTTTCGCTTCAAGTCCGCCTATTTGCTGGAAATAGGTGAACTGGGTAATCTCCATTCCATCCAGCCATACTTCCCAGCCTAAACCAGCGGCACCAAGCGTCGGATTTTCCCAGTTATCTTCCACAAACCTGATATCATGCTTCAACGGATCTATTCCTAAAGCTTTAAGAGAATCTAAGTATAATTCCTGGATATTGTCAGGAGAAGGCTTCATGATCACCTGGAATTGGTGATGCTGGTATAGCCGGTTCGGGTTTTCCCCATATCTGCCATCCGCAGGTCTTCGTGAAGGTTCTACATAGGCGACGTTCCAAGGCTCTGGACCAAGACTGCGTAATAACGTCATAGGAGACATCGTCCCTGCTCCCTTTTCTACATCATAAGCCTGCATTAACAGGCACCCTTGGTTTGACCAATGTTTTTGTAATGTCAGTATCATATCTTGTATGTTCATATTTTCTTCCCTCCAGTAGATGAATGTCCTTTCCAAAACAAAATACAAGCACTTTGTCTATGAGACATTAAAAAATCTCGTCCCTATGTCACTGACTGTGACATAGGGACGAGATTTTCCCGCGGTTCCACCCTATTTGCTTCCTTTTTTATCTAAGGAAGCCGCTTTGAAAAGCTGCTCAGGAATGCCTTCTCTATCTCTTCAACACCTGCCTCACACCATCACAGGCTCGCTTAAGTCCAGGGGGATAGGTACTACTTTCCTTCTACGCACAAGTTTAATTGGTAATAGCATCATACTTGATAGCTTACTACTTTGTCAATCTTCTGGTTTAAAAAGGTCCAGCTGCTTCAGGAATTTCTTTGACTTGATATAATAACCACCATAATAATCATAATAAGCATCCATCAGCCGCCGTATTTTACGCTTATTTTCTTCTTTTATAGTGATATTACCCACTCGTGCAACATCTACATGGGCAAATAAACGGAGCAAACTTGCCATTTTTTCAGTGAGCCCGTATGCTTCCGGGTCTATATGTTTACAGCGGAAACATAAAAAGCCCCCTTCTTTTACAGAAAAGGAGAAGGGGCCATTTTCGTTGCTGCAATTCACACAAACTTCAAGCTGAGGAGCGAACCCTGCTTTTTTGTATAATTTAAGTTCATACATCATGGTCAATATTTCCGGATCCTTATCCTCTGTAATCCAAATCAACGTTTGAAGAAATTGTTGGAACAAAAATGGATCCGGCTGCTTATCTTCCACCATTTTATCTGTCATTTCTGCCAAATAAGCTGCATAAGCTGTTTTGATAATATCTTCACGTACTCCCCTCAGCGAGGAAATAACTTCTCCCTGACTGAGAGAACCGAGATTTCGTCCTGTTTGTACCAAATAATGCCCGTGTATAAACGGCTGGGTAATAGAAGCCATCCTGCTTTTAGGCTTCTTTGCTCCTTTAGCCATGATACCGAATTTACCTTTTTCCCTGGAAAAAAGAGTAACGATTTTGTGAGTTTCCCCATACTCTTTTGTTCGTAGGACGATTCCCTCGACTTTTTCAAACAATGCTGTCACCTTTTCTAATTCTACATATTGGATTCAGTTCCAGAAACCGTTTCACTTTCCTGAGGCTCTTCTTCGTTTAACGCTTGTTTTTCCATCTCTTTCATGAGTAAGTAGGTTTCTATGTTTCCTGTTTGACTAAAAACTTTCCATGGCAAGTCGACCACAAGAAACACCGCCTTTCAAGTTAGTTATTCATTCAAAAATAACGTCACATTCTTAGGATGCTCCCAACAAGCTTAAGCATGAATATTAAATTTTACCAGAACCTAATATTCATCATCTTTGTAGCCATACTCATTCAACTGAAGCTGACGGTTGCGCCAATCTTTCTGTACCTTCACCCACAAATCCAGGAAAACTTTTGTACCTAATAATGCCTCAATATCTTCCCTGGCCCGTTGTCCTATTTCCTTCAGCATCTTGCCTTGTTTCCCGATGATAATACCTTTTTGAGAAGGGCGTTCAATAATAAGCGTAGCCTGGATATAAACCGTTTCTGATTGTTCACGATGCTCTATTCCATCAATCACCACCGCAATAGAATGAGGAACTTCTTCTCTAGTCAGATGGAGTGCTTTTTCCCGAATCATCTCGCTAATAATAAACCTTTCCGGATGATCGGTAATCTGATCCTCAGGATAATATTGCGGTCCTTCAGGCAGCTGCTGCTTTAATACATCTAATAAATGAGTGACATTGTTCCCTTCTAATGCCGAAATAGGGATGATTTCTTTGAAGTCATACATTTCCCGGTACTGATCGATCAACGGCAATAGATTATCAGGGTGTACCTTGTCAATTTTATTAATAATTAGAAATACAGGCTTATCTACTTTATCCAGGCGATCGATGATGAATTGGTCACCCCGGCCATATCCTTCTTCTGCGTTAATCATGAACATGATAGCATCCACTTCATTCAACGATTGTTCAGCGACTTTTACCATGAAATCCCCAAGTTTGTGCTTAGGTTTATGAATGCCAGGTGTATCAATAAATACGATTTGAGCATCTTCCTCTGTCCATACGCCCTGTATTTTGTTTCTTGTTGTTTGTGGTTTATCACTCATTATGGCAATCTTCTGGCCGATGACTCGGTTCATGAACGTAGATTTTCCAACATTCGGCCTGCCAATAATTGCAATAAAGCCTGACTTGAATGATTTCTCCATAAATTATCCTCCGTTTGTGAATGAGGTGTAGTGTAATAACTATTTTACTATAGATGGATTGTATTTACATATACTCGACAAAAGCTTTCAATCTTTTTCGCTCAAGCGCGCCTTTTCAGAAAAACGCCACTAGTTTCGGAATAAAAATCATTAATCCGATGATCACCGATAATAATGCTGCTATCAATACTGCTCCAGCTGCTATATCCTTTACCATTCCAACAGTTGGATGAATATCCGGCGATAAATGGTCCATTGCTTTTTCTAAACTTGTATTGATCATTTCCATAGTCAAAACCAGCCCGATGACCAATAAAACAATCGCCCATTCCACACGTGAAATTTGCATAATCATGGAACAAACCAGGACGATAGTCGCGATAATCAGATGATACTTCATATTTCGTTCTGTCTTTGTAACTGTAAGTATCCCTCTCCAAGCGTACTTAAACCCTATACCTCTTTTTTTATTCCCGTTCCAACCCGAACTCATTTAAAATATCCTCTTGTCTTTGGAACATTTTCTTTTCATCAGATTCCTCCATATGGTCATACCCTAATAAATGTAAAAAACCATGCAACGCTAAGAAGCCTAGTTCACGTTCCAGGGAATGGCCATATTCTTGTGCCTGTTCCTTTGCTTTATCAACAGATATCACAATATCACCGAGAACTACCGGAATTTCTTCTCCGATCACCCGTACCTCACCTTCTCCTTCTTCTTGCATGGCAAAGGAGATGACATCGGTCGGTGCGTCCTTTTGGCGATAGTTACGGTTTAATATTTGAATTTCTTTGTTATCGACAAAATTCACGGAGATTTCAGCTTCATTTTGGACTTTTTCCTTTTCCCCAGCAAAGCGCAGCAAACGCTGGATCATATCGATATGTCCTTCGTCTATGGTATTTGTCTCATCATGAAAATCAATTTGGATCATTAGTCCGCCTCCTTAATAACGATTTACAACTTAATTTATATTGTGTCCGCCCCACTAATTCTTATTGGTTTTTCTTTAACATGTTCCGCTTTTCCAAAACCATTAAACCTCTGGTGATGTGTTGTTCGGTAGAATTAAATAACTATACGCTCCAGCATTTATCCTACCATAAAAACATGAAAATTCCTGCATCTTAGAAAAACTTGGCTTGTTGCCAAGTACTTATGGCGAAAACCTTAGGGTTTTTATACTTTAGCCCTTTAACAAAGTTTATCTTTTTTAAAGTATAAAATAAGACCCTTGCATCCGGGTCTTATTTGTCTTCCTTCTTCTCTTTTTCTTTTTCATAAGCATCAATAATTCGTTGTACTAATGGATGACGGATAACATCTGTCTGATCAAGATGGATAAATGATGATCCCTTAATCCCTCTTAAACGCAATTCTGCTTCACGAAGGCCTGACCTTACCCCTTTAGGCAAGTCAACCTGTGTAATATCCCCTGTGATAACCATTTTTGACCCAAAACCAAGTCTGGTCAAAAACATTTTCATCTGTTCAGGAGTTGTATTTTGCGCTTCATCCAAAATAGCAAACGCATCATCCAGCGTGCGTCCACGCATATAGGCAAGAGGAGCAATTTCAATCGTTCCCCTCTCAATAAGACGAGCGGTATGTTCTGTCCCTAATACATCATGCAGTGAGTCATAGAGAGGACGAAGATAGGGATCTACTTTCTCTTTTAAATCACCTGGCAAAAAGCCAAGGCTTTCCCCAGCTTCTACAGCCGGACGAGTTAATATAATCCGCTTAACCTGCCCATTCTTAAGGGCATTGACTGCCATAACGACTGCTAAATAAGTTTTACCTGTTCCAGCGGGACCGATACCAAATACTAAATCATTATTACGGATGGCTGCTACGTAACCGCGTTGCCCCAATGTCTTAACACGAATCGATTTACCTTTTGCATTTCGGGTAATTTCATCTTCAAATAAGGCCTCGAACTGGTTGATTTTACCTTTTTTGGCCAGCTCCACAGCATAGACAACATCACGTTCTGTAATCGTCAAACCTTTCCTTATCAGTGCCAACAAAGAAAGCAATACTTCTTCCACAAGCTTAGTTTTATCTCCACGGCCCGAGGCGCTTACATGCTCCCCGCGGGAAATTATAGAAACCTGAAGCTGTTCTTCAATCTGCTTAAGGTTTCGATCTTCTGTTCCAAATAACGCTAATGCTTCTGATGGGTTATCTAGTTGTATATCAATCGTTTTTAAGTCTTCCTGCATATTCAATCTCCTTGATTCACATTCTTTGTCTTTGCAATATCTTCATGAACTTTCATAAAAAGGATTAATTTTACTTTACCATTGTCCTCACTTCGGTGCAAAATATTTTCTTCCGTAATTTCTGAACCTTCCGGAAGTTTTTTGAGCAAATCTCTCTTTCCCTGCTCTTTTGCAATTTGCACTGCTTCATCCTCGGTTCTGTCATACTTCATGCGAGACAGCTCAAAGTACGTTGTTTTTTTCCAGTATAAAGGAAAGGGCTTAGAAAATATGCTCAGCTGGTGATAGTCTTCTTCTTTTTTCTTGAACTTGTAGTCTATTTTACCCCAGCCCCATACAGGAAATTCAAAACCCGCTATATTGACATGATATTGTTTTTCAAACTCACCTGTAGCTGTTTGTATATTCTCTTGTTGGCTTGCGGTAACTTCTACGCGATACCATGTTTCAGCGACAACTTGTCCTTCTGCCCGGACAAGACTTTCATCATTTTCATCCAATTGAGCAGATGCTAACATATCTCCTTCTTCCACATAGTCGTTAACTTCTACCATCGGCTTACCTTGTGAGATATAAATGTAATGAATCATACCTTTTTTCGCGGCAACCAAATCTGCCGGGTGTCTTGCTCCCTCTTTTTCTACTAATGTTTTTTCAACTCCATGAAAAATATATGCGGTGCCCTTCTTCTCCACACCGATCCAAAGCAGCTCCGGTATATCATCCAGAAGTTTCTGCTGCAAAGTGCCATTATCATCAAGTCTGAAAGAAACAGCTCCTGGCTGTACACCATAACCCTTTAACTGCTTTTCCACTTTTTTCTCAAGCTCTTTTGGCAGTCCTTCGATATGAACGGACCAAACTAAATTGGAAACAAAAACAAGAAGCATGATGGTTAACAGTAACGCGAACCATAATGGCTTCTGAGCTACAAAATTACTCCATAAATAAGGGATTCCTTGTCCGCGTTTCAAACGAATTTTATACCTTGTTCTTTTTCTGATCCTCTTCACTTCTGCGAGGTCATCCAGATAAATGTTTGCCTGAAGCTGATGCTCCGACAATCTCTTTGCATTCCAAATGACCACCCCTTCTCTGGTACAAAGATTGATAAACTGCTCTGGATATGTACCCTGGATGATTAGTGTGACGTATCCCTTTATGAACTTACCTTGTAAAGGTTTCATCCGAAAAGGCCTCCTTTCAAGGAACAAATTATTGATCCATAAATAAAATTGAATGCATCTTTCCTTCTACTAAAATTTCTTCCGATAACATCATTTTTAAAACGAATCCTTCTCCAGTCAGACGGATTTGTCCTTTCCTCGATTTCAGTCTGATTTCATGTTCTGAAAAGTGGAGCAGTCCCTGATGGTTTTCTATATAAACATGGAAATCCCCAATTGTAGTGACCCTTGGCAAATCCAACATGACATCAGAAGGAAGTTCCAAGTAATTGGCCATCCAGCCTCGGATCTGTTGTTGCCATTTTTTCATGTAACGACCTCCCCCTCCTCTATATATACGAAAAACGCACGGATTGTATCACTACAATCCGTGCGTTCTCATCAATAATTATTTCGTTTTGAAAATGTACGATGCGGTTTATGCGCTCGGGGAGGACCCAATATCTCGGCCATCATGACACTTTCAGCAATCTTCTTCCGATTCAAATTGCTTTTGATCGAAAGAGAAGTTGCTGCTTTCTCACCATCCTGCATCGGTTTCGTGCGTTCCATTTGCCCAGGAATGGCGTCATGGATTTTCCGGTTTGGTGTTTCATAAGTGAAAGAGCCGGTGTCTTGTCTATCACCGATATTTCGTTCCGAAATATCTTTGATTTGTCTTTTCTTTTCTTCGTAATATTTTTCAACCCTATTTTCGCCTGGCATTTTCTGTTGTGAGCGCTCAGTTCTATCCATCCGCTCCATTCCAGGCTGTACTGGTCGTGCAGGCGTTTGTTTCTGCTGGGGAGGCGGCCGTTTCGGCCGCTCCTCCTCCTGCTCTGTGTTCATCCGGTTCAACCAACTGATAATACCGCCAATAAAAATGGCGACCAGAAAAATATTATTCAGTAGAAAATTAATGAAATTTTCCATGGGATAGCCTCCTTACACCACGGAGGTGATTATTTTTCTTCGTCTTCACCATGGTCTTCCTTAGAAAGTTTGCCTAACGTATCACGCATATCTGTATCAGCATTTATATTACGGTAATTCATGTAGTCCATAACACCCATTTTACCTGAACGTAGTGCTTCAGCAAGCGCCTGAGGTACTTCAGCTTCCGCTTCCACAACTTTCGCTTGCATTTCTTGCACTCTGGCACGCATCTCTTGTTCTTGGGCAATCGCCATAGCACGGCGTTCTTCAGCTTTCGCCTGAGCGATATTTTTATCAGCTTCAGCCTGATCTGTCTGTAGGATTGCTCCAATGTTTTTACCAATATCAATATCTGCAATATCAATGGATAAGATTTCAAAAGCGGTTCCTGCATCTAACCCTTTTGATAATACATTCTGGGAAATACGGTCTGGATTTTCCAGAACTTTATTATGATTTTCGGAGCTACCAATTGTAGAGACGATTCCCTCACCAACACGGGCGATGACTGTGTCTTCTCCCGCACCACCGACTAACCGGTCGATGTTGGCACGTACTGTAATACGTGCTTTTGCTTTTACTTCAATCCCATCCATAGCAACACCTGCAATGAATGGTGTTTCAATTACTTTCGGATTGACACTCATTTGCACAGCTTCCAATACATCACGACCGGCCAGGTCTATTGCGGCACAGCGTTCAAAACTAAGCTCTATATTTGCTCGCTGAGCAGCAATTAAAGCATTGACCACGCGGTCTACATTACCACCTGCCAGGTAATGACTCTCTAACTGGTTGGTATCTACGTTAACACCAGCTTTATGAGCTTTAATCAACGGATTGATTACCCTGGAAGGGATTACCCGACGAAGACGCATCCCTACGAGTGTGAAAATACTGATACGGACACCTGCTGCCAATGCGCTGATCCACAGCATAACTGGTATAAAAGTGAATAGAATAGCAAGCACGATGATGATAAGACCAATAATGATAATTGGCATTAATTCTTGTAACGTCATTCTTTTTCCTCCTTCATGGTTTCTTTATTAATTTCACGCACAACGATGCGTGAGCCTTCTGTTTTTATGACTTTCACAGGCTGACCAGCCGGTAAAAACCTGCCTTCCGACACCACGTCTAAACGTTCCTCATCAAATACAGCAGTCCCGGAAGGGCGCAGCGGCGTCAATGTTTCGCCTTCTAACCCAATCAACTCTAATCGGTTGGTAGAGGAGACAAAGCCTTTGTCTGCAGTAGTGGCGTCTTGTAAAATGATATGCCTGAAAAATCCCCTTTCCAGTCCAAGGTATTTGAACAGGATAACGGAAGCAATAACTGCTACCAAAATTGCAATCCCGATACTCATAGCCATATGACCGGTATCAGCGCCGGAAAGCATCAACGAGGATACGATGGCAACAGCCCCCGCAATCCCTGCGATTCCCCCCGGCAAGAAAAACTCAGCGATTATTAGTATAAGACCAAGCACAAGTAAAATGATTGCTTCGTAACCTGCCAGACCAGCTATGATATGACCATAGAAAAACAGTACGAGAGATAAAAGCCCCATGGTCCCTGGTATACCGAATCCAGGAGAATACAATTCAACAATCAATCCCAAACTGGCAACGGAGAGCAGAATCGGCACGACAACGGGATCTGTTAAAAACCGCGCAATATTCTCTGCTAATGATGGTTCAGTCTCCACTACTTCTGCGCCCTTCAGTTCTAATTCGCTAAGAAGCTCTGTCCGGTGCCTGACTATTCCCTCAGCATAGCCCACTTCCTCGGCTGTATTTGGACCTAACGTTAAAAAATCACCTTTCGGAGCATTATAACCAGGCAGGTCGACAGATGGGTCAGCCATAGCTTCTGCATAAATCGGGTCGCGTCCATTTGATTCAGCTGCAGCCTTCATGGCGGCAATCCAAGCAGACTGTGCTTTTTTGTCAGCCGCATTGCCATCACCAGTGATAACCCCTGATGCTCCCATTGTAGCGTTCGGCTTCATATAAATTTCATCTGAATTAAGCGCTATGTAGGAGCCAGCCGACAAAGCTTGGGTAGTAATAAATGCAGCATTAGGAATATTTAAATCCTGAAATAATTCTCCTATGGCGTTAGCGGAATCCACCCTGCCGCCAGGAGTAGCAATTTCGAAGATAATATAATCCGCATCAGCGTCTTCAGCTTCCGATATAGCTCTTCTTAAAAACGCTTCCATTCCCCGTTCTACATTATCTTTCACAGGGATGATATATACAAGCTTCCCTTCCCCACTCTCGGCATATACTTTGGTAGAATCCTCATGTAAAATATGCACCAAGCCTGACAACAGCAGGGCAATTATTAATAAATAGTGAGAGATTCGAAACATTCAGGTCCCCCCTTTCAAGCCGAATCATACTATATGTACGTTTTACTCAGCAGCAAGGTTTCATACAATTTTAAAATCTGTTATTGAAAATATACAGCTGGTTTAACTTAGTATATAAAGCTTTAAAACCTTACTTTCTTAAGGGTTAAAAAAAATCTCCCTATCACAAGGGAGATTTTTCCATCATGTAATCATGATAAATGCTTCAGTACGAGCTTATTTACTTGAGAACCATCTGCCTTGCCTTTCACTTTAGGCATGATTGCACTCATTACTTTCCCCATATCTTTCTTTGAGGATGCTCCCACTTCTGCAATCGTTTCTTGAACAACTTGTTCAAGTTCTTCTTCTGAAAGCTGTTTCGGCATATATGCTTGTAAAATCTCTATTTCACGATTAAGTTTTTCTACAAGGTCTTCGCGTCCAGCTTCTTGAAATTCATGGAGGGAATCCTTACGTTGCTTTACCTCGCGAGATAAAACAGTAAGCTCTTCTTCTTCAGATAATTCGCCTCTTCCAAGTTTGATCGCTTCATTTTGCAATGAAGCTTTAACCATGCGGATAACGGTCAGTTTTTCCTTTTCCTTATTCCGCATCGCTTGTTTCATGTCTTGATTGAGACGTTCAACTAATGACATAGCTCTCTACACCCTCTTTTACCACTTACGCTTTCTAGCGGCCTCAGACTTTTTCTTACGGCGTACGCTAGGCTTTTCGTAATGTTCACGTTTACGATATTCAGATAGAGTTCCAGATTTGGATACACTCTTTTTGAAGCGACGAAGAGCATCTTCAAGAGACTCGTTTTTACGAACGCGAGTTGTTTTTGACATGCTATTTCCCTCCCTCCGAAGCATAAAGCAAGTATCTTCTCAGCATGCATCTCTATATCCCATGCCTTTGATAATTATATTATAACCCCTATTCCGGGTCAACTTTTTTCCCTGAATTTGTTCCATACTTACCATTTTTTTGTTCAGTTATCTCTGAATTTCTGTACATGTTTCCTTTCTCTTGTCCATATAGTGTTATGAGGTGTCGCCATATGATGATGGAATTAATTTCAAAATTGACGGTATTGTTATTAATGTTTCTTTTTGGCCTGCAATGTTTGAAAGTAGGTCTATTCCAGCTTTCTTATCAACGAACTAAGCAGTGGATACAGCATTTTTCCAGAAATCCTATCCTTGCCATTTTAACAGGTTTTGCTGCAACAGGCTTACTGCAAAGCAGCTCGGTTGTAATTGTATTAGCAATGGGGCTTGTTACTACTAAATATATGAAAGTAACTCAGGCTATAGGTATCATGCTTGGTGCCAACCTAGGTACCACCCTTACAGGAGAAATATTAAGTTTGTCATTGCATCTTCCATATAGCTTCCTACTCCTTGCAGGTGGTTTGATGATTGTCATGCAGCATCAGAAAACGTTTGCCTGGGGCACTATTTTATTTGGACTTGCTGTCATATTTCTAGCCTTAGAAAACTTAGGAGGGTCTATAGCTGATTTCATGAATCTTCCTGGAACTTCTGAATGGTTAAGTTCACTGGATGATTCTACTCTTTCTGCCTTGTTCTTTGGTATTATCGGATCCGGGCTTATTCAGTCGTCCTCTGCTATGTTTGGTGTGACGCTGACCATGCTGGAGCAGGGAGCAATCTCTATGCCTTCTGCTATAGCTGTCATCCTGGGAACCAATATAGGCACTTGTATAACAGCATCCATAGCAGGTGCCGCACTTGATAAAGGCGCAAGAGTAGTGGCATCCAGCCATATCTGGTACAACCTCATCAGTGTGCTCCTATTCCTTCCTGTCCTCGGTTATTTGGATGAGCTATCTGTCTGGCTTGCAGTAGAACCTGGCAGGCAGTTAGCGCATTTGGCAGTGCTTTTCAACACGGTGACCATCTTTCTCTTCTACCCTTTTTTAAAACCTTTCGAAAAATGGCTTACCCGTTTGCATAAATAAAAAAATCATCTCAGCTCCACACATATTATTGAAAGGTTAAGGAAGAAACAATTCTGAGGTGTGCGTGAGAGTTTAGTGCGTGGGGAGAGAAGCGTTTTTCGTGTGAAAGCAAGTTACCGAAATCGTTGCGATATAAGAAGAAGTTATTCCGTAAAGTCTAATTCTCTATTCACAGTCATCTTTTAATGAACGCCCCCTTATAGAAAGGTGATGCCAACGGTCTTTATAGTGTGGATAATGACTATAAAAATCGAAAAACTCTGAAGTCATGGTTATAATAGACAGTATAAGAGCCCCAAGGAGCCTTAAATTCACAGGGGATGGTCTTAATAAAAATAAATTCCCCCTACAAAGCAAGCGACAGCGTAGCATGTGTCTCTCCAACTGCTTAGCTTGATTATTATCGAATCAGCAAAGTGGAAAACTCCCCCTTCAGTATAGAAGAGAATGTATTAAACCACGAAAAACTTAAAGCCCAGAGTTTCTGCAACTCTGGGCTTTTTAATATTAGTAATCGGAGGTTCCTTGTTCGCCTTTGATGATTTGAATGCCGGAACTTGCACCAATGCGCGTAGCACCCGCATCAATCATCGCTTTTGTAGCTTCAAAATCACGCACTCCGCCAGAAGCCTTCACGCCAAGCTCAGGTCCTACAGTAGCACGCATTAGTTTAATATCTTCTACAGTCGCTCCTCCCCCTGAGAATCCAGTAGAAGTCTTCACATAATCCGCGCCAGCCTTGACAGCCAACTCACAGGCTTTTACTTTTTCATCATCTGTAAGCAGTGATGTTTCAATGATTACTTTGACTAAAGCTTTATCCTCTGCTTCTCTTACAACAGCCTCGATATCTGCCTGTACTGTCTCATAATCTTTTGATTTAATCGCTCCCACATTGATGACCATATCAATTTCTGTAGCACCTTTTTCGATGGCCTGCTTAGTTTCAAATGCTTTGACTTCTTTCGTATTCGCTCCCAATGGGAAACCGATTACAGTACAAACCTTAACATTAGTGTCTTTTAATTGTTCATAGCAATGATTGACCCAATACGGGTTCACACATACAGAAGCAAACTCATACTCTTTCGCTTCCTGACAGACTTGATCAATTTTTTCCTGAGGTGTATCGGGCTTTAATTGTGTATGATCAATATACTTTGCGATATTTTCCATAAAACCTCTTCCTTTCTTCTGGCTGGTTAGTTGTACGTACCTCTTCATCATAGCATGAAGACAGGTTAATTTCTATGCCTAGTCTTTTCCTCTTTTGAAAAAAGCCATACGAACTGTCGTATGGCTTTCCCTTTAAATAGCAGTAACCCGGCTGCTTAAATCAGGTTCGTCCATTACGCGGACAAACTGACCTTCATTATACGGGTAGCCTGCTTTAGTTATTTTTACTTTGACAATTTTTCCAATCAAATCCTTGGATCCCTCAAACTTCACTTTCAAATAATTATCGGTATAACCGATCAGTATACCACCATTTTCGGTTTCTTTATCTTCCTCTTCAGGAATGACTTCTAAGACGTCATTCTCAAAGCGGGAGGCGTATTCTTTCGCCTGCTGATCGGATAATTCAATCAAACGGTGTACGCGCTCATTTTTCACTTCTTCATCGACTTGATTTTCCATTCTTGCTGCTGGTGTACCTGTTCGCTTGGAGAATGGGAAGACATGGAGTTCGGAATAACCGATTTCCTGAATAGCCCGATAGGTTTCCATGAATTCTTCATCCGTTTCACCCGGGAATCCGACAATAACATCAGAAGTGATGGCAAGGTCAGGCAACGCTTCTTTGATTCTGTCAATTCGTTCCTTATAAAATTCCATCGTGTATTTTCTGCGCATACGTTTAAGTACTGTATCGGAACCAGATTGTAATGGTATGTGTAAATGGCGCACTATTTTATCTGAGTCGTTTAAGACTTGAATAACATCATCCGTAATTTGGCTTGCTTCAATAGAAGAAATACGGATACGCTTCAATCCTGTTACTTTCTCATCTAATTCACGAAGCAGCATCGCAAGGTTATAGTCTTTCATATCTTCACCATAACCACCAGTGTGAATTCCAGTTAGCACGATTTCTTTATAGCCTGCATCCACAAGCTGTTGAGCCTGTTTGATGACATCTTCCGGCTTTCTTGAACGCATCAAGCCACGTGCCCAAGGAATAATACAGAAGGTACAGAAATTATTGCAGCCTTCCTGGATTTTTAAAGAAGCTCGCGTACGATCTGTAAAATATGGCACGTCCAACTCTTCATATACACGGTTTTTCATGATATTAGTAACGCCATTGATCGGTTGACGTTCCTGTTTATATTGTTCAATATAATCCAGCATCTTCACCCTGTTTTGGGTACCGACTACAATATCCACCCCAGGTATATCCATAATTTCCCCAGGGGAGGTCTGTGCATAACAGCCGGTTACACAAATAACACCATCTGGATTTTTACGAATGGCACGACGGATAACCTGACGGCTTTTTTTATCTCCGGTATTGGTTACCGTACAGGTATTGATAACGTAAACGTCAGATTCGCGATCGAAGTCCACGCGTTCATACCCCTGATCTTTAAATAATTGCCATACGGCTTCTGTTTCATAGTGATTCACTTTACACCCTAATGTATGAAATGCCACTGTTGGCATTTTCATCACCTCAATTCTTCTAGATGATACGAAATACTTGCCAGCAAATATAGAGGAGCTGTTTCCATTCGTAATATTCGGGGACCCAGCCGGACAGGATGAAATCCTGCTTCCGTAAGTTTAGCTGCTTCTGACTGAGAAAATCCGCCTTCGGGTCCAATCACCGCAATCACACGGTCATCAGCAGACATTTTATTGACCAAATCCGCTAAAGACTGGTATTCATCCTGTTTTGCTTCATTTTCAAAGGCAAATAATTTCCATTTGAATTGTTTGCCTGTTTGTATCAGCTCGTCTAATTGATGAACAGAATGGATGGATGGTATTATTGTGCGTTGGCATTGTTCACTAGCTTCTTTCGCAATTTTTTCAAGGCGGGAAATTTTCTTGTCCACCTTTTTTTTATCCCATTTTACTACAGATCTTTCTGCTTGATAAGGGATGAATTGGGAAGCACCTAGTTCTGTACCTTTTTGTACTACCGTCTCCAATTTATCACCTTTGCCAAGCGATTGGACAATAGTGACTTCCACAGGGAGTTCTACTTGCTCATCCAGCCAATCGATGATATCACATTGTACTGCATCTTTATCGGTACTTGTAATACGGCATGATGCAGCATAGCCGCTGGGATTAATACAAATAATTTCATCATCCGGCTGCATTCGCATAACCCGGACAATATGGTGGACATCCTCCCCTGTTATGGTTACTCCCTGTTCAGTCCAGCCGTCTTCCCCTACAAAATATCGCTGCATTAGATGCACCTGCTTTACTTACTATTTCGTTGCGATAATAGATATCCAATCTTCCATTTGGTTAACTTCCACTATTTCAAACCCGGCATTTTTCAGGCTTTGTTTTACATGTTCTTTTTTTCCTTGTATGATCCCGGAAGTGATGAAATAGCCTCCTGGCTTCAAGAGCTTATAAGCATCTTCGGTGAAACGGACAATGATCTCTGCGAGAATGTTGGAAACAATCAAATCTGCCTTTACATCTACTCCATTCAGCAAATCATTTTGACGCGCATTAATCCGGTCCTCCACCTGGTTGAGCCTGGCATTATTTTCAGTACTTGATACGGCAATCTCATCGAGATCATAAGCAAGCACTTTAGATGCTCCAAGCAGCACAGAAGCAACACTTAAAATGCCTGAACCTGCTCCCACATCCAAAACAAGGTCTCCTTCATTCAGAAAACGTTCAATAGCCTGAATACTAAGTACTGTTGTAGGATGCGTTCCAGTACCAAAGGCCATCCCAGGGTCCATTTCGATAATTACTTCATCACTGGAAACTGGATCGTATTCCTCCCACGTAGGGATGATCGTTACTTTGTCTGAAACTTTGACTGGTTTATAATATTTTTTCCATTCATTCGCCCAATCTTCTTCATTGACTTCAGAAAGTGTCACCTTATTTTTGCCTAACTGGATATCATATTCCGCTAAACTGTTAATGGACTGTTTGACAGCATCGATGGTTTCACTCAAAAAACTATTAACCGGGAGGTAGGCTTTTACATAAACCCCTTCTGATGGATAATCGTCAGGATCGAGATCATATAATTCGCCAAAACCCGCCCTGCGTTCTTTTTCCATATCTTGCGGATCTTCAATGACTACACCACTGGCTCCTGCTTCATGCAGGATATTTGATACTGGTTCTACAGCTTCGTTTGTAGTATGAATGCAAACTTCCGACCATTTCATTTCCATCAGCTCTTTTCCAGTTGTTTTATGAATCTTCCTGCCTCAACATATGTAGAGGCTGATTCAAAATAGTTTTCCTCATTTTGATCAGCCCCTATTATCCTACTCGCCCTTGAATGCTCGCTTCATTTTTTGAAAAAAGTTACCGTGTTGTTCTTCTGTCGCTTCATTACCACTGATTTCATTAAACTCACGGATTAGTTCTTTCTGTCTTTCCGTGAGGTTTTGTGGAGTGACGACACGGATTTTCACATGCTGGTCGCCATGACCATGTCCGCGCACATTAGGAGCACCTTTCCCTTTCAAACGGAATGTTTTCCCGGTTTGCGTTCCTGCTGGCACTTTCAGTTTCACTCTGCCATGTACAGTCGGTACTTCTAACTCATCACCAAGTGCAGCCTGGGCAAAAGTTACAGGCAGCTCACAAAAGATGTGGTCGCCTTCTCTTTCAAAGAATTCATGAGATTCTACTCTCACTACAACAAACAAGTCACCGGCAGGTCCTCCGTTGGCACCGGATTCCCCTTGTCCTGCTACCCGGATTTGCATACCATCATCAATTCCTGCTGGAATGCTGACATGGATTTTTTTCCGTTTGGTCACATTTCCAGAACCGCCGCAGGTATTACATTTATCCTTGACGATTTTACCACTGCCTTGGCAATAATGACATACTCTACGGTTAACGACACGGCCGAACGGAGTATTTTGCTCTTCGTTCAACTGGCCGCTCCCTTTACAGTGAGAGCAGGTTTCTGGAGAAGTACCTGGCTTGGCTCCTGAACCGTCACATGTCTCGCATTCTTCTTCTTTCGGTATTTCAATATCCGCTTCTTTACCGAAAATGGCTTCTTCAAAGCCTAGTGTCATTGTATATTGAAGGTCAGCGCCCTTACGCGGAGCATTTGGATCACGTCTTCTGCCCCCGCCGCCGAAAAACATATCGAATATATCGCCAAAACCGCCAAAATCTTCCGCGCCTCCACCGAAGCCGCCAAAACCGCCTTGGCCTTGAGGGCCGGCATGACCAAATTGGTCATATTGGGCACGTTTCTGCTGATCACTTAATACTTCGTAAGCTTCTTTAACTTCTTTGAACTTATCCGCCGCATCCGATTCGTCACTGACGTCCGGATGGTATTTGCGGGCAAGTTTTCGATAACTCTTCTTAATTTCGTCCTTGGAAGCGTCTTTTCCCACACCAAGAACGTCATAGTAGTCTCGTTTACTCACTTGACGATCACTCTCCCGGCACTATTGCATAAAGTTAATAATAACATTGATACAAAGCTATTTTCAAATCTTGTTTCTTCACTTTCGTTTGCGTTAAAAAAGTCAAAGCCAAGAAATTCCTGACTTTGACTTTTAACTTGACTTTCTTACTTTTTGTCGTCTTCTTCATTAACTTCTTCATAATCAGCATCGACTACATCATCATCGCTGCCTTGTCCGCCTTCTGCTTCCTGCTGAGCTTGAGCTTGTTGTGCTGCTTGCTCATACACTTTTGCAGATAAGTTTTGGACGTGTTCCTGAAGCGCTTCTTTCTTTTCTTTGATCTTATCCAGGTCTTCTCCTTCTAACGCTTCTTTCAATTCATCTTTAGCGGTTTCTGCCTGTTGCTTTTCTTCTTCAGAAACCTGTTCGCCTAAGTCTTTCAATGTTTTTTCAGTAGTGAAGATCATTTGATCCGCTTCATTGCGAAGTTCTACCTCTTCACGTCGTTTCTTATCTGCTTCAGCATTTTCTTCTGCTTCCTGGACCATCTTCTCTACTTCTTCATCAGAAAGTCCGGAAGAAGATTTAATAGTGATGGACTGCTCTTTATTTGTACCCATATCCTTAGCACGGACGTTAACAATACCGTTAGCATCGATATCGAAGGATACTTCAATTTGTGGTACACCACGCGGTGCTGGTGGAATATCTGTCAATTGGAAACGGCCAAGTGTTTTGTTATCCTGTGCCATTTCGCGCTCCCCTTGCAGTACATGGATATCAACCGCAGTCTGGTTATCTGCTGCTGTTGAGAATACTTGGGAGTGGCTGGTTGGAATTGTTGTGTTACGTTCAATAAGTTTAGTAGTTACGCCACCCATTGTTTCAATACCAAGGGACAGTGGGGTAACGTCCAGAAGGACAACATCTTTAACGTCCCCTTGCAAGACTCCACCTTGAATAGCAGCACCAAGCGCTACTACCTCATCAGGATTAACTCCTTTTGAAGGTTCTTTGCCTACTTCTTTTTTCAATGCATCCTGGACAGCCGGAATACGAGTGGAACCACCAACCAGGATAACTTTATCAATTTCGCTGGAAGAAAGACCTGCATCTTTTAGCGCTTGACGCGTCGGCTTCATGGAACGCTCGATAAGTTCAGAAGAAAGCTCTTCGAATTTAGCACGAGTCAATGTCATTTCCAGATGCAACGGACCTGCTTCACCTGCTGTAATAAATGGCAGGGAGATTTGCGTTTGAGCAACACCGGAAAGGTCCTTCTTCGCTTTTTCAGCCGCATCTTTCAAGCGTTGTTTAGCCATTTTGTCCTGAGATAGGTCGATACCATTTTCTTTCTTGAACTCAGCAACCATATGGTCGATAATTACCTGGTCAAAATCGTCCCCGCCAAGGCGGTTATCACCAGCAGTAGATACAACTTCAAACGTACCGTCGCCAATATCAAGGATAGAAACGTCAAAAGTACCGCCACCAAGGTCATAAACAAGAATAGTCTGATCCTGGTCCTCTTTATCGATACCATAAGCAAGTGCTGCAGCAGTTGGCTCATTGATGATACGTTCTACTTCGATGCCAGCGATTTTACCTGCATCTTTAGTTGCCTGGCGTTCCGCATCATTAAAGTAAGCCGGTACAGTAATGACAGCTTTATCTACCGTTTCACCCAGGTAGTCTTCTGCATATCCTTTGATGTATTGAAGGATGATTGCAGAAACTTCTTGAGGTGTATATTCTTTTCCTTCCACTTCTACTTTATGGTCGGTACCCATATAACGTTTGATGGAAAGGATAGTGTTCGGGTTAGTAATCGCCTGACGCTTAGCGACTTCCCCTACCTGACGTTCACCATTTTTAAATGCGACGGCAGAAGGAGTTGTACGGTTACCCTCTGGATTTGGAATTACTTTTGATTCGCCGCCTTCCATTACAGCGACACAAGAGTTTGTTGTACCTAAGTCAATACCAATGATTTTACCCATTGTAAATTCCTCCTTATAGCTCTACTGTGTTGAATTCATATGAGTGAACTCCTATACGGAGTTAGATTACATTTAGATAGTGCGTTTACTGGTTCACTTTCACCATTGCAGGCCGGATTACCCGATCTTTCAGTTTGTATCCTTTTTGCATTTCTTCAATGACAACATTGGAATCGTAGTCTTCCTCATTCGCCTGCATCACTGCCTGATGAAGGTGAGGGTCAAACTGCTCACCCTCTGCTTTGATTTCTTCTACGCCCTCTTTCTCCAATGCAGCTTTAAATTGCTGGTAAACCATCTTCATACCATCGACGAACCCTTTAGCGGCTTCGCCTTCGACCTCCACTTTCAACGCACGGTCAAAATTGTCCAAAACCGGAACTAATTCAGTAACCAGGTCCTGGGATTTATATTTACGATCCGCTTCGCGTTCTTTCATTGTGCGTCTGCGGAAGTTATCATAATCAGCTTGCAGGCGGATCAAGCGGTTATTCAGTTCTTCATAATCCTGCTTCAATTTTTCTAATTCCTCATCCTCAGCCTGTTCTTCCTCAAGGACTTCCTGTTCCAATTCTTCTTCCTTCGCTGTTTCTTCTGGATCTGTAATGATTTCTTGTTCCTGCTGGTTGTCCTTTGACATTCCGACACCCCCTCCGAGTTCTATTCACCGTTAAGACTATAACACTTTTACTGCACAGAAAAAAGTAAAAGGGCAAAAATAAGGGATGGGAGAAAAAGCTGCCCATCTTTATCCTTTTCTACCCTTATTCATTTTGATACCAGGATTTAAAGGTATCTGTCATTTCTGATGAAAGCACATGCATTAATTTAATAACGCGATTGTACTCCATCCGGGTAGGTCCTAATAAAGCGATGGTTCCAACTTGATCATCACCTAAAGCGTAACTGGCCGTAATCAAGCTGCAATCCTGCATGGCATCGACCTCATTCTCATGGCCGATTTTCACTTGAATTCCAGAATGATCGTTACGCAGTAAGTGAACAATCTCACTTTCTTGTTCCATCATGGCATACAGGGATCTCACTTTTTCAAGGTCTTTGAACTCTGGCTGCATGAGTATATTGGTTTTTCCGCCGACATACAACTTTGTAGGCTGTTCATTCAGCAACGCCGCCTGCAAGTATTGAAATGCCTGCTCATAATTATTCGTATGAGTTTTCAACAAAGCGCCGACTTCACTGAAAATCTTCTCATGAAGTTGTACCAAAGGCACACCATGTAAACGGTCATTCAAGATATTCACCATTTTTTCCAGATCATTTGCTTCAATTTCCTGAGGAATATTGAAAGCCCTGTGTTCTACATGACCCGTATTGGTTACAAGAATTGCCACAGCTGTCTGAGCAGTCAAGGGAACAATCTGCAGCTGCTTCAACTTCGTTTCAAACACCTCTGGTCCGAGAATGATCGAAGTATAGTTCGTCAAATCGGATAAAATTCCCGCTGACTTTTGAACCACTCTCTCAAACTCAAGCATCTGATCCCGAAAGGTTTCCTGAATAGAACGAATTTCCATATTAGAAAGACGGAAAGGGGACAATAAATGATCTACATAAAAGCGATACCCTTTTTCAG
Source organism: Thalassobacillus devorans (assembly GCF_011761345.1). GTDB lineage: Bacteria > Bacillota > Bacilli > Bacillales > Halobacillaceae > Thalassobacillus > Thalassobacillus devorans. Next base: position 151,927 of record NZ_JAASRY010000004.1, read on the forward strand.
AAGGGACCCTTCCGGATGATGAATGGGTCTTTTCTATCAGCCCCATCTCTTCCAAGTCAGCCATTTCGTTTCGAATGGTAGCCGAACTAAAGGTGACTTCACCTTTTTTGGAAATCGAACGTGACCCTACAGGTTGTGCTGTATGGATGAATTCATCAATAATCACTTGCAGTACCAGTAATTGCCTTTCTGTCAACATGATGATCACCTCTGTTAGCACTCTTATCTGTTGAGTGCTAAATCTATTATAAAACTATCAAATGCCCTTTATGTTGTCAACGACTTTAGCTTGGATTTTATACATCTTTTTCGTCCAGTAAAAATTCCTGGAAAACCTCATTGCCAAGGAGCCTCCCCTTTTCTGTCAATGCTATTTTATTATCCGCTACAACGATTAATTGACGCTCTTTTAAATAGGGCAGAACACCCCCATAAACCTGCTCAAAGTTCTCGCCATATTTCGCCTCAAAGTTATTTAATTCTACGCCTTCTGTCTTCCGCAGACCTAAAAATAACTCTTCTTCTATTTGTTCTCTTCTGCTGATTGGTTCCTCGTGAAGTACAGGACGGCCATTTTCTTCTGCTTGTTTAATATAGGCCGGAAGCGGCCGGATATTCACGATCCGTTTCCCCGGAAGATAGCCATGGGCCCCAGCCCCAAACCCGAAGTAATATTCGTTGTTCCAATAGGTCAGATTGTGTTTGCTTTCAAATCCAGGTTCCGCAAAATTACTGATTTCATATTGTTTTTTTCCTTTAGCCATCATTTTCTTCTGCAGCAATTCATACATTGACGCTTCTGATTCCTCTGGAGGCTTGCTTAACTTACCTTTCTTATACCGTTGATAAAATACTGTTTTCGGCTCAATTTGCAAGGAATACGAAGAGTAATGAGGCAGGTCGAAGCGTAAGGCTTCGTCCACGGTTTGTTCGAATTGGTCTACAGTTTGACCTGGAAGGGCATAAATCAAGTCGATACTGATATTCGTCAGACCGGCATTCAACAACCTGTCTATATTAGTATAGACATCTTTGACTTTATGAAGACGGCCTATTTTTTCAAGCATCATATCGTCAAAAACTTGCACTCCAAGGGATATACGATTTACACCAAAAGATTTCAAGAGCTTTACTTTTTCTTCATCGAGATCACCTGGGTTGGCTTCAAAAGTATATTCACTGCATGCTGCGATATCATGATAACGATCAATGATTATCAGCAGTTTTTTCAATTGTTCCTTCGACAGTGCCGTGGGAGTACCGCCACCTACAAAAATAGTCCTGGGGGCTATCTTTTTTTCCGGTATATATGATTTGATTTCTTTTTCCAATGCGCTCAAGTAATCATCTGCCAGCTTCTCATTATAAAAAAACTTTGTAAAATCACAGTAGTGGCAAATTTGCTGACAGAATGGTATGTGAATATATACTGATGGTATCTGCATCAGGTTACCGCCTTTCATAACGAAAACCGCAAGAAAAACTTCCTGCGGTTTTCGGCATATTAATTATCGTCGTCATCCATTTCCAGTACAGACATGAAGGCTTCTTGCGGTACTTCGACGGAACCGACCATCTTCATCCGTTTCTTACCTTCTTTTTGCTTTTCTAATAGTTTACGCTTACGGGAGATATCCCCCCCGTAGCATTTGGACAACACGTTCTTTCTCATCGCTTTGATCGTGGAACGAGCTACTACTTTATTGCCAATCGTTGCCTGAACTGGCACCTCGAATTGCTGTCTCGGAATAAGATTCTTCAGCTTTTCGACAATTTGCTTTCCACGTTCATAGGCAAAGTCTCTATGCACAATGAATGATAGAGCATCAATTGTGTCACTATTCAATAGGATATCCATTTTGACGAGATTCGATGCCTGATAGCCGATCAGCTCATAATCAAAAGAAGCATAACCTTTTGTTTTTGACTTCAAGGCATCAAAGAAATCATATACGATTTCTGATAATGGAATCTCATAAACAACGTTGACCCGATTTTCATCGAGATACTGCATATCTTTGAAATCTCCGCGTTTCTTCTGGCAGATTTCCATTACCGGCCCGACAAAATCATTCGGTACCATAATCGTAGCTTTGACAAATGGTTCCCGGACTTCCTGTATTTTTTGGTTGTCTGGCATCATCGATGGGTTATCCACCTGTATTTCACTTCCATCTGTCAAAGCCACCTGATAAATAACACTTGGTGCAGTAGTGATCAGGTCAATACCAAATTCTCTTTCGATACGCTCCTGAATAATCTCCATATGAAGCATCCCAAGGAAACCTGTACGGAAGCCAAATCCTAGCGCCTGTGATGTCTCTGCTTCATATTGAAGGGAAGAATCATTCAATTCCAATCGCTCCAATGCTTCACGGAGATCATTATAACGGTTGGCATCTACCGGATACATTCCACAGAAAACCATCGGATTTAATCGTTTATAACCTGGCAATGGTTCGGCCGCCTGCTTTTTGGCATGTGTAATCGTATCACCGACACGACTGTCCCCAACATTCTTAATCGAAGCAGTCAAATAACCAACATCTCCGACCGTCAATTCGTCCAGTGGAGCTGGTTTAGGCTTGAACACACCTACTTCATTGACTTCAAATTCTTTTCCTGTCGCCATCATCTTGATTTTATCGCCCACTTTTACAGACCCTTCTTTGATACAAACATAAGCGATGACACCACGATATGGATCATATAAGGAATCAAATATCAATGCTTTCAATGGTTCTTCCTCATTGCCAGCCGGCGCCGGGATGTCACTGACAATTCTTTCAAGTATTTCATCGATTCCTTTACCATCTTTGGCAGAGGCAAGAATCGCATCAGAAGCATCGATACCGATGACATCCTCGATCTCCTGCTTCACCCTATCCGGGTCTGCGCTAGGAAGATCAATTTTGTTAATAACCGGGATAATTTCCAAGTCATTCTCCAGTGCTAAGTAAACATTCGCTAACGTCTGGGCTTCAATCCCCTGGGCCGCATCGACGACCAAAATGGCCCCCTCGCAAGCAGCCAAACTACGCGACACTTCATACGTGAAGTCGACATGTCCTGGAGTATCTATTAAATGAAAAATATAATCTTCATCATCTTGTTGATAGTTCAATTGAACAGCATTCAGTTTAATCGTAATTCCCCGTTCGCGTTCCAAATCCATTGCATCCAGGAACTGTTCTTTCATTTCACGCTGTGTCAATGCTTTTGTTTTTTCTAATATCCGATCAGCTAATGTCGATTTCCCATGATCAATGTGAGCAATGATCGAAAAGTTCCTCACACGCTGCTGTCTCTGATTACTTGCCAATTACAATCCACTCCTACTATTTTTACGAACGATAACTAGCATAGATTATAGCAATAGCCAAGGGAATATTCAATCATCAAAAGCAGAAGTTACGGGTCAGAAGAGCTGAACTTAATTTTTTTAAAAAGAGGCTCTTTAAAAGCTCCGTATTGTTTTTACAATAAAAGCTCCCTTTTACTGAAGACTCAGTTTCAAGATATGTTGTTTCCGTTACGGTAGTAACGGTTTGAAGGTCCGGGAAATCACTCGCTTTCCATGGGAGTACGGTGAGCTTCCTCGGGCTGAAGCCCTCCGGGAGCTCACCATGTACTATTCTTCCATTGGAGTCTCGCAAATTCCCGTACCTCCTTGCGTGTATGAGAGAAACGGAAACATCACTAAATAACTTCAAACTTAGTAAGATTCCTTCTGAAAAATGGCCTACTAGCTGAATCCTTGGTCATTAAAGAGAAAATGTTGAAGACATCTTCATCTTTATAAATGGTCCGTTATTCAAAAATGGATAAGGCGGCAGGGAAACGGTGAGACTCCCGTGGGAGAAGGATCCAGACGAGACCCCGCAGGGAGTGAAACGACCGAGGAGGCTCGGCGGCTCCCCCACAGGAAAGCGAACTGTTTCCCTGCCGCCCTTACTCCTGATTCGGCAACGGACCCAAATTATCTCGAAGTCAAGTCTTCGACTTTTCGGCCCTATTGTGGAATAAGCCTATTATGAAAAATCAACAACAAAGTTTAACAGAGCCAAAAATGAAGAAGCAGTCTGCGCTGCTTCTTCTAAAATAATGGCTCTACTATATTAGCGGCAGTAGTAATGACGATATCATAAACCTTTGAAATCCCTGTACCTAATAACTCAGCAATCTGTACGCTGGCATGAGCAGGATATTGACCTTTATCTGGAAATGGGGTTTCTACAGGTATTCCAACCACAGGACCTTCAAACATATCGTTTTTTTCCGCTTGCCTCTCTAAAAGTGATTCTTTCGAAAGGACGGGGATATCTGGCTCGTCAGCATGGTTTTCGGAGGCTTGATTGATACCAAAAAAAGCACCGCCAAGAAACAACGAGATCATCATACACAATATTAGCAAGTACTTCATCATAACTCCCACCTCCAGTTCTTAATCACCAGATACCTTTTCCGCTTCCCAGTAATATTCACTGAATACTTCCGCCACTGCATCAACCGAACGGTATATTTCATCCAGACTGTTTTCATGGCCGCCGAATTCTAATAATATCGCTTTTTCAGAAAGATCCTGATTGTACTTGCCATCCACTCCATTTCCTTTCTTTTTAATAACCCCCCTGCTTAATCCAGGGAACTTTTCTTCCAGTAATTCATGAAGGTCTGCAGCCAGTTTGGCATTTTTTTCATAAGCTTCGTGCTCAGCGCCGATTACAAAAATGGTTTTCGCAAAAACTTCCCCATCAATTTCAGTAGTGGTCACATCCCTCGGAGCTCCATCACGGTGCAGGTCGAAAATGTATTGGATATCTTTGTTGGCAGCCATCGCTTCCGTAACAATCGTTCTTGATGCATCATAGGGAGCTACCCCTTTTTCCTTTGCGAATGCAGTAACATCGCGATCATTCACCTTTGCCCCAATCCCGTTGGCTTCTAAAGCCTTAGCCAGGCGATCACTCACTTTAGTGATGTTTACTTCATCATGATAAGCATGTTCTGTCCCTTCAGCCAAGTGTGGAAGGAAGGATTCCCGGTTGTGGGTATTATATATAAGAACGACATTGCGACCACCTGTAGAGGGTGCGTCTTTTCTTTCTGTTTTTTCCACCGGACCCTCCTCTTCCGGATCCACCGCCTCCCTATCTTCCATTACCACATCCAGTGGAGGATGGGACTCTATTGGCAAGTTAGTATAATCCGTTCCCTCACCAGCAACCAGAATTTCACTATGATAAGTATCCAGCCCTGGCAATTCCCTCCCCAATAGGCTCCGCGGATCATTTGGTGTCAAACTCGTTGCCAATTGAAATCCCATTGTTGTCAGGTCAGGAGGTTTTACGTTATCAGGATAGGCTCCTTTGTACATTTTATTTTCCATACTGAATAAATATAAAAATGACGGACCCTCAATTTGGCTTGTCCAGTCTTGAATTGTTTCTGAATAGATTCGATAAGTCGGTTTAACACTCGTCAATCCCCCAATAATCAATAAAAGAGCTGCCATGGCCGCTACCCATGATCCTGCCCGTTTTGACAGCCTGTTGAAGTGGTAGGGCTGGAATGGCTTTCGCTTTCTTATTTTCCTCATTATCCGGCTCCCTTCATAACCTTAAGGCTGTTTATTAAAGTCTATGAGGGAGCTGATAAAATAGAACTTCACTCTATCAATTTTCTATCAGATTTATCGCGTGAACGATTGAGATTCGTCACCTTTTATTCTTTCATGCAGCGCAGCATTAATCCCAGCTGCTATTACATGTGCCATATCTTCCATAAATTCATCAACTTCTTTTGGCGTAACCATGAGGTTATGGCCAATCGGGGATAATACCTCTTCTATCAATTGCCTTTTTTCATGAGATTCAAGGCCTCCTACCATTCCAAGGATAGCTTGTCGCTGATCTATATCAGGCAAATCTTCCTCTCGCAGGGTTTTATCTCCAAATGTCATCCGAGCAGGAGTGAGCGCTTTTGATGGAGCATCTTTCTCACGCCATTCCCTCCCCATATGCTTTAACAGATAATCAATAGTGTCATTTGTAATCGTAACCGCATCTACAACGGTGGGAACCCCTACTGCTATCACCGGGATGTTCAACGTCGATTTACTCAGCTCTTTTCTTTTGTTCCCTACACCGGAGCCTGGATGTATGCCTGTATCTGATAATTGGATGGTAGCATTAATACGATCAATCGACCTTGATGCCAGTGCATCAATAGCAATGACAAAGTCGGGTTTTGTCTTTTCCAGTACCCCCAGGATAATGTCGCTTGTTTCTACTCCGGTTACCCCCATTACTCCAGGAGTGATAGCTGACACTGGACGATAGCCTTCAGCCACCGTTTCCGGGTGCAGCTTAAATAAATGTGTTGTTACCATCACCTTTTCCATAGCCATTGGCCCGAGAGCATCTGGAGTTACATTATGATTTCCCAGTCCGACAACCATACATGTTTGTCCCTCTTTAATATCATTTAAACGGAACAACTCACCAAGCTGCTCGGCAAGGACCACAGCAAGACGTTTTTGCATATCAGTATCTTGATTTCTTATCGCTTTGGACTCAAGCGTAATGTAATTTCCTGCCTTTTTCCCCAGACGCTCTTCCGCAGCTTCATCAATGGTGACATATGTAACCTTGATGTCATCAACGGTTTTCTCTTCCACTTCTACCCCTTGAGGAGATTGGTTTTTTTGGTCCTCCTCGACATACATATCTCTGGCTTCAATGGCCAGGTCTGTACGAACGTTATATTGCCTGTTTTCAGCACTCATTCTCACGCCTCCTTTTTGTAACTAGCTTGAGACAGGGAGAAGATTTTTATACGTTTTCTTTCATGGCTTAGATAAACCTATTGAAAACTAGAGGTGGCTTTGGTAAAATGACTCTTGTTCGATATGAATGAAACTGATGTTTTTACCTGGGAGGTGAAATCATGCCAAATATTAAATCCGCAGTGAAACGTGTTCGTACAACTGACGACCGCCGCGTTCAAAACCTTGTTTATAAAGGTGATATGCGTACCGCTGTCAAGCGTGTGGAAAAGTTAGTAGCAAACAATGACGCAGAAGGTGCTAAGAGCGCTTTACAAACTGCAGCGAAAAAAATTGATAAAGCCGTTCAAAAAGGGATCGTCCACCAAAATAACGGCAACCGTCAAAAATCTCGCCTTGCTAAAAAAGTAAACAGCCTATAAGGCCTGCTTTTTTTATGACCAACAAGCGACTCTTGCCAGGGTCGTTTTTCATTTGCAATGAATTCCAACATAAAAAAGCTTCATGCCAGTGAACCCAGTTCGCAGCATGAAGCTTTTTTATAAGGTCTAAAGTACAAAGTTTTCATTTATAAGCAGGCAAAAACAGCTTTTACCCTGTTTGACTCTCCAATCGTTTAATGTGAACCAATTGGTATAATAGTAATTCAAAAGCCAAACTCTTTTCTACTTTCCCTTGTTTTATGTGCTGGTCCGTTTCTGTCAACTTATCCATGATTTGTTCTAATTCATGAAAAGTGAAATATTGTTCTCGTTTCATGGCCATTTTAATCACATAAGGGTGTGCTTTTATGTATTGCTTCATTTGATTCTGTGCATACCCTTTCTGCTTAAGTATTTTTGCCTGCATGATAATTCGAAATTGTGATGCGAGTAAAGCTGTCAAGGCAATAGGATCTTCATTCATCCTCGTTAAATCTTTATAAATATGGATAGCTTTTGAAAGATTGCGCTCCATCACTGCATCAACCAGTTTAAGACCTGAAGCCTCAGCACTATGAGATAAAAGCGATTCAGCCATTTCCCTTGTTACAGCGCCTCCTTCTCCGGCATTTAGTGCTAATTTTTCCATCTCGCTTCGAAGTACCATGAGATTCGTTCCAACCTCTTGAATAATTAGTTCATGCAATTCAGTCGGTACTTGGATGTTTAGCTCACCGGCAATAGAAGTTATCCATTCTTCCAGGTTCCACTCTTTGACAGGCATACAGGGCACTGTCTCCCCTTGTTTCTTAAATAACTTGAATATTTTTTTCCGTTCATCTAACTTTTCATATGGGGCTGTGATTACCAGTATGGAATAATCAGCCGGATTAGTGAGATAAGACTGTAAAGCTTCCACATTATGTTCAAAAGGCAGCTTTTCAGGTTTAGCTTTCATGAATACAGGGTTGTCGGCGATGATAATTTTCCGTTCACCAAAAAATGGATATGTCTCTGCATCCGTAACAACGTCTTCAATTGGGGTCTCCTCCAGGTCATAATAAGAGACATTGACTTCCTGATCTTCACCAGATAAGGCATATTTTAATATCTTTTGTTTAATATCCTGAATCAGGTAGGATTCCGTTCCATATAATAAATATACTGAAGAAAATTGTTTTTTGTTTATTTTTTTCATTATTTGCATATAGTCCATACTTACACCCCAGTTTATACATGATAAAGTAACAGGCACCTCGTCCATTTCCTATCCACAAAAAGGAACTCAATGTTCTTATTTTATGCTGGTTAGGAAGCCTTGTCAAAAATCATTTGGGCCGAGATGCCTGAGGTATCTATATGAACGCCGCCCGATCCAGCCCCGGGTGAAAGGTCGGGCGACGATATTGTCCTTTGGTTTTAGATTGACCAAAAGGACGTAAAGTATAGATGACAACTCTTGCTAACCAAGGTAATCAAAAAAACGGATAGTTTTTTTTGATATAATTAATAATGAATCTGGATTTTTAATCAAGTATCGCTTATACTAAAACACAGGTATAGGAGGGGTAAAAGTGAACGAATTTAAAAAAGATATTCAATCAAAAAATAATGATGTCGTCGATTCCGGACTAGGGTTCATTTTCTCGTTCTTGTTCTTCTTCATTATATTCTTTACCGGTGTCGTCGTGAATGTAATCGGATCGTAAATTCCATTACCATCAAAGGCTGCTTAGTTAGCAGCCTTTTTTATGACCTCTATCTTTAATGGTCTACATTAAAGATATAAAAATTCCCTTTTGCTTCCTCAAATACAAATTGTACCGCTCCATGTACATCCGTCCTTAACGCGGTCATACCTAATGCCTCCAACCTTTCCAATATTTCTTTATGAGGATGACCATAACGATTGTTTTTCCCCGCTGATATCAGTGCTACTTTTCCTTTCAAGGCAGTAAGGAAAGGCTCCGAACTAGACGTATTACTTCCGTGATGCGAAGCCTTTAGTACATCAGCCCTTAAGTCCGGAAAAACCTTCATTAAATCCCTTTCCACTTTGTCAGAAATATCTCCCGTAAACAGCCAACTCCATCCTCCAAATGTCGTGAATAATACCAAAGAATTATCATTGGCATCATTATAATTTTTTTCAGGGTTCAACACCTTAAAAACCTGTCCACTTAATGAAATAACCTCATTTCTTTTTAAACGTAAGACCGGAATATTGTGCTCCAATACTTGAGTTTGTAAAGCATCTGGAAACTGAAAATAAGGGCTGACTAAAAGTTTATCTATTTGAAGGTCATCGAATAAAAAAGGAACACTTCCGATATGATCAGAATCTTCATGGCTTAAAAAAACTGCATCCACTTTGCTGATCCCTTTTGAGTGGAGAAAAGGTATTATTATATTGTCAGCTACCCTTTCCTGATTTGCTGAAAAGTGAGAAGCACCTGCTGCGTCAATGATGAAAACACCTTTACGGTAAGGAAGCTCAATGACAATACTATCCCCTTGCCCAATATCCAGCATACTTACGGTTCCTTCTTTACTAAGATAAGGCTTTATTGAAAACAGCATCAATATAACCACAGCCAGGACAGCTGATAAGAAAGCTCTCCTTTTCTTTCCCGTCTCCAGGCTTGCTAACATAAGAATCAGAAAAATATAATATACCACGCTATATAAAGGAGTAATCTTTCCGATAACCCAGGGGTAATATAAATGTATATCCATATAGCGAAGCCCTTCCAGCGAGAAATGATGTAAATATAGGAAAAGCTCCGAGATACTGACAGCAATAGCTGGGAATATGATGGTAAGGATGCTCAAAAGCAACATCATCGGAATGACAATAATAGTAAAATAAGGGACAAATATCAGGTTGGCAAATACGGATAAAGGATTAAACTGAAAGAAATGAACGAGTTGAAGAGGGAGAAGGATCAATTGACTTAATAAGCTTATATGCATTAATAACACCAATTTGGAAGGTGTGCTTTTAAACCACTTAAAAGAAAATAACAATGAAAAGGTGACCAGGAAGGAAAATTGAAAGCCTAGCTGATTTAAGAAAGAGGGGTTTATAAGAAAAAAGCATAATAATAGAATGCTTAAAATATCTGTACCAGTAATCTTAGCTGAAAATTTAATCACAAGCATTCCAAGCATTGCCATAGCAACAGCCCTAAGTACAGAAGGCGCCCCACCAGCAAAAAAAGCATAGAGAGGGAGTAAAGTAAAAAGCAGCCAGTAACTTTTTTCTGTAGTAATAATTCCAGACCGGGTTAATACATAAAGAATGAATCCGATGATCAGACCGACATGAAGTCCTGAAATTGCCAGTAGATGAGAGAGGTTCCACCTTTGAAACAGTTGAATAGTTGATTTCTCAAGATCACCTGTCTCCCCAAATATCAATGCCTTCAGCCAGGGAGATATCTCCGGAGAAAGCTTGGTTTCATACTCGTTCAGCAGCTTATTCCGCTGTGCATCCAAAAGTGCTAACCATGAGTGCCCTGAACAATCTATTTCAGTTTCCTCAGTAATAATTATTTGTGAAATAATTCCTTGCTGGAGTAAATAAGTACGGTAATCAAATTCTCCAGGATTTGTAGCGGCGGGCGGAAAAGAGGTTGGAGCATTTATTTGGCATACCGCTCCATATTTCCAGTTTTCGGTGTAGGAAGGAGGCGTGGAAGAAGAGGTATGTTCTTTAAAAGCAGTTAGTAATATTTTGTGGCTCGTGTCTTGTACTTTCATGATAACTTCAGTTTTATTGTCTGTCACTTTGGGTGCGCTGACTAATTTTCCGTTTAGAGTGGTGTCAGCTATTGGAGGGGGATTTGTATAATCATTTGAGGTAAACAAGCCGCCGCTTACAAATGCTGCAATCATAAGGACGATTAGCCGCTTTCTTGGAAAAATGTACAACAGCCACCCTAACAAAAGGACCAAATAGATGATAGAGGTATCTCTCTGATGAGAAAAAGTCAATCCTCCCAGCAGAAAGGCACCTGCAAAAAGGTGCCAATGCCCCCGCATTATACTTCTTTTTTATCCGCCAACGGATCAAGCGGCCACTCTTTCAGTTCTACTTTCTCTGTTCTTACACCCGCGTCCTGGAACAACTCGATTGCATAAGGGTGGTTTCTATAATCAGCATGGTAATATACTGCTTTAATACCAGCCTGGATAATCGCTTTACAACAATGAAGGCAAGGAAAATGGGTGACGTATATTTCAGCGCCTTCTGTAGCGACCCCAAATTTGGCACACTGCAATAAAGCGTTCATTTCAGCGTGTATGGTACGAACACAATGGCCATCTATAACATAACAGCCTTCATCGACACAATGTACCCCACCTGATACGCTGCCATTATAACCGCCAGCTATCATTCGTTTGTCTCTGACAATTGTTGCTCCTACCGCTAACCTCTCACACGTGCTTCTCATTTTCAACAAGTGACTTTGAGCCATGAAATATTGATCCCAGGAAATGCGTTCCATTATGTAAAGGTCCCCTTTTATTGTTATTATGCGCTGCTAAGTGAGCTCCTGTTATGGCGTTCCATTTCCTTCACCTACAGAGCAATGGTTTAAAATAATTTTACATTTCTGTGTTTTCCCCGTCAACGTACTACGGAATTTGAATGGAGTCTTTAATATTTTCTAATGTCTTTTCACCTATCCCACTCACTTCCAATAGATCCTCTACTGTCTGAAAAAGTCCATTATCCTCTCTATGCTGGACGATTGCCTTCGCTTTCGACTCACCTATCCCATTTAAGGTTTGAATTTCTGTTATATCTGCATAATTAATTCGAATTTTACTATTTTCAGCAAACTGCGCTCCTTCGGAATCATCACTTACCATGCCATTGACGATAATCATCATTTCGTCACTGACGCTCTGAGCTAAATTAACAGAAGCAGGGTCAGCTTCTGGTGTCATCCCTCCCGCCGCCGTTACTGCATCATGTACACGACTGCCTTCTTCCAATTCATATATGCCTGGTTTTGCAACTTCTCCTTTGATATCCACCATGAGTTTCCCTTCATTGCCAGTCTTCTCAACCGTCATAGCTGCTTTAGTCTCATCAATGTCTATTAAGCCTTCTGTTTTATTTTCACCTCCTTGACTATTTCCAAGCATAAACCATAAAACAACCACTGCGACTAAGACGACCCAGGCATATTTCTTAATCCAATACATATAATCAAACACATCCTTTCCTATAATCCGGGCAAAGTTCATATAGATAAAACATAAGCTAACTCAAAGGAGGTATTACATGATTTGGGGAGTGATAGGGACTGGAAATATGGGGAGTATTGTTATCGAATCCCTTATTGAAAGCGGCTCGATAGATGCAGAGGAAATGATAGTAACGAACCGCACATTGACCAAAGCTTATGAACTTAAACAAAGGCATCCTGGTCTGGTCATAATAAAAGAATTGGCAGAATTAGTCGACCAGGCAGATATTATCCTGCTTTGTGTTAAACCACATGACATGAAAGCACTATTTAAGGATATAAATGGGTATGTCAGGAAAGAGCAATGCGTTGTATCCATTACGAGTCCGGTCGGAATTGAAGAATTAGAAAAATCTCTGCCATGCCAGGTAGCAAGAATTGTACCTTCCATTACCAATCGTGCTTTTTCAGGGGCGACTTTGTTCAGTTTCAGTGAATCTGTGAGACCAGAATTAAAAGCGCTATTGAAGCAAACGTTTAAATTCATATCCAGACCTATAGAAATCGAGGAAGACTATATCCGAGTCTGTTCAGATATAGTTTCGTGTGGGCCAGCTTTTATAAGTTTTCTAATGGAACGATGGATCAAAGCAGCGGAAGAGGTAGCGGATCTTCCAGAAGAAACGGCAACGGAACTGACTACAGAGATGTTAATTGGATATGGGAAGTTACTGGAAGAAAATCACTATACGTTGAATACTTTGAGAGAAAAAGTAAGTGTAAAAGGCGGGGTTACAGGAGAAGGGTTAATCATGCTGGAGCAGCATATTGGAGAGTTATTCGAGAAGATGTTTCACGCCACGCAAAAAAAACATAAGGAAGATAAAAAAAGGTTAAGGGAGCCATGATTCTTTCTATATTTTACATGAACTTTAATAAAAAGAATACAATTAAGTAGAAAAACTTGGCTTGTCATTTCCAAGTATTCAAAAATCACAGGAGGCATGGATATGCTCCTGTGATTTATTTTCGTGTGCAAATAAAAAATATACGATCCCCATCGGTATCATGAAGTACTGGCTTCCGCTCCAAATCAGCAGCAATACCTTTAATTTCAAAGCCTGTACGATGCAATTCTTCTTTTAACACTTCGATCGTGTAGCCACGCTGCGTATGATATTCATCGAAGCGGGAATATTCTCCACGAGAATTTTGCACGAAAAATGTCAGGTCGTGATTAAAGGTATCTGGCTCTTCCCCAGGTTCACAAAACCAGATATAAGTGATGTCATCATATACTTCAGCAAATGTCTGGCCTCCCATATTTTCTTTTAGATGATAAAGGGAGTGTACATCAAAAAGAAAAGTGCCACCAGGCTTAAGTACAGAATGAGTTTGCTGAAAAACTGTTCGCAGCTCTTCCAAAGAGGTTATATAATTAAGGACATCAAAAAAACTGATGACCGTATCAAAGTTTTCTAATCCTTCTAGCTGACGTATATCCTGTTTCAGCCATTGAATATCGGCTGATGAATGTGCTTTGTCATGGGCTATTGCCAACATATCCTCTGAAAAGTCTACACCAGTAATCTGGCATCCTTTATCAGCAAGCCGAATTGCAATCTCCCCTGTACCACAGCCCATATCCAATATCTTGTGTCCAGAGGAGTAATCTAAAGTAAATGACACCCATTCTTCATAGGGAACATCTTTCATCAGCGCGTCGTACACCGCTGCCATTTCCCCATAAGTCATACGATCAGACACTTTCGATCGCAACGGTTGGAGCATCTCCCCATAGCCGCTCTAAATTATAATAGTTCCGCTCATCTTTATGAAAGATATGACAAATTACTCCATTTAAGTCAACAAGAATCCAGCGGGCTTGCTCGAAACCTTCCATACGCGTCACCGACAAGCCGCTTTCTTCAGCCTTCTCTTTTACTTCCCTGGCTATAGCCTGTACTTGACGTTCATTGGAACCTTCACAAATCAGGAAATAATCTGCAATTAACGATACTTCGGACATATCCAAAACTACGATGTCCTCCGCTCTTTTATCATCGCAAGCCCTGGCAGCAAGTTTCATCATTTCTTTACTATCCATATCCAAGCCTCCATTTTATTTTTGTTTAATTAATTGTAATAAATCATTGTAGTTATGCAGAGTATCCGGATAAACCTTTTGACCTTTGGACATTAAGAAAAAAATCGTATTTTGTGCTGCCTGCAGGCAAGCTTTATCCAAATCTTCTTCCGCTGTCTTCCTTACCTCTTCTACACCAGGAAACTTACGGCCTGGCTCGATGTAATCTGCTAAGAAAATCACTTTCTCCAGCGTGTTCATGTTCGCTTTACCAGTGGTATGGCATGCAATTGCAGAAGCAACCTCTCCATCCTCAAGCCCAGCTTCCTTATGAAGCAGCACTGCCCCCACGGGGCCATGCCATAACTCATGATGATAGTCCAGGAGGTCCTTAGGTAGTCTTGATTCCGTATTAATCCATCGCCGCATTTCGTCCTTGTCCCTATATTTTGCGTAGTCATGCAAAATAGCGGCAAGTTCTGTTTTCTTTTGGTCTGCTCCATATGAAGCAGCAAGCTCCAATGCTGTATCGGTTACGCGCAAGGTATGTTCATAGCGCTCTTGTTTTAAGCTTGCTCTGACAAGTTCAATTGCCCTATCACGGTCAAGCTTCATATAGTTGATGCTCCTTTATATAATCAATTACCCCATCCGCGGTTAAATACCGGATTTCCCGTCCCTGCCCCAACCGCTTTCTGATCATCGTGGATGATACTTCTATTATTGGCATCTCCACTTCTTCTACAGGGTAAGGACTGTTCAATTGATAACCGCTTCGTTTCACTCCAACGAATTGCGTCATTTCCATCAGTTTTTTGATTTCATGCCATTTTGGCAGATACTCAACCATATCTCCCCCGATGATAAAGTAAAATTCAATATCAGGATTCAGCTGCTTCAGTTGTTTAATCGTATCATAGGTATAGGATTTACCCTCTCTCTGCAATTCTATATCACTCACGGAAAAATGAGGGTTGCCAGCTATAGCGGCCTTTACCATTTCCAAACGGTTTTGATTATCTACTGTGGCACCTGACTTATGCGGTGGTTGATTGGAAGGCAAAAACCATACTTCATCTAAATCAAGCTGATGATATACTTCTTCCGCTATGATAAGGTGACCGATATGCGGTGGATCAAAGGTACCACCCAGGATTCCAACACGTTTCATAGCCATCTCCCCTTATCAAGGAAGAACAATTTCTTTGTTTTCCTCTGATTCTTTATACAATACGATGGTATTACCGATAATTTGGACTAATTGAGCTCCGGTTCCTTCCACAAGCTCTTCTGCCACTTCATTTTTATCCTCCATGCAGTTTTGGAGAACGCTTACTTTTATTAGTTCTCTTTTTTCAAGGGCATCATCGATTTGAGCAATCATATTTTCATTTACTCCGGTTTTCCCTACTTGAAAAATAGGATTCAGATGATGTGCTTGTGAGCGTAAATATCGTTTTTGTTTTCCTGTAAGCATTGATTATGCTCCTTTCAATTGTTCTTCCAGCTCCTTCAGAAGCCGGCTTTCTTCCACTGAGATTCCTGTCCAGATTTCAAAAGCATATACCGCCTGATAGAGAAGCATTTCATGGCCCTGATGTATCCTTGCACCTTTAGCTTGTGCTTCTTTTAAAAATGAAGTCATAAGAGGCTGGTATACGATATCACTGACTATTGTACCTTCACTTATATTTCTCAAAGAAATAATCTGCTGATCTACATTTGGTTTCATACCAACCGTAGTAGTCTGGATAATTAAATCATAGTCAGCGATTCTACTTTCCGCTTCCTGGAGTGTAAGGATACGCACGTTCTCCCTCTCAGCTCCAGCCTCCATCATCTCTTTAGCACGTTCGGAGGTGCGGTTTGCTATATCAATATGGCCAGTCGTCTCATTCTTAAGCGTATGATAAATCCCCTTGGCAGCCCCACCTGCACCAATGATCAGCGCTTTGATATTCTTATCAGAAAGCTCAGGGTATTTGGCTCGTAAAGAATGAAGAAAACCTTTTCCATCGGTATTATAACCTATCCATTTACCATCGAGGTTTTTAACCGTATTTACTGCCCCGAGCAATCTTGCTTGTTCGTCAATGTCATCTAATGCCGTCATAATTTTTTGTTTAAAAGGCACGGTGACATTGAAGCCGTCCAGTCCTTCTTTTCTCAAATAGCTTATCTGCTCGTTAAAACTTCCTGGTTCCATTTCATACAACTCATATGACCCGGCTATGTTTGCCTGATTCAGTAAACGAGTATGGATCCATGGTGATAAGGAATGCTTGATTGGATTCCCTATTAAACCTAACTTCATCCTCTAACGCCCCCTGTCTATATTAATGATTCTCTTAAAGAAACCTTTACTCCTTCTGGAGCATGGACGGTCACCGAGACTGACCCCTCTGGAACAGTAATCCAGCCAAGTCCAGAAACGACGATGTCTGTTTTATTTTCGCTAATACGAAAAGATGTCGTCTTCATTTCTGGCAATTGCTTCATAGTAATCTTATCTGGAGGAGATAACAACTCTCCTAAATGATTTCTATACAGATCCTCCGCTTTTTCTAATTTGGTCCGGTGAATCGGCAAATCATTAGAGACATAACATATGAACGAGCTTCTATCTCCTTCTTCAAAATCAAGTCGGACTAAGCCACCGAGAAATAAGGTCTGCTTTGTATTAAGCTGGAAAACCATCGGCTTTATCTCTTTTTTTGGCGTGATTAACTTCAAATCCCTGTCAGAGACACAATGTGCAATCTGGTGCCGGTGGATCACACCAGGTGTATCAAATAGGGAAGAAGTTTCATCCAGCGGAATATCGATAAACCCAAGGGTTGTGCCAGGGAAGTAAGAAGTGGTAATTGCATCTTTCACCCCGTTGGTACGATTGATCAGCCGATTGATAAAGGTAGATTTACCAACATTAGTCGTACCAACAATATAGACATCTCTATCCTTTCTCATTTTCTCAATAGCTGCTGATAAATCTTCTATACCGTGACCTTTGGCAGCAGAGATCAAAAATACATCTTCCACTTTCATCCCCAAGTCCTTAGCAGACTTTCGCAGCCAATCTTTTACTTTATTGGGATTGACTGACTTCGGAAGAACATCCATTTTATTTCCAGCCAATATTATAGGATTATTTCCGGTCAATCGCGCAAGACCAGGAATAAAGCTTCCATTAAAATCAAAGATATCAATTAAATTAACGATCAGGCTGTCTGTCTCAGAAATCTGATTTAGCATTTCAAGAAAATCATCATCCTGATAAGGTACATCCTGAACTTCATTATAATTTTTCAGCCTGAAACATCGTTTACAAATTATATCTTCACGTTCTAATGCCGAGCTGGGAGCAAAACCAGGTGCATCAGGATTTTCTGTTTGGATTGTTACGCCACACCCCTGGCAAACTATAGATGTCATCACTTTATTATTCCTCCCATGTAATTTTGCCTTTTCTTCTCATCCACTTCAGGATTCTTCGTTCAATTTTCCGATTGAAACGTGTGAAAAAACCGTCTGTTTCTACGATTGGAACCACTAATATGGTATGGAAACCTGCAAAATTACCCCCAAGTACATCTGTAAGCAGCTGGTCTCCCACGACCACTATTTCACCTTTCTTCAATTCCATTTGCTTTTGGGCCTTTTTAAAAGCATAGGATAAAGGCTTTCTTGCACTATAAATGAAACTGGTATCCAATGGTTGAGAAAATACTCGCACGCGTTCCTGCTTATTATTAGAAGTTATCGTAACCTTGATTCCATGTTCATTCATTACCTTAAACCACTGGACTATTTCCGGTGTAGCTTCTTTAACGTCCCAAGCCACAAGAGTATTATCCAAGTCCGTGATGATCCCTTTTATCCCTTTAGCCTTCAGTTCTTCTGGTCTGATATCAAATACATTGTCAACATGTTCATTTGGTAAAAATTTATTGAGCAATTCTTGTCACCTCATTTACTATTTACCCGTGCCATTTTACTCCTTAACCATCATATACAAATTCATCGCATGTTTCAAAGTAAATCGTATTATCACAAAAATCGTTCGACAAATTACGCTATATTTTCACTTGTGGATAAGTTTGTACACATTTTCCACATAACTTTGACAACAAATCCCACAGAAAATACCAATTTATGCACAAGTTATCTACACCAGCATGTAGATAACTGCTCTGTTGTATGGGGGTAATTTTCATGGTAAAGTTGGGATACACAATTGATAAATGAACGGTTTGGAGAAAGAAAACACCTGATTGGAGGTGAACGTCACAGTATCTGTGGCGGTTTATGGAACATTTAACAGACAAATTGTTAATCGAATCCTATCAAAAAGCCTTGGAATTAAATTTAAGCAAAGAATTCATTCAACTGATTGAAGAAGAATTACATAAAAGATCCATACAACCTTCCATAAAAAAAACAAGTTAATACAGTTAACGACTAACGCACTTTTCCATATAAAGTGCGTTTTTATTTTTTTACATATACGCCGTGTTTCTTCTTATTTAATAACATTTTAGGACACACTAACAAAAGAATAAGATTTAGTTACATTTAGTTGAATAATCTAGTGTTTTTTGATTACAATTGAGTGACTATGTTTGTTATGAACAGTCTGCAGGAGACTTTCTTTATATTATTCAGAGGAGGAACAGCTTGATGTTGTTTGCAGTATTACTACCATTTCTAGCATCCATCTTCATCCCATTCTTAGCTAAATGGAAAGATAGGATACATACAGGGATTTTTGTTACGCTAGTCCCTCTAGTTATATTCATCTACTTCATACAATTCCTTGGTACAGGGTTCCAGCCGGAAACTAGAAGTTATTCCTGGATTCCGTCCTTAGATATGAATATGAATTTCTATTTAGATGGCTTAAGTTTATTATTCGTCTTATTGATCAGCGGAATAGGTACCCTGGTCGCTTTTTATTCCATTTATTACTTGCATAAGTCCGAACAACTGGGCAATTTTTATGTATATTTCCTTATTTTTATGGGTTCTATGCTTGGCGTGGTGCTTTCTGACAACGTATTTGTTTTATACAGTTTCTGGGAGTTCACTTCCCTTTCTTCTTTCTTGTTGATTGGTTATTGGAATCACCGGAGAGGATCACGATATGGAGCATTAAAGTCTATGCTTATCACCGTCTTCGGTGGTTTAAGTATGTTAGGTGCTCTTGTTTTCATGTCTGTCATTACTAATACAGCGAGCATCCAGCAAATGATCACAGAAAAAAGTATTATCTTGAACCATGAATTCTTTCCTCTTATCATGGGTTTGTTATTGTTAGGGGCGTTTACTAAATCTGCCCAATTCCCTTTCCATATCTGGCTGCCTGACGCGATGGAAGCACCGACACCTGTCAGTGCCTATCTCCATTCTGCTACCATGGTTAAAGCAGGTATCTATTTGGTTGCTCGTAATATTCCGATTTTTGCTGACTCCGAATGGTTCTTCGTCATTGTAAGCGGGTTTGGAATCATCACATTAATGTGGGCTTCCTACATGGCAGTCCGTCAGACAGACCTTAAAGGGATTCTTGCTTTCTCGACGATCAGTCAGTTGGGTATGATTATGGCGATGCTGGGATTTGGCACAAAGGTCGCTATTTTCGCAGCAGTATTTCATATTTTGAATCATGCTACATTTAAGGGAAGCTTGTTTATGGTTGCTGGGATTGTCGATCATGAGACAGGGTCCCGTGACATTCGAAAGCTTGGCGGATTAATGACGTTCATGCCTATCACCGCGACGCTTGCAATATTAGCGACGTTTTCCATGGCTGGTTTCCCGCTTCCATTCTTAAATGGTTTTTATAGTAAAGAGATGTTTTTCGATGCTACCTTGGATTTAGAATCTACAAGTAATGCCTTGGCAGGCTTCATGCAACAAGCACTGCCATACCTTGCAGTTTTTGGAAGCATCTTTACATTTGTCTATTCCATGTACTTTTTCTTCGGCACATTTCGAGGAAAAGCCCAAATTTCTGAGTTACCGAAAAAACCACATGAAGCACCAATAGGCATGCTTATATCCCCTGCCGTATTAGTAGCCGGGGTAATCATCATTGGTCTTTTCCCTGAACTAATTAATAAGCCGTTTATCAGTCATGCAGCCGCTTCAATATATGGAGGAGAAATTGATAAACACATCTACTTCTGGCATGGAATCAACCTGCCTTTGATCATGTCAATTGCAGTCCTTGCTTTTGGGACAATTCTAGTGCTGACTCGTACGAAGTGGGAAGCTATTTACCGGTTTATCCCTGGTCCTTTAAGTATGAATAAAGTATATGATGGTTCTGTTAAACGGGCGGAAACTTACTCAGAACGTATAACTAAAACATATATGAATGGTTCGTTAGGACGGTATTTCCGTCTCATATTGGGCGCAATTTTGATTATTACCTTTGGTTTTATGGCTGCTACTACTGGATTTGAATTCAATATGGCGTATAGTGCCGAAATCACACTTGCAGAAATACTCGTTGCCATCATGATGGCTGTTGCAGCAGTGGGTACTATTTTAGCTAAAAACCGAGTTGCAGCGATTATCATTTTAGGTGTCGTCGGGTATGGACTGGCCATCCTGTTCGTCATCTATCGCGCCCCGGATTTGGCATTAACCCAGCTGATTGTAGAAACAGTCACTGTCGCCTTATTCCTGATGGTGTTCAACCATCTTCCTCAGCTAAAAATGAGAAAACAAGCTTGGAGCACTAAGGCATTGAATCTTATTATTTCTATTGGATTTGGTGCATTAATGACCCTTGTAGCTATTTCCGCCCATAGCAGTAAATGGTTTGATTCAATTTCCAGTTACTTTGTGGAAAATTCATACAAGCTGGGCGGCGGAGATAATATCGTCAATGTCATACTGGTCGATATGCGTGGGCTCGATACTTTATTCGAAATAGCTGTTCTTGGCATTGCGGCACTCGGCATCTATGGCATGGTTAAATTACGAAGCAATAAGGAGGAGGATGCATAATGGAGATCATCATGGCCATCCTGGCAGGTCTACTATTTACAACAGGCGTATACAACCTCCTTCAAAAACAATTATTGCGAATTGCAATCGGGACAGCGCTAATATCTCATGGCGCTCACTTGTTCATTTTGGCAATGGGAGGATTAAAAGGAGGCGCTCCTCCAATTCTGGTGGAAGGAATCGAACAATATACTGATCCTTTGCCACAGGCGTTAATCCTGACATCCATCGTGATCAGCTTCGGGGTAACCAGTTTTCTTGTGGTTTTAGCCTATCGGGCCTCTGAAGTGAACGGAACGGATAATATTGAAGAATTAAGGGGCAACGATTATGAGTAACTTAGCGATACTACCAATCCTCATACCATTATTAGCGGGAATGTGGTTAGCATTCATAGCAAAAAAACTACCCTTAGCCAGAGGCTCAGCGAAATTGCTTAGTATTCTCAACCTGGCTGTCGCCATCTACATTTTTTTCCATGTACAGCAAAATGGCACACTTATCTTAGAAATGGGTGCTTGGAAAGCACCATTTGGAATTATAATTGTGGGTGACCTGTTGGCTGTAACATTGGTGTTAACTACCAATCTGGTTGCAATCGCTGCTGCATTTTTCGCACCGAAATCATTATCCGACAAGCAAGAAGGCTTCTATTTCTATGCTTTCTTCTTTTGGCTTATTTCCGGAGTCAGTGGTGCTTTTCTTACCGGAGATCTATTCAACCTCTTCGTATTTTTTGAAGTATTATTGATGGCGTCTTATGCATTAATTGTGTTGGGAGGAGGCAAGGCACAGCTTAGAGAGTCCATCAAATACCTTTTACTGAACTTATTTTCTTCCATGCTGTTTGTAACAGCAATTGCCTTTATTTATGCGGTGGTAGGAACAGTTAACATGGCACAAATTGCTGAACGAGTACAAGAAGTTGAGCAGCAGGGGATCCTGACGACTATTGCTGTTCTGTTGTTTTTTGTATTCGCAACAAAAGCAGCTGTCTTTCCATTATATTACTGGCTGCCTAACTCCTACTCTGTTCCGAATCCAGTAGTCTCCGCTTTGTTTGGAGCATTACTGACTAAAGTAGGGATCTACTCTATTTTAAGAGTATTTACATTGATTTTCACTCACGAGCCAGGTTTGACTCATAACTTGTTCCTCTGGCTTGCAGGTTTGACAATGATTTTTGGAGTAATCGGCGCTTTATCTACCCATAATGTGAAACTGATTGTAGCTTATAATATCATTCCTGCCGTTGGCTTTATGTTGATGGGAATTGGTATTTTCACAGAAACAGCAATAAGCGGCACCGTTTATTACCTGGTCCATGATATGATTATCAAAGGAGCACTCTTCCTCTTAGTAGGAGCACTTGCTCATTTGGCAGGTACTTCAGATTTGAGAAAAATGGGTGGGATGATTCATCATTATCCGTTTCTCGGCTGGATGTTTTTCCTTGCTTCCCTCGTGCTGGCCGGTATACCTCCGTTCAGCGGATTTATCGGGAAATTATTGCTGCTTCAAGGTGGCCTTGCTGAAGAAGAGGTCATCATAGTCATCGTCACCTTAGTGACCAGCCTGCTCATCCTCTTTTCCATGATACGCATATTCATCGGAGCATTCTGGGGAGAGAAAAACGAAGAGATAACAGTTAACAAACGTGCGGCTGATGGGTATGTATGGCCGATTGCCGGATTACTGGCATTGTCCGTTACACTTGGTGTAGGAGCAGAATGGTTCTACCCTGCAATTCAATCTATTGCTGAGTACCTGATGGCGCCAGAACTCTATATTGATTCTGTGCTGAAGGAGTAGTGATCATGAACTTTCAAATTGTCATTAACATTGTCATAGCGTTAATGTGGATGTTCTTAAGCGAAAGCTATACATTCACCACTTTTCTCGTAGGTTATATAATTGGGATAATTCTACTTTATGTATTACGACGGTTTATACCGGATGCATTTTATTTAAACCGTGTGTTGAAAGTAATCAAGCTGCTATTGCTGTTTAATAAGGAGCTAATCCTCTCTAACATTGATATTGTAAAACTGGTTTATAAGCCTAAACTAGACGTACAACCAGGTATTTTTGCATTGCCTACTGAATTAAAAAGCAATTGGGAAATTACCATGTTAGCGAACTTGATTTCTCTGACTCCTGGAACTCTCTCCATCGCAGTCAGTGAAGACTATTCCAAAATCTACATTCACGCAATGGATATCCCGGACGTAGTTAAGTCGATCAATGATATTAAAGAATCATTCGAAAAAGCAATCATGGAGGTGACCAGATGATGGAGCAGTTATATAACGTTACGCAATCGATGATTTCTGCGATTGCGATGCTGTGCATCATCATCATTTCCATTTCTGTTATTATGTTGATGTATCGTGCTATCGTAGGACCGACCAATCCCGACCGGGCAGTTGCGCTCGACAGCATCGGAATAAACTTGATGGCCTTAGCGGGGCTTATGGCTATACTACTGGTTACTACTCAATTGAATGACGTCGTATTACTGATCGGTATATTGTTGTTCATTGGAACCATCGCTATCGCCAAATTCTTAGAAAAGGGTGTTATCATTGAGCGGGACATTGATTAGTATAATAATCGATTTATTCATCATCCTATCCCTTTTGATTGGCACCTTCTTCATCTTCTCAAGCTCGGTAGGTATCTTAAGGTTTCCGGATGTCTATACGCGGCTGCATGCCGTCACCAAAGGGGCTACCCTTGGTGTTGCTGGTATCATGATTGGTGCATTTCTATTTTTGTTCATCGAACATGGGATTATAAGCGGAAAATTAATATTAGGCACTATTTTTGTGTTTATGACCGCCCCTGTCTCCGGGCATATGATTTCCAGAGCTGGTTATCATAACGGTGTTAAACTTTGGGACAAAAGTGTAAGAGATGATTATGCTGATGTAGTAAAAGAAAAGCGCAAATCAATAGACAACTGATTGGAAAGAAGCCCTGTCATACGAGGTATGGCAGGGCTTTTATTATTTTCATTGTTATTTCTTTATCGGGACAGACACAATTCCTCCATTTGTTACATAAGGTAACTTATAGGTTAAAGCCCAATACTGGAGGAGGTCTGTTAGCATGTCCAGCATCCTGGGGTCCCTTATCTATTTGTTCAAGGAAACTTTCCTATTCGTTTCCTATGTTAAAAACCAGGCATTTCCCAATCCACTTTCTCCAGAAGAAGAAGCTAAACAACTAAAACGATTACAAGAAGGCGATCCTGCAGCGAGAGATTTATTGATCGAGCATAATTTAAGACTTGTGGCCCATATTGTAAAGAAGTTTGAGAACACCAAGGAAGATACGGAGGACTTGATTTCCATTGGTACCATCGGGCTTATCAAGGGAATCGAAAGCTATTCTCCCAATAAAGGCACCAAATTAGCTACTTATGCCGCTCGTTGTATAGAAAATGAGATACTCATGCATTTAAGAGCATTGAAAAAGACAAAGAAAGACGTTTCCCTCCATGATCCAATCGGGCAGGATAAAGAAGGAAATGAAATAAGCCTCATTGATATACTCAAAGCCG
Organism: Thalassobacillus devorans; assembly: GCF_011761345.1. GTDB lineage: Bacteria > Bacillota > Bacilli > Bacillales > Halobacillaceae > Thalassobacillus > Thalassobacillus devorans. The sequence continues at coordinate 177,002 of NZ_JAASRY010000004.1, forward strand.
AACACGTAGATGTGGTAGAGCAAATTCAATTAGGAATGGAATTAGAAAAGATAAAAGACTTTATCACTGTTCTGGATGAACGGGAGAAGGAAGTACTAATTGCACGTTATGGTTTAAATGCCGAAGAAGAAAAAACCCAGCGGGAAATCGCCAAAGAACTAGGTATTTCCAGAAGTTACGTTTCTCGTATCGAGAAAAGAGCTTTAATGAAAATTTTTCATGAATTTTATAAGCATGAACGATCAAAAATGGGTACATCCACTATAACGAATGATTAAAAACAGGCATAAGATAGGGTAAGAACCTAATTCAGGAGGCGATTGGCCTATGTATAGCGCTTATGGTCCTTACCCGCCTTATCCGTATGGGGCTTATAATCCTGGAGGCCAATGGTTTTCAGTGGTAATTGTTCTCTTACTATTACTACTGATCATTGGCGGCGGTTATTGGCTCTATTTCCACCATTATAGATAAAGGGTGTTGGAAAAGAATAAGGCTTTCGCCAGGGCTTCTGGCGGAAGCCTTATTCTTTTCTTCTACTTTAAATCATTAACAAACTTATATGTTCTAAAGGTACAAAAAAAGCAGGTGAACAGTACGTATCGTTCACCTGCTTTTATTCTCCTTCCGATATTCGCTGCTGGAAATCGGATAACTTAAGTGTAAAGTAAAAGGCAGCCGTGAGACCAATTAGTGTTAGGGTCATCATCAACTCTTCTAATTGATTCTGGTAAACATGCATACTGATAATGGTCCCTACGAAAAAATAGCTGCTTAATATAATCAACGTTATGACAAAGCGTTTATAATCTTCTATTTTTGTTTCTAATTGTTTCATAGTTTTCACCGATGACCACCTCCGATGAATTTCATTGTAACATGGATGCTGGCCCGGCTTTGGTGGTAATTATTGTTAGAGCTCGTTCATTCTGGTATATCTTCTAACATATTCATAATGATATTAGCGGCATTCTCAGCAGCGGTGTCTAAAAACTTATCAAATGAAATGTTGGATTCTTTCCCGGCAATATCGGATAATGCCCGAATCACCACAAAAGGTGTGCCGTATTTATAACATATTTGAGCGATAGCAGCGGCTTCCATTTCAGCAGCGATCATTTCAGGAAATTTACCTCTTACAAAATCTACACGATCAGCTTCTTGCATAAATGCATCACCTGTAGCAATAATTCCCTTGGCACACGATACTTTTAATTTTTGGATTGCATTTTCTGCCTTCTCTATCAAATCTTCATTTGCAGGATACATGGCAGGCATACCTGGTACTTGTCCATATTCATATTTAAATGCCGTTACATCGACGTCATGATGTGTGACTAAAGACGAGATAACAATATCTCCTACTTCCAGCTGTTTGGCAAAACCTCCTGCAGAACCGGTGTTGATCACATGAGAAGGCTGGTACCGCTCTTGAAGTATAGTAGTGGCCATGGCGGCGTTTACTTTACCTATACCTGATTTCAGCACAATTACATGACGGCCTCGTAATTTTCCTTTAATCAAGTGGACACCTGCCACGTTTTCTTCACTTAATTCCTCTATGTTGCTTTTTAATAATTCTACTTCTTCATCCATTGCTCCGATAATACCAATCGTCATTACTACTCCCCCTGCTGTCTTTCTGTTCTAAACTTTCCCAAACATTTATTTTTTATCGTTTTCATGAAGGATTTCTACTTTGGTAGGCTTATATCCTTCGCCATCTATCCAGGATACATACACGCGATAATTATCCGTCTGATCTTTATTGGTAACTGTTCCAATCGCCTCATCCGGTCCGTTTCCATCCACCCACCAAACAATCATATCGTCTTGTGACAGTCCTGCTCCTTTAGCAATTGCAGCGGTCATCTCATTCCAATCCTGTGATCCTTCATTAAAGGTAACTCGTGTATGGTTATCCTGTTTAGTAGGTACAGGTGACCAGTTTTTTGTAATCACTTTTTCCACATTAGGTTTATCACTGTTTTCCACTGTTTCTTCAGCAGATTCATTACTTTCTTCTTTTTCTTCTTCCTTTTTATCTTTTTTGTTTTCTTTTTGCTCTTCTTCTTCACTTACCTTTTCTTTTTCATTCGAATTCTCTTCTTCATTGTTACTGTCGTCTGAACTCTCCTTGTTGTCCTGATCGTCTTCAGACTCCGCTTCGGAATCATTATTCTCTTGCTCTGTACTCTCGTTTTCTTCGTTTTCTTTTTTATATTGTTCCTTTAAAGTTATTGACTTCTCTCCCTCTTCCTCGGCAGTTTGATCTCCATTGTTCAGGTTTATCATAAAGAAAGCAATCAATAGTACCACCATGACAGCGGCTATACTAGCCAGCCAAACGATTGCTCGACTTCCTTTATTCTTTTTTTGGCGACGTGAACTTCGTGTATATTTATTATTATTTACCATAAATAATAGACCTCCTTCTATCCTTGTTATATTATACAAGATTCCGTAAGATGAACCAATAAATACGATACTATTAGAAAAACCAGGCTTGTCGCCAAGTAGTTATGGAGAAGACCATAGTCTTTTCTTATACTTTAACCCATTAATAAAGTTAAACTTTCTTAAAGTATAAAAAAATGGCTGTTTTTGTCGATTTAGGACTAGTTTTGGAAGAGAAGAAGGAAGTTGTCCATAAATATCTAATAAACATAACTAATAGAAATTTGGAGACGAGGTGATGCAATGAACTACACCAACTTTGATCCGAAAACATGGGGAAACGAAAGCTTTGTAAAAATAGGGTATGATAACCAGGCTAAACAATTGTGTATCGTCTTTCTTGACGAAAAAGCGGTGTATTTTAAAGGTGTGGAAGAGAAAATCGTCTTTCAATTCATTATTTCGACGGAAAAAGAGTCATTTCTGCAGGAATTCCTATGGCCGAAATACAGGCATGAGTGGGTTCCGTCTTCACTATTGGTTCAGACGCCATAATCTTTCTTAAAACTTTGCATGCTTATGCTACTGTTCTGTTCATAAGACAAATCGATGACATTTTTGTCATGATACCCCTTTGTGATCCTTCACTTAAATCGTCCTTCCCAGTATTAGAGATAACGTCTTCATATTACCAGGCAACTAACTCATCGTAATACTTTTCAAAATTTGGATAAAGTTTTCATTTTCCTAATAAGTTTAAATAGGCTTGTTTTAATATTGATAATATCTGCCGCGGCTATTAAGACTAAATGCCTCTTATTAACAATAAAAAATGACGGGGGGTTCCCGTCATTTTTTAATAGTATTCTATTCTACACTAACAATTTTAACTTCAATTTCTCCTCCAGGTGTCATGACAGTTACCTGTTCGCCTATTTCATGGCCAATCAGACTCTTTGCCATTGGAGAATCATTAGAAATCTTACCTTCAAACGGATCGGCTTCCGCACTTCCTACAATCGTGTAAGTTTCTTCATCCCCTTCAGGAAGTTCCTGGAATGTAACTGATTTACCTAAAGAGACCATATTAGGATTTTGATTATCATTTTCGATGATTACTGCATTACGAATCATATTTTCAACTTGAGCAATTCGAGCTTCCACAAAAGCCTGCTCGTCTTTAGCTGAATCATACTCGGAGTTCTCCGACAAGTCACCGAAGTCACGAGCAACTTTTATTCGCTCTACTACCTCTTGACGGCGCTCTGTCTTTAGATAATGTAATTCCTTCTCTAGTTTTTCTTTACCCTCTTGTGTCATATAGTAGCTTTTTTCTTCAGCCATATCACAAACACTCCTTTATCCCAACTTAATTCCTATCCCCAATATCATTATAAAAATGAGCGGCACATCTAAAATATGCACGCAGGCTTGATTATACTTCATTTTATCGAGGAGTTTATCTGTCTAGAACTACTAAACAAAACTATGCCAGATTTCATAAGACTTTTCAACTCTTTTTACCAATTATTTCTCGCTGCGGTCTTCCAGGATAGTTTTGATTTTAGTAGCCATTAAGTCAATTGCTACGTGATTTTGCCCGCCTTCTGGAATAATGATGTCCGCATACCTTTTTGTAGGCTCTACAAATTGCAGATGCATCGGACGTACCACATTGATGTACTGTTCGATTACTGAATCAATCGATCTTCCTCTTTCTTTGATGTCTCTCATCAACCGGCGGATAATGCGGACATCAGCATCGGTATCTACAAATACTTTAATATCCATTAAGTCGCGAAGTCGCTCATCTTCTAATACAAGTATTCCCTCTACAATTATAACTTCTCTCGGTTCTACATGAATGGTTTCATCCGATCTGGTATGCATTTTATAATCATATACCGGCTTTTCAATTGGTTTCTCCTGTATTAACTGTTTCAAATGTTCGATGAGCAAGTCATTGTCAAAAGCAAGCGGATGATCATAGTTCGTTTTTAATCGTTCTTCCATTGGCAGATGGTGCTGGTCTTTATAATAATAATCCTGCTCAATCATTAATAATGGTTTATCTGCAAAGCGTTGGATAACAGACCGAGTGACACTGGTTTTACCAGAACCTGTACCCCCGGCTACGCCTATTACTACTGGCCTTTCTGACATTCTTAGTGGTTCTCCCTTCGCATCATGTTATATAAATATACTGCTTGGTTTACTTTCTTACTATTTGAAGGATAATTCGCCTTTTGCTATCACCTCTTTACAGTAAGTGCTATACCATCACCAATTGGAATAATGGATGTGTGATAGTCCGGATGCTCTATGAGCCATTCATTATATTTTCTTATTTTATTACCGATTTTCTGCATACGTGGGTTGTCGTTTCTACCTGCCACAAACCCTTTGAATAATACATTGTCTGACACAATGATGCCTTTTTCGGTTACCATAGGGGCGTAACTTTCAAAGAATTTTTGATACTGCCCTTTAGCAGCGTCAATAAATAGCACATCATATGGGCCTTTTTGAGAAATCTGTTCCTGTAATTCCAGAGCATCACCGTACATTAAAGCAATGTGGTTATGTTCATCTAATTTTTCAAGGTTGGTTTCGGCCTGACTAAAGCGAACCGCATCCCTTTCAACGGTAACGATCTCTGCCATCGGGTAAGCTTCCAGCATGCGTAACGCAGAATAACCGATGGCAGCCCCTATTTCTAATATTCGCCTCGGACGTGTAACTCTGATTAATTGCATCAAGTATTGAATACCAAGCGGCTCCATAATAGGGATCTGATGATCTTTTGCGAATTTCTCCATTTCTTCCGCCCACGAAGGGGAAGAAGGAAGCAGCGATTCTAAATACTCTTCCGTTCGATCCATTCTGCAACACTCCTTTACCAACCTATAACATTTATCTCCATTTACAACCCTAACATTTTATCATAAACCGGAAATTTCTTCACTATCATCATTCACATTAGAAAAAATAGGCTGATCGTCAACATAAAAGCCTCAGCTTAATTAATACTTTTATATTTCATAATGTATAAAAAAGACTGTCTCACGCGGCGTTGTCTGCAACAATGTTCTTGCCTTCCCAGACATTCCGCCGATCATGAGACAGCCTTTTGATTAACGTTGGCTATCGATATGTTCTTTTTTTAATTCCAGATGCTCATCATATGTTTCTGCATAGTAGACTTCACCTTCACTATTAGCCACAAAATACATATAATCCGACTCTTCAGGTTGTAATGCTGCTTCCAACGAATTCTTATTGAAATTCGAAATTGGTCCAATTGGCAGCCCTTTTACCTGATAGGTGTTGTAGGGAGAATCCACTTCTAAGTCTTTGTTAAGCACTCTGTCTTTATGCTTGCCTAGTGCATACAAAACAGTAGGGTCTGTCTGTAGTGGCATATCAGCTTCCAGGCGATTATAAAATACACCGGCGATTTTTTTTCGGTCCTCTTCTGTAGGAGCCTCATTCTCTATAAGCGATGCCATTGTTATTGCATCATGAACAGTAGAAATACCCAACTCTTCCAACTCAGGCAAATATGGTAATACATTTTCCTGGGTTCGAGCCAGCATATTCTCTATAATTTCTTCAATGCTCGGATTTTCTTCAAAAAAGTCATAGGTAGAAGCAAACAAGTATCCTTCTAAGGGATACCGGATATCTTTATTGTTAATATCTTCGGTCAACAGTTCCGGGTATTGTTCCATCAAACCTTCCAAATACTCTGGGTCATCTGCTTTTTTCATAAATTCTTCTGCTGTAAAATCGGTATGTTCTGAATCGGCAAACCTCTCTGCTATTTGAGTGATTTGTCTTCCTTCGGGTACGGTTACCCGGAATAGCGGTTCCCTTATTACCTTTCCGGTTTTCAATGATTCAGTCAATTGGTCGATTGACATGGATTGGGCAAATTGATATTCACCTGCCTGGAAATCGGATTCATTTTTAAATTTTGTATAAAAACGAAAAATCATCTCATTCTTAATCAAGTCGTTCTCTTTAAGTATACCAGCTATATGAGAAGTCGAAGAACCAAGGGGAATTTCGACAGTGGTGGTTTCTTCCGCTTCCGGGTCCACGGGCTCTAACGCTGATTTAATATATAAGTAACCGGCTATTCCAGCGCCAATGAAAACAACTAACAATGTGGTTAAAACGATAGCAACCACTTTACGTACTGTACTTGCTTCCTCTCCTCTTTTTTTCACTTGTTTCTGATGTAAATCTTTAAAATTCGAATCAGACATTGGCCATCCTCCTTCATCCATCCGGTACATTATACTACAAAATGTGCCATATTTTCTATGGGTAAGTGACAAAAGAGGATGAGCATCCGTGGTGTCTCATAAGCAGCTTTTTGTTCTCCCTTATTGCAAAATTTGTCTCTCTTTTTTTCAGAATTGTCTCTCTTACCTTTAAAAATGGCGCCTATACTTGGTTCACTCTCTCTCAAAAAACTGCTTTGTCTCATTTCACATGGTCTTGTCTCTCATATCCTGTATAAACAGAAAAGTTACCTCTTTGAAGATACCACTCTAACCTCAGAATAAAAGGGAAATGACCCTTTTCATCCACGGTTGGCTCGCCGTTAGTACATAGGCTAAGGGTCAGTCAAAGCCATTAACAATAAAAAAGCCTGCCCCTGTAAGCCAATTACAGGGGCAGGCTTTATGTTTTCTTTACTCTTGTTCTTCTGTCAGTGTGTTCAATGTTTCTTCTACCATGTTCCACTCTTCATCTGTCTCGATTTGATATAAAGCTAAATCATCGTCATCGCCTTCTTTTTCTTCGTAACGGAAAGCGAAGACTTCTACTTCTTCCTCATCTTTTTGTTCCGCTGGGACTACTGCAATATAAGAATGGTTCGTCTCGTCCACATCAAAGGTGAACAACACCTCAAAAAGATGTTCTTCTCCATTCTCATCAGGGATGATAATACGCTCTTGTTCTTCTAGGGCCATGCAAATCCACTCCTTTATTGATTGGCATCCAGATAGCTTTGCAGGATTATACTGGCTGCCATCTTATCGATTACTTTCTTTCTCTTTTTTCTACTGACATCTGCATTTAGTAAAACACGTTCAGCAGCCATGGTTGTCAAACGTTCATCCCAGTAAACTACCGGCAATTGGAAAGCTTCTTCCAACTGCTGCCCGAATTCCTTACTGGCTTCACCACGTGGCCCAACAGTTCCATTCATGTTTTTTGGAAGGCCGATTACTACCTTGGATACTTCATGGTCATCGATGAGTTCCTTTAAAGGGGCAATAGCCGTTTCAAAGTCCGGCTCTGTCCACTTAATTGTTGTAATACCCTGGGCAGTCCAGCCTAAACCGTCGGAGATTGCCACTCCGATTGTTTTTTCTCCGACATCTAATCCCATTGTTTTCATTTATTTGTCTTTGTTTCCCTCCAGATAGTATTTCACCAGCTCTTCAATTAATTCATCCCGTTCCATTTTCCTGATTAAGTTCCTGGCATCTTTATGGCGAGGAATATACGCTGGATCCCCGGAAAGCAGGTAGCCTACTATCTGGTTGATCGGATTATACCCTTTCTCTTTTAGCGATTCGTGTACCGAAAGCAGTACAGCACGCACATCCTGATCAAACGGCTCCTCTGAAAAATTAAATTTCATTGTCTTGTCCATTGAACTCATCTTAACACCTCGCACCTTTTTATGATTTACTCCATTATATACTTAATTCAGGAGTTTGAAAAACATCGGGGTTTATTGAACATATTCTTTTGCATATTGGAGCGCATCTTCTATCTTCGATGGGTCTTTTCCACCAGCTTGCGCCATGTCCGGACGACCGCCGCCTCCACCACCGCAGCGAGCAGCAGCTTCTTTAATCAATTTCCCTGCATGGTAACCATCTTCGATAAGATCCTTGGAAACTCCTGCAATCAACTGGACTTTTTCCCCATTCGAAGCTGCCAATAGTATGATCCCTGATTCAAGCTTTTGCTTCAGTTCATCCATCATGCTTCTAAGAGCATTTGCATCTTTGACATTCACTTGTTTTGCAAGGACAGGAATACCATTGACTTCTTCAACTTCATCCAGAATGGAACTCGCCTCAAGGTTAGAAAGCTTACTGGCTAACGATTCTTTTTCTCTTTGTTCTGCCTTCAATTCCTGATGTAGTACGTCAATTCGCTCAGGTACCTGCTCCGGTTTTGTCTTCAAACGTGCAGCGGCTTCCTTAAGAAGTGTTTCTTTTCCGTTCATATATTGATAAGCATCTTTTGCAGTGACTGCTTCAATCCTTCTTGTACCAGCACCTATCCCTGTCTCAGAGACAATCTTGAAGAGGCCGATTTCAGCAGTATTAAGCACATGACAACCTCCGCACAGTTCCATGCTATAGTCTCCTACTTGAACCACACGGACCTGATCACCATATTTCTCACCAAATAAAGCCATCGCACCCTTTTCCTTCGCTTCCTGCAACGAGTTAAACTCGATCTGTACAGGTATCGACTCCCACACTTTCTCATTGACGATTCCTTCGATTTGATGCAGCTCCTCTTCTGATACAGAACCGAAATGGGAAAAGTCAAAACGGAGACGATCCGGAGCCACCAAAGAACCAGCCTGGTTGACATGATTGCCCAGTACATCTTTTAATGCCTGATGAAGCAGGTGTGTAGCTGTATGATTCTTCACGACAAAAGAGCGGGCCGAGGCATCCACTACAGCTGTCACTGTTGCGCCCTTTTCTAATCTCCCTTCCGCTACTACCACTTCATGCATGTGCTGACCATTTGGTGCTTTTTGCACATTTTTCACTTCCAGGCCTACTTGATCGCTTTTTATCCACCCTTTGTCAGCGATTTGACCTCCACTTTCCGCATAAAAAGGAGTACGATCTAAAAAGATATAGGCTGTCTCACCTGATTCTGCTGTGTCTGCAAATGACTTTTCTTTGATCATTTCCACGACCTTCGCTTCTACTTTAAGGTTATTATAGCCGATGAATTCACTTTCAGATTGAACATCTCCAAGTACACCTTCCTGGATTTGCATGGAATCCGACTTTTGGCGAGCACTACGAGCGCGCTCCCGCTGCTTTTCCATTTCCTTCTGGAAGCCTTCTTCATCAATGGTAAACCCTGCTTCTTCCACATATTCTTCTGTTAATTCTTTTGGAAAACCATAAGTGTCGTAGAGACGGAAGACTTCTGTACCTGGGAAGACATTATTACCTTTTTTCGTTTCTTCCTTGATGATATCTGATAATATCGAAAGTCCGTCATTCAGCGTCTCATGGAAACGTTCTTCTTCTGTTTTAATTACATTTTGAATAAATGGCCGCTTTTCGTTTACTTCCGGATAGAAATCTATCATAATATCAGCAACTTGTGGAACGAGCTTGTACATGAATGGCTCATGGATTCCAATTTGCTTTGCATACCTTACTGCACGTCGCAATAAACGTCGCAAGACATATCCGCGCCCCTCATTGGAAGGCAGAGCTCCATCACCTACCGCGAACGCTACAGTACGTATATGATCGGCTATTACTTTGAACGACACATCATATTCTGTGTCCTGCCCGTATTTCACGTTAGCGAGCCTTTCTGTTTCTTGGATGATCGGCATGAATAAATCCGTTTCAAAGTTTGTAGGTGTATCCTGAATGACACAGACCATCCGCTCTAATCCCATTCCGGTATCAATATTTTTCTTCGGCAAGGGGGTATAGGTGTCGTCGGGATTATGATTGAACTGAGAAAATACAAGGTTCCAAATTTCCAGGTACCGTTCATTTTCCCCGCCGGGATATAATTCTGGATCACTTGGATCGTTCCCATATTTTTCGCCACGATCAAAGAAAATTTCTGTGTTTGGTCCACTCGGACCTTCTCCAATATCCCAGAAATTCTCTTCCAATCGGATGATCCGCTCTTCCGGTAGCCCCACTACATCCCTCCAGATGTTGTATGCTTCGTCATCTTCAGGATGGACAGTGACCGATAGGAGATCTTTGTCGAACCCGATCCATTCCGGACTGGTAAGGAACTCCCATCCCCATATAATAGCTTCTTCTTTAAAGTAATCTCCAATTGAAAAATTACCGAGCATTTCAAAGAAAGTATGGTGGCGTGCTGTCTTCCCGACATTTTCAATATCGTTGGTGCGGATAGATTTTTGCGCATTGACGATTCTAGGGTTCTCGGGGACCACTCTGCCATCAAAATACTTCTTCAATGTTGCCACACCGCTATTGATCCATAATAAAGTCGGATCCTCATGCGGGACAAGTGAGGCACTTGGTTCGGTGCGGTGTCCTTTTTCATTAAAAAAATCCAGATACATTTGGCGTACTTCTGCTGAAGTGAGTTTTTTCATCTTTTTATTCCTCCTGAATTATTTTCGTAACAACTAAAGCGTAAGCATTGATTTAACACCTGCAAGGGTGTGGGAAAAGCTGAAATTCAGCGTGTTTCGGGTTGTTACCTTTTCTTGATGGTTGATGATACAAAAGAATAAAAAAACCGTCCCTGCTCTTATTGAGCAGGGACGGGGTATCATTTCCGCGGTACCACCCTGATTATGGAGTAAATCTCCATCACCTTGGACGCTGGTAACGGTGCGTGGCCGGCGGTTTTTAACCGCACTCGGGAATAGCTTCTGCAGCCCTTCATCCAGAATCTCTCTCAGCCAAGGAAATCCCTCTCTTAAAGAATGGTCTGCTGCATACTCAGTTCCGTCAACATATTCTATAACAAATTGATTTGGATATGCGTTATTATAGATAACTATCCAGTAGTTGTCAATGGGCAGCCTTTGCTCTCCATATGTGTTCCGCTATCACCTTGATACAGGTTAGGATCGGGACAGCCAGAATCATGCCCAGGATGCCAGCCGCCTCTTCTCCAACAAGTAAAGCAAGGATGATAAGTATCGGGTGAATATGGATGCTTTTACCTACTATATATGGAGATAACAGGTTGCCTTCAATAACCTGGACAACGATAATTGTAATAAGCACATAGACTACCATTTTCACAGATGTAGTAAGAGCTATAATCACAGCGGGAAAAGCACCAATCAGTGGCCCAAAGTAAGGAATAATATTGGTAGCCCCGACTACCACTCCCAAAAGCAGTGGATAATTAATTCCAATGAGCCAAAACCCGATAAAAGAAAGGCATCCAACGAACAAACAGACAATAAATTGTCCTCGTATATAGCCGCCGAGCGAAATACTTATATCATGCACCAGCGTCTTGCCTTCAAAATGAAACCGTTTTGGTGTCAATTTCTTACATGCCTCTTTAATCCGTTCGATATCCTTAAGAAAATAAAATGTCAAAACAGGAATAACAGCAGCCACCACTAGTACATCCATGATACCAGTGAAGCTCGCAATCAGCATTGTAACCCGTTCGTTCGTCCAGGTTTCCAGCTGGTACAGAATCTCGGTCAACTGATCATGAAAGCTTTCCGGCAAATCAGATGTTTGCTGATAGATTTGTAAAATCAGGTTTCGGTAACCTTCGGCAAATTCAGGAATTTGAGCATTCAGGTCCCTTAATTGGTGGATTAACCTCGGTATACCTTTATATAGCCCGTAACCCACCCCTGCAAAAAACAGAAAGAAGATTACAAGAATCGCTGCCCAGCGCGGCAAATGGCGTTCATGCAATTTCTCAACGACAGGATGAAGCAGAAATGCTATAAAACCTGAAATTAGAAAAGGTATAAGAACCTTCCATACGCCAACCAACATCCCCTTATAATAAGGAAACAACTTTGCCAGCAAAAATAAACTTAATAGAATAAAGATCAGCAGCACAAAACGATATAATGCGCGTCTGATTTTCTCTTCCATCTTTATTCTGCTTCCTGGAAGAACAAGTCATTCAGGGAACTTAAGCTCCCGTCTTCTTCGATCTGGTGGACATTCATTCTGCCATTTTCATAGGATAGTTCAATATAGCAATTCCAACAATAGTACTGATTAGTGCCGACTTTTCCGATATCTTTACGTTGACAGTTAGGGCAAATCAAGAGAAAAACTCCTTTTTAGCCCCTATCATGTCCTGACAAAGCTTCGTTTATACATGGTAATCCTCTATTTAGAACTGTTTTTGGTGATTCCTTTAAAGAAGTATATCCAATAATAGGCTCAAAAAATCGAAGACTTGATTTCGAGTTAGCAGGGGTTCTTTACCATAAAAGAGTAAGGGTGGCTGGGAAACTACTCGCTTTCCTGCGGGGGAACCGGCAAGCCTCCTCAGTCGTTTCACTCCTTGTGGGGTCTCGCCTAGCTCCTTCTCCCGCGGGAGTCTCGCAGTTTCCCAACCAACCCCTACGAAGAATGGGAGTAACGAACCCAAGACATATTGTAGATGTCTTCGACTTTTAATGACTGATTGAGCAATTACGCGGTTTTAAGGTCACATTTCAGGCGTAGCTCACTCTTTGTTTGAACATATACCGATGTTTCCGTTTCTCTCATAAACTCAAGGAGGGAGGAGAAATTGCAAGACTCCTATGGGATGAACATGAGAGGTTTGTTGAATTCTTAGTTAAAAATACTAGATGCAGTACTTTTACATAAAGTCATAGGGTGAGATTTCTTCTTCTTCCTCATCGGAAATTGGAGTAGCGTTGTTCTCTGTCAATTTCTCTTTTAAATGCGTATTTCGAAGGTTGGTGTCTTCTGTTTTGACGCCTTCCAGGAATGCTTGCTTATCACCGCATATAATCAGCGATCGCTTGCTTCTTGTAATCGCCGTATATAATAGGTTTTTACGAAGCATACGCCGGTAACTTCTGACTACTGGCATTATGACAATAGAAAATTCTGACCCTTGCGATTTATGAATCGAGGTACAGTAAGCAAGTGTGATATTAGATAAATCTTTCTTAGGATAGACTACTTCTTTCCCATCAAAATCAATGACTATCTGTTCAACCTGATCAACATTTTCATCTTCCCTGAAAATCGCTACAATCTCGCCAATGTCTCCATTATAAACCCCATCTTCCGGTTGATTGACAAGCTGAATCACTTTATCACCAGTCCGGTAGACGAGCTCTTTGAATTTTATATCCCTTTTCTGCTTACTAGGCGGATTGACTAACCATTGAATTTCTTCATTTAGTTTATTGATGCCTACATGCGTCCGATACATTGGGGCGAGTACCTGGATTTCACGACGTTCAATCCCTTTGTCCATTGCCCGTTTGACTATTTGTGTTACAACATCTACTAATTGATACTCCCCAGCATCAATAAAAGTGAAATCCTGTTCTTTTCGCAATGACTGGAGAGTACAGCTGTCATTTTTTATTTCATGAGCCAGCTGAATGATACGTGAGCCTTCCTTTTGCCGGTAAACTTCCTGTAATTGGACAAATGGAAGCTGCTGAGAAGCCAGTAAATCAGTCAACACTTGTCCAGGTCCGACGGATGGAAGCTGGTCTTCATCACCTACCACTAAAACTTGCATATCTGAAGGGATAGCACGGAATAATTGGTTGGCAAGCCAAATATCTACCATGGAAAATTCGTCTACAATCAGAAGTTTCCCTTCCAGCTGATTATTTTGATTTTTTTCAAAGGAATGCTTGCCATCCCACCCTAGCAGCCTATGAACCGTCCTGGCAGGCAATCCTGTGGATTCGGTCATTCGTTTAGAAGCTCTTCCAGTGGGTGCAGTCAATACAAACGGGAAAGGCTGATCCTGATCATAATCTTCCGGGTTAAGCGATAATTCATTTAATTCTGCGTAGGCACGAATAATCCCCTTAATGACCGTCGTCTTTCCAGTACCAGGTCCCCCGGTCAAAATCATAACTTTTGATTGCAATGCTTTTTCTATCGCTTGAAATTGATCCTGTCCATAGCTGAGTGCTTCTTCTTCTTCCACCTTACCAATGATCTTTAATAATTCCGCTTGTGTGTAATCAGCATCCACATCTTTTGCTATAATTCTTTCTAATTGGTGGCAGAATCCATTTTCTGCATGGAATAAGGAAGGGAGGTAAACACGGTCCGTTTCGATACGGACAATGCCCTCTTCCCCCATTTGTATTAACTGCTGGGAGAGGTTTTCAAATGAGATCGCCTGCTGACTGCCGTTCAAAAGACGATCGACACTTTCTAATACTTCACGAGTCGGCAAATAAACGTGTCCCGTCTGGTAACTTTGCTGCAAAATATAAAGACACGCCGCCCGTATTCGTGTCGGGTGGTCGAAAGGCACTTCATTCACCCGTGCCACTTCATCTGCCCGATGAAAACCAAACCCCTCTACATGGAATACAAGCTGATAGGGATCTTCCTGTAGAATAGACAAGCTTTCCTCTTTGAAGACCTCGTAGATTTTTTGAGCCATTTTCAATCCGAATCCGTATTTTGATACGTGGATTACCACATGTTCAAATCCCTGATGTTCTTTTAAAGCATGATAAAGGCGGTCTCCTTGTTCCTTTTTCATGCCAGGGATGTCGTCTAATACGGATTTATTATTTAAAATTGCTGTGACAGCCTGATTACCAAGATGTTGATAAATCTTTTCTGCTGTTTTTTTGCCAATACCCTGGAACAAATCACTGGATAAATAAGCAATCAATCCATCTTTTGACTCTGGAAGCACCCGGCGATAAAAATCTATCTGATATTGCTTCCCGAATTTAGGATGCTGTTGTATTTTCCCTTGGAAGATGTAACTTTCTCCTTCTTCTAATGGAGAAAAATGACCTTTAATTACAACATCCTTTTCTTCAATGGGCTCATTCGTGTCTTTAATTCGGACGGAAGCAATGGAAAAATGCTCGGAATCATTATGAAAAATCATCCGATTTAACTTACCTTTAATATAACCCGCCTCAATCTGCTGTTTCTCTTCACTTGTTTCCATTGCTATCCGTCTTCTCCTTTCCTGCCCAGCTTTAGTTATCTAACAGATTTTCTAACTGTTTTTTTCCATTAGCCGCCAGCATGTGCTCCGGCTGGATCTCTAATGCTTGGTTGAAATGCTTAAGGGCTGCGTCAGCATCTTCTTTATATAAGGCTATAACGCCAAGGTTGTAATGAGCATCACTATGATTTGCTTCTAATTGTAGCACATGATTCATCTGCTTTTCCGCATGTTCGATATCTTCATTCTGAGCAAGACATAATCCATATTGGAATTGGATATCAATATCATGTTCATCCATTTCAGACGCTGTCATCAGGTAAGGTAACGCCAGGCGCTGATGGTCCTGATGTACGAATGTCATCCCCATCATAAAATGCACATCAGCTTCATTTAAGCCTTCTTCAATCGCCCGCAGAAATTGTTCCTGAGCACGTGCATAGTTCTCCTGGTCATAGAATGTATTCCCTAACCCATAATAGGCAGTAGCGGCATGACTGTCTTTTTCAATTGCTCGTTCAAAAAAACGCTGGGCACGCTCGTAATCTTTCATATGCAGCAATAGATTGCCAAAATTGATATAACCCAATGGTTCTTCAGGGTTTTCATCGATCGCCTCTGTAAACCATTTGGCTGCTTGCTCGTAATTATGCTCTTTCATTTCTTCGATACCTTTAGCTAGTTTATCCATGTTTATCCCCTTTCTTTCCATAAGAAAAGACCATGCGCCCAATATTCCGGCCATGCATGGTCTTCCTTGACCGCTTTTTCAGCGTTTCACCCTACATATGTCAACGCCTGGTCTTCTTTTAGAACCTCATCGATGGTCGCTCCGCCCAGACATACTTCTCCGTCATAAAAGACGACAGCCTGACCTGGAGTAATGGCTCGTTGTGATTCATGGAAAATCACTTTCACTTTATCATCATCCAACACCTGGACTGTGACCGGACTGTCATCCTGACGATAACGGAACTTTGCCGTACATTCCATTTCACCATTTGGTGCTTTTCGGCTGATCCAGTTGATTTGAGTGGCAATCAGCGCTTCTGAATATAACGCATCATGATGGAACCCTTGTCCGACATAAAGGATATTATCCTCTAAGTTCTTACCAACGACAAACCAAGGTTCCCCAGCACCGCCAATACCTAATCCCTGACGTTGTCCCAGTGTATAATACATTAATCCGTCATGACGTCCTTTTACTTCCCCATCCAGGGTCTGCATTTCTCCAGGCTGCGCAGGGAGATATTCGCTTAAGAACTCCTTGAAATTACGTTCACCTATAAAACAAATCCCGGTACTGTCTTTTTTGGCTGCTGTAGCCAGATCATGCTCTCTGGCGATTTCACGTACTTTTTTCTTTTCGAGATGTCCGAGCGGGAATATTACTTTCGCCAAAACATCCTGGGAAAGCTGATTAAGGAAATACGTTTGATCCTTATTATTATCTTTTCCGCGCAGCATTTCATAAACGCCATCTATTTCACTCACCTGAGCATAGTGGCCAGTCGCAAGGTAATCAGCGCCAAGAGAAATAGCATGATCCAAAAATGCTTTGAACTTGATCTCCTTATTGCACATCACATCCGGATTGGGGGTCCGGCCTGCTTTGTATTCATCTAAAAAGTAACGGAACACTTTATCCCAATATTGTTTTTCAAAATTGACAGCGTAATAAGGGATATCCAACTGATTACACACCCTTATCACATCTTCAAAATCTTCAGTAGCTGTACAAACCCCGTTTTCATCGGTATCATCCCAGTTTTTCATAAAAATGCCGACTACATCATACCCCTGCTCTTTCAAAAGCAAAGCTGCTACCGATGAATCGACTCCACCACTCATACCAATGACAACACGGGTATCTTTTGGGTCTTTCACCACGTTATTCACCTCTTTTTGTTAAACCTTAAATCGCTTGTAGACGTCTGATTACTTGACTGATTTTTCTAGCTGCTTCTATGACGTTTTCTTGTGAGTTGGCCATTCCAAAGCTAAAACGAATGGAGTTGACTGTCCGCTCATCCGAAGCTCCGTACATTGCTGATAGAACATGGGAAGGCTCTACCGATCCAGCAGTACAGGCACTCCCGCTTGAAGCTGCAATTCCTGCCAGATCGAAATTTGTCAGCAGCGTTTCCACATTCATCCCCGGAAAGCTTAGATTGACGATGGTAGCTACCATTCTTTCGGGATCACCGTTGATAGAAAACGTTACCTGTTCTTCTAATAAGGTGTCCAAAAACAGGGATTTATATTGTTTATAAGTTTCCACACGGGACTCTCGTTCTTCCACCATAAGTTCTACTGCTGTTTGCAGACCTATTACGGCCGGAAGGTTCTCCGTACCAGGGCGGCGTTTCCGTTCTTGCTCACCACCAAAGTGCAATGTCTGGATCACTGTACCTTCCTTGGCATACAAGAAACCGATTCCTTTAGGACCATTGATTTTATGCCCGGAAACTGTAAGCATATCCACCTTCAGCTCTTCCACCTCGAGTTCTAATGCCCCGTATGCCTGTACAGCGTCTGTGTGGAAATAGGCTGGGTGATTTTCCAACATCTTACCAATCTTCTCAATAGGCTGGATTACTCCTGTTTCATTATTTACGGCTATGACGGAAACAACGATCGTATCGTCGGTCAATTTTTCTTGAAATTCTTTTACGCTAATAAGGCCGCTTTCATCAGGTTGAAGGTAAGTGACTTGAAACCCCTCTTTTTCCAGCTGTTCTGCAGCATGAAGCGTTGCATGGTGTTCGATAGAAGTGGTAATCACATGATTTCCTTTTTCTTTATTGGCGCGTGCTGTTCCAATTAAAGCCATGTTGTCAGCTTCTGTCCCACTGCTTGTGAATATAATTTCTTTCTCATTAGCGCCAATACTTCTGGCAACTGTACGACGTGCATCATCTAATATCCTTCTTGCCTTCCTTCCAAATTGATGGACGCTGGAAGGGTTTCCGAATACTTCCTGGTAGACAGGCACCATACTTTCAATCACTTGCGGATGGACAGGTGTTGTCGCTGCATGGTCCAGATAGATTTCTTTCATAAAATCACTTCCATTTAATTAAATGTAAAACATATAAGCGTCCTGGGTTTGATCCTCGACATGGTCTTTCAAATCTTCCAAGGTAGTGGTGTCCAGGACTTCTTTTACTGCGTCTCTGACTCTTTTCCATAGCGCCTGTTTAGCTGGTTCTTCGTCCTCAATCCCCTCGACCGGAGTAATCGGACCTTCCAGAACCCGTATGACATCTCCTGCTGTGATTTCATGAGGAGCTTTGGTCAACATGTAGCCTCCATAGGCTCCTCGTACACTTTTAACAAGCCTTGCATTCCTAAGAGGAGCGACCAACTGCTCCAGGTAATGTTCAGACAAATCTTTTTCTCGGGCAATTTGTTTAAGCGATATCGGCCCTTCACCGTACCTCTTCGCCAGTTCGATCATGATTGTCAGGCCGTACCGGCCCTTTGTAGATATTTTCATGCTTTTCACCTTTCTTCAGGAAAAAGTTAAGTAATTGCTTCGCTTGTGGCAGGGAAAACCCGACCATTGTTCCAAGGAATAGTGCAATAATTACTGTCCCGACGCCTACAGGACCGCCGAGCATCCATCCAAGTAATGCAATGATAATTTCATTCCAGTTTCTAACGGTGGATACCTTCCAGCCTGTAGCTTCGGTCAATACGAGCATCAAACTGTCACGTGGACCGGCTCCCATACCAGGAGCCACATAAATACCAATGCCATAAGCCATTACAATCGTTCCTATGACAAAAACAACTATCGCAACCCATAATTGTTCGGGTTCCGGTAATACCCAGTTAAATAAATCAATAAAAACACCAATTAGGACCATATTCAATATCGTGCCGATTTGCGGCCATTGTCTCTTGGCAATCGAAGTAACAGCAACGATAACGAGACCGGCAATAATCGCCCATGTTCCTATGGTTAATCCTAATTGTACAAATAATCCATAATGAAAGACATCCCATGGGCCAATTCCAAGAACTTTTGCTTGTATGGTTAGTGAAATGCCAAAAGCCAATATAATCAAGCCAATCACAAAAAATGACCAGCGTACCATGTAATGATAAAAATCATTCGGATGGCGAGACATATACTCTCCCCCTGACTAAAATACTATACAGCTTCTTAAAATAAATGAAGTATGCCTTGAATCGTGAACCTCCATAGCAACATATAAGCTGCACGGATACTGCTTATCTTGTACTTATAACAAACGCTATTATAGCATGAATGTACAGCTCTTGCATTCTATCTGAAATATCACTACGCTTATCAAAAGAAGGATGACGATAAAGGGGACAAAAAGAATGAAACAAAAACCATTAGCTTTTCGAATGCGGCCCACGGATATAGATGAAATCATCGGGCAGAAACATCTCGTTTCAGAAGGAAAAACAATTAGGAGGATGGTGCAAGCAAACCGGCTGGCATCGATGATATTATTCGGCCCTCCAGGCACCGGAAAGACATCAATGGCAATGGCCTTAGCTAAAAGCCTCGGCATTCCTTTTAAAATCCTTAATGCAGTGACAGATAAAAAGAAAGACATGGAAATTGCTGTCGAAGAAGCAAAGATGCACGGGCAAATGGTGCTGATCCTTGATGAAGTCCACCGATTAGATAAAGCGAAACAAGACTTCCTACTTCCACACCTGGAAACCAATTTGCTGACACTGATCGGCTGTACAACCAGCAATCCTTATCATTCCATTAATCCAGCAATTCGAAGTCGTTGCCACCTGTTTGAACTATACCGTCTTGGCAAAGAGGATATAAAAGAAGCTTTGAATCTGGCCATCACCGATGAAACAGAAGGACTCGGAGAACTGTCCCTTGAAGTATCCAATGATGCCATGGAACATTTTGCACAAGCAGCGAATGGAGATTTACGCGCAGCCTTAAACGGGCTGGAACTTGCAGCCTATTCCACGCCTGCTGACCAGGAAGGAACGGTTCCTATAACCCTTGCAACTGCTGAAGATTGCATGCAAAAAAAGAGCTTCTCCCATGATAAAGACGGAGACGCGCATTATGATGTTCTATCGGCATTCCAAAAATCGATTCGGGGAAGTGATGTAAATGCTGCGCTCCACTATTTAGGCCGTTTAATTGAAGCAGGAGACCTAGACAGTATTGCCAGAAGGTTAGTCGTCATCGCTTATGAAGACATAGGACTTGCTAATCCACAGGCAGGACCACGAGCTATTGCAGCGGTAGAAGCGGCGGAACGCCTTGGCTTCCCCGAAGCCAGGATTCCACTTTCTGTTGCAGTATCAGAATTAGCGTTGTCCCCTAAATCGAACAGTGCTTATAAAGCATTAGACGAAGCTTTAAGTGATATCAGAAGTGGAAACAGCGGGGAAGTCCCTTTACACTTGAAAGATTCTCACTATAAGGGAGCTAACAAACTCGGAAGAGGTGTAGAGTATAAATATCCACACAACTATGAGAATGCATGGGTCAATCAACAATACCTGCCTGATACCATCAAACATAAAAAATATTACCAGCCCAAAGGTACAGGTAAGTTTGAGCAGGCTATGAAACAAGTCTATGAGAAAATAAACCAGCAAAAAAATAAATAATTATTGCTATATTGGTATAAATCCTTTTCTTAATGGTCACAATAGGCATAAAAATAACAAACTAGTTTTTAAAAATACTAGATAAATCATTAAGATTAGGAGTGAATGAAAATGACGAAAGTCAGACAGGATGCATGGTCTCATGAAGATGATTTATTGTTAGCGGAAACTGTTTTAAGACATATCCGAGAGGGAAGTACCCAGCTGAAAGCATTCGACGAAGTTGGAGATGCTTTGAATCGCACCTCAGCAGCATGCGGGTTCCGATGGAATGCAGAAGTCAGGCAAAAATACGAACAGGCGATTGAAATTGCAAAAAAACAACGGAAAGAAAAGAAACGGGCAGAAGCTATAGAGCAGCCCAAACGACCAGCTAAAACCCAGCGTACATTCGCGGAAGTGGATGCTAATTCATCCTTAGTACCGGAACCAGCTAATGTGAGTCATGCTTCTGATGCTTCTGATGCCCCTGCTGCCCAGTTGAATTTAAGATCTGTCATTGATTATTTACGTAACCTTCAATCTGATATGGAATACTCTACGAATCATAGAAACAAACTAGAAAAAGTTACTGCTGAAAACAGACAACTTAAAGAGGACAAAGAAAAACTGGAACATCAATATGCACAGCTGCAACGTCAGTTAGTTACGATGCAGGATGATTATCAGGCTTTGATTCAAATCATGGATCGGGCTAGGAAAATGATTGTATTTGATGAAGATGGAGACTTTGCCAAACCACAATTCCGCATGGAACGAAATGGAAACCTGGAACAAGTGGCAAAATAGCCTGCAATCCAGTATTCCCAATAATATAAAGGCAGGAAGCGCATAATCGCCTCCTGCTTTTTTAGTACCTTTCTATATCGATCGTCTTTAATATCTCATTAACTACATAACTGGCCATAATCAGCCCTGCAACGGAAGGCACAAAAGCATTGGAAGAGGGAGGCATCTCCGCTTTCCTGGTTTCTGCATTCTCCGGCGCTATCTCTTTTCTTACATCTTCTTTGATTTTTATTGGCTTTTCCTGCGAGTATACAACAGGAACGCCTTTTTTAATCCCTGCTTCCCGTAATTTTTTTCGAATCACCTTAGCAATAGGGTCATAGCTGGTCTTAAAAATATCCGCTATTTGAAACTTGGTGGGATCCGTCTTGTTCGCAGCACCCATACTAGAGATGATGGGTATATCGCGTGAAATACACTCTTTAATAAGGTGGACTTTATAGATGATTGTATCACTGGCATCTAAAATAAAATCAGTCTGATAATCAAATAATGTTTCGTAAGTCTCTTCCGTATAAAACATATTTAGGGTAATTACTTCACATTCTGGATTAATATCACGAATTCGTTCCTTCATTAATTCAGCTTTAGGCTGTCCAATCGTAGAAAGGAGTGCAGGCAATTGTCGGTTAATATTTGTAATATCCACCACGTCTTTATCGATTAATATTAACTTGCCTATACCTGTTCTGGCTAAAGCTTCAACACTAAAAGAGCCGACTCCCCCAATTCCTAACACAGCTACCGTAGAACCCTTCAGTAACTCTAAGCCTTCTTTTCCGACCGCCAACTCATTCCGTGAAAATTGATGCAACATAACGATAAGCCGCCCCTTTCATTAAAAAACCGGCTTCGCGCCTAATCTTTATTGCGGAAGCCTACTTATAGATTATCTTTAACTCATTAACCTTCCATAAAGTAAAAAAACCTTAAGGTTCCCCTTAAGGTCTTTACGTATGTAAGTCCAATCCCAATTGTGCCGTTGTTTCATGAGTTTTGAACCCGCTCCTAGCAGGTGGGTGCCCTGTTCCATGCTTCATGCGTCCTCATCGGAATGAGGCTTGCACTCCACATGGAAACACCAGGCTCCCTGTACATAAATGTTCGGTCAAAACGTACATTCGAACAACGTACACATCAGGATTGGTTCCTTTACTTTGTAATCAAATAATAGCATACGTCAGATCAAATATCAATAAGTTTGCCAGGACGTTTTTGTATTATTAATTACATCATTTTCATAAGCTCACTGTTCTTCTTTTACTTTTTTTGCGGTCGTTTTTAGATGTAATTCTTCTAGTTGTGCTTCACTGACTTCCCCGGGAGCTTCTGTTAATAAGCAGGAGGCAGATGCAGTTTTAGGGAATAGGATGGTGTCCCTTAGATTGTTTCGGCCGGCTAGAAGCATTACAATGCGATCAAGACCTAAAGCTATCCCCCCATGTGGAGGAGTGCCATATTCAAGTGCTTCAAGCAGGAATCCGAATTGCTCTTCCGCTTCTTCCTTAGAAAACCCTAGAACTTCAAACATTTGATCCTGCAGCTCTTTATTA
The DNA here is from genome assembly GCF_011761345.1 of Thalassobacillus devorans. Classification (GTDB taxonomy): domain Bacteria; phylum Bacillota; class Bacilli; order Bacillales; family Halobacillaceae; genus Thalassobacillus; species Thalassobacillus devorans. The sequence continues at coordinate 200,284 of NZ_JAASRY010000004.1, forward strand.
TAAATACGAAGAGATCCTCCACCCAATTCATAGCCATTCAACACTAAGTCATAGGCTTGGGCATGTACTTTTGCCGGATCTGTCTCTAATAGCTCCACTTCCTCAGGTTCCGGCATTGTGAATGGATGATGGGCTGCGAAATAACGTCCAGCATCCTCATCATATTCTAACAATGGCCAGTCGGTCACCCATAAGAAGTTGAATTTACTATCATCAATTAATTCCAGCTGTTTGCCGAGCATTAAACGTAAAGCACCCAACCCTTCCTGTACGACTGTTGTCTTGTCAGCTAAAAAGAGAATCAAGTCCCCCGGTTCAGCGTGGACTGCATTGCCAAGCCCGATCAACTCATCTTCGCTGAAGAACTTAGCGATTGGACCGTTCCATTGAGCTTCGTCAACCTTCATCCATGCTAACCCTTTTGCACCATACCCTTTGACAAAATCAGTCAGTTTATCAATGTCTTTTCTGGAAAATCCATCGGCCTGGCCTTTGACATTTATGGCGCTTACCTGCCCGCCTGAAGTCACAGCACCACTGAATACCTTAAAGCCAGAGTCTTTTACAACTTCGGAGACATTAACCAGCTCCATCCCGAAGCGAGTATCGGGTTTATCAGAGCCGAAGCGTTCCATCGCTTCCTCATAGCGCATCCTAGGTAGTGGAGTTTCCAGCTCAATGCCTTTTACCTCCTTCATGACTCTCGCCATCATCCGTTCCGTCATATCCATGATTTCTTCTTTGGACATGAAGGAAGTCTCAATATCAATTTGAGTGAATTCCGGCTGACGGTCTGCCCTCAAATCCTCATCCCGGAAACAACGGGCAATCTGATAGTATTTTTCAAAACCAGACATCATAAGTAATTGCTTGAACAATTGGGGTGACTGTGGCAAAGCATAAAACTCGCCTGGATGAACTCGGCTTGGTACCAGATAATCCCTTGCTCCCTCTGGAGTACTTTTTGTCAACATTGGTGTTTCCATTTCCAGGTAGTCATACTCATTCAAGAAATTCCGTACTACTTGAGTTGTTTTATGACGTAATTGGAATGTTTCTTGCATTGGTTTCCTTCTTAAATCCAGGTAACGATATTTTAAACGAAGGTCTTCTGCAACATCCGAATCCTCTTCAACCATAAAAGGCGGGTTCTTTGCTTTGTTAAGAATTTCGACTTTTTCTGCCTTAACTTCTATAGCACCCGTTTCCAGGTTCTCATTAATGGTACTCTCGTCTCTTTCAAGCACATCACCATGTATCTCTAATACATATTCATTTCTGACGTTTTCAGCGGTCGCCAAAGCAGCTTCGGAAACCTCGGGGTTGAATACAACCTGGACTATCCCGGAACGGTCTCTAAAATCAATAAAAATTAATCCGCCTAAATCCCGGCGTTTTTGTACCCAGCCTTTCAATATTACTTTGCTGCCGATATCTGATTCACGCAGTCTGCCGCAATGATGTCTTTCCATTCTCATTTCCCTCCTGCTAGTTTGTTCTTTAAATAAGTGACCAAATCAGCCAGCGATACTTCTTGTTGCTCACCAGTTTCCATCGATTTTACGTTCGCCTGGCCAGCTTCCAGCTCGTTTTCGCCTAGCACAATTACATACTTTGCCTCAAGTCGGTCTGCAGACTTGAATTGGCTCTTGATTTTTCTGCCAAGGTAGTCTTTATCTACCTGTACTCCTGCTTTTCGAAGCTGATAAGTGAGGCGGACGGCTTCTTTCTCTGCCTGGTCGCCCAACGCAACAAAGTAGCAATCAATTCCCTCATTAACTGGTAATTCAATCCCTTCAGCCTCTAAAGCCATCAATAGCCGCTCAATACTTAACGCAAAGCCGATTCCCGGGGTTTCCGGTCCGCCCATGTCTTCCACCAGTCCGTTATACCGACCTCCGCCACTCAATGTCGTGATAGCTCCAAAGCCTTCAGCGTCACTCATTATTTCAAAAGCGGTATGGTTATAATAATCCAATCCCCGGACAAGATTTTTATCGACTACATATGGAATTTCCATGGCATCTAAATAGGATTTCACCTGTTCAAAATACTCCTTGGATTCCTCATTCAAATAGTCCAATACAGACGGTGCTGTTTTCATTGCCGGGTGTTCTCTATCCTTTTTACAATCAAGAACCCGAAGCGGATTTTTATCAAGACGTACCTGGCAGTCCTCACACAATTCTTCACGATGAGGATCAAAGTGTTTGATTAGCGCTTCCCGATGCTGCTTACGGCTTTCCGAGTCACCTAAGCTGTTAATTACTAATTTCAACGATTTCAGCCCAAGCTCCTGATAGGATGCCATTGCCAACGCCATCACTTCGGCATCGATAGCTGGATCAGCACTTCCCAATGCTTCAATACCAAACTGGTAGAACTGTCGCATTCTTCCTTGCTGTGGTCGTTCATAACGGAACATCGGTCCGATATAGAATAATTTCGTCGGCTGCATTGGCTGACCGAATACTTTATGTTCCACAAAAGAGCGTACGACAGAAGCAGTTCCTTCGGGACGGAGGGTCAAACTTCTTCCTCCACGATCTTCAAAGGTATACATTTCTTTTTGGACAATATCAGTGGTGTCCCCTACGCCTCGTTGGAATAACTCCGTATGTTCAAATACCGGGGTACGGATCTCCCGGTAATTGTATTTTTTACATAGTTCAATTAAAGCACTTTCTACATACTGCCATTTTTCGGACGTACCAGGAAGAATATCCTGTGTCCCTCTTGGTGCCTTCATCTCAACATCCTCCTTTATATCATTATCAGCGGCCCCTATGGTTGCCAATTACGGATACCAAAAAGCGGTTTTCTTATGTTTTATAAAAAAATAAAAAACTCCCGTCCCTTATAAAAAGGGACGGGAGTTACCCGCGTTGCCACCCTGGTTGAAACATACTCCAGTATGTTTCCTCTCCATACAGTTAACGCCTGTGTACGGCTGAGCCTACTCCTTGTTCGACACAGCACCTAAAGAATGTCTTTCACCAGGTCATTACACAGAAATGCTTCCAGCCACAAGGCATTTCCTCTCTGTCTGCATGTTTCCTGATTACTTTTTCTCTCATCGGTTTTAACGACTCTATTTTAGAATTGATTATAATCATATGATTCCAAAAAGGTAATGTCAAGCTTTTCTTTATATTTTTCTATATTCAGTTAGAAAAAATTATGGAAAAAAAGGTATTTTAAAGAAAATGTCGAAATGGTACTATTAAACTCGAATAATAAACTATTTTAAAGGAGGTATTTTATTTGATAATAAAACCATATAAGGTATTTGGTTTGTTTCTATTACTCTTACTAAGTATCGCTGCCTATACTGCTGCCCCGGCATATGCCGACAATGCAGTGGTCAATATCGATAAGCTCAATGTTAGAGAAAGTCCTGGGTCTTTTACTAAGAAATTAGGGCAGATACATAGAGGCGAAACCTACCCGATACTGGATGAGAAGTCCGGATGGGTACAAATTCAATACAATGGCAAGAAAGCGTGGGTAGCTAAATATCTTGTCAAAGTACAGAACAATACATCGCTTCGCTCCGATGTCAATTACCTACGAGTACGTGCAGAGCCTAACACGAACTCTAAAATACTCACCCATCTTATGAAGGGAGAGAAAGTTACCCAGGTTGGATCTAAAGGGTCCTGGTATCAAGTGAACAGCAAGAAAGGGAAAGGCTGGATCCATAGTGATTATTCGAGTTCGAGTAATTCTACCCAAAAATCCACCCAGCCATCTCAAACCAGTACCAGCTCTGGCAACTCCCAGAAAGTAACACTACTTTATAATAGCACTAATATCCGAAGCGGTCCTTCTACCAACCACAAAATAGTTGGAAGAGCACACAAAGGTGACGACTTTCAGGTAGTCAGCAAAGAGGGAAAGTGGTATAAGATTAAATATGGAGCCAGTACAGCCTTTGTGGCCGGGTGGATTGTGACAGCGAATTCTGGAGCCAGTACAGTCAGTAACAGTTCCAGCAATGGGTTAAAAGGGAAATTGATCGTTGTGGATGCCGGTCACGGAGGACGTGATCCAGGCGCTATCGGACTCAGCGGTACCTATGAGAAAACAATCACACTTTCGACGGCGCTTCATTTAAAAGAAAAACTGCAGGCTGCAGGAGCTAAGGTAGTAATGACACGTAGTAGTGATAGTTATGTTTCACTTGCACATAGGGTGTCCATATCAAATTCATCTGCTGCCGATGCATTTATCAGCCTTCATTACAACAGCTTTCCATCCTATCCTGGTGCAAAAGGGATTGAGACTTTTTACAATCGCAGCCAGGACAGCAGTTTAGCAAAACAGGTTCAGACAGGGTTAATCCAAGCGACAGGCGCAAGAGACCGGGGGGCAAAAGGGAGCGGCTTCCATGTCATCCGTAATAATACAAAACCTTCTTTACTTTTGGAACTTGGGTATTTATCCAACACCTCAGAAGGGTCACTGGTAAGAACATCCAGTTACCAAGGTAAAATTAGTACAGGAATAGTCAACGGACTTATCAATTATTTTAAATAATACATGAGTTAAAAGCAGGAACCTTCCAATTAAGCGGAGGTTCCTGCTTTTTCAGATAGGACGTATTGTTCATCCCTGTATGGGGATCAACCAGGGATGAAATAAAGCTCAGAGCTTACACTCTGAGCTTTTGATCCTGCTATTTTTTATCTTTCTTTGCTATCTAAAATCAAAGTGACAGGGCCGACATTGTTCAACTGAACATCCATCATTTCTCCAAATGCTCCAGTTTCTACATCAACCCCCTCTTTTACTACAAGAATGTTGAACACCTCATACAGCTCAATAGCTTTATCAGGCTTCGCTGCTGCCATAAAATTAGGTCTGCGGCCTTTACGAGTATCGCCATAGAGCGTGAATTGAGAAATAGATAGTATTTTTCCCTCCACATCCTTCAGACTCAAATTCATCTTTTCCTGCTCGTCTTCAAATATGCGAAGGTTGGTAACTTTGTTTGCTAAATACTTTGCGTCCTCTTCGGTATCTTCATGGGTCACACCTAATAATACGACCAGTCCGGAATCAATCTCTCCTGTAATTTTTCCTTCAACTGTAACAGATGCGTTTTTTGCACGCTGGATTACTGCTCTCATTATAACGAATCCCCTTATTGCATCATTCTTCTTACTGTATATACTTCAGGAATTTGTTTGATTCGATCGACAATTTTCCTTAAATGATTAATATTTTGAATTAATATCGTGATGTTAATAGTAGCCATTTTATTCCTGTCAGATTTACCGGATACGGCTGTTATATTTGTTTTCGTTTCGTTGACAGCCTGCAATACTTCGTTCACTAAACCACGACGATCATAACCTGATATTTCTAAGTCGACATGGTATTGCTTGGAGTCGGATCCGCTTCCTTCCCACTCGACTGGCAGCAGACGACTTTGAGCATCTTCTGTGTGGACGTTAGGGCAGTCCGAACGGTGAACCGATACACCTCGGCCTTTCGTAATATAGCCAACGATATCGTCTCCTGGAACAGGGTTACAGCATTTTGACAAACGCACCAGTAGATTGTCGACACCCTTTACCCTTACCCCGGAATCCCGTTTATTGGAAGGTTTAGATTTAACTTCATTTTTCACTTCTTCTAATGTTTCTTCGAGGTTTTGTTCTTGTTCTTTTTGCTTTCTTAATTTTTCTGTCAGCCTGGTAGCAATCTGGGCAGCAGTTATCCCTTGATAGCCTACCGCCGCAAACATATCATCTTCATTACTGAAATTGAACTTTTCCGCCACACGATCGAGATTTTCCTGGGTAAGTACTTCTTTCGGTACTAAATCCAAATTTTTTATTTCTTTTTCTACAAGTTCTTTGCCTTTCAGGATATTCTCATCACGTCGTTGTTTCTTGAAGAATTGCTTTATCTTACTTTTGGCTTGCGATGTTTGGGCTAGTTTTATCCAGTCTTTAGATGGTCCATAAGAATGTTTGGAAGTCATCATTTCTACGATGTCTCCCGTTTTCAATTCATAGTCCAGCGGCTCCATCTTCCCATTGATCTTCGCACCGATAGTATGGTTTCCAACTTCCGTATGGATGCGATAAGCAAAATCAACAGGTACAGATCCGGATGGAAGTTCTATAACATCTCCTTTTGGAGTAAATACATAAACCATATCAGAGAATAAATCTACCTTTAATGATTCCATAAATTCCTCGGCATCATGGGTTTCATTCTGCCATTCCAGTATTTCGCGGAACCAGGTTAATTTCTCTTCAAATGATTGTTTTGTTTGATTGAATTGGCCGCCTTCTTTATAGGCCCAGTGAGCTGCAATCCCAAATTCAGCTATTTCATGCATTTCCTGCGTCCGAATTTGTACCTCGAGTGGGTCCCCTTTAGGTCCAATAACAGTAGTATGAAGGGATTGATAAAGGTTCGGCTTCGGCATGGCAATATAGTCTTTGAACCGACCAGGCATTGGTTTCCAGCAAGTATGGATGATACCAAGTACCGCATAACAGTCTTTAATACTATTGACAATTACCCGTACAGCCAGAAGATCATATATTTCATTAAATTGTTTATTTTGCAATACCATTTTCCTATATATACTGTACAGGTGTTTAGGCCGCCCGGAAATGTCCGCTTTGATATTAACCTCTTGCAATCTATCTTCTATTTCTTTCATGACATCTTCTATATAAAATTCGCGTTCATTACGCTTTTGTTTCATTAAATGTACAATACGATAATACTGCTGAGGGTTTAAGTAACGCAAAGCCGTATCCTCAAGCTCCCATTTTATGGTGGATATACCCAGACGGTGAGCTAATGGGGCAAAAATCTCAAGCGTTTCATTGGATATCCGCCGCTGCTTCTCCGGCGGTAAGTGCTTTAAGGTTCTCATATTATGAAGTCGATCCGCCAGCTTAATCAGAATTACCCGGATATCCTTTGCCATCGCGACAAACATTTTCCGATGATTTTCAGCTTGTTGTGCTTCTTTTGACTTATATTTAATTTTTCCAAGCTTTGTCACCCCATCAACAAGCATGGCTACTTCTTTGTTGAAGGTTTCCTCAATTTCTTCAATAGACACTTCTGTGTCTTCTACGACATCATGAAGAAAACCTCCTGCAATGGTTTCCGGATCCATCTCCAAATTGACAAGAATACCGGCAACCTGGATAGGGTGAATAATATATGGTTCTCCCGACTTACGAAATTGATCCTTATGTGCCTGCTCTGCAAATTCATAAGCGCGTCGAATAAAACCGGCATCTTCATCCGTCAAATACCGGCTCGCTTCTTCAATCACTTCTTCTGCGCTCAAAATTTTGTCTTTCGACATCTAATCACCTTAGTTTCTATACATACTTGTTAAAAATTTAAACGTAGTTTTATCTCATTATCAAAAAAAGAGGGGAAAATGTAAAGAAAAAAGTTTAATTATAAACAAAGAGCACCCTTAGGAGGGCACTCCATTATCTTTAGTATTGCATCAATGTTAAGACATCATGTCCTTCAAGCTTTTCTCTTCCATGTAGATAGGTTAATTCAATTAGAAAAGCGCAGCCGGCTACAACACCGCCAAGTTCTTCAACGAGTTTGATTGTTGCTTCGATCGTTCCACCAGTAGCTAATAAATCGTCGGTGATCAGCACTCTCTGACCTGGCTTTATTGCATCCTTATGGATAGTAAGGACATTTGTTCCATATTCTAAACCATAATCGACTTTAATTGTTTCCCGCGGAAGTTTCCCTTCTTTCCGCACAGGGGCAAAGCCTACTTCGAGCGCGTAAGAAACCGGGCAGCCAACGATAAATCCACGAGCTTCTGGTCCTACAATCAAATCAATATCTAAGGATTTGGCATATTCCACAATATCATCGATGGCAGACTTAAAGGCCTTTCCATTATCCATCAATGGGGTGATATCCTTAAAACGGACACCCTTTTTTGGCCAATCTTCTACAATAGCAATATGTTGTTTATAATCCATATGTTACTTCCTCCTTAACGGCCAAGTCCACTTGCTCCATATATTGATCGAACCAGGATTTCAGTTCTTGATAATTGGAATAATAAAGTTTCTTTTCGACTTGTAATTTCCGTTGTTTTAACTGATAAGTATCCGAATCATTTAAATCCTTCTTAGACGGGGAAGGATGGAGTGAAATCAGTCCATTCTCTATTCTAACAAAATCCAACTCAAAAAACACCTGGGAGATAAATTCCAATGTATCTTTGCTCCATCCTTTATAGGAAGCAAGCTTGGAGGCATCCCTGGACAACTCGAAAGTCTTATGTTTCATGAGCATACCATAAAACCACTTAAAGTCTTCCCGCGTAGGAAGCTTTTCAAAAAAAGCACTGTCGTCTAGCCGATAGCAGGCATATATCTTCTCAGGCTGAACCTTTCGTATGATTTCAGCTAAATCGTCTAATCGAGCAGGCAGATCCAATACAACAAGACCTGAAAGGTTTCTATCTTTTTCATTCATAATCGTATGTTTATCCAGCACATCCATCCCAAATGGCGTAGAATCCGCCCCTTCAAACGTAAGAGCTGCGTGGTTATTCAAGTTGCTGCCTGCCAGCTTCTTCTCCAAATATTTAGATCCCCGGTAGTCAAATAACTGCCATTCAGCAATACGGATATCCTTAATCATAATCTGAAGTTTTTTTCTGCCATTCCATTCATTGATGCCCAATTCACCAATTGCTTCCACCTTGGAAGAAGGAGAGATATCTCTATACAATTCTCCCATTCCAAAAGCGATTCCATCCAGTTGCGTCCCTGACTTATTAAATTGAAATTTCAAGTGGTTTTGCTTGCTGCCAATTTGCCTAATCTCTTTGGGAGCATGTTCAATATGGAAAATAGGCTTAGGGTTACCCATCCCGAAAGGACTCAGTTTATCTATTTCTTCCAGTTGTTTTAAGGAAAGCATTTCAATATCAATCGTATTTTCAATATCGATACTCTGAGTAAAATCATCTGGTGTCAATTGTTCCGCAGCTAATCGATTTAATTCCCGGCGAAGTTCATTGATATTTTCAATTTTCAATGTCATCCCGGCAGCCTGGGCATGTCCACCAAAATGTTTGAAAATGCCACGGATCTTCATACAATTAACAAAGAGGTCAAAAGCATCGATACTCCTTGCTGAACCCTTTGCTTCTCCCGTCTCCTCATCAATCCCTAATACAATAGCCGGACGGTCGAAACGTCCGACCAAACGGGAAGCTACAATCCCAAGTACGCCTGGATTCCAGCCAGGTTTGGCTACTACAATGACAGAATCGTTTTCCCCTGATTCATCTGCCTCGAGGATCTTTTCAGCTTCCTCTGCGATATCTGAAACTATTTTCTGACGCTCTTTATTCAATTGATCGATCAGTTTAGCCAATCCTTCTGCTTCTTCAGGCTCTCTGGTCAGTAGCAAATCTACCGCAGGTGAAGCATCCTGGAGACGTCCGACAGCATTAATTCTGGGACCTACCTGGAAGCCGATGGTTTCTTCATTGCAGTCCCCGTCTATACCGCAAATTTTTTTCAATGCCTGGATACCAGGACGCGGTGATTGGGAAATAGCCTTCAAGCCGAAGGAAGCTAGCACGCGATTTTCGTCTTTTAAGGGTACTAGATCAGCAATAGTGCCAATTACCACAAGATCCAGGAACTCTTTCGGAAATCTGCCCAGCAACGCCTGAGCAAATTTAAAAGCTACCCCTACCCCAGCTAATTCTTGAAAGGGATAAGAAGCTGATGCCTTAGGGTGAATAATGGCATAAGCAGCCGGCAGTTCCTCCTGGACTTCGTGATGGTCGGTGATAATAAGATCCATCCCAAGCTCTTTTGCTACCTCTGCTTCATGGACTGCCGCTATTCCGGTATCCACCGTTATAATGACGTCAATACCATTTTCCTTTGCTTTCCGGAAGGCTTCTTCATTCGGACCATACCCCTCCGTAAATCGATTTGGTATATAAAAGTCACAGTCAGCGCCAGCTTCACGCAACGCTTCCACCATAACAGAAGTAGCACTAACCCCATCTGCATCATAATCTCCAAATACTAAAATATTTTCTTCTTTTTTAATCGCCTGTCTTACACGTTCCACACTTTCTTTCATACCCTCCATTAAAAAAGGGTCATGCAAATGATCCAGAGAAGGAAACAAAAACCGCTCAGCGCTCTCACTATCCGTAATATTTCTTCTCCATAATAACTTGCTTGTTAGTGGTGATAAATCTATATCATCAAAAAAGAAATCATGCTGCATTTCATCGTTATATGTAAAATTCCATTTCAGTTTACTTTTAAGCATACGTTCACCCCTGACCCACTCATTATACTAGAGGGATTCAGGGGTAGCAAATAGATGAAAGTACTATTTTTTTGACTTATGTTTTGTAACTTCAGTAGCAGTCGAACGTTGCTTACCATGTTTACTGTTATGGGAGTGGAGCTCAGACCTCCCGGCAGGTGTCTGCCCTTTAGTGCTGCTACGCAGTTTTTTAACTTCTCGCTGCAGTTGATAAAATCGTACTGAACCAGCTGCCGCTGTAACAATGCCCCCTAATAGTGCCGAAATAAGAATAACCAGTATCAAGGGCCACTCTGCTGTGCCAAACATAAAGTTGACCTCCACAGGTTCCACATTGATTACAGCAAATATAGCAATCAATAACGCAAATATAAGTGCTAATATCCAATAATATTGACCTTTCATTCTATTCCTCCTTCCTCATTTACTAACTTTTTTATTATAGTATATTTATTACCTTTATCCTTATCTAACAAACGTCCTCAAAAGAAAAACCTGCTTCCTGGGAAGAAGCAGGTTTGTGAGCTGGCCTTATTATACTTGTGGCCCTCCTGTATTTTTCTTTTTCACAAAGCTTAGTGGCTTTTCTTTTATATTCCTTCCTCTAAGCACCAGCCATAATTGGGCTGCAATGAATAGAGAAGAGTAAGTTCCGGCAATCAGGCCTACCACCAGCGCGAAAGAGAAATTGGTAATCGAAGAAGCGCCGAATATCAGAAGCATTACAGCTGCAAAAACAACAGTGATGACAGTATTGATACTTCTAGCCATGGTTTGCATTAAACTCTTATTAACGATTTTAGCCAACTGTGCGAATGACTTGACTCGTTTTTCCCGTTTTACATTTTCTCGGATCCGGTCAAAAGTGACAATCGTGTCGTTGACCGAATAACCGACAATGGTCAAGATGGCCGCTATGATGGTTATATCGAATTCTAACCTTGTCAAACTGAATAGTGCCAAGATGAAAAACGCGTCATGAAGCAGTGCGATAATAGCAGTCAAGGCAAAATAGATTTCAAACCGGATAGTGACGTAGATGATGATCCCTATGGAAGCATACAACACGGCAAGGGCAGCGTTTTTCGCAAGCTCTTGGCCAATGATTGGAGAAACCGTGCTTACGTTCGGTTCACTTCCATATTGATCATCATAATAAGCCTTGATTTCGGCGATTTTTTCCTGTCCTAGTACGCTATCAAAGCGAACATCGGCTATCTCACTATCATCTCCGGAGAGGACCACCTTTTTGGGTGATACATTGAACTCCTGTTCAAAAGTTTCTTCCACTTGTTCTGCTGTAATATCTCCATCAGATAAAATCGATACACGAGACCCACTCGTGAAGTCAATTCCCAGATTCAATCGCATAACTGCAAGCGCTAGAATCCCGGCAACCATCAAAATTAGCGAAAGGGTGAAGAAACGTTTTCTCAAGCCCGCAAAATCTATTTTCCGGTTGAAGAATGTAGCTTCTACTTCTTCCCCATCTTCAATATTTACAATCTCTTCCCTTTTCACTCCAAACCAGCCCGGCCGTTTATTCAGGAATCGGCTCTTCACCCAAAGTCCTAAGAATAGACGGCTGCCGTAGACGGCTGTTATGAAGCTAACGAGAATACTGACAATCAACATGGTGGCAAAGCCTTTAACCGAACTTGTCCCAAATGTAAACAAGACAATCGCTGCAATCATTGTCGTTATATTCGCATCAAATATGGTTGATAAAGAATGTTGGTTTCCAGACCGGAAAGCAGCGAGCACCGACTTTCCAGATTTTAATTCTTCTTTAATACGTTCATAGGTAATAATGTTGGCATCAACCGCCATCCCGACTCCCAGGATCAAGGCCGCTATACCTGGCAGTGTCAATACGCCATTCATCCATTCGAATATGAGTAGAATCAAATAGATATAAACACTCAAGGTTACCGTAGCGATGACACCTGGAAAACGGTAATAGAACATCATATATAAAAAGATGATCCCAATCCCGATAAAACCAGCATAAATCGTTTTGCTCATCGCCTGCTCCCCAAATTGAGCGCCGACGGAAGTGGAATACATTTCCTCAAGGTCAGCAGGAAGGGAACCGGCATTAAGAATATCTGCCAGACGTTTTGCTTCTTCCACGGTAAAATCTCCGGTTATTTGGATATTCTTACTGCGAATTGGGCCATTTGAAAAACCGGGAGCAGATATATATTTTGGATCCTCTTTTCCATACTCTTCACCAAAAGATGTTTCTTCATCAAAGTCCATCCATATGACCATAACATCATCCGGGTATGGAGTATTTGGATCTTCCGGTATGCTGCTTATTTCTTTGGAAACTTCGTAAAACTTACTCGGGTCCTTCACTTGCAATGTAACAATCGGTGAATTCGTTTCTGAATAGGATTGGGAAGCACTGCCTTCCACTAAATCCGAACCATTCATATATTCATTGTCTTCAGCATCACGAAAAGATAAGTGGGCAGTAGTGGACAACAGTTCACGTGCCTGCGTCTGATCATCTACCCCAGCCAGCTGTACCCGGATACGATTGGGCTCTTCAATATCAATATTCGTTTCACTAATCCCCAGTACATTGACACGTTCTTCCAGTGAACGAGCCGTAACTTCAAGCACTTTTTCATTTACTTCCTGATTCTCATCTAAGGGTTTTACTTCATAAAGTATTTCAAACCCGCCTTGCAAATCTAACCCAAGCTTGATGTCTTTTGTAACTCCAGTAATAGTGGTGCCAATTGTTCCTGCCAATATCAATACAACAAGAAAAAAGGCTATGATTCTGCCCCTTTTAACCATTTAAGTTGTTCCTCCTTTAATCACTGCACGCACGAGCATCTTTATGTAATAAAACGTAAATAGGGTACCAGGGCAGGCTGTTATTTATCATAAGCTGTCGAGTTGGTTGTCAAGCCTATCCTCGTACCATACACATTTCATATGAATTACTGAATTTTTCCAATAAAACTATTATAGAAACCTTTCTTACTAACTGTCAATATAAGCTCAAGCTTATTCTACAGAAACTACAGGTTCATTTTCTCCCGAGATTTTGGCAATTGAATTTGCCAGATCTTCTCCACGATGAGCTTCCACAGTCAGGTAACTTATGTAAAGAGCAGTATTTAAATGAAAAATGTCCTGAACCATCTCATATAAATGTTTATCCGGATTCCCTTTCCATACTTTGGATATTAAACAATTCCATATATCATCCGGGATAGAGTCTGGATAGCCCATCAATCGAAATTCTTCAGCCTTACTCCTCAAAGCAGGATATACCTCCAGTTTCCACTGGTCGGCTGATTTTATGGTTTTCATCCTTTCGCCTCCTCCACGAGAAAGCCTGTCAGCCATATAAATAATGTCATGCTTGGCCACCTCTTTCGCATATACATTCATTGTATATGAATTTTATCACTTTGAGAAGGCAGGTCGTTATTATGACCAAGCAAACATTTCTGCAGGGGACCCTGATTTTAATAGCAGCCGGGATGATCACCCGATTTTTAGGTTTTATCAACCGTATTGTCGTCGCCAGGGTGATGGGTGAGGAGGGGGTAGGTCTCTATATGATGGCCCTCCCTACTTTGTTCCTTGCTATCACACTCACGCAGTTCGGTTTGCCGGTAGCCATTTCTAAGCGCGTAGCTGAGGCAGAAGCAGCTGGTGACCTTAATCGTATTAAACGTATCTTAGTAGTTTCCCTTTCCATCACTGGAATTCTCAGCATCCTATTTACCACGTTAATGTTTCTGTTGGCCCCTTGGGTCGCCAATCATTTATTAACAGACTCGAGAACAGTCGTGCCATTACTTGTTATCAGTCCAATTGTTCCTATCATCGCAATATCATCTGTACTGCGAGGCTACTTTCAAGGCCGTCAGAATATGAAGCCGCAAGCATTTTCTATGGTGATTGAGCAAGTGGTACGAATTTTATCGGTCGCTTTCTTAACCAATCTCCTCCTCCCTTACGGTATTGAATATGCAGCGGCAGGGGCGATGGCTTCTGTAATTTTAGGTGAATTCGCCTCGTTACTCTTTATGTTGCGTATGTTCTCTATCAAAAAAAGATTCAGAGTACGCCGGCAATTCTTTGCTTATTTACAATCCGGAAGAAAGACAGTAAACGAATTACTTTCGATTGCTATCCCGACAACTGGGAGCAGGTTGATTGGCTCATTTTCTTTTTTTCTCGAACCTATCTTAGTCGCCCAGAGCCTGGCTTTAGCAGGCCTTCAGACAGCGGCAGCTACGAAACAATATGGTGAGCTGGCAGGATATATTCTCCCACTTTTAATGCTGCCAACCTTCATTACTCATTCTTTATCCGTAGCTTTAGTACCATCAATCAGTGAGGCTGGTGCTAAAAATGAAACGAAATTAATTCATTATCGGATTCATCAATCCATCCGGCTTTCATTTGCCTCCGGTGGCCTTGCCACAATACTGCTGACAAGTTTCGCTGCTACGATTCTACAGTTAATGTATGGGACGAGCAATGCTGCCTATATGCTTGCATTAATGGCTCCCTTCTTTCTTTTGTTGTATATACAGGCGCCCCTGCAAGCCGCTTTACAGGCATTGGATTTAGCAAAGCCCGCAATGTGGAACAGTTTAATTGGTGCAGTAGTAAAATTCGGGGTTTTAGTAGGATTAGCGTCTCAGCCCGCTTTCGGTATTCGTGGGGTTGCAATTGCAATTGTCGTAGGAGTATTAGTGGTAACCTTCCTGCACCTGGGTGCACTCATGCAAGCTATTAATTTCAAAATACCTTTCCTTGATCTGACAAAAATGGTTATCCTAATAAGTGTTACCTGGGTGATCGGCTCTCAGCTGAAATCTTTTTTAACCTATACTGTTGGAGAACTATCGCAGTTCATCAT
The DNA here is from genome assembly GCF_011761345.1 of Thalassobacillus devorans. Classification (GTDB taxonomy): domain Bacteria; phylum Bacillota; class Bacilli; order Bacillales; family Halobacillaceae; genus Thalassobacillus; species Thalassobacillus devorans. The sequence continues at coordinate 215,516 of NZ_JAASRY010000004.1, forward strand.
TATCTGTTGTACCTTAACCATCCTATATATCATCCTATTATTCGTCCTGCGTTTCTTAACGAAGGATGAACTGAAACAGCTCCCTTACCTGAATAAACTGATCAAATAACTGACAGGCCCCTTCTAGCGAAAAGAAGGGGCTATTTTATTTGCAGTCTTCATATTGTTATTCATACTCATTCTTTTCGTCGATGAACAATTCTCCTTGCTCGTCGATTGAACATATAGATATGGATTCTTCTGATTCATATCCTCTCTTTTTCAGTTCATTTAGGAGCCAGCTCTTATTCTTTTTCACTCGCTTCAAGGAATCAAATTGGAACTTGCCATCGGCAATCAATATAGCGGAATAACCGGTTGAATGATCAGAAGAATTTTCATCTTTTTGTAATACGGACAGCTTACCATTTGGTTCGAGTATCGCATACTCTACATCCTGAATACTATAAATTTCTTTTTCTCTTAGCTGAACCAGTAAATCATTAAAATTATAGCGTTGCTTTTTCATTTCATATTCATCCACTTTACCATGCTTAATTATAATACAAGGAGTCCCATCAAACCATTCACGAAACCTTTGGCTTTTTAAAGATATGAAAGCGGTCAACCGCTGGATAGCTAGTAGTACAGCCATAGGCAGAATAGCGTGGTACAAAGATTTATCGGGCTCTTCAATTGAGAAGACGGCTATTTCTGCCAGCATGACAAATACTACTAGATCCAGTACGCTCAATTCACCAATTTCCCTCTTACCCATCAACCGGAGAATTACTAAAATCAGCAAATAAGTAAGCAGCGTGCGAAATAATATCGTCCCTATTTGTATATCCACTTTTATTCCACCCCTGGCGTCCGTCTAGATGTCACTTGTTACTTTTTCCAAATTAATCAGTTTTTATCCTAATAAATATTAAGCTTACAATTATAAGTCACTGCCTCCTCTTATAAGGAAATACATGGAGGTTGCAATATCTTTTATGGATTATTGGATTGTTGCAGGTTTCTGAACGCAGGTAACAAAAAAAGCACCTAAGCCTTTAACTTAGGTGTCAGCAATAATCGTAATCTCCACTTAAAACATTTGGAGGACAGGGATTTTTTGGGGGACAGTCATCTACGATAAGAAGGGAACAAGGAAGCGGAAGTAAACGTATATGGTTGCTACCAACAGGGAGAAAAGCAAAACCGGAATTCCATAAACTAGAAATTTCAGGAACGGGATTTGATGGTTGGCACTCGCAGCCAGCCCAGCCACTACTACATTGGCAGAAGCTCCAAGCAATGTACCATTCCCTCCAAGACAAGCGCCAAGTGCCAATGACCACCAAATGGGATCGATATTCATCATTCCGTAACCTTGAAGTTCCTGTACCACTGGAATCATAGCTGCTACGAACGGGATATTATCTACAATTCCAGATAGTATACCAGCACTCCATAATACAATCAAGGAGGTCATCGGCAAATCCCCGCCAGATAACCACATCATTCCTCTGGCTATTTCATCGATTACCCCTACTTTCTCCAGTCCGCCAACTAACATGAATAGTCCGATAAAAAAGAACAAAGTTACCCATTCCACTTCCTGGAATATTTTCTCACTGGACGCTTCAGCATCCGTCAATAACAACAGTAAAACAGCAGCACATACCGCAACCGTCGTTAATTCAACATGGATGATCGGGTGCATTAGAAATCCGACCATTGTCAGTCCCATAACAGACAGAGATTGATATAACATTGGTGTTTTCTTTAAATAACTGGATGGGTTCAGTTGCATCAGAGCTTTCGCCTTGTCTTTCTCATATTTCAATTGTTTGCGAAACAGCATCACCATACCGCCAAGGGTAAATACGAAAATAATTACTACTACCGGCCCAAGGTTGACTAAAAATGAAACGAATGTAAAATGCTTTACCGCCTGTCCGATCATTATATTCGGCGGATCTCCAATTAACGTTGCCGTCCCGCCAATATTTGCACTAAAAATAGTAGTAAGAAGAAAAGGAAACGCAGGGAGATTCAGCTGGCTGGTCAAAGTCAACAAGATAGGGACAAATAATAGAACGGTCGTAACATTATCAAGAAAAGCAGAGCCCACTGCAGTTAATATTGCTGTACCAATCAAAAGCGGGACCGGTCTGCCTTTTACCATTTGCGCAAAACTGATGGCGACATATTCAAAAACACCTGTCTTTTTTGTAATGGCTACCAGAACCATCATAGAGAATAAAAGTGCGATCGTCTCCCAATCGATATAATGAGTAAAAGCATCCTTCCATTCGTATACATTCGTAAGTAATAGTAATACTCCCCCCGCAATTGCTACCAAGGCTCTATTTATCTTTTCAGACATAATTAATCCGTAACTGATGATAAAAATTAATATGGCCATCCATGTTAACATAACCTGTCCCCTTTTCAGCCTTTTCTATGATGTCTATTCAAAAGCGGTTAAAAATATATACTTCTATTTATAATTTTAAAGTCATATAGTGTAGGGACAAAGTAGACAAGGAGGGATACGATGAAGAAAGAAGTATGGACAGCTTTGGGATATGGCTTGGCCATTATCCTGATTCTTATGTTGACGAGCAGTTTCATATTGGCATTATTATTGCGATTTACCACCATTGATACGAATCTCATAAACTTATTTACCATGATTTTGGCCATGCTTATTCTGTTTACCGGCGGAGCAACAGCCGGACATCGGGGGCAAGAAAAAGGCTGGATGTATGGACTGATAACTGGAGGAGCCTTTTTGTTATTTATAATCCTTTATCAATATCTCGGCCTTCAAAAGGGCGTCCAGTTAAGTCAGGTGCCATATTTGGCGGGTATGGTGGGATCTGCGTTGATCGGAGGAATGTTAGGCGTTAATATCCGCTCCACCAGAGCGACAGGAAGTAAAAAATGACTCCGGCGATTAAATCGCCGGAGTCATTTTTTTAATCCTGGTTAAGTACCTCTCGTACAGCTGAACGATCAAAAGTCATCTTTGTTCCATCATTGACAGTCAATACGACGGTCCCTTCATCAAGGGCATGGATGGTTCCATGAAGACCCCCGATAGTAATGATTCTATTTCCTTTTTGTAAATCCGCTTGCATTTGTTGTACTTTCTTCTGTTTCTTTTGCTGTGGGCGGATTAACAAGAAATAGAAAATAACGAACATAAGGATGATAGGTAATAATCCTAATATTCCTTCCATTTTCATTCCCCCTTTCTAAAAATTCTTCGCATTTGGTTTATTGAAACCATATTGTTCAAAGAATTCTTCTCTGAAGTCGCCAAGACGGTCTTCTCTAATAGCCTGGCGGACATGCTCCATTAATTTTAACAGAAAATATAAGTTATGGTAAGTAGTTAATCGAAAGCCAAATGTTTCATTATTTTTCACCAAATGTCTGATATAAGCGCGGGAATAATTCCTGCAGGTATAGCAGTCACAATTTTCATCAATTGGACGGAAATCCCTGGCAAACTTAGCATTTCTAACAACCAGTCTTCCGTTTGATGTCATGCAGGTGCCGTTTCGGGCAATCCTGGTCGGTAGTACACAATCAAACATGTCTACTCCTCTAATGGCTCCATCAATCAAGGAATCCGGTGAACCGACACCCATCAGGTACCTTGGTTTGTTTTCAGGGAGTATCGGTGTGGTAAACTCCAGCACCCGATTCATTACATCTTTTGGTTCTCCGACAGATAAACCGCCTATCGCATAGCCAGGAAAATCAAGTGACGTTAAATCTTCTGCACTTTGGCGGCGAAGCTCTTCGTATTCTCCACCTTGTACTATGCCGAACAGCCCTTGTGTATCTGGCTTCTTATGGGCAGTTAAACAACGCTCAGCCCAACGGCTTGTCCGTTCTACCGATTTTTTCATATAGTCATATTCAGCTGGATATGGAGGACATTCGTCAAATGCCATCATAATATCTGATCCTAGCGCATTCTGGATATGCATGGCTTTTTCAGGGGAGAGAAATAATTTCTCCCCGCTGATATGGTTACGAAAATGTACGCCCTCTTCTTCAATTTGCCGTAAATCGCTCAGACTGAATACCTGGAATCCTCCTGAGTCCGTCAGAATTGCCCCATCCCAGTTCATGAACTTATGGAGTCCACCTGCTTCTTCGATGATATCTTCCCCTGGCCGCAGCCATAGATGGTAGGTATTAGAAAGAATGATATTTGCATTCATTTCCTGCAACTCTTCCGGGCTCATCGTTTTAACGGTAGCAAGAGTCCCTACGGGCATAAAGGCAGGTGTGTCGAAAGAACCATGCGGTGTATGGACCTTTCCAAGACGGGCACCTGTCTGTTTACATGTCTTTATAAATTCATAGGTGATTGCCATTAGTAATTAAACCCTTTCCTTATAAAATCAACATTGCATCACCAAAGCTGAAAAAGCGATATCGCTCTTCTACAGCCTGCTGGTACGCATGTAAAATGAAGTCACGTCCTGCCAGTGCACTGACAAGCATGATTAATGTGGACTGTGGTAAATGGAAGTTCGTAATCAAACCATCAATCGCTTTCAATTCATAAGGCGGATAGATAAAAATATCAGTCCAGCCTGAGGCTTCCGTAAAAGTCCCGTAATCCCGCATGATCGTTTCTAACGTTCGTGTGGAAGTAGTCCCCACAGAAATTATCCTTCCACCGTTCTCCCGGACCCGATTCAACCTATCTGATGTAGCTTGTGATACTTGATAAAACTCAGCATGCATATCGTGGTCTTCAATGTTATCTACACTCACTGGTCTGAATGTGCCAAGACCTACATGTAAGGTGATATAAGCCAGTTCGACACCAGCCTGTTCAATTTCCTCCAGCAGCTCTTTTGTGAAGTGGAGTCCTGCTGTCGGGGCTGCGGCAGAACCTTCTTCTTTCGCATATACGGTCTGATACCTTTCACTATCAGACAGCTGCTCCTTGATATAGGGTGGCAATGGCATTTCACCCAACCCTTCCAGAACTTCAAGAAATATTCCATCATACTCGAAACGCAGCTTACGTCCACCATGATCCTCGGTATCTGTACATTCCGCCGCCAATTTCCCTTCCCCAAAAATAATCCGGGTTCCAACCTTGATTTTCTTTGCAGGTTTTACAAGTACTTCCCATTCATCCGTCTCTGTCTGATGAAGCAGAAGTACTTCTACTTTCGCACCTGTATCTTCTTTTACCCCATACAGCCTTGCAGGCAATACTTTAGTATCATTTAAAACCAGGCAATCCCCTGGCCTTAAAAATTCTTTAATATCAGAGAATCTCCTGTGGTTTATGGTTTTTTCCTTTTTATCCAACACCATAAGCCGGGATGAAGATCGATCCAGCAACGGGGTTTGCGCGATCAACTCTTCAGGCAGGTCAAAGTCATATTGCTTGATGTCCATAATTATCTCCTATCTCTATTCATTTTATTTTACCAAAGAAGTAAAAAATCAATGAAAGTATGATGCTTACCACAATGGATGTAACAATAGGAAAATAAAACGTTACATTTCCCTTTTTAAAGCTGATGTCACCTGGCAGCTTACCGATAAAGCTCCAAAGCAAGCCAATAATGATGAACACAACCCCTATTACAATAAATATTTTTCCAAATCCGGTCAAGCTCCAGGCACCTCCCGTTGAAAATGGAGATAAGCCTTTGGTGTTACTACCCTTCCCCGCGGTGTGCGTTGGATAAAGCCGGTTTGAAGCAAATATGGTTCATATACATCTTCAATCGTCTGTGATTCTTCCCCTATTGTTGCGGCGATGGTATCCAAGCCTACTGGACCGCCTTTAAAGCTATCCATAATGCCTAATAGCAGTTTGTGATCGATATGATCCAGTCCTACCGGGTCTACCTGGAGCATTTCTAACGCTTCTTGCGTTATTTCCAAGTCTATCTCGTCTTTCCCTTTGACTTGTGCAATATCACGCACACGCTTCAACAACCGATTGGCGATTCTCGGCGTTCCCCGTGATCTTCTTGCGATTTCTATTGCAGCATCTCGAGTAATTCCCACCTGAAAAATATCAGAGGTGCGTTCTACGATATCACATAAATCCTTTGTATCGTAATACTCCAGCCGGCTTAGTACTCCAAAACGGTCCCGAAGCGGAGCCGATAACAACCCTGCCCTCGTGGTCGCTCCTACTAATGTAAAAGGTGGAAGATCAAGACGGACGGACCTTGCACTGGGCCCATTCCCAATGACAATATCGAGACAGAAATCTTCCATAGCAGGATAGAGCACTTCTTCCACAGATCTTGGCAGTCGATGAATTTCATCGATGAATAGTACATCCCCTGCCTCCAATGAAGATAAAATAGCTGCTAAATCACCGGCACGCTCGATAGCAGGTCCTGCCGTTGTCCGGAACTGAACCCCCATTTCATTGGCAATGATTGAAGCTAATGTAGTTTTGCCGAGCCCTGGAGGACCATATAATAAAGCATGATCTAATGGTTCATTTCTCATTTTTGCTGCTTCAATGAAAATTTCCAGATTCCGTTTGGTTTTCGCCTGGCCAATATACTGACTTAATCGACTAGGCCGCAAACTCAACTCAATGGAAGCATCCTCTTCTTGCAAATCACTGGATATCATCCGTTCTTCCAAGCCAATTCACCTCCGTGCTCAATTTTTCATCATTAATTGCAAACCGTGACGCACATAATCATCCACGTTAGCATGATCACTGTTAGCCAGCTTCGGACGAAGTGCTTTCAGCTCACGTTCTGAATAACCCAGCGCTTTCATCGCTTCCAGAGCTTCCTCTACTGCCTGGCTGCGTTCCTGTGAAGTAAGGTCTTTCGCATAAAAAATCGACGTTTCGTTATCTTCATCGGGAAGCCATGCCACCAGTTTCCCTTTCAGGTCAAGTATCATTTGCCGTGCTGTTTTCTTGCCGACTCCTGGAAAACGGGTCAAGAACTTTTCATCTTCCTGTTCAATTGCTGTTACAAAATCACGTACACTGGTAGAAGCAAGTACAGCCAGCGCTCCTTTCGGGCCGATCCCGGATACATTCAACAATTTAGAGAAAAGTGCTTTATCCTCCCTTTTTTTAAATCCATATAAAGCCTGCAAATCTTCTCTGACATAATGGTAGGTATGTATTTTGATCTCTTTTTCTAAAGATTCTTGAAATGAAAACGGGTTGGCACAAATCAATTCATAGCCAACTCCATTTGCTTCTACTATGACACTCTCATCATCTATAACCGATAATTTTCCCCGAACATATGCTATCATGTTTATTTTCCCTTCCCACAATCAAATTTCTTCACTTATTGTAACATACAAGCACATGTTCGCCTATCCTCACCCTTAAAAGAAAGGCTCTGTTAAACTTTGTTGTTGATTCTTCATAATAGGCTATTCCGCAATAGGGCCAAAAAGTCGAAAACTTGATTTCGAGATACTTTGAGGTCCGTTGCCGAACCAGGAGTAAGGGCGGCTGGGAAACGGTTCGCTTTCCTGTGGGGGAGCCGCCGAGCCTCCTCGGTCGTTTCACTCCCTGTGGGGTCTCGTCTGGGTCCTTCTCCCACGGGAGTCTCACCGTTTCCCCGCCACCCAGCTATCAAGAAGGTTAACGGACCCATGTATTACCCGGATCAGACTTCCATATCCCCAAGGTCCCTTTGAGTGTGATGAGGCATAAAGCTCTCTTTTTACTCATTTTATAGTCTTCCGTGCTGACCTGTTTCCGTTACACATAAAAACGCTAGGAGGGCCGGGAAATTGCGAGACTCCGATGGGAGGATAGTACATGGTGAGTCCCGCAGGGCTTTAGCCCGAGGAAGCTCACCGTACCCCATGGAAAGCGAGTGATTTCCCGGCCCTCCAAACCGTTACTACCGTAACGGAAACAACATATCTCGAAGCTGAGTCTTCAGCAATTGAGAGCTTTTATTGTAAAATCACCACCGAGCTTTAACAGAACCATAAGAAAAGCTCTCCAGCAGAACGATTGGAGAGCGTAAATGTTAATGTTTATCAATAGGATCTCGATCAGCATATGTTTCGATTACTTCGTTAAAGTGGTTTTTATCCTGAATTTTTATTCCCTGCTCCAATTCTTTCCTTCGATTGCTTTCCAGAGTATCTACTGGAATTGGAAAAAAAGATTCTATCACTTTTCCTTCTGCAGGCTTTCCGAGAAAAATCATTAACTGATCATTTAAATCAATACCAAAATAACCATTCGCTTTAACTTCCGGGGAAAGGTCGTCTATCTGCTTATAAAAATCCACAAAACCTTCTCCCTGGTGCATTAGTGTCCAACCATCGTAATTAGCCCAAAAGTCTTCCATCGCCCAAATGGTTTCTATTTTTTCTTCTACCTCAATAACTCCATCAAGATATTGCTTCTCCATGGTTACTTTTACTTCTAATGGTTGACTTGCCACCAAGGATACAGACTCCTCCATGTAATTTTCTTTTGCTTCATCTTCCTCCCCGTTGGAAGGTCGATCATCCATTACCGCAATAAAAGATAAGAGTATCAATAAACTAATTGTGAGCGATTTCCATATTTCCGTTTTCATCGAATCCCCCCTTAGAAAAACTTGGCTTTCGTATGAATATGATGAGGAAAGCATCAGTTTTTATCCTCTAACATACGAAATCTTTTTAAAGGATTAAAAAATAGCTCCTATTTCCAGTTTGCCCAGAAATAGAAGCTATTATAATCACGATTTACTTCAAGTTAGTTTTTCTAATACCTCTTCATCCGCTTCAAGGTTATGATAAATATCCTGCACATCATCGTTATCTTCCAGCGTATCAATAAGGTTCAACATTTTTTCGGTCTCTTTTTCACCGAGTGGGGTATAGGTTTGAGGGAACATCGAAATCTCGGCAGTTTCAAAGGTATAACCACTTTGTTCAAGTTTTTTCTTAACTTCTGAAAAGCTTTCCGGTTCTGTATAAATCTCAAAGGTTTCTTCATTAGTTTCCATCTCTTCCGCACCCGCTTCGATAACCTCCAGCATAAGGTCGTCCTCTTCGACATCATGAGCGGATCGTTCAATGACAAGATAGCCTTTACGATCGAACATATAAGAAACACAGCCATTCTCCCCAAGATTGCCATCATTCTTGTTAAATGCATGACGGACTTCGGCGGCTGTCCTGTTTTTATTATCTGTCAACACTTTAACCATGACAGCTGCTCCTCCGGGACCATAACCTTCATAAGTCATCTCTTCATAGCTGACACCGTCAAGGTCGCCGGTAGCTTTTTTTATAGCCCGGTCAATGTTCTCATTCGGCATATTGCTCGCTTTGGCTTTATCAACAGCCAGCCGAAGTGAAGGGTTCATTTCCGGATCCCCGCCCCCCTCTTTAGCTGCCACGAATATTTCTCGAGCCATTTTCATGAATACTTTTCCGCGTTTAGCATCTTGCGCATTTTTACGCCTCTGTATATTTTTCCATTTAGAATGACCAGCCATTGGACATTCTCCTCTCCAACACGATAGTATCTAATTTCTTTTATTACTATATCATATTGGCAAGAATCATTGAAGAATGAGAAATGTCATCCTCTGTCATTATCAGTCTTGAAGTTATTAAGAAATTCATTTATTTCTTTCTGTATTTGTTTTGGTCCTTCAGCTGCTTTCATTCGTGATTCCAAGTCTTTCATTCGTTCCCATTCACTTACATTCATATTAACAATGACCTCATCCGCATCAGAGACTTCTGCTACTTTTTCTTTTACTAATGCTTCGATGTCATGATCTTCGACCGCATAATTGGTTGGCATAACACCAACAATCACTCGATTTTCACTAACTATCGCCCTTGCTATGCTGACTTCTGGTAATTCATTAACTGCACGCGTGACTTCCATTGATTTTTCGTTATAGAAGTCATTATCATGGGCCCGATTGCTAATATTATAGGTGGTATCCTTCATATCCTCTTCTGCATCCTGTTTTATCTTATTGGGAGCGCCACGACGCAATTCATTATTATCTGTTTTGGTGTTTCTCTTGTCTGTTGTTTCCAAGGGATCGTAAGTGTTATCATCCTGCACATTCGGGCGAGTTTCTTCTGTGTTGCATCCTGCCATTACAAAAGCTATAACAAATACACCTGCCACTAGCTGTTTCCACATAAAAAAACCTCCTTTTCCTTTATGTTGGATTAAGGAGGCTTTTTTAATCTGTCAAATTAATCCACTATTCATACCTCAAACACGGGCGGTGCTGCCGCAAGCTGGCGTTTATGAGCCGAGCGGCGATGTAAAGACTCAATGATTTCACGGTCTTTATCAGGTATTGGTTCTCCTTTTAAATGTTTGTCAATAATATTATAAGTTGTGCCCATTTCATTCTCGTCTGTTTGCCCTTCCCATAATCCGGCACTGGGCTTCTTATCAATAATTTCAGCAGGCAATTTTAGATGACGGGCCATTGCACTGACTTCCCCCTTAGTATAATTAACTAAAGGAACGAGATCTACCCCACCATCACCATACTTGGTGAAATACCCCGTATACCATTCTGCCGCATTATCTGTACCTACTACCAAATAACGATAGTTTGTCGCTAATGTATATAAGGTACTCATTCGGAGGCGCGCCCGAAGGTTCGCATCGGCAAGCTGTTCCTGTTCATTATTGAATGTTTGTTTGCTCTGTAGCTGTTTTTTTATTTCTGAAAACATCGTTTCATGGGTTTTCGTCAAATCAACAGTAACATGATCGATTCCACAAGCATCTATCACCCGTTGGGCATGGTTCTTATCACTTGGATTACTTTTACACGGCATGATTACACCAAGCGAATGTTCCGGACAGGCAAGTTTGATCAAGTTTGCCACAACAGCTGAATCTATACCGCCACTTACACCTACCAAAAGTCCATCCACATTTGCTTCCTCTACTTTTTGCTGAAGCCATTCAACAATAGCATCTACATGTGCTTGCATCATTCTTTTCTCCTTTACAACTATAATTATTTATCTTAGCACATGCTGAACTTTTTCAACAAATTCCTTTCTGTCTTTCCAGGCGGCATGAAGCCAATCAAGGTGGCCCGCTAATTTCTGGTCTTGCCTCTTATATTTGCGATAGGCATACAGCCACTCACGCATTAAATCACTTGGGACCAGAATCCCCTTCAACCACGCTTCTTTCCACTTGGTCGCATGAAAATAAACAGTAAGCTCCTTTAATGAATGATGGGTATGGGGTAAAAATCTTTGACCTAATTGGATATCGTCATACAGTTCCGGTCCCATTTGTAAAAGGTCGAAATCAATCAGCTTCACTGCGCCATCCCGTGTTCGGATGAAATTATGATGAGCGACGTCACCATGCAGCCAAGTTTTCCGTTCCCAAGCATCTTCTTCAATGGCAGCCCAGTCCAAACGCTCGAAGTCATCCAGAGTTTTGCTCGCAAATTGGTGAAGTTCCTGGAATAAAGTCCGATTCCCCCCATAGGAGAATGCCGGAAATGTTTTTTCAAACTGTTCCAGTCTTCGCTGGTATTTAATATAGAGTGGATTTTGAAGTAACAGAGGCGCTTCAATTCCCTCTGTACTGGTATGAAAATCTTGCACTACTTTACTTGCGGCTAATCGGTCACTTTTATAGGAAAAAAGAAGATGATCCCCTTTTAACCACTTAAACAATCCCCATTCGCCATCTGCATTAGAAATCACCCAACTGCCATCAGGGTAAGAAAGAGGTTCTGCAGCATACAGTCGCGCTTCTTTCCATTGTTCGAAAAAAGTATGTTGTTTTTCTAGTTTTTCATGACTTTCATAACATTTCAGCGCATACTCATTTCCTTGGGATTTCACCCAATAGACATCCTGTTTTATATTTTTGACATCTTCCACAGACAGTCCTTTTCTGTTTAAAAAAGGAAGAAGGCGATTCCATTTAGAATCGCCCTGGTACTTACTCGTCATCGTCGTCAAAGTCGTAAGAATACGGCATCTGACTTCCCATGCCTCCTGGGAGTGGCTGGCCAGGTTGACCATACCCCATCTGTCCCATTTGCTGACCGCCCCAAGGCATCATTTGCTGATAGGGAGCCATTCCATGCTGCATCTGAGGCATTCCCTGCATCTGAGGCATCATCTGGCCTTGCTGCTGATACGGCATCGGCTGCTGCATACCGTAGCCTGGCATCATATGTGGAGGCATCTGGTGTCCCCACATCGGCATAGCTCCCTTTTTCCCTCCGCCACAACCACAGTCATCAGCCATTGGCATTTGCGGTGGCATAGCTGCAGATTCTTCCTCCTCGTGCATCCACATGCCCTGCACTTGAGGCATAGGACCCTGATGATAAGCTCCTTTATAAGAGCTTTCCATATCATCTTCACAATGGAAATCACTATGAACCAAGTGACCTTGCGGCATTGGAGGACATGGCATCGGCGGGCAGAACACAGGATAGTATCCAGGCGGACACAATGGCATTGGATGATGCATTGCCGGCTGAACCTGCGGCATTTCTTTTACCGATTCAATTGATTCCTCTTTCACTTTTTCTTTCGGTGGTGCAGGAGGCTGGTAAGGCATCTGCGGCAAGTGGAAAGTCGTGTAGTAGTTTTGCAGCTGTTGTTCCATCATTGGCATTTGGATTGGCATCATTTGCTGCATCGGAGGCATCATCGGCTTTTCTTTCTCATCTTCTTTTATTTGCGGCATTGGTTTAGGGGCTTCCTTCTTATAAGGAACCTTTGGTGCTGCTTTTGGTTGTTCTTTTTGCATCGGTGCTTCTTTCTTCACTTGCTTTGTTCCCTGTGGTACTTTGATCTTCATACCCGGCATGATCATATCCGGGTTGGATAACTGGGTATTCATTTGTTTCAGTTGTTCGAAATCAACTCCATACTTTTGAGCGATTTTCCACAACGTATCACCTTTCTGAACAATATGAATTCTCACATTAGTAGCTCCTTTCTTTATACAAATCAAACGATTTGAACAAGAAATCTTCATAACAACTTATGCACAGGATGGGAAAAGTTGATGAAAAAGCCTAAACTTTTTTAAACAAGTTTCACTCATATCTATTCAGCCAGGCGTATATCCGTTACCAATCAAATAATTCAGGCACACAAAAAACCGGATCACGGCTATTTGTGACCCGGTTAATTTTTACTCGGCTGCCTGCAAGTTTGGTGTAGAAACATTCAATTCAAAGCTTGGATAGGTTCCCAACAGTTTTAACGAACATCCTAAGGCCTCAAGTTCTGCCTCTACTCCCGGAAACAGCACTTGGTCATAAGGCTGATCGATATCGATCAAGAAAAAATAGTTACCCAGACCCGTTTTCATTGGTCTGGATTCTATTTTGGATAAGTTCATTTTTCTCCATGCAAACGCAGCGAGCACTTGATGAAGCGCACCTGCATAATCTTTCGGCAATGTCACCATTACCATCGTTTTTTGTTTGGTCGGTATATGATCGCGAATATTTAGTGTCTTCGGCTGCTTTTGAACAACAATAAATCGGGTGTGGTTATTAGCATAGTCATGGATGTCATGCTGTAAGATAGTCAATCCATTTTGTTCAGCAGCCAAATGATTCCCTATAGCTGCAATCGGTTTATCAGATTCAGCGACTATTTCTGCTGCTCTCCCTGTCGAAGACGTATAGCAGAGTTCTGCCTCTGGATAGTTTTTATGCAAATATTGATGACACTGAGCTATTGCATGACTGTGCGAATACACCTCGGTAATCCCGTCCTTCTCCGGGTCATAATCACCCCGTACGAGGAGGTGCTGTTTAATTGGGACGGTCATCTCAGCAACAATCGGCAAGTCGACATGGTGCGTCAAATAATCAATCGTTAAATGAACAGACCCTTCGATTGCATTTTCTATTGGGACTACTCCGGTATCTATTTCTCCTGCCTCCACGGCATCCAGGCATGCCGGAATCGTCTCATAGCTTGTGAATTCCCCTTCCTCGAACAAGGCATCCACCGCCATTTTTGTAAAAGTTCCTCTTGGGCCTAAATATCCAATCTTTTGGTTGTTTTCAGATTCTGGCATGTCTTTTTGTCCTCCTTGCTGTTACGCTCCTGTACTTAATAGATCAACACGATTGATGAAATCCACCTTTTTCAACCTTTGAATCAATTCATCAATCGAGATGGTCATCCCTGCTGTATTCAACGATAATGTGACATTCGCTTTTCCCTGTAATGGGATGGTCTGATGGATGGTAAGCACATTACACCCTGCCTTCGCTACCGCTGCCAACAGCTTGGATAATGAACCTTTCCTGTCTTCCAAGTGAAAAAAAAGAGTGATCATTTGTTCTTTGACCATTTCCTGAAATGGGTAGACAGCATCCCGGTATTTATAAAAGGCGCTTCTCGATAGATCGACCTTCTGAACGGCTTCAAATATGGACTCGACACTGCCTTTTTCCAGCAATGACTTGGCTTCAATCGTTTTTTTCATAGCCTCTGGCAAAACGTCACTTCTGACAAGGTAAAAGTGTTCTTTTTTCTCCCCCATTTACATCCCCCTTTTCTACAGCGTCTCTTTCGCTTCTCAGGGTACTACCTCATTTATTCAACAAATTCAAACTCATAATCAAGCAGCCTGACCGTGTCCCCGTCCTTGGCGCCACGTTTTCTTAAGGCATCATCCACACCCATACCACGCATTTGCCGTGCAAAGCGGCGGATCGACTCATCCCGGTTAAAGTCAGTCATTTTGAATAATTTTTCAATTTGCGCGCCATAAAGTACGTAAGCTCCGTCGGGATCACGAGTAATTTTGAAAGGAACGTCTTCCCGCTCATATTTATAGAGCACCCGTTCCTCTTTCTCCTCAATTGGTGTGTTATCTTTCGGTATTTGATCAAGCGTGTCTGCTACAGCAAATAGTAAATCCGGCAGCCCTTCTTTTGTCAAAGTAGAGATGGGGTAGACAGGATATTCGCCGGCCAGTTTACGCTTGAATTCCTGCAATTGTTCATCAGCACCAGGCATATCCATTTTGTTGGCTGCAATAATTTGAGGTCTATCCTTTAATCTTTCATCATATTCAAACAGTTCCTGATTGATTGTCAGGTAATCTTCATAAGGGTCGCGACCTTCCGTAGCAGCCATATCTATTACATGGAGAATGACTCTTGTCCGCTCTACATGTCGAAGAAACTGATGACCGAGCCCCACCCCTTCATGAGCACCTTCAATCAGACCTGGTAAGTCGGCCAGGACGAAGCTTCGTTGGTCACCTGATTCAACAACGCCTAAATTTGGTGCAAGTGTTGTAAAATGGTAATCAGCGATCTTCGGTTTTGCCGCTGATACAACCGATAATAAAGTTGATTTCCCTACACTAGGGAAACCGACCAACCCGACATCAGCAATCAATTTCAATTCAACCTGTATATCCCGTTCTTCTGCCGGTTCGCCATTTTCCGCAAGTTCCGGAGCAGGATTCCGTGCTGTAGCGAACCGGATATTACCACGTCCACCGCGTCCGCCTTTAGCTATAACCGCACGCTGCTTATGTTCTACAAGATCAGCAATCACTTCTCCTGTATCCGCATCTTTCACTGTTGTACCTGGAGGAACTGGAATAACCAAAGGATCAGCATTTTTTCCATGCTGTCCTTTACTCATGCCGTTTTCCCCTTTTTTTGCTTTAAAATGACGTTGGTAACGAAAATCCATTAATGTATTAAGCCCTTCATCTACTTCAAAGACGACGTCTCCTCCGTTACCACCGTCTCCACCAGCCGGGCCACCATTTGGAACATATTTTTCTCGACGGAAAGCAACTAAACCATTACCACCGTCTCCACCCTTAACATAAACTTTGACTTGATCGACGAACATGCCGGTCACCTCTTTACTTCTACATTCATTTTAGCTGTTACTTGATGATACTGTTCTATATCCTCAATTTCAACTGCTGTGATAAATTCTTTTTCTTGTATCGTTGATTGTAAATGCGGCATTTCCTCAAATTCACCGGATAATACCACACTGATTTCTACTCGACTGCTTGTATACACTTCGATTCTTACTTTCCCATGGTAGAGGGTGGCTGAATCGCTGAAACGTTCAAAAACACGGATGATTTCTTTACAGTGGGCATATAAAGTGATGTCCTGGTGGCATAAATCGACAGTTTTACCCTTAACCTCGTATGTAAGGCGAAAAAATGGATGGTGCCAGTTGAAAGACATGAGCCATAAGCTTAAATACGGAGTGTTCAGATTCATCAACCGCCGTTCTTCTTCGGCTTTCTGTATGACATCAGTGGTTTTCTCTTTTACCTTATCCATTTTCCCCATGGAAGCATAACCTTGAATCAGCTGCAGCTCATTCATCCAATCATGCCGGGCATGACGCAGTAGTTCCATCACTTCATCCGCTCGCATGAAAGTCCCTCCCGTTCCTGATAACGTAATAAAAGAATTATAGCAAAAATCAACAGCAAAGGCGACCGCTCCGAGCCGTATGCACTTGAAGTAATTCTCCGAAATATGGTTATTCAATTATAGGGTCGAAAAGTCGAAGACTTGATTTCGAGATGTTATTTGGGAGTTTAGGGGCGGTGGGGAAGGATTCGCTTTCCGCGGGGAAGACGGCAAGCCTCCTCGAGCTTAAAGCTCTGCGGGGTCTTGCCAGTCTATCCTTTCCCGCAGGAGTCTCAACCTTCTCCATCGCCCCTTACCATAAAAAGTTATCGAAATCACCTTTTGGGACAGGCCCATTATAATGAAAAAAGACGATTTGCCCTTTATAGTTGCCCACGCACGATTATTTTGAATTAAAGGCAATATGGCACGAAAAAGAAGGTTTCTGAGCCGTTTTCTTCCCCGTGAGGAAGCTCGCCAGGTCCCCCGCAGGAAAGAAGTGAATGCGTAATCGCCTTGGGAGACACGACACGCATAAGCAGAACAGCAAAAGGGAAGTGGTCTTTCTTCCCGTTGATGGGCTGCTTATGTCGCGAGTGTCTAGGCGATGGAGCTGGAAAGCGAGTCGTTTCTCAGCCCATTCCTTTCCACTTATGGTAACGGACCCAACTATCTCGAAACTGAGTCTTCAAGTAAAGGGAGCTTTACTTGAATAGTGAGATTTATTAAAGCCTAATAGAAAAAAGCCGCGCTGATGCAGTGCATAGCGCGGCTTTTCGCTTGGGGTTTCTATAAATGCCAGCGGTTTACGCTTCTTGTGCAGCTGGGTAAACACTGACTTTTTTGCGGTTACGTCCGTAGCGTTCGAACTTCACAACACCATCCACTTTCGCGAATAGTGTATCGTCTCCGCCACGGCCTACGTTCGTACCTGGATAGATCTTGGTACCACGTTGACGGTAAAGAATAGATCCACCAGAAACAAATTGTCCATCAGCACGCTTGGCTCCAAGGCGTTTGGACTCAGAGTCACGGCCGTTCTTTGTACTACCTACACCCTTCTTTTGGGCAAAGAATTGCAAATCTAGACGTAGCATGGGATGCACCTCCTTATCGTTCCGATATCGATATATATTGATTATAATCTCGTTCAATAGTCTGAAGCGACACCAGCATTCCTTCAAGCAGCAACTTGGCTTTGCTTTCTGTTTCTGCTTCCATACCATCCGGAAGCATGACTTTGAGAAAGCCTCCTTCGCCACCTTGGTCGATTGCCGGCACTACTCCGCATAACTCCATGACGGCATTTACTGCTCCAAACGAAACAGCTGAGACGGCTGCACACACTAGATCATGTCCATAAGGACCGCTTTCTGCATGGCCGGATATCTCAAAACCGTTCATTTCATTGTCTCTGCGGTATATCAGCACTTTAATCATGATACACAAGCCTTACGCATTGATTTTATCAATCGTTAGCTTCGTGTACGGCTGACGGTGACCTTGTTTACGCTTGTAGTTTTTCTTTGGCTTGTATTTGAAGACAGTGATCTTCTTCTGACGGCCTTGTTTTTCAACTTTAGCTGTAACAGAAGCACCATCTACGAATGGAGCACCGACTTTCACGTCATCTCCTCCGCCAATGAAAAGTACATTGTCAAATGTGACTGAGTCACCGTTTTCTCCGCTGACTTTCTCAACGTAGATCGTTTGACCTTCTTCTACTTTGAATTGCTTACCACCAGTTTCAATAATTGCGTACATTGCTGCACCTCCTCATAGAACTAAGACTCGCCATCCCAGGTACCACCTTGGTTTCAAAACCTGTTCTGAGCGGTTGTAGCAGTCGGGTGCTACTAGAATAACATAATGATGTTATCATGATTCAAAAGCTTTTGTCAACATGATAGCCGCGACTTGCCACATATTCTCTGACCGTATTCAGCGAACCTGCCATCTCTATCATATAATCATTCAGAACAGGATCGACACGGAAAAAGACTTCCTGAGGAATTTTACTAGAAACAGAAGTAGAAAGCAATTGTTTTTTCAATTGATCAAGTTCAGGTGAAACAGCCACTAGTATTGCTTCATGAGAAGAATCTTCCAAAGCCAGTATGTCCCTTTCCATTTGGAACAATACGGTGCTCCGTTTTTTGTGACTAGTCACATTTTCCGTCAATTTACTGGACCAGGAAGCGTATTCCCTTTTTCTCGTTATTTCATACAGGCCGAGTTTCGTAAATCCATGGCATACCGTGGGAATCGGATCGTTTTTCATTGCTTGTTTCAATGCGCTCTCGATACCGTCATTATTTTTCCTGGAGCCGGTGTTGATAAAATCAATCATAACGATACCCGACAAGTTCCTTAACCTGATTTGTCTTGCGATTTCATTGACTGATGCCAGGTTTGCCTGATAAGCAGTCTGTCCTTTGTCAGAACGCCCTGTAAACCCATGGCTGTTGACATCAATCACATTCATTGCTTCCGTTTCATCTATTGTTAAATTGACCCCTTTAGCAGCTGCAACAGAGCGTTGTACCAACTTTTCCTGACACTCATTAATCGAATAGCCCTGATGATTATTCCAATGTTTTACCCATTTAATCCGGTCACTATATAAAGGATACATGCTTTTTATTTGCTTAGATAAACTTGCGTCATCAACAATACATTCATCAATGAAATGTATGGGATATTTTCTCAAAACGCCATCAGGTACCAGTGTGGATTCCATGATCATGCCAGGCTTCTTTCTGTCTATTCTTCCCTTCGCCTGGCGCCACTTTTCTCTTAAAAAGGACAACTCATTCCTGATAGAGGACGAGTCCAGGTGTTTTGCGGCAGTGCGAACAATAACACCTTCCTTTTTTTCGAGCATGGGTGTAATTATCTCCTTCAAATTTGCCTGTTCTTCTTTCGAGATTTTATGGGAAACCGAAACCTGGTCTCTTTTCGGCAAATAAACGGAGTAAGAACCAGCTATGGTGAGGTCTGTCGTGAGTAATGGTCCCTTTTTACCGATTCCATCCTTTTTAACTTGCACAATGATATATTGGCCAATGGTAAGTAATGATTCGATCCGCTCGCCCTGGTTTCCAATTTCCTGCTGCCTCAAAAAACCATTTGTCCCTGTACCGATATCAACAAAAGCCGCCTGCAGTCCTTTTTCAACATTGACGACTTTTCCTAAATAAATATGATCGACTTGCGACCGGTCCAACTCACGGTCGAAAAAAACTTCGACTAATTTATTATCTTCATAAAGTAAGGCAGCCTTCTCACTTGAACGGCATGCTATATATAAGTTCCTCATCTAATCCCTCTTTATTTATAAATCTGTGCGAGTTCACGGATTGGAAGGTGTGGGTTCCCATGAGTAAAAAAATACTCCAGACAATCCTCTTCTCTTATCCATACGTTTCCTTTCCGCCCCTTCAAAAAATACCTTTGTTGTCTATCATTACGGATTCGGCTCAAAACATTCCATATGGTTTCCTCAGGCTCAATCGGCCGCGTTACCACTTTCCCAGGTGGTTCATTATTACCATGGCGATGCATTAAATAGCGCATAAATGAATAATAGCGTCGTTTCCATTCTAGTCTATTTTCTAATAATAGGAAAGCAGCCAATAAGCAGCCGTGGAGCGTAAAGTAGGAAAGGAAGGTGAGCAGCAGGATGGATGCTATTAATAAGCCGGCTGAAAATATGATGGTTAAATGATGGGAGACACGATAAGAGTAAAAACGATTTAAGAGGTAAAAAAGTATTTTCCCTCCATCCAAAGGCCATATAGGAAGAAGATTGAATGCAAGAATCAGCCAGTTATAAGAGATAGCTGTTCTAATCCATGTTGTAGGTTCAGGGAATAATATCACCAGAGAATATAAGAGGGTTAACATCCATATGTGCTGGAATGGCCCTGCTAACGTGACATAAACCTGTTCATGCATCGGCCGACTGCCATGCTCTTCCGATTCCATCGTTCCCCCAAACAGCCATAGGGTCACTTTTTTAATTCTCCAGTGAAAAAATTTTGCCATCCGGAAATGCCCCCATTCATGTATGGTGACGATGGCAAATAAAATCAGGAGCTCTATGAAAGCCCCTGTGAGAATAGCGGTAAATACCAATAGAATCAAAATCGGATGTAAGTGAACATGCGTTAAAAAGTCACGGAGTTTCATCGACTTTAATCGCCTCAACAGGATCAATAAATTTATTGTCCTTTTCGATAGCAAAGTAGAAGTCGCTTGCTTGTCCAGGTTCAGGCTTGACACTACCTATAATGTCGTTTGGTTTCACATGTTCATATAAATGAACATCAATGGAAGAAAGGTAGCCGTAAACACTTTTACTCCCATCCACATGCTGAATGATAATCGTCTGATCTGTTTGTGCATTTTTCCCCGCAAAAACCACTGTGCCTTCATCCATGGCAACGACCTCCGACGGCTGCTCGGAAGTCATGACAATTCCTTCTCCATGAGTCTGGAATGTTTCACTCACCACTCCGCTAACGGGCAGGGCAGCCTGTTTAGGTACCACGTCCCCTGGTGGTTCGACTAACTGCAAAGGACTCCCGAACTTTTCGTGATACCAGGAGGTAACCGCTGCAAATGGAAAATCTTCAGTCATGTTGTGTACAACCCAGGCTTTAGGCTTTTGAACCCAGCCTGCCTCCATTTGCACTAAACTTGCCACCCCAAAAAACAAACAGGCAGCAATGATAGCTTTTAGTAAAAAATACCCCGGCTTCTGATCTCTCTTTTGACCCGACGAGCCAGGAGATGATTGGGCAAAGGGTAAATATCCATGTTTTTCTTCCTCTTGTACCGGATAATACATAGTCTTGGCCTCAGCATGTTTGTTCTTTTTAGGAAGCGCTTTTTCTCGTTTACGTGATGCGATACTTTTACGTACTTTTTCAATATCTTTCCCCATAATGGCTACCATCCCTTACATGAGATTTGTACAAGTCTATGTAAAGAATCCGGAAACTATGAGAAAAATCGTTTTCTATAAACCCCAGCCATCATTATCGCCACAAAAAAGACTAAAAAGAAAACCGTCTCTAAAGAGACAGTTTTCTTTTTAAGGACGCATTCCGAAGAATTTCTTTACTTTTGTCATGAGACCTTTCTTTTCTTCAAATGAAAGTAACGGTACCGATTCTCCTAAAATGCGACGTGCAATATTCCGATAAGCAAGGGAGGATTTGGTATTTGGGTGAAGGGCGACTGGCTCACCGCTATTAGATGCTTTGATCACTTCATCATCATCCGCTACCACACCCAGTAAATCGATAGAGAGAACAGATACAATCTCGTCTACATCCAGCATATCTCCACTTTCTACCATATGATGACGGATACGATTGACAATTAATTTAGGAGGTTCGATGTCTTCTTGTTCCAATAAGCCTATAATCCGGTCAGCATCACGAACACTGGACTTTTCAGGATTAGTCACCACGATTGCTTTATCTGCTCCGGCAACTGCATTTTTATATCCTTGTTCAATCCCGGCTGGACAATCGATCAGTATGTAGTCGAATTCCTGTTTCAATTCCGCTACAATTCTTTTCATAGCTTCTGGTGTAACTTCTGATTTGTCGCTGGTTTGTGCTGCTGGCAGCAGTTGGAGACAATCAAACCGTTTATCTGGAACCAGAGCCTGCCTGGTTTTCACTCTCTCTTGAACGACATCAACCAAGTCAAAGATTATACGGTTTTCAAGTCCCATCACTACATCTAAATTACGCAGCCCGATATCTGTGTCAATCAGACATACTTTTTTCCCAAGTAATGCAAGTGCTGTCCCTATATTGGCAGTGGTAGTCGTTTTACCAACTCCTCCTTTACCAGAAGTTACAACAATGGCCTCACCCATTAAACATTCTCCTTTCAAAACTGCTGATATCCGGACGCTTTTTAATTACCTCTTGAAGACGGTCGATTAATATTTTATCATTGCCTTCCTCCAGATAGCCGCACTCCATATAGACACCCTCAGCATCTTGATCCGGTGCTCTGCTGATTGCATCTGCAATCCGCAGTTGCGTAGGCTGCATGAAAGAAGCAGCAATAACAACATGTCTATCACCGTCCACACCAGCATGCGCAATGCCGCGCAGGCTCCCCATTACAAATATATTACCTGAGGCCATGATCTTTCCTCCAGGGTTGACATCGCCAATGAGTAACATGTCACCTTCGACATTAATTACCTGACCAGACCGGACTACTTTGACCAACGGTTTAACCTGCGCATGCCTTTTCCATTCGGCGGCTTCTTCCTTCGTAATGACATTGGATTCTACCTTTCCTACCACCAGGTTTTGGCTTTTCCGTACTACTTCTTTCAGTTCATCCTTTTGTTCAAGGGTGACATAACGGTTCCCAAGCTGGAGGTTGACGGTAATCAGCCGGTCATCCTCTATCAGGTCGTTCACAGAGAGTTTTTCTTTCAATTCATTTAATACATCCTGATAGGCACAATGGTCATCGATCTTTAAAATGAGCCCCTCTCTTGTTCCTTTAACTGTTATTAATTGTTGGTTCGCTATCAACTATATTCCCCCCTAATCTGCAAGAATCCGCTTCCCGCTCTTATCACGGAAGATCAGCTGCTTAGAATGTTTGCTGCCCACTTTTCCAGTCTTCCTTTTAGTAAGGGGTATACGAGGAGAAAGAAAATCATGTTCGCGATTATGGTAGGCACCAACCTAATTGACAAAAATGACTCCCATGGTATGTCAGTTACCTGTACGAAGGAATAAATGGTAAACAACATTAATTCGGTCAACACTATTCCCAGTGCAGCTAACAGGACCGCTACGATAAAGTTGCCATGCAGCATTTTTTTCAGACCATGTAACAGGTAAATGACAATGCCATAAGAGAACATATAAACCCCTAAAATACTGGTGTATACCATATCAATTAAAATGCCGAAAGTGAGGGCGTAAAGCAAAGAGTAATAGGTATCGTCATGATCAAAAAAAATAGTGATAAGTATAAGGATAACCAGAACCCAATGAGGGGTAATCAGGTAATCCGAATAGGCAAGACTCCCAGGCAGAAGACTCATAGCCATTCCTTGAAAGACAAGCAGAAAAAGTAAAATCAAAGGAAGATAGAAACGTTGAATCATTCCTCTTCCTCCTCATCTGTTTCTTCTATATTATGCGTCGGCATGCTGCGGTCGACAATCATCACCTGATTGATATCATAGAGGTCGGCTGCCGGTTTAATAAACGCAGTCTGAGTTAACCCATACTGATCCATCTCAACTTTCGTGACTTCTCCAATCAACAGGCCGGCTGGAAAAACTCCACCTTTTCCTGAAGAGACTACTTGTTCCCCTTCATTAATTTCAGCATCGGAATCAATTTCTTTTAAAAGTAACGATTTAGATTCTTCGTCATATCCTTGAATCAAACCATGAATTGGATCATCATCCTGCCATACCCAGGCAGAAATACGATTGGAAAGACCAAACCCGCTTAAGAGCTGAACCGTGGAATGGAATTTATCGGTGGATTGGACTTTTCCTATCATACCCTCCCCTGTGATGACCGCCATATTGCGCTCAACTCCGTGAGCTTCTCCACGGTTTACAATCATTTGACTGAACCAACGTTCAGAACTTCGCGCTATGACAGACGCGTCAATCGGATCATATTCGGTTAAACTCTCCTGGTAATCGAGGCTTGACCGCAGTTCTTCATTTTCTTTTTTTAATAACTGGTTTTCCTGCATAATACTTTTGTACTGAGAGAGACGAGATTTCAAAATTTCATTTTGTTCATACGTGCTGCTGATATCCTGAATGTTTGCATAAGTGCCCTGGATGAATTGTACGGGTTGATTGAATATGGTCTGAATCCACCCAACCGAGTCATGGACAAATTTCTCCGGCCAGGTAAGTTCACTTCGCTCTCTTAATGAAAAACCAATCAAGGCTACGAGCAAAATAAAACTGACGAGTACAAGAATAAGCCTTTTTTTCCTGAATAGAGAAGGCATAAATAAGTCAACTACTCCATTCTAGCCCGGGAAGCCACATTCGGCTGTGATTTGAAATGGTGAATGTATTCCAGCGATTTCCCCGTACCAATCGCAACACAATCGAGTGGATCATCGGCTATGAACACAGGCATCTTTGTTTCATCACTGATAACCTGATCGATATTTTTTAGCAAGGCACCGCCACCCGTCAAAACGATTCCCCTATCCATAATATCTGCAGCCAGCTCTGGTGGTGTCTTTTCTAGCGTATTCTTAACAGCATCAATAATGGCATCCACCGTATCCTTCAGGGCTCCGGCAATTTCTGCTGCATTGATAGTGATCGTTTTCGGAAGACCTGTCAATAAGTCTCTTCCTCTTATGTCCATTTCATTATCTTCATCAGCAGACCCGGCAGCACCTACTTCCATCTTGATATTTTCCGCTGTCCGCTCCCCGATCATCAGGTTATATTGTTTACGAATATATTGGATGATAGCATCATCCATTTCATCACCAGCTAATCTGATAGATTGGGAGGTAACAATGCCCCCTAAAGAGATTATTGCTACTTCAGTCGTTCCTCCACCAATATCGACGACCATACTCCCCGTCGGTTCCCACACGGGCAGACCAGCTCCGATAGCTGCAGCAAACGGTTCTGCAATCGGATAGGCTTCTTTTGCTCCTGCTTGCTTTGTGGCGTCAATCACTGCTCGTTCTTCTACCATTGTGATACCTGATGGCACACAAATCATGACGTTCGGCTTTCTGGCAAAACTGGATCTATTCTTCATCGCTTTATTGATATAATATTTCATCATTTCTGCTGTGGTGTCGTAATCTGCAATGACACCATCCTTCATGGGGCGCACTACTGAGATATTACTAGGAGTACGTCCGATCATATTTCTCGCAGGGTTCCCGACAGCTTCGATGTTACCTGTCGAAATGTCTCTGGCTACTACAGATGGCTCGCGAACCACTACTCCCTTATTTTTTATAAAAACCAATGTATTCGCTGTTCCTAGATCAATTCCTAAATCTTGTGAAAAACCAAATAAACCCAATACGGATCTCCCTTTCTTTTCTATCTTGAGGGTATTCTAGTTGTGTGTGATAATCCGATAATGAAACTGCCTCCATACCATATCGGCAGCATGAGAAAGAAGCGCCTATTATAAGATCGAGCTTATAAAAAGGCGCTAGATTTCACTATCTATTCAATTATACGAAAAAAAATAGAAAATGGATAGTCTTACAAATATCCTTTTTCTTTGAGAGAGACAAATTTACGGTCACCGATCACTAAATGATCCAGTAATTCTATGCCGATCATTTTACCGGACTCTGCTAACCGTCTTGTTACATTAATATCTTCCTGCGATGGGGTCGGGTCGCCTGAGGGATGATTATGAATGCAGATAAGAGAAGCAGCCGACCTTTTGACGGCTTCTTTATATACTTCTCTTGGATGGACGATTGAGGCATTCAAACTGCCGATGAAAATCGTCTGGCGATGGAGAACCTGATTTTTAGTATTAAGAAATAAACAGATAAAATGTTCCTGTTTCAGTCCTCGAAGCTCTTCCATAACAAAGTCGGCCCCGTCCTCAGGGCTTCGAATGACATACCTTTCCGGAGGCTTCATCTGATGAATTCTTTTTCCGATTTCTAAGGCTGCCTGAATGAGAACTGCTTTTGCTGTACCGATTCCTTTGATGGCTGTCAATTCTTCGATGGTAGCATCCTTTAAAAGATCTAAACCTTCGAAATGGATAAGCAGACGCTGGGATAGATTCATCACCGATTCGTTTTTGGATCCGCTTCCAAGTAATATCGCAATTAGTTCTTGATTGGATAAATGACTGGGGCCATGTTCAAGCATACGTTCCCTTGGTCGATCGGCCAAAGGAACATCTTTTAACATCACCTGGATTTCTGACAATTATTCCGCACCCTTTCCTTTTTAATCCTCACAACTCTTTACCAGGATGGGAAAATATTGAATGACACAAGTTTACGGGCAAGGCATGCGATAGGCAGACCTACGACGTTATAGTAGTCACCTTTGATGCCTTTGACCAGCAAAGCCCCCTTCGTTTGAATGCCATAACTTCCTGCCTTATCAAAAGAATCCCCGGTATCAATATAACGGAGGATATCGGTTTCGGTAAGTTCCAGGAAATCCACTTCTGTTCGGGCTGCAAATAGATCATAACTTTCGCTACCGCGAATCATCACACCCGTATGAACGGCATGCGACCTCCCGCTTAACAGACGGAGCGTCTCGATGGCTTCCTCTTTTGATTCAGGCTTCCCTAATACCTCTCCGTCAATACTCACTACTGTGTCCGCTGTTACCAAAATTTCATTGTTATCAGTCTCAATATGGTCAGCTTTCACTTCTGCCAATTTCTTTACTAAGATTTCCGGGTCTTTCTCCGTAATTACGGATTCATCCGCCTCGCTCGTTCTAACCTCAAACCGGTAGCCTGCCAGTTCAAGCAGTTCTTTTCTACGGGGTGATCCAGAGCCTAATACTAATGCGTTCATCATACTTACATCCTTCCTGATAAAACTGTGAGGTTCTATTAAGTGTAGTAAACTTTAAACCAATTATAAAAACTGGATATTTTCTGTTTCTTCTCATTTTTTAACCAACTATCTATATTTCATTATAAGTTTTCCCATTTTTATTGTTTACTTATAAGCTTAAAAATAAAAAATAGGTGGCAGGCACCTATTTTTTGAGTATTTCTTCATAGCTTTTCCAAACTTCTAATAACAGGACATCCTGTTGGACAGAATCACTGGCTGACACAAGGGCAGCAATATTGTCTTTGAGTGCCATGAAATTTTCCTCTTTTGGCAAACGTTCGCCAAACTGCTTCCAGCCATCTCCTTTATTTTCCCCTTTCAATGTGGCGGAGAATAAATCAGCGAAACCACTCAAGGGTTCCGCTTTTTCCTTGTTCACCTTTTCTATTTTTGGAACCGACCAGGGCTTCACGTAGGTTTCCAGCCCATCTTGTTGTAATCGGGATGCTTTTGACTGAGCTGCCTCATGGTCTGGAGCCAGCCCAGTAAATAGGAAGACATCTCCATCACGCTCCCACACAACCGTCGGGTGTCCATAATCTGTATAATTTTGACTCCACTCTTCAGCTTTCTCCCTACTAGTAAAATAGCCTGCTTGTACGACATAAGCATCTGTGCCTGGAAGTGCCATCATGCTTTGGTTTCCGTCTGATCCGCTATCCGTCGTACCAGGGCTGTTTACTTCAGTCAGTGATACACCACTGTTCGCTGATGCTCCATCATTCTCCGTCATTCCCACAAACATTCTTAACAACAGAAACCCCAATAACAGACCGAATATTAGTGCAGTCATGACAACAATAAGAATATTCTTTACTGGAGAGGAAACCTTTTTCTTACGTTTCTTCTTTTTATAATAGGGGTGCTTTTTCCAAGCTTCCGGCTTGATCACATTGGCTGGTTCTTCTATCCGTTCATATTCATACACTTCTGCTGTAGCCGCCTGTTCTTCTTTAGAAGAAACCACCTCTTCCATTGCTTTCTCATCTTCCCTGGGGATCAATGTCTCTTTCCCGTTCATCCTGATAGATATCTTATTATGATGCTTGTCCACTAATTTCACCACCTTTACCGGCTTTGAATCCAATCTACCACACCCCCGACAAAAAACCAGACGACCGGTGTCGTCTGGTTTCTAATAAAATCATCTATTTATGTCTAATATTGCTTCGTTTTATTTTTATACCTATTGCTCTTATAAACAAAAGAGCCTTTACCATACCAATAGCACATACCAGCCCATAATATCGCTGCCGGCAAAATAAGAAATCAACGCCGCAATAATAATATAGGGCCCGAAAGGAACTGGAGTCTTTCGATCAATGATTCTTAAACTCAATAATAGTATGCTAATCACTGCACCAATTAAGATGGAGAGGAAAAAAACTAGTAATACCTGTTGCCATCCTAAGAGAAAACCAAGCAGTCCAAACAACTTCATATCTCCAGAACCCATCCCACCTTGAGTAATAAAAATAATTATAAAAATTAAAAGGAATGCAGTGAGGGCACCTATGATAGATGAATACCATGGTTCTAAAGGATAGACAGTTCGAAAGAGGATAACCAGGGGGAGGTAGAATAATAATAAATGATCGGGGATGATCATATATACCAGATCACTAACCAGGATAATCATTCCTAAAGAAACTAATATCAGGGCGCCGATTAACTCATAACTCCACCCATAAACTAAAAAGCTCGAAACAAATAATAATCCTGTCAATAATTCTGTTAGCGGATATAAAAAGGAGAATTTTGCTTTACAGTAACGGCACCTGCCGCGGAGTGTCAAATAAGAAAGCACCGGTATCATATCCCAGCCATTAAGGGTTTGACTGCAACTGCTGCAATAAGAACGGGAGGTTGAGAAACTTTCTCCCTGCGGCATGCGCCGGCCAACAACATTAAAAAAGGACCCAAATATAATTCCAAACATAAACATTATTATCGCAATATACACATCCATGCATTTCATTCCTTTTTAATTGAATTTAATAAGGTATTACATTTAAGCTCCCAATTGCTGAAGACTCAGTTTCGAGACTTTTGATTGCGATTATGGTGGCTGGGAAAACGGATCGCTTTCCGTGGGCATGTGGTGAGCTTCCTCAGGCTTTGCCTTGCGGGATCTCACCGATCATGTTCATCCCACAGGAGTCTCACCGTTTTCCCCGCCACCTTACGTTTGATAGAGTCTCGAAACTTCCATCCATAATAGCGAGCTTATGGAACAGAAAGTACGATCAGATTAGCAATGTAATAGGATTCTCCCACAAAATAGAATTGCACTTTCCAAGCGCGATTTCGAGAATTTTATATGGCGAGGGGCGTGGGGGAAGGGTGAGACTCCTGCAGGAAAGGATAGACTGGCAAGACCCCGCAGAGCTATAGCTCGAGGAGGCTTGCCGTCTTCCCCGCGGAAAGAAATTAATGCGTAATCACCTTGGGAGACACGACACGCATAAGCAGAACATCAAAAGGGAAGTGATTTTTCTTCCCGTTGATGGACTGCTTATGTCGCGAGTGTCTAGGTGATGGAGCTGGAAAGCGAATCCTTCCCCAACGTCCCTAAACTCTCACAATTATCTCGAAATCAAGTCTTCGACTTTTCGGCCTTTTATTGAATAGGGCTGTTCCAATCACTTTACTGCTGGGAGCATTCTAAGAGTTGTCCTTTCTACTTTTTATATCGGATACTAGGTCTAAATTATGAATATGTCATACAAAAATACTATTTAAATAGCAAAAAAAAGCCGAGTGATGAATCACTCGGTTAAAGCTTTATTGCTTTGATAAAGGGCAACTTTGTTTCTGCCTTTTTGCTTAGCACCCATGTACATGGCCCGGTCAGCATGCCGGACTAATTCCAGAGGCTGTTCACAATGTTCGGGATAAGAAGCAACTCCAATGCTGGCAGTCACCACCAGTGATTCCTCTTTATCCCCTAGCATATGTTCGTGCAGTATAATTTTCTTGGAAGCAAATTTACTACGCACTTCCTCTGCCAGGAGAAAACTTTCATCAACGTTATAGTTTGGAAGCATGATAACAAACTCTTCCCCTCCGTACCTTGCTACTACACCTTTCTCTCCAATCATTTCAACCAGCCAGTCCGCCAATGTACAAATAACTTCGTTCCCACTTTGATGTCCATACGTATCATTAACTGATTTAAAGTGATCAATGTCCAATAAGATTACCGACAAAGGTCTATTGAGGTTTTGCTGAATTTGAAATGTTTGTTCCAGCTGCTCTTCAAAGTAGCGGTAATTATATAAATTTGTAAGCGGACATCGTTCACTTTGATTTTTCGTTTCTTCATAGTTTTTTGCATTTTCCATAGCAATGACAAGATAATTGGATAGTATATCCACAATCATATACTGAAATTTTTCAAAAGCTCTCTTTTCCTTTGATACTACCGTGATTACCGAAACAATTTCATCATTTCGGAAAACAGGTAAAGTAATCAAGCTTTCCCCTTCTTCCGGAATCCCTTCCCAATTCTGTTTTTTCCATTGGTCGCGACGATGATATTGGAAGGCTTTCCTTTGTTGAAACACAACACCACTGATACTTTCTCCTTTTTCTAAAAAGAACTGCCTGATGTCCTGTTGTTGCTGAGCCTTATAAAAGTGAGTCATTTTTAATTGTTCCTGATCTATAACATCGTAAATATAGGTAAAGTCAATGGGCAACAGCTTTACTAATCGGCTGATAAACAAATCCATTACTTCCGATTCCTTCAGACGGCCTGTCAACTCGTGCCCGATTTCGCTTGTTTTTTGCAAATAACTGTTGAGCTGTCTGCTTTTATAATAAAGCATCATCATTGCTGATATAAAAGCGAAAGGTATCCCTACATAATACACAGCAGCCAGGCCCATATCAGCATATAATCTGTACAAAACAAAACCTACCGGTAATATTAGCAAGGTAGTATAAATTTCCCACAAAGTTGCGCGGTCAATCCATTGAAAGGGACGCTTCATAAGAAACAGGCCCAATAATTTGATTAATATCTGATTAGTAACGAAAGTGGTCAAGGCGTAGGCAAGAATCGGAATTATGTCATACAGTGTTTGATAGGCTTCACTGCCATGCTGCCCCCCCATAAGGTAGTAAATGGAAGCACCCGAGATACTTGTCACTAAAAAAACCAGCATATTCAACGGGAGCCGGTATAGATCCTGACGGGATATACGCATTTTTATCATGAGGAAAACAACACCGAATTGGGTTAAGAGCACTTCGATGAATAAACCAAAATAAAGGAAGACAGCCAAACTGACTCCTTGTATTAAAAATATTGGCCCTTCCTTGAATACCAAGGGAAATAAAGCAACAATACCTATAAGTATGGCAAAAGAGAATAAATCCGCCATCATGTTCTGAAAACTCGGTTCCCAATACCGGTATAATCCATAGAAGCTAATTGGCCAAACCAACAACCAAGTCAGCCATATGGCTATCTTCTTCTCTTTTGTCATCCCCATGCATCTCCCTGCATCAAATCTATTAAATTTTCCCAAATTTTTTCATGATGTAGAAATCAAAAGAAGCAGTTCCAACGAATGGAATTTTCAGATAACTATAATACTATCATACCTTAGACCTATATTCAAAGTATTTTCTCACATCCGAAATAAAATATAATGAGCCTGCCACTATTAATAGATCCTTATCGTCCATTTTACCTATTGTATCATCGAGCGCCTGTTCCCAACTGTCATGCACGACCGAATTTTCCCCTCCATAAATATCTTGCAATGCTTTCCCATTCATGGCGCGAGGAAAATCAAAACTAGTGAAAATTATGGAGGTGAACTTTCCTTTTAATTGTTGCAGCATGCCTTTCACTGGTTTGTCTTCAAGTGCTGCATAGAGCAAGTATTTTTGTTGGTGGGGATAATGTTCAGCAATCGTTCGCATGAGTGTACTTGTGCCTTCCTTATTATGGGCTCCATCTAAAATGACCAGCGGGCTATTCCATACTCGCTCAAACCGCCCCGGCCACTTTGTTGACATAATACTATTACTGTAATGTTTACGTTTGAAAGGTGCCCCTTTTTCCCTAAGTACCTCCATTACTTGTAAAGCTACTGCTGCATTTTTCTCCTGATGTCTGCCTTTCATTCGGCTTATCAGTTCATTCGAATCAAATTGATTGGGATGGAAAGTAAAATGTTCCCCTTCTTCATCACTATAGTTGTGTTTCACAGAGAACTCTTTGTTCAATCGATAAAGTTCTGTCTCCATTATTTTGGCTCTTTCCTCTATTACATGGATTGCAGCATTGTTTTCAACCGCTGTGACCACTGGGACATGTTTCTTAATGATTCCAGATTTTTCTACAGCAATCTTCTCATAACTGTTACCCAGGATTTTCATATGATCCATGCCGACATTTGTTATCGCCGCCACAATGGGTTGTATGATATTCGTTGAATCAAACCGGCCTCCTAAACCTGTTTCCATAATTACGAAATCAAGCTGTGATTCTTGAAAATATACAATCGCCATTGCAGTGATTACTTCAAATTCTGTTGGTTCTCCTAGAGGCGTTTCTCCCAACTCTTCTGCTAACGGTTTAATCGTCTCCACCAGGTGTACCCAATCTTCATCTTTAATTGCTTTCCCATTTACACTAATTCGTTCATTAAAATGAATAATGTAAGGCGACGTAAATGTACCTACGTTCATTCCCTGATCTTGGAGTAAATGCCGTAAAAAAGAGAGTGTCGATCCCTTACCATTTGTTCCCGCAATATGAATAGCATTGATATCCTTTTCCGGGTGACCTAACCTGTCCATCATCCATTCCATCCGTTTCAGTCCTGGTTTAATCTTGAATTTTTCACGGTTATGTATCCATGCAATGGCTTCTTCATATTTCATTATTTCTCCTCCTTTCATTAGAAAAGCTTGCTTTATCGCCAAGTACATATGGCGAAAGCCTTAGTTTTTCTTATACTTTAATCCTTTAACAAGGTTAAACTTTCTTAAAGTATAACAAAGAGAGGGCATCCCATTAGGAACACCCTCAGCCTTTTTATTGTTTACGCTTTGAGCTCTTTGATTCGGGTTTCTACTTTTTCCCGTTTATCCAGGTAATCCTTTTCTTTCTTACGCTCTTCTTCGACTACATGATCGGGAGCTTTCTTGATAAAACCTTCATTAGAAAGTTTCTTTTGAACTCGTTCCACTTCTTTCTCCCATTTTTCCCGTTCTTTTTCTAAACGTTTGATTTCATCCTCGATGTTAATCAAACCAGCCAAAGGCAAGTATAGTTCTGCCCCGGTTACAACCGCTGACATCGCTTTTTCTGGTGCCTTGATGGTGGTTGCGATTGTCAGATCGCTTGGATTACAGAACCGATCTAAATAATGACGATTCGTTTCCAATTCTTGTGCAACTTCTTCATCTTTAGTCTGGATCATCAACTGAATTTCCTTTGACATCGGGGTATCAACTTCGGCACGGATGTTACGAACAGCACGAATGATATTGACAAGACGTTCCATTTCTCCTACCGCTCGATCGTTATCAAAGGCTGGGTTTACTCTCGGCCAGGACGCTTGTGTGATGGATTCACCTTCGTGTGGCAAGTGCTGCCAGATTTCTTCTGTAACGAAAGGCATGAATGGGTGAAGCATTCTCATAATGTTATCTAACGTATAGGCAAGCACAGAACGTGTCGTATTAATTTTCGCTTCGTCCTCCCCATACAAAGGCAGCTTCGCCATTTCTATATACCAGTCACAAAATTCATCCCAAATGAAATTGTAGAGATGGCGGCCTGCTTCACCAAACTCATAACGGTCGATATTCTTAGTTACTTGTTCGATTGTTTGATTCAACCGGGTTAAAATCCATTCGTCGGCTACAGATTTTTCACCTGATAAATCAATCTCTTCATATTGCATGCCACCCATATTCATTAACGCAAAACGGGAAGCATTCCAAATTTTATTAACGAAATTCCAAGTCGATTCTACTTTTTCCCATTGAAAACGCAGATCCTGTCCTGGAGCTGAACCAGTGGATAAGAAATAACGAAGTGAATCTGCTCCATATTTTTCTATAACATCCATCGGGTCCACACCGTTGCCAAGCGACTTACTCATCTTTCTACCTTCCGCATCCCTGACTAAACCGTGAATCAACACATCTTTGAAAGGACGGCGTCCTGTAAATTCGATGGACTGAAAAATCATTCGGCTAACCCAGAAGAAGATAATATCGTACCCTGTAACTAATACGTTCGTTGGGAAATGGCGCTGGAAGTCTTCATTATTTTCATCCGGCCAGCCCATGGTGGAAAATGGCCATAACGCTGAGGAGAACCAAGTATCTAATACGTCTATATCCTGCTCCCAGTTCTCTTCATCTTCTGGTGCTTCTATGCCAACGTAAATTTCTCCTGTATCTTTGTGATACCAGGCCGGGATACGGTGTCCCCACCATAGTTGACGGGATATGCACCAGTCTCGAATATTTTCCATCCAATGGAGATACGTCTTTTCAAAACGGTCAGGTACAAAGTGAACTTTGTCGTCGCCTTGCTGTAATTTAATTGCTTCTTTTGCAAGGGGCTCCATATTCACAAACCATTGCGTAGAAAGATAAGGCTCCACAACTGCGCCACTTCGCTCTGAATGACCTACTGAATGATCATGGTCTTCTATGTCAAACAAAATACCTTTTTCTTGTAAATCCTTTACCAGCTGTTTCCGGCATTCGAATCGGTCCATCCCCTGGTATTTTCCAGCATTTTCATTCATTGTTCCGTCTTCATTCATAACTAAAATACGTTCAAGGTTATGACGGTTCCCAATTTCAAAGTCATTCGGATCATGAGCAGGAGTGATTTTCACAGCACCAGAACCAAAATCCATATCTACATAATCATCAGCCACAATTTCTATTTCACGTCCAATTACAGGCAACGTCACCTTCTTGCCAATCAGTTGCTTATAACGGTCATCTTCCGGGTGGACAGCAACTGCAGTATCACCCAGCATCGTCTCCGGACGAGTCGTTGCTATTTCTATATGGCCCGAGCCATCACTTAAAGGATATTTCATATGATAGAAATGTCCTTTGACATCTTTATAAATGACCTCGATATCAGAGAGAGCCGTCTTCGTAGCAGGATCCCAGTTGATGATATATTCCCCACGATAAATCAAATCTTTTTCATACAGCTTCACAAATACTTCTTTAACAGCATCCGATAGTCCCTCATCCAAAGTAAACCGTTCTCTGGAATAATCAAGGCCAAGCCCCAGCTTCTCCCACTGAGTACGGATGAAATCTGCATATTCCTCTTTCCATCCCCATGCTTGTTCCAGGAATTTTTCCCTGCCTAAATCATAGCGGGATTTCCCCTGCTCCTTTAATTTAGCCTCTACTTTTGCCTGGGTTGCAATCCCTGCATGATCCATGCCAGGAAGCCATAGCACATCGTACCCCTGCATTCGTTTAACTCGTGTGATGATATCCTGTAACGTCGTATCCCATGCATGACCAAGGTGTAGTTTACCTGTTACGTTTGGCGGTGGTATGACAACCGTATAAGGTTCCTTCGATTTGTCTCCGGTTGCTTCAAAAAACTTTCCATCTACCCAATATTGATACCTGTCTTGTTCAACTGCAGTCGGGTCGTATTTAGGCGGTAAGGATACTTCTTGATTACTCATCGTGCATTTCCTCCTTATGTTTACGTGACTAGAAATATTTCGGGCGTCACCTTATGTTACTTTTTAAATAAAAATAAAAATAAAAATAAAAAAAATCCCTATCATCCAAAAAGGACGAAAGAGATTGATCTCCGTGGTACCACCTTTATTCACAAGAAAAAATGATTTCTTGTGCACTCGATTTGTTAACGGCTTTTAACCGGCTCCTTCTACTTACATTCAAAGAAGCTGCATCCGGGGCGACCTTCCAGTATGCATTATCCTGGAAAACTTTCAGCAAGTGTTTTCCTCTCTGTCGGGATGCATTCTGTACTCTTCCCCATCAGGGCATTTCACGTGTTCAATTATATTTCATATTGTATAGAGAATTGTATTTAAAATCAACTGTTACTTAAAAAATCCACATTTTCATCATTTTTGCCGTTTCTTCATATTTTATACTAAAGAGGTGAATTATAATGAGCAGACTTTACCGCTACCGCCTGCCACCCTGGTGTCGAAGGTGGCTCTACATCATTGAAAAAGCGATGCTGCCACTGGCCATTTTCCAACTGCTGCGCACCCTTCTCTTCCCAACTACCTTTGATGTGTTTTTGCTTGGGATTATTCTCGGGATTTTCATTGCATTTCATCTAGAGTGGATTTAGATTCATTATCCTTTAGTTGCTGGGCTTGAAAAGTATTAAAAAGAGATTCAGCGATCAAACGACCATAGACAATGCGTCTGAAGCTCTTTTCTAATTTTTGTACCTTTTCAAGCTCACTTGACCTATCCTCCCTTAATAGACGATCCAAGCGAGTGAAATAATGATGTGTATCAATAAGATGGATGGCTAAAAGCAAACGTTCCTGATTTGTAATTCCGTACAAACGTTCATAAACAGAAAACTTTTTCTTATATTCTTCAACAGGGCTGTCATGAAATCGGAAATCATTCAAAAAAAACCTGCTCAAATCTAACACGGGAGGACCAAAAAACATTTGCTCCCAATTCAAAAAATAACTATGACCATGATATTGAATAATGTGATCATTCTTCAAATTACCATGATTGATTACGTGGGATAAGTTATCAGGTAAACGATCTCGTTCAGGAAGCTCCTGATATAGTTCTTTCATGAATTCCAATGTGTAATGGAGTTGTTTATATTGGGAACATACAGCGAGCCCAAGTGGAGGCATATAGTGGCGCTTTTCAAAAGCTTCTATTTTCTCCAGAAGAAGTTGGTGTGACTGGATGCTCGCTTCTTTTTTTTGCCACAAATATTCGATATACCCTTGATTATTAGATTGGGCTTGTTTCGATTGTTTGTGAAGGGTCCCAAGGCTCCGAAAAAAACTCTCTATATCATGACTTGGGTATTCATCTTTTGTATGTTCTACCCATGGGGTCAAATAATAAATATGATTTCTTCCCAACACATAGGGCAAGCCATCAGTGGTATGGACAAACGGGGGAGTAAGGTTTTTCCCGTTCATTTCCAACCAGTTTATAATCGGCCGCCACTTGCCTTCTTCATTAGAATGATAGCGGGATTGCTTAAACGCGAACACGCCATTATCAGTCTCCACCCGGTGCAATTTGTCAGTCACCCGCCGGATATGATAGCCAGTTATTCCATAGCTGTGGATGAAGTTATGAATCTCTTCCAAAAAAGTTCCCTCCCTGAAAACAGATGGGGCTGCCTTGGAAGAAATAGATTCTTCCTCGACAGCCTTTAGCATCCTTTACTATGATTGCGAAGGAATATATATAATTTTGCCAGGTGTAAGATCGTCTTCAAACACATTATTCACTTTCGTCAAATGGGTAATGGAAATTTGGTAGCGATCTGCGATCGTTTCCAGTGTATCTTCTTCCTGCACAATACACATTTTCATTTTCGTGTAAGTTTCTTCTCGGTCTTCGAACATACTGAACAGCAATTGATTACCTATATTACGTTCGGGAGATTCAGGCGAAGGAGATTCCGTATCGTCATCTTCATTCCAATCCTGATCTTCTTCCACATAAGATGGTGAGGCCTCGTAGGAAGGCGATGGATTTGGATCATCCTCTTCATCTTGATCTTCCGTTGTATCTCCATGATTGAAAAACTCAGAAAGAGTTTGCACTTGTTTGTATTTCCAACGATTACTGCTTGAAGACTCTGCTGGTAAATCCTCTTTCTCGTCTTCTTGTGAAGCAACCTCATTACTAGAGAATGTTTCTGTTAGGGATGGAGAGGAATGGTCATTATCAGGATAATCCACTTCAAACTGATAGGACTGATCCCAATTCTCACTGTTTTCTCCTCTTTCTTCTGCCTCCGTATCCTCCTCCTTGTCCCTTTCAGCTTCCTCAATACCGTGTATCGCAACCGTTGCATGAAGCTTCAGCTGATTTGTAGATGGAAGTTCGTAATCAAAGACATCGATACTTACCGATACATCATCAACATTCGCTACACGTTCCCTTGGAATTGAAACCTCTACCGGAAAACGATGATAGAATTGGCTGGCACCTTCATCTTCATGTTCGACCCTTTCCATTAATTTTCTGGAAGGAAAAGGCGCTACAGTTTCTGCTTCAGTTTCTTCATCTGATTTGGCAAAATACTCACCTGTCAAGTCGATGGTCCCCTGGATTAACACTGTTTCATCTAAGGGGTGGATGACAATTTCCGGATCAAGTGAAATCCCCATCAGTTCTTTGACTTCCTGTCCTCTTTCAAACCATAGCGATTCGTCTAAATAAAAAGAAAACACATTTTTATTATCCTTAGTCACGTACTTTCCTCCTCCCTTGTCACGCAACTTCATCTCTGTTCCACTTTATGCGCCAAAGAGATAAAATATTCGAAACAAAAAAAGCCCTTATCAAAGATACGTATAAGGATAAATATAAAAAGACTTAGAGTATGTTCTCTCTAAGTCTTTTTAATCTACGCCGTATAGTGGCTTATGAAGCCAAAAGTAATCACTTATTTTTTTCTACTGTTGTCAGCAAATACTTTTTTAGCTGCTTCGATCGTCTTTTCAATATCTTCATCACTATGGGCAGTGGATAGGAATAAGCCTTCAAACTGGGAAGGAGGTAAGAAGATGCCTTCTTCAATCATCCCGCGATAATATTTTGCAAATAAGTCCAAATCAGAAGAGCTGGCTGTTTCAAAGTTATGAACCTCCTCATTGTTAAAGAAAAAGCCTACCATGGATCCCGCACGATTGACAGTGAACGGTATATCATTTTCGGATGCTGCAGCGGTAAAGCCTTGAATTAACCGGTCTACTTTTTCATTGATAGCTTCATAAGCTGCCTGATCCATCGCTTTTAATGTTTCATATCCTGCTGTCATGGCTAATGGATTCCCCGACAGTGTACCTGCCTGATAAATATCACCTGTAGGTGCAACCCGCTCCATAATTTCTTTTTTGCCGCCGTATGCCCCAACAGGAAGTCCACCACCGATAACCTTGCCGAGGCATGTCATATCAGGCGTTACACCGAAATGACCCTGAGCACAGTTATAACCAACGCGAAAACCGGTCATCACTTCATCAAAAATCAATACGGTTCCATTATCTTCTGTAATTTGGCGAAGCTCCTGAAGGAAACTATTCTGTGGAGGGACTACTCCCATATTTCCTGCTACAGGCTCGACAATTACTGCGGCCAGATCGTCACCAAATTGTTCAAATGCATATCGGACACTTTCCAAATCATTATACGGCACGGTAATCGTATTTTTAGCGATCCCCTCAGGAACCCCTGGAGAATCAGGCAATCCTAGTGTAGCTACTCCTGACCCTGCTTTAATCAGGAGAGAATCCCCATGTCCGTGATAGTTTCCTTCAAATTTCAAAATTTTGTTCCTGCCAGTATAGCCTCTTGCAACACGGAGCGCACTCATAGTTGCTTCCGTCCCTGAATTTACCATCCTCACCATTTCAATAGAAGGTACGCGATCGATAACTAATTGAGCAAGCTTATTTTCAATTTGTGTCGGGGCACCAAAGCTAGTCCCTAACTCTGTAATTGATTTAAGCTGTTCTACGACACGGTCATCCGCATGACCAAGAATCAAAGGTCCCCAGCTTAATACATAATCAATATATTCATTTCCATCGATATCGTAAATTTTTGAGCCCTTTCCACGTTCCATAAATACCGGGGCCATATCGACAGATTTAAAAGCACGTACCGGTGAATTTACTCCACCTGGCATCAACTGCTCGGCTTCTTTATAGGCTTCAATTGAACGATCAAATTTTTTCATTCTTCGCACCACCTTGGAAATATTTATTCATTCAGCCAGTCTGCTACATCCTTAGCAAAGTAAGTGATGATCAAATCTGCACCAGCACGTTTCATTGAGGTCAATTTCTCCATGACAATTTCCTGCTCATTGACCCAGCCGTTCATCGCTGCTGCTTTGATCATGGAATACTCTCCACTGACATTATAAGCAACAAGAGGAGCATTGAAACGGTCTTTCACTTCACGCATGATATCCATATACGATAAGGCTGGCTTGACAATAAGGAAGTCTGCGCCTTCTTCGATATCGGATTCCGCTTCTCTCATGGCTTCCAAACGGTTGGCAGGATCCATCTGGTATGCCCGTCGATCGCCAAATTGAGGGGAACTATGGGCAGCATCACGGAATGGGCCATAAAAAGCCGACGCGTATTTCACAGCATAGGACATAATCGGAATCTGACTGTAGCCTGCTTCATCCAATCCTTCTCTTATCGCAGCGACAAATCCATCCATCATGTTCGAAGGTGCGATGATATCAGCACCAGCTTCCGCCTGGCTGATGGCGGTTTTGACTAACAGCTCTAAGGAAGGATCATTTAAAACTTCCCCGTTCTCTACAAGGCCGCAATGGCCGTGATCCGTGTACTGACAGAGACATGTATCAGCAATTACAGTAAGTGCAGGAATGTCCTTCTTAATTTTCCTGATTGCTTCCTGTACAATACCGTGTTCACAATAAGCCTGAGAGCCTTGAGAATCTTTTTCATGAGGTACGCCAAAGACAATAACCGAGCGGATCCCCTTTGCCTCCAACCCCTTCATCTCTTCGGTCAGATAGTCCAGGGAAATATGAAATACTCCTGGCATGGAGGCTACCTCTTTTTTGATTCCTTCCCCTTCCACCACAAAAATAGGATAAATGAGATCATCTTTGGTTACTTTAGTTTCTCTGACCAACGCACGCAGGGACTCTGTTCGCCTCAGTCGGCGATGTCTTTTAAAGCCATTACTGTTCATCTATATCTTATCCTTTCTCACTGAAATAACTTTCCATAAGTTCCGTCATGCCTTCCGTCGTATAATGTCCTTCAGGCATCAGGACGTTAAGGAACCCTTCCTGTTTAGCTTTTTTTTCGGTCGTAGGGCCTATACAAACACAAGGAACGGAGAGAAATGTTTTAAAATCCATGTGGGTATGGCACAAGCGGATAAATGCTTCCACCGTTGAAGGGCTTGTAAACGTATAAGCGTCAAATGGAATGTGTTCCAACGTTTCCGTTAATGGTCTATGATCCTTCGTTAATAGGGTATCATACACAGTCATTGATTGGAAAAAGACATGCCCTTTCAGTGCTTCGGGCAATACATCACGTGATAAATTTCCCCGAACTAATAAAGTGGGACCAGGGTCATGGAAGGTGCCTAAAAATTCATCGGCCATCACTTCTGCGGTATATGTACTGGGAACGAAGTCTGCGCGGACGCCATAGTTGTTCAGCATCTTTTCCGTTTTCTCCCCTACTGCCCCCACCTTTAGAT
This sequence comes from Thalassobacillus devorans, assembly GCF_011761345.1. Taxonomy (GTDB): domain Bacteria; phylum Bacillota; class Bacilli; order Bacillales; family Halobacillaceae; genus Thalassobacillus; species Thalassobacillus devorans. The sequence continues at coordinate 256,993 of NZ_JAASRY010000004.1, forward strand.
TATCTGGCCATGGAGCTTTCTCACCCCATAATTCGAAAAAAAACTTCACGCCGTTAGAGCTTGTGAAAAATATCCAAGCGTATTCGTGAAGTTGTTCTACATACCGCTTATTTTCTTGGTTATCACGTAAAGCAAAATGAAGCAGCGGGACCTCTACCGGGGTCCCACCTGCTTGCCTGATATTATATGATAATGAGTCGGACTGGCTTTTAGCCCGGGTGACAAGTATCTTTCTACCCGCCAGTGCCCCCATTATTGATCCAGCTCCTCTTTCGCATCATCTACGATTTTCTGAGCTCCGTACTGTTTCAAATGATCAGCCGCTTCTTTACCTACCTCGATTGGATCGGAACCTTTGAAAGTCTCCTTCAGAATGGTTTCTCCATCCGGAGTAGCTACAAGCGCAGTCAAAACAATTTCATCATTTTCGAGGTAGGCATACCCGCCGATTGGTACTTGGCACCCACCATTTAAGTCGTGAAGAAACTTACGTTCTGCTGCTACTGTCTTTTCCGTATAACTGTCATTGATTTTGGATAGTAATTCACGTAACTCAGTGTCAGATTCTCTTGTTTGAATCGCAAGAGCACCTTGACCGACTGCGGGTACACAAATATCTTTATCCAAATACTCTGTTACCAGGTCATCGCTCCAGCCCATGCGTTTCAAACCAGCTGCAGCAAGGACGATAGCATCAAATTCACCGTCTCTCAGCTTTTTAAGACGCGTATCAATATTGCCGCGAATCCACTTCACTTCCAGATCAGGGCGGGCTGCACGGATTTGCGATTCTCTTCTTAAACTGCTTGTCCCAACAACTGCCCCGGCGGGTAAGTCCTTCAATTTAATATGATTATTAGAAACGAACGCATCTCGGTGATCCTCTCGCTCTGGCACAGAGGCGATCATCAAACCTTCAGAAATAACCGAGGGCATGTCTTTCATACTGTGAACAGCCATATCGATTTCTTCTTCATACATTGCTTTTTCTATCTCTTTGACAAACAACCCCTTGCCACCAACTTTTGATAGAGTGACATCCAGAATTTGATCTCCTTTTGTTGAGATCCGCTTAATTTCAAATTCAGCGGCAGGCTCCACCTTTTTCAATTGTTCGATGACCCATTCTGTTTGAGTGATTGCTAAATTGCTTTTTCTTGAACCAATAATAATTTTACGCACCAAATTGCCTCCTCAATCTTAAAAGTGGAAGTTCGACAGTGAACCGAATAAAAAGAAGTTAACGAGCAAAAACAAAAATGCCGCAGCATTATACAACGCTATCGACCTGCCTTGATACCCTTTCACTATCCGTAAAAATAAATAGATAATGTAGACGAATAACACGATGAATGATCCCATTGTCTTCGAGTCATACCAGTAAAAAACATCACCCGAGTTATATCCCCATACGACACCAAGAATGACAGCCAACAACAATAATGGGACACCGCCAGTCACTGCCAGGTAGGAGTATTGATCAAGTTTAGATAAATCTCCTAAACGCCACAACCGTTTATCCCACTTTTTCTTTTTCAGCAAGCGGTATTGCAACAGGTACATTAAAGAAAAAATAAAGGAAAAAGTGAAAAAACCGTAAGATATAAGTGCTAAGGTGATGTGAGCAATAAGCATTTCATCTACAAATCGGATCCCTTGCTCTACTAAGTCAGCTCGAGCTTTCGTAGTTATGTGAAGCAGCATGACTGAGAATCCAACCACATTCGTGAAAAAAACGAGAAAGTCTACCCGGTACAAGCGGTTGATGAGCAATGAAAAAGTGACTAGAATCCAAGAATAAAAATATAACCCATCGTAGACATTCATAACTGGAAAATTATCTTTAACAAAAACTTGTGTTAATAAAAAAATGGTTTGTAAAGACCAAACCATACTAAGTAACCAGAAGGCTGCAAGGTTCGCCTTCCGGTTTTGTTGAATGAAATCAATAAAATAACCTATTACACTTAGTGCATAAATGAAAATAATAAACTCATAAAGCCATTTCACATCAAGCATATAGTTATCCTTCCTTACTAGTGTGTGGAAGCATTTTTTATGGCAGGAAAGGATAGTTCCCCATTACGGTCCAGGGACACCACTTTATTTTCTTTCTTTTGCTGTTCCTGGATTTCATTCTGCACTTGCTCTTCAATACCGAATATTTGCATGAACAGTTGCAATGACTCATCTGCATCCGGTTGAGCTGCCAGTTCTTTGGCCTGCAAAATAGGTTCTTTCAACATCTGATTAATAATGCTCTTCGTGTGCTTATTCAACACTTTCTTTTCACGTTCAGTCAAATCAGGCATTTTTCGTTCAATGCTTTTCATTGTTTCGGATTGAATCGATAACGCTTTATTTCTTAAAGCGGAGATGACTGGTACTACTCCAATCGTCTGCAGCCATTCCTTAAACGCAATGATCTCTTCTTCAATCATAATTTCGATAACTTCTGCAGCCTTTTGTCTTGCAGCAAGGTTAGCATCAACAATTCCTTGAAGATCATCAATATCATATAAAAATACACTTTCCAATTCTTCCATTGCCGGATCCAGATCACGTGGCACAGCAATGTCTACTAAAAATAATGGCTTCCCTTTTCGTGCTTTCTGGATAGGGGCGATCACTTCCTGTGTAATTACATAATCTTTAGCCCCTGTAGAACTGATTAAAATATCCGCATCTTTCAAAGTATTTGACAAGTCATCGATCGTTCTAGCTTCACCGTTGAATTGATCGGCAACTACCTGGGCTTTTGCAAGCGTTCGATTAATTACAGTAACCTGTTTCACACCGGATCCTTGCAGGTTCTTAGCTGCAAGCTCACCCATTTTTCCTGCACCTAAGATGACAACATGTTTATTAACAAGGTCACCGAAGATTTTCCGGGCAAGTTCGACCGCCGCGTAACTGACGGAGACCGCATTTTCCCCAATTTCAGTTTCTTTATGCGAACGTTTCGCAAGTGTTACCGCCTGCTTAAATAATTGGTTGAAAATGGTGCCTGTAGTTTTAGCTTCTTGTCCTTGTAAAAAGGCCTGCTTCATTTGCCCGAGAATCTGTGTTTCCCCAAGTACCATAGAATCTAAGCCACAGGTTACACGCAATAAGTGCTCCATGGCACCATCACTCTCATAAATGGATAAATAAGGGGAGAAGGTTTCTTTCTCCACCTCAAACCAATCAGCCAAAAATTGCTTGATATAATAACGGCCGGTATGAAGTTGATCAACGACGGCATAAATTTCCGTTCGATTACATGTAGAAATAATCACATTTTCTAACACACTTTTCCGCTGGTTCAATTCAAACATAGCTTCGGAAATGCGATTTTCAGAAAACGTGAGTTTTTCCCTGACTTCAACTGGGGCTGTTTTATAATTTACGCCGACAACTAAAATGTGCATATCATCTACCCCCAAAAAACTTTCCTGACGAGCAGTATTTTATAAAGTACATTATAACATGAGAAATAGGGCTAACTATTGGAAATTGTGAACAGAATTTGAAACTCTATGATAGGATTAAATAAAAGATAATTAAATGTAATTCCTTAGAAACAAATTAAACCCGACTGTAATGTACCACAACCGTGGTATATACGCAAGAATTCGATATATGTAAAGGGAGGCTTTGCATGAAAAAACAAAACACATTTACAGGTTTCCTATTAATCGGTCTAGGTGCCTACTTTTTACTGCGACAGTTACATATTCCCCTGTTAACTGATTTTTATTCCTGGCCGACAATTTTGATGATTATCGGCATTTCGTTTTTATTACATAGCTATATAACGAACGACTACCAAAACATTTTTGCAGGTGCTATTTTGTTAGGATTCGGAATACATTTCCACGGGCTTACTACTTACCGTTTCTGGCTGGATCATTGGGGAGTATACCCCCTGATTGTTGGGATTGCGTTCGTGCTGCGTTCCAATAAAACAAGGCAGGGGTTGATACCGGGACTGTTGTTAGTACTCCTCGGTCTTTTCGCTTTATTTTCCCCGGTCAATCCAGGGTGGTTTCACTGGGTCTATCAGCTATTTACGCTTATCGAGCAATTTTGGCCACTTGCCTTGATTATTATTGGACTCTTCCTCTTAAAAAATAAAAAAAATGCCAAGAGTATAAGAAACAAAAAAAATCCCAGGCACTAGTTGCCCGGGATTTAATTTATAAGATAGAACTTAAAAATTCTTGTGTCCGCTGTTCTTGTGGATGATCAAACAATTGATTCGGTTCTCCTTCTTCGACGATTCGTCCGTCATGCATATATACTACCTTATCTGCCACTTCCCGGGCAAAGCCCATTTCATGGGTCACCACCACCATCGTCATCCCTTCCTTTGCAAGCTCCTTCATGGTAGCAAGTACCTCACCAACAAGTTCTGGGTCAAGGGCGGAGGTTGGCTCATCAAATAGCATGATATCTGGTTTCATCGCCAACGCACGCGCAATCGCCACTCGTTGTTTTTGACCTCCGGAAAGTCGAGAAGGGTAGTCATCCGCTTTGTCCGCTAAACCTACTTTATTCAATAAGCTTTTTGCTTCTTCGATGGCCTGGGATTTTTTGATTTTCTTCACTTGAGTAGGTGCTTCTATGACATTTTCTAATACTGTTTTGTGGGGAAACAAGTTAAAATGTTGAAAGACCATCCCTACTTTTTGCCTTACCTTATTTAAATCATCTCTTTTGGGGTCTGTTTCTTTTCCCTCAATGATAATTTTCCCATCATTTTTCAATTCCAAATAATTTAAGCACCGAAGTAACGTACTCTTTCCTGAACCACTAGCTCCAATCAGAACTACTACTTCACTTTCTTTTACAGTAAAATCGATATCTTTCAAGACATGAAGATCACCGAATGATTTATTCAATTTTTCTACACGAATCATTTCTCTAGCTTCAGACACGCTATTGTTCCTCCTCTATTAATCACTTGCCGCCATTTTCTTTTCAACGAATGATACCAGTAAAGTCAACAGGAAGACTAGAATCAAGTAGTAGACCGCACTTACCAGCAGCCAAGTCATATAATCAAATGTATTTGCCCCCATTGTTGTTGCAGCCCCAAAGATCTCAGTCAAACCGATAAATGCCGCAAGAGAAGAGTCCTTCAAACCGATAATAAACTGGTTACCTAAAGGGGGTAAGGCTCGGCGAAATGCCTGTGGCAAAATAATTCTTTTCATTGTCTGGGAACGGTTCATCCCAAGCGATCTGCCGGCTTCATTCTGACCCTTACCGATGGATTGTATCGATCCCCGGAATATCTCTGCAATATATGCCCCATTATGGAAGGCCAACCCTAACGTCGCAGACCAAAACCCTGAAATCATAGCTATTTCAGTGAGCCCGTAATAAAACACGAATATTTGTACAATCAATGGCGTTCCACGTACAATAAATATATAAAAGTTCGCAATCCATTCCAATACTTTAATATTTGAGATTTTTAATAAAGCAAAGAATAAACCAATAAAAATAGCAATAAATATAGAGATAGCCGTAAGCTTCAGCGTCAGCCATGCGGCTTCAGCAAAAAGACTGCGGCTTTCAATCAATGCTTCACCGAATTTGATGATGTTCAAATACAAAACGTTCAGCTCCTCCTAGTGTATAAAAACTTGCTTCAACCATATTAAATGTTTCTTACCGTGTAAAAAGAGCACGCTAGGCGTGCTCCTCTATTGATTTTTTCATTCTGGTTCCGTAGTAATATCTTCTCCGAAATATTCTTCACTGATTTCTGTAAGCGTTCCATCTTCCCTAAGTTTATCGATCGCATCATTCACAGCTTGTAAAAGCTCTTCGTTATCTTTAGCAACAGCTACAGCCTGTTCACTGCGCTCAATCATCTCTTTACCTTCAATATTCAAGCCTTTACCAATCGCCTCTTTTCCAGTTAAAAAGTCTGTGATGACAGCATCATGTCGTCCTTTGTCCAACGATTGTAAGGCTACAACATCACTATCATAGCTCTGTACTTTATCTGTCACCTGGTTGGCGAACTCAACATAAGTAGAACCTTTTGAAACGGCAATCTCTTTACCTTCTAAGTCATCAAGTGATTCTACATCACTATCTGGACGCACAAATACTTGGGCACCTGAATAGTAATAAGGGGTGGAGAAATCTACTTCCTCTTGACGTTCAGGAGTGATTGTGTGGCTGGCTACAGCGGCATCGAAACGACCGGTTTTGACACCTTCTACAATCGAAGCAAACTTGAATTTCTGCTGGTTAGGTTCTAAACCTAACTCCTCGGCAATTGCATTGCCGACGTCTATATCAAAACCTTCCATTTCACCGGAAGCAGAGGTGGTACTGAATGGATTGAACTCTCCTGACGCAGCAAATGTGAACTTGCCATCTTCCACTAAATTGTATTCGCTTCCGCCTTGAGAATCTGAATTCTGATCTTCTGTAGATTCTTCCGATTCACTCGAACCACAGGCGGCTAGCAGAAGAATCATTATTACACTTAATAAAGATATGGATAATTTTTTCATATTCCCAAATTCCTCTCTTCTATAATTTCTTTTTTCGCACACTTCATCATAACAATCGGTCTGACTTTTCTCAAAATTCAAATTCTGCTATTATACAGCACAAAGTATACTTAGCCTTGCAAGATCAGCACATCCGGTGATTTTTCATAGTATTTCCACCAAATGCTTCTTTATGTAATTAAGCATCCAAGTAAATAATACCCGTTTTATATCACGAGTAAAACTGCTTTTTCTGTTTTACAAAATTTTAAAAAATACCCGGCTGCCTACCAGGCAGTCGGGTAAACTTTCAATCTTTATCAGTTCAGATGGGCCAGCATCGCTTTCCAGGCTTTGTCTTTTCCTTCACCAGTCTCAGATGAAAAAGGAATGATGACATCTTCATCTTCAATATCTAAGGTCTCCCTTACAATCTTGACATGCTTTTCCCGTTTCCCTTTAGGTATCTTATCAAGCTTGGTTGCGATAATTAGTACAGGCAGTTCAAAATACTTTAGATAATCATACATCATGATATCATCTTCCGTAGGCTTATGACGTATATCGATTATCAGTGCAGTAGCGCGTAAGTTTTCCCTTTCTGCGAAGTACTCCTCCATCATGTCTCCCCATTTTTTTCGTTCTTTTTTGGAAACTTTCGCATATCCGTATCCTGGGACATCAACAAAATAGAACTTTTCATTGATCTTATAAAAATTCAATGTCTGGGTCTTTCCCGGCTTAGAGGACGTACGGGCAAGGCTTTTCCGCTGTATCATCTTATTGATGAATGATGACTTACCGACATTCGATCGGCCAGCTAATGCAATTTCCGGCAAATAATCAGCAGGATATTGCTTTTTACTGACTGCACTGATGACTAATTCTGCATCATTTACTTTCATGATTATCCCCCATCAACGCATGCTCCAGCACTTCATCCAAGTGTTTAACAGGCACATATTCTAAGTCAGTACGTACACTTTCCGGAATGTCCTCCAGATCTTTCTCATTGTCTGCTGGTATAATGATTTTTCGGAGTCCTGCACGGTGAGCACTCAGGGATTTTTCCTTTAGACCCCCGATTGGTAAGACACGACCACGAAGCGTTATTTCCCCGGTCATACCCACTTCTTTTCTCACGGGTCGTCCCGTCAATGCAGAAACAAGAGCCGTAGCCATGGTTATCCCTGCGGATGGTCCATCCTTCGGTGTCGCTCCTTCAGGAACATGAATATGAATATCATTTTTTTCAACAAAATCAACATCGATTTTTAATTCTTCTGCTCGGGATCGGATATAACTGAATGCGGCCTGTGCCGACTCCTTCATGACATCGCCAAGCTTACCTGTTAACGTCAACTTTCCTTTACCGGGATAGATGGATACTTCGATTGCCAACGTATCTCCCCCAGCAGATGTGTAGGCAAGTCCTGTAGCAGTTCCTACCTGGTCTTCCTCCTCTGCCTGTCCATATCGGTATTTCGGCCGGCCAAGCAGCTCTTCCAGAAGTTTTTCCGTAACCACTACCCGCTTCTTTTCACCTGCCACAATAATTTTGGCAGACTTACGACAAATAGATGCAAGCTCTCGTTCCAGGTTACGGACTCCAGCTTCACGAGTATAAGTCCTGATCAATTTCAATAATGCTTCTTCACGGAATTGTACCTGCCCTTTTGTCAAACCATTTTCTTTGATCTGTTTCGGTAATAGGTGTTCCTTTGCGATATGAAGCTTTTCCACTTCCGTGTAGCCTGCAATTGTTATTACTTCCATCCTGTCCAGTAATGGACCAGGTATAGCACTCATATTGTTGGCTGTGGCAACGAACATGACCTTGGATAAGTCATAGCTTTCTTCAATAAAATGATCACTGAAGGTGCTATTCTGTTCGGGATCCAGCACTTCCAGCATCGCTGCAGATGGGTCCCCACGAAAATCACTTGCCATTTTATCGATTTCATCCAGCAGAAAGACTGGATTGATTGATTCTGCACGTTTCATTCCCTGGATGATCCTGCCTGGCATTGCACCGATATAAGTACGCCTATGGCCGCGGATTTCAGCATCATCACGGATTCCACCCAAGGAAACACGTACAAAATTTCGGTTGACTGCTCTTGCAATTGATTTAGCCAGTGAAGTTTTTCCTACCCCTGGTGGCCCTACTAAGCAAAGAATCGGCCCCTTAATCGATTGAGTTAATTGCTGTACAGCTAAGTATTCTAATACACGCTCTTTAACTTTTTCGAGTCCATAATGATCTTCATCCAGAATACGTTGAGCATTGTGGATTTCCAAATTATCTTCTGTCTCCGTATTCCACGGAAGAGACACAAGCCACTCAATATAATTGCGGATTACCGAACTTTCCGCAGAACTCTGCGGGACTTTTTCATATCGTCCCAATTCTTTGAAGGCTACTTCTTCTACTCGTTCAGGCATATTTGCTTCTTGAATCTTTTCACGGAGCTCTGCCACCTCTCCGCTTTTTCCATCTTTATCACCAAGTTCACTTTGGATAGCTTTCATTTGCTCACGTAAATAATATTCTTTTTGTGTTTTTTCCATGGATCGTTTAACCCGCTGGCCAATCTTCTTCTCTATCTGTAGTACTTCTTTTTCATTACTGATCTGTTCAATCAGATGCTGAAGTCGCTTCTTAACATCAACTGTTTCAAGGACCGCTTGTTTTTCCTTTAATTTCAAAGGTAAGTGGGAAGCTACCATGTCGGCCAGATGGCCAGGTTCATCGATATCTGCCACCGTATCCAGGGTTTCTTTACTGATCTTTTTAGAAATTTTGATATATTGTTCAAAATGTTGCAGAAGTGTGCGCATGAGCGCTTCTTCCTCATTTTTGTTATCGTGCTCGTCTTCATACTTCTCTACTTCAACCATGAAATATTCCTCGTCATCCGAGAAATTACTTATTTTAGCTCGTACTAACCCCTCTACCAGAACCCGATTGGTTCCATTAGGAAGTTTGACCATCTGTTTAACTTTGGCGATGGTTCCAAATTGATAAATATCTTCCTGGGAGGGGTCATCAATATTCATTTCTTTTTGCGAAGCTAAAAATATTTCATTATCCTTCATCATCGCTTGTTCTAAAGCTTTAACTGATTTATCTCGTCCAACATCCAGATGCAGGACCATTGAGGGATAGACGAGCAGCCCTCTTAAGGGCAGGAGGGGAATCTGTTTTCTTTGATTTACTGTCATTATGTGCGCACCTCCAAATGGATTAGCTGTTCCGTACTTTCATCCTATTAAATCGTACGTTTCATGTAAAATAATCGATGCCTTTCGGGTATTGCCATACTGATTTTAGTGTTACCTATGTAGTACATTTAATCCTTGCCTTCCTTAAGTCATAGTGCCCCCAAAAAAGGCAGGAAGGAAAGGAAGGCCGCGCTACAGTCTGTTTGCAGCGCGGCCTGACCCTAAGCTCATTCGCTTTGTGGAAATTCACTCAGTCTTAAGCACTTTCTTTTGGTGATTCTTTATTATCATCTTGTACAGTACCGTCAGTCAAAACTAACTTCGGCTTCCCATCTTCATTCAATACGGTTTCTTTCGTAATGATACATTTTTCAATATCATCACGGGAAGGCAATTCGTACATGACATCTAACATGATATTTTCAATAATGGAGCGAAGACCCCTGGCACCAGTTTTTCTTTCAATTGCTTTTCTGGCAATTTCCCTGAGCGCATCTTCCTCAAATTCCAGCTCGACGTCATCAATTTGCAGAAGCTTTTGGTACTGTTTAACCAAGGCATTTTTTGGCTGTGTCAGTATTTCAACTAATGCGTCTTCATCTAGCGGAAGCAGACTTCCGATTACCGGTAGACGACCGATAAATTCTGGAATTAACCCATAACGAAGAAGGTCTTCCGGCAGAATTTTAGATAGCAGCTGACCTTTATCCAGCTCTTCATTAGTATCTTCAGAACCGAAGCCGATTACTTTCTTGCCTAGACGGCGTTTGATGATTTGGTCGATACCGTCAAAGGCTCCACCTACAATGAACAACACGTTGGTTGTATCGATTTGTATGAATTCCTGATGCGGATGTTTTCTGCCGCCTTGTGGGGGCACACTAGCTGTCGTACCTTCCAGGATCTTAAGCAATGCCTGCTGTACACCTTCACCAGAAACATCTCGTGTGATTGAAGGATTTTCTGACTTACGGGCTACCTTATCGATTTCATCAATATAAATGATACCTTTTTCGGCTTTTTCTACATCATAATCAGCAGCCTGAATCAATTTTAGAAGGATATTCTCTACATCCTCCCCGACGTAACCCGCCTCTGTTAAGGATGTCGCATCTGCAATGGCAAACGGAACATTCAGGATTCGTGCTAATGTTTGGGCCAGTAATGTCTTACCGCTACCTGTCGGACCAATCATACAAATATTACTTTTCGCCAATTCTACTTCATCATTTTTAGGCGAGGCATTCACACGCTTATAATGGTTATAAACGGCAACTGACAAATTTTTCTTTGCCTGATCCTGACCGATTACATAATCATTTAATATTTCACGGATTTCCTGAGGCTTAGGGACCTCTTTGAATTCTACTTCTTCTTCATTTCCTAGTTCTTCTTCCACTATTTCCGTGCATAATTCGATACATTCATCACATATATAAACTCCTGGGCCAGCGACAAGTTTACGAACCTGTTCTTGGCTTTTCCCACAGAATGAACACTTCAATTGTCCTTTTTCATCATTAAATTTAAACATCCAATTCACCCCTTATTTATATCAGCCAAAAAATCTATACTCAATTCGGTCACACCAATTGCAAAGTTTCTTTAGCCTATCATAACAAATATAAGTTGGCAGACAAAGCAAAACACTAATTGACGACCTATTTTGAAGTTACATTCGTCAACCTCATTATGTAGATTTGTAAGTAATAAGTCAAACAATAGAATAAACTGATTTTCGACAAAAAACAGCACCTGAATACATTCTTAAGATGGTTGTTAAATCATATGTATACGCAACGTTTATTTGTCTTCCCCTTTTACCACTAGTCTATCTTTGAGTAAAGCAATATATACATTTATATGAGAAAACAAGGCACGTTTTCCGCGCCTTGTTTTAGTTAAAGATTATTTCGTTTTACTATTCTCGGCCAGAACATCAATTGCCTTGCGGACTTTTAAATCCTCTTTGATCATATCAGTGTTTCCGCCAAGCATTTGTGTAAGGTTGGCGACATCTGTTTGATACATAGAAGCCATTGTTTCCAACTCAGCATTGACATCCTCATCAGTAACTTCAATGTTTTCTGCATTTGCGATAGCTTCTAGTGTCAAATTTGTTTTGACACGCTTTTCAGCGTCCTCTTTCATTTGTTCACGAAGACCATCTTCATCAGAACCTGTAAATTGGAAGTACATGTCTTTCGTCATGCCTTGCATTTGTAGTCGTTGCTCGAACTCCTGGATCATACGATCAAGCTCAGTATCTACCATTGCAGATGGAACTTCCACGCTAGCATTTTCAGAAGCCTGTTGCACTAGGGAATCTTTTTTGTTATTTTCAGCGTCTGTTTTCTTCTGTTCTTCCAGGCGTTCACGAGTTTTCTTTTTCAACTCATCAAGGGATTCAACTTCTTCATCAACATCTTTTGCGAATTCATCATCAAGTTCCGGAAGTTCTTTCCCTTTAACTTCATGAATTTTAACCTTGAAAGTCGCTGCTTTACCAGCAAGTTCTTCGGCATGGTATTCCTCAGGGAAAGTCACTTCTACATCGACTTCTTCTCCTGCCTTTTTACCTTGCAACTGTTCTTCAAACCCTGGGATGAAGCTGCCAGAACCAATCTCTAGAGAATAGTTATCTGCCTGTCCGCCTTCGAAAGCTTCACCATCAACAAAGCCTTCAAAATCCATAACAACAGTGTCGCCTTCTTCTACTTCTCCATCTTCTTTGACGACAAGTTCAGCTTGCTTTTCTTGTAATGTTTTTAACTCATTATCAACATCTTCATCTGTTACTTCCGTATCCATTTCTTCCACTTCAAGTCCTTTGTAGTCGCCAAGTTCTATTTCTGGCTTTACAGTAACTTCAGCAGTAAATGTAACACCTTTGCCTTTTTCAATTTCCTGAACATCTACTTCCGGACGATCAACAGGCTCGATTTCAGTTTCTTGTACAGCGTTCATGTAAGCTTCCGGAAGAACAATATCCAAAGCATCTTGATACAGTGATTCTACACCAAAGCGTTGTTCAAATAGTTTACGTGGCATTTTCCCTTTTCGGAATCCTGGCACTTGAACTTGTTTTACTACTTTCTTGAACGCTTGATCTAACGCACGATCAAATTCTTCGGCTGGGACTTCTACTGTAAGGACCCCTTGGTTACCTTCTTTTTTTTCCCATTTTGCTGACATAAAAAATTCCCTCCAACATCTATGATTTCCTTTCGCCTTAGGCGATTTTCTTCATGTTCTCTGATTCTATTTACATACGAATCTAAATTTGCAACCACTACATTATAACATAAAAGAAACACCTTTCAACATATGTATCCTATCCGGGAAAGATTTTCATTATTACTCTTCCATAATAAGGGTGTAATGCTGCTCGCATAAGAGAATCTCTTGTTTATATTTTTCAACTTCTTCCGCATTTTCCACCTCTGGAACCGGGATCTGTAAATACTCATGCCCCAGCTGCCTCAAAGCTGCTACTATCTGAGGCGCTTCCTCCTCGGTTGGAAATAAAGGATAGCGTACAAACAAATACCGATAAAGAAGGTTCTGTACAATATCATACATGGTAGGATTCTTTTGTTCCATATCACCCAACCTCATTTTCAGTTGTTGCATGACATAATCCGAATGCAGTTCCTTCAATTGGGCTGGATTTACTCTCTCCGTCAGTCCGAACTTGGATATTTCTAAATTAATATCAACCTGATGCTCCTGAAACCATTGAATGATCCCTGTTTTAATTATAGGGTGTACTTCCTTAGACTTAAGAAGTTCAGTAAACGGTTGGATATAAGGAGCTGCGCTTAACTTTCGCAGCTTAATGATTGATCGCCATTGCTTATGTATGTCTTCATTACTTAAACCTTCAAAGAATTCATCTACTAACTTATTGTTCTGCTGTTCATCATCTTCTTTTACAAGCTTCCTGCTAACTTCATATAACTGCCAAAACTGGGTCCGCATTTTCTGTGGCATATCTTCTTCTTGAAAAATTTCATCCAACAGCCCTACTAACTCTTCATATCGGCTCGTTTGAAATAGAATTGTTAAATAAATATGTAAGTATTGATAATAATTTTCCAAGTCATGTTTCATGAGATATTCGCATAGTTCTTCAGCAGGTTCATATTTTCCAAGCTCCATTAAACTTACTAACTTGCCTGTAATGACATCATGTGATGCTACATCGTGTTCGAACAGAGGCTCAAATGTTTTCAATGCTTCTTCATACCGTTTTTCCTGTATTGCCTTTAACCCCTCATTCTCCAGTCTGGTCTTCCATTTGGGGAACATGACGATATTCCCTTTTTTCTTTTTCATAGGACACCCTTCCTAATCGCTCTATGTATTATTCTCTATTATCTTTCTATCTTTTCCCGACTTCAAGTAAAACAAACATTTATTTTGAAAAATTCAAGAAGGGAGATATCGGAATACTCTAAAGGAACTTTAATTGTTGACCAAATTAAAAAAAGCCTTGGGTTTACCCAACGCTGTTTACATGAAATGGCGTCCCAGGAGAGATTCGAACTCCCGACCCACGGCTTAGAAGGCCGTTGCTCTATCCTACTGAGCTACTGGGACGTTTAATAAAAATTAATGACTGTACCTATGAAGTTGTAGTTTAACTCCGTCGTCCCGATTCTCTGGGAAATTTCAAGGAAGTAATTGAATCGGTACGCTGATGTTTCCCTTCGCAGCTTACTCGGACGTGCTCTATCCTACTGAGCTACTGGGATGTTTAATAAAAATTAATGACTGTACCTATGAAGTTGTAGTTTAACTCCGTCGTCCTGATTTTCCAGTAAAGTTTTTCAGAAGAGCGGGTGATGGGAATCGAACCCACATCATCAGCTTGGAAGGCTGAGGTTTTACCACTAAACTACACCCGCACGTTAGTATGTTATTTCCTTATTTTTTGTTTACGAACTGTCATGCCTCTTCCTCTGCCAGCTTATTCAGTGAAGTGGTATCTGTCGAGGCAACTCGAAGATTATTCGGTGGATGCTTTGCTCGTGGCTGAGGTTTTACCACTAAACTACACCCGTGCATTATTAGAAAAATTTGTTCTCTTTTTTATGTACTCTCTTTAAGAGACAAGACCTATTATATTAACTCTCTATTACTTTGTCAACACCTAAATGGGTCAGAGTACTAGACCTCTGACCGCAGTGTTGTTTGGAGCTTTAAATCGACAGGCTTGTGTTTCATATTATAATATTGCAGCTCAAACACCCGATTATCATTCCAGCTCAAAATCGCATAAGTTGGCTCCCTGTGATCCCTTGGCTGTCTGCAACTGCCAGGGTTGATAAACAACCGGTTTTCCACTTTTTCTGCTCCAGCCATATGGGAGTGGCCAAAACATACCACATCTGCTCCCAATTCTTCGGCACGATAATTCAATGGCATCAAAGTAGATTTAATATTAAATAGATGGCCATGGGTTACGAAAAAGGTAACTCCCTCAATCGTAAACGCTTGCTCCTCTTCCATTCCAGAGTCAAAGTCGACATTGCCTTTTGCGTAATAGAACCCCTCCAGCTCTTTGTCATGAAGGTTAAGTTCTGAATCCCCACAATGTATCATCCCATCTACCTGATGTGCATATTTTTCTTTAATTTCTTTTACTTCATCAGTCAATCCGTGGCTGTCACTTAAAATTAATACACTTGGCATAGGACACTCTCCTCTCAGACAAGTTCTTTCAGCCATTGCTCCACTTTATCAATCGCATTCCTGCGATGACTGATAGCATTTTTTTCATCAGCTGTAAGTTGAGCCATCGTTTGATCATAACCATCCGGTACAAATATCGGATCATAGCCAAAACCATGACTTCCTTCAGGTTTTTTTGCAATCTTTCCTTCACAGGTTCCTCTTTTGATGATTGCTTCTTTGCCAGGTTGAATGATTGCGATGCAGCATACAAAACGGGCTGTTCGCTCTGAGTACCCTGTCTCTTCTAATTCCTTCAAAACTTTTTCTAAGTTCTTCTGGTCATTTTTCTCTTCACCAGCATAGCGAGCTGAATATACACCAGGTCTTCCCTGTAGAGCGTCCACTTCCAAACCTGAATCATCTGCAAGTACAGGTACATCATAAGCTTTTGAAATTGCCTCAGCTTTAATGGCAGCATTCTCTTCAAAGGTGGCGCCGTCTTCTACGATATCCCCTGACCAATCCGGTAAATCATGCAATGATTTAAGCTCAATTCCATATATCTTGAACATTTCTCTGAACTCTTTCACTTTTCCATTGTTTTTAGTAGCAACAATTAGTTCTTTCATTTTTTATCACTTGCTACTGCTTTATCTACTTGATCTGCATAGGAGCCGATCGCTTCTTTTTGAATGCTGAAAATTCGTTCCATTCCTTTTTGAGCCAGTTCCAGCATCTTTTGAAGTTCAGACACCGAAAAAGTCGCTTCTTCTCCAGTCCCCTGCAATTCAACAAACTCTCCATTACCAGTCATGACTACATTCATGTCCACATGCGCCTTACTGTCTTCTTCATAACATAGATCCAGAATTTCTGTGCCGTCTGGAAGTACCCCGACAGATATTGCTGCTAAGTAATCTTTTATCGGCATCTCTTTCAGAACCTTTTTATCCAGCAGTTTGCCAAAAGCAAGGACAACCGCTACAAAGGCACCGGTAATCGATGCAGTCCTGGTACCCCCATCTGCCTGGATGACATCACAATCAACCCACACGGTACGCTCTCCAATTTTATCCAAGTCTACCACTGCCCTTAATGCTCTACCGATCAAACGCTGAATTTCCATTGTTCTTCCTGAAACCTTCCCTTTAGAGGACTCACGGATATTTCTTTGATCCGTAGCTCGTGGGAGCATTGCATATTCTGCGGTAATCCATCCTTTACCTTGCCCACGCATAAAAGGGGGGACACGATCTTCCACACTTGCATTACATATCACTTTTGTGTTTCCTACACTTATTAATACAGACCCTTCCGGGTGCATCACATATTCGGTTTCTATTTGAATTGGTCGAAGCTGATCTGTGTTTCTTTCATCCGCTCTCACTATAACGTCCTCCTTTATCCATATCCTTGCCCATCTTAACACAATTTATCAGAAAAGCGTAGCTTGGGAAAAAGCTCTGTAAACATTAATAAAGCCAGTCCAGATCGGCATTATTAATGTTGAAATTCTATTTGTATATGCTTTGTTATTCCTTTTTCAGCATACAAAAAGCCCCTGATTCGGGGCTTTTCAATAGTTATAAACTATCTGCACCAGTGATATCATTTATAGTCACTGGCTCTGCGTATGGGACACCATCTTCACTATATACTTGTTCTACCCCATCTACGTGTACCTCTACAGCTTCCACTCCTTGCTGGTCTGTAAGTGTCATTACCAGGCTCTTCATCACATGTTCCGAGACCGATTGTTTTTCTTGATTGGATAGGAGTGCTTCGTTAAATGACAGGGATAGCACCCCATTTTCAAAGCTTGTCTCCAGCAGTTCAGCTTCCTCGTTAAACGCTGTCAGTAATGGAAGGTCAAAGGAAGGCCCTTCCACCAGAGCTTGTACGATAGATTCATAAGAATCGTTGTCACTTGTATTCAAATGGGTAGTTACAGGTACATAATAGAAGTCCTGATTCTCATTTTGAGCAGGATAGTAAAGCGTTACAGCTTTACTATCCACCACATCCGCATCTTCACTTGCGTATATGTTAATACCATCCGCTCTCGAGACACCCGAGGAGATAGGAGTGCCTTTCACAGGCATAACTTCCTGCTCATGCCCATTGATCCAAAGCTTTATCCGTTCTACGTTTTCAAATTGCGTCAGTGTATAAGTCATCGCCTGAAGAATCTTTTGCTCATCTTCCGGGGCATATTCTGCAAACTCTTTGGATACATCTACGATCATCGTTCCATCTTCTTTAAGGTTCAACCCTAATATCTCTGTCCCTGCAGGCAGTACTGCTTCAAATCCGTTAGGAAGTAATTCAGTGACTGGACCGCCTTTTACGAGGTATTCTAAGGATTGAGTAGCTACCTCTTTCGATGAAATATTAGGCAACTCCAAGGTTTGAGAAACTACCATACCATTGGCGTCTAATAAGTAAAGTTGACGAGTTGAGGTACCGGTAGCCTCCTCGTTAGCTTCGCTATTTGTATCGTCAACCGAATCTTCGGTAGTCTTATCAGCTGCTTCATCGGTTTGATCTACGTAGTCTACGTCCTGGGGTGCATCCATTTTTTCTATGGACTGCTCGCCTTCAAAAAAACATCCTGTCAGTAATAGCGTGGTCGACAGGCCGATTACCAGTGATCCAATAACACGCATTTTCATGCTTTCCCCTCCTATGATGGTTTGTACTATTATGTATACGAGCTTGTGGGAAAATTAGACCAAAGAAGATTCACATTAAAAAACTTGGATTGTTCGTAAGTTGTTATAACAAAATTCCTCCTTAGCGATTGCTAAATTACCATTTTCATATAAAAAATACCGCCCAGGCAGAATGCTGAGCGGTATCTAACATATAATTTCAATCAATGATGACAGGTTTTAAATACTCAATCGGTTCCTCAAACCATATATTGGCAACTTTTTCGAATTTTTCCAGGTCGCCGGTGGTGTAAAACTCATGTTGCGGCTTATCATCTCCGTTAAAAGTAAGCTTCTGATAAGCTAATATCAAACTGACTTCACGTGCAGTTTCTTCCCCAGAGCATATGACTTGGATTTTTTCACCCATTTCTTTTTGAATCAAATGTCTGATCAAGGGATAGTGGGTGCAACCTAAAATTAGAGTATCGATTCCATTATTAGCCTTTAGAGGGTGAAGTGAATTTTTCACGGTTTCTTCTGCCAATCCACCTTCTAAAATACCATCTTCCACCATAGGAACAAACGCCGGGCAAGCAAGGCCTTTTACTACAATCGACTTATCAATTCCATGCAGGGCTTTTGTGTATGCCTGACTGCTTATGGTTCCTTCTGTTCCTATTACTCCTATCCGCTTATTCTGGCTCACTTTGATGGCCGCTCTTGCACCAGGTTGAATGACTCCGATAACGGGAATTTCCAGCTCTTCTTGAAGTTCTTCCAATGTAAAGGCAGTAGCTGTATTACAGGCTACCACTAATAATTTTATATCTTTTCTTAGTAGATGATTGACCATTTGCCAGGTGAATTCTATTACTTCTTCTCTAGTCCGGGGTCCATACGGACAACGCTTTGTGTCTCCTAAATAAATCAGCTGCTCATTAGGCAGCTGTCTCATCAATTCTCTTGCAACCGTTAATCCCCCTACACCGGAATCAATCACACCAATAGCTTTTCGTTGCACATTCCTTCCTCCTCATTCTATGTTGTCTGATCACTCTGTCTCTTGGTCTTCGGAATGGAGCATTTGATCATGAAGCATGTGCAACAACTGGTTCAATGTTTCAACTTGTTCTGCTGGAACATCCTTTAAAACACCTTCCAGATAAGCCTGTCGTTTTTCAATGACTTCATGAATAATTGCTGTCCCTTTCGATAATACATGAATTCTGACCACTCGCCTATCTTTCGGATCCCTTACCCGCTCCACCAGCGTATTTTTCTCCATCCGATCAACAAGGTCGGTGGTGGTGCTGCACGCCAGGTTTAGGCAAGAGGAAAGCTCGCCAATGGTCATATCCCCTTTCTCCAGCAGCCACTGCAAAGCCAGAAACTGTGGGGCAGTTATCGGGTAATGGTTTAATATCTCCCGGCCTTTTTGCTTAATGATACCCGATATGTATCTCATTTCTTTTTCAATTTCAGAAATTACTGTAGTAGTTTCAGTGTTTGCCAAATACACGCACTCCTCAAAGAATAAGCTTTTCCTTCATTCTCGTCGTTTCCTTACAAAATTTCAAGAAAGAAATCTGTAACAGGTAATGACCTTATAATAATAGATCAAAAAAAGTTTTGCCGCCAGTCAAGCCTATACGTTTTTACATTTCAAAGAGGATAGCTCTGTGAAACGCTACTGATCATTTACCATCAGTGACTTATTCAACAAAAGGGCCGAAAAGTCGAAGACTTGACTTCGAGATAATTTGGGTCCGTTGCCGAATCAGGAGTAAGGGCGGCTGGGAAACAGTTCGCTTTCCAGCTTCATCGCCTAGACACTCGCGACATAAGCAGTCCATCAACGGGAAGAAAGACCACTTCCCTTTTGCTGTTCTGCTTATGCGTGTCGTGTCTCCCAAGGCGATTACGCATTCATTTCTTTCCTGTGGAGAGCCGCCGAGCCTCCTCGGTCGTTTCACTCCCTGCGGGGTCTCGTCTGGATCCTTCTCCCACGGGAGTCTCACCGTTTCCCTGCCGCCTTATCCGTTTTTGAATAACGGACCATTTATAAAGATGAAGATGTCTTCAACATTTTCTCTTTATTGACCAAGGATACAGCTAGTAGGCCATTTTTCAGAAGGACTCTTACTAAGTTTGAAGTTATTTAGTGATGTTTCCGCTTCTCTCATACACGCAAGGAGGTACGGGAAATTGCGACTCTCCGATGGGAGAATAGTACATGGTGAGATCTCGCCGAGGAAGCTCACCGTACGCCCATGGAAAGCGAGTAATTTCCAGGCCCTCCAAACCGTTACTACCGTAACGGAAAACAAATATATCTTGAAACTGAGTCTTCAGTAAAAGGGAGCTTTAATGGAACAACAACACGGGGGTTGAGCAGAGCCGAGAGATAAAAAAAGAATCACAAAAAACTTGTGATTCTTGAAGGAACGGCAGTAATTAAACCGTCAATTAAAGTGAACTAAAGTTTTAATTCCCCCATCCTCAACAGCTCAATGACCGCTTGCGATCGCCCCTTGACACCCAATTTTTGCATGGCATTTGAAATATGGTTGCGGACAGTCTTTTCAGAGATAAATAGTTCCTTTGCTATTTCTTTTGTGGTTTTATCTTGGACAAGGAGCTCAAAGACTTCTTTTTCACGTTTCGTCAAAATTTGTTTTGGTCTGTAGTCGTTCTCCTTCAAATGTGTACCCCTCCTTGCTCTTTGAGCTGCACTGAGAGGGAATTATTTAGTCATAATATCGTATGAAGAGAGATTGACTGCTGTTCCGTTTCTATGAAGATTTAGAAATTAATCCTAATTCTTGGGCTTGTAACAAAGCTTCTGTACGTGATCTGACATTCAATTTATTGAATATTCCTGTTAATGTATACTCCACACTCCGTTGAGACATGTGAAGCTTTTGCGCTATTTCACGGTTAGTCAACCCTGCTGCAATTTCCTGCAAGATCGACTGTTCTTTTTCATTTAAAGATATATCTGTAACTACCGGTGAGTCAATTTGATTACTCGGGCAAGCTTCTGTGCGTCGCAATTGCTTAAATAAATGAAGCGGGATAACAACTTCATCACGTAAAGCACACCGAATAACAGTGATTAGTTCTTCCTTACTGGCAGTCTTGCTTACGAAACCGGAAATGTCAGCTTCTACGAGCATATTAAAGTGAGTACTTAAATCAAAACCCGTATAAATCAAAATCACCAAGTCTGGATAATTTTGTCTCACTTTCTTCGCTAACTCGATCCCATTCAAACCCGGCATATATAAATCAAATAAAAGCACATCATAATTATATTTCTCTATATATTTTTTCGTATCCTCACTGTTGGAGATTACATCCACTTGTATATCTTCCTCTTGTTGGAGCATAGCTTTTGTTCCTTCTCCAACAGCGGGATGATCATCGACAATCAAAACTCTGCTCATATCATAACCCCCTTCTGTACGGTGACTTGCGGAATAGTTACCTCCATATGGAAGCCTGCTCCTGGTGCGGTTTCAACATTCATTTTCCCATATAGACCATTAACTCTTTGTTCGATTCCAGAGAGACCGAAATGGGAAAACAAATCTTTTTGGATGGAATAATCCATCCCGATACCATTATCTGAATAGTACAGATGTATCTGATTGCCATCATTGAAGAGACGCAATTTAACGACTTTAGCTTCTGAATGTTTCATGGCATTGGATAATAACTCCTGAACAATTCTGTAAATCGCAAGAATTCTTTCCTGGTCTAATTCCACGTTAAAGTATTGATCATCGAAATAAACAGTGAAGTTAGAACGTAATTGATATTGCTGAATGAGATTACGCAATGATTGAACCAAGCCTAACTCTTCTATGAAGGCCGGGCGTAGTTCATTACAAGTTTCCCGAGTTAAATGAATGCTATCAAGCAGAGATTCCTTAAACATCATAAGCTCAGCTTTCAGTGAATCATTTGCAAACGGACGATTTTGCAACAAATCATCCACTTTTCTATATAAATATAATTGCTCCTGTAACACAGTATCGTGGATATCAATCGATAATTGTTTTCTTTGATTCTCTGCAATCGTGAAGAGCAAACGTGATAGCCAGGTTGGATATTGCTGGTTGTGATCATCATTTTTTAATTCTTTTAATTCTTTTACCAGATCTTCGATTAATGCCAAATTTTCAAGAGCGATATTTGTGTTATGAGCAACTGTCTGCAGGTAAGTTTTTTCATCACGGTTCAATGTCGTAAAGTCTTTTTTCCCCGTACACCAGATCATTGTTACTTTGTGAAGGGAGTGCCCTACTACAATGCCAAAGCCTTCTTCTGTTTCAATTAACTTTCCAATCTCTGAGTGTGACTCTTGTAAAGCCGTTGTAACATGCTTGAGCAGATGTTCTGGCACTTCCCTATAGACGCAATATAATTGCGATTTTAGATGTTTTGAATAAACATATACTTCTTTAACATTCAGGACATTTTTAAGCTCGTAGCGTAATCGTTTCAATAAATCCACTACGTTCGTTTCTTTTTTCATGTCCTGAGACATCCGATGCATACTATCCTGATAACTATATTTAGCCGCAATCAGCCTCCGTTGCAGTCTAAAATCTAATGTTTCTTTAATCATCAAAAATAAAATAAGCACAATATGAATGAATAGGTAAAGCTGAGCAAGTTTGATCGCGGGAAATATCGACTCAAGCATAAAGGAGCCAACTACTAAAATGAGTATGCTTGGCAAAAAACTGATGACAGTATAATACCTAAGTCTTCCCATGACAAATGTGATATCCATCAACCGTTGTCTTGTTACCATATAAACAAAAGTAATCGGCAACGCAAAAGCAAAAGTTGCAGCAACATCCAATGGGATAATTTGCTGGCCAAAAACTAAGCTTGGAATCAAATAAAAAAAGATGTACGGGAGAAATGCCACACTCATACCTAAATTAATGTACTTAAACATCGGGCCGTATGGAGTGGTCTTATATTTGTAATACCCTGTTAAAGTTAATCCAAGTGAAAAAATAATCAGAAAAAATAATAAAACATTCGGAAGCCGATCCATAAACCTTGGGTAATGAAGGGTTAGTAGAAAGTACGCTTCAGCTGCCGAAACAACACTGACAATAACATATAGGATAAAATAAATATACTTAGAAAACCATTTAACCGAGAATTCTTGAAAATAGGCATATAAAAAATGAATTAAAATTACAGGAGCAAAGAGAAATAGCGTAACATTAAGAAAAGTAGCGTATAAGTCATTTCGAATAGCTCCACTATTCGTCATTAACCCCAAGGCAATGGTCATAAAGAATAAAATGAGCAAATTTGAGGAATAACGAGACTTCTTGCGATTATATAACGTATAAGCAATAGCCACTATAATTATAAAAAAGAGGACAGGCATCAGGATATATAAAAGCCAATGCTGAAGACTTAATCCTTCTATATTATTAAATTGGACTCTTTCACCTTCATATTCGATAGTAAGTGTTTGGATTTTTTCAATTTCTCCGTTCAATAATACAGTATAATGCTGAAGTGGAGCTTTATCGTTTATGGCCGTAACTTTACTTCCTAATGGCAGGTCATTTCTAATAGCCCAGCCTTGTTTTTCCAAAGCTGCTACTTTAACTTCTCCCGCTTGTTCTTCTGTCTCTATGCCTATATAAGGATAAGCCAGGGAGACATATAGCAAATAAAAGGCAGACAATAGAAAAAATAACCCTATAACAACACTTCTTTTATTAATTATCCCCAAGATGCTCCCCCCTTGAAATTCTTTCCACAGTCTACTTTTTAAACATATAATTTCACAAAAAGAAGCCAGCAACTAGTCGCTGACTCTTTTATTATACAGAATAATTGAAGATTATCGACTGTTAAAAACAAGCAGTAGATTCGGTTGCAAGTTTATGTTTGAAATCGTCACCCAGTGGCACTGGTTTACCGGTTGATGAATCGACTTGCACGATCCTCCCTCTTCCAGTCAAAGCAGTTTCCCCTTCTTCCGTGAGCGCTAAATAATGTAGATCGTAAGAAGTATTTCCTATTTGTTCAGCCTTCACAAATATTTTCAGGATATCATCAAAATAAAGTTGACGATGGAAGTCACATTGTAGATCAGCAACCACAGGCACAACTTTTGGTTCTTTGACTTTATTGAGAGAGAGCCCTAATTGTTTCATGAATTCAATACGTGCTTCTTCAAAATATACAAAGGGCACAGTATTATTCATATGACCAAATTGATCGGTTTCAGAAAACCTGATACGAACATCAATATTAAATTTAAACCCCGCTGTCCACTTATCTATATCATCGATATACGCTGGCGTTTTCATTCTTCCTGCCCCCTTAATTCCCATCTGCCTATGTAACAAAAGAGCCTCTCCGTGATAGGCGAGGCTCTTTTGCATTGGATAAGCTTAAAATTATAGCTTATTATCGCTCCCGAAGAAGCTTTTGAAG
The DNA here is from genome assembly GCF_011761345.1 of Thalassobacillus devorans. Taxonomy (GTDB): domain Bacteria; phylum Bacillota; class Bacilli; order Bacillales; family Halobacillaceae; genus Thalassobacillus; species Thalassobacillus devorans. Next base: position 281,531 of record NZ_JAASRY010000004.1, read on the forward strand.
GATTCAATAGCTGTGTCACGATAGATTGCAGCTAAGGATGTAGTCAATGGGATACCTTTCGGGCAAGACTGCACACAGTTTTGCGCATTCCCGCAACCCATGATTCCGCCATCTCCCATGACAGTTTCCAGCCGTTCGCTTTTATTCATTTCCCCTGTCGGATGTGAATTGAACAAACGAACTTGAGAAATAGCTGCCGGCCCAATAAAATCTGATTTACTATTCACGTTTGGACATGCTTCCAGGCAAACACCACATGTCATACACTTAGATAATTCGTATGCCCATTGGCGCTTGCTCTCCGCCATTCGAGGACCAGGTCCTAAATCATAAGTTCCATCAATTGGCACCCATGCTTTGACACGCTTCAAAGAATCAAACATTCTGCTGCGGTCCACAGCCAAGTCCCTGGTAATTGGGAATGTACTCATTGGAGCAAGGCGAATCGGCTGTTCCAGCTGATCGACTAATGCTGTACAGGATTGGCGTGCTTTTCCATTGATAATCATGGAGCAAGCACCACACACTTCCTCAAGGCAGTTCATATCCCAAAATACTGGTGTTGTTGCCTCCCCTTTGGCATTAACAGGATTTCGCCGAATTTCCATTAATGCAGAAATGACATTCATATTTTCGCGGTATGGAACTTCGAATGTTTCTTCATACGGGGCAGATTCAGGACTGTCTTGTCGTTCGATAATGAGTGTAATTTTTTTCTCTTCACTCATGATCATTTACCCCCTTTACTTTTTGAATAGTCGCGCTTACGAGGCTTGATCAGGGAAGTGTCGACTTCCTCGTAGGTGAAAACTGGTTTGTTTTCAGCCTTATCGTAAGTTGCGATCGTTGTCTTCAACCATTCTTCATCATTACGATCCGGGAATTCAGGCTTATAGTGTGCGCCACGACTTTCATTACGGTTATAAGCCCCCAATGTCATTACCCGTGCTAATTGTAGCATATTCTGTAATTGACGGATGAACATTGCTCCCTGGTTGCTCCAGCGAGATGTATCATTTACGTTGATGCGTTCGTAACGTTCCATAAGTTCTTGAATCTTTTTATCTGTTTCAAGCAATTTAGCATTTTCACGCACAACTGTGACATTATCCGTCATCCATTCACCAAGTTCTTTATGGAGCTGGTAAGCGTTCTCATCGCCATCCATTTTCATAATCTTTTCAAAATTATCCTTTTCTACTTCTAATTGCTTCTCAAATACGCTCTCATCAATGTCTTCATATGTCTTCTCTAAACCATCGATGTATTTAGCAGCATTTGGACCAGCTACCATTCCCCCATAAATTGCAGAAAGAAGGGAGTTAGCTCCAAGACGGTTTGCTCCGTGCTGTGAATAATCACATTCACCAGCAGCAAAGATACCCGGGATGTTAGTCATTTGGTCAAAATCAACCCACATACCACCCATGGAATAATGGACAGCAGGGAAAATTTTCATCGGCACCTTACGAGGGTCTTCCCCAACGAATTTTTCATAGATCTCAATGATACCGCCAAGCTTAACATCAAGGAATTCAGCATCCTTGTGTGATAGGTCCAAGTAGACCATATTTTCCCCATTAATACCAAGCTTCTGGTTTACGCAGACATCAAAAATTTCACGGGTAGCGATGTCACGAGGAACAAGGTTTCCATAGGCAGGGTATTTTTCTTCAAGGAAATACCATGGTTCACCATCTTTATATGTCCATACACGGCCACCTTCTCCACGGGCCGACTCACTCATAAGACGGAGCTTGTCATCGCCTGGAATAGCTGTAGGGTGAATCTGGATGAATTCTCCGTTTGCATACTTGACGCCCTGGCGGTATAGCGCCCCAGCGGCAGACCCCGTATTAATAACAGAGTTGGTTGATTTACCAAAGATAATGCCAGGTCCCCCAGTAGCCATGATTACTGCATCCGATTTGAAAGCTTTCATTTCGTGGGTGTGCAGATTCTGAGCTACTACGCCACGGCCAGTACCTTCTTCATCTATGATGGCAGAGACGAACTCCCAGCCTTCGTATTTAGTAACAAGGCCATTAACCTCATGACGGCGGACCTGCTCATCGAGAGCATATAACAACTGCTGCCCTGTTGTTGCGCCAGCGAATGCTGTTCGATGATGCTGAGTTCCACCGAAACGACGGAAGTCTAACAGTCCTTCAGGAGTACGGTTGAACATAACCCCCATACGATCTAATAGATGAATGATACCAGGAGCAGCGTCAGTCATCGCTTTTACTGGTGGCTGATTAGCAAGGAAATCCCCGCCATAAACTGTATCGTCAAAGTGTTCCCAAGGTGAATCCCCTTCACCTTTTGTATTTACGGCTCCATTAATACCGCCTTGCGCGCAAACAGAGTGAGAACGTTTTACAGGTACAATGGAAAGCAAATCGACGTGAACGCCCGCCTCTGCCGCTTTGATGGTTGCCATCAAACCAGCCAGGCCTCCGCCGACAATAACTATATTTCGATCGCTCATTTAAAACTCACTCCCTCTAAGTACTATCAATTCTATCTGATAAGGATATGTCAAAATTAAATTCCGTAGGCAAAAGTGAATAGTGTACGTACACCTACATAAGAAACCGCTAAGAATACGATGATACTGACATAGGTCATGATGCGTTGTGACCTTGGAGTCATCGTTATACCCCAGCTGACAAAGAACGACCATAGTCCATTTGCAAAGTGGAAAGTCGTTGATACTACACCCACTACGTAGAACCAGAAGAAGAATGGATTAGTCAAAATGTTCTCCATCAATTGGTAGTTGAGGTCAACCCAGCCAAGACCGATTGCAATCCGAGTTTCCCATACATGCCAGGCAATAAAAATCAGTGTAATTACCCCAGTGTACCTTTGGAGCATAAACATCCAGTTACGGAAATACCCATAATTGGACACGTTATGCTTGGCTGTGAAGGCAATATACACCCCATAAATCCCATGGAAAAGAATCGGTAAGAAAATGACAAAAAGTTCAAGAACATACCGATATGGTAAACTTTCCATAAAATGTGCTGCAGCATTGAATGCTTCCGGGCCCCGTGTAGCAAAAAAGTTCACGGTCAAGTGTTGGATCAAAAAGAGCCCGATAGGAATAACCCCAAGTAATGAATGGATTCTTCTGTTAATATAGTCGCGATTTCCCGCCATGTTTTACCCCCCTCAAGTTAAATGAATAGTTCGTAATAGTATGTACATTATCAGCAATCCCTGGGGTCCAAAAAATTCAAGAAAACAACCATTGGCCAAGGTAAAGAATGTTTATGGCCATTTCCCTTTAACTTTATCTTTAAGAGCGCTTTCTTACTTCACCGGTTAATTTTCCTGAGAATCTTTTTGAACACCCATCCATATAAAAGCGCTTTAAAAAGCACATAAAACAAAACAACGGGTAAGTTTCTTCAACCCCAGGCTGCATTTTCACACTTTGCCATGGTAAAGCGTCAATGGCAATGTATAAAAATAATAGGGGGATCATCCCCATTTCGTGTGCTTTGTTGATAAATGTACAAAAAGTGACATATTTATTGTACTTCTATCATGTGGGAGCGTCAAGAAGACTGAACAATAAATTCGCCATTCGAAAGATTAATCAAAAATTACTAAATCCTTTAATTTTGGTTGCACTTGAATACTAATCAAGCGATAATAAATTATGTAGAAAGGAATGACCGAATATGAGGGGAAATACATCCAAGATCAACCTGGAACAATTGCAGTCGCTGGTACACACCGGGGCTGGTTATGATTTGCTCAGGTACTATATACTTCCAGATTTATTAGGTAAAGAAGCACCATTTCTTCTTTATTATATGGGCAAGAATTTAGCACGGAACAGCAACATGGAAAAGTTAGAGGATATAACCGAATATTTCCAACAGTTCGGCTGGGGTACCCTGTCTGTTGTACAAGAGAAAAAAAAAGAAATCCTTTTTGAACTTAGCGGCCATGTATTGGAGAAAAGGATCCAAAACCCTCTTCTGGAAGTTGACTTTAAAATGGAAGCGGGCTTCCTGGCAGAAGCTATGAAAATATTACAAGATGTAAACGGAGAAGGCTTTGAAGAGGTTGATAAGAAAAAAAACCTAGTTGTATTTAAAGTCGTTCATACATAAGAGAAAGAGCCAGCTTATTCTTCTGCTGGCTCTTCTTGTTGTTCTTGATTCAAATGTTCAATTACTTTTTGGGCTACCGGAAGCGGAATCCCCAATTTTGTAATGTCTTCTGGTACAGCACGACGAATTTCTTCGACAGATTTAAAATGACGTAACAATAAACGCCTTCGCTTCTGTCCAACGCCTTCAATCTCATCTAACTCCGATTGAATTGCACCCTTCCCCCTAAGTTGCCGGTGGAAAGTGATCGCAAATCGGTGCACTTCCTCCTGCACTCTTTGAATAAGATAAAAAACTTGTGATTTTCTGTCTAACTCTACTACTTGCGGAGGCTCTCCATAAAGTAATTCACTAGTTTTATGCTTATCATCCTTAGCTAAACCACAAAGAGGGATATCCAACCCAAGTTCATTTTCAAGCACATCTATTGCAGCACTCATTTGTCCTTTAGATCCGTCCACCATAATCAAATCGGGTAGTGGGGCTTCTTCTTTCAAAACTCGCTTATATCTTCGCCGAATCACTTCTCTCATCGTTTCGTAGTCATCCGGACCTTTTACATCACGAATTTTATATTTACGGTATTCTTTCTTTTGTGGCTTTCCATCTATGAATACCACCATGGCTGAAACAGGATCTGTGCCTTGAATATTAGAATTATCAAATGCTTCAATCCTTCTTGGGGTTTCTATATGAAGTTTCTCACCAAGCTTTTCTACAGCTTTGATTGTACGTTCTTCATCCTGTTCTATTAATGCAAATTTTTCCTTAAGCGCTATGTCTGCATTTTTCATTGCCAGTTCAACCAGCTCTTTCTTCCTGCCTCTCATCGGGATATGGACTTTGGTATCCAAAACTCCTTCCAATAAGGAGATGTTTGTAGCAACTGGAACCAATATTTGTTTCGGGTAAGGATGGTTCTGATGGAGATAAAACCGGCCGATATAGGATAAGAAAGTCTCTTCGGGATCATCAAAAAATGGGAACAGGGCAATATCTCTTTCTATCAATTTACCTTGCCGTACAAAGAAGACCTGGACACACATCCAGCCTTTATCATAAGCATAACCAAACACGTCACGATCCACCTGATCATTCAAGGTCATTTTTTGTTGCTCCATGACCGACTCGATATGTTCAATTTGATCACGCAACTCCTTTGCCCGCTCAAAGTCCAAGTCCTCTGAAGCCTGATACATTTTTTTCTTTAAATCTTTCTTAATTTCTTTATGCCCGCCACCCAAAAATGAAGTAATGTTCTGAACGATATTTTGATTCGTTTCCTGAGAAACCGGATATTCACAGGGGCCTAAACATTGATGCATGTGATAATAAAGGCAAACTCTATCAGGCATCGTATTACATTTTCTCAAAGGGTAAAGCCGGTCCAGAAGTTTCTTGGTTTCACGGGCTGCCAGTACGTTGGGATAAGGACCGAAATACTTTCCTTTATCTTTCTTTATTTTTCTCGTAACAATTAAACGAGGCTGTTTCTCCGCGGTAACTTTCAAATACGGATACGTCTTATCATCTTTTAGAAGGACATTATATTTAGGGTCATATTTTTTGATAAGATTCATTTCTAAAATCAGTGCTTCCATTTCAGATGTGGTGACAATATATTCAAAATCCACGATTTCCTGCACCAGTCGCTGTGTTTTTCCGTCATGCGCTCCTCTAAAATAAGAACGCACGCGATTTTTTAAGACTTTTGATTTACCAACATATATTACGGTATCGTTTTTATCTTTCATTAAATAACAGCCTGGCTGGTCAGGAAGGACAGCTAACTTTTCCTGTATGTTCTGATTCATACTCTATCCCTCCATCTATCGGGTATATGATAAATTTACCATATCCTCCTCAATAGAATACAGTGTCACGATTTTTATTAGGAACTGCTAAACTTTGTTGATGATTTTTCATATGAAGTTTATTCAACAATAGGGCCGAATTGTGGACGACTTAGTTTCAAGATAGTGAGGGTTCTTTACCATAATAGCGTCAAGGGTGGCTGGGAAACTACTCTCTTTCCTGTGGGGGACCTGGCGAGCTTCCTCGGGCTATCGCCCTGTGGGATCTCGCCTGGATCCTTCTCCCACGGGAGTCTCGCAGTTTCCCAACCACCCTATCCAAAAGATGGAAAAGAACCACTGTTATAGATGAAGATGTCTTCCACTAAACTGTGTATTGCAAGCTACAATCATGCTTTTACAAGTAGCTCTCCCTTTGGTTGAAGGACTGTATAACGATGTTTCCGTTTCTCTTATAAACGTAAGAAGGTCCGGGAAATTGCGAGACTCCTCGAAAATTCTATGCATTTCCTTCGTGCGGTGTTTATTCAAAAAACTTATTCAAAGTCCTATGGGATGAACATGATCGGTGAGATCCCGCAAGGCGAAATCTGAGGAAACTCACCACGTGCCCATGGAAAGCGAGTGATTTTCCGGACCTCCCAATTCTCAACACTATAACAGAAACAGTTTCTCTCGTAACTGAGTCTTCAAGTAAAGGGAGCTTTACTGTAATATCAGCAATGAAATTATGTACTTACCCGCCAAATGTTGAGAAAACATAGTAAAAGCCACGTTACGCTTGTAACGTGGCTTGAGTGTCGTAGAATTATGCGTGTTTTTGAATTAGATCAGTCAATGCTTCTTTTGGCTGGAAGCCGATTACTTGATCGACTACTTTACCATCTTTGAAAAGTAGAAGCGTTGGTATGCTCATAACGCCATATTTACTGGCCGTTTCCTGATTTTCATCAACATCCAACTTAACAATCTTGACTTGATCGCTCATTTCATCGTCGATTTCTTCAAGTACTGGAGCAATCATTTTACAAGGTCCGCACCAAGGAGCCCAAAAATCGACTAGTGCTAAACCATCATTTGTGTGTTCTGTAAAGTTTTGATCAGTTGCAGTTACAATTGCCATTGAATATTCCTCCTCGAACAATCATTTTAAGCATAAATTGAGTATATCATGTTCCCAATTGAGTAGCTAATACTTTGTTTATACCACATAAACCCTGATCTTATTCATTGTATTAGGATAAGTTAAACCCAGTTATAGAGCCGAAAAGCCAAAAGCTTGATTTTAGGGATTCCTGATATAAGAGCATAAATTATAAAAAGCCGAGGCAGCGTTGTCCTCTGCCCCAGCAATTGTGTATTACGCATTTACTTTGATTTGTTTGATTTCCTCGATCAATTTCGGTACGACCTCAAATAAATCTCCCACAATACCATAGTCAGCGACATTGAAAATATTAGCTTCCGGATCTTTATTAATGGCGACAATGACTTTCGAGTTGGACATACCAGCCAAATGCTGAATAGCACCTGAAATACCCGCAGCAATATATAGGTCCGGTGTTACCACTTTACCAGTCTGGCCGATTTGAAGGGAGTAATCGCAATATCCTGCGTCGCAAGCTCCGCGGGATGCACCAACTGCTCCTCCTAATACTTCTGCCAATTCTTCCAGAGGCTCGAATCCTTCTGCGCTTTTAACCCCGCGTCCACCTGCTACGATCACTTTTGATTCAGATAAGTCGACGCCCTCAGAACCTTTTCGGATGATATCTTTAATGAGCGTACGCAGATCTGCGATATCCACGTCTTTCGTAGTTACTTCTCCTGAACGTGAATCATCACGTTCAAGTGATGCGATATTATTCGGACGGATCGTTGCGAATACGATTCCGTCTGTAATCATTTTCTTTTCGAAAGCTTTACCAGAGTATATCGGCCGTGTGAAGATGATATTTCCGCCTTCACTGCTGACTTCTGTTACATCTGAAATTAATCCTGTTTCCAACTTACTGGCAAGCTTAGGTGTCAAGTCCTTCCCTACTGCTGTGTGGCCCATCACGATACCTTCCGGGCTTTCGTCATCTAATACTGCCTTAATTGCTTGCCCATATCCTTCCGATGTATACGTTTTCAATTTTTCGTCTGAAACAGTTATCACGCGGTCTGCTCCATAATAGATCATTTCGTTACCTTGTTCAGTCAAATCGCCCTCACCACATAAGACGCCTACTACTTCTCCATCCGGGCTAATTTGTTTGGCAGCCGCAATCGCTTCAAATGTTACATTACGTAAAGAGCCCTCACGATATTCCCCAATCACTAACATTTTTTTTCCCATACCGATTCTCCTTTCCCAATAAAAACTGAGTTTATAGTACCTTCGCTTCGTTTCTTAATAACGAGACAAGTTCCTTAACTTGATCGTCTATTTCTCCTTCAAGGACTTTTCCAGCTTCCTTTTCTGGTGGCAGGAAAATGTCCACGGTTTTTGTTTTAGCTTCCACATCACCTTCGTCTAAATCCAGGTCATCTAGCTCTAATTCTTCTAATGGCTTTTTCTTCGCTTTCATAATACCTGGCAATGATGGATAGCGTGGTTCATTCAGCCCTTGCTGACATGTAACAAGTAACGGCAGGGAGGTTTCTACTTTCTCCACATCCCCCTCTACATCCCGTTCAATCTGGACTGTCTCTCCATCGACACTAATAGAAGTGATGGTTGTAACATAAGGGATATCCAGACGCTCTGCCAGACGAGGGCCAACCTGTCCGCTTGCTTCATCGATGGCGACATTACCTGCAAGGATGATATCTGCTTCTTTACCTTCAAAGAAGGCTTCCAAAATCTTGACGGTTGTAAATTGATCCCCATCCTCCAAATCATCTTCTGTGTTGATTAATACAGCTTTATCTGCACCCATTGCAAGCGCCGTACGCAATTGCTTTTCGGATTCCTCTTCCCCAATTGTGACTACTGTTACCTCTCCACCATGTTCATCACGAAGGTTGATTGCTTCTTCCACTGCATATTCATCATACGGGTTGATGATGAATTCTGCACCTTCTTCATCGATGCGGCCATCGTTGATCGCAATTTTTTCTTCAGTATCGAAAGTACGTTTTAATAAAACATAAATATTCATATAAAAACCTCCTAGTCTATTAATCTTTAAAATTAGGTTTTCTTTTTTCCATGAATGCCTGGATACCTTCTTTGGCATCCTCTGTACCAAAGGCCACTCCAAAGGCTTTCGCTTCAGCCAGTGAACCTTCCTTGAACTGCGGGTTACGTGTATAGGAGACTAATTCCATCACCTGACGGATTGTCGGGCCACTCTTTTGAGCAATTGTTCCTGCCAACTTTTCAGCAGCCTGGAACATTTCGTCTTCTTCAAAACTTTTATTTACCAAGCCTTCTTGTTCGGCTTCTTCTCCTGATATCGAACAACTGGACAACATCATTTCATATGCTTTGGCTGCCCCAACATAGGCAGGCAGGCGTTGAGTTCCTGCAAACCCCGGGATGATACCCAGGTTCAATTCAGGCAATCCGAATTTAGCGTCCTTGGCTGCATAGCGAATATGGCACGCCATGGCAAGCTCAAGTCCACCCCCTAAAGCAGCCCCATGAATGGCTGCAATAATAGGGACATGGAAATTTTCCACTCGATTGAATAATTCCTGCCCTTTTTGAGAAAGGTTTGTGTAATCGGATTCATTTTGAAGCGAAGTAAATTCTTTTATATCAGCTCCCGCTGAAAAGAATTTACCTTCCCCTTTTAAAAGTATTGCTTTTACAGTCCCATCCTTCTCTATATCATCCAACTTGGCTGATAGTGCCTCCAATAAGGAAGTGGATAACGCATTTGCAGGTGGACTTTGTAATGTAAGCGTAGCTACATGATTTTCTACATGATAGGTTATGTTCCCCAATCTACTACCTCCCCTTGCTATGTTCTATATGTCAAGCCGCGAACGATCATATCATGGACCGCCCCGGCCTGTTCAACTAAATCATAGTGCTGTTCTTTCATTACCCAATTGGTAACGGCTTCATCCAGGGTTCCAAAAATCATTTGACGAACCAGACGTTTATCGATATCGTTCCGGAAAATTTCATCCTGGATCCCTTCTTCTATAATTTGATCTATTACAGTCAAATACCTTTTTAAAACTTCATTTATCTTTAACCGTAACTCTTTATTGGATTGCCTTAATTCCAGCTGGGTGACAATAGCAAGATGATGATCAGCGGTCAGCTGTTCAAAATGTTTTTCAATTAATTTAAGCAGTTTTTCCACTGCTGTTTGCTGGGAGTTGGTCTCTTCTTCTATCTTTTGGATAAAGTTGCCCATTTTTTGCTGAAATAAAGAAACTAATATGTCTTCTTTATTTTTAAAGTATAAATAAATGGTACCATCCGCCACCCCTGCCTGCTTCGCAATCTTAGAAACTTGCGAGGAATGGTATCCATTTTCAGCAATCACCTTCACAGCTGCATCAATAATTTGTGTATATTTCGGCTTATTCTTTTTCACTTGTATCTCCTGCCTATCTCTTCTGAAAATGAATGAATGGTCATTCACTTATTATTCTACATCCCCGTTTTCTTCCTGTCAATAAAAAGAGGGACAAGCCCTTAAGGTTGTATGGGTTCCTTGCTTGCCGACGTTTGTTTATTTTTTTCTTCTTCAATCAACGTGCGGCGTAAAATCTTACCTACAGCTGTCTTTGGTAATTCCATTCTGAATTCATAAACTCTAGGAACTTTATAGGCTGCCATATGTTTTCGACAAAAAGCATCCAATTCCTCCTCTGTTACCGAAGAATCTTCTCTTTTTACAATGAATGCTTTTACCGTTTCTCCTCGATAGGGGTCTGGAACGCCTACAACTACAGCTTCCTGTACAGCTTCATGTTCATATAAAACTTCTTCAACTTCACGTGGATAAATGTTGAATCCACCTGCAATGATCATATCCTTCTTACGATCCACCACATAAAAGTAACCTTCCTCATTCATATATCCAAGGTCACCAGTGCGGAACCAGCCTTTCTGATCAAGCACTTGTTCTGTCTCTTCTATGCGACCCCAATAACCTTTCATGATTTGAGGGCCCTTTACAGCGATTTCACCGATCTCATCATAATCAGCCTCTTCTTCACTTTCTATACTTAAAATTTTGGCATCCGTGTCCGGCCAAGGTACTCCGATACTGCCATTAATTCGGCGATCCCAAACGAAGTTAGAGTGAGTGACTGGAGAAGTCTCCGTTAGTCCATATCCTTCCACCAGCTTTCCTCCAGTAATCCGTTCAAAACGCTCCTGCACTTCTATCGGTAACGGTGCTGACCCACTTATACAGGCTTCAATTGAAGACAGATCATATTTTTTCAAGCTTGGATGGTTCAATAATGCGATATAAATGGTTGGAGCCCCAGGAAATAAGGTAGTCTTCTGTTTATCAATTGTCTTTAAAACTTCCCCCGCATCAAATTTAGGCAGCAGCACCATTTTGGACCCCATCATTATAGACAGGTTCATTACAGCAGTCATGCCGTACACGTGGAAAAAAGGAAGTACACCTAATACAATTTCTTCTCCTTGCTTACATTTATACAGCCACTTCATCGACATTTGCGTATTGGCTACCAGATTCATATGAGTCAGCATGACACCTTTAGGATAACCGGTTGTTCCCCCTGTATATTGCAGCAAGGCTAAATCTTCTTCCGGATTAATCTCCACGTGTTGGACTATTCCATCTGAAACATCCATAATGTGATCCCATAAATGGGTATCTTGTGTCTGCTCGGGTTTTACAACCAATTTATATTGTCGTTTTTGTATAAATGGGTAAATCCTGTTTTTGGGAAATGGGAGATAATCTTTTATACCGGTAATGATTACGTGCTCCAGGTCGGTATTACCTTTTACGTTACTTACTTTGGGGTAAAGAATGTCCAAACAAATAATTATTTTCGCCCCTGAATCATTCATCTGGTATTCCAATTCTCTTTCCATATATAAGGGGTTGGTTTGAACTACAATACCCCCAGCCATTAATGCGCCATAATAAGCAATTACTGACTGCGGACTATTCGGAAGCATGATGGCAATTCTATCCCCTTTTTCTAAGCCAAGATTCTGAAGGTATGCCGCGAATTTTTTTGTTTCTTCGAACACCTCCTGGTAGGTTAGCTCCTTCCCCATAAAATGAAGCGCTTTCTTTTCCGGGTAACGTTCAGTAGCTTCATTTAAATAGAGGGGCAACGCTTTTTTGTCATACTCTAGGGTAGCGGGAATTTCTTCTGGGTAATGACGGTGCCAAGGTCGTTCAAACTTTTGTGTCATCCGAATTCCTCCCTTTTTCTAACGCTTACTCTTATTATAACCATATCTCCTCATGAAATGAATCATTATTTAAAATTTTGAAAATTTTACATAGGCTAAAGGTAACAAAAACAGAGAAAAGACAGGACTTAAGTAGCCTGTCTTCTTTCAATTCATAATGATAAATATGACTCCCACAATGATAAATAATGCTGCCACTACACCCAGCACCTTTGCTAATGTTTCCATCTGCTCGCTCCTTAAATAATGTTAGCTCCGATTACAAAAGAAAGTCCTACGGAAATAACAAGCGAAATAAACCCGACTGCCCGGTTGTCCTTTTCTATTTCCACGTCTATTTTAAAGTGTGGGGTTAGAAATTCGTAGATGAAGTAGCCAATCAACAGCAATAGAAACCCATACACTCCCCAGCCCATGGTCTGAAGCAAGGAATCATTATGCTCAATGGAATATCGAAAAATATTAGCTATACCAAAGATCTTGCCTCCAGTCGCCATCGCTACAGCCAAATTACCTTCTTTAATTTCTTTCCAGTTATTATAACGAGTAACAATTTCAAAGACAGCCATGAAAACAACCAGACATAGTATGACCACACTATATCTTGCAGCTGTCTCAATCAATGGATACTCCCAAAAGCTATTCATCTACGATTCCCCCTCGTGTCCTCATGAAAGTTCTAACACAGTAACTCCTCCACCACCTTCATTCATTCCCCCGGAACGGTGGGATTTAATAGAAGGATGACGGTCAGCAAAACTTTTCACACCATTTCGAAGTGCCCCGGTTCCTTTACCGTGAATAATAGACACCCGTGGGTATCCAGCCAGGATTGCGTCATCTACATATTTTTCTAAACGGTGGAGTGCTTCTTCATATCTTTCCCCACGTAGATCTAATTCTGTTTTCACATGATACCCTTTTCCTTTAACGGTGGCCATCGGTTTCTCTTTCAACGGCTGCTCGGATTTGATATATTCTAAATCCTTACGTTTTACTTTTACTTTCATAATACCTACTTGGACCTGGAAATCATGATCACTTATTACATCAAGAATCGTGCCAGTTTGGTTTAATGACAATACCTTGACTTCATCTCCGGATTTAAGCTTTCGGTCGCCTTTAGAAATCGGCTTTTTCTCTTTTTGTTTTCTATCAGCTAGCTCAGGCCGGGCATCCTCTATCGTTTTTCTCGCTTCAATCCATTCATGTTCTTTGAAGTCAGCCTGGTGTTTTCTGCTTCGTAATTCTTTTACTATTTCTTCCGCTTCAGCTCTCGCTCTTTCTACGGCCTTTTCAGCTTTTTGTTCGGCTCGCTGATATAGCTGCTCACGCTTGTCTTCAAACTGTTTCCACTTCTTTTGCAATTCTTCGTGAATCTCCTGGGCCTGCTGAAGAACTCTTTCTGCTTCTTCATAATCACGGTCCGCACCCCTTGTTGATGCTTCAAGGGAAGCAATCATATTCTCGACGCTCTTCGAATCACTTCCCACGTGACCCTTGGCAGTCTCTATCACCTGCTCATCCAATCCCAGTCGCCGGGAGATTTCAAAGGCATTGCTTCGTCCTGGCACACCAATCAATAATCGGTATGTGGGCTGCAATGTCTGGATATCAAATTCTACGGAAGCATTGATAACTCCTTCACGATTATAGCCGTAGGCTTTTAATTCCGGATAATGCGTAGTAGCGATAACCCTGGCATCACGTGAGACTACTTCATCTAAAATAGACATCGCAAGTGCTGCACCTTCCTGGGGATCCGTTCCTGCTCCCAGCTCGTCAAATAACACTAACGTCCTATCATTAACCTGCTTGAGTATATCCACAATATTTGTCATGTGAGAAGAAAATGTACTTAAATTTTGTTCGATGGACTGTTCATCACCAATATCAGCAAACACATTTTCAAAGACAGCCATCTCACATCCATCCAGCGCAGGGACCTGCAATCCAGACTGAGCCATCAAAGTACACAGGCCGACCAATTTTAAAGTGACAGTTTTACCACCAGTATTAGGACCGGTAATCACAATGGAGGTAAACGACTCACCCAGTTCAATATCGTTCGCTACCACTTCTGTGTCATCAATTAACGGGTGTCTCGCCTGCTTCATTTTTATAACGCCCTGGTCATTCATGGCAGGCATAGCGGCTTTCATTGATTGGCCGAGCTTCGCCCTTGCAAACATAAAGTCGATTTTCTCCAGAAGCTCGACATTTTGATAAAGAAAAGACTGATCTGCAGCAATAGCTTCTGATAATTCTTTTAGTATCCGATCAATTTCATGCTTCTCCTGGACTTTCGCTTCCTGCAGTTGATTATTGAGGTCCACAATAGCTTGAGGTTCAATAAATAAGGTAGCTCCTGATGCTGATTGATCATGTACAATACCACCTATTGCCCCTCGATACTCTTGCTTTACCGGAAGTACATAGCGTTCATTTCGGATAGTTACAATGGCATCGGAAAGCATTTTACTCTTTGATTTTGTATAGTTATCCATTTTGTCCCTAACCCTGCTTTCATATGTTCGGATTCGGGATCTGATGGTGCGTAATTTCTCCGATGCTCCATCCATGACATGGCCATGATCATCGATACAGTTTCGGATGTTCCGTTCCAGATCACCCAACGGCTCAATGCCATCTATCAGTTCGCGTAAAATTGGCACTTCCGGTTCTTCCATTTGTTCGATGAACCTTTTTATCTGCTTTCCTCCATAAATGGTAGATGCAACATCGAGACATTCCAGAGGGCTTAGAACACCACCAATGGTTGTACGCTTGATGCTTGGTTTGATATCAAAAATTCCACCTAGTGGAGCATTCCCATGCAGCCGGATTACCTGGGCCGCTTCATCCGTTTCATTTTGCCATTGTATAACTTCGTCCAGCTCTGTTGAAGGTTTTAAAGCTAGTGCTCTACTTTTCCCGAGGGAAGATGCAGCATGTGCTGCTAACTGGTCGATAATTTTTTTATATTCCAACACATGAAAAACACGTTGATTCATGATTGATTGACTCCTTTATTTCCTGGCTTTTCCTTGGAAAAGGTTTACTAAGTCCTCCTTTTTCCAAGTATTAATCACATTTTCCTTACGCAGCCACCCTTTGCGGGCAGCTCCAACACCTATCCTCATATGATCCAGCATGGAATAATTATGGGCGTCAGTATTGATAGCTATATGCACTCCTGCTTCCTGGGCTTTAATTAACGTTTCCCAATTCAGATCGAGCCGGTTCGGGTTGGCATTCAATTCAAGTATAGTGCCGGTCTGCTCCGCCTTTTCTATTAATGTATCTAAATCCACCGAATATCCTTTTCTTCTGCCTATCAAACGTCCGGTTGGATGGGCAATCATATGAACATACGGATTCTCCATCGCATTTACCAGCCGTTTCATGATTTTATCTTGTGACTGCGTGAAGCTTGAATGAATGGACCCAATAACAAAATCCATTTCCTGCAAAAAGGCATCGTCAAAATCCAGTGAGCCATCCGGAAGGATATCCATTTCTATACCGGCAAAAATATGAAAACCTTCCATCTCTGCATTGATTTTATCAAGTTCTTCTCGTTGTTTACGTAAACGTTTTTCATTAAGGCCGTTGGCTACTCGTAAGTACTTAGAGTGGTCTGTGATGGCAATAAACTCATACCCCATCTGTTTTGCCTGTTCTGCCATCTCGCGAATCGACTGGGCTCCATCACTCCAAGTGCTGTGCATATGAAGGTCGCCTCTAATATCTTTAAGTTCGATTAAATTGATTTCCTCTTGTGCTTTTTCAATTTCACCTAAATTTTCACGTACTTCTGGCGGAATCCAATGCAGGCCGAAATGAGCGAAGAACTCTTCTTCTTCTTTAAAAGTTTTCACTTCTCCCGTTTCTACATTCTCGATGCCGTATTCACTAATTTTCTCATTCTGTTGTTTAGCCAATTGCCGCATGGCCACATTGTGATCCTTTGATCCGGTAAAATGATGGAGGGTAGTCGCAAATTCCTCCGGTTTGACAATCCTAAAGTCTATACTGATATCATATCCTTCATTTACAACAATAGAAACTTTTGTTTCACCAGAAGCAATCACTTCTTCAATTTCCCGGTAGTCTAATAATTCATCACGTGTCGCTTCCGCATGATTTGAAACGATAATAAAATCTAAATCTTTAATCGTCTCCCTCATTCTGCGCAGGCTTCCAGCACGGGAGTATTTTTCCACTGTTTTCAACGTATCAAGGAATGCCTCGATTTTTTCCGCCAATGGCAGCATCATGGCTATCGGAAGGCGTTCCGGACGGCTATCCGCTTCTTCAAGTGCCTTGACTATCTTTTCTGCCGATTTTTTTCCAAAGCCCTGTAATTCTTCCACTCGTCCATCTTCACAAGCACTTTTCAGGGAAGCAGCATCTGTTACTCCTAATTCTTGATAGAGTTTAGATAACTTTTTCCCGCCCAGTCCCGGTAAATCCAACAGTGGTACCAAACCACGTGGTACTTCTTCCTGAAGTTGCATCAATGTATCAGATTTTCCATTTTCTATGAACTCATTAATTACCTCTGCTGTGCCTTTTCCGATTCCTTTCAGCTTCGTAAAGTCGTCAATTTCACTTAAGGAACGTTCGTCTTGTTCCAATGCCTGAGCAGCTTTTCTATAGGCTGATATTTTAAAAGGGTTTTCCCCTTTCAGTTCCAGATATATTGCTACTTGTTCCAGTAATTTGATTACTTGTTTTTTATCTACTGCCATGCCATCCACTCCTTGCTATGATTTTTCCAATCTCGTAAAGAAAAAACTTCTCCGTTTAAGAGAAGTTTTATAATAGGGCTGCTACATGCTCAAACCAGAGCGACTTCAGCTGCTGCGAGAACATCGGTGTATGTTCAATTATTGCCTGGGCAATTGTGGCGTTATCTAATGCATTTTGCACTGCTTCAAGCGGGAGCAGTGCGGCAATAGATAGGAGGATAAATAGAATCAAATACGTTTCGATGAATCCAAGAACCGCGCCTAATAAACCGTTTAATGTGCGCAATATTGGCAGATCTGCCACAAAGTCCAGCATAGATGCTATTATTTGTACGATGATCTTCACACCAAAAAAGAGAATCGCAAAAGCGATTGCATTGTAGAAGGCCACTTCTAATGGAAGACTTTCCAGGAAAACCGCCCATTCGGCACTACTTGGTAAATCAGGATAAGGCACCCAGAGGGTCAGTCGTTCCGCTAAATCATCGTAATACAAAACAGCGACAACAAAAGCGGCTATGAAGCCAATAATATGGAAAAGCTGAAGGATGAACCCGCGGCGTAATCCATTCAGTAATCCAATAATCAACATAATAATAAGCAGAATATCAATCATCTTGTTTTCTTTCCTTTTCTTCAATGTTTTTCAATTTCTCATGGAGTTCATTATACGATTCTTTCAAAGCTATGTAATCATTCATCGTATTGACTGCCGTCAGGACCGCAAGTCTGGAAGTATCCAAGGAACGGTTACCCTCCTGGATTTCACGCATCTTCTGATCTACAAGTCCTGCCACCAACTTGACACGGTTTGGTGATTCCTCTCCAACAATCGTATAGGAACGATTATATATCTCTACGGTAGTTCGTGATTTTTTATCTTTTGAATGGGACATAGTATCCCCCCTGACAATAGAATCCTAAAGTTTATCTTAACACGAAGGGGATAAATAGGGAAACTAAATCTATCGTACTTTGTACGGTTCTGTCTTATTCTGTCGTCTGGTATACTAAGCATAAATATTAGCAGCCTTCGTGCTAAAAGAGAGAGGATTATAAAAATGGGTCAAGTTGTACTTACCGTAGCAAAAAACACTTTAAATGAAATGAAAGATTATTATAAAGCACAGATCAAACCGGATGTGCCTCCATCCGCCCTATTTGTAGCCAAGACACCGGGGAGCACGATTACAGCTTATCGTTCCGGAAAGGTATTATTCCAAGGTAAAAGCCCGGAAGCTGAAGCAGCTAAATGGGGAACTGCCGAGCAACAGGTTAAGAAAAAAATTAAAAAACATGCCTATCAACCGCCACAATCTTTATTTTCCAGTTCTCATATTGGCTCTGATGAAGCAGGAACCGGCGATTACTTTGGGCCGATCACAGTTGCGGCAGCTTATGTAAATTCAGAACAGGTTGCTCTCTTGAAGGAGCTTGGTGTCAAAGATTCCAAACACCTGACCGATGATAAGATTCGCTCAATTGCAAAGGATCTTATCCACTTGGAAATCCCTTATACTTTGTTGAAATTGAATAATAAAAAATATAACCAGTTACAAGCTAAAGGCTGGAGCCAGGGGAAAATGAAAACCATGCTCCATCATCACGCATTGGAAAAACTTTTGGTGAAAATAAAGCCTGAGCGTCCAGAGGGGATTCTAGTGGATCAATTTTCAGAACCTGACGTCTATAAACGCCACCTGGCATCCGAAGGAAATAAATTACAGGAAAATGTATACTTCATGACAAAAGCAGAGAGTTATTCGATTGCCGTTGCCACGGCATCCATTCTTGCCAGAGCCAGTTTTGTGAAAGCAATGGAAGATATCGAGGCGGATGTCGGCCTAACAATCCCCAAAGGAGCATCCCTGCAAGTGGACAGGGCTGCTGCCGCCGTTATCAAAAAGTATGGAAAAAATAAGCTGGGCGATATAGCAAAGCTCCATTTTGCCACCACTCAAAAAGCTAATAAATATCTATAAGAAAGAGCTTACCGTCAATTCGGCAAGCTCTTTTTATCAACCTCTTAATTCTGCCTGGTGTTTCTCTTTCACTGCTGTAAGAATTTTTTCGTGAGCATCTTCCACTTCTTTGTCTTTCAGTGTGCGATTTGGGTCCATATAGAACAGATTGAAGGCGATGGATTTTTTACCTTCTTCCAAATGTTCACCCTGGTAGACATCGAATATGCGAACATCTTTCACTAATGGAGCGCCTGCTTGCAGGATGGTTTCAGCAATTTCACCTGCTGCAGACTGTTCCTCTACCACCAATGCAATATCCCTGCTGATGGAAGGGTATTTAGGAATAGCCTGGAATGCTTCTTCTTTTTGATAATGATCGAATAACTCTTCAGCATTTAATTCAAATACATAGGTGTCCTTCAAATCCAGGTCGTTTTGCAGCTTTGGATGTACTTGACCAATAAAGCCGATTACCTTTCCACCAAGATAAACATCAGCTGTGCGTCCAGGATGCATATCCGGGAGTTTAGACTGTTTGAAAGTCAATTTCAGGTCAAGCAAATAAGCCATTCCTTCTACTAACCCTTTGACAACAAAGAAATCGACTGCTTTCTTTTCTTGCTGCCACGGGTGCAGCAGCCAATTACCAGTAAGGGCTCCTGACAAACGCAGCTGCTCTTTTGGCTGCACAGTAACCTGTTCTTCTTCACTGATAAATACAGTCCCTAATTCATAATAAGCAAGGTCGGTTTGTTTTCTTGCCACGTTATAAGATAAGGAAGCAAGTAATTCCGGTAATATGCTCAGTCGAAGATGACTGTGCTCTTCGCTCATTGGCATCGCTAAGGAAATAGGTGCTGCTGCCTGTTCCTTAACCTCACGACTGACCAATTGACCTGCTCGCTCAGCATTGGTTAACGAGTAAGTGATTGTTTCATCCAGGCCTGCTCCCTGAAGGTAGTTTTTTACTTTTCTCTTTAACTGCTGCTGTAGAGTAAGGCCACCCGCCTGGGAGGCACCGCCTGGCAAAGTATAAGGCAGATTATCATAACCATAGATTCTCGCTACTTCTTCCAGCATGTCTTCGAAAAGTTCAACGTCCCCTCTGCGAGTTGGAACTGTTACCGTAAACAGTTCTCCCTTCTGTTCATATCCGAACTGAAGACGGCGAAGAATATCGGCAATTTCCTCATCAGATATAGTGGTTCCCAGTCGCTCATTGATATGGGAAGAAGTAACATCTACCTTTTTAGGCTCCCTGTCCAATTGATCAAATTCTACTACGCCTTCTAACACTTTTCCGTTAGCATATTGTTCAAGCAATTCGCACGCTTTCACTCCTGCACGAACAACTCGGTTCGGATCCACGCCTTTTTCAAAACGCGTACTGGCTTCACTTCGGAGCCCGTGGTCTTTAGATGCAGTACGTACTGCACCCGGCTGGAAGTATGCTGCTTCTAATAAAATATTTGATGTACCCTCGTGTACCTCGGAATCAGCACCACCCATGACACCGGCAATCGCTGTCGGCTGCTTGCCATTAGTAATCACTAGATGATCCGGTTTTAAGTTGCGTTTTTGATCATCCAGAGTGGTGATCGTTTCATCTTCCTTCGCTCTCCTTACGACCACTTCGTCTGTTTCGAAACGGTCCAAATCAAACGCATGGAGTGGCTGGCCATATTCTAGCAATACGTAATTCGTGATATCAACCACGTTATTAATTGGGCGCACCCCTGCGGCAATCAATCGATTTCGCATCCATAATGGGGACGGTCCTATTTTCACATCTTTGACTATAAATGCTCCATAATAAGGATTCAAATCAGGATCTTCCACATGGACAGAAATAAAGTCAGATGCTTTTTCTTGCACTGGATGAATGATTTCCTCTTGAGGGGTGAACGGCTGATCCAATATCGCCGCCACTTCATAAGCGACTCCTAGCATGCTCAAGCAATCAGCACGATTTGGGGTCAGGCCAAGTTCAATAATCATATCATCCAAGTTCAACAGCTCGATCGCATTCACTCCGACTTCCACTTCATCCTGGAAAACAAAAATTCCGTCGACAAACTCTTTCGGTATGTCTTTTTCATCAACTCCAAGCTCCTGAAGAGAGCAAATCATTCCATTGGACTCTACACCCCTCAGCTTCGCTTTTTTAATTTTGAAGTTCCCAGGTAACACAGCACCCGGTTTGGCCACTGCGACTTTTTGTCCGGCAGCAATATTCGGTGCTCCACATATTATCTGCAGCGTTTCTCCCCCGACATCTACCTGACATAAATTAAGCTTATCTGCATTTGGATGCTGTTCACATGAAAGAACATGGCCGACCACGACATCATGCAGCTGCTCAGCTATGGGTTCGATACTTTCTACTTCTATGCCTGTTTTCGTAATCAGCTCAGCTAACTCTTCCGGTGACTGATTTTCTATATCCACATATTGTTTCAACCAATTTAAAGATACTAGCATGTTCGGACTCTCCCTTACGCTTTATGGTATTGTTTTAAGAATCGAATATCGTTCGTGTAGAAATGACGGATATCATCGACGCCATACTTCAACATGGCAATACGTTCAGGTCCCATGCCGAATGCAAACCCTGAGTAGATTTCCGGATCATATCCTGCCATCTCCAACACATTGGGATGGACCATTCCTGCGCCTAAGATCTCAATCCAACCGGTGCCTTTACATACAGAACAGCCTTCCCCGCCACACATTTTACACGAAATATCCATTTCTACCGATGGCTCCGTAAAAGGGAAAAAGCTTGGGCGAAGTCGTATATCTCGTTCTGAACCAAACATCTGCTTAGCAAAAGCATTAAGTACGCCTTTCAAATCGCTCATCTTAATATTCTCATCCACCACTAACCCCTCTACCTGAGTGAATTGGTGGGAATGGGTGGCGTCATCCGTATCACGGCGATAAACTTTACCAGGACATATCATTCGTACCGCTTCATGCCCGTCTTTCTGCTTCATCGTCCGAGCCTGAACAGGTGAGGTGTGGGTACGTAAAAGCAATTCTTCTGTAATATAAAAAGAATCCTGCATATCCCTGGCCGGATGTCCTTTAGGAAGGTTGAGAGCCTCAAAGTTATAATAATCAGTTTCGACTTCCGGTCCTTCTTTGATTTCAAATCCCATCCCAATGAATAAATCTTCAATTTCTTCGATTATACTCGTCAATAGGTGTGGGCCTCCCACATGCACAGGACGGCCTGGCAAGGTGACATCAATACTTTCTTCTTCCAATTGCTTTTCCATTGCTTTTTCTTCTAATTTATCTTGCTTTGTTTGAATA
The DNA here is from genome assembly GCF_011761345.1 of Thalassobacillus devorans. Taxonomy (GTDB): domain Bacteria; phylum Bacillota; class Bacilli; order Bacillales; family Halobacillaceae; genus Thalassobacillus; species Thalassobacillus devorans. The sequence continues at coordinate 303,872 of NZ_JAASRY010000004.1, forward strand.
GCATTGGCAATGCTTTCCCTTACATCGTTGGCCAATTGGCCGATGACTGGACGTTCTTCTTTGGATAACTTGCCCATTCCCCGAAGCACTTCTGTAATTGGCCCTTTTTTCCCTAAATAAGCTACGCGTACATCTTGCAAAGCTTTTAAATCCTCCGACTGCTTCACTTTCTCTAACGCTTCTGATTGCAATTCCTGCAAACGATCTTTCATTTCGATACTCCTCCTTTTTACATTAGAAAACTCTGCATTTCGCCAAGCCTTTATGGCGATAGACTAAGTATTTCTTTTACTTAAATACGTTAACAAAATTGCCCTTTCAAAAATGTGTTATAAACCTGACTAACACCATGATCCTATAACGGCTGGATCCTTTATTTTCAACAGGAGTTAAGCGCATGAAACATAAAAAAGTCTCCTCCCTGGTAAAGGGACGAGACAATATGGCCGTTTCGCGGTACCACCCTTGTTGACATACGTTTGGTATGCCCACTTCATTACGGATAACGGATTGACATCCGGAACATCTTTTAATCAGATGCCAGCTCCAGAGTGAAAGTTCAATAATCACCACGATAGAAGTGCTTGCAGTCTGTGGCACTTCTTCCCTGTATCGATGTTATGATTATCTACTGGCTCCTTCAATGCTATTCGCTCTATAACTATTCATTTATTATAGAAAATCAAGTGCATTCTTGCAAGCCTATATTTTCATATGGTACATGAGTATCCCGGCAGCTACTGCCACATTCAAGGATTCTGCATGTCCATATATCGGAATATAGACTTTTTCATCAGCAAGCTCTAACAAATCTTCCTGGATCCCTGCCCCTTCATTTCCGACAATAAGCGCAGCTTTATCAGCTATGGTAATTTTCTGGAAGGGTTGAGCGTTTTCCAGGGCAGAAGCCCAAACAGTCATTCCCTGTTGCTGCAGTTGAGCAACCCATTCTTTGAGGTCACCAGAAAACAGTGGCATGTGGAATAGGGAACCTTGGGTAGCTCTGATGACCTTATCATTATAAGGATCGACAGAACCTTTACCGATTATAACCCCATTAAAACCTGCAGCATCAGCGGTTCTAATCAACGTACCAAGATTTCCTGGATCCTGGACAGCATCAATTAGCAGGACATGGCGAAAGGATGCAGGACTAAATTGCTTCATTTCCACAACAGCTGCTATTCCCTGGGGGGTTTCCGTATCCGCCAGTGCCGCGAAAACCTCCTTTGAAACCTGCGTTATTCGTTCATGGGCCATCCAAATTGGAGCTTCCATATTTTCCTGCACAATCACTTCCTGGATTGCCCAATCGCTTTTCACAGCTTCTTCAACTAAATGAAAACCCTCTACCAGAAAGGTTTGGGACTTTTCTCTGTCACGCCTTTTTTTTAATTTAATCCATTGTTTTACTCGTGTATTTTGTAAGGATGTCAGCATTTTTTTACCTCTTTTTCTTAGCTTCTTTGCTTATCATACATATTATTGGGAAGGAAGGTCAAACTAACCAAAGAAAAAGTTAAAAAGGAGTGCTATTCATGGATTTGAACTTAAGGGAAGCCATACTTTCTAATATCACCGGAAATAACAGGGAGCAACTGGAAGCTACTATTGTAGATGCTATCCAAAAAGGGGAAGAAAAGATGCTTCCTGGTCTTGGTGTTTTATTTGAACTTATTTGGCAGGAATCAAGCGAGAGTGAGAAAGAAGAAATGCTTGAAGCATTAGAACAAAGTGTGAACCAGCAATAAATTCAAAAGAAAAACAACTTTAATCCTTTAGGATAAGTTAAGAGCTCTGCCCCTGTAATAGGGGCAGAGCTCTTTCTATTAATTGAACGTAATTTCTTTCACTGTATCTGCATCGAGTTTTTTGATGACTTCTACGATTAATTTGACTGCATTCTCAAAATCATCACGGTGTAGCATAGCTGCATGAGAATGAATATAACGGGTTGCAATGGTAATGGACAATGCAGGCACTCCATTTGCAGTCAAATGAATAGCCCCGGAATCTGTCCCCCCGCCAGCAATGGCATCAAACTGATAAGGAATTTCTTTTTCATCAGCAGTATCTGTCACTAGATCGCGCAGTCCTTTATGGGAAACCATAGAAGCATCATAAAGAATAATCTGAGGACCTTCTCCCATTTTACTGGAGGCATCCTTATCGGATACGCCTGGGGTGTCACCAGCTATGCCCACATCTACACCAAATGCTATATCAGGATTGATGGCATGAGCAGAAGTACGGGCACCACGTAAGCCAACCTCTTCCTGTACGGTCCCTACACCATAAACGGTATTTGGATGTTTTTCGTTTTTCAGTTGCTTTAATACCTCAATAGCAATTGCACAACCGATCCGGTTGTCCCATGCTTTAGCAAGCAGCATTTTTTCATTTTTCATCTGAGTAAACTCAAAGTAAGGAACGACAGAGTCCCCAGGACGCACACCAAATTCCTTTGCTTCCTCTTTACTGGAAGCACCAATATCGATGAACATATCTTTGATTTCTACTGGTTTCTTGCGAGCTTCAGGAGGCAGGATGTGAGGTGGTTTAGATCCGATCACTCCAGTAACAGTCTCTTCTCGTGTGACAATAGTTACCCGCTGAGCCAGCATAACCTGGCTCCACCAGCCGCCTACAGTTTGAAAATAAACAAAACCATTCTCGTCAATTCGGGTTACCATGAAGCCTACTTCATCCAAATGACCGGCTACCATTACTTTTGGACCGTTTGTATCGCCAGACTTCTTTGCGATCAAACTGCCTAAATTATCAGTATATACTTCGTCTGCAAAAGGTGTAATGTATTTCTTCATTACATCTCTAGCTTCTTTTTCATGACCGGGAATGGACTTGGCATCGGTCAAGTCCTTCAGCATGGTCAACGTTTCATCTGTTTTTGCCATATGTAATTGCCCCCTCTATTAAGTTTGACTATTTTATTATAGCGTGTTTATTCAAAATTAACAAAAAATATTAAAACGCTTTCAATAGCCTTCATCCTGCCTTTTATGATTTTGCTGATTTTTTTCATGGTAAGCCGTTTTAATTTTCATTTCAGTGAAACCAAGGGCTGCTCCCAGGGATAAAAAGCTGGAGAACATCTCCTGATAGTGTTCTTTTACAGGACTAGCTTTAAATTTCAAGGCCTTCTCATAGACCTGGTGAAATCCTTTAGTCACTTCAATCCCGGTTTTAATCGGCTTGTCTGAGTAACGGAGACCTTTTTCTAATCCAAGGGAAAGAATGAAATGGAGGCCATCTACGTATTCCTCAAGAATAACATCTTCAGAACTTGGTGGCTTTTTGCTCCAGAATTTGAAACACCTTGTTTCATTAGCCAACTCACCCAGCTCTACCAAAAGGGCAAGCATCTTGTCTTCAAACAAATCAGTTTCTTCCAGTTGATTGTTTTCCTCAATATAGCGATCCAAACGTAATTGTGTTTCAAACAACTCTTCCCAATTCATACTAAATTCATCCTTTATTTAAATTTCTACAATAAATGTAACATTTCATGAAACGTTTGGGTATCTGTATTCGTAAACCAAGTAATCAATTCCTAACTCAGGAGGAAACCCTTATGATTGTCATTCTATTTCGACTGCTAATATTACTTGCAATCATATTCATTTTTTACACCTTCTACTCTTATATTAAGAGCCCGGGGAGGAAGCTAAAACTGGCTAACGAAAGTAAAGCGTTCTACTTTTATGATGATCCTGATAATACCAAACAAAACTTCCTGATAACCTATAAAGGCGTCCTGTTTGAAGGAGAAAAATATTTAGGTACAACAGAAAATGCTTTTGAGGTAGTTAATATCAATGTTTCCGCGAGGCAGCCAGGCCAATTGAAGGGTATTGAACGGGAAGACATTTATTTTCTCGAAAAAGAAATACTGATTCGGTATCCATATGCCACTATCGAATGGAAGTATCCACTCAATCGTCTTTTCATTCATTCTCCAAAAAAGGAAAGCGACCATCCTTCATAGGATGATCGCTTTTTTTGGTTTATCCATTCGGCTGAAAGAATTCATTCAATGTTAATGAGTATTGTTTTTTGCGGATTAAGTAAGTTAAACCTGCCAGTAAAAAAAGGAAAATAACCATTAACGGGAAGGATATTCTGGTAAGCCATTGACCCACGGTTGTGTAAACAAAGGCAAGGGGGATATTAGATAAAAAGGAGGCCTTTATATAATCTTTAAAGTCGACACAGATTTCAATCAAACATAGGGATAACAGATGAAAATGAATGAATGGCACTAAACGCAAGACGGCTACCTGACTTACTGTTAATGTGTTCTGTTTTTTTATCACTTTACTTTTCAGCCGCTGCAATCGCTTCAACAGGCTAGGTACGTTTTGGATAAGCTGATAAAAGACGGTGCTGGATAAAGTAATACCAACTACAGAATACACTGTACCTGCCACGGCACCAAATAATACTCCTCCAGAAATGCAAATCAGAACAACGGGCAGGAAAAGCAATGGACGAAGCAAATGGAATAATATAAATAAGATCGGGGCGTACCAGCCACTTACCTGCATGAGTTCTATAAATCCCAGTGCAAACTGTTCCATGTATATCCCCCCTATCCTATACTATGACAAGATTAGGGCGTATATAACTTCAGGACAAGGTATCCGACAAGGATTGCCTGCAACAATACTAAAAAAGGAAAACCATACAGGAACGAACGATGCTTCGTTTTGTGTCGAAAATGATTCATCCCCAAACTTCCACCCAACGCTCCCCCTAATAAAGCAAACCCCCATAGTTGCTTTTCCGGTATCCGCTGCTTTCGTTTTCGTGCTCGACTTTTATCGACACCCATCAAGCTATATAGAATCCCGTTGATGGCAATCAAATAAATAAGAAGATATGTAAAAACATCCATGAACTTTTTCACTCCTTCTGTAAAAAAATACTTGGCTTGTCGCCAAGTCATTATGGTGAAAGCTTTTCCTTTAATCATTTAACTTTGTTAAAGGATTAAAGGTTAAAGAAAAGGCCATTTCCGGCGTACGGAAATGGCCTCAGACATAACTTATTTTAGTGCTGATTTTGCTTTTTCAGCAAGGCTTGCAAAACCTTTTTCATCAGTAACAGCTAGATCAGCAAGGATCTTACGGTTTACTTCGATTCCTGCAAGCTTAAGGCCGTGCATCATACGGCTGTATGAAATGTCATTCATACGAGCTGCAGCATTAATACGAGCGATCCATAGCTTACGGAAGTCGCGCTTTTTCTGACGACGGTCACGGTAAGCATATTGACCTGACTTCATCACTTGCTGTTTTGCAGTTTTGAATAATGCATGTTTTGAACCATAATAACCTTTTGCTAATTTAAGGACACGTTTACGACGTTGGCGTGTCACTGTTCCACCTTTTACTCGTGGCATGATAAATCCCTCCTATTTTGGATCATATATCTCAGTTGTCTTATTTTTTTGGCAGCATTTGAGCGATACGCTTCAAGTCGCCCTTAGATACAAGGGTAGCTTTACGCAATTTACGCTTCTGTTTTGTAGACTTGTTAGCGAACAAGTGGCTTGTGAACGCATGGGAGCGTTTCACTTTTCCAGTACCTGTCTTTTTAAATCGTTTTTGAGAACCTTTATGGGTTTTCATTTTTGGCATGAGTTGTTCCTCCTTCTGCTTAGTTCAATCTGTGCTTACTTTTCAGCCAATGGCGCCAGCATCAAGAACATGCTGCGTCCTTCCATCTTCGGCTTCGTTTCAACTTGTGCAACGTCCTTGCACTCTTCCGCCATACGCTCAAGAACTTTTTGCCCAAGTTCTTTGTGCGTAATGGCACGTCCACGGAAACGGACAGAAGCCTTCACTTTATCGCCTTTCTCGAGGAATTTACGAGCATTGCGCAGTTTTGTATTGAAGTCATGCTCTTCAATTCCAGGGCTTAAGCGGACTTCTTTCACCTTGATGGTCGTCTGCTTTTTACGAGCTTCTTTTTCTTTCTTCTGCTGTTCGAAACGGTATTTACCGTAATCCATGATGCGGCAGACCGGCGGTTTTGCGTTTGGAGCTACCAATACTAGGTCAAGATTGGCATTTTGAGCGATTTCAAGTGCTTCTTGACGAGATTTAACTCCTAATTGGTCACCGTTGTTATCAATGAGACGTACTTCACGTGCTCTGATTTTCTCATTAACGTTCATGTTATCTTTGCTAATAACCAGCCACCTCCAAATTATTTTAGGAAAATATAAAGATCTGTCATCGACAAGTGATTTTAAAGCAATAAAAAAAGTGTCGGCACATCACAATGCACCCACACGTATCCCATTCGACTTCAAAAGGATTAGTGACCTGCCAACTGCTTGGTGCGTCGATCAGGTGAGAAGCGGGTGCTTCTACTTGTCTCAGATCCGTTCTTCTGTTGTTCACCTAAAACATAATATCACGGTATGGTGAACATGTCAAACATTCACCAATCAACCATCAGACTGACTATATAAGAATATCGAAAACCATTCCAAAAATCAACAACATAATAAAAAAGTACGGGCATGAAAATATTTTACGTTCCATACCCGCACCCGTTTTGATTGTGTTAACCGATTACTTTTTAGTCAGGATTTTCTGGTCGATTTCGTTTGTGATTTCTGACTTGAATATATCCAATGGCTTAGTCTCAGAATTCTTTTCTCCATAACGACGGACATTAACGGAATTGTGTTCGATTTCTTTATCTCCGATAACAAGCGCGAATGGTACTTTTTGAATTTGAGCTTCCCGGATTTTATATCCGATTTTTTCGTCACGTTCGTCCACTTCGACCCGAATACCCGATTCTCGCAGCTCATCTTCCAGCTTCTTAGCATGATCCAAGTGAGCATCTGCGGATACTGGAATGATTTTTGCCTGCACAGGAGCAAGCCAAGTAGGGAAGGCGCCCTTATATTCTTCAATCAAAAATGCGACAAAACGTTCCATGGTCGATACGACACCACGGTGGATAACAACAGGGCGGTGATCTTTACCATCTTCACCTACATAAGTCAGATCAAAACGCTCCGGCAGGTGAAAGTCCAACTGAACAGTGGAGAGTGTTTCATCTTTTCCAAGCGCTGTTTTGACCTGGACATCAAGTTTCGGGCCATAGAATGCTGCTTCACCTTCTGCTTCTACATATTCCACTCCAAGATCTTCCATTGTCTCTTTTAACATGGCCTGAGCTTTGTTCCACATCTCATCATTGTCAACATATTTCTCTTTATCTTCCGGATCACGGTAAGACAAACGGAAATAGTAATCATTGATACCAAAGTCTTCATAAACGGCCTGAACGAGTCGGACAACCCGTATGAATTCGTCTTTCAACTGGTCTGGGCGACTGAAGATATGAGCATCATTTAATGTCATTGCACGAACCCTTTGTAGACCAGCCAACGCTCCGGACATTTCATGGCGGTGCATAGTTCCTAATTCTGCGATTCGAACAGGCAGGTTACGATAGCTGTGCAATTGATTTTTATATACCATCATATGATGCGGACAGTTCATCGGGCGAAGAACCAGGTCTTCGTTATCCATCTCCATGACCGGAAACATATCATCCTTATAATGATCCCAGTGACCGCTTGTTTTATATAAATCGACACTGCCTAATACCGGAGTATAGACATGGTCATAACCGAGGCGTTCCTCTAAATCAACAATATAGCGCTCAATTGTACGACGAATGGTCGCTCCTTTAGGAAGCCAAAGTGGCAGCCCCTGGCCAACTTTTTGATTGACAGTAAAAATCTCCAGCTCCTTACCGAGTTTACGGTGGTCCCGTTCCTTCGCTTCCTGAAGAAGGCGAAGGTACTCATCAAGCTGCCCTTGTTTTTCAAATGCCGTACCATAGATGCGTTGCAGCATTTTATTGTTGCTGTCACCACGCCAGTATGCCCCTGAAATGCTGAGCAGTTTAAAAATCTTAATTTTACTTGTCTTCGGTACGTGTACACCACGGCATAAATCGAAAAACTCACCTTGTTTATAAATAGTTATCGACTGATCTTCAGGGATATCGTCGATCAGTTCAATCTTAAGATCATCACCGATTTCCCGATACATTTCTTTCGCTTTTTCCCGGCTCACTTCTAATCGTTCGATTTCCAGGTTTTCATCGACAATCTTTTTCATTTCCTTTTCGATTTCAGGAAGGTCTTCCGGCGTCAAGGATTCTTCCATATCGATATCATAGTAAAAGCCACTTTCAATAACAGGACCGACCCCCAGTTTTACATTCCCGTATAGCCGCTTTAAGGCCTGGGCCATGAGATGGGCTGTAGAGTGCCGAAGAACCTCCAGCCCTTCTGGGTTTTTAAATGTGATGATTTCGACAGCTCCATCCTGTTCAATTGGCCGGCGTAAATCATACATCTCCCCATTAAGCTTAATGGCAAGTGCTTGTTTCTTCAGGCCGGGCGAAATATCTCCTGCTATCTCTTCCCCTGTCGTTCCTTTAGAAAAACCTTTGACATTGCCGTCCGGGAAAGTGATTTGAATTTGTTCAGACATGACCTTTCACTCCTATCTCTTTTTGTATAAATAAAAAACGCCCATCCCTCTGCCCAATTGGCAAAGGGACGAGCGTTGACTCGCGGTTCCACCCTAATTCCCGCAAAATTTATGCGGCTCATTGACATCTTTAACGCAGACCATACGCTTTCTGCTACTGCACTGTTCACAGAAAGGGTTCAGAGGTGGTGAACATAAGCTCGTATGCAGGAAGCTTTCAGCCGGCGGCTTCCCTCTCTTTCGCATCGATGACTTTCGTCCGTGTCCTCGTCGTTACCTTGATGTTATAGGATATGTACGTATTATAGCGATAGTGCCAAGAGAAATCAAGCCCATTTTTAATGGGCATGGGACGGGTGATGAAAAGGAAAAGCCTGAACCGGCTTACAAACCGCTTTTTCCTGGAAGATATTAATGATTGTTTGAATCTTCGGCTCAGAAGGATCTCCGTAAAGGTAAATTTTCTTAGGTGCATAAACCAATGCAGCCATGATACTATAATCGTCATTTTCACCTGAAAATATACGTATCGGTTCTTTTTTAAGCAATGACTTAATCTCCATTTTAGATAAAAGACTACCGTCTTTCCTATAAAAATGAATTTGTTGTCGCTGAAGGAGATGCAGTTCTTCCACTTTTGAGTGCTTATCTTTCATATAATGACGTAAAGAATCTACCCACAATAAATACTCCTCTTCCCGCTTAAATTCATCGAGTGCCGCACCAATATAATTCAACAATAGTGACCGTGCATGCTGAAAACAAAATGGCATAATTTCATTAAAATTTACCACACTTTTTAATTGTATTCTTTTCCTGATAAAAGACTTGATACTCTCCTCCAACGATGGCAAGTTAACTCCTAGCTTTTTACGTTGTTCACTATCATTCAGCCACTCACATATCTCAATAATCCGGTTGATCTCTTCTTCATCCTGATAATAGAATTTTTTCATGATTAGTTGTTTTTGCCATAATGGGAGGCGGTATTTGAAAACCACTTCTAATAATATATTAACTAATATATCTCTTTCCTTCTCTCCCCAATCACTTCCAAAGAGAGAGACTTGATTTCCGCCTTTATCATCCCCCTTCCATTGGACTTCGAACTTTGCACCTTCCCGCATAATTGCATCACAAAATGTTATCGTCTCTTGCCTTGAAATGAAAAAGAAACGTATCATATCAGCCCCGTTCCCCCTAACAACAATCAATCTATTCTATCTATATGGACAAGGGGATGAAAAAATGCCCATACAGTTCGATAACTGTATGGGCATAGCGGAAAAGTTATTTAATATCTGCGATTTTCGCCATATAACGGTATAACTTCACTGACCTGTTTAATCCGTTCAATGATTCGTGACGCTTTGACACGTTCTACATCACCGCGATTCGAAGTCGTAAAAACTTCCTGAAGTTCCTTCATATTGTAATTGGAACTGAAAAATACAGGGAGCCGCTCCATCATCCTGTACTGAAGAATGGAACCGAGGATTTCATCCCTGAACCAGGCCGATTGAGATTCTGCCCCTATATCATCCAGCATCAGTACAGGGACTGTTTTAAAAGCCTGGATTTTTTCGTTCAACGTATCATCTTTTATCGAGGATTTCATTTCTCTCACAAACTCCGGCATATAGATAATCATCGAAGGAATATTCTTTTCACTTAAACGATTGGCTACTGCACCTAAGAAATACGTTTTCCCTACACCGAATGGGCCATGAAAATACAACCCTTTCTTCGGTAGTTCGTCATTTATTCCTTCAATATAACTAATCATGCGGGCAATAGCATCTGCTCGATCATCGTCTGACAAATCAATACGATCTAAACTGGCTTCCAGAATTTCTTTTGGCATATAAAGACTTTTCACTAAGGATTCCTGTTTCTGCTGCTGTTCCTGTTTTACTTTCCTCGGGCATTTATCATAGGAAAGGTGAAGCTGCTTTCCCTCTACCGTAAGGTGTGGGGTGTAACCAGGAAGAATATTGATACAACCCTCTAAAGAAGGGCACTGCTCACATTTTTTAGATTGGCTCTCGTATTCATAAAGCTTCATCAGCTGCTTTTCCAATGCTTGCTCATCCAATTCGGGGTATTTACGAAGTAAGGATTGAACATTTGGAGATGCCAACAGTTCTTGTTTAATCTTAGTAAAATGCCCTCGGAAGTTTTTATTTTCACGCATCCACCTTTTAAGAGAGGATTGTATCGGTTCCATTTTCCATCACACCCTGTTTTTCAATTTCCATTATTCGTTATCCGTTTGATTCGAGCAGCAATTTCTTCTTTATTAACTTTGCTACTGCTCTTTTTCTCTTCTTGCCGCTTGCCATCATTTTGGTTTTCTTTGAACCAATCCGGTATAATCTCTTTCGTTTGTTTCTTCCCTCTGCTTTTATTATTTTTTCCCCATTGCTGATACTTTTGATGTTCAGCTTTTGCCATGGTCATTGCCTGACGCACAGTAGTAACATTTTTTCTTGCCCAATGGCTGGCAATTTTCTCTAAATAAGCTTTAGATAATTTCATATCCGTTTTCAATAGGACATAATGTACTAGAACATTCATGACACCTGGTGATAACCCCTGTTCCGTCATCACATCACGAATCAGCTTCAAATCTTGCGCAGAAGCTTCATTACCAGTGGACAAGTCCTCCAGAAGTTCTTTTGGTGATTTTCTTTCCAGCATCGAGATGAATTGTTCTTCTTTTGAAGTCTTTATATCGTCTGCTTGTGTATCTGTCCATTTATCCCTGGTTTCTATTGTTTTCATGGAAGTGACTTTCCCTTTTTTCGGAGAAAGATCATGGCAAGCCTCTTTCAACTCGGCCACGTTCAGTTGATTCTCTTCATTCAAAGCCCATCCTATCGCTTTTTCTAAATCCTGGGAAGATAAATCATATAACGAAGCAAGCTGCATCATGATTCGTTTATAACGGACATTCAAAATTTTTTCAGCAGGATACATTTTTTCTTTTAGTGATTGATAAATCCAGTTGAAATCGATGCGGTCATCCTGCAAAAGAGGACCGTTTGCTTGCTGCAACGTAACCAGGGTCGAATCTTTTTGTGGCATTCTTGCAGTAAATGCCGGTCCTGATGTCTGGTAGCCATGAAATATTTCATCGAACGACGCCGTGATATTTTCACAGTCTGTTAGTGGATATTTCACTCTCATAAAACGGTTCCGCAGCTTGTTGTACTTATCTGCTCCCAATTCATGATTAAGTAATAAAGAGAGCATATCATCATAAAAGAATTGTTCCGGTGAAAATGGAGGCTGTAAATTATAAATATAGCAGGCGCGCGACTCCTCCTCTGTAGACAAGGTCTGCATCAAACCAATAGCTTCTAATTTTCTACGGGCATTATATATCCGGTCAAGGGGCATCGCCAAATAATTCATCAATGTATGATGCGAATGGACTTCAGGTTCTATTGCTAAATCATATTCACTTAACAGTGTCTGATAAAGCGTGACTGCTTCTACACCAATGATCGGCTGGTATAAGTGAGACAATGCACTCCCATAGTCTCTTGGTACGCTCCCATTCAATTGCACAGAATATCCGTCTACCGGCAATAGTTTACCAATCGATTGATTCATCATCCCCACCCCCAATAACCGAAATAAAAAGAAAAAAGAGCCCGGCTTCGCTTCCCGGACATCAATCTTCCCGCTTAATTAAATCTTTTAATTCATCCAGAAAAACATTAATATCTTTAAATTGACGATAAACGGATGCAAAACGTACATAAGCGACATCATCCACTTTAGCCAAACGTTCCATCACCATTTCTCCGATATCTTCACTCATTACTTCTGAATTACCCTGATTTCTTAATTCCTTTTCCACTTCTAAAGCAATTGTCTCTATTTCTTCTAAAGCGACGGGTCTTTTTTCACAAGCCTTAATCAGACCTCGCATCAACTTTTCACGACTGAATTCCTCTCTTGTACCTTCTTTTTTCACGACAATAAGAGGCACTTCTTCAATCCGCTCAAAAGTGGTGAACCTGAATCCACACTGTTCGCACTCTCTACGTCTGCGAATCGCTCTGCCTTCCTCAATTGGTCGTGAATCCAGCACCTTGGTATTTTTATATTGGCAATTTGGGCATCTCACTTACGATCATCTCCACCGCTATACAACAAGCATTTATTCTATTGATTCAATTTATTGGCCATCGAGGTTTCCAAATAAGGCAATCGTTTTTTCAGCTTTTCATTCAACTGGATAATCATGTTCCTGCTAAAGCCAAAGTCTACAGGACCGCCAGATTCGGTACTTACAGAGAAATCTACCGCTGTCCGGAACGGCTTGACCATTACGATACTGGCTACAATAAAGGCTTTCTTCTTTCCTTTGTAATTGACGCTGACTTCTCCATGCTCCTCTGAAGTAGAAAGGATATTGTATTCTCCTCCCTCAAAAACTTCCAGCACAGCCTGTAATGCTTTATCTTTGGTCGTCTTATAGTAATGGGTCTGTAACGCCTCGTCCTCATGATTTTCCCTTGTCTCTGAGTGGCTTGTTAAATACTTTGAAATAAACTTTTTCATGCGAATCTCCTTCTCGATTTCCCTCTTCCGTTCTTATACTTATTTTATTTTAACATGTTTTTTAGTAAAGCATAAATGAACACAGCAAAAAATGTCGGATAATATGTAGAAATATGCTTATCGTTATAGGAACAACTATTTAAGACCTTGTTTCTCTGCAACAGCAAAAAAGCCACAGACGCAGGCGTCTTGTGGCTTTCCAATTTTCCTTTATAAAGCTTTTGTCTGTTGTACCTCTACAGGTCCCATACCACGTGGGACCTCTACACTTTCATTTGTTTGTGCTTCTAATGCTTCTGAAATATAATCAGCCGCAACATTCGGGTCTATTCTATCTCCGCATGTATATACGTCTATACTAGCATAGCCATGTTCAGGAAAGCTGTGGATAGTCAAGTGCGATTCAGAAATGATGACCACACCGCTGACTCCATGTGGCGCAAACTTGTGAAAAGCTACCTCTCTCACTTCAGCTCCGGCTCTAAGTGCAGCATCTACGAAAACTTTTTCAATATAGTTGATGTCGTTCAATTTATCCATATTGCAGTTCCATAATTCCGCAATAACATGTCTTCCCATTGTATCCATAATATGGTATCCCCCTTTTAACGGTTAAAGATCGACTCCCGAATACTACGGAAATAACTACCACGGGGGAAAGTTAGTCCAGAGAGGTCCTAACCCTTTGAGTAGCCATCTGATTGCAAGAATTCAGAAGTTCAAAGAAATTATATATGGTTTACCCCTGTTTTGCAAGTTAATTATTTAACATCAGAGATAAACCGTGGAAATATTTCTTTTTAATCTTAATAGGGGATAGTACCGTTATTAAGAAACATGTGCTTCTTTCTTTTGCATCAGCTTGCTGCCAACGTGCTTTGCAAGGTCGACGACGCGGCAGGAATAGCCCCATTCATTGTCGTACCATGCCAATACTTTCACTTTTCTATCACTCATGACCATTGTTGACAGGCCATCAATGATAGAAGAGAACTCTGACGTCGTGTAATCAATGGAAACCAGTGGTTCATCGCTATATTGCAGGATGCCTTTCAAGCCATGATCTGCCGCCTGCTTAAATGTTTCATTAATTTGTTCTGCGGTAACATCCTGTTTCAAATCGACTACCAAATCAACAAGTGACACGTTAGGTGTCGGTACACGCAAGGCCATACCATGCAGCTTACCATTCATATGGGGGAGTACTTCCCCCAATGCTTTCGCTGCCCCTGTAGAGGTAGGAATAATCGATTGCGTACAGCCTCGAGCCCTGCGTAAATCTTTATGAGGGTTATCAACATTTTTCTGATCTCCCGTAAATGCGTGCACGGTAGTCATTAATCCATTTTCAATACCAAACTCATCATCGAGCACCTTTACCACAGGAGCAAGACAATTGGTTGTACAGGATGCATTAGAAATCACGTCATGTTTTGCTGTGTCATATTCTTCCTCATTTACGCCCATAACAATCGTGGCGTCTACCTGTTTGCCCGGAGCAGTTATCACTACCTTTTTAGCACCGGCTTCCAGATGCAGACCAGCATCTTCTTTTGTTTTAAATTTTCCGGTGGCTTCAACTACTACATCAATATCAAGATGTTTCCATGGCAGCTCCCGAGGATCACGTGTGGAGCATAACTTTATTTCTTTCCCATCTATTTCCAAGCCATCATTAAGCGCTTTCACTTCTTTGCTAAAACGTCCGTGTACACTATCATATTTGATCATGTGAGCAAGTGTTTCAGCAGGATAGCTCGCATTGATGGCCACTACATCGAGAGTGTCTTCCATTATTGCTCTGCGTAGTACCATACGTCCAATTCTGCCTAGACCATTAATAGCGATGCGAGTTTTATTCATAATAAGAGCCTCCTATATATGATATACTTTTAACGGTTAATTTTCACAAATAGTATAACACATTGTAAGCGTTCATGGTCAATAAAGTTCATATTTTCTTTAAAAAAACGACGCTTAATAGCGTCGTTCCCTAAAAAATACCTATTTAATCATCCGATAACCTTCCACTTTTTAAGAATGGCATTTAATTGCTGGTATGATTCTTGTATGCTTCCGTTATTATCAATGACCTCATTTGCCATTTCTGCTTTTTCTTTAACTGGAAGCTGGGCTTTTATTCTTTGCAAAGCCTCTTCTCTACTGGAATCATCCCTTTCCACTAATCGATTGAGCTGCACACCTTCATCTACATAAACCACTATTGTTTTGTCAACAAAATGAGTTAACTTACTTTCAAAAAGTAAAGGGATATCCAATACTACAGCAGGGATATCCTGCTTACAATAATAGTCACGCTGCTCGATCATACGTTGGCGGACAGCCGGGTGGACAATATCGTTCAATACCTTTCTTTTCTCTTCATCCTGAAAGACGATCGATCCTAATTTTTTGCGATCGATTGCACCATCTTCTCTTAAAATAGTTTCGCCAAATTCCGTGACGATTTCCTGATAGGCTTTTTCCCCAGGCTTTACAACTTCCCTGGATAATTTATCTGCATCAATTACGGGTATATTATAGTCATCAAACATTAATGAAACGGTACTTTTTCCACTGGCTATACTGCCTGTAAGCCCAATAACAAGTGTCACAGAATCCCTCCTTAAACTAACTTGAACATACCCAGAAGTATTAACATGATTCCGGGTACGACCACTGCCTTATCCACCCATTCACATTTGCTAAAGCGGTGCCCGAGCTTAAGCCCAGTATATAATAAAAAGCTGGTCATAAACCCAATAGATAAAGCGGTAATAAGTGAGGGGAGCTTCATGAATGCTGCACTTATCCCCGCTCCCAGTGTGTCTAATGATAAAGCCATAGCCAGCAGGACTGCTTCCCAGCCTTTGATGGAACCCGAATTATCCATATCAGCAAGCTCCGGGTCTTTTAATATATCAGAAGGAGAAGACCAGGTTGAAGGATCTTTTTCTTCTTCTGATTTTTTGGAAGGCATGAGTGATTGAATCAAAAACCAAGCACCAAGCCCAATCAGTATAAAGGCCCCCAAATTTTCCCCTGCATGTTCAGGAAGGAAATCATTCAACAAATTGCCTGCCGTAATAGCTACATAAAATATCAGGGCTGATAATCCGGCAATCATCATCATCGGCAGGAAGGAAAGCCTTATTTTTTTCAGTCCATAAACGACTCCTAGTCCCAGGCTGTCCAGACTGACAGCCATGACAAGTAAAATCAAGGTTGCATAGACTCCCATTATACGATCTCCTTCTGCAATCGGAATATGAGATAGTATATGGGAATCTATTCACAGTGTGTTACTGTTGACAATTACGACAGAAATGAGTACCACGGTTACTGACTCTGATTTTTTCAATCGGAGCTCCACACTGCTGGCAGGGTTCCTCTACTTTTCCATAAACAAACAGCCGTTGCTGGAACATACCGATCTGTCCCTGACTGTTGACATAGGAGCGAATGGTGGTACCTCCCTGTTCAACCGCTTCCTGAAGCGTTTCTATTGCAGCTATCCTGACCTTATCCACTTCCCCGGAAGTGAGGGTATTCGCTTTACGCTCCGGATGGATTCCAGACCGGAATAAGGTTTCATCGACATAAATATTTCCCAGTCCTGCTACAATACTTTGATCTAACAATACTGCTTTGATAGAACGTTGTGTCTTTTGTAATCTATTATAAAAATAATCCAGGGTAAAAGAGGAATCGAATGGATCCGGGCCGAGCAGAGCGAGCGGTTTCTGATGTCGTTCTTCCCCTTTTTTAAATAGATGCATGGTCCCGAATTTACGGACATCGTTATAACGAAGCTCCGTACCGTCATCTAATTGAAAGATGACATGCGTATGTTTCTTTCTTGGTTCTGCTGCAGGATAAACACCATATTTCCCTTCCATTCGAAGGTGAGAGACCATGGCGATGTCATCAAATTCGACAATTAAAAATTTACCTTTACGATTGATTTCTCTAACTGTCTGACCCTTTAATTCCTGCCTGAAAGCTTCTGTTTCTAATGGAAGTTTGACGATATTCTCCCATAATACCGTTACATCCGTGATTTTTTTATTTAGTATTAATTTGCGCAAGGTCTGCCTCACAGTTTCTACCTCAGGTAATTCTGGCATACTCTACTTCCCCTTTATTATTTTGCGTCGTACCAGGTCGGACCGTACGATGAATCGACTTTCAGTGGTACGTCTAACTCTACGGTGTTTTCCATCACATCTGGTACTATCTTCTTCAGCTGTTCAATTTCTTCTTCCGGAGCTTCCAGAATTAGTTCGTCATGGACTTGTAATAGCAGGTTAGCTTCCAGCTTCTCCTCATCAAGACGATGATGCAAGTCGATCATCGCTTTTTTAATGATATCAGCTGCACTTCCCTGAATAGGTGTGTTCATGGCTGTTCGTTCTGCTGCATTCCGGCGATTAAAGTTCCGGCTTGTTAAGTCCGGTAAAAATCTTTTTCTATTCATAAATGTAGTGACAAAACCAGTTTGCTTGGCATCACGTACGGTTTCTTCCATATAGACTTTGACCCCTGGATAACTTTCTAAATAGCGGTCAATGAATTCCTTAGCTTCTTTCCGTGTAATACTAAGACTTTGGGATAGACCATATTCGCTGATTCCATATACAATCCCAAAGTTTACAGCTTTCGCATGCCTACGCATTTCACCGGTTACCGCCTCTGCTTCTACTTTGAATACTTCCATCGCTGTCTGGGTATGAATATCCCGTCCTTCTTTAAAAGCAGCAATCAGTTTCTCGTCTTGGGCAATATGAGCAAGCACTCGAAGTTCAATTTGAGAATAGTCACTTGCAAACATCACCCAGCCTGGTTTAGAAGGAATGAATGCCTGACGTATCTTCCGTCCTTCCTCCAAACGTATCGGTATATTTTGCAAATTTGGATCCGTCGAACTCAGCCTCCCCGTCTGTGTCAGGGCCTGATTAAAGCGAGTATGGATTTTATGTGTATCGTTATCGACAACTTTTAAAAGACCTTCAATGTATGTCGACTGCAATTTTCCCAACTGCCTGTAGATCAATAGTTTAGGGATAATCTCATGCTTATCTTCTAACTGTTCTAACACATCCGCAGAGGTGGAATAGCCTGTCTTTGTTTTTTTGATAACTGGTAATCCTAATTTCTCAAATAATATCGGGCCGAGCTGCTTTGGTGAATTCAAGTTGAATGTTTCACCTGCCAATTCATAAACCTGCTCTTCGATTTCTTTCAGGCGGGAGCGCAGCTCCTCCCCCATATCTTTCAAGCGCTCCACATCCACCTGGACACCGCGGTGTTCCATTTCACCAAGAATCAAGGCGAGAGGCATTTCCAGATCATGATATAATTCTAACTGATGGTTAGCTTTTAATTGTTCTTCAACTTTGTCTTTCAGTTTATAAAGCAAGGTAGCTTTTCTAGCCATATGCTCAGCTAATTTCTCGACGTCAGGACGTTTGATTTTAGCTCCTCTTCCATAGACCTCTTCATCATATTGAACCGAAGTTTCTCCCATTCGATGGGCAATAGATGGGATATCATGGTTGTTTTCCGATGGGTTAATCAAATAGGAAGCAAGCAGGAGATCAAATTCTACCCCTTTTAAATGAATGCCTTTACGCAACAATGCAACTACCGTTCTTTTTGCATCAAATACCCATTTTCGCTTCCGAGCATTTTTGGCCCACTCACAGAATACATCGGACTCGGCAGCCGCATCTACCGGGATAAAATACTTCTTATCTTTATTGACAATGGTAATACCTTCGATTTCAGCATGGTGATAATTTTCGTGCAACATCTCTACATATATTGCTTCCGTACCAGTAAACACTTCATCAGTTAATTCTGTTACGTGTTCCACTTCTATTTCAGGAAGCTCTTCTGCTGCCTCTTCCGCTTGCTGATCGGAACCATCCACTCGTCCTAACAGCGATTGAAATCCCAGGTCTTTAAAAATATTGCTTACGCCGCGATTACTATACCCTTCATATGTCAAATCTTCCAAGCCGATTGTGACTGGTGAGTCTCTTTTAATCGTGACCAGCTGTTTACTCATAAAGGCATCATCTTTATGATTTTCCAATTTTTCCTTCAGCTTACCTTTCACTTCCGTAATATTCTCATAGAGGTTCTCCAATGTATCGAATTGCTTCAACAATTTAACGGCGGTTTTTTCTCCAACCCCAGGCACCCCTGGAATGTTATCGGAATTATCTCCCATCAATGCTTTCAAATCGATAACCTGATCCGGACGAATTCCCATTTTATCTGCAAGGAAAGCCGGATCATATTTTTCCACGTTTGAAATTCCTTTTCTCGTTAGAGTGACATCGATATGATCAGAAACCAGCTGGAGAAGGTCTTTATCCCCTGAAATTACATTGACGTCCCAGCCTTTTTTCTCTGCACTTTGTGATAACGTGCCGATGATGTCATCCGCTTCATATTGCTCCAGTTGATAATGCGGGATGCTGAATGCATCCAACAATTCCTTCAGTACAGGAAATTGTTCTGAAAGTTCAGGTGGGGTCTTTTGTCTGCCGCCTTTGTAATCTTCATATGTTTTGTGACGGAACGTGGTCTTACCTGCATCGAATGCCACGAGAATGTGATCGGGTTTATCTTCTTCTAAAATCCTGAGAAGCATGGTAGTAAAACCATATACTGCATTCGTATAAATTCCCTTATCATTATTCAATAATGGCAAGGCAAAAAATGCACGGTAAGCAATGCTGTTGCCATCAATCAATACTAACTTATCTGCCATGATTCCACTCCTTCAAAACTTTATACCGGGTCACAGACCTGGGGGGTTGTATGGCTCTTTTCTCTGTCATTAGTTTTCTAAGTAAAATTACTGCCGTATCTATTCTATCATGATTGAATGATAGAAGAAAAAAGCCCCCCTCGGATAGAGCCATTTTGCTACCTTCATATTTCTAAAAGTCAATAAAAAAAGCAGCCGTTAATGGCTGCTTAGAAAGAGAAACACCCTGGATGAAGGGGTAATTAAAGCATAGCAAAACTATTTAAAGGAAAAATTAAGCAATTGTTAATTTAGTGTAAACGTTTAGGCAAGGTAACATGGAAGGTAGTACCTTTCCCAGGCTCACTATCCACCTCAATTTTCCCTTCGTGAACTTCCAGGATGTGCTTTGCGATTGCCAGGCCGAGGCCGGTTCCTCCAGAGTTTCTGCTGCGTGCTTTGTCTACCCGGTAAAACCGCTCAAAGATCCTCGGTATTTCTTCTTTAGGGATACCGATCCCAGTATCTGTTATCGATACGTGCACCTTATCTTCCAGTTGGCGAAGGATAAGCGTGATTTCCCCATTTTGAGAGCTATAACTTACCGCATTCGTCAGCAAATTGAGGAAAAGCTGTTTTAACCTTGCCGAATCACCTTCTATCAAAGAGTCAGGATCCATATCTTTTCGGATACGAATCGTTTTCTTCTCCGCACTCGGTTCTATGATGGTAAGTAGATCTTGCAATAATTGGTCCAGCCTGATATTTTCCAGGTTCAAATTAAATTCAGCTTTTTCAAGTTTTGACAGCTCTAGCAGATCCTTTATCAAGGTTTGCAGCCTGGTACTTTCTTTATAAATAATATTAAGGAATTGATCGACTAGGGCAGGATCCTTCATAGCCCCGTCTAATAAAGTTTCTGAGAATCCACGTATGGAAGTTATCGGTGTTTTTAATTCATGAGAAACATTAGCAACAAAATCTTTCCTCATTTGCTCCAGTCGCTTCAATTCTGTAATATCATGGAAGACTAAAACTACTCCCTTCCACTTTCCACTTTCATTAAAAATAGGAGCTCCCGTAATCTCCATATGTTTCCGGTCGATATTGATCGGTAAGACAAAAGTTTCTCTTACTGTCTTTTCTAACATGAACACCGATTGAATCGCTTCATGGATCGAGGGATAAGGAATGGCATCATAATATAGTCTCCCTACGTATTCTTTCGGGCTACCTGTAAAACTTTTTAAGAAAGCACGATTTACCAGATGAATATAACCTTTCTCATCAATCATTAATACGCCACTGCCCATGTTATTGATAACCGCTTCTAATCTATTTTCCTGCATATCTTGTTCTATGGTCATCTCCTGAAGGTTACGGGCGAGAATATTAATCGATTCGCTTAGTTTTTTTGCTTCACCAAAATAACCTTCATAAGTCCTTGCTTTATAATTGCCTTCTGCTAATTGGTGTGCCGTATCAGCAGCTGACCGGATCGGTTTGATATATTTTTCAAATATCTTATAACCGATAATGGCAATAATCACTAAGCCAAGCAGCATGGTAAATGAAATCAGCAGCCATATATTCTTTGTGATATTTTCCAACGATGTGACAGGGGTAATGACCACCAGTGTTCCATTGACTTCATTGGTATCCATGGCTACAGGGTAATAATAATCACTTCTTACAAACTGTCCGGGTGCTCCGTCCTCTTGCATAGCAGTCGCTGTTTCGATAGCTTCTTTTTCATGCGTGCTTTCCTTATGGAGTATTGGCATTGTATTAATTTGAAGTTGTTTATCTTCATCGATAAAAATAAAAGCAGAATTAATTTCCTGACTGAATTTTTCCAGACCTTCTATGTCATAATGATCATTATCGACATAGCGTTCAAATGCCCCGGCATAATAATCACTTTCATTCTGGATACGTTCCTCAAATAAAGTGACGAAATAACTATGGGTAAGCTGAGCTAATATAACTCCTAAACCAAGCATAATGAGGAAAGCAAGAAGCGTATAAGTGATTAATGGTCGAGCATACGCTCTCATTTATTTAGGCTCCTCCATTTTATAGCCTAACCCACGTATGGTTTTAATGTAGACCGGTTTCTTAGTATCCGGTTCAATTTTCTCCCGTAAGTGGCTGACATGAACATCCACGATTCTCGTGTCCCCCACAAAATCATAATTCCAAACAGCGCTCAACAATTGATCTCGTGCTAAGACTTTTCCTTTATGCTTAGCAAGATATAATAGTAATTCAAACTCTTTCGGTGTAAAAATCAATTGCTTTCCGTGGATAGTAGCTTCGTATTGTTGCGGATAAATGACCAGGTTGGCTATCTCGATTACATCTTTCTTCTCTTCCTGAACCGTACGGTTGGCCCTTCTTAAAATTGCTTTTATTCTTGCTACCACTTCCCGTGGGCTAAAAGGTTTCGTCAAATAATCATCCGCTCCAAGTTCCAGTCCAAGGACTTTGTCGAATTCATCATCTTTGGCTGTCAGCATAAGAATAGGGGTATCCATCTTATTAATGCGGAGTTGTTTGCACACGTCCATTCCATCCAACTCTGGCAGCATAATGTCCAAAACAATCAAGTCATAATCATTCTCTTCTGCTTTATGTAAGGCTTCAGAACCATCATAGGCTACATCCGTATCATAACCCGCCTGGTCAATATTGTACTTCAACAATGTCACAATAGATTCTTCATCATCTACAATTAATATCTTTTCTGCCATTTTAATCACCTCTCGAAGAAACTATCTTAATCATACAATGAACATCTGCGTTTGAACATAGGTGAAATTGATAGGTGGCTGCTACTCTCGCTTCGTAAAAGTCTTCCCTATGGCTTTAATCCTATTCTTCCGATCCATTAAAAATGTCAGGAAGGCTTTATAACAGCGTTCCTGACATTTTCAACTATATCATCTGTCTATATCAATAAAAATTCTCTAAAGATTTGGCAGTCATGGATTCCGGTTCATAAGGAGGAGAAACTACTGCTACTCCTTTAATCACCTCATGATCATCCGAATCTTTCACTAGGATTGATAAAGTTACAGAATGCTTGGCAGTATCCTTTTCCACAACTTCTAATCGGAAAGAGAGATCTGCATAATGATAAACAGGCTTGGGAAAATCCATCTCCTGCCGCAAAATGTGACTTCCTGGACCTGGCAATTGCATGGAAATCAGAGAAGAAATCATTCCCTGCAGCATCACCGTCGGAGCTACCGGTCGTTTGAACGGTGTTTGCGATGCATAATCGTGCTGGATATAAAGCGGGTTTGCATCATCAGACAGTCCTAAATACATTAACAAGTCCCGATCTTCTATCGTTTTTTCCGTTGTATAATGGTCGCCAACCTTCAATTCATTAATTTTTTTGCCAAGTTTGCGTTTTCTACCTATCATTACATCGCCCCCTTTAATGTAAACGCTTTCTTTCATTGTAATAAAAGGGATTCGAGGTACACCCCGAATCCCCATTATTCAATCACCTTTATTGTAAAATGGTAAGAACCTTTTTAACAGACTCTGCAGACTTATCTAATTGCTCTTTTTCTTCATCTGTCAACTCAAGTTCGATTATTTCTTCGATACCATTTCCACCTAGAATGGTTGGTACACCCAGGTAAATGCCATCATAGCCATACTCGCCTTCCAGGTAGGCAATGGATGGTATGACACGACGTTGATCCTTCAAAATAGCTTCTGCCATTTGGACTAATGATGCGGCTGGAGCATAATAGGCACTTCCGTTCCCAAGAAGGTTGACGATTTCACCGCCACCTTTACGGGTGCGCTCTACAATTGCATCCAGGCGATCTTTTGAGATGAGCTTCTCAAGTGGGATACCACCTGCGAAAGAGTAGCGGATTAATGGAACCATATCATCCCCATGACCACCTAGAACAAATCCGGTAATATCTTTAACAGACAAGTTCAATTCTTGTGCTACAAACGTACGGAATCGCGCCGTATCAAGCACACCGGATTGACCGATGACGCGGTTTTTAGGGAAGCCTGCTTCCTGAAATACAGAGTAAGTCATTGCATCGACCGGGTTTGTCAATACAACAATCAGGCAGTCAGGTGAGTACTTAACGATTTCTTTCGTAACACTCTTCATGATTTTTGAGTTGGTGCTTACGAGGTCGTCCCGGCTCATACCAGGCTTACGAGCGATTCCGGCAGTAATAATCACCAGATCAGATTCCTTCGTATCCTCATAGCTGGCAGTACCGATGATATTGGAATCAAAACCTTGCACCGGGCTTGCTTCAAGCATATCCAAAGCTTTCCCTTTTGTTGGGTCTTCCATATCAGGTATATCTACCAAAACTACATCTCCAAGTTCCTTCTGAGCCAGCATTAGTGCTGTGGTAGCACCAGTAAAACCTCCACCGATTACTGAAATCTTTTTACGTGTGATTCCCATTTTAATCCCCTTCCCTGTCCTGTGGATTAGTCCATGTTTTTGATTAAAGCATCACCGAATTCAGACGTCTTCACTTCCGTAGCGCCTTCCATCATGCGTGCGAAATCATACGTTACGGTTTTATTACCAATAGTTTTATCCATCGATTTGGTAATCAGGTTAGCTGCTTCTCTCCACTCCAGGTGTTCAAGCATCAATACACCAGAGAGTATGACAGATGAAGGGTTTACTTTGTCTTGACCAGCATATTTAGGTGCAGTACCGTGAGTTGCTTCAAAGATAGCGTGTCCAGTTTCCTGGTTGATGTTCGCACCTGGAGCAATACCGATCCCACCCACTTGAGCTGCAAGGGCATCAGAAATGTAATCTCCATTCAAGTTCATAGTAGCTACTACATCAAATTCTTTTGGACGAGTCAGGATTTGTTGCAGGAAGATGTCAGCAATGGCATCCTTCACAATGATTTTACCAGCTTGTTCCGCTTCGTCCTGAGCTTTGTTAGCTGCGTCTTTACCGTCTTTTTCTACGATTTCATCGTACTGGCGCCATGTGAATACTTTGTCACCGAATTCCTCTTCTGCAACCTCATATCCCCAGGCTTTAAATGCACCTTCGGTAAATTTCATAATATTGCCTTTGTGTACTAATGTGACATTTTTACGACCTTCGTTCAATGCATACTCGATAGCTGCACGGACGATCCGTTTTGTTCCCTCTTCCGACACAGGTTTAACACCAATACCAGAAGTTTCTGGGAAACGGATATTATGTACACCCATTTCATTTTGAAGGAAGTCAATGACTTTCTTCGCTTCTGGTGTACCTTTCTGCCATTCAATACCAGCATAAATGTCTTCTGTATTCTCACGGAAAATAACCATGTCTGTATCTTCCGGATGTTTAACAGGAGACGGCACACCAGTGAACCAACGTACTGGGCGAAGACATGTGAATAAGTCAAGTTCCTGACGCAAAGCTACGTTCAAGGAACGAATACCGCCACCAATTGGTGTAGTCAATGGTCCTTTAATTGCAATTTTATAGTCACGGATTGTATCCAATGTTTCAGACGGGAGCCACTCGCCAGTGTTGTCATACGCTTTCTGACCAGCAAGAACTTCCTTCCATTCGATACTCTTTTCACCGTTATAGGCTTTATCAACCGCTGCTTCAATTACTCGGCTCGCAGCTGCCCAAATATCCGGTCCGATTCCGTCACCTTCGATGAACGGGATTACCGGACGATCAGGTACGTTTAGTACTCCATTTTCTACTGTAATTTTTTCAGCTTGTGTCAATCTCATTACCTCCTAATGTGTTGTTGGTATGTGGATTACATTCATTATCATACGATAAATAAACATGAATAAAAAGGATTTAGCGGATAATTACTATGGAGCAATATCCCTTTCATTAACTTGAATCTCTTTTAATTGAACGCTTCAAGGGCCTTAGCGTTGTTCAATAGCTTTATATGCCTGCCCTTTTGGTCCCACATATTCCGCACGTGGGCGAATCAGACGATTATTATCATATTGTTCAAGGATATGTGCTAACCATCCAGAAACACGGCTGACAGCAAAGATCGGTGTAAATAAATCATGATCCACTCCCAGGCTGTGGTATACGGACGCGGAATAGAAATCGACATTTGCCGGCAGTCCTTTTTCTTCTTTAATAAAGTCTTCAATCTTAATAGACATTTCATAGTACTTGGAATGGCCTGTCAGCTTTGTCAGCTCTTTGGACATTTCTTTCAGGAATTTAGCACGCGGATCACCTTTACGATAGACCCGGTGTCCCATTCCCATGATCTTTTCTTTATTTTCGAGCTTTTCCTTAATGTAAGGAATAGCATTGTCTATTTCTCCGATTTCAGTAAGCATTTTCATAACCCGCTCATTCGCACCACCATGAAGTGGTCCTTTTAATGCGCCGATTGCCGCAGTTACACCTGAGTAGACATCAGATAATGTCGCGACGCAGACTCGTGCTGTAAATGTCGATGCATTCAATTCGTGGTCAGCATGAAGGACAAGCGCCTTGTTGAAGGCCTCAACTTCGATATCCTCCGGCTCTTTTCCATTCAGCATGTAAAGGAAATTAGTTGCAAAACTAAATTCTTTTTTCGGACTGATCGGCTCTTGTCCTTTTCGAAGACGAGCGAAGGCGGTTACGATTGCAGGAATTTTCGCCTGCAGGCGTACAGCTTTACGCTTATTTGCTTCTTCTTCCATTACGTCAGCCTCAGAGTCATAAAGACCGAGCATGGATACTGCCGTACGAAGAGCTGCCATTGGATGTACGGTTGAGAGATCATAAGACTTCAGATGATCAATGACTTCTTGTGGAAGTTCCATATTGGAAGCTAGATCTTCTTTTAAAGATTTAAGTTCTTGTTCATTAGGTAACTTTTGATTCCATAATAAATAAATGACTTCCTCAAAACTGGAATTCTCGGCTAAATCATCGATGTCATATCCGACATATGTCAGTTGATCATCGATGATGGAACTAATTGATGATTGCGTTGCAATAATACCTTCAAGACCTTTAGTTGCTGTCATACCCATTCTCTCCTTTATTTTTGATGACGCTTTCTAAATATACATTTATTAAAGAAAACGCTTTACCAACAAGCTGTTAATCTGAATAGGAAATCATCCCCACTATAATTATAAAACATTCTAAAAAATATGTGAATTGAAACCGGTTAATTTGAATAGATTTTATCATTTTTTGTATTTAAATCGGTAAATATTGGGGATGATTTCACTTTATCCAACATGATTATCTATGTATCATACTGAATCTTCATACAATTTCAAGAAATTCACTTTACTTCTAACACAATGATGACCGCTATCATAATCGACTGGTCTATACCTATGTAATCGGGGAAAAGGAGTATCATTAAGAAAATCGTGGATGGACTGAACCAGTGATAGCCTCCATTTTTCCAGATAATCAGTAAGACTCTTATTATATCCTATCACATTAAAGAATAGGTATGGTAATAGACAAGCCAAAATCTTTGTTTATACAACCTATTGCAAAGAGAGGATACAAATATGGAAACATTCCTGATTAATAAAATTTTTCGTTTTTTTGTGGTTTTGTTAACTCTTACTGGTGCTTTGATACTCACTTATTATGCATTCCAATATGCCTACCCTTTCTTTTTCGCATTTCTCATTGCTTTATTCATCAATCCTGCAGTTAACTTTCTAGAAGAAAGACTTAATTTTCCCAGGGGTATTGCTGTAATTTTTTTAATATTAATATTCCTGGGATTATGTATCGGGGTTTTAATTTTATTAGTTGTTGAAATCACTAATGGTACCGCTTATCTGGCATCAGTGGTGCCACAACACTTCCAATCACTTGTTACCTATATCCAGGATTTTATAACATCTACCATCCTCCCGATATACCAGCGCATCCTGACCATTATTAGTAGTCTGGAACCTTCCCAGCAGGAGGCGGTCATCGGAAACTTGCAACAAATTGGGGAAAAGATGGCACAGCAGGGAGCTGCAATCATCCAATCTTTGCTTCAGAGTATTCCAATGATTATTAAAGAGCTTCCCAATTATTTCACCGTTTTAATATTTTCGTTTCTAGGAACTTTTTTTATCAGCAAAGACTGGGATAAGATCTCATATAGGATTACTTCTATTATTCCATCTAAGGTAGTTACTTCTTTTGCTACAGTCCTAAAGGGGTTAAAGCAGGCGTTGGCAGGTTTTATGAAAGCTCAGGCAATCCTGACTTCGATTACTGCAGGTACAGTTCTTTGCGGTTTACTTATCTTGCGAGTTGACCACGCCGTGACAATTGCGGTGATTACAGGAGCGATCGATCTGATGCCATATGTGGGGAGTGGTATGATCTTCATTCCTTGGATTATTTACATGTTCCTGATTGGTAATTATTCTCTTACTGTCGGTCTCGCGATTCTTTATATGTTAGTAATTATTCAGCGTCAAATGCTGGAACCGAAATTACTATCCACTAATATCGGACTTGATCCATTAGCTACTCTCATCTCTTTATTTATCGGATTTCAATTATTCGGTTTTTTAGGCTTGATTATTGGTCCGGTCGCGCTTGTCATATTGAACACTTTGTATCAGGCCGGTGTTTTTTACGAAATTTGGAGATTCATCAACGAACCAAAAAATACAATGTAATTTTATTCCGTGTATAAAAGTTCGTGTCGTACATGAGTAGTTAATGAGCAAAAAAAGCTGTCCCTCTAAAGCCCGATAAAGACTTAGGGAACAGCTTATATACAGGAACAGTAGTAAAGAGAGCTCCTTTATGTTTGGCACCTATATAATTGGTTCTATCTTTTTTAATCACTTCGGATATATAGTGATCGTTCCACGATCCATCATTTTTCTTGTCCATTTACGTATTAAACGCTTAATTGGGGCTCGCGTAGGTGGCAGGAGTAAAAGAAAACCGATTGCATCTGTGATGAAGCCCGGAGTCAGGAGCACCGCACCGCCGACTAAAATACATGCCCCATCCAAAAGTGCATCCTGGGGTACACGACCGCTTGCTACCGATTGTCTGAAGTTGTATATGGTTTCTAAGCCCTGTTGTTTAGCAAGCCATGCACCAACTATTCCAGTAAGAATGATCAATAAGACCACCCATAATGGTCCAATCCAATTACCAGCCCAGACAAGTAAACCAATTTCCAGAGCAGGTACTACCAATATAAATAATAATAACCAACGAAACATTGGCATGATCCTTTCCTTTTCCGTCTTCTCTTCTATTATACGATAGATGGGGGACAACCCAAAAAGAAAAGGATGATACCGTCTTATGATATCATCCTTCCCTATTAATTATAGTACTCCGGCATGGCCGCTGTATATATCCCCACGAGCACTATCAATCGTCAGTTCATCTTTGTCATTGATCAAATCAAACGCTTCTTCAACGCCTACGATCACTGGAATGCCGAGGCTCAACCCCACTACTGCCGCATGGGAGGTCAATCCGCCTTCCTGGGTAATGATGCCGCCAGCTTTCTCAATTGCCGGCATCATATCCTTATCAGTTCCATATGTTACCAGAATATCTCCATCTTCCACTTTATCTATCGCTTCCTGAGCACTTTTCGCGATTACCGCCCTGCCATATGCAGTACTTTGACCAATTCCCTGTCCTTTTGCCAGTACATCACCAATAACATGGACCTTCATTAAGTTGGTTGTCCCGCTTTCACCAACAGGAACACCAGCAGTAATGATTACACGGTCCCCACGATTAACTACGCCGGAAGCAAGGCCTCGGTCAATTGCTTCACCTAGCATATCATCCGTCGTTGCAGCTCGCTTACCTAACACTCCATGAACTCCCCATACCAAGGAAAGTTGGCGAAGTACACGCTCATTAGAAGTGATTGCTACAATCGGTGCCTTTGGACGATACTTTGAAATCATCCGTGCTGTATGACCACTTTCTGTTGGTGCTACTACCGCGTTCACAGATAAATTGATAGCGGTATGTGTGACCGATTGACTGATCGCGTCCGTAATAGTCATATCGCTTGTTTTGGAGCGTTCTTGTAGAATCGCTTTATAGTCTAAGCCGGTCTCCGTTTTCTTTGCAATGTTGTTCATTGTTTGTACAGCTTCCACTGGATAATTACCAGCGGCCGTTTCTCCTGAAAGCATGATGGCATCCGTGCCATCGAAGATAGCATTGGCGACATCAGAAGCCTCTGCCCGTGTTGGACGGGGATTACGTTCCATTGAATCCAGCATTTGTGTTGCTGTAATGACCGGCTTGCCAACTTGATTGCACTTACGTATCAGTTTCTTTTGAACCAAGGGTACATCTTCAGCAGGAATCTCTACGCCAAGATCCCCACGAGCAACCATCAGACCATCACTTGCCGCAAGGATTTCATCAATATTGTCTACACCTTCTTGATTTTCAATCTTAGGTATAATTTGAATGTGAGTGGCATCATGTTTCTCGAGCAGTTCTCGAATCTCCAGTACATCGGATGCACGGCGAACAAAAGATGCAGCGATGAAATCCACATTCTGTTCAATGCCGAATTCAATATCCTGGGCATCTTTATCTGTAATACCAGGCAGATTCACACTTACATTCGGTACGTTTACACCCTTTTTAGTTTTCAACAGCCCAGAATTAAGTACGGTCGTCTTGATATCCTTGTTCTCTGTATTGATTTCTTCTACTTGCAATTCGATTAAACCATCATCCAGGAGGATTTTAGAGCCTGGATGGACGTCATTGATAAGTCCTGGATACGTGACAGAAATACGTTCACTTGTTCCTTCCACTTCCTCCATGCTTACATAAAGGGTGGACCCTTGCTCCAGCTTGACACCTCCATCCTTCATTACACCTGTACGGATTTCCGGCCCTTTAGTATCCAGCAAAATAGCAATATTCTTGCCAGCTTTACTGGCAGCTTCCCGGATATTTTTGATCCGCTGACCATGCTCCTCATAGTCCCCGTGGGAAAAGTTAAGACGTGCTACATTCAAACCTGCTTCAATTAACTTGGTCAGCGTTTCAACCTGCTCGGATGCCGGACCAATCGTCGATACGATTTTAGTCTTTCTAATCATGTTTTTCCTCCTTATTTCAAGCTGCATTTTATAAAACTGAAAAACTGACAGACCTATTTTCTGCTTAGATAGACAGCTCCTGGGAAAGCTTGTACATATCCATATCTAGCATATGTCCCTGGTCCAATACTTCCAGGATATCATGGTCGACCAGTTCGTTATTTTGGATACCCACCATGCGGCCGGCTTTGCCAGCAAGCAGAATATCTACAGCTTTCGCACCTAATCTGCTCGCCAACACCCGATCAGCAGCTGTTGGTGAACCTCCACGTTGTGTGTGACCTAGAACGGTAACACGTGTCTCAAGGTCTGTTGCTTCTTTAATCCGCTGGCCAAAGTCAAAGCCACTGCCAACTCCTTCAGCGACTATAATGATACTATGCTTTTTCCCGCGATCGTGACCACGTTTCAAACGTTGCACCACGTCATCAAAGTCTTCATTACGTTCAGGTACCATTATCGTTTCAGCTCCGTCAGCAAGACCTGCCCATAATGCCAAGTCACCTGCATCTCGTCCCATCACCTCAACCACGTATGTACGCTCGTGGGAGGTAGCTGTATCTCTGATTTTATCAATGGCCTCAATAATCGTGTTCAACGCTGTATCAAAACCAATAGTAAAGTCGGTACCTGGTATATCATTATCGATAGTACCTGGAACCCCTATACATGGGTACCCTTTTTCTGTCAGTTTCTTAGCTCCTCTAAAAGAACCGTCTCCTCCAATGACAACGAGACCATCGATGCCATGTTTTTTCAACTGCTCAATACCTTTCTCCTGTCCTGCTTCCGTTTTAAACTCTTCACAACGGGCAGAATAAAGCTTCGTTCCACCACGCTGGATAATATCGCCGACGGACCCAAGCTCCATTTTTTCTATATTTCCATCAATCAAACCCTGATAACCATATTTAATACCGTACACTTCTAGATCATGATAGATAGCTTTTCTTACTACCGCGCGGATGGCGGCGTTCATGCCTGGGGCGTCTCCGCCACTTGTCAATACTCCTATTTTTTTCATAACCAATCACCTCATTTTATAGGTTCCACTGCTTCTTTTGTCCCCATCTCAAGATAAATCTAAACGTATTGAATAGCAACATCGTTTCTGTGACATTTTCATGTTTAGGCAGTTATAACAATCAAGCTTCATTATTTGCGAACAAAATTATACGTCATGCACAAACCCTTGGCAAATAAGAGGAACAGGAAGATTCAGGGATATGGCATGAAAGCGCTCCCTTCCTGATAAGATACGAAAAGTCGCACAAATGTGCGACTTTCCCCTGTCCCTCAGACTAGTTCTATTATAATGGAAGAGTTGTATAATCTCCAATTTTCTTATATTTTTCCCATCGTGTTTCCAATAATTCTTCTTTGCTGAGTGATTTCAGGCCTTCAAGAGATTCCTGCAGTACCTGATCGATTTTCTTTGCCTGTCCTTTAATATCCCGGTGAGCACCACCACGAATTTCAGGAATGACCTTATCGACGATGCCGAGCTCCTTAAGGTCATAAGAAGTAATTTTCATGGTTTCTGCAGCATTTTGAGCGAGGTTTGAATCCTTCCATAACAAAGCAGCTGCTCCTTCAGGGGAAATAACTGAGTAAGTAGAATTTTCCAGCATATGGATATGATCCCCTACACCTAATGCTAGAGCACCTCCACTCCCTCCTTCTCCAATAACAATACATACCACAGGAACGGTTAACCCTGCCATTTCCATCAAGTTTCGAGCAATCGCCTCGCTTTGCCCTCGCTCCTCGGCAGCCTTTCCAGGGTAAGCGCCTTTCGTATCAATAAAACAAACAATAGGACGGTTGAACTTATCCGCCTGTTTCATTAACCGTAAAGCTTTCCGGTATCCTTCCGGATGAGGCATACCAAAATTGCGTCGAAGGTTCTCTTTTGTGTCCTTCCCTCGCTGATGGCCAATGACCGTGACAGGCTGATTTTTATACTTAGCAATTCCGGCAACAATTGCCTCATCATCCCCATATAACCGGTCGCCGTGCAATTCCATAAAATCCGTAAATATGGAATGAATGTAATCAAGTGTCGTAGGCCGCTCTGGATGACGGGCCATTTGAACTCGATTCCATGGAGTCAGGCGATCATAAACATCTTCTTCTAACTTTTCAAGCCGCTGTTCCAGCGTTTCAATTTCCTCACTTAAATCCATTTCACTTTCCTGCGTGAGTTTTTTCAATTCTTCAATTTTTCCTCTAAGTTCTATAACCGGTTTTTCAAAATCCAGTACCTGCTTCACGACAACTCACCTCCCGGTTGATGAATGCTGAGGATCGTTTCCAGTTTATTTTTCAAGTCGTGACGATGAACAACATCATCTAACTGACCATGCTTTAATAAAAACTCTGCTGTTTGAAAATCTTCCGGCAGCTTTTCGCGGATAGTCTGTTCAATGATTCGCCTTCCAGCAAACCCAATCAAAGCACCGGGTTCTGCAAAGTTAAAATCTCCAAGCGAGGCAAAACTGGCGGAAACGCCTCCTGTAGTCGGATGCGTCATGACAGAGATCATCAATCCACCCTCCGCATGAAGACGTTGGATGGCCACGGATGTCTTGGTCATCTGCATTAAACTGATGACCCCTTCCTGCATTCTGGCTCCCCCGGAAGCTGTAAAAATAATAAAAGGGATTTTTTCTTTTCTCGCTTGTTCAATTGCGTTAGCTATCTTCTCCCCTACTACCGCTCCCATACTTCCCATTCGGAAGCGGGCATCCATAACAGCAATAGCCGTTTCATATCCTCTTATCTTTCCTTTTCCGGTAATTACGGCTTCATTCAATCCAGATTTTTTCCGGTCCTTCTCGAGCTTCTCCTCATACTCCGGAAATCCCAATGGATTGGTGGACACCATATACCTGTCCCACTCTTCGAAGGAATCCTTCTCTAAAAGACTCTCAAGCCTTTCATAGGCATTTTGCTGATGATGATAATCACAATGGGGACAAACATTCAGGTTTCTTTCCAATTCTTTGCGATAATATATTTTATTACACCCTGGACATTTCTGCATTAAACCTTCTGGTACATCCTGCTTCCCCTCCTGGTTGGGAAGAGAGGCGTATTTACGTTTCTTGTTGAATATATCTCTAAGCAAGGTTATTCCTCCTTCGGGACAAAACTTCTTCTCTTCAATGTAGCGAAAATCTTTCAAAAAGATTGTCGTTCTATGTCAATATTAATTCGACAAATTGAGCTCTTTTTCATACCAGCTTCTCAAATTATTCAATTTGCCTCTTTCCATTTCCTCCAACACTTTTTCATAAAAGGAAGTCGAAAAGGAAAAATCATGGACAGTATTGGCGAACCCGTCAATCAACTGCCACATTCGATTAAGCAGTTCATTCCCTGATATTTCAAATAGATATTGAAAAAATGAATGATGAAGTGTATGAGCTTCCTTCTCAGAAGTGGTACCTTTCACCAAATTTGTCAGGTGCTCTACATGTACTTCCGTCAGCAACGGAAGAATCTTATTAATTACTTCGAGTTCGAGCATCATTTTTGCAGCCGCCAGTTCTTTTTTCGTCCTTGCCTCATGCAAGATAAAAGTCGAGAGCAATTCCACCATATGATATGGACGGTAAGTACGCATGAAGGTACCTTCACCCCTTCTTGTTTCAATCAGACCCAGCAGCTCCAAGGCGCGGAATGCTTCCCTGATTGACGAACGGCCGACATTCAGCAACTCGCTAAGTTCACGTTCAGAGGGGAGTTTATCTCCTGGGCTAAGGTGATGTTCTTCAATATATGCTTTAACTTGCTGCAATACCTCTTCATATACTTTTACTTTTTGCGACCCAGACACGGGAAAGCCACTCCTTTATACCAACACCTGACTTATTCTTCCCAAAAGAGAGAAATATTTTCCGTTATGTAATGGAGAGAGAAAGACATGGATGCTTTCTCTCTTCCCTTCATTAATCTTCATCAATCATAGTAAGTTGTCTTGTTTTTTCAGCTACTTGTTCCGGATCTACATGCATACGTGCTACCCCTGACTCCATCGCGGCTTTAGCTACTGCAGCAGCTACAGCTGGTGCTACACGTGCATCAAATGGTGCAGGGATTACATAATCCGCGTTTAATTCGTCAGCTGTAACAAGGGAAGCAATTGCCTCCGCTGCCGCAATCTTCATCTTTTCATTGATACGAGTAGCCCGCACATCCAAAGCGCCACGGAAAATTCCCGGGAAGGCAAGAACGTTGTTTACCTGGTTAGGGAAATCCGATCTCCCTGTACCAATCACTCGAGCTCCTGCAGCCTTTGCATCTTCCGGCATGATTTCCGGATCTGGGTTAGCCATAGCAAAAATTATTGGATCGTCATTCATGGACTCCACCATTGCTTTCGATAATAATCCACCAACAGAAACGCCGACGAATACATCTGCATCTGTCATGATTTCTTCCAATGAACCCTCTTGTTTATCTTTATTCGTAATTTTAGCTATTTCATCTTTCACATCATTCATTCCATAATTTCTGCCTTCAAAAATGGCGCCTTTCGAATCACACATGATGATATCCCGGACACCGAAATGGTAAAGGAGTTTAATGATAGCAATTCCAGCGGCACCGGCACCATTAGCAACTACTTTGATATCAGAAAACGATTTTCCTACGATTTTCAAAGCATTCATCAAACCTGCTACTGTAACGATTGCAGTACCATGCTGGTCGTCATGGAAAATAGGAATATTCGTTTCTTTTTTCAGTTTTTCTTCAATAAGGAAACAATTTGGAGCAGCGATATCCTCAAGATTCACTCCACCGAAGGTAGGCTCCATCAGTTTGACTGTGTTTACAATTTCATCCACTTGATGCGTGTCGAGACAGATTGGAAAAGCATCAACCCCAGCAAAGCTTTTGAACAATGCAGCTTTTCCTTCCATAACAGGCAAGGAAGCTTCAGGGCCGATATTACCTAATCCAAGCACGGCTGAACCGTCACTGACAACAGCTACCATGTTCCCTTTCATCGTATAATCATAAACCGATTCTTTATGGTCATAGATCTCTTTGCATGGCTCTGCCACCCCTGGGGAATAAGCGAGGCTGAGATCTTTAGCATTCTTTATTGGTACCTTTGAATGCGTGGCTAATTTTCCTTTATTGACACGATGGATATGTAAAGCTTCATCTCTTAAGTTTGACACTTATAACCGCTCCTTTATAAACAGTAGATAATGAATGACATAAATGCTTCAAGTGGTCAGACCACCATTATTAGACTCCTTAATTATAACAGATGATATATAGGTGTAAAGCGACATCCACCATCTACCCGGATCTGTTAAATCTCATTTGATTTTCAAGTAAAGCTCCCTTTTATGGAAGACTCAGTTTCGAGATAGTTGGGTCCGTTACCGAAAGGTAAGGGATGGGCTGTGAAACGATTCGCTTTCCAGCCGCCCCTGACACTTTTATGGTATAGAACCGTAGATATCTCGCAATCAAGTCTTCGACTTTTCGGTCCTTTTGTTGAATAAGTCTTTTGAAAACAAGTTAAGTGAACCTTTATAATAGAAAGAGCTTAACAGACCATTTTTGGTCCGCTAAGCCCATCCCTTTTTATTTAGTAGATGCTGGAACGACTGAGTCTTTCCCGAAATAATCATGCAGCGCTGCCAGGGATTCTCTTGTCAGTTTTACGTAATACTCGCTGGAGAGCTGGTAGGTTTTTCCCTTTTTGGCATGATGGACAATGACAGGCGTATTACCTGGAAAATGTTCAGCTATTTGCCGAATCGCCTGCAAAGCATCAATCTCTTCCTGTTCTGAAAGTTTGATGAATAGTTTTTTAGGAGTCTCTGTGTCCGCTTCCAGAATATCTTCTGAAAATGGCTGGATATCAGACAACAGCCATTGAAGCTGATTGTTCCGATCCTCAATATTCCCCTCAAAACAGATTAACATTTCTTCCTGAAGCCACGGTCTAACCTTTCTGTATAGCTCAGGAAAAACCACGGTTTCTGCTTCTCCTTGTTCATCACTGATAGTCATGAAAGCCATCGGGTCTCCGCGCTTGGTCCTGATTTGCTTAATATGTTCGACTACACCACAAGCTTTTAATCGTTTCTTCTGCTTGACGGCATCCATTTGCCTTAAGGCGATAAAGCCGTTGGTACGAAGCTTCTGACGGTAAGTTTCTAAGGGATGCCTCGACATGTAGGTGCCGAGCACCTCTTTTTCCATGGATAATTGTTTCATTTGTGAAAACGGCTCTGTTTGAACATAATTGACGTCCAAAGTCAATTCATCCTGAAAAAAGGATGGCTGATCATCAAACTCCTTAAAAAGTTCCCCCTGTTCTATGGCATGATCGACGCTGGCAAGGAGGCCTGCCCGGCTATTGTATGTTTCATCAAATGCACCTGCCAAAATAAGCGATTCGATCACTTGTCTGTTTACTGCCTTTAAAGGAACCCTTAAACAAAAATCAAAGATATTTTTGAATGTACCTTGCTTTCTTGTTTCCAGAATTTCTTGTACCGCCTGCATTCCTACGCCTTTTATGGAAAGCAGTCCCATTTGGATATTTCCTTTTTTCACTCGAAAAACCATATTGCTATGATTGATAGAAGGAGAAAAAACCTGAATACCTGCTTCTTTCGCTTCCCGGATGTAGGAGGCAAGCTTTTCATGGTTACCTGCATTAGCGTTCATCAGCTCTGCTAGAAAGAAAGCTGGATAATGAGCTTTCAAATAAGCGAGCTGATAGGAAATCATACTATACGCTACCGCATGGCTTCGGTTAAAGCCATAGTTCGAAAACTTAACAATCCAATGATATATTTCTTCTGCTACACTTTTCTGATAGCCTTGCCGCCTGGCACCCTCGATAAAGGCTTTATACTGCTCTTCTATCAAATCTTGCTTCTTTTTACTGACTGCTCTTCTTAAAATATCGGCCTGCCCCAGGCTGAAGCCTGCGATTTGGTTGGCTACCTGCATGATTTGCTCTTGATAGACCAGCACACCGAATGTTTTTTCTAATATTGGTTTTACATCCGGATGGGGATAGGCTACCGAAGTTTCTCCATGTTTCCTGGCGATATAAACCGGGATATATTCCATCGGACCTGGCCGGTATAACGCATTGACCGCTACCACATCTTCAAACCGATTGGGCTTTAGTCGTTGTAAAACATTTTTCATTCCCTGAGATTCCAATTGAAATATTCCATTCGTACGCCCGTCACGTAATAATTGGTAGGTTTCCATGTCTTCAAAAGGTACAGAATCAAGCGAAAATTCCGGATTGCCGGAACGTATAATATTTGCTTCAATTCTCTCGAGCAGCGTTAAATTCCGTAAACCAAGAAAGTCCATTTTAAGCAAACCGATTGTTTCCAAATCTCCCATGGCAAATTGCGTGAGGGGGACACCTTCATGCCCAGCCATCAACGGTACATCCTGGGTGAGCGGAACATCACTGATGACTACACCGGCTGCGTGCGTAGAAGTATGTCTTGGCAGACCTTCCAGTTTGGCGGCAATTTTAAACAATAATTGTAACTTCCGAGACTGGCGGATATAGGCTGCCAGCTCTTCGGATTGCTTTACAGTTCCTACAATTGTTCTGTTACTGCTAGCAGAAAACTCTTTAAGTATAAAAGCAGCATCCTGTTGATCGATACCTATGGTTTTAAAAAGTTCCCTTAACAAACTTCTGGCTGCAAATGTACCGAAAGTGATAATCTGAGCTACACGATCTGCCCCGTATTTGTTGGTGACATACTGGATCACCTCATCCCTCCGATGGTCAGAGAAGTCAATATCAATATCAGGCATTGTCACCCGCTCAGGATTTAGAAATCGTTCAAACAATAAATCGTATTGGATCGGATTGACTTCCGTGATACCAAGCAGATAGGCGACTAGCGATCCAGCAGCAGACCCCCGCCCTGGTCCTACTTTGATATTATTCCTCTTTGCATAGGCAACAAAGTCCCAAACAATCAGGAAATAATCACTAAAATTCATAGAAGCGATTACTCCCCATTCATATTCAAGGCGTTCCTTTGCCTGCTTTCTTTCCGTTTCTTCCATTTTTTCTAATGCCTTCATGCATAATTCCTTTAGGTATTCATCGGAAGATTTTCCCTCAGGGACAGGAAAACTGGGGATTCTTTTTTCTTCCAACGACAGTGTCACATTACATTGATCAGCAATCTGATTGGATGATGTAAGAATTTCTGGCCACCAGTCAGAGAACAACTCTTCCATTTCATCAGGAGTTCTCAGATGATGATTTTTGTTTGAGCTATCCATAGCGTCAGATGACCAGCGCCGCCCTTCCCTGATTGCTGTTAAGCAGTCATATGCCTGCGCATCTTCTTCTTGCAGATATCGGACATCCTGCAAAGCGACTGCAGAAAATCCATACTGATCGACAAACGGCTTCAGGGTTCTGTGCAACCTTCTTTCCTGTTCCAGCTGATGGTCTCCTACCCCTATATAAGCCTTTGATCTTTCAAATAACGAAGACCATTCCGAGAAAAAGTGATAGGCAGCCTGTTCCTGACCCTTCTCAAGATAGACTGCTAACGGGGACCCTGCTGCAGGCAAGATAAAAATTACGCCGGTAGTGTAGGGCTGTAACTCCTCCAGTTCCAAACTACGTTTATCTCCAGCTTGTATGTATGTGCTCAATTTTAGGAGATTTTTATATCCCTCCTGATTTTCTGCTAATAATACGGCAGAAAAAAGGGTTTCTCCTTCCAACAATCCAACTGACATGCCAATAACCGGATGGATGTCCGCCTCGTGACACGCCTGGTAAAATTCCAAGGCCCCGTGCAAGACCCCCTCATCCGTTAGTGCCAATGAATTAAAGCCGCTCTGTTTTGTTCTTTCCACTAACTTTTTTATGGATATACTGCTTTTCATTAAGCTATAACCACTACGTACTTGCAAGTGGGTAAACGAAGCCATTCCAATCACCTTTCTTCCTTAACTATAATTATAGCTGATACATGAAGGGGAATGAAACCAGACCGCATACCTTGTCTGATAAATTCATAAATATAATAGAAGTATATAAAAAAGACAGGCCGGGAAGTACATGCAAGAGAGGATGAAGATAGTGGAAGAACGATTAATTGTTTCCATGATTCATGTTTTTTTCATAGCGTTCGGGGTCATGGTAGGCGGGGCCTTTCTTGGTAGTCTGGGTAGTCTTATAACAGGAGAAGCTCCTTATACATCGATGGTACGGATTGCCAAAGGGTTGAGGATATGGGCTATTGTTGCAGCTATCGGAGGAACTTTTGATACGATTGCCCGGTTTGAAAAAGGAATATTCGATGGATCGACCTTTGATTTATTTAAACAAATCATGGTCATTGTTGCAGCCATGGGGGGAGTAAAAGCAGCAATGGTATTTTTTCAATGGATTTTGCAAGAGGATATCACATAATGCATATACCGACATACTATAAACGGGAAAGCTGGCAGCGTTTTTTTGCCGGGGTAGTCGTCGGTGCCATTATTGCCTATGGTCTTTTATTATATGTACACGGGAGCTTGCTTGAACATTGGGTAGAGGAAAACATTCGACTGCGAGGAAAACTGACAGAGCTTGAATCTGCGTATGAGGGATTACTGAACACCCACGAAGAAGAACAGGAACAATTCACCATTAAACAAATTGGAATCACCTTTACAAACGATAAACGACTGCAATTGGATCGGCTGACGAAACATCAATTAGAAACTCTAATCAAAGGGGAATTAGAGGATGTCATAGGGAGAAATGTAGAAGATGTTGGCGAAAACCGTGACTTCCTTATAAAAGCTGTAGAGAATAAACGGTATCAAATTGATGAGTTCACCTACCGGGTAGAGGTCGTTCAGCTTATCATTTACAGGCAGCTAAGCTTAGAATTAAGCATTTCTATTGATACTTAATGAGCAAAATTGAAGTTATGACAAAATGATGAAATTTTCAGAAAAATGTAGCAGAAATCTGTTGAACATTATACAATAGAGTTAGATAAATAGCATTCTATACAAAGGGGTGAGTGATATGTTGATTATGGACCGTCACCGTCTGGTTGAAGAAAAGATTGCACAGCTTATGAACGGTTACACCGCATACGCAGAAACTGATGAACTCATCCGTCTAATGAAAAGAGATGTAGCCAGACGCCAGCTTAATGTCTTTTTCGATCGTACCGATACCGGCTGTTGGTTCATTCCGGTAGATCCGATCGAGTCTAAGCATTAATAATAATGAACCCTCACGGACCTGATACAGATACAGGACGGAGGGTTATTTTGTTTGTTTCTTATTAAGTTTCAGCTGTTTTCAAGCTTATGCTTGCGGCATACCTTTTCCAGTTCCGCGGCGATAGCTTCCGTTTCTTTCCAGGAATGGGCTGATGCCCCTGCTGCCATTGGATGGCCACCGCCATTAAATTTTGCCGCCACCCCATTGATCACAGGCCCTCTGGAACGCAACCGAACCCTTATTACCTCATCTTCTTCCACGAAGAATGCCCAGGAAAGAACCCCTTCCACATCACCAAGTATGCCTACCAATTGACTTGTTTCCAGGACGGAAACCCCGTATTCCTCCATAATCTCTTTTGTTATCCGAATTGTACTCAGCCCTGAAGAGGAAACCGTGAAATGTTGCAAAATGTATCCTTTCAGCCGTACAATATTCATCTTCGTTGTATACATCCCATCATATAAACTTGGACGGTCAAACGAATATTCGACTAAATCCGCGGCATATTTCAATGTCTTCGGAGTCGTACTAGGGAAGAGAAAGCGCCCCGTATCCCCCACAATACCTGCATACAAAAGGCGGGCCCCTTTCTCTGTGAGCCTGGCCCCCTCCGTTTTCATTTCAAGATAAAATTCATAAATCAACTCACTGGTGGAGCTTGCATCCGTGTCAACCCACTGGATGTCCCCGTATTTGTCTACATTCGGATGATGGTCAATCTTAATTACTTCTTTTCCTTTTGTATAGCGTTGATCATCAACTCTTGCTTCATTAGCGGTATCGCATACGAGGACAAGCGCATGATTATAATCATCATCGGATATCTCATCCATCCTTATAAGAAAATTCAGGGATGGGTCTTCCTCACCGGCAAGTAAAATTTCTTTGTCTGGAAAACTGGCGCGGATGATTTCTTTCAGTCCACCTGTCGACCCCAGAGCATCCGGGTCAGGACGTACATGTCTGTGGATAATGATTTTCTCGTATTCTTTAATTTTCTGGAAGATTTCTTTTTTGCACATATGATTTCTCCTTACCTTGCATGGTTACTTCTTATTTAATCATAGAAACTTAATAACAGGTAGCATAAATCTTTAAAACAAGCTACAATGGTATTGATTTAAGACATTTTTAGGGAGTAGATTTCATGTTGATATTTTCTACCTTGATTCTGGTATCACTCGTTCTATATATTTATTATAAAGTGAACATTACCCGGACCAGGGACAGATTGACACAATTATATTTCAATGGAAAAGCACGTATCTGTCTGGGCAGCTTCGTATTCTTTTTCGGGATCAACCAATACCTTTTTTATGGTACAAAACTTTCCCTATATATCGGGATCATATTTCTCATTCTAGGCGGGATGCAAATGTATACCGGTTTTAAAAGTTCACGCCATTATAAAAAAGAATATCAAAAACAAGAGGCAGCAGTATCGAACTGATATCGATCGAAAAGGCAGCGCATATTCGCACTGCCTTTTTTTAATGTTATGTCTAATTTACATCCATCCCTCAAAATATAACAAAGATTTCTATTATTATCGATCGATTAGCTGAGCCATCAATAAAGCTTTTCCAACCAATGTTTTTTCATGGTAAAGCTCCACATCCACCTTCGCGAATTTACGACCAACTTCCATGATATGTGGTTTGATTTCAATAACACTTTCTATTTGTACCGGTTTAATGAAATAAACGGATAAATTTTCCACTACCAAATCACCTTTTTTATACTTGCGAAGCAATCTGCTGCTTGCTTCTGTAACTAGAGAAGTAAATACTCCG
Source organism: Thalassobacillus devorans (assembly GCF_011761345.1). Lineage (GTDB taxonomy): Bacteria > Bacillota > Bacilli > Bacillales > Halobacillaceae > Thalassobacillus > Thalassobacillus devorans. Next base: position 346,910 of record NZ_JAASRY010000004.1, read on the forward strand.
TAAGAAAGGCTGCCAAGCTGATTGGTCATTTGCGGTGTAACAGCTACCTGGAACAGCATATCATTACCCTCTTCGGCGAGAACTTCTACTTGTTTGCTAACCAGATCGTCTATGGTTTCACCCACCTGAGGCTGGCGCTGGATATGCTGGAGAGCTTTTAATACATCCTGTCTTGAAATCAGGCCCTGCAACTTATGATGCTGATCAACTACAGGCATTATTTCAATACCTTCCCAAACCATCATGTGAGCGGCATTTGCTAAGGAAGTTTTTGTCTGAACGGTCATAGGGTTCTTTGTCATCACTTTATCAATACCCAGAATTCTGTCTTTTCCGATTACATCTTTAGACGTGACCATCCCTACTACCCGGTTACCGGCGTCGACTACTGGATATCTGCTGTGAGAGGTTGCCTCATTTAATTCATGCCAGTTTTGAACGGAATCTGTTGTTTTAAGGTAATGAGATTGCTCATATGAAGTGTAGATATCTTCGACAAGGACGATTTCTTTTTTAATCAGCTGGTCATAAATAGCGCGGTTGATCATTGCAGCTACGGTAAACGTATCATAGCTTGTTGAAATGATCGGGAGTTTTTTCTCATCCGCAAGCTTCTTGACGCGTTCCTCGGTGTCAAAACCACCTGTAATTAACACAGCCGCTCCTTCTTTTAGCGCTAATTCATGGGCATTCGTACGGTTACCGACAATCAATAACGACCCTGCTTCAGTATAACGCATCATCGCTTCCAGTTTCATGGCGCCGATGACAAACTTATTCAACGTTTTATAAAGCCCTTCTCTTCCCCCAAGGACCTGACCATCAACTATATTGATAATTTCCGCAAAGGTGAGGCGTTCAATGTTTTCCTTTTTCTTCTTTTCGATACGGATTGTCCCCACCCGCTCAATTGTACTTACCAGGCTTTGATTTTCCGCTTCTTTAATCGCTCGGTAGGCGGTTCCTTCACTTACATTCAATTCTTTCGCGATTTGGCGTACGGATATTTTATTGCCCACAGAAAGTGATTCAATAAATTGCAGGATCTGTTCATGTTTCGTAGCCATTGTCATTCACCATTCTTTCTAACTGTACTAGTGTTTATGTAGCTAATTGTTATTATACAGATGATACAGGCTTCCTGCAATTTTTTACAGAAAATCCAAGCTCCGCATATTCATTGGTAAATCCGCCATGCTTATTATCCCATAATAAAACCGCCACTCGTGTAGAGTGACGGTTCAATGTCTTACTTATAGTTCAATAGATTCGCCTACTTCCAATGCTTTCCCTGTACCCGGGCTAACTTTTTCTGCGAATGCTTTTCCGTCCTGGTTGATTAAATCGAAGGTGTTATAGTGGATAGGCACAACCTGTTTAGCATCGAGCCACTTCGCTGCTACTAGTGCATCGTCAGGTCCCATAGTGAAATTATCTCCGATTGGCAGGAACGCCAACTCGATATCATTCATTTCACCAATCATTTTCATATCACTGAACAATCCAGTATCACCCGCATGGAAGATGGTCTTCCCCTCAACCGTCAATAAAATACCAGTTGGCATACCAGTGTAAACGATCGTTCCATCTTCTTCCGCGTAAGAAGACCCGTGAAATGCCTGAGTAAACTTCACTTTCCCAAAATCGAACTCATGAGATCCGCCGATATACATCGGATGCGCATTCACACCTTTATTACCAAGGTAAGTAGCCAGTTCGAAAGGCGCTACTACCAAGGCGTCATTACGCTTAGCTATATCTACCGTGTCCCCAACATGATCGTTATGACCATGCGTTAACAGGATCACATCTGCTTTAACTTCATCGGCATTAAGGTCCGTATTTCCATTCTCAGAAATGAACGGATCGAATAAAATTGTTTTTCCATTCGCTTCCACTTTCACGACTGAATGACCATGATATGTTGCTTTCACACTATCCTCTCCTTCGTTCGTAGAATTTACTAAAACCTCACTTAGTAATTATCCCAAGCCTGCTCGTATTTTTCAATTAAATGAGGGTCGATCAATGTATTCGGTTTCAGGGAAACCTTTTCCCCTTTCCGATTGAATATTTCCCTGTCCTCATCTTTTCCAAACACCGTAAATGCAGAAAGCAGCTCTTCGGTCAGAAACTCGGTTTCCACAGTAAAGTCTAGTCCAGATAAATTAATCGGATCCCGGGATGCCATGACAAACCCCCAATTCCCAAAGCTCGGAATATCCACATGAAAATTTTCCGTTTCTAACCCGGCTGAACGGATTGTTTCATCTATCGTCCAATAGACTTCTGTCGCAAACAAAGGACTTGTAGCTTGTACCATTGCTGCTCCCCCCGGACGCAGATGATTTCTTACTAAAGAGTAAAATTCACGTGTGTATAATTTGTTAAGACTCTCATTATTCGGGTCAGGAAGATCAATGAGAATGACATCATAAAATGTCCCGTCTTTCTCCAAATATTCAAAGGCATCTTCGTTACGCACAGTTACTCGGTTATCCTTTAATGCCCCCTGGTTCAGCTGCAGCAAATGAAAATTATTATTAGCCAGCTCGGTTATGGCAGGGTCTAAATCTATCAGGTTGATTGATTCTAATTCGCCATATTTTAATAGCTCCCTGACCGCAAGGCCATCCCCCCCACCCAGCACTAACACACGCTTAGCATCTTCAGCTGCAGCCATCGGTACGTGAACAAGGGTCTCATGGTAACGATATTCATCAAAAGAACTGAACTGCAGCGATCCATTGAGATAAAGACGGGTGTCCCCTTGTTCTTTGGTAAGGATAATTTTTTGGTAGGCGCTGTTTTCCGAATAGATAATAGGGTCCTTGTATAACTTCTGTTCAAAAGAAAAAGCCATTTCTTCTCCAAAAAACAATCCTGCAATCAGGAGTATAGCTATTCCCAACCCGGAAATCAGGTGAATTTTCAGCTTTAAGATTTCTTTACGGAATAAATAAAGCACAGCCATAGCTACTGTCAAGTTGATAAGCCCTACAAAGAATGCACTTTTAACCATACCTAATTGTGGTCTCAACAAGAAAACAAATAACAGACCCCCAATTAATCCACCGGCATAATCAGAAAATAATACGCGGGCAGTACTCCGGTTTAGTTCTACCCCAATCTCATTCGCTTTTCTTATGAGAATCGGCAATTCAAGCCCCGTCAGTGCCCCGATGGTCAAAGTCACAGTGTATAAAAATAAAGCATCTGTCCCGTCTGGTGCAAAAGCCGTCATTCCGAACATAATGAAGCTGGAAAAGCCCCCAATTAAAGCAACCATGAACTCTATCCAGATGAAAGCGACAATTAGTCGCTTCATCACCTTTTCGCTAATGGAAGCCCCAATCCCCATGCCTGTTAAGAAGAGGCTGATAGTCAATGTATATTGTTTGACTCCATCCCCAAGTATGTAGGAACCTAACGCGCCAAATAAAACTTCAAAAATGATACCGCAAATGGAGACAATACCAGAAGCCCAGTATATGAAATGACTCTGTTTGACAGCTTCTTGTTTCATAGTTAATCACTCCGAATGCCCTTAGAAAAACTCGGCTTGTCGCCAAGTACTTATAGCGAAAGCCTTAGTTTATCTTATACTTTAATCCTTTAACAAAGTTAAAATTTCTTAAAATAAATGCTCTGTTAAAGCTCCGTGTTGATTTCACAAAAATAGCTCCCAATTGATGAAGACTCAGTTTCGAGACGTTAGGTAGCGTTTATGGTGGCTGGGAAAACAGATCGCTTTCCGTGGGCATGTGGTGAGCTTCCTCAGGCTTCGCCTTGCAGGATCTCACCGATCATGTTCATCCCACAGGACTTTGAAATACTTCCTCGAAAAGACACCGCACGAAGGAAATGCGTAGCATTTTCGAGGAGTCTCACCGTTTTCCCAGCCACCATACGTTCGTTAGTTTCTCGAAACTTCCATCAGAAATAGAGTGCTTTTTGGTACAGAATATATGGTCAATTTACCAATGTAATTGGATTCTCATCACAAAATAGGGCTGGACTTTCCAAACACGATTTCGAGTATCTTATATGGCAAGGGGCGTGGGGGAAGGGTGAGACTCCTGCGGGAAAGGATAGACTGGCAAGACCCCGCAGAGCTTTAGCTCGAGGAGGCTTGCCGTCTTCCCCGCGGAAAGCGAATCCTTCCCCAACGTCCCAAAACTCTCACAATCATCTCGAAATCAAGCCTTCGACTTTTCGGCTCTATTGCGGAATAAGCCTATTATGAAAATCAACAACAAAGTTTAACAGAGCCAAAATAAAAATAAAGAAAAGAGCTGCACCGCCTAAGCGGAGGCAGCCCGAGACGAAGGCTTATGTGATTGATGCCCCGATAACGAAGGCTAAACCGATCGATACACCTACTGAAATGATGCCGACTGCTATATTGTTTTCTTTCAGCATGGTTTCGACAGAGAACTTTCGGGTGAAAAATTCAAACAGGTAATAGGCAAGCATTTGCAGCGCCACACCATAAGCACCCCAAATCAATGTATCCCACAGTGTCAAACTGTGATATATGGCAAATGAGAGGATGATACAAATTCCAACGATCTTTCCGGCTATCGATAACGCAACTGCAGTGTTACCCTGTTTAACTTCGTCCCAATCTTTATACTTGGACGTGATCACTTCAAAAATTGCCAAGCCGACCAATACAACAATAATGGCAATAACAAAATAAGCAAAAGTAGCAATGAATGGTCCCATAATTCAACCTCCTAGATAATTATTTTCCTGTGCCAGGTCCTCCACCGCGTCCCGACGAACCACGAAATGTACCTGTATCACCTGAACGGTATCCACCGTACATCGAGTACCCTCCATAACAATCATTGGATGCTCGGCAACGCCCAGCCTGTTTCTCTGCCCAATTATTAGAGTTCAGCATTCGGTTCAACACGGCATAAGTCAGGAGTCCACTAAAGAAACCTGGGGAGTAATGATTGCGTACGAATTGATCATTCGCCAGTTCTATGAACACCACTCCAGGCTCTTCTTCACTTTCTTTCATAATTACAAAATCATCCGGATATACAATCACTTGTTTATTATCGGTAAATTCACTCTTTTCTTCCGGCTCAAGCGTTTCAGAAAGCAGCTCGGCAAGTTCAGGTATGGTGAATTTCCTGGTTACATATACTTTGGAAATGCCCTGATCGGTACGTACAGTGTCAATCAGGGGAAAATGTTCACTGACCATTTCCTCAGCATCCTCTGGGCTGGATTGTTCCATCGCGGATACAATATCTGTTTTTGCCTGTTCATCTGGTAACTCATCATATGTACGTTCCTCGTTAGATAGGGGCCCGGTAATCCCTCTTGACCTCTCGTCATTACCGCCAAAGACATTCATGAACAAGACGATCACAATAATACCAAAGCCAAACAATACCAGGTAATCCTTCATATCGAGTCCTCCTTTCTGGAGAGAGATTCATGGACTAACGGAGAAGGGCCTGACTATTCGAGTCAGACCCTTCTACCATAGCTTCATTATCTGTTGTCATAGCTATGCTCAGTAAGTGGGTTACTCTTTGCCCATTTTTTTCTTTAAGGCCGCCAGCTCATCATCCACTCCGTTTTTCTCCAAAGCTTCAAATTCATCGTCCAGCGAACGGTTGGCCTGTGACATATCCTCGCTCGTTTCTGCTTCCGCTTCTTGCTGGAGTACTTTCTCCTCCATCCGGTCGAAACCCTGGCGAGAGTCATCTCCGCCGATATTGGACATCGTACGATTCATCTTCGTACGGGTTTTGGCAGATTCAGAACGAGCTTTAAGAGAATCTTTCTTCAATTTCATCTGCTGGTATTCCTTTTTCATTTCGTCAAGCTTTTCGCGCAGACTGTCTGCATCTGTTTTTGCCTGTTCCCAGGATGCCTCCAGCTGCTCCGCCTGCTCCTGTTGACTGTTCTTATCTTCCAGTGCCCGTCGTGCAAGATCTTCATTCCCTGCTTCGATCGCTTGTTCCGCTTGCTTCATTCGCTTATCGACAAGTGCCTGGGCGTCATCATATTTCCGTTTCAACATTTTCTCGTTTGCAATCTGCTTGGCAACAGCACTCTCCGCTTCACGGATATCATTTTCCATGTCGCGCATAAACTGATCCAGCATTTTCACTGGGTCTTCCGCTTTATCCAGCATCGCGTTCAACTCTGAATTAACAACCGTCTTCATACGTTTGAAAAATTGGAACATCTTCAAACTCCTCCTTTAAATTAATGGGAACCTGCTATAATTTTAATATCATACGGCTCAATATCGTGACCCAGACTCACTTCTGTATCGCTGCCCCAAGCCTCCACACTAAGATACTCTTTTTCATCTTCTGAAATATAATCGGCATACTGGATCATTTGCCCATTAACGTTGCTGCTTCTTCCCTCACCTACTACTCTTGCCTGCCCACCGCTATCCTTATGAAAAGCATTTCCTTCATATTCCAATTTGCTCGGGAAAGGCTGAGAGACGGGCAGTTTGATAGTACGATAAATACCCAGCTCTAATTCATCGTCCATTTCAGCTGAAAGCCAAATTGTGGAGCGTCCTTCAAGCAATTGATAACCAAACCATTCATAGGCATGTTCCCTATAAGTGATTTTTCCCACCACTTCATAATCCACCAGCTCATAGTTCACGATATCTCCCACTTGGATATTCAGCGGCGTTCGCTCTTTCACTTTTGGAACTTGCGCTTTTTTATTTGAAAATAAACGTGATAACAATCCCAGACCGTTCACCTCTCCTTCCTAAAAAACGCTGTGTCACTTTTATATACGGAGTGATAATAAGAACGTTTCATTTTTTATTAAAATTTTTATATTTATGCTATCTAAAACAGCGAGGAAAGTTTGAACCTTCCTCGCTGTTCTCCCTTAATTATACATTAACAATGCCTCAACATCTGAGTATTCCAGCTGATGAGCTTCAGCAACTGCACGGTACGTGACAAAACCATCCAGTGTATTGATTCCTTTCCGCAATGCTTTATTATCCTGACAAGCCTGACGATATCCTTTGTTGGCCAGCTGAAGCGCGTAGGGAATAGTGACATTGGTCAATCCTATTGTAGATGTTCTTGGAACTGCCCCAGGCATATTGGCGACAGCATAATGGACAACCCCATGTTTCTCATATGTTGGGTTGTCATGTGTCGTGATTCGATCCGTCGTTTCAAAAATACCCCCCTGGTCGATTGCCACATCTACGATAACAGAACCTTTCATCATAGACTGCACCATTTCATCAGTAACTAGTTTCGGGGCTTTCGCTCCAGGAATCAAGACAGCTCCGATTACCAGGTCCGATTCCGCAAGGGCTTCCTGGATATTCAATGGATTTGACATTAATGTATTGATTTCGGACCCAAATATATCATCCAATTGTCGTAAACGTTCTGGATTTAAATCGATGATGGTGACATCGGCACCGAGTCCCATCGCTATTTTGGCAGCGTTCGTTCCCACAACTCCCCCGCCGATTACGGTCACACGGCCGCGGCGAACGCCCGGAATACCTCCAAGTAAAATACCTTTACCACCATGCAATTTTTCTAAAAACTGTGCGCCTATCTGGGAAGCCATACGACCGGCAACTTCACTCATCGGAGTCAATAGTGGCAGCGAGCCATTATCCAATTGGACCGTTTCATAAGCAATGCTGACCACTTTACGGTCGATCAATGCTTTTGTCAATTCCGGCTCTGGAGCCAGATGAAGATACGTAAACAAGATAAGCCCTTCATAGAAATAATCATATTCTTCAGGAAGGGGCTCTTTAACCTTCATGACCATCTCCTGACTCCAGGCTTCTTTAGCTGTGTCGACAATGTGGGCTCCCGCTTCTATGTACTGCGCATCCGTGAAATTAGAGCCTACTCCTGCATTTGTTTCCACATACACTTCATGACCGGCATTTGTCAAAGAAATAACCCCGGCCGGAGTCATAGCAACGCGATTTTCATTGTTTTTTATCTCTCTGGGTACTCCGATTCTCATGTTCATTAACCTCCCAATCCATTGTTCTAGGACTCTTGTCCTTACCTTCTCACAATCACTATACCATTATTTGTGTCGAGTGGATAGATGACACAAATGTAAGCCTTTACATTGTAACAAAAATCTTTATTATTTACATTTTAAATCGACATAATTTTCACCATCATCGATGACGGTGGATGACATCCAGTCCTCCGGTCACCTCATATACCGCTCCGGTTATCATGTCGCTGTCTTTATCACATAAAAATTCGATGGTACGGGCGATATCTTCTCCTGTACCTGACCGGCCTATAGGAGTATGTTCATCATGGTCTTTGCGGCTTTCTGCAATTGTTGCTTCCTTCATGTTCCCCGTAATATTTCCTGGGCAAACCATGTTGGATGTTATGCCATTTTCCGCTTCTTCAAAAGCTATCGTTTTCGTCAGGGAAACCAGTCCGACTTTAGCAGCTGCAAAAGCGGAACGATAGATCCATCCTGAAGCTGCCCCAGCCCCTTGAAACCCGTAATTGATGATTCGACCGAATTGCTGCTTTCTCATATAAGGAGCAACCTGTTGAAATAAATGAAAGGAGGCATCCAGATTGCCACGAATCATAGCATCCCATTCTTCTTGTGTATAATCGAGTAATTTCTTACGTTCAAAGATGTAAGGCCCCGCATTATTGATCAAATAATCAATTCTCCCAAAACGGTCCACGGCTTCCTGGACGAGCCTGATCAGATCTTCTTTTTTTGTTACGTCGGCCTGGATAATCTGTATACGGCTGTGCTCCTCTGGCCATTCTTCCAAAAGCTGTTCGGCTTTGATGCGGTCAGTACGATAGGTAACCGTTACAGAATGTCCCTTTTCTAAGAAACGTGTAGTCACTACTTTACCCAGTCCTTTTGTCCCGGCCGTAATCAGTGCATGGCGCATAACGATTCCCCCTTCAGTCTTTGACAATCAGCTGTTTTTTATGTAAATATCCCAACATTTCGCTGTTCTCGAGATGATAAACTGTACACTCTACCTCTACTTTACTACATAAAGGGAAAATGGTTCACATGTGACGCATTCTTAACCAAAAGGCAGCATGAAAATACCATGCCATGCTGCCTCTGATTCAATCCGATTCGGGGTTCTGATGTCTGTCACTCTTATGCTGCTTTTTATTACGTGGGGGAAATTCAATATTTCCTGTCTGAAAGCTTTCATTAATTCCTTCTTCTGGGGTTTCCTCTGGTTGTCTAATTTGTTTCTGATCTTCTTTCATGTATATCACCTCCATTTATAATGTTCACAAAAGTGTATATTTTCATCACTGACAACGTTTACATTAATAACATTCTGCATGTTATAATAGAAGTATAAAAAGGAAGGGAGCGTTTCCTATGTCATTTGAATACAGCCATATTGTGGTAGCTATTGATGGTTCTAACGCTGCTGAATACGCTTTTAATAAAGCGATAGATATCGCCAAACGAAATGATGCCCAGCTGATTCTTTCCCACGTAGTCGATACACGCGCATTTGCCACAGTGGAAGCCTATGACAGGTCTCTTGCTATTCGCGCGGAAGGTTACGCGAAAGAGCTGTTGGATGAATATCAGGATAAAGCGAAGGAAGCAGGAGTTGAAAATGTCATAATCGATGTTGAATATGGCTCACCTAAAATAAAAATCGCAAAAGATGTGGCACCTAAATACAAAGCAGACTTAATTATCTGTGGAGCTACCGGGTTAAATGCTATGGAACGTTTCTTCATCGGAAGTGTATCGGAACATATTACCCGATATGCCAAGTGTGATGTACTGGTTGTACGGATGCCAGAACAAAAATAATGGATTGGAGACTTTATGGAACATTTTTTTACCTATGATTCACGGCTCGGGATTTCTGTACCGGAACTTCCACGATCATTCTCTTCCTATTCCATTGAGCAACAGGCAATTATATTAGCTGAATGGGAAAATCATAGGGGAGCAATACCGGATAGAGTCAAGGAGCTGGAGAGAGAAATAGACCAATGTCTTTATAAACTTAACCGCGAAGAGGATTTCGAAGCATCCTGTCGTTTGAACAATCAAATCAGTGAGTTTGCTTCTACTATCAATGACTTATGGATATGGTACCGGACGAACCCTCACATTACATCATCCAAAAACAACGAAAAAGCCCTGCCTATCAAATAAGAGAGGCAGGGTTAATTTTAGATATCTTTTTGGATTTCACGTACGATGTGGCTAAGTTCAGGAATGATCAGCTTATCCATCGCCAATTTCACCGCTCCGCTCGAACCGGGTGTCGAAAAAATTGCAGTATCCCCGCTTACACCGGCGATCGCACGGGAGAGTATAGCGGCTGATCCGATATCTTCTGTATAACTAAGCATACGGAACACTTCCCCAAAGCCGGTGATTTCTTTATCAAACAGGGCAGCCACTGTTTCAATTGTCACATCGCGTTTGGCAATCCCTGTTCCCCCATTTGTCAGAATCGCCTCCACTTCAGGGTCTTCACAACCATCACTAACCGCTTCTCTTATCGCTTGTCCCTCGTCTTTCACTATTCGATGATCAACGATATGATGTCCATGTGAGGTCAGGCGATCGATCATTAAATTCCCACTTTTATCTGTTTCTTTTGTTCTTGTGTCACTGACTGTAATAACCATGCAGCTGATAGAGAGCTTTGCTTCATCTTTATGTTGTTCAACGGACATGGTTTTCCCCACCTCCTTGTTCTAATAAATAACGATATTGATAAAATCTTAGAGCGAATTCAGATACCCTTCGAGTTAAACGATAATTGACTACTGCCCCGACTCCCACACTGACTAACGGAAGGCCCTGGATCACTTTCTTACGGAACATCATGATAAACAAAGATTTAAACACTTGCTTAAGTGGCTGCTCCAGCCAAGATTCATTAGTCAGCTCGTCTGTACCTTCAAACACATAGGGATGTCTATCATTTCTTATTTCCTTGATAAGTTCATCCCACGCCTTTTTCTGCATTCGTTTCGGCAAGGTTGCGGCATGGAAGACCCGTAGAGATAGCATCATTTCGTATGGGTGGTTCATTTCATGACCAAAGGACAACCCAATCATCTGTACAGCCCTGAGGTTCATCCCCATCATTAATGGAAAATCAATTCCGAATAATAACAACCCGCCTGTTCCTGTAAGGCCGCCCTGAGCGAAAGAATAAAGCCGGATTCGCGAGATCTGCTGTTGTGCGATATATGTAAGTCGATCGACTGATAAAACGTCCAAGTCGGAAATTTGTTCAATTTTTGAATCAAACACCCGCCCTACCGTAATGATGCGCTCTCTTGCATCATTCTGAAAAGAGGTGCCCTGGATGAAGGCATGGGTATGGAATAAGTAATTATCCAAATTACTAAAAAATAGCTTTTTCCACCTTGGATCGATATTTTCAAACGTCTGATTGACCCAGGCATCATACATCCGCTCAAAATCGTTGGGCTGGTAATCGGTATATTGTCTTTTCCACAGTTGGATGTCTTTGCTCACTTTTCTGTCACTCATCCTGTTTCCTCCCATCCTCTCTTACATGTCTATTCTTATTCTAGCTTGAATAGGAGAAAAAAGAAAATCTGCTAAATTTAAAAAAACCGGGCTACAACCTATTCCTTATAGCGAAAGCCTTAGTAATTTCTTAATCCCTTAACAAAGTTAAACTTCTTAATATATAAGAAAACCAGGTATCCAACCTTTAAGAGCTGGATACCTGGTTATAGATTAACTGGATAGACGCACCGTATCACGTGCAATCATAACTTCCTCGTTTGTTGGGATGATCATGACTTTAACTGGTGAATGTGGATAGTTTACGAAAGCTTCTTTTCCACGGACTTTATTCAGGGAAGGATCCCAGTAAACACCCATGAACTCCAGCCCTTTCAGGACACGTTCACGAATCGCTGTACTGTTTTCCCCTACTCCAGCAGTAAAGATGATTGCATCGACTCCGTGCATACGGGATGCATAAGAACCAATATATTTGTGGATGCGTGCTGCAAATACTTCTAAGGCCAACTCCGCACGCTCTTCTCCATCAGAAGCCTTTTCCTCAATATCACGTAAATCACTGGAGAAACCGGATAGCGCAAGCATCCCGCTCTCCTTATTTAATACGTTCATCACTTCCGCAGCTGTTTTGCCTGTCTTATCCATGATATAAGGAATCAAGGCAGGATCGATATTACCGGAGCGCGTTCCCATCGTTACACCAGCTAATGGGGTGAATCCCATAGAAGTATCGATGGATTTTCCACCTTCGATTGCTGCTATACTCGCTCCGTTACCTAGGTGGCAGGAGATAACACGCAGTTGTTCGATCGGCAGACCTAGCATTTCAGCCGCTCGTTCGGAAACGTACTTATGAGAAGTACCATGGAAGCCATATTTACGTATGCCATACTTTTCATAATACTCATACGGCAAGCTATATAAATATGATTGTTCTGGCATTGTTTGATGGAAAGCTGTATCGAATACGGCCACCGATGGTACTCCCGGGAGTACCTGTTTAAATGCCCGGATGCCCGTTAAGTTCGCCGGATTATGAAGTGGAGCCAAGTCAGAAACTTCTTCAATTTCTTTAATGACTTCTTCCGTGATCAGAACGGAATCACTGAACCGCTCTCCACCATGGACAACACGATGACCTACGCCATCGATTTCATCCAGAGAATCGATAATACCTGTAGAAGTTAATTTCTCTAAAAGCATTTTGACAGCTTCTGCATGGTCAGCAATATCTTGTGTGGTCGTTACTTTTTCGCCGCCCACTTCTATAGTAAAGATAGAATCGTTGATGCCGATTCGCTCAACTAGGCCTTTCGTGATTACAGTTTCTTCCGGCATTTCCATCAGTTGAAACTTTAATGAAGAACTGCCGGCATTAATAGCTATGATTTTACTCAAGGTTGTTCATCCCCTTAAATTAGGCTCTCTTGTTTTATTCCACTACCATTTAATCACCCTGCGTAGACATTTTCAAGATACAAGGGTGAATGGTAACGTTTACGCAAGAAAATCTTTATTTTCTCATAATTAGGAAGAATGATTTTTTTCAAACCATTGATTGATTTGACCCAGTATATCAGCCATTGCGGTATGATTCTTAAAGGAAGGAAGCTTCGCGAGCAAAGCCTCTTTCGGCGTTTTAGTCCCTTCTCCCTTTTTTTGCAGAATCAGGATACTTTTGGCATGTTTTTCTTCCTTAAATAGACTTTCTGGCAGTTGAAGCATCCCGAAAATATGGGCATGCTCTCTGAGAAACTCATTCAGCTGCTGTGCCTGATCACTCTCAAACAAAAAATTAGGAATGATGAACATCAAAAATCCGCCTGGTTTTGTATACCTGAGCCCTTGCTCGATGAATAAATGATGAGAGTAAGAATGTTCTTCCTCCGCGTGCAACGTAAACTCTTTCGCCTGTACATCATCAGGATAATAACCAACAGGAAGGTCAGCTAAAACAAAGTCGACTGGCTCTAACAGAAACGGCCGCAAGCTGTCCTGATGGAAAAATTCTATTTCACTCTTTTGAAGGTTAGCATTTGCCAGGGCCAGCTTCATCAGCGTTTCATCCACATCACTTCCATAAGCCGCAACCTTCTTATCCAGCTGGTTTAATACTGCAGTCAGCAAATTAGCAGTACCGCAGGCAGGATCGAAAATCCGTAATTCCTTTTCACCAGGAAACAAACGCTGGGTTAAATACCCCATAAACATAGCCACCGTATCGGGGGTGATAAGGTGCTGCTGTTGAGTGGCTCCCTTCATCCCTTTTAATATTGCAAGCTGTGTCGCTTTCCGGATTTCCTCTTTTTCATACTTGTTCAGCTCAATGTCTTTTAAATGCTTTTCTAGTTGCTGTTTTAACAGATCAGCCATATCATCAAAGGGAGCATGATGAAATAAAACATCCAGGGCACCTGCAACAGCTTCTAAATATGTGCTGTTTTCCTGATATTCGATAGCTGTCGCCGCTTCATCAATCCATTCAAAGAGTTCTTCTACATGTTTATGGTCCATAAAACGTCTCCTCCTTACTTTACCCCTGCACTTTCCTATGATTCAAAGTTTATAAACAAGCAAATGGCGCATTCATTTTTAGAAATGCGCCATGTTGATTCAATCGATATCCTATTTACATTCCGATCATACATTTTCGTGTAATGGCAGTCAACTTACTTAGCTTGTTCGACTGCAGCGATCGCTGACTCATAATCAGGGTGGTTCGTTGCTTCACTGACATACTCTGCATAGGTGACTTTATTCTCAGAATCTACAACAAACACGGCACGAGCCAAGAGACGCAGTTCTTCGATTAATACACCATACGCCTTGCCGAAAGAAGCATCACGATGATCTGACAACGTATCAACATTCTCGATACCTTCCGCACCACACCAGCGCTTTTGAGCGAACGGCAAATCCATACTGATGGTCAAAACTTTGACATCACCCAGGCTGGTAGCTTCTTCGTTGAAACGACGCGTCTGCTCCGCACAAACTCCAGTATCAAGAGAAGGGACTACACTGATCAATTTCACACTGCCCTGGTAATCATTCAAAGTAACTTCACTAAGGTCATTTGCCAGTACTTTAAAATCAGGTGCCTTGTCCCCTGCCTTTACTTCTTCTCCAACTAGTGTAACCGGGTTTTCTTTAAATGTAATTGAAGCCATTTCATCGTCCTCCTTGCATGAATTAAAATTTAGTTACCCCATAAAAAAACTGCCTATCTTTTATTATGAAGGCAGTTTGTTTCAATGTCTAATATTAACCTATAAAAGATCGGAAGAAGAACGTCTTGACCTTGATTCCTGCTGGCTTCCACCTTTATTACCTTTTTGCAGTATCTCCTGTATCTTTTCAATTACTGGCGGTGCCAAGTCAAGCATTCGTTCATATAAGTGGGTCTGTTCGTTCAAATGGATCATTTGGACTCCTTGTTTTCTGACTACAAGAAATGCAATCGGGGTGATAGAGACTCCGCCCCCGCTTCCACCTCCAAATGGCAGTTCCATATCTGATTGACCCTGGCCGCTGTCCTGCCCTTGGTCGCTTCCGCTTTTAGGTTTGAACTCACTGCCACCGGCAGCAAATCCAAAGCCTACCCTTGACACAGGAATGATGATGCTTCCATCAGGGGATTCCACCGGTTCACCTACAATTGTATTAACATCAATCATTTCTTTAAGACTATCCATAGCTGTGGTCATCAGACCTTGAATCGGATGCTCATCCATGTTATTACCTCCTGCTTGTCATCTCGCTTACTCAGCTTTTCTGTTCACGTATCGTAACCACACATATATAGCTTTGCCCAGACGAAATGAAAATATACCATCGGCAAGCACATGGAAACAGGGCATTTGAAACGACGGTTCCACACGGAATTTAGCTGGTTTTTTTATGATAAACAATTGGTCGAGCAACTGTTCCAGAAGAGCCCCTAGAGCCATCAACCCTCCTGCCAAGGATCCTGTCGTTGAAGCCATTCCGGTGCCCACACGCATGATACTATCCATTTTATGTACGGTTATGACACTTCCCAATTCCATAACCTGGGAGAAAGAAAGGCTCCTTTTTGCTTTCCCTTCCGAAACTTTATCCTTCCAAATTTCTTCTGCTTTCTTTTCCACTTTAGCCCACTCTTCTTCATTTTCTACTATCCGTGAAAAATCAATTTGGCGGCGGAAAACAGGAAGAAAGCCGAAATAAGCGACTAAAGTCAGACGCTTATCTTCCGGCAATATTTTTAAATGAAAACGTAATGATATCTTCATGAACAGTAAACCGATCACAATGATAGTTAACACAATCAAGCCAATCAAAATCCATTTCATGAGCCTCACCTGCATACTAGTATCCTCAGATGACCATCCTAATAAACATCTATCATCAATATTTTAAAGAAAACTCAGATTTTCCCCAAAGTTATTATAGCCAATCTTTAAATTCTATCCTGCTTAAACTTACCTTAATTTTTAATCAGGCACCATCTCTCTTAGCATTTCCACTTCACAGTCAGAGATGATAAAATAAGGATTACCATGTAGAGGGAGGCATACATAATGGCGAATGACAGACAGAATCTATACTTTTATTACCCACCTAATGAGGAGCTCGATGAAAAACTTAAGCCTTTATTTCGTTTAGCAGAAGAGAATGGCTTTACTATATTAGAGGACCCAAAGCACGCCAATATTATTGTCAGCGTCGGTGGAGATGGAACGTTCCTGCAAGCTGTCAGGAAAACTGGTTTCCGGCAGGACTGCTTGTATGTAGGTATTCGCAGAGAAGATGAGGCAGGCCTATATTGTGATTTCAATATCGACGACTTTGATAAAATGGTCGATTCCATGGTTAATGCCGACCTGGAAGTAAGAAGATTTCCCGTCATAGAAACTACAGTCAATAATGAGTCTACCATGCTTTGCTTGAATGAATGCAGTGTACGTTCAACATTAATCAAGACGATCGTGATTGATGTATTCATCGACGGACGCCAGTTTGAAACCTTCCGAGGTGATGGCCTGGTAGTCTCAACACCAACAGGAAGTACAGGTTATAACAAATCAACCAAAGGAGCTGTCATCGATCCAAGGCTCCCATGTTTCCAGGTCAGCGAACTTGCTTCTTTAAACAATAACCGCTACCGCACATTGGGCTCACCATTTGTCCTTGGCAATGAACGCACATTGAAACTTAAAGTACAGCAGGATGGAAATGACTATCCGATCATTGGGATGGACAACGAAGCATTCTCTATCAGGAACATCAAGGAGTTATCCATCCAATTAAGTGACCATGTCATCAAAACCGTTAAAATGAAAGATAACACCTTCTGGGACCGCGTCCAGCGCACATTCCTTTAAGCCAAAACGTAAGTGCTGGAGCAGGGTGAAGTACTTTAATACAAAAACAAAGCCTGACACATCTCCCTGTGTCAGGCTTTCGTTTAATTATGTCCGTTGATACATTACATCCCCGTCTACAATCGTCATGGTTACATTTGTATCGCCTATTTCATGGGGAGCTAACGTAAACAGGTCCCTATCTAACACAGTGAAATCTGCTGTGTAGCCTTCTTTTATTTTGCCTCGATCATTTTCATGACGGATAGCATACGCACTCCCGCTTGTATAAAGAGAAATCGCTTCATACATGGAAAGCTGCTGGGAGGCATTATATATTTTCTGGTCAAAGCTTGCTCTGCGCTCTACTGCCGCACGGATGCCTAATAACGGGTTTATTTCTTCAATCGGAGCATCCGAGCCACCGGCACAAGGTATTCCTTTATCTAGCAATGTTTTCCATGCATAAGCATGTATCAGCCGGTGTTCTCCAATTCGCTCGATGACCCATGGAAAATCAGAGGCTACAAAGGTCGGCTGTAAATCTAAAATAACATTCAGCTTTGTCAGCTTATCATATAGTTCTTCCCGTAATATTTGCGCATGGATAACCCGGTCTCTTTCCCCGCTATCCAGTGGGTTGGCGTGGAGAATCTCGGCTATTGTTTCTACAGCCTGATCACCAATCGCATGTACAGCCACTGGCATTCGTTTTTTTCTTGCCTGCTGGACAAGAGCTTCTAACTGTGCTTTTTCGTGTATAGCTACTCCTTCATTCAATGGGTCATCGGCATACGCCGCCGACAGCCAAGCCGTCCTGCCACCAAGGGCACCGTCTGAAAAGATCTTCATGGCTCCTAATTCCACAAAATCTGTACCGCTTTTATATTGATATCCATTGTCATGCATATCTTCCACTACCTCATGATGGACAAGTAAATGTGCCCGGAATTTCAGTTCTTTTCCATCAATGACTTTACAGAAGGCATCAAATGTTTTTTGGAAGCCCCCATAATAATTTAAATCTTCCGTATGTCCGCCTACCAATCCATGCCGATGCATATCATTTACTGCTAATGTCAAAGCCCGTTCCAAATATTGAGGGGTGACTTCCGGCATCGCCTGCTTGATCAGCTCCTGAGCCTGGTCATGGAAATAACCAAGGGGTTCACCTGCATCCGAACGGATAATCAGACCGCCCTGAGGATCATTTGTAGCTGCTGTAACCCCAGCAAGTGCCATTGCCTTAGAATTAGCCAGCAGTGCATGACGGCAGATTCGTGTCAACATCATAGGATGGTCATTTGTAATATCATCGAGTTCATCCTTATAGATAATCCGCTGGTCACTCCATTGATTTTCGTTCCATCCCTCCCCTATGATCCATTCGCCTTTAGGGACCTGCTCTGCGTGCTGTTTTAACGCCCACTTTACTTCTTCAGCGGACTTCATAAACGACAAATCAAGCCGCTGCAGCCGCTCTCCATGTCCAATAATATGTAAATGGCTATCTACGAAGCCAGGATACATGACCTGGCCCATCAGGTTATACTCTTTGGTAAGCCGATCTCCATATGTACGGTATAATTGTTGGCTGTCGCCTACCGCTATAATTTTTCCCTTATCGGTAACTACTGCTTCTACCCAGTCGTTCTCTTGCGCCATCGTATAAATTTTGCCTCCATACCATAGTTCGGCCATTATCCTATCTCCCTTCTTTCCACTCATTGTATACTATAAATTCATCTTTTTCCTTACCTTATTTTCGTCTTTCTCAGCTCATACATCAACTATTTACAACTAATATGTTGAATAGTTAAGATTGCGACTACAGAATGACTGGCTTTTAGTATAAGTTTTGCTTTTTCCATTAAAGCTCCCTTATACTGAAGACTCAGTTTCGAGATAAGTTGTTTCCGTTACGGCAGTAACGGTTGGGAGGTCCGGGAAATTACTCGCTTTCCATGGGCGTACGGTGAGCTTCCTCGGGCTTAAAGCCCTGCGGGATCTCACCATGTACTATTCTCCCATTGGAGTCTCGCAATTTCCCGGATCTCCTTCCATTTATGTGTGTAACGGAAGCGCTATTCCTCAGTAATGATTACTATGAAATGGGAACAAGCGTGTTCTATGCAAATTACAATGCAAAGAGCCTTCGATATTTCGCGGGTACGTTAACCTTCATGACAGCTGGGTGGCGGGGAAACGGTGAGACTCCCGTGGGAGAAGGATCCAGACGAGACCCCGCAGGGCGTGAAACGACCGAGGAGGCTCGGCGGCTCCCCCACAGGAAAGCGAACCGTTTCCCAGCCGCCCTTCTCTGGATTTGGTAACGTATCCCAAAATACCTCGAAATGAAGTCTTCGACTTTTCGGCACTTTTATTGAATACTTAAAGTAAATAAACTTAAACAGGGCAAATTATTAAGAAAAGCCTTGCTGTTGGCCAGCAAGGCTTTTTGCCATACATATTTAATTAGTTATTGTTGACCACCAAATTGCTGTTCAGCTTGTTGAACCAAGCGCTTAGTGATTTCACCACCAACAGAACCGTTAGCGCGGGAAGTTGAGTCAGGACCAAGTTGAACTCCGAATTCTTGAGCGATTTCAGTTTTCATTTGATCCAAAGCTTGTTGTACACCAGGTACAAGCAATTGGTTTGAGTTGTTGTTTTGAGCCATGTTGTTTCACCTCCTCGTTACTTCTATCATGTGTAACGAGGATTTTTTTCATTCAAACCTCTTGCTGGTATTTGTTGCTAGTAGGTTAAAAGCTGTAATATCAGCGCTTAAAACAAATCTTCGAATTCATTTTCACTTTTCAGCTCGGTTTGCAGCTTCAGTTCTATCAATTCTCTTTGCTCCACCGCTTCTTTTATGTCTTCAGAGAAATCGACTGCAGATTCGTACTCGCGAGCTTTTTCTTTCTTTGGTCTCGTCTTAGGAGCTTTCGGCACAAAAACCGTGCAACAGTCTTCATATGGACGAATGGAAATATCGTAAGTGCCGATTTTTTGGGATATCGATATAATATCTAATTTATCCATGGCTACGAGCGGTCGAATGACAGGATAATTTGTAACATCGTTAATGGCACTCATACTTTCCATTGTTTGACTGGCAACCTGACCGAGGCTTTCGCCGGTTGTCATAGAAAGAATGTCCTGCTCCTTTGCTACAGCCTCACTTATTCGAAGCATCATACGCCTCATGATTGTCATGCTGTAACCTTCAGGCATTTCCTGATGAATTTTCTGCTGAATTTTTGTAAAAGGTATTATATGCACTTTCATTTTGATACCGAATCTGGTCATTTCCTGGGCCAGATCCATTACTTTTTGTCTGGCTCGTTCACTAGTATAAGGAGGAGAGTGGAAGTGAATCGCTTCGACCTCTACTCCACGCTTCATGGCAAGATATCCAGCAACAGGGCTGTCGATTCCGCCGGACAAAAGCAATAAGGTCTTCCCGGTTGTTCCGACAGGAAGACCGCCAGCACCCGGATATTTCTTTGAAGTTACATAGACAGCATCCTGACGTATTTCCACGACTATTTCTACATCCGGCTGGTGAACATCAACCGTGACATTTGACGTATTTTTCAGGATATGCGCTCCTAGCAATTGATTCATTTCCTGGGACTTGATCGGAAATGTCTTATCGGTTCGCTTAGCAGAGATTTTGAAGGTGCTGGCTTGCTTAGCATCATGAAAAGCAAATAATGCTGCTTCCCTGATTTTCCCCTCATCCTGCTCGGTACGAAGGGCAAAACTTAGACTCTGAATGCCAAAGACTTCCTGACATGTCTGCATTACCTCATATGGATCTTCCCCATTCAAAAGGATATACATACGGTCTCTCGTTTTTTTCACCTTGGCAAGAGGAAACTTTTTCAGTTTATGCGCGAGATTGCTTTGTAGTTTTTGTTCGAATTTATGGCGGTTTTTACCTTTAAGTGCCATTTCACCATACCGCACCATTATTTGATCGAATTCCATTTTTATCTACCCCATTACTTTATTTAATTCGGTTAAAACATTAGCTAACTCCGAGCCAAATATTTCAATTTCCTTTTGTGTCGTGTGATAAGACAAACTGACTCTCAATGCACTTGTCGTCCTGTCTTCTCTTAGGCGACATGCTGCCAGCACGGCACTTTGATCGGCTCGTTTGGAGGAACATGCTGACATCGTGGAGATAAAGATATTCTTTTCTCCAAGTGCATGAATCACCACTTCCGGTTTAAAACCCGGGACAGAAATATTAACAATATGCGGTGCAGCATCCTTAGGAGAGTTGATGATCACAAATCTATTTTGTTCCAACTTTTCCCGGAGGCGGCGATTCAAATTCTTTAAGTTGGAGAGTTCTGTCTGCTTTTGTTCCATAATTAAGCGTAGAGCTTTCACAAAAGAGACAATACCAGGCAGGTTTTCTGTACCAGCACGGTATGCGCCTTCCTGACCTCCTCCATGATGAAGAGGAAATAGCCTGGTTCCTTTTTTTATAAATAAAGCACCAGTACCATTCAACCCGTGAATCTTGTGACCGGACATGGTACATAAATCGATTCCGCACTCGTAAAAATCTAGTTCTAATTTACCCAGCCCCTGTACGTGATCCACGTGGAAAAACAACTTTGGATGTTGTTTCACTACTTGTCCTATTTCATATATCGGCTGGATAGTCCCCAGCTCATTATTAACAGACATGATTGTAATCAAGATGGTATCTTGACGAATACTCTCCTTCACATCTTCCAAACGCACTTCTCCTGCTTCTGTCACAGGAAGATAGGTTATTTCAAAGCCCAGCTTCTCTAAAGAAGCACATGCTTCCAGGACCGAAGGATGTTCAATTTGACTGGTAATGATATGCTTCCCTCGATTTTGGTGCTCCAATGCGATTCCCTTAATAGCTATATTGTTCCCTTCCGTGCCACCTGATGTGAAAATAACTTCTTCAGCTGCTATTTTTAGCAGCTGGGCAGCCTGCTTTTTGGATTGCAGCAATAACCGTTCAGCTTCACTGCCAAAGCGATGGATGGAGGAAGGATTGGCATAATATTGTTCCGCTACTTTTTGGAAGGTATCGACTACTTCTGGATACGGTTTCGTCGTAGCACTATTATCTAAATAAATCATCGGGATTTCCCCTTTGGCGTTATTTTGCAGTCTCATATATTATCATACCTTATGTTAAAAATAAACAATACAGGAACCATCATAAAGTTGATGGTTCCTGTATTTATCTGGAATACTATTCATTTCAGCAAGAAGGAAGACTAATCCAAAAACGGATATCCACCGCTTCCATCTTACACTAATACGTTATCACGTGATTCCAATCGGTTCATCAGGTCTGGATCAACTTCTTTTATAGCTTCGGAAGCCAATGCAAATGAAGTCTCATAATTGAAGGAACGGAATTCGCGTTCGGCTTCAGAAAGCCTGGCTGCAACCAATGGATATTGACTACGATAACGGTTCCCGTATTGAATCACCTGTTCGGCAAGCAGAGCCTGATCCATTGTCCTGATTGCAGCTTCTGTTACCTTGCCGATTTTTTCAGACGCCTCATCTAATATATTATTTACCTTTGTCATTTCAAGTGGCTGCTCTTCCAGGCTCATAAACACCCTTTCCAGCTCTTCATGTCCCTGTTTCAGTTCCTCCGCCAGTTCCTCAGGTATTCCAGGCAGATTACTCTTGCTGAGCTTTCTGTTTATATCCAGTAACGATTGCTGCATGGCAACCAGTTTCTGCTTTGCTTCATTCTCGTCCTGTCGCAAAGCTCTAATGCTTTCACTGAACGCTTTATGTTCAGCCTGCAGTTCTTCCAGCTGCTGTTGACAATCCTTAAGTTTTTCTTGCAGCTCGCTATAGGAAGTCGTGTCATCTTCCATTTTCTTTTGAAAATCCATGAATTGCTTTTTAATTTTAACCATCCACTTCTCGAGCAGCAGCTGCTTTTCCATATCCTTATCTTCAAAATGGTAGGTACGCTGCAGCTCTTGCACTTCATGTTTTGTGGCAAGTAGAATCTGTTCGGATTCTTCCAGCACTTCCTGGTATGGCTCATATTGTTTGTCAATAGTATTCCTGGCAATCGCTTCTTTTTCAAGCAACTGATAAATTTCCTGAATACGTGCTTCCATTTCTTTTACAGTGTCTTCTACGCCATCAAGGTTTCCATCTTCCATCGTGGACACGCACGCAGCCAATGTCTCCCGGTGAGTATGTATTTCTTTTTCAAAACCAAGGTGGCTCAGACGGTAACCCTCTTCTTTCATCTCTGCCATACCTGCAAGAATTTCGTCAAGCTGAACAGGGACTTCCTGCCGGCATTTTTTATACAGTAATGGCAATACGTTAATGCGCTCCTGAAGGTCTGCCAAGTTAACCTTTAACGTTTGAACAAGCTCATTGGCTTCCATATAATCTCCTTGCCCGGTCAACTTCTTGTATTCTTCGAGAGTTTGCTGAATCTCACTTACTTCTTTATCAAGTGCACGATAGGCTTTACCATATTTATGGCGATTCTGCATTAATTCTTTCTTCAGTTCCTTCAATACAGGTTGTACCTGTTCTACTTCCTCTCGGCTTGACTGTTCCGATTCAAGGAGCTGCTCAAGCTCTTTGAAAATCTGAT
This sequence comes from Thalassobacillus devorans, assembly GCF_011761345.1. Lineage (GTDB taxonomy): Bacteria > Bacillota > Bacilli > Bacillales > Halobacillaceae > Thalassobacillus > Thalassobacillus devorans. The sequence continues at coordinate 370,460 of NZ_JAASRY010000004.1, forward strand.
TGATGTCAGCTTCTATCGTTTCCAGTTTTTGTTCCGTCTCTTGAATCTTTTGTTTCGCTTTCCGGAAACGGTAACGGTCAGCAGCTTCTTCAACATCAAACAAATCTTCTTCTAAGTCCGGCAATTCCTGGGTAAGAATACGATCCCAGCGGCCTCGCCACCCGTCGAATTTCTCCTGGGTTTCACCCGATAGATTGAGATTCTTCACTTTAGAAAGCTCCTCGGTCACTTGCCGATTCATAATATCCAGTTTCCAATTTTCCAGTCGATCGACTTGATCATACAACTTCTTGCGGACAATCAATCCATATATGATTAAGCCGATAATCAATACAATAATCCCGATCACGTACTCCATAAACAGCCTCCTAACAGATGACACCTTCCAATAGGGGAAAAAAGGCTCCAAAATGATAAATTGTTGTAATTATGATACCATGAGAACAATCATTTTGGCTAAAATATTTCAAAATAATTAACTATATGACATTTTTTTCTACACAAAAGGGGAATTTCAATGAAAATTGACGGCCATATTCACACTCCTTATTGTCCACACGGCACATCCGATCCATTTAAAGCCTACGTAGAGGAAGCATTGAAGCAAGGATACAGCTCGATGTCTTTTACCGAACATGCGCCACTGCCACCATCTTTTCTGGATCCTGTGCCCGACAAAGACAGTGGCATGGACCTCCGTTTGCTTGAGAGATACATCCAGGATATTGAACAAATAAAAAAAGAATATCAAAAGGATATTGACATTCTTATTGGCCTGGAAGTCGATTACATAGACGGCTACGAGCAGGAAACAACGGAGTTCCTTACCAGGTATGGGAGCAGATTAGATGATAGTATTCTTTCTGTCCATTTTCTAAAAGGTCCGGATCATTATCATTGTATTGATTTTAGTGAAGCAGCTTTTCAACATGCCATTGATGACTTCGGATCGCTCGAAAAAGTCTACCAAGCCTACTTTAGAACGTTGGAAAAATCAATACAGGCAGACCTCGGTCCATTCAAGCCTGGCAGGATTGGTCATATGACGCTCGTGCGCAAATTCCATCACCATTTTCCATCTCCCGCAGACTGGGATGCTCCTATATCTGCGTTGTTGGAAAAAGTGAAACAGGGACGTTATCAGCTGGACTACAACGCTGCCGGATACTTTAAGCCCGCCTGCCTGGAGAGTTATCCTCCACAGCGGATCGCCAGACAAGCGTATCAGGCGGGAATCGAGCTTATATATGGATCTGATGCTCATAAAAGCACAGGAATCGGCCAAGGCTTTGACCGAATCGATCACACACTGACAACCGGCTGATTACAAAGCATTTGCACCCACTTTTGAACCGTACGGCTATATTGTTGAGCAAAATAACTATGGGATTGGTCGAATGTCACAAAATCCTTCCAATCATGCGGCATAGCATAAGGGGCCTGAAGCATGCCTTTAAATTGAAGAAATAAAAATCGGGCGTCCCGTTTTTCTCTCACCACGGGGACTACTACTTGCTGGAATAAACCATATAGCAAATGATTTTCTTTAGACAAGTAGGTTACCAGCATTTCACGTACAAACTGATTGTCCAGAGACAGCTCCCGTTGGATAAGGCATGTCAGTTGATGACGATCCTGCTTGTAATGTAGAATTACCTCAATTAAACGGCAAAGACGATCAATTGGGTCTAATTCATCCATCGCATCAGCCTGCTGCTCGACTAGACCGATATAATCCTCATAATAATCAATGATCAACGTTTCAAGCAGGCCCTGCTTATTAGTGAAATAATAACTGATCAAAGAAACATTCACAGCGGCCTCACCAGCAATATCCCTGACGGAGGTACCATGGTATCCCTTTAGGAAAAACTGCCGGCAAGCGACATCCATCACTTTTTGTCTGGTCGTGGTCTTTTTCATCAGGACATCAGCTCCTCTCTTATTAGTTTAAAAATTCGCCGTTATTCAGCAAGAATCCTGTAAAAAACGTTCGTCAATTCCTGCACTTGCAGGCTCGAAAAATATCGAATATATATTGGAGGTAATCTTATGTTCCAAACGATGCATTATAATGGTACCCGAGAAGAAAACTATCAGCTATTGATAAAGCAGCTTGCCGCTTTGTTGGAAGGAGAAAACGATCAGATCGCCAACCTCTCGAATGCTTCCGCTCTTTTAAACCAGTTCTTGAGCGATGTTAACTGGGTCGGTTTCTATATTTGGAAAGAAGGGGAACTTGTCCTCGGACCATTCCAGGGACTGCCTGCATGCGTACGCATCAAGTCCGGCAAAGGAGTGTGTGGGAGAGCGGCAGCAGAAAAACAGACACAGCTTGTGGAAGATGTACACGCTTTTCCTGGACATATCGCATGTGATGCTGCCAGTCAATCAGAAATAGTCGTTCCTCTCTTTAAAAACGGGGAATTGTTTGGTCTATTGGATATCGACAGCCCATCGAAATCTCGCTTCGATGAAACAGATCAAATCTATCTGGAAAAATTCGCCCGGATGCTGGAACAGTACATCTAAAGATAGAGTCTATCAAATTGCAATTCTTCCTTGACTTCTTTAGCTGTAAAGCCTATAATAGCCTTTGTGTAAAATAAATGGCAGCCTATGTGAACCTGCGTTGTCATCATTTTGTTCCTCCAGGTGAGGTGCATCGTGTAACTCTCTGCTGCTGGAGCGATGGTGCATGAAAACAAAATGAGCATCGTGTGTGGGACACACTGTTCTTATTTTATGCAAATAAAATAAAAAGGAGGAAATACCTATGGCACGCTATACAGGTCCGACTTGGAAAAAGTCACGTCGCCTTGGCATTTCTTTAAGCGGAACAGGTAAGGAGCTTGACAAGCGCCCTTACGCTCCAGGACAACATGGTCCAAACCAACGTAAAAAACTTTCAGAATACGGTCTTCAACTACAAGAGAAGCAGAAGCTTCGCTTTATGTTTGGACTAACGGAACGTCAATTCCGTCGCCTATTCGAAGAAGCTGGTAATATGAAAGGTATCCACGGTGAGAACTTCATGATCTTACTAGAATCCCGTTTGGATAACCTTGTTTACCGTGCTGGCTTGGCTCGTACTCGCCGTCAAGCTCGCCAATTGGTAAACCACGGCCATGTGACTGTCGATGGTGGACGCGTTGACATCCCATCTTACCGCGTGAAGCCTGGTCAAGTTATCGGCCTTCGCGAAAAGTCCCAAAACCTTGACATCGTTAAAGAAGCGGTTGAAGTGAACAACTTCGTTCCTGAATACCTTACTTTCGATGCTGAGAAAATGGAAGGTACTTACAGCCGTCTTCCAGAACGTGCTGAACTTCCTTCTGAAATCAACGAAGCGCTTATCGTTGAGTTCTACTCTCGTTAATATGCTTCAAAAAAAGCCATCCGAGTTTTCGGATGGCTTTTTATTATGGCAGCAAAAGCCGTGATTCAGTAATAAATGTGCGTCTCTATTAAAAAGGAAAAACCTGCGGCCAAAGCCACAGGTTTTGATTGGTTTATTGAAAGCGAATCATGAAGTATTTCTTTTTGCCACGGCGAATGATCGTGAATTTTCCTTCGATACGATCTTCTTCCTGGAGGTTATACCCTAGGTCCTGCTTACGTTCGCCATTGATATAAATAGCTCCATTTTTGATATCTTCACGTGCCTGTCGTTTTGATGAAGCGATCCCCGCTTCTACCAGCAGTTCTACCAAACCGAGTTCCCCGTTGTCTGCAACATGTGTAGGAACATCTTTGAACCCTTGTTGAATTTCTTCACCAGACAATGATTTGATATCTCCGCTGAACAGTGCTTCGGTAATTCGCTGAGCCTGTTGCAACGCTTCCTTGCTATGCACCATCTCTGTCATTTCTTCTGCCAGCCTGCGCTGGGCGGCCCGCATCTCCGGTTGCTCCTGCAATTCTTTTTCAAGTGCTGCTATTTCATCCATCTCCAGGAATGTGAAAGATTTCAAGAACTTAATGACATCTCTGTCATCTGTGTTAATCCAGAATTGGTAAAATTCATAAGGGGAAGTTTTCTCACTGTCGAGCCAGATTGCTCCTCCTGCTGTCTTTCCGAACTTGCTGCCGTCAGCCTTTGTCACTAATGGGACCGTCATGCCGTATGCCTTCACTTCTTCTTCTCCTGCTGCACGGCGACGAATGAATTCCAGCCCAGCAGTAATGTTACCCCACTGATCGCTCCCACCTATTTGAAGCGTACAGTTCTCTTTCTGGTACAAGTTGTAAAAATCCAGAGACTGTAAAATCATGTAACTGAACTCTGTATAAGAAATCCCATGCTCAATTCTGGATTCCACTGAATCCTTAGCGAGCATGTAGTTGATACCAAAGTGCTTGCCCGTATCTCTCAAAAACTCAATGATATTGATGGATGACAGCCACTCGTAGTTATTACGCGCGACTGCTGCATTATCGCCTTCATCAAAATTCAACAGCTTGGCAAGCTGCCTTTTAATGCTTTCACTGTAGCCTTCTACTATGTGCGCTTCATTCAATTGACGCTCGGTGGAACGGCCGCTCGGATCCCCGATCATTCCCGTTCCACCACCTACAAGGGCGATCGGGCGGTGCCCGGCACGCTGGAACCTTTTCAACATCAATATCGGAAGCAAATGACCGATATGCAGACTATCCGCTGTCGGATCAAATCCACAATATAGTGTCACCTGATTTTCCGCTAAATGCTTTTTCAAACCTTCTTCATCTGTCACTTGATTGATTAATCCTCGCTGTTCTAAATCTTGTAGAATGTCCATGTCCTCACTCCTCCAATTGATTACCACCATGCATATATTTCCAGACAAATAAAAAAACCCGCCCAGTAAAAAAAGGGACGAGATTTGTCGCGGTACCACCCTTGTTGCACATTCAAGTGCCACTTGTATCGATAACGGCTCGGTTAAAACCGTCTTCTGTTTAATCAGAAGAAAGCTCCAGATCGTATTTCACAAGATGAATATGTACCGGCTCGCAGCAGCCGCCGGCTCTCTGAAAACAGTGATTCTCTTGTTACTGCAATCATTCATTGCTTTTGCTATTTAACTTAATAATATTTTTAACATAGACCTGCCAAAAAAGCAATCCTAAATTCCATTCGTGCATTCCTGACATTGGCAGGATGTGTTATAATATAGAATGGATTTTTTAGGAGGTCTTATTATGTCTAATCACCCAAAAAAAGGTATAAATAAAGAAAAACTGCTGGAATTTTGGCGGAGTGGAAAACTCCAAAAGTCTAGCCGTATTACTTATGATGTTACCTGGAACATCATCTTATTTTTCATTGTGCTCGGTATTATTGGTTTGTTTTTTGCTGGAGGGGCTGGAGCTGGTTATTTTGCCTCACTCGTAAAAGACGAAAAAGTGATGAGCAAAGAAGAAATGAGCCAGGACGTGTATAATTACTCTTCTACCTCGGAATTATATTTTGCAGATAATAAATATTTAGGTAAAATCCGGTCAGACTTACATAGAGAAGAAGTGACCCTCGATGAAGTTGCCCCTTATTTGAAGAATGCCATCATTGCGACAGAAGATGCAAACTTCAATGAACATGAGGGAGTAGTACCCAAAGCAATTATGCGAGCTGTGGCACAGGAAGTAACCAATGCCTCCATTAAAACCGGAGGAAGTACTTTGACACAGCAAATCATCAAGAATCAGATTCTGACGAATGAGGTGTCTTTTGAACGTAAAGCTAAAGAAATCCTGCTTGCTCTACGTTTAGAACGCTTTTTCGAAAAAGATGAAATTTTAGAAGCATACTTAAACATTGTCCCGTTTGGACGTGATGCGAATGGTAGAAATATTGCAGGTATCCAGACAGCTGCACAAGGGATTTTTAATGTCGATGCTAAAGATCTCACACTTCCACAAGCTGCTTTTATCGCCGGCCTTCCACAAAGTCCTACTTACTATTCTCCCTTCACTAATGGAGGACAGCAAAAAGAAAATATCGAACCAGGACTCAGCCGGATGCGTGAAGTGCTCTCCAGAATGTTGGAGGGCGGCTATATAACCGAGGAAGAATATGAAGAAGCGCTTGAGTATGATATTAAATCAAACCTCGCTGAACCAGAACCTTCTTCTATTAATGATTATCCATGGCTTACATTTGAAGTAGAAGAACGTGCCCAGGAAATTCTCGCTAGGAGTCTAGCAAAACAAGACGGACATACAATGGAAGATTTACAATCTGATGAAGAACTGCGGGAAGAATATGAAACGAATGCCAGACGTGAACTACGTTCTGGTGGATATAAAGTTCATACAACAATTGATAAAGAAATGTATGACGTCGTGCAGAAAGTTAAAAATGAGTACAACAACTATGGCCGCAATAAAACCACCCAATTGGAAGATGCTGACGGCAATATGGTTGATGTAACACTACCTGTTCAAGTCGGCAGTGTAATCATGGAAAACAAGACTGGTAAGATACTCGCCTTTATTGGTGGCCGTGACTTCTTTGAGCATGGAGAATTAAATCACGCAACACAGGCCAGACGTTCAGCTGGTAGTACCATGAAACCGCTTCTGGCATATGCACCTGGAATAGAGGAAGGCGTATTACACCCTGGATCTGTTTTTGCTGATGTACCGTTCCAGTACGAAGGAACCAATAAGGAATTGAACAACTATTCTGGTGGTTATCACGGCTTCACTTCCATCAGGTATGCTTTGGCTAAATCTTACAACATACCTGCGGTAAAAGCTTTCAATGAAGCTAACAAGAGTGTGGACATGGCCAAGTACGGAAAAGCGTTGGGCTTCACCACCATTGCCGATGAGGCCTTCTCCTATCAGGCTACCTCGATTGGTGCCCAGGATGTAACCATTGAAGAAAATACCAATGCTTTCGCAGCATTGGGTAATAATGGCCAATTCGCTGATGGCTACATGATTGAAAAAATTGTCGATAAAAATGGCGAACCGGTATATGAACATGAAAATAAAGCAGAAAAGGTATTCAGCCCGCAGACAGCTTATTTGACAGTTGATATGATGAGAGATGTACTAGATTACGGAACAGCTTCCGGCATTAAAGGACAGTTGTCTAATCCAGGCGTCGATTGGGCCGGTAAAACCGGTACATCCAACGATTATACAGATACCTGGTTCGTTGCCACGAATCCGAATATCACCGTGAGTATGTGGATGGGCTACGACTATAAGCTCAAACTCGATCGTAATGGCTATAGCAGCCGGAACACGGCTCTTTGGGCGCGAGTCGTAAATGCTATATCGGAAGTTAATCCTGAACTGACGGCTCCAAGTAAAAGCTTCGAGCGGCCGGATGGGATCGTAGAGCGCACTTATTGTGCCACTTCAGGTCTGTTGCCTTCCGATTTATGTTCAAAAGCCGGTCTTGTAGAGAGAGATATTTACAATGCTGATTATGCACCTACTAAGAAAGATGACAGCTTAACCAGTGGCGGCGGCGACTTTGTCAAAGTCAAAGATAAGCTGGTTGTCGCAGGTCCAAGTACACCAAGTGAATTCGTTAATAAGAGCAGCGGAGGCGTAACACTGAATCCAGACTTCTTAAAAGAAAGAGGCCTGGATAAACCGGATATTTTACCTCATTTGATCCCTTCTTCGGATAAGTGGAGCAAGGTAGCTTTACCAGACGGTAGTTCCATTGACGCATCAGAAGGAATCAAAAATGACGGTAAAAATCCTGCGGCGCCTGGAGGAGTGACAGCGAACAGTTCTGCAGTTAGCTGGTCAGCTTCTTCCAGCCATGATGTTGTGGGATATCGTGTGTATCGCGCTTCCTCGGAAAATGGGTCCTACAGCCTCATTGGCAGCACCACAGACACCAAATACGGTTTTTCTGGTTCTGATGGCTTTTATGCTGTAAGGGCAGTCGATTACTTTGGTATGGAATCGTCCATGTCTTCCGCTGTAAAAGTAGGTTCACCTGGCCAGCCTAGTGAACCGGAGGAACCGGCCGATGCCCCTGCAGATGAGCCGGAAGAAGAACCAGCCGATGAACCTGACGAAGAAGACAACAATGCACCTGACGAAGAATCCACGGAAGATACATCCGAATCAGAAACAGATGAACAGCAATCAGAAGACAATACGGATGAGTCGGCTGAGGAAGAGGCAAATGAAGAATCAGAGGAACCATCCGAAGATGAAGAAGAATAATCCGCCCTTTCCTATCAAGCCCCAAACCTTTAACCGATAATAAACGGGTTTTATTAATCCTCCTCTCTTTTCGAGAGGGGGATTTTTTTGTAAAGAATTCACTTGTTAGTTCCAGCTGATAGATTCAATTTACATAGATTTCATGTATAATGAAAACCAACAGTGATAATAACCTTTATAGCAGGTGGTGTATCAATGAAGCATGTAAAGACGTATCATTCCAAGGTATTAGATACGGAAAAAGGACCATTAACCATCGAAGGTCCCCTAACCTCAGAAGAACTCTCCAACTATGAATTTCATCCAGACTTAAATGCTTTCCGGCCAGGCCCTAAGCAATTTGAAGCAATCAAAAGCATCGCGGATTTTGAAGAGGGGCGTCTTATCATTGCAAGACATGAAAATACCATCGCAGGCTATGTAACTTATTTACACCCTGATCCATTAGAAAGATGGTCAGAGTTTCAAATGGAAGATTTAATTGAACTGGGAGCCATTGAAGTTATTCCTGATTTCCGAGGGGCAAGAGTAGGATCTCATTTGCTGAGAGTAGCGATGATGGATGAATTTATGGAAAACTATATCATCATCTCTACTGAGTATTATTGGCATTGGGACCTCAAAGGAACTGGTTTAAGCATTTGGAACTATCGGAAAGTGATGGAGAAAATGATGGCTGCAGGTGGGCTGAAACCTGCTCCCACAGACGATCCCGAAATCGTTTCCCATCCGGCGAACTGTTTAATGGTGCGCATTGGCGAGAATGTTCCGCAATCATCTGTTGAAAAATTTGATCGTCTAAGATTTTTAAATCGGCACAAACAACGTACACAAGGGAGGTAAACACCATGCTAGTGGAAGAAATCATGAAGACAGACGTCATTACTATGAAGCCTACCGAAACGATTGGTAAAGCATTACAGCTTTTGAATGATCATCATATCCGTCATTTACCCATTGTGGATGAAAATAATTATGTCATCGGGATTGTTTCAGATCGCGATGTACGCGATGCGAGTCCCTCCATTTTTGATGATTCAGAGCCTGAAGAATTTGAAAATGAAATCCAGACGATTATGTCCCACCCCGTCATTACAGTTCACCCGCTTGACTTTGTAGAAGAAGTAGCAAGCATTTTTTATGAACATGAAATTGCCTGTGTACCAGTAACAAAGGAAGAAAGACTGATAGGAATCATTACCGAAAAGGATATGCTTTATACGTTGATTCAGCTGACCGGCACAAACGTACAAAGCTCACAAATAGAAATAAAAGTAAGAAATATTCCCGGCATCCTTCCGAAGGTTACCCAGGTTTTTGGGAAAAGAAAAGTGAATATCAGTTCCGTTTTAATTTACCCATATAAGCCGGATTCCAGATACAAAATACTGGTATTCCGTATCCAGACGATGAATCCGATGCCGACAATCGAAGACTTAAAAGAAGCAGGATATGAAGTGTTATGGCCGAACATGCCAGGGATGTCATCATGAAGTGCCAGTCTGCTTTTGTATACTCCGATGCTTTTACACAATATAAATTTCGTGACGACCACCCCTTCAACCAGTTACGGGTGCAAATGACAAAAGAGTTGTTGGAGTTAGAGAATTCTTTACAACCAGAACACCTTCTCTCTCCGCGCTCGGCTACAGAGGAAGAGTTAGCGCTGGTACATAGTTCTACTTACATCGATGCAGTAAAAAAAGCAAGCGCAGGAAACCTTAAAGAAGAAGAAGGTATGGAATTTGGAATCGGAACAGAGGATACACCTATGTTCAAAGGCATGCATGAAGCTTCTTCTCTTTTAGTCGGTAGTACCTTGACTGCTATTGATGCAGTACTTGAAGGGGATTGTGAACACTCGCTCAACCTTGGAGGCGGTCTCCACCATGGCTTTGAACGAAAGGCTTCGGGATTTTGTATCTATAATGATGGAGCTGTCGGCATTGAATACATTCGAAAGAAGTATGGCTACAAAGTCCTCTATGTAGATACAGATGCACACCATGGGGATGGGGTTCAATGGTTATTTTATGATGATCCTAACGTGTGCACTCTTTCGATTCACGAAACAGGCCGCTACCTGTTTCCTGGCACAGGGAATGTTACCGAACGAGGATTAAAAGAAGGATACGGATATTCCTTCAATCTGCCTATTGATGCCTTCACAGAAGATGAGTCATTTCTGGAACTTTATGAATCCGCATTCAAAGAAATTGTGGAATATTTCAATCCTGACGTCATTGTGACTCAAAACGGAGCGGACGCCCATTATTTTGATCCTTTGACTCATTTATGTTCAACAATGCAAATCTATGAACGGATACCTAAGCTGGCACACGAATTAGCTCACAAGCATTGTGAAGGACGGTGGATAGCGTTGGGCGGAGGAGGTTATGACATTTGGAGAGTCGTCCCGAGGGCATGGGCGCAAATTTGGAAAACTATGACTACTGGCAAGCCATTTTCAGGTAACCTCCCTGCTAAATGGATAGAAAAATGGCAAAAAAAGTCACCTGTAGACCTTCCAAGCACATGGCATGACCCCGAGGGCTTTTACAAACCCATTCCAAGAAAAGCAGAGATCACAGAAAAGAATAAAAAGGTCTTAGCAAATGCTTTGCAATTCATCCACAACCAGAAAAAATATAACCATTTATCTCCCTAACTGAAAATACCACCTGGATCCAGGTGGTATTTCTTAAATAATGAATTATGAAGAAGTCTGTTTATTGTTATAAGCATCCTCTAAAATTACGATTTCCACACGGCGATTCTTACTCCAATTATCAGGAGTATCATTCGGAACAGCAGGACGTGTCTCTGCATACGCGATTGCTGAAAAGCGCTCGCTGTCCAGACTAGTCTCACTTACGATGTACCGTATGACACTGCTTGCTCTTGCACCGGATAATTCCCAATTCGAAGGATACCTGAATGTTGAAATCGGCCGATTGTCGGTGTGACCTTCCACCGTTATATCATTAGGTATATTAGTCAATAACGTACCCACCTTGCTCAAAAAAGGCTTTCCTGACTCTAATACTTTCGCTTCACCGGAATCAAATAACAATTGTTCCTGAAGGACCAGCACCACACCGCGATCTGTACGATTGGCAGAAATCACTTCATTTAGCTTATTCTTATCTAAGAAAGCTTCTACTTCTTCAACTAATTGGTCCAAATCATTTTCATCACTTGCCTCTTCAGCCTCTGAATCATAGGCGGTGGCATTCACTTCATTAGTCGGGTTCTCAAATTCATTCGATGCTTCCCCACTTTCAAGCGGGTCCGTCTTTTCTGTGGGATTCTCCATCTCTACAGGGGAAGGATAAAAATCAAAGATCATTCGATTCCGAAACGACTCGGAAATTGCCTCAAATTTAACTAAGTCAATCTGTGACATAGAAAATAATAGGATGAAAAAAACCAGAATCAAGGTCATGAGGTCAGAATATGTAACCATCCATCGCGGTGCGCCCTTCTCCTCGCGTTTCTTCAGGGGTCTCCTAGACTTCATTAGCCGCTTCCCCCATGAACGCTTCTTCCTGGTCTTTCGTTTCTTGTTTCTCTTCATCTGAAAGGAAAGCACTTAGTTTTTCTTCTAAAATTTTCGGGTTCTGACCTGATTGGACACCTATGACCCCTTCAATAATAATCTGTTTGATGAAGATCTCCTGCTCTGTTTTATTTTCCAGCTTGCCTGCCATCGGGATAAAAACCAGATTGGCCATGACTGTACCATAAAAAGTGGTCAAGAGTGCAACAGCCATCTTAGGTCCCAGCGTTGTTGGATCGGTCAGACTATTCAACATCAAGACCAGCCCGATCAATGTGCCAATCATCCCCCATGCCGGAGCGTATTCTCCCGCTTTTTCAATAATAGAGCGCCCTCGTTGATGCCTTTCTTCCAAGGCCGTTATTTCTGCTTCCATAATTTCCTGAATAACTTCAGGTTCAATACCATCTACCGCCAGCAATATCCCTTTTTTAATAAAAGGATCATCTACATCTTCCAATTCTGTTTCTAATGCCAGTAAGCCTTCTCTGCGCGCTCTATCTGATAAACGAATGAACACTGTAATTAATTCGCGAAGGTTCAAGTCATTCTGATTAAAAGATTCCTTGAAGACTCGAAAAGTTAATTTGAGGTCACTGATATTAAAGTTGATGATAAGTGCTGCCATTAAACCACCAAGGACAATCACAACCGAAGAAACTTGCAGGAATGATTGGACACCAGAAGCCCCACCACTCGACAAAATTCCAAACATGATCATGATTGTCCCTAAAGTGATGCCTATTGGAGTTAAAATATCACGCTTTTTCATACTCTCTCTCCCTAACTGACGCGTATATATTCTACTCCTAATATCGACATTCTATTTATTTTGTTGAGTTTCTTTCAATAATTCGATGCGGAAGTACTACATTTTGTTCGGTCACTTCTTCTTTATTCATATATTTTGTCAATAACCGCATCGCAACCGCTCCAATATCATACATTGGCTGTACCACCGTAGAAAGAGTCGGACGAACCATTGTAGCTAAACGAGTGTTATCAAATCCAAATACTTCGATATCCTCTGGTACCTTCAACCCCTTGTCTTGTGCTCCATGAATGATGCCTAAGGCCATTTCATCAGAAGCTACAAAAACAGCCGTAGGAGATTGGCCTTCAGAAGTCAATTGTTCAAAAGCTTCAATGCCGGAATCATAAGAATAGTCACCCGTTACAATTAGATTATCTGTTACTTCCCGTCCTGCTTCTTTCAATGCACGTTTGTACCCATCAAGCTTCTGTGTATTAATTTCTGTATTTTCAGGGCCTGACACAAACGCAATCCGATCGTTCCCATGGGATATCAATAATTCAGTCGCTTCAAAGGCTGCTTCTTCATAGTTGATATTCACCGATGGAGTACTTTTGGTTTCATCAATGGTGGCAGCCAATGCTACTGGCACAGAAGCATTCTTAAATTCACGGATGTGGTCTTCCGTAATTTTGCCACCCATGAATACGAGGCCATCTACCTGTTTTCCGAGCATGGTATTGATCAGATGAATTTCTTTTTCTTTATTTTGATCTGAGTTGCTTAAGATAATATTGTAGTTATACATCGTCGCGATATCCTCAATCCCTCTTGCCAGTTCGGCAAAAAAGATGCTGGAAATATCGGGAATGATTACTCCGACGGTTGTAGTTTTTTTACTGGCTAACCCTCTAGCTACTGCGTTCGGCCGATAACCCAGACTTTCAATCGCGTCCAACACTTTTTTTCTAGTGGCGGGCTTGACATTAGGATTGCCATTCACAACCCTCGACACAGTCGCCATTGATACATTTGCTTCTCTTGCTACATCATATATAGTTACATTCATGCAAAGTTCCCTCCTCAAATTCTTTCTTCTATGTTTGCGTATCAATAAAACAATCATATTATACTATATTACTCACCGCAATAAAGACGTACAGAATAATCCCTATACAAATCATACCCTAAAAATGAACTTTATAAAATTACAAAGTAACCAATTCAACAAGATTCTTCGCTCAGTTTTCCACAAGGTGGCAAAATTATGAATAGGGACAAAAACAAAAGGAACCGGACTGAGCCTCAGTCCGGTTCTCCCTACTTGATCACTAGCTATTTAGTCAGTTCTTCCATGAAGGAATGGAACATGTCAATATCCATCTGTTGGGCTGAGTCAGAAAGTGCCACAGCAGGGTCAGGGTGCACTTCTGCCATTACACCGTCTGCCCCAATGGCCAAAGCAGCTTTAGCTGCCGGCAGCAATAAGTCGCGTCGGCCGGTGGAGTGGGTAACGTCCACCATTACCGGTAAATGCGTTTCTTGCTTCAGGATTGGTACTGCAGATATATCTAATGTATTCCTAGTTGCTTTCTCGTAGGTACGGATTCCACGTTCACAAAGCATGATATTAGCATTACTACGGGAAATGATGTACTCTGCCGCATTAATGAATTCTGAAATAGTGGCGGACATGCCTCGTTTCAGTAATACTGGCTTATCTACTGAACCTGCAGCTTTCAGGAGTTCAAAGTTCTGCATGTTCCGGGCACCGATTTGAATAATATCAACGTAATCGACTGCCTTATATACGTCTGCAGGGTTCACTATCTCACTAATCACTGCTAAATCATATTCATCAGCTACCCGCTTCAAAATCTTTAAGCCTTCTAATCCAAGACCTTGGAAGTCATAAGGAGAAGTTCTAGGTTTGAAGGCTCCACCTCGTAATATTTTCAACCCTTGTTTCTTAACAGCTTCAGCAACAGCAGCTACTTGCTCATAGCTTTCTACTGCACAAGGTCCCATGATAAAGTGCGGATTGCCATCACCGATTTTTTCACCGTTGATATCGATAATCGTATCTTCAGCTTTTTTCTTTCTGGAAACCAATAGTGCTTTCCTATGGTCATCTTCCTGCAGTTCGAGACTGGCCTTAAAGATTTCTTTGAACAATTGTTGAATCGTGGAAGTTTCAAAAGGTCCTTTATTATGTTCCTGGATTTGATCCAGCATTTTCCGCTCACGGACCGGGTCAAACCGATTGACCCCCTGGGTAGTTTTAACTTGCCCGATTTCCTGGACGAGTTCTCCCCTTTTATTTATAAGATCTAAAATCTCCAAATTCACTCGATCCAGCTCATCACGTAATTGATCTAGTTGCTCATTACTCATAATAAAAGCCTCCATTCCGTTTTACTTGCTGAAAAAAAACAATAATTTTAAATGATAATTACGGAACATTATATATGACTTAACTCTTCTTGTCACCCCTTTAAAGCGATAAAATCCAGAAGAATTTTTAAATGTTCAAACAAAACAATTATGTAATCGCTTTCAGTTGCGAATATCCCGATTTCTTATATTTGATTATAAAAAAGAGGCCTATTCACTTAAAAAGCCGAAAAGTCGAAGACTTGATTTTGATATATTGGCTGGAAGAACGGGGCGTGGGGGAACGAGTCGCTTTCCACGGGAGTTCGTTGAGCCTCCTCGAGCTAACGCTCTGCGGGGTCTCACCTGGAACTCTTTTCCCGTAGGAGTCTCCCCGTTCCCCCACGCCCCTTGCCATATAAGATAATCGAAATCGTTCCAGCCCTATTTTGTGAAGAGTATCCTATTACAATGCTAAATTGATTGGTACTTTCTGTTCCACAAGTACGCTTTTCTTTGTAGATGTTTCAAGTCACTAATACACATAAGCTCACCGTACGCCCATGGAAAGCAACTGATTTCCCGGACTCCAAACGGTTACTACCGTAACGGAAACAACTTATCTCGAAACTGAGTCTTCAGCAAAAGGGAGCTTTATTTGATAATCTATATAGTCAATTAAATGAAAAATCAAGAGAGCTTTTGTGTGCTTTCCTCTAGGGCCTCTTCCGTTACGGCTCCGTGGGAATCATGCCAGACTACTTCCTTACCGTGAAATAACAATGCCTGAGGCGACTCATGGCGGATACCATAGCCCTCAGCAATCTTATTGGATAATGGACGAGCTTCCTGTACATGAAGCATGTAGCATGGTATTTCTGTTTTATTATTAAATTTTTCAAATTGTGTTTTTACAAACGTGCTGACTGGGCAAGTCAAACTGTGTTTTAGTAAATAGAAATCTTTATTTTCTTGTACTAACTGATTAAATTCCTCTTCGTTTTTTAATACTTGTATACTCATGTTCATTCCTCCTCAATGATAGACATGAAAATGACGAGACTATTAGCAGCCTCGTCATTTTATTTATTTTGCGTTGCTTGAAGTGGTTGCTTCCTGCTGTTTTTCCAGCTCTTCTGCAGCTTCTTCAATGGCTTCAGCGACTTCCTGAGCAGCTTCTTCTGCTTCTGCATCATCCTGGCCTCGGATATTGCGGACTTTATCGCTGATCACTTTTGTTGAGTCCTTAAATTTTGTGCCAAACTCCTGCGATTTTTCTGAGAAGTTTTTGGACAGCTGGGAAGAAGATTCAACAGCGCGCTCTTTCCATTCCCCACTTTTTTCAGATGCAACGTCCTTCCACTCACCGGCACGATCCTTCAAGTAATTCGATCCTTGATTAATATCATCACGGAATTCGCGTCCAGCTTTAGGAGCGAATAACAGTGCCACTACAGCACCTACAACTCCGCCGATTAAAGATCCTACCAGAAAATCTCTGCCGTTTGTTTGGTTTTGGTTCTTGTTTTCACTCATCGTTAAATTCCTCCCTTGTTTTTTCTTCCATCTTCTTTTTTATATTTTTTATACAGATTGATGGCTACCTGTCCCCACCTCATCGCCTGAGCTGCGGAATCATCATCATTGATCTTTGATGATGTTAAACTTCTTGAAACGGATCGGATAGACTGGTTGAATTCCTGAACAGAATCCCCGATTCCTTTAACGCCGTCTACCAATGAATTGAGTTTCTGTGATTTTTCTCCTACATCCTCCGCCAATTTATTGGTTTTATTCAATAGCGCTGTCGTTTCAAGGGTGATTCCTTCCATCTGTTCCTCGACACCTTCTAGAGTATCTGCTACGTTGTTCATTGTCCTGGAAACTGATTTCAAGGTGATACTGAGGTAGATCACCAATACTGCAAAAGCTACAGCTGCAATGAGTGCAGCAATGTATAATAGAATTTCCATTCCCCCTGCTCACTCCTTTTGTTATGTATTTATCATGTTTTAGTAAGTACCCTGGCTTGATTATTGCTAAACGTGGATATAGGGAACCATCTTCTATTACTGTATTATTCGTTTTAAATCTTGGAATATCCTTTTTTTTCGTCTGAATCTGTAAAAAATTTTTTCTTAAGTACCGATAAAAACAAAAGAAGCTGTTTCAAGAGTGCCTTCCAGCATCTGCTGGTGTTCAAACTCTTGAAAATGCAGCCTCTCCTAATTTAATTATTCAACTGTAATTCATATGCCTGCTGGTACTTTTGAATGTCACCGGCACCCATGAAAACCAATACACTGTGATTATATTCTTTTAGGACATCCGTATTTTCTGCCATCAGTAGATTTGATTCCGGAATCAGATCCTGCAAATCCTGAATAGTCAAATTACCGTTTTCCTCCCTGGCAGAGCCAAAAATATCACAAAGATAAATGGCATCGGCTTCTTTCAAACTTTCGGCAAATTCTTTCAGGAAGGTTTTCGTTCTGGTGAATGTATGCGGCTGAAAAATCGCTACTACATCTCTTTCCGGATACTTTTTACGCGCCGATTCGATGGTGGCTGAAATTTCGATTGGGTGATGCGCATAATCATCTACCAACACTTGATCACCTAATTGTTTTTCTGTAAATCGACGTTTAACCCCCGCAAACGAACTCATTTTTTTAATTTGTTCCGCGGTCATGCCTTCATAATGGCATAAAGCTATAACACTCAAAGCATTAAGCACATGGTGATTTCCATATCCTGGTATTAAAAAGGTGTCATAGTAGGTATTTCTTACAAATACATCAAAAGACGTGCCCTCATGGCTCTCTTGAATATTCTGTGCCTGAAAATCATTCGATTCTCCAATACCATAATATAGGACTGGAACATTTGCCTGGATATGCTGTAAATGTTCATCGTCTCCACAGGCAATAATCCCTTTTTTCACCTGTTTGGCCATATCCTGAAACGCCTGGAATACATCCTCGATACTTGTGAAATAGTCAGGATGGTCAAAATCAATATTTGTCATAATGGCATAATCCGGATGGTAGGAAAGAAAGTGACGCCGATATTCACAAGCTTCAAAGGCAAAATAAAGACTGTCTCTATGCCCTTTCCCAGTGCCATCACCAATCAAATAGGAAGTTGGGTAATTTTCTGAAAGTACATGGGCTAACAACCCAGTAGTCGAGGTTTTCCCATGGGCTCCTGTCACCGCAATGCTTGTATATTTTTGAAGCCATTCACCTAGAAAGTCGTGGTAACGGAAATAAGGAAGACCTTGTTCCTTAGCAGCTATAATTTCCTCATGATCGTCAGCAAAAGCATTACCGGCAATAATCGTTAAGCCATCATGGATATTATCTTTCGAAAAAGGCAATATCTTTATATTTTTAGCTTCCAATACTTCTTGTGTGAAAAAACGTTTGTCAACATCGGACCCTTGCACATGTTCGCCCGAGTCATGCAAAATTTGCGCCAGGGCACTCATTCCAGTCCCTTTGATACCAATGAAATGGTAAGTCGTCATAAACAAGTACCTCCAAAATTAGTGCACTTTTCCTTAGTATATGTATCATACTAAAAGTTGCGATTTTCGAAATGGTTGCCAGGCTGTTGTAAAACAAATAGCATTTGCCATATTAAGAGCCCGGCTATTTTTATACTTCCCTATTTTAGCATGGAATAACAGGAAGTAAAAACAAAGTATATTTTAATAATAGGCTTTTCGCCAGGCACTTTTGGTAATAGCCTATCCCCCCGTACAATTTATCCCTAAAATGTTACACATTAGTCCGGCTCCAAAAATAAAATCAGATTAGGAAGAGAAGTAAAATAGAAAAGAAGACTTACACTATATGTAAGCCTTCTCCATATACTATTCGTTGTAATCCTCTATAGTTTGGGGATGATATGGAACTTTTTCTAATCTTGGATTCGGATGATAACGACGCCCTTCTTTAGCTTCAGGCTTTCCATTCAGCAATACATTGTCTCCCGTGAAGCCGATATCGATTTTTAAAAGACTGCCGCCGACCCCATACATATCTACAGGGACTTTCAATTCTTCGAACATCTTGATTCTATCTTCTGTAAACCCACCGCTCACTACAATTTTGACATGGTCGAAACCTTCTTTATCCAAGGTTCTTCTTAAAGCGAAAATCAGCTCCGGATTTACTCCTCGAGGGTCGAATGTCCCCATTAAATGCTGATTCCGCAAGAAATATTTATCCACCATACTGCGAGAAGTATCTACACGTACTGCTTTCAAATCGTCCCCAAATTCCCGTGCCACTTTCAGGGAGTCGGAAATGACATCATTATTATAATCAACAAGCGCCATCAGTTCATCTTCAGGAAATTGTTGATGATAGGCCTTCGTTGCAGCTACAACATCACCCTTGAACATTTGAATGAGCGCATGCGGCATTGTTCCCATGCCTTCTTTCCCCCACCACTCATTCATCGCATGTGTAGCCTGGGCGGTCGAGCCCCCAATAAAGGATGCATATCCATCCCCAGCTTGCTGGGTATAATGATCATCCCGATCTCCCATAAAGATGATCGGTTTCTGCTTGCCACTGGTTCGGGCAGCTTTCACCACATTATATACATTCGTAGCTACAGATGTCCGCCGGGCAAAAATTCCATCAATAATCCCTTCAAGGTAGCCAAAATTTTGATAAGGGCCCGAGATAGTCATCACTGTCTCAAATGGGCTGATTTTATCGCCATCCTTAAGAGAGTAGATTTCCAACTCTTCCGGATTGTCAGCGAACTTGTGGATCAGGGCAATCACTTCGTCCGTACCACATAAAACCGCATCATTCTTTTGGAAAAACTGCATCGTCACATGATTGTCTTCCAGATTTTCTTTCACTATTTCTTTTGTTTTCAAAAAATAGACGGCAGAAAACCAGCCTTCCTTCACTCGTTCATCAAACTTGAATGTCTTATTTGTCAGCCGATCAATCTCGCCATTTAACTTACGTGTGATTTCCTTCATAATTTTGCTCCTTATATAACAAAGAATCCTTTTCCGAATAAAATCATTCATCTCTAATCATATAAAATCTGCATGACTAACACAAGCCATTTCTGAAACCATAAAATAAAGCCATCCCCAGCCAAATAAATGGCAAAGGAAATGGCTCTGCTCGTCAATATACTTCTGATGACTCTTGAGAGTGAAATAGTTCTTCCACTTGCTCTCTTGTCAATAATATATCTCTTGGTTTACTTCCTTTTTGTTCAGAGATGATTCCGTATTCTTCCATGTGATCGATCAGCCGTGCCGCTCTGTTATAGCCTACTTTAAACCTTCTTTGCAGCATCGATGCACTGGCTCCATTATGCTCGATCACAAAAGATACTGCTTCCTCAAAGAGTTCATCCTGCTCCCCGGCTTCCTGTGCAGTCTGCATCATCAGTTCCTCTTGTTCAAACAAATAATTAGGAGGAGCGGATTTCTTTACAAAACCCGTAATACGTTCAATTTCATCATCCGAAACGAACGCTCCCTGAATCCTTACTGACTGTCCAGAACCATTTTCAACAAACAGCATATCGCCCTTACCAAGCAATTTTTCTGCACCTGCTGTATCGATGATCGTTCGAGAGTCTACTTGAGACGATACACTGAAAGCGATCCGGGTCGGGATATTCGCTTTAATAAGCCCGGTAATTACATCAACGGAAGGCCGCTGTGTCGCAACCAGTAAATGAATGCCACAAGCGCGTGCCTTTTGAGCTAAACGGCAAATGGCATCCTCTACATCCTGCGGAGACACCATCATTAAATCAGCCAGCTCATCAATTACTACTACAAGATATGGCATTTTTTCATTAGCACGGTTTTGTTTCATCATTTTTTGGTTGAAACGTTCGACGTCCCTTACGCCCTCTTTGACGAATTTTTCATAGCGATCATCCATTTCTTTGACTGCCCATTTAAGTGCCTTAGTAGCTGCTTTGACGTCCGTAATCACGGGGGAAACCAAATGTGGGAGCTCATTGTACGGCGCCAATTCCACCATCTTAGGATCTATCAATAGAAATTTGACATCTTCATGGTGGGCCTTGTAAAGCAGGCTTACCAAAATGGTGTTAATACAGACACTTTTACCGGATCCCGTAGCTCCTGCAATAAGGCCATGCGGCATTTTTTGCAAGTTAGTCACCATTGGAGTCCCCCCGATATCTAACCCTAAAGCTACGGTCAAAGGTGACGGGCTCTCCTTAAAACTCGCAGATTCAAAAATCTCCTGCAACCCTACTATATCGGATTTTTCATTAGGTATTTCAATTCCTACCGCCTGTTTTCCCGGTATCGGTGCCTCGATACGTATCGCTTTTGCTGCCATGCTCAATTTAATGTCGTCAGCGAGATTGGTAATTTTACTCACCTTCACACCTGGTTCTGGCTGAACTTCAAATCTTGTGACAGAAGGTCCACGCATGGCATTGACGACCTTTGCCCGCACATGAAAATGATTGAGTGTAGTCTCCAATAACTCCATCTGCTCCCTGATCCGCTCATCGTTGTGACTGGATTTTTCTACAGCGTCATCTAATAAGTGGAGGGGAGGCTTATGATAAGTGATAGACTGGTTAGTATCTTTCGCCTCTTCTACTTTTTTAACAGCGCTTTCGGACTTATGATTTGCAGTCCGGTTTCTTTTGTCACGAGGCGTCATAATAACATTAAATGGCACACTATTACCGCTCTTCTTTGATTCATTTTTACTATCTTGACTTTTACCAGGTGCCTGTTTTTTTGTATTAACTGTATTAGCAGCGGGATTCTCAGGTTCAGACTGGCTCTTCTGCTTAGCCGTTTTATTTTCTTCTGGAGCAGTTATCGGTTCGGCGGGTTCTTTATCAGTTTTCTGCAGATTTTCAGGCTGTTTATCTGTTTCTCCCTCTTGCTCAACATCTTCTGCATGGTCTTCCACCGCTTCTACCGTTTCAGCTTCGTCATACGATTGTCCCAATTCCGGATTTGTTTCCACTACCTCCGATTCCTCAACTTCTGTTTCTTCCAATATTTCTGGTACCTGACCTACCCTTCCCTCATCCAGCTCGACTTTTTCTACTTCTGTACTCGCTTCTACAGTTGCGGCTATATAAGACTGCGCATCCTCAACCGGTGAAGGTTCAGGCTGTTGGGAGGTTACAACTTCTTCGTTTAACGCCTCGTCTTTTGTGAGGACATTTTCTGCATCGTCTGCAAGGTTATCCTCTTTCTCCTCCATAACCTCTTGCTCTTTTTCCTCTGTATTAACTTCTACAGGAATCGTTTCAAGCGAAGAGACAATCTCCTTCGGTGAAGAATGAGAGGAGGCGTCTTCGCGATATCTTGCCAATAATTCCGATAGACTTTCCGCTTGTGGTCGCTGATCCTCTTCGGCAGTAGTTAAATCCTCGATGATTTGCTTTTTTTCTCCTCTACGATGGTATCCATAAATGGGCGAAGGAACTTCTGTAGGTTGAAAAGGAATTTTATTAAATTCTTCCTTACTTGCTTCTTTTGTGTAGCTTCTATCACTGCGGCTCGATTGGCTCTTATGTAGATGGGATGGGTACTCATTTTTTGCTAGGTAGTTGGTATTGGATTGATACTTGGTTTGGGATTGATAGTCGTTCTGTGTCTGATAGTTTTTTTGAGCCTGATAGCTTTCCTTTTCAGATCTATTTCCAGAACTTCTTTCCACGGTTTTCTTCTCCATGTAATCTTCACCATAAGTTTTTGCAGGACGACGATTTCTCTGCTCCTGGTTCGTAGTTCGATGATCCGGAATTACCGGAAAACGAAATTCACCTTGTTTCGGGTATTTATATGCCATTTTTGTTTTTACATAGGGGTCATTATTTTCTTTATGTTTATACGTGTCGTCAACCTGCATCGGCTGTTCAGATGTCTCGCTGTTGAACATATCTTTAAGTTTCTTCTTCATCTGATCCCACATATTATCACTCTCTTCTTAACAAAGGTTTTACTTACTATTTTAACAGGTTTTTCATTCATACAGGTTGTTTTTTAGATAAAAATAAGACTGCAGCCCAAAAATAGGGCTACAGTCATCCTAAAGGTGGTTTACAGGTCAAACTCCTGGCCAATTTCATACTTATCTTCCAATACAAGAATCCCTTTTTCTTTCGGGGCATCAGGTATACCTAATTCTTTTGCAGAACATATCATTCCACTGGAATCTATCCCTCTTAATTTAGCAGGCTTTATTTTCATACCGCTTGGCATGACTGCGCCTACCTTGGCCACTACTACTTTCTGGCCGCTATCGACATTGGGGGCGCCACAGACGATTTGAAGTTTTTCCTCTCCCACATCTACCTGGCAGACACTTAATTTATCTGCATTTTCATGAGGCCCTTTTTCTTCTACATAGCCGACCACAAATTTAGGAGACAAATCTAAATCCAACTTATCGCCTAGGTCATTTTTTTCAAAAATCGCTTTAATATCTTCCAACATAGCTTCTGTCAGTCTGATTTTCCCGTGTTCAGCTAAATTCATATAATTAGACAGGTTGAAAATATTGTAACCTAACAGACTGCCATCCCGTTGATCAGCAATTTTCACTACATCACCATGGTGCTCTTCCTTAATAAAGTTGCGATCCCCATCTTTAAGAGGGAAAACCAATACATCTCCAATTCCTTTAGGATTATAAAATACAAACATGTCTACTCGTCCTTTCCTTCATCTTTAGGTTTATTTTGAGCTAGAATGAAGATTGGTTCCAGTGTTTTATCTTCATATAAAAAGGATAATGAAGTGACTGGCGTTCTTCCTTCCGCAAAGAACTTCATTGCCATTTGAGCCAAAATATCATAGCCGGCAGGATTTTCAATATCGGCGAATATGAGTACATCCTGATGCGGAATACTCAGTGCTAATTCCCCTTTTGCATTTGCTTTCATCTCTTCCAATAAAGCTTCATTTAACACTCGGCTGGCATCATACCCATCTTTTGTGGACAAGAAATAGAACGTGTTTCCGTATACTTTATCTTTGGACATTTCTACAGACAATGAACGCACATTGAAGCCAGCAATTTCTTTTATCCGGTCTGTTGACCATCCTTCTCTTTCCAGCATCTCTTCATCAATTAACTGATATGATTTCCCTAGGTCTAAAGCGTAATAAATCCTTGTTTCTGCCGTATGCTCCATATAGACAAGTTTCTTTCCAGAGGAAGTTTCCGTTGGAAAAGATCCAGCTCTTATTACAGGGAAGATATGCCGTTCCTTCCCTTCGAGATGATGTTTTTCATTCATAATCCGCAATGCTTCTTTTATATGCTCTTCCAGCTCATCCAAGGCATCTTCGCCTCGGTTTTCCCACTTGGAAATAACATTAGGCAAGGTAACAGTTATTCCTTGGCCTGATTCTTTCCATTCTATCCGGAAAGTATCTTTATCACGATTAAAAGAAGTTCGCCACTCTTCCGAATGCAATCGTTCCTCAAGTTTCCGTTTCATTTTGATACTCGTCATTTTCATACCATTTCCTCCTTTATGTATGGAGAGAAATCAATTACTTCGTCTATTTTAGCATAAAAAAACTGCGCTTCAACAATTGCGCAGTTTCCGATTATTTTTGTAATCCGTCAATGAATGTTTCAATCTCCTCTTTTGTTTTCCTTTGCTTACTGACAAAACGGCCAATTTCCACCCCTTTATCAAATGCAACAAAACTTGGGATACCTAGTACGCCATAGTCCACGCAAATATCCAGGAATTCATCACGATCTACATAGAGAAACGTGTAATCCTTATATTTTTCTTCGAGCTCAGGAAGAAACGGTTCGATAAACCTGCAGTCAGGACACCAGTCCGCTGAAAATAACATGATTACTTTATCATGGTTACGATACTCATGAAATTGTTCTTCTGACTTCAATTGTTCCATGTTTACACCTCCGGTTTCATCCTAACACAGCTTTGCCTATAATTAGATATTGGTTGCTCAGGTCATTGTAAATAAATGAATTTAATTCCTCTTTCCCCTCACAAACAATCAGCTCGATTTCTGCATTGCTTATTCATAATTGATTTTCATATCCCCTTGCTGTATCCAGCCTTTTTTTCGGAACCATTCGGCAATCAATAAACTTATTATTGCAGGAGCAATAACATGGAGAAAAAGTATGATCCAAAATATATCCCAGCTGAAGCCCATCGATTCAAAAGTCATGATTTGACCAACAAAGCCACTGGTACCCATACCTGCACCCATTGGGTTATTTTCCATTTTTAACCACACAGTGGCTAATGGAGCAAGAACTGCACCAGCAATTGTAGGAGGTATTAGTATAATCGGCTTTTTAATAATATTGGCTACTTGAAGCATCGAGGTTCCTACACCTTGAGCCAGCACGCCGCCAAATCCGTTATCACGGTAACTAATTGCGGCGAAACCAATCATCTGAGCAGCACCGCCTACAGTCGCAGCACCTGCTGCAATACCATCTAACGATAACATCAAGGTAATCGCAAGACTGGAAATCGGCGCAGTCAGAGCTATTCCTAACAATACTGCAACAATCATCCCCATAATAAATGGTTGTTGGTTCGTCGCCCATTTGATGACCTCTCCGAACCAGAACATGAAATTACCAATAGGCGGACCTATGAACGAGCCAACCAAAAACCCTGCAGCTATCGTTAAGAATGGGGTTAATATAATATCTATTCGCGTTTCCTTACTGATTAATTTCCCAATCTCAGTGGCAATCAATGCTGTCACGTAGCTGCCAGCAGGTCCGCCAAGTTCTGCACCAAATGCGCCGCTGAATAAAGCAGCAAACATCACAAGCGGGGGAGCTTTCAAACCGTATGCAATGGCTATACCGATCGCCCCGCCCCATATTTTCACATCCATCGCAAACTCGCCCATTTCAATGAAAGAAGCAGACAACATAGGCCAGAAATGGAGTTGTTCACCCAATGTTTTAATGATCAATCCAATAATCAATGATGAAAATAGCCCTAATGCCATAAAACTAAGGGCCGTTACAAAATAATCCCTCGCACTTAGTGTGACTCCCTTTCGCTTAAAAAACTTTTTCATCATAAACCCTCCCCATCATAGCAGCCATTTTATTTTACAAAATAATATTACAAGTGTAAAGACACCAGCATAGTAAAAAAATCCCCCGGCCGATTATTACGGCCAAGGGCTTGCTATTAATAAGCGATTGAGTTGGCTATCTTCATCATTTTTTCAGTATCTTTTTTTATCGAATCCTTTTTACTGAATGTAGTGACCTTCACACCACCAACTCCAACTTGAAGCTCGTACTCTTCTTCTTCATTTGCGGGAAGAACTCTTACATAACCAAACCGCTCCTCATTTTCAAATGATTCCAATAGTAAGTGCTCATCTTTTTCAGAAGCTGCTTCATAGTTCAGCTTACTGGTCCTTTCTTCTTTTGGATTATAAAATAAGATGAACGTCTGCTCCCCCTCTTTCAGAATCAAATTGCTCTGTGACTCTTCGGATACTTTCATGCTTTCGGGAAGATATAATGGAAATGAATCCGCCTCATGATTTGTTTCCATCTCGTTTTGATTGAAACTAGTTTCAGCGGTTTCACGTGTATCTGCGATGGCATCTTCTTCAGATAGAAGCATACTGCACCCAGTCAGCATCAAAGTAAAGAAAGCCAGCGTAAAACCTATACCCCTCTTTTTCATGGATTTATTCCTCCTGATACTTTCTCTTTTACTTTCATGATACTATTCTTCAGAGTGATGACAAGTTCCATTTCATGGCATTCCCTCTCAATGGACAGGACCATATGATTTGTCCATAATAGAATTGTAGGAACTTCAGGAAATGAATGGGAGGAATTTAGTTATGGAACTGACTGTCTATCTAGCTGGACAAATCCATGATGATTGGAGAAATGAAGTTAAGCAAAAAGCGAAAGAAAAAGACTTGCCCCTTACGTTTGTGGGCCCCCAGGAAAACCATGACCGCTCTGATGATATAGGGGAAGATATTCTGGGCAAGCAGCCAGGAAATTTCTACAAAGATGATGCCGCTTCCTCTATCAACAACTTTCGAACACAAGTACTGATGCAGAAATCTGATGTGGTTATCGCGTTGTTCGGTGAAAAATATAAGCAGTGGAACACTGCTATGGATGCAAGCGCCGCCATCCATCTTAATAAACCGACAATCATCGTACGTCCCGACTCGTTGATCCATCCTTTGAAAGAATTAACAAATAAAGCGGATGTTACCGTAGAAACTATCGATCAGGCTATGGAAGTATTGCAATATGTTTATGAATAAATCGAAATGAGTTTAATCCATGCGAAAAACCCGGACAATTTGTCTACATTGTCCGGGTTTTTTAACGTGCTATAATTTTTCAATGGTAGTCTTAGGCTCTTTATTAGCAGTGTTATCGAAACTTCCTGTCAAATTCATATTGACCTTTCAATAGTTGGGTAATGTGAACAAACATATCTTTCCGTTCCACCATGGAATTTGTAAAAATCCCTATGGCTCCTTCATTTCTTCTTACTTCTCGTTTATCTGCATAATCATCCATTACATCGCCAAGTTCTCTGCCCTTTTCCAATTCCAACTTGATTTCTTCGGGCAATGGAATCCTTGCCCCACTTGCAAGATAAAGATTTTCCTTTTCATCTACAAGAGCGCCCCAATTACATAAATAGAGGTCATCTTCAATCTCCATGACTCCGCCTTCCAGGCCAAGTCCCATGACGCCTTTCCTCATGTTAGCACATTCTCTTGCCCTGTTAATGGCTCCTTCTTGTGTCTCTTCATCGGAAAAAGGTTGTGCA
Organism: Thalassobacillus devorans; assembly: GCF_011761345.1. Taxonomy (GTDB): domain Bacteria; phylum Bacillota; class Bacilli; order Bacillales; family Halobacillaceae; genus Thalassobacillus; species Thalassobacillus devorans. The sequence continues at coordinate 398,170 of NZ_JAASRY010000004.1, forward strand.
GAAACTTTTGATTCTACGTCCACCCCATCAACTTCAAATTCTGTAAAGACTTCCTTAACAGAATTAATTTTGGTAGGATTTTGAGAGCCGATATATATACGAACCATTCTATTCACCTTTCTATCGAACAATTACTTCTTTTCACTATACAACATACCAACCGTTCAGGTCTATGGTAAATAACCACCAGACAGCTTACATTAAAAAACTCAGCTTGTCACCAACAACTTATGGAGAAAGCCATAGACTTTTCTTATACTTCAATCCTTTAAGAGAGTTAAACTTTTTCAAAGTACTAAAAACACACAGGCGATTGGCCTGCGTGTTTCAAAATTGAATCATTATTTAGTTTATCCGTTATTTCGGATTTGTTCCACTGCATTTTGGTCGGTGGATTTAACTAATTTCACCAATAATTCCTTAGCCGCGGCATAATCATCTACATGAATAATAGACGATGACGTATGGATATATCGGGAACAAATTCCAACAACCGCTGAAGGGACTCCATCATTCGATATATGGACTCTTCCAGCATCCGTTCCACCTTGAGAGATGAAATATTGATATGGGATATCGTTGCTTTCGGCTGTGTCCAGAATGAAATCGCGGATTCCACGGTGGGTGACCATACTTCGGTCAAAAATACGCAGTAATGCCCCTTTACCAAGCTGGCCAAACTCTTTCTCATCTCCACTCATATCATTGGCAGGAGACGCATCAAGGGCGTAAAAAATGTCTGGCTTTATCATATTGGCTGCAGTCTGTGCGCCGCGGAGCCCGACTTCTTCCTGTACCGTAGCCCCTGAATACAGCTGATTCGGTACGCTTTCACCAGCCAATTCTTTTAACAATTCTACGGACAGACCACAACCATAGCGGTTGTCCCAGGCTTTAGCAAGTACTTTCTTCTCGTTAGCCATTGGTGTGAATGGACAGATAGGTACAATCTGTTGGCCTGGCTTAACACCGATGCGTTTAACATCCTCTTCATCATCGGCTCCGATATCAATCAGCATATTCTTGACATCCATCGGCTTCTTTCTTTGTTCAGGTGTAAGATTGTGAGGAGGGATAGAACCGATGACCCCAATGACTGGTCCATTTTCCGTGATCACTTGTACGCGCTGTGCCAGCATCACCTGGTTCCACCACCCGCCAAGCGTCTGGAAGCGGATCATTCCATTTTTAGTGATTTGTGTCACCATGAACCCTACTTCATCCATGTGGCCGGCTACCATCACTTTCGGTCCTTCACCATTTTTGACACCAAAAACTCCACCTAACCCATCCTGTATGATTTCATCGGAGTATTTTTCAAGTTCTGATTTCATAAACTGACGTACCATGTGCTCATTCCCGGGTGCTCCAGGAAGTTCCGTCAAAGTCTTGAATAACGCTTGCGTCTCTTGATTCATTATGTACCTAACCCCTTTCCAATATAATTACTATTTTACCGAAACTTCCGACTACTTTCTACTTTTCAAACTGCTTTTAGTTTTCATTGTCCGCAACATTTAGTATACTAATGGGAAAGATTACTTATTGAGGTGAATAGTGATGGATTGGAAAAAAGTCGCAATTGCTGCAGGCGCTGGTGCATTAGCCGGCTATGTAGTAAAGGAACAAGTCTTCAATAAACAAGGAGTAACACCTGAAAAAGCATTAAAAATCGCAAAAGAAGCATTTAAAAAACAAGGTCCGATCAGCGGATCATGGATTTACATGAAACCGGAAGAACTAACAAAAAACGGAATGGAATATGAAGTTTATCGTGGAGGCGTATCGAAGAGTCAAGATGGGGAAACATCCCAATACGAATTCTTCATCGATGCCCAAACCGGTACCATCGTTGATGTTGCAGAAGCAAATTAAAGAACAAAAGCGCAAGCGCCTTGCTAGTAGTGACGTTCGATTAAAAACGGCACGTCCTGTGCCAACATCGAACTGACCTGCATCCTGCAGGCCTCCGCCAAGCTTAAGACAAGCCTCGGCGTGACGTTCTTGGTCACAGAGAGGATTGGCTTAAGACCTCGAGGGGGTAGGCGCTGGCCGATGAAAGCGCCACGTCCTGTGCGTCGGAGCTGGATGAACAAAAGCCGTGCCTGGATCTCATACAGGCACGGCTTTTGTTTATTTTTTATAGGAATAACGGTGTCGTTCTACCTCATCTATTTTCTTTCCATCTTCATTAAATCTAATTGCCCGGTAGTAGGCATCATGATAAAAGGTGTACCACGCTTTACGTTCATATCCGTATGTCATCCACTTTTCTTTCTCATGAACCGACGTAACGGGGTAATCATCATAGGCAAGCACCCATAATGGATTTTGATGGCCATGGGTCGGCATAATATCAGCCATGTGGATGAATTGTTCTTCTCCATCTTCAAACACAATGATGGAATGACCATCACTGTGCCCACCTGTATGAATCATTTTTAACCCTGGCAGTAATTCTTTTTCTTTTTTGAACGTATGTACCTGGGACTCCACCGGTTTCCAGTTATCTTCCCAATACGTATTAGCTGAACGCATATTAGGGTGGCGCATTTCATTCCACTCGATTTCAGAAGTGATAATCTGTGCTGCAGGAAAAGTGGAAACCAACTCTCCATCTTTCCACCGTGACAATCCACTTGCATGATCAAAATGAAGATGTGTCATCAGAACTGTATCAATATCCTTCGTTGATAAACCAAGCTCTTGCAGGGAAGCATCAAGGTTTGATTCTTCCAGGACACCAAAGTTCCTGATTTGCTTCTCAGAAAATTTATCTTTACCTATCCCGGAATCAATCAGGAACCTGCGCCCGTCCACTTCCAAAAGAATCGGATCCGATCGGAGTTCAATTTGATTTTTGTCGTTCACCGGATACTTTTTTGTCCATAAAGGGCGCGGTACGACACCGAACATCGCCCCCCCGTCTAAATGAGTCACTCCTCCATTCAGCCAAGTCAACTTCGCTCGTCCTACTTGTAATGTTTCCATCTGTTCCCCTCCTTTTGCTTACACTATCAAGTGTATCATAACAGAAAGAAGGTTTGGAAACGCTATCACCCTTTAAAGGAAACACGGCAACGATAGATAGGCTGGCCTTTTCCAGAAAACTTTTCTTCATATTCAGTCGGAACATTTAGTGGGTCACTGTATTCATGAAGGTCAAGTTGTACCTCTTCTATTTGCATACCAAAGTGGGAAAAACTGACCAGAGAATATTCAAACAGCTTTTGGTTATCTGTTTTCAAAGTAATTTCTCCATCAGGTTTCAATATCGACTGGTACTGTTCTAAAAAAGTATGATACGTTAAACGGCGCTTTTCATGTTTTGTTTTGGGCCAAGGATCAGAAAAGTTCAGATAAAGATGGTCCACTTCATTTTCTCCAAACATATCACGCAGGTCTCTGGCGTTTTCATTAACTAACCGGACATTTTCTGTCTCTGCCTCCAACACCTTCTTTACGGCACCGACGATGACACTTTTGACGCGCTCAATCCCAACAAAATTGATTTCAGGATGCTGATTTCCCATACCGGCAATAAACTGCCCTTTTCCTGTCCCGATTTCCAGGTGCAGTGGCTGGTGTTGAAGGAACAGGTTCTGCCAACTGTTCTTGTGTGCAAAGGGCTCCTGCACAACGATTGCTTCATTTTCTTGCAAAAAATCATCAGCCCAAGGTTTATTACGTAAACGCATGATTTTATTCCTCCTCTATCGTTTAAACTTTATCATGAAAACCTTGCAGGAGAAAAGTTTTTAACAAATATACAGAAAAACGGAGGATATCATCATTTAGCCCCTTATATTTACCTATACCATAGATATATACTTCTCGTGTCTACTCATCCGTTCAGATGCTCTTAAACCATAAAATGATACAGTTGGGCTGTAAGCGCTTACTGATATAAGATAAATATCATATGATTCAAACTACAGACATGGAGTGAGTATTTACTAATGAAATTACTGACCAGTATGATTGAGATGAGCGTTATCGCTGTATTTTCTGTACTTTTCACTGGATATGCACTTTTCATATATCCATTTGAAAAACTGACTCAACTTGTCAATCCAGAAGTGCGGAAGAAACAAATCAAGTATGCACCACAAGCCTAATAAACCAAACCTGACATCATGATAAAATACAGAAAAAACTTGGGTTTCCTTTCAGGATTCCCAAGTTTTTTGTATAGAAACATCTTTTTGGCTGCAGGCTAATAGTAAAAAGGATGAATAATATGCCATTGACGACCAACGACCAATTAAATATATTATATGACTTACTGACTGAACAAAGCGAAGATGGCTGCGGCACAACGGCTGAATGTCAGCAGATTGCCCGTCTGGTACAATCGCTGCAGACCAAATTGGCTGACCCATCAGTTGAAAATCTTCAGCACCATTTATCCGGCATTAGTGAATATAGTCAGCAAAATTATTCAGATGATCAATTAACCGAACATATTTATAGTAATCAAGCTAACCTGCAACAGTGGGCAAGTGCCATTGAACAAATCAAGGATTCCAGATCCCATGATTGACCATCAGCTGCATCAGCGATTCTGTTCGCTGAGCGGCTTCTTCCACATCTCCCCTCATCCGGTGCCATTGGATAAAAGTAAGTGATTGAGCAACTGCATACCAGGTCATCCGTGTATAAAGATTCTCTGTATCTTCCACGCCATACCTTTCTAACCAAGGTTTCCAATCCTCTTTAGGAATATACCAATGCAAAAGCATTCCCAGGTCCATTGCAGGATCAGCTACCATGGCATTATCCCAGTCAATCAGATAAAGCTGATCATCTCTTGATAACATCCAATTATTATGATTCATATCGCAGTGACATACAACATGCTTAGCCGCTCTCACTTCATCAAGTTTCGATTCCAAATAGTTGATGGCAATATATATTTGTTTCCACGGATCAATATTTGTAAAAAGCCGCTCATTTTCTTTAATGTCTTCTAATATATCCTCAGGAAGTAATGGGTGCTTGCTGATTCGCATCAGCATATCTAACAATTCGGAGGAATGATGTATTTTACTTAATAACTTAGCCACACGCGGATGCTTCATCTCCTCCTGCTTCAGTTCACGGCCTTCCAGCCATTCTTGAGCAGTGATCACATCCCCATTTTCTAACCGTTTCGTCCATACCAGCTTAGGAACGATCCCTTCTGCTGACAACACAGCCAGGAAAGGTGAAGAATTCCGCTTTAAGAATAGACGTTTATTATTATTTTGTGCATAATAGGCCTCACCAGTTGAGCCGCCTGCTGGTATGATGGTCCATTCTTCTCCAAGTATATGTTCCAAGCGTTTCACCTTCAATTCCTCAAATCTTTAAGTATTGCCGTGCCATAAGCGGTATTATAAGTATACATGATTTTCTTTATGTAGCCAGTACAAGTTATTTCCTGTACTCTTATACACGTTTTATAGAATATCTTATTCTCCCGGTCGATTTCAAGAATGACGTACTGCGTGTTTAGTAGTATATTGTCCGCCTTTGAGCTGCCTTCTCTATTCGACAACGCCGGGTTGTAGTCGTTTCCCCATCAATTTGTACCGGTATTTTCGCAACTGATTCTATGATAATTGATTTGCCTTTATACTCTTTTACTTCCCTTAAAGATGTGTGTTTCCCAAAAAACACCGTAATAAACAAAAGCAGAATCTTCCACTTCGCAATCCTCTCTATAATAATTATCGAATATAATTCATCTTTTAGACTCGCTTGCGGTGCAATTTTCATTCCGCCCCCATAATAGGGATGATTGGCGACAGTCACCATTAAAGCGCGTGTATCGTGTACGACATTCCCATCAACCTTCACCATGATTGGAAGGGCTTCATATTTTGGTAAAACTGCCAATAAAGCTGTAACATAGCTTAGGGAACCAATTCTGATGCGATTAAAAAAACGCTTGAGCAGGGAACCTTCCGCTTTATTTGCAACAGCAGCGTCGAAGCCGATCCCAATGCTATTCATAAAAAACTTCCTTTTCCGTGGCGAGAGCTTGAGTTGATAAGTACCTGGCAAAAAGGTAAGCTTCCTGGGAGCACGTATGATGTGTTTAAAGCTATTCAGGGGATCGTTTGGAATCCCAGCGCCACGGGCAAAGTCATTCCCTGATCCAGCAGGAATGAAAGCCATGGGAATTTGCGGGTATGCATTCAGCCCATTCATTACTTCATGAAAGGTTCCGTCGCCTCCGATGACAATCACTGTTTTAACCTGTTCCTTATATATCTCCGCAATCTGCGCTGCAATCTCTTCCGCATGCCCTTTATATTCGGTAAAAAAGGTGCGGCATTGATTGTTTTTAAAGGAAACATCCCGCTGGATTTTTTGGAATCGTTTCAAGGCACTGCCATAACCCGCTATCGGATTAACAATGACAATATACATGTGTTTCCTCCCTAATCCCGACAAGACATGGGTGTGAGTCTATTATACTATAATAATAGGAATCGGAATATAAAGTAATTCAACACCCTGCCCAAAAAGCAAACTATCTAAAGAAGGCTTCTTCTTCCTGATCCCACTCCGGCCGTTTAATCGAACTAGTCTGACTGTGCTTCACCAATGCTTCCGCTGCCTTTAACTGCTGATGTTTCAATGGAGCGCGCAACCTTCGCTTTTCTTCGAACCAGTCCGGATATTCCTTTTTGCCGATATAATCGGTATGGTAACGTTCAACAGGTGAGCTAAAATCATTTTCTGGAGCAAGAATTACCTTCTTATAGGGAAAATCTATTCCATATTTAGCCAGGACACTTTTCACGTAGGTTTCACTTCGATTTAAAGCTATCAATGGACTAATGAAGTTCGTTTTGGCGCTTCCTTCTATCGCCCAGGTTTTATTGTCTTCTGCTACAATTACAGCTCCTGCAGGGGCTTCTATCCTATGTATGATTTCTATTCCTAATGGACCTATAACTATGGTGTTTATTTCTAACGGTGCCTGCTTGATTTTGACGATAGGCTCATACATGATGAAAAAGATATCAGGAAAACGTTGTAAAAAGTATTTCAAACTTCTGTCTTGCTTGTAATCAGCATTCATAAACGACTTTTCCCATAAAGTTGACGTTGCCCATTTCAGTTGAAAAGTATAAATTTCATCCAGAAACCTTTGTTTTTCATCTAGTAACGAAACAGGCGGTACGTCAGGTGGGAAATAGTCCTGGACTTCTTCGTTTTTTCTTTGGAACAATTGCCTCCACTTTGAGCCCCCGCCTTGTTCCTCTGGTTCGTCTTCAGGCTGCTCTAGCGCTAGTAGCTGCTCCCCCCACCTCTTTCTCATTGTCTGCCAATGCTGTTTTTTTGCTCGAATGAACTGTCCCGGATATCGGTACATATTCGTTTCATAACGAGAGATGTAGTCCTGCAATTTGATCAGCTGAGCCATTTTTTCACCCCAATTCAACAGTATCAATTACTTCATATTTAGGAAACTCCCCTGGATGGATCCGGTATAGATGGAAGCGGTCAATTGTAAAAGTAATCGCACGTTTATATTTCTCCAGCTGTTCAATGGAAAAAGGTTTGTCCTGTTTTTGATCCCATTTTTTGGCCAAAGTAATATGCGGACGGTATGGCCGATTTTCCTTGGGAAAGCCAGCTTGCTTAAGTGCTTGCTCTACCATCTCTTTCACTTTTTGTAATGATGGATGATTTTCCACTCCCATAAATAACACCCGAGGACGTTGTTTATGACCAAAAAAACTCAAGTCGGCTGCTTTTACTGCAAAATACTCAGGATACTTTGAGTCATGCAGCCTCTTTTTTACTTCTTCTATCTTATCATCGGCAACTGCGCCGAGAAATTTCAATGTGATATGAAAGTCATTTCGATGGGTCCAGGTTTTATAGGATACCGAAGACCCTAAATCCTTCTGCCACTCAGTAAGTACCTGACGTATTTCCTCGGAAATAGGTATACCAACAAAATAATGAGGATATCCTCCCACTGTATTCATCCTCCCTGAATAATTATCTGTTTTCCTTCTCTTTTACTTACTAATGTAATAAGAATTATCCCTGTAAAGGTCATGGCCGAGAAAAAGCCATACATGCCAAATACATGGAAGGCATCAATTAAAACGCCTCCTAAAAAGGTGAAAAAAGCATTCCCTAACCCATTGCCAACAGCTGAATATAATCCTACTGCAGTAGCGATGACATCTTTTGGTGCCAGTTCTCGGACCAGAATCAAAGCGGATGGAATATATAAACCAACAGATATTCCTTGCATAATCGTCGTAGCATAAACGATTTCACTGGTCGGCTCAAATGCATAGACAAACCAACGGACGAACGAAACAGATGAGCTGATAATCAGTACTCGAAAAATCCCTAGGCGATCGATGATGAATTGTGACACTTTCATAAATGGAGCTTCGCTGCCAGCTGCAAATAAAAAAGCGATTCCCACCGCTGTTAGTGTTCCACCGACTGTTAAAATGAATGTACCAAAATAATAGTTATTCGCCAGGACAGGACCGAAAACCAAAAAGTTGGAGACTAAAAAAATCATGAAACTTTTTTGCTTACTTAGTACCTTTATACCTTCCCGAAAAGATACAGTCACACCTTCCCCATGTTTTGGAAACCGTGAAAGTGAAAATAAAGCAACAATCAGCCCGCCTCCAAAGAATACGAAAATCCAATTAAGAGAGCCTGCTTCCTCGGTGACACGTCCTAAAACAAAGACAGCGACCGCAAAACCGACAGCTCCCCATAATCGAATGTTACCGTATTGCCTGCCATGTTTCTGAACATAACTCAGCGACAGGCTATCGGAAAGGGGAACGATACCCGATTGAAATATCGCAATGGCTACCATTCCGATATATAAAATGAGAAACTCCTGCCACACGGGATACAGCACTCCGAACAGAGCAGCAAGTAATGTTGCTATCGCAAGCAGACGTCTCGTCCGTTTAGTATGATCACTTATCATTCCCCACAAAGGCTGAACGAAAATAGTGACCAATGGCAAAGCAGCTATAATCAAACCGATCTGGGTATGATTCAATCCCTTTTCATCCTCTAAGAAAATAGATAGTAAGGGAAACAAGGCACCAAACCCAAAGAAGGTGAAAAAATAATATATTTGAAAGAAACGGTATGTCTTATGATTATAATCTTGCACAGATTTTCCCTCTTTCTTAAACGGTGACTGGTTATTTTGTCAACTGATAGATTGCTTCTGCATAAATAGCGACGGCTGCCACCATATCCTGTATACGAACATATTCATCCACTTGATGAGCGGTGTCAGGACTGTCTGGGAACATGGCACCATAGGCGACTCCAGCCTTCAAAGCTCTCGCATAAGTAGCTCCCCCGATGGCTTCCGCTTTTGTTCGATTTCCTGTGTGGCGGTTATAGATATTCAGCAACGCAGAAACACCTTCATGGCCTTCATCTATATATAAAGGCCTCAAGTGGTCATATACCTTATAGTTTCCCTTCCACCTTGTCGCTTGCTGCTGTATCTTATATAGAAGCGCTTCACTTTCCTGTGTTACAGGGTAGCGGATATTGAGACCGGCTACCAGTTCTGTTTCACTCAATTGGAATGAGCCAAGGTTCATCGTCAAAGAACCCGAAACATCATCGTGATGTTTTATTCCAAGCTTCTCACCACTGTTATCACCGAGAATCTCTGTCAGCTGGGAGAAACATTCATATGCTACCTCGGACAATGGAAGGGCAGTTAAAAATCTAATCAATTCAATTATTGCATTGACACCTTGTGATGGCTTACTGGCATGGGCCCCTTTTCCGTGAACTTCCACCATCATATGATCGTTATCTAGACTACATTTTCCTCCTAATCCCTTAGCTTTGATGTAAGAGGTGAACTTTTGTTCCACCAATTCATGATTATCCGTACGAAGTGTTGCAATCGCCTTGTCAGGGACCATATTCAGACGATCTCCTCCTTCAATACGGATTATTTGTATTTGCCCGTCACTGAAATGATTTAAAACAGGCAGCTCCATATAGCCATCGATCAAACCTTTTTCTGCATGGATGACTGGAAACGCTGCATCCGGTGAGAAGCCGAAGGAAGGCATTTCTTCCTGTTTAAAATAATAATCGATCCCCTGCCAATCTCTTTCTTCATCGGTACCTAAAATCAGCCGTATCCTTTTATTCGGTTCAAAACCCTGGTCTTTCAGCAGTTTCATTGCTATATAGGCGGCCACTATCGGTCCTTTATCATCCTGTGCTCCCCTGCCATATAAGTTGCCATCTTTGATGACAGGCTCAAAGGGATCACTGCTCCAGCCATCTCCGGCCGGGACAACATCCAGGTGACCAAGAATGCCCAGTAATTGCTCGCCCTCTCCCCATTCGATATGACCAGCATACCCTGACAGGTTTTTCACTTGAAATCCGTCTTCCCGGCCAATGGCAAGCATCTCTTTTAAAGCGTCATCTATTTTCTTTCCAAAAGGGTAGTGACTATCTTCTTCAAACACACTGGGAATACGTAACAAGCGTTTAACTTTTGTCAGATATTCATCCTTATAATTAGGAGCTAATACCTTGAAATCCATACTTACTCCTCTTTTCCGGCTATAGTTTTGTAGGTATGTTCATCACAAATAGCAAAAAGCCTGGCGGATTCCGGGATTGGTTCCCCTAAACGCCGATTGATATTCAAGTCGTTACCATCAGCAATCAAGGTTGCCCCTTGCTTCAGCAAGGAATCGAAGGCATCCTGGTAGGTATTCCACTCTTTCTGTCTCGGTATCAGGTGTAAATCATCCCCATGGGAACGACTTAATAACTGCCCATAAATACTCGAGACGCCATTCATAAATGCGGAACGGACTGCCAAGGAGGAAATCGTTTCGTTGGAAACAATAAACTCATCCACTTTAATATGCTTGAAATTTTTGATGTGGGCTTCTTCCATCACTTCCACAATTGTATGTACATTCGGTGCAAGTGCTTCTACAGAAGAAGCAATCAATAAGCTCTTTCCATCAATCAATTGGTCATCATTAATCCGATCATCGGAGAAAATCATAACTGCATGTGCTTCCGAGACATTTGCTTTCATTAAAGTTTCTTTTGCTGAGGCATTTCCTTTAATGTAATGGATGTTATCTTTTAGGAAAGGGGCTTCTTTCAAGTCATCGATAATTACAACTTCTGCCTGGTCATAGGTATCCATAATTTCCTGAATAGCAAAAGAAGCCTTTTGTGACCATCCGATAATAATATAATGTTTTTTATCTTTGTACACGATCGCACCCTCCAAACGTTTTTTCCTGAAACCAGCCAGCCCATCTACTACTTTTCCAATCACTACACCAATTAAGCCAATTCCTAATATATATAGGAAAATAGCAATTAAACGTCCTGCTATGGTGACAGGATAATAATCTCCATACCCTACCGTTGTCACTGTAGTCATGACCCACCAGAAACCATCAAAATAGGTCGGAAAAGAGTCCCTTTCCACATTGACAATCAGAATGGTACCAAACACAACCAATAAGCCACTGGACAAAAATAAAATATAATTATTGATATTGACCATTTTCGTGAACAATCTCCGTAGAATGTACAAGGTCGATGCTCCTTTCATTTAATATTTATGTAAATTTAGTGAAATGTCTGTAAATTCGAGCGAATTTAATAGCATATATTCTTCTCTTTGGTGTAAAATATAAATAACTTCATAGCGTCACTCGCACATTAAATTCCTACGAATGAATCTAAGGAGTGGTTATTTGAATCATTCATCATCCCGTATGCTAAACAGGATCAAAGCTGTCTATCTGTATATCAGAGAAGAAGGACCAGTTACGACAGCACAGCTAGCGGAAGAGTTCGGGACTACGGACCGGACAATCCAAAGGGATTTGACAGTTTTGGAATACAATGGACTGGTGGATAGCCCTCACCGCGGCAAGTGGACGATAACCGAAAAAAAAGTTAAAATTTCATGATCATATGATAAAGTCACCCGGACTATAAGCCCGGGTGCTTTTTTGCACTTTAACAATTTTTTATATTTGTTGGATTAAAATATAAGAGAAACTTTGGTTTGTAAGTACTCCAAGTTTTACTAAATTCCCGATAACTCCCAATCACATATTTGTAAGCTCTTTTAAGTAAGCAACTTCCTCATCGGATAGTTCACGGTATTCCCCGGGAGCTAAATCTTCATCAAGCTTAAGTGTGCCCATACTGATCCTTTTAAGGTACGTCACCCGTTTTCCTACGGCCTCAAACATTCGCTTGACTTGATGGTATTTACCTTCTGTAATAGTAAGTTCTATTTCAGATACTGCCCCTGTCACCAGTATCTGTAACTGTCCAGACTTTGTGACATAACCATCATCCAGGGTAACCCCTTTGTTAAACTTTTCTATATCGGCATCTGTCACTTCTCCATCAATAACAGCAAAATAGGTTTTTCCTACATCCTTTTTTGGCGAGGTGAGGCGATGAGCAAGCTGGCCATCGTTCGTAATAAGCAGCAGCCCCTCTGTATCTTTATCCAGCCTGCCAACAGGAAAAGGTTCAAATATTAAATCTTCAGGCTGTAAGATTTCAATGACCGTTTCCTCGACAGCATCCTCCGTAGCTGAAACCAGCCCATCCGGCTTATTCATCATCAAATATATGAACTCCCGGTACTCGACCATCTCCCCATAGACCGTTACCTGATCTCTTTCAGGGTCGACATGGATTTTCGGACTGTTAACAGATGATTCATTCACTCGAACATTCCCTGACTTCAATAAGGCTTTTACTTCTTTACGTGTTCCATAACCCATATGGGATAATAACTTATCAATTCGCATCATTCGCCTCCTAGCCCTGATTCCTTTTTAAGAATCTGTCTAACACTCGAACTTTACCTCCAAGTACCCGTTCCAGTAAGGTTGATTGATAGGCAAGCCATAAATAAATACCGCCTCCCGCAGTCACACCTGTAATCAATACAATCATGGCATCGAGACGACTGGATGTCGGGTCCATAACAAAACTGAACAGAAACTTAAGAATAAATAAAACTGCAGCCATGATAGCTGTAAAAATAATAACCAAAAGTGACCTCTTAAATAGAGGGCCCATCGGAAATGCAGCTTTTTTCTTCACTCTCCACATATTAAGCAATACTGCTGTGCCTACAGCAAGCAACGTGGCAAAAATAGAACCTTTTGCCCCGAAAGCTAAAATCAATGGTATATTCAAAGATGATTTAATAATAAGCCCTGCAGTTAAACTGATAACCGTGAAATTCTGCTGGTTGATTCCCTGCAGTACTGCTGCACTGACGGAAAATAATCCAAACAATAATGATGCAGGAGCATACCAGGCCAGCCAAGGCCCCTTTACTTCAATACCTTCGATTCCATATAACGCGCCATAAGCTTCACCTGACAAGACTGCAAGTCCAACAACAGCAGGAAGAATCAATAACACAACAATCTGAAAAACCTGATTGATTTGCTTATGCATCAACTGTGTCTTCTGTTCTGTATAGGAAGCAGTTACAGCTGGCAGCATTGAAAGTGACAAACCAGTAGCTAAAGTCATCGGAATAACCACTAGCTTATGCCCATACATGATAATCGCTGCGTAAGCAGTATTCGCTAATTCACCTTGTCCGGCAACATACATCGCATCCATGAATGTAAGGTTATCGATAAACTGATATAAAGGGATTGCAATACCTACCAGCACAAATGGCCCCGCATAGCCAAGCAGTTCCTTAAACATTTTCTTCTGTGGGATATCATACGAATAATCTTGTTGTTCCAAATGACGATCTAAGTAGGTTTTTCGCTTTCTCCAATAAATATAAAGAACCAATCCAGAGGCAAGCGCTCCTATAAATGCTGCAAATGTAGCGAATCCCACTGCAACCTCAATCGGTCCATCAAAGATCTCTACTACGATAAAAACAGCGATCAACAAGAAAGCGATTCTTGCCACTTGCTCGACCACCTGAGAAACAGCAGTAGGTGCCATGGATTCATGCCCCTGGAAAAATCCTCGCACTATACTCATGCTTGGAATAAGCAATAATGCAAAACTCACCATCTGAATGACATTTGTTACGGATGCAAGAGAAATCTCTTCATCACCTTGTCTGATAGACATCTTAGCTAAGCTTTCTGCGCCGAAAAACATGAGTAAAAATGCAACTAATCCAGTAAGTGCCATCAACTGCATCCCGGACTTCAAAATTTTCCTGCTTGTTTCATAATCACCAAGAGAGTTATACTTTGAAACGAACTTAGACACGGCTAAAGGCACACCCAATGTGGATATACTGATGAAGATCGTGTATGGTATATAGGCAAAGCCGTATAAAGTACCACCTGTGTCGCCAACCATCGCCTCAAAAGGAATGAGGTAAATCATTCCCAAGAATTTCGATAAAAATGTGGCTCCTGTCAGGAGCATGGTTCCTTTAACTATTTTCGACATTTCTATTTATTCCACCTTCATTGATTGTAGAGTCGAACGAATCTATTTTACCATAAATAAAGGTGTTTCAAATCATATAACATTCACTAGCAACTATTATTTGAAAGGAATGACTATATTGGCCTACGAAACAGCAATCATCGGCGGAGGACCTTCCGGCTTAATGGCTGCTATTGCAGCAGCGGAGCAAGGTGTTTCTACGATATTGATAGACAAAGGAAATAAGCTGGGTAAAAAACTTGCTATATCTGGTGGAGGCAGGTGTAATGTCACGAACCGCCTTCCGCAGGATGAAGTAATCAAGCATATACCAGGGAATGGAAAGTTTCTATATAGTGCTTTTTCAGTTTTTAATAATTACGATATCATCGATTTTTTTGAAGGCTTAGGTGTAGCATTAAAAGAAGAAGACCACGGAAGGATGTTTCCGGCAAGCAATAAAGCGAAGGATGTAGTCAATGTCCTGCTTAGGCGTCTGGATGAGTTAGGTGTGGAAATCAGGACAAACACTCCTGTAGAAGCAGTAGATTACGGAAAGGATAGTCATACGATCATTTTAAAAGAAAAAGAAAAAATCATTACGAAAACGATCGTACTGGCTGTTGGGGGAAAATCAGTTCCTCATACGGGAAGCACAGGGGATGGTTATGCGTGGGCAAAAAAAGCAGGTCACACGATCACAGAACTATACCCCACCGAAGTTCCACTAATTTCTTATGATCGTTTTATTAAAAATAGATCCCTGCAGGGACTATCGCTTAGAGGTGTAGCCGTTTCTGTTCTCAACCAAAAAGGAAAGCCGATCATCACTCACCAGATGGATATGATTTTCACCCATTTCGGGCTTTCCGGCCCTGCAATTTTAAGATGCTCTCAATTTGTAGTGAAAGAGCTGATGAAAGGAAATCGGCCGGTTCAATTAGAAATCGATATATTACCAGATCAAAAAGAGCCTGCATTAATGGATCAGTTCCACTCCTTAGTAAAAGAACAACCAAGGAAAAGTATGCGCAACCTATTGAAAGGGATGGTACCTGAGCGCCTATTGGATTTTATCCTGGAGAAGGCTGAAATTGCAGCCGAAGATAAAGCTGCAAATATTTCAAATGAACAACTTAGAAAGTTAGTTGCCTATTTAAAGCATTTCTCGGTAAATATTCATGACACACAGTCGATTGAAAAAGCGTTCGTGACGGGGGGCGGTGTGGCTATAAAAGAAGTGGTACCGAACACCATGCAGTCAAAGCTGATGCCGAGGCTATATTTTTGCGGAGAAATTCTCGATATTCATGGTTATACGGGGGGATATAATATCACATCGGCGATGGTGACCGGACGAGTAGCTGGTATGCACGCTGCCTGGGAAGCAATGGGCTCATAATTTTTTGTTTATTAAAGTAAAGCTCCCAATTGCTGAAGACTCAGTTTCGAGATAGTTGGGTCCGTTACCGAAAGGTAAGGGATGGGCTGTGAAACGACTCGCTTTCCTGCGGGGGATCTGGCGAGCTTCCTCGGGCAAAAGCCCTGCGGGATCTCGCCTAGCCCCTTCTCCCGCGGGAGTCTCGCCGTTTCCCTGCCCATCCAACTATTTTTGTGATAAACGGACCCTTCAAAAGGGGGAAAGGGAGTACAATAAAACCTTTATTCTCAGGCATTTATAAAGGATATAGGGGGACCAAAATCTTCTTTCTATTATCATAGAGCCATTTTTTACAAGTGTGATTTCGAGAACTTCCTATGGTAAAGAGGCGTAGGGAAACGGTGAGACTCCTGTGGGATATGCGGGATCGCTGAGGCCCCGCAAGGCGAAGCCTGAGGAGACTCAGCACACGCCCACGGAAAGCGAATCGTTTCCCGGAGCCCCTAACCCCCAATAAATATCTCGAAATCAAGTCTTCGACTTTTCGGCCCTTTTGTTGAATAACCTGTATAAATAAAACGAGAAGCTTCAAGTTAAGTTTCTCGTTTTTCTTTGTAGATAAGCATGTTCTCTACCTAATTCCCGATTTATTAATATATTTATTTCTTCCCGGTCTGCAGGGGTTACTTCTGGATCGCTTTCATTCCAATCAGCAGCACTAAGAAAATAGTAATTTCTTATTCGTTTCAAATAGAAGGTAGTATGAGGAAAACGATCAAAATATCCCCTGACTACGCCTCTTCTATCATACGCCCAACGAAGTATTTTCATATCCACCACCCGAACATACATTCTCGTTTCAGGGTAATCATATCAAAAAGATGGGGAGCAAGCAACTTATAGCAGACAATAATAAAAACATAAAGAAACCGAAAGCCTTAAAAAAGACTTTCGGTTTCTTTATTGCCTAGCGGCGTCCTACTCTCACGGGGATAAACCCGACTACCATCGGCGCTGGAGAGCTTAACTGCTGTGTTCGGCATGGGAACAGGTGTGA
>NZ_JAASRY010000005.1 GCF_011761345.1 Thalassobacillus devorans
GTAAGATCCCTCAGAGACGATGAGGTAGATAGGTCCGAGGTGGAAGCGTGGTGACACGTGGAGCTGACGGATACTAATCGATCGAGGACTTAACTTCATAAATTCGTGAATGACGTACGTGGTTGAATGTTGCTTATCTAGTTTTGAGGGTTTACTAAAAAAACTCTTGATTTTTTAGCGAAAAGTTAATATAATTAATCTTGTCGCTAATATTAAAGGTCTAGTGGCGATGGCGGAGAGGTCACACCTGTTCCCATGCCGAACACAGCAGTTAAGTTCTCCAGCGCCGATGGTAGTCGGGTTTATCCCCGTGAGAGTAGGACGCTGCTAGGCTGTCAATTTTATACTTATCGTAAGTGCAGGAAGAAATGCATTTACATTATCGCGGGGTGGAGCAGTCTGGTAGCTCGTCGGGCTCATAACCCGAAGGTCGCAAGTTCAAATCTTGCCCCCGCAACCAAATTATTTCAACTTCCTACGTCGAGTAATCTTCTTAGCTAGTTGAAAATCGTGTACTGAAAAGTGCAACCAATTTATTTTCACTAACAACGTCGATTATCATTTACATATAGGTTAGTTTTGGTCCGGTAGTTCAGTTGGTTAGAATGCCTGCCTGTCACGCAGGAGGTCGCGGGTTCGAGTCCCGTCCGGACCGCCATTATAAATTCGATATGATAAGCCTTAGGTAAACCCTAAGGCTTTTGTTGTGTCTTCATTTAATAGAAATATTTTTAATGCTAACAAATATGTAGTGGGGACTTCCGCATTTGTAATTGTTATGCATTTTTTTATCTTTGGACAAGTTATTGATATAATGAACTTATCTTTTTACGAACGTAGGAGGCTCACCATCTATGGATGAATTTTCTTTCATCGATTCCATCAAGCAGGATGTTTATTTTCAGCCCTCCGTGTTGAAGGGCATCGGTGATGATGCAGCAGTTTTTCGGGCGAATAACCAGGATATTATAACCGCTGTGGATACACTGGTAGAAGATGTACATTTCTCACGGGATACCATGGCGCCGTTCGATGTGGGCTATCGTGCTCTCGCGGTCAATATCAGTGATTTAGCTGCTATGGGGGCAGCCCCTGCTTTTTATATGGTATCTATTGTGATTCCGGAGGATTGGTCTGTAGAGGAAATTGATGAAATTTATTCAGGTATGAAGGAGCTCGCAAAGCAATACAGGATGGATCTGATTGGTGGCGATACGGTTTCAGGAAAAGAGCTGGTGGTTTCTGTTTCGGTATTTGGTCTTGTACCACCTGATAAAAGCAGGTATCGCAGTTTGGCCAAGCCAGGGGATGTCTTGTTTGTGACTGGCACATTGGGGGATGCACAAGCCGGACTGGAATATTTATTAGGCAAACATCATTTCGATGAGGCTGTTGCTGACTATTTTATTAGCCGGCACAGACAACCGGATCCTCGTGTAGCGTTTGCTCTTCAGCTGCAGTCACTGAAGCGTGTCGCTTTAAATGATATCAGCGATGGTATTGCCAGCGAGTCAAATGAAATTGCTGCAGCTTCCGGTGTTGATCTACATATCAAGTATGAGGATTTGCCGAGAGTAGAATATATGAACGGGCTGGAAAAGGAAGTATGTAAACCATGGATGTTATCAGGAGGAGAAGACTTCGAGCTGCTCGGAGCTGTCCCGGAAAAAGACTGGGAGGCTGTACAACAGGCTGCTGAAGCGTCCTCCACACGTGTAACGAAAATTGGTTCGGTGTCCGAAAAAAAAGCTACGGAACCGGTTGTGTTTTTATATGAAGAAAATGAAAAGTCACGATTAACGAAATCGGGCTATACACATTTACGACAGGATAGGTGATGAGGGTGAAATCTTTTAAAATCACGTCAACTTCCGAGGCGCAGACAAAGGAACTAGCCAGACGGCTTGGCGAGCGTTTACAGGCCGGTGACGTTTTGACTCTTGAAGGTGATCTAGGCGCTGGAAAAACAACTTTCACTAAAGGCCTGGGAGAGGGGCTTGGAGTCAAGCGGACGATCAGCAGCCCGACGTTTACGATTGTGAAAGAGTATGAAGGTCGTATTCCCCTCTATCACATTGATGTCTATCGCCTGGAAGACAGCGAAGAGGATATCGGTTTCGAGGAGTATTTTGATGGAGAAGGAGTTACGGTGGTGGAATGGGCACAGTTCATTCAGGATTTTTTACCGAAGAGAAGACTGGATCTTACTATCATTTATCTGGATGAACGGGCACGTTTCATTGAAGGGAAAACAGAGGATCCTCATTTGGAAAAGATATGCGAGGAGCTATTTTTATGAACGTATTAGCTATAGATACATCTAATCAAATCTTGGGAGTGGCTGTTGTTAAAAATGGAGAAACAGCCGGTGAGTTGATTACAAATATAAAGAAAAACCATTCTGTTAGATTGATGCCGGCCATCGCTCAATTGATGAAGGAAACAGGAGTGACTCCTTCCGATTTGGATAGAATCGTTGTTGCCAAAGGACCGGGTTCCTATACAGGTGTACGGATTGGTCTTACTACAGCAAAATCAATGGGATGGGCATTGAATATCCCTGTTATAGGTGTTTCAAGCCTGGAAGTATTAGCTTATCAGGGGATGTATTTTAATGGCAGCATCTGTCCTTTCTTTGATGCCAGAAGAGGCTTAGTTTACACTGGCTTATACGATCAGGATATGAAGCTTTTGAAAGATGAAACCAATATGCTGATGGCAGAATGGCTGGAAGAATTGAAGGAAAGGGAAGAACCGATTTTATTTTTAAGTCAGGATGTTGAGTTACACCGTGAAGCTATTGAAGAAATATTAGGTGATCAGGCGATTATCCCTCCGCAAGCATGTCATGCCCCTCGCCCAAGTGCTTTAGCTCTGGCAGGGGAGAACAAGGAAGCCGAATCTTTGCATGGTCTCGTTCCTAATTATTTAAGACTGGTAGAAGCTGAAGCTAAATGGCTGGAACAGCAGGAGAAGAAATAAATGGACAACGTAACGGTCAGGGAAATGACTGTCGACGATATTGATGAAGTGATGGAAATCGAGCATGCTTCCTTCGCAATCCCCTGGAAGCGAGAAGCTTTTGTCGGGGAAGTCGAACAGAATAATTTCGCTGTTTATTATGTAATTGAAGACGAAAACCGTATTTTTGGCTATTGCGGATTATGGATGATCATTGATGAAGCCCATATTACCAATATCGCTATTCTTCCAAGCCATCGGGGGAAAGGTTATGGAGCTTTGCTGTTTGGCCATGTCATCGAACAAGCTGTCGAGAAGGGGGCTATCATGCTCTCCCTGGAAGTGCGTGTATCTAATACAGGAGCACAGCACATGTACCGGAAATTCGGGTTGGTTCCTGGTGGGATTCGCAAGCAATATTATACGGATAATGGAGAGGACGCATTAGTGATGTGGGTGAATTTTCATGACGAAAGATAATTATATACTAGCGATCGAAACGAGTTGTGATGAAACAGCTGCAGCAATTGTGAAAAATGGAAGGGAGCTAGCGGCTAACGTTGTAGCTTCACAAATAGAAAGTCATAAACGCTTCGGCGGAGTTGTGCCGGAAATAGCATCCCGCCACCATATCGAGCAGATTACAATTACATTGGAAGAAACATTGTCCCAGGCAGGAATGGTGATTGATGATATCGATGCCATTGCTGTAACGGAAGGGCCTGGACTGGTTGGTGCATTGCTTGTCGGTGTGAATACGGCTAAAGCCCTCGCTTTTGCTAAAAATAAGCCATTGGTGGGGGTCCATCATATTGCCGGACATATTTATGCCAACCGGCTGGAAAAAGAATTTGAATTCCCTTTATTATCATTAGTCGTCTCGGGCGGACATACGGAATTGATTCTGATGAAGGAACATGGTTCTTTTGAAGTAATTGGAGAGACCAGGGATGATGCTGCCGGGGAGGCCTATGATAAAGTAGCCAGAACGTTGAAGCTGCCTTATCCGGGCGGTCCCCATATCGATAAGCTTGCTCAAGAGGGCGACGAAACGATTGATTTCCCGCGAGCCTGGCTCGAAGAGGGGTCTTATGACTTCAGCTTCAGTGGATTGAAATCCGCAGTTATCAACAAGCTGCACAACGCGAAACAAAAAGGTGACACTTTGGAAGACAAAAATGTAGCAGCAAGCTTCCAGGCGAGTGTAGTTGATGTGTTATCCACAAAAACATATCAGGCTGCCAAGGAGCATCAGGTTAAGCAGGTGATTGTAGCTGGAGGAGTAGCTGCTAATCAGGGGCTGCGTAAGGCTTTGGCGGACAAGTTCGAAGGGGAAGAGATCGAATTGTTAATTCCTCCATTAAAACTGTGCACAGATAATGCGGCAATGATTGCAGCTGCAGGTGCTGTTGCTTATCAACAGGGTCATCGTGCCGGATGGGATTTAAACGCCAATCCATCGTTAAGCCTGGAGCGTTATGCGAGCAGATCTATAAAGCATCGTTAAAAAACTCCCTAAAACAGGGAGTTTTTTTATTTGTAATTTAATAATCTTCACCTTTGGTAAAGGATAAAATATTCATTAGGTTCAAACCAAGGTTTTAACAGTGTGTATAAGTCATTGGGGGAAGCATGGGATTATACACAGATGCATAAATATACTGTGGATAATCATTATTAAAGACTTAATTTTAAGTGTTCATATTATCTGTGGAAAAAGTGGATAAATGCGAACCTTCTTGTGGATAATGTGTATAAACCTGTGCAAAAGTAATAAAATAGCTGTTTGACTGTGAATAACTATGTGGATGCTGTTAGCTATTGGATTCATAGGATGCATAAAAGAAGGACTGTCTTAGCAACAGTCCTTCATGCTTAGTTATTGTTCTTTTTTATTGTCATTACAGAGTGTTAATGGACAAAGAATGATCAATGCAATCACTTGTACCAAAAACACTTTTTTGCTTTTTTAAAAATAATCTAAGGAAAGCTCTTTGACTTCCTTTACCATTTGTCGTATTAACTGGCCTGCAGGCAGTTCACGGCTGAGGGAGGCATTCTGTCCTGCCCAGAGGGACATGTAATCGGGTTTGTTTTGTTCAGCGGCTGCTTTCCGCAGTTGTTTCGTTAACGTGTTCATGATGGGATAAGGAGGCAGCTGGTGCTCCTGCTGTCGCATCTGGCGAACGAAGTCATTTTCAATTCCTCGGGCGGGTTTTCCGCTGAACGAGCGGGTGAGCACTGTATCATCTCCGTCACTTTTGAGGATCGCTTGTTTATGAAGCGGTTTTGCGCCACTTTCTGGAGAGGTCAGGAAAGCGGTACCCATTTGTACACCTTTTGCGCCAAGCTTATTTACAGCGACAAAGCCACGCGCGTCCATAATACCGCCGGCGGCAATAACTGGAATAGATATACGGGCTGCCATTCTTTGAACAAGTGACATGATACCGACCGCTCCCTGTTCAAACGAAGCAGCGAATGTTCCGCGGTGACCGCCGGCTTCACTCCCTTGCGCGACGACAAGGTCGATTCCGGCATCTCCATTGATGATTGCTTCTTTAACCGTAGTTGCCGTACCTATCAGGCGAATCTGATGGGATTTTAAACGACTAATCACCTTTTCGGATGGTACTCCAAAAGTAAAACTGCAAACCGGAACTTTTTCTTCTACAATAACGTCCAGCTGCTTTTGGAATGTAGAGGAGGAATGCGATACTTCCTGAGTTGGTTCTATTTGTAATTTTTCATGAAAAGGCTGCAACAGTGCATTGGCGAACGAGATATCTGCTTCAGATCCTGTGCTTTCCTCCGGTACGAATACGTTGACGCTGAACGGCTTATCTGTCCGTTTTTTTGTTTCCCGTATAGCTGTCTGTAAAGCGTCTGCAGTCATATAGCCGGCTCCAATCGTTCCTAACCCGCCGGCATTAGATACTGCGGCGACCAGTTCCGGAGTAGTGACGCCTCCCGCCATGCCTGCTTGTATGATAGGGAACTTAATATTAAGCAGGGAGGTCACTTCATTGTGCTGCCACATCCAATCATCCTCCTAGTAAAGGGTAGCTTTCTTAGCTGCATTTTCATATTCTAGCTTTTTTCTTCACTGCTTAAGATTTGAGGGTTTTTGATATCACAATCGAATACGATTTCACAGCCAATGATGCGGTCATTCAAAGTTATGACCGGCACATTAGCACTAAAGATACCTAAGCATTTCCTATACTCCTATACTTCCAGCTTACCATAGGAGGTAGGAAGTTGAGTCGCCTTTCTGAGGGAATTTTATTATTTTTGTCATATCAACTTTCACCAAGTTGATAATATGTTACACTCGGATGAAATGAAATTCTGCATTGTAGGAGGGTCTCAAATGCCCGATGTATGGATTGGTCTGCTGCTGTTTATTGGAATGGCTCTCAGTGTCTATACTTCCCTTAAATTCACAAGGGCGTTAGTCAGGAAGGGGACTGGCTTAAAGATTGCCCGGGTCATTTATGGATTATTAAGTGGTGCAGGAGTAGCTGCTGTCATGATTGGACTCCTGATAATAGATATGGGTGAAGTGGAGAGCGTCCTTATGAATTTTCCGGTTATAGCGGTTGTTTTCGGATCCATTTTTTATTTTAATAGTAAAGGTAAGCATCGATATCGGCGGAGAGGAACATTTCGGTTTAAAAAGGTCAGCTATGACTTACTGATTGCTGATATCAATGTAAAGAAGCAGTTGAAACAATTCCCGAGAAAGATGAAAATGGCTTGGCAAGACCTTGTAGAGGAAAGTCGTGTATTGGCATTCATTTTGGTTCTTTGTTTCCTCATTCCTGTCGTAATTGGGGGAACGGGAATTTATTTTGAATTCATTCATCCCATCGTTACATAAAGAGGGGGATAAAATGGCAAAAGAGCGAGGGAAAAGGGATAAGATAAAGAGTTTTAGCAAAGCGTTCGGTAATGAAATTCGTGAATATTTTATTATAGGTCTTATATGGAAGGGCCTAACATTCCTCCCGAGACTGCTCATTCGTTTATTCAACTAAAAAACTTTGCTACAAAAAGTAGCAAAGTTTTTTATATACTTTATATGAGTTTTAGCTATAAGGACTTGGAGATAAGCCAAGTTCTTTTAATCATTCAGTATGAAGTTCTTCCCATTCTTCCATTAAACGCTCCAGCTTGTCGTTCAGTTGTTCGTTTTCGGAAGTTAATTCCAGTGATTTTTCATGATCCTGGTAAATGTCCGGATCACATAATAGTTCATCGTTGGTTTCGATGGCTGCTTCGATTTCTGCGATTTCCGTTTCGATTTCTTCGATTCGCCGCTGGCGTTTACGGGCTTCCCGTTTCTGGGCTTTATCCTGATGGAAGCTCGTCTTCGTGTCCGGTGACGTGCTGGTTTCCTGTTGGCGATCTTGGCTTTCCAGCTGTTCCAGTTCATATTCTTCCTGTTTTTTTCCTATATAATAATCGTAATCACCGAGGAACATACGAGATTCCCCAGGGGTCATTTCAAAAATCTGTGTCGCGATTTTATTAATGAAATAACGGTCGTGGGATACGAAAAGAATCGTGCCTGGGAAGTCCACCAATGCCGCTTCTAATACTTCTTTGCTGTCGAGATCCAGGTGGTTGGTAGGCTCATCGAGAATCAACAGGTTCGCTTCCTGCATCATCAGCTTAGCCAGGGACAGCCGGGCTTTTTCGCCGCCACTCAAAGACGAAACAGGCTTCAGCACATCCTCGCCGCTAAACAGGAAGTTTCCGAGAATGGTGCGGATGTCTTTTTCATTTTTCATCGTATAATCATCCCAAAGTTCATTGAGCACAGTTTTTGTAGAATGCAGCTTTGTCTGTTCCTGGTCATAATAACCGACCTGGACATTGGTTCCGATTTGAATCGTTCCCTGGCTGGCTTTTAAGTCGTCGATGATGGTCTTGAGCAGGGTGGTTTTGCCGACTCCGTTCGGACCGACAAGTGCGATGCTGTCCCCGCGATTAACATCCAGGTTGACGTTTTCGAACACGTTTGTTTCACTATCTGGATAACGGAAAGCAAGATCACGCAGGCGGAGGACGTCATTGCCACTTTGTCTGGAAACCCGGAAAGAGAACTTGGCCGATTGATTCTCATCTTTCGGCTTATCGACACGGTCCATTTTTTCCAGTTGCTTTCTTCTGCTTTGCGCTCGTTTGCTGGTTGTAGCCCGGACTATATTTTTTTGGATGAATTCCTCCATCCGTTTGATTTCAGCCTGCTGCTTTTCGTATTGTTTCATTTCCAGCTCGAAATCGGCCTCTTTCTTTTTCAAATAATCACTATAGTTTCCGTGATATTTCCTGGAAGATTGAAAGGCGATTTCATAGACAGTCTTCACAATTTTATCGAGGAAGTACCGATCGTGGGAAACGATGACGACTGCCCCCTGATAACCCTGAAGGTAGTTTTCCAGCCAGCTGAGTGTATCAATGTCCAGATGGTTGGTCGGCTCGTCCAAAATCAGGACATCCGGTTTGGAAAGCAACAGCTTCCCGAGCGCGAGCCGCGTTTTTTGCCCGCCACTCAACGTATTGATCGGGGTAGCAAGGTCGAAATCATGGAAGTTAAGACCGTTCAGTACGGCTTTGATGTCGGCTTCATAATGATAGCCGCCTTCCATTTTGAATGTTTCCTGCTTACTGTCGTATTCCTTCAATAGTTGCTGGTATTCTTTTTCGTTTGCCATCAGGTCTGGGTCCGCCATCTGGCTTTCCATGGAACGAAGCTCGCTTTCCAGTTTCTTCAGGTGGCTGAAGACTTTCTCCATTTCATCCCAGATCGTCCGGTCGGATTCAAGGCCAGTGTTCTGGGCCAGGTAGCCAATGGAAACGTCCTTTGGCTGAAACTTTTCCCCGCCGTCATGGGCCATCTCTCCTGCCATGATTTTCAACAGGGTAGACTTCCCTGCGCCGTTACGACCGACAATGGCAATCCGGTCATTCGTTTGTACTTCTATTTTAATATTCGATAGAATGAGTTCAGCACCGAATCGTTTTTCAATCTGGTTCATCTGCATTAGAATCATGTTTGTTCACCTCAATGAGTCAAGTGTATCTCACATCAAAGCTGGCAGGCAAGAAGCATGATGGCAGATTGTGAAAAACTTAACGACTATCTTTTGCATTTTTGGTAAAATACAAGTAATGTAAATACACATAATAGAATTTCTGCTTCAAGGGAGGCTTTACTTTGACAGAGTTCACTCATTTCAATGAGCAGGGAAGGGCACGAATGGTCGATATCTCGGAGAAGGATGTCACCACACGAACAGCCACTGCTGTTTCCAGTGTCCAGGTCAACCAGGAAATATATCAGAAGATCACCAATAAAGAGATCTCCAAAGGGGACGTGCTGTCGGTTGCTCAGGTTGCCGGAATCATGGCAGCCAAAAAGACTCCCGACTGGATACCGATGTGCCACCCATTACAGCTGAAGGGTGTCGACGTCAATTTCGAATGGAAGCAAGAAGGGGAAGATACCTACCAATTGATGATCGATGCTTCTGTCAAAACAAAGGGAAGTACCGGTGTAGAAATGGAAGCGCTCACGGCAGCTTCAGCGACTGCACTTACCGTTTATGATATGTGCAAAGCCGTTGATAAAGGAATGGTCATTGGACCTACTTATTTGATGGAGAAAAAAGGCGGGAAAAGCGGGGACTTCTATAGAGAAAGCAAGGAGTGAAAGAAATGGATATCGAGCAACATAAAATACCACAAGCGACAGCGAAGCGGCTGCCATTATATTATCGATTCATTAATAATCTACACAGCCAGGGGAAACTGCGTGTATCTTCGAAAGAGCTAAGTGAGGCGGTAAAAGTTGATTCTGCTACCATCCGCCGCGACTTTTCTTATTTTGGAGCCCTTGGTAAAAAAGGCTATGGCTATAATGTCGAATACTTGCTTTCCTTTTTCAGAAAAACGCTTGATCAGGATGAAATTACGAAAGTAGCCTTGATTGGTGTCGGTAATCTTGGTACCGCGTTTTTACATTATAATTTCATGAAGAACAATAATACTAAAATCGAGTATGCATTCGATTCCAATCCGGAGAAAGTGGGAACCGAAATTGGCGGAGTTCCTGTGAAACATATCGATAAACTTGAAGATATCGTAAAAGGGGATATCACTGCGGCGATACTCACTGTTCCGTCTGCAGCAGCCCAGGGCATAACGGATCGGCTTGTCCACTCTGGTGTTTCCGGGATCCTGAATTTCACCCCGGCCAGGATTACGGTGCCGGAACATATCCGGGTCCACCATATCGATTTGTCGATCGAGCTTCAGGCGCTGGTGTATTTCCTGAAACATTATCCACTTGAAGCCGGAGAAGAACAAGAAGAATAAAAAGGGTGACCATCATGGTCGTCCTTTTTTGGTTACTTGGTTCCAATCCCTTAGCCTCCTCGGGCTACCGCCCTGTGGGGTCTTGCCAGTCATTCTATTCCCACTGGAGTCTCGCTGTTTCCCCCTCACCTTTTACAAAATGTAAATATGGAACCTTCTTACCTATGCTTTCTAGTTTAAAGTTTGGTGTGAAGGTGTATATCAAGGGATGGGCAAGTTGAGGGAAGTGGCTTGGTTACTATGGTATAGTAGATAATAGTTCGTGTTTCGAAATAGATAGAATGGGGGGAGCAGAATGGACAAGTTGCCATCCAAGTGGCTGGTTGTCGTTTCGGTATTGTTTGGAACTTTCACGGTCATATTGAATAACAGCATGCTGAATCCGACGCTTCCCCGATTCATGGAAATTTTTGATGCTAACGCAGTTGATGTCGGCTGGATGCTGACGATTTTTATGGTTTCCATGGGGATGACGATGCCTCTCACCGGGTATTTCGGAGACCGGTTCGGCAAAAAGAAAGTATATTTGATAGGTCTCAGTGTTTTCATTATCGGTTCAATTGCCGGTTCGCTGGCTCCTTCGTTAGGTATGATTATTGCTTCTCGTGCGATCCAGGGGATGGCAGGCGGTCTCATGATGCCGATCGCAATGGCACTGATTTTCAATGCTTTTCCTAGGGATGAACGGGGGCTGGCTGTCGGTATCTACGGAATCTCTGTCATGGTCGCTCCAGCCATCGGCCCGACGATCGGTGGCGTTATCATCGAGTTCTTCGCCTGGCAGTGGCTGTTTTTATTCAACATTCCGTTCGGGTTGCTTGGCATATTGTTATCGAGCAAGTATTTGAAGCCGACCGAGACAAAGCCTGATCTGAAGTTCGATGCAGGCGGCTTTGTGATTGTCACCACAGGGATCGGGGCCATCCTTTATGCACTCGGAAGAGGGAGGACGCTGGAATTACTGCTGTCTCCTGTGAGTATGGTTCTAATCATCGGAGGTATCCTGACGTTAGCAGCGTTCGTTTTTTATGAAAACCGCCAGGAACAGCCATTGTTGAACCTCTCTGTATTCAAGGTACCAACGTATTCGGTATCCATCCTTGTCACATCGGCGGCATCGATCGGTCTGTTCTCTGGTATTTTCTTATTGCCATTATTAATTCAAAATGTTTATGGGTTAGGGGAAATCAAAACAGGACTTCTGTTCCTGCCGGCTGCAGCGGCCAGTGGATTATTCATGACGATTGGCGGAAGGCTGCTCGATAAAAAGGGGCCGAAATTCGTCGTTCCACCCGGTCTTGCCATCATGGCAGTAGCAACTCTGGGTTTAAGTTTTCTGAGCCTGGATACGCCATATTGGTGGATCTTATTATTGAATACGATACGAGGTCTTGGTATGGGGATGGGGAACATGCCTGCCACGACATCCGGTATGAACGCAATTCCGGAATATCTCGTAGCACAGGGTTCTGCGATGAATAATATCTTACGGCAGATATCGTCTTCGTTAGGGATCGTTTTCTTCTCTATTTATTATGAAGTAAGACGTGCAGCGATTGCCACCTCGCCCGATTTGGATATGCAGGCAGCAACCTTGCAGACCCTTAATGAAGCTTTTCTAGTTTCCGCAGTCATATTGATCATTGCGATTCCGTTTTCTTTCATCTTAAAAGGTGTCGAAAGTGATAAAAAGGAAAGCCAGGAAACCAATTAACGCCTCGACTCAGCCGAAGAGCTGAGCAGAGGCATTTTTTATTTGATCCATTCATGGTCTAGCAATCCATACAGGTGCATATCGAAGGCTTGTCCGTCACGAAGGAGAAATTCCCGGTGGGTGCCTTCTTTTTGGAAGCCAAGTTTTTCGTACATGGAAATCGCAGGCAGGTTATAGGAGAATACCGTCAACTGCAGGCGGTGGAGGTTGCATTCATAAAAGGCGAAATCGATCAGTAATTGCATCGCCTCCATGCCGTAACCCTTTCCCTGATGTTCTTCATCTCCGATGGCAATGCTGACCCAGCCGTTCCGATGAATCCATAAGATGCTTTCTAATTCCACATATCCGACAAATTCATTGCTTTCATTCCGAATCGCGAAGGTGTATTGGTTGTTTGACTCATTGGACTCATTCAGCCATGATTCCAGCTGGTCCATCGTTCTCGGGGCTGCAGGCAATGCGTCAAACATTCGGGAGAAATGAGAATTGTGATACCAGTCTGCTATCGCCTCCAAGTCGTCCTTGGTCACCTGCGTCAGTCTTACACGTTTTCCTTGTAATAAAGTTTTCATCGTTATGTATCCCCCTCTAAACAAAAAGAAGCCTGTTAAAAAAACAGGCCTCGTGTGTTATTTCTTATTTGAGTTTTTCAGCCTGATGTGCAGATTGAATAAACGGATCGAAACGGCAAAATCAAAAGTGGCCAGGATAGCCAGAAAGATCGTAATGAAATTCCATATCGTATCATCGACACTTTGTGCCGCTATATAGGTAAACACCACTCCCATTATAAAATAAAGGAAGGCCATGAATAGCGGTGATGTTCTCATAGTAAGAAGCCTCCAAAAATGGTTTGTAGCTGGTCAAATTGGTCCTGCATCCGTTTGAAATCTTCTTCCGACAGGCTGTATTGTCCAACGACTACAACGGTATTCATTGCCATATGGGCAATGATCGGGGTAATGATGCTTTTCGTTTTTACATAAAGGTATGCGAAGACGATCCCCATTGCCGTGTATACTACCATATGCGTGAAATCGAAGTGGGAAGCGGCGAATGCCACTGCTGATACGAGCACTGCCACAATAAAGTTCGTCCGTTTATAAATCGTACCGAAGATGATTTTACGGAAAATGATTTCCTCTAAAATCGGTGCAAATAAGACCATGACGATGATAAATACCGGTGACATGCGGGCGAACTCCATCAGGTCTTGCGTATTTTCAGATCCTGGCTTGATGCCAAAGACAAATGTTTCAATTAAAATCGCAATCATTTGAGCGAAATAAGCAAGGAATACCCCAAGGAACGACCATAACGCTATGTTTCCTGCACTTGAACGTTCCCGCTGCATGGAAGCTTGTTTCATATCAGGCTTCAATAAAAATAGAATGATTAAAGTGGCGATAAAAAAGCTGAACACTGCCCAGCTTGTAATCGCTATGCCTTTCTCGAGGCCAACTGCCATCAGGAACGGTACGCCAACGATGGATGATAATTGTGCTGCAATATATATAGCGATAATATACCAATATCTATTTGGCAAAATCGAACGACTCCTTTACGTACAATTTCAATCACTCTCCGTATTTTAACATAGTTTAAAAAGCCGGCGTAACAATAAGGATTTACCCGACATTTTTCACCAATCTTTTTCGAAAAAAATTTACACTTCTTACTTGCAAAATAAAATGTGATTGATTATTATAATAATTGTGTTAGCACTCAAGATTGTCGAGTGCTAATAAATCAATAAGTAAATGAATAGAATCACATTGAGGAGGGTGTCCGAATTGTTAAAACCACTTGGTGATCGTATTGTGATTGAAATTGTAAAACAGGAAGAAAAAACTGCGAGCGGAATCGTACTTCCAGACTCCGCGAAGGAAAAACCTCAAGAAGGTAAAGTAGTAGCAGTAGGATCTGGACGAGTTACCGATAATGGCGAAAAAGTAGCACTTGAAGTTGCTCAAGGCGACCATGTCATCTACTCCAAATTCGCAGGAACAGAAGTTAAATATGAAGGCAAAGAATACTTAGTGATTCGCGAAAGCGACGTATTGGCTGTCATTCAGTAATTCCTTAAGTTTCAAATAAAATACGTACAGATTCGAGTTTGATAAGGAGGGCATTTTTTTATGGCTAAAGAAATTAAATTTAATGAAGACGCACGACGCGCGATGCTTCGTGGTGTAGATTCACTTGCTAACGCTGTAAAAGTGACACTAGGACCAAAAGGACGTAACGTCGTTCTTGAGAAGAAATTCGGTTCTCCACTAATCACAAATGATGGTGTAACCATCGCAAAAGAAATCGAACTGGAAGACCATTTCGAAAACATGGGTGCCCAGCTCGTGTCCGAAGTCGCTTCTAAAACAAACGATGTAGCTGGTGACGGTACAACAACTGCAACTGTACTAGCCCAGGCTATGATCCGTGAAGGGTTGAAAAACGTTGCTTCCGGTGCAAACCCAGTAGGGGTACGCCGCGGAATCGAAAAAGCGGTAGCACTTGCTACACAAGAACTAGCGAACATCTCCAAGCCAATTGAAGGCAGAGAATCCATCGCCCAAGTTGCTTCCATTTCTGCTGGTGACGATGAAGTAGGTCAATTGATCGCAGAAGCAATGGAGCGCGTTGGAAATGATGGTGTCATCACGATCGAAGAATCCAAAGGCTTCAACACAGAGCTTGAAGTAGTAGAAGGTATGCAGTTCGACCGTGGATACGCTTCTCCATACATGGTAACAGACCAGGATAAAATGGAAGCCATTCTTGAAGATCCATACATCCTGATCACAGATAAGAAAATCGGCAACATCCAGGAAGTATTGCCTGTACTTGAGCAAGTCGTACAACAAGGCAAGCCGCTTCTATTGATCGCAGAAGACGTTGAAGGTGAAGCTCTTGCAACATTGGTTGTGAACAAGCTTCGCGGTACATTCAACGCCGTAGCTGTTAAAGCTCCAGGATTCGGTGACCGTCGTAAAGCAATGCTTGAAGACATCGCTACACTAACTGGTGCTGAAGTTGTAACAGAAGACCTTGGTCTTGAACTTAAGAACACTGGCATCGAGCAATTGGGCCGTGCTTCTAAAGTGGTTGTTACAAAAGAAAACACGACAATCGTTGAAGGTGCAGGAAACGCTGAGCAAATCGCTTCCCGCGTAACTCAAATCCGTGCACAAGCAGAAGAAACTACTTCTGAATTCGATAAAGAAAAACTACAAGAGCGTCTTGCTAAGCTTTCTGGCGGCGTAGCAGTCATCAAAGTCGGTGCTGCGACTGAGACAGAATTGAAAGAGCGTAAGCTTCGCATCGAAGACGCATTGAACTCTACTCGTGCTGCGGTTGAAGAAGGTATCGTAGCCGGTGGTGGTACTGCATTCGCTAACATCTACGAAAAAGTAGCAGGCCTTGACCTTACTGGCGACGAAGCTACAGGTGCACAAATCGTCGTACGCGCTCTAGAAGAGCCAGTACGTCAAATCGCACACAACGCTGGCCTTGAAGGCTCCATCATCGTTGAGCGCCTGAAAGGTGAAAAAGTCGGTGTTGGTTTCAACGCTGCATCCGGCGAATGGGTCAACATGGTTGACGCTGGTATCGTAGACCCAACCAAAGTTACACGTTCCGCACTACAAAACGCAGCTTCCGTAGCAGCTATGTTCTTGACTACAGAAGCAGTCGTTGCTGATCTTCCAGAAGAAGACAACGGCGCAGGCGGCGGCATGCCAGACATGGGTGGCATGGGCGGAATGGGCGGCATGATGTAATCATGCACCCATGACCCTTGATATCAAGGGTTTAGCTTCACCCATAATGTCAAAATGACATACTTTTGACATACTTGGCTTAAAAACCTATAAATTTAAAGAGCCTCTCATAAGTTCACTGAACTTTTGGGAGGCTTTTTCTTCCATATTTTCAGTGATATGCGCATATATGTTCATTGTGGTATTAATATCCCCATGGCCTAAACGTTGCTGAATTTCTTTAATCCCAACACCTGCTTCTATGAGAAGAGAAGTGTGGGTGTGTCGTAAAGAGTGAGGAGTGAGGTTTTTGTCTATCCCACTTAGTTTCAATAAACGTTGCATTCTTGTATTTACCGTCTTTAAAAATTCAGGATATCCTGGATTATTGATTTCTTTGGCAAAGACGAAATCTAATTGATTGTAAGAACCGCTAGATTTTTCAATGAGTTTGTTTTGGTGCTCCTTGTGTTTTTTTAACACCGTTATCACATCTGGATCCAACTTAATAGTTCGAATCGATCCTTTTGTTTTTGGAGTAAGCAATTGGTATTCTTTTGTACGATTTGAAGGATTATAGTAGGTCTTTGTCACTCTTAGAGTTTCTCTAGACATATCGATATCTGTCCACTTTAATGCCATAAGTTCTCCAACACGTAATCCACTATAGGCTAAAGTTAAAAACATGGGAAAGTCTTTATCAATTCCATCTTCCTTTGCAGCTGTAAGAAAACGAATGAGTTCAGGTTTCTCCATGAATTTAATTTCTTCTTTATTGTTTTCAACTTCCTCAACCGTTTCTACTTTACGTGGAATTTTAGCAAACTCACATGGGCTATTTTTAATAATGTTAAATTCCACAGCTTTTTTAAATACCATCCGACCTGTTGAATGTATACCATCAAGCGTGTTAAAAGCATAACCTTCTTTATAAAGAGATGTGAGCATAGCTTGATACTGTTTTCGGCTGATATCTTTTATCTTCTTATGGCCAAAGAAGCGATTTAGATGATCTAAATTATGCTTTCGATTTCTTACAGAGCTTATTTTGGCGCTTTCACTATATATTTTAATCCATTCTAAAGAGAAGTACTGGAATGTCGTATCTTGTTCTTTGACATATGTGTTCTCATATACTTCCTTTTCAATTTCTGCTGCAGCGAGTTGGGCTTCTTTTTTCGTTTTAAATCCACCCTTAGATGAAAATTTCTTTTTTCCAGTAATGGGATCTCTCCCTAAGTAAATCTGGCAATACCACTTATTACCTCTTTTTCTGAAATTAGCCATAATATTTCTCTCCTTTTTACATTATGCTACTTGGTTATGGGTTAATATTCGGTACAACTCTCCTTTTAATTTGTTCTAATCGCTCCGCACATAAGTAACTAGGAATTTTAAAATCTTTAGACCATTGCTCAATAATATTAGGGCTATGTAACGAATAATCTTGTATCATATGAGAAGGAAGAGCAGCGTAAAGAGTAAAGTGCTTAGCATCTCTCTCCTGTAGTTCGTAAAAATCTTTAGGCATCATCGATTGACATCCTGCATGTCGCAAAGCATGACAGAGCTCATGAAAGAATTGTTCTCGTTGAACAACATTAGGTAATCGACTATCTACTACGATGGATTTTATATTGCCGATTCTTATATAACTAGCTTGAATCGGTCTAAATTGTAGAGAAATTTCATTCTCCCATCCAATATCTTTAATATCTAAATCTTCAGGGTGGAAAAATTCATGTTGGATGTACCATTGAGTAACTATGTCTTCAAGAGCAGTGGTTGTATAGTAGGGGAATTTCATGAAGTATCACCATCCTTGAAAACATTATAAGAACATATGTTCGATAAAGCAACGTAAAAAAGCACTATTGTATATAGTGCGAATATAATTTTAGCAATCTATATATTTTTTTATTAGAGAAACCTTGTTGGACAAGTGATATAATAGTTTTAGTACAACTCCTCTAATTAACTTCAATAATTTAACTTCGTTTCAGAATCCCCAATAAGAGATGGTGATCATTCTTGAAAGACGTATTGATTATGACCCAAGCATATGAACTACTATACAATATAGAAGTTATATTGAGACAAACCATTAATGAAAAGATGAGGACTGGGTATGGTATTGCCTGGGAACATCGTATTAAAGAGAAGCATAGTTTCGCTAATTGCTATTACCACGAATTAATCCCATACTTTGCAAAATATTCTCCCCTTCAAAAAATTTTCACAGAAAAAGAGCGTAAACAACTTTATCAATTAACTCCAATAAGAAATAAAATTTGCCATATGAAAAAGCTGGATCCTAACGATTATACCTTTCTTAAAGAGTGTCATCTCTTAGTGAAAAGGACTTGCCAATATTACCATGAACCTATATAAAAATAATTTATGTTATCTAGAGACACAATGAAAGAGCAGTATATGATTAGTGTAAACTTCTTACAAGACTTTTGGGATTCTAGATTTGATACCTTTTAAAATTTTTGATAAACCTAATTTCAAAAATAATGATTATAAAATGATTGCTGAATTTATTTTAGATAAGGTAAAAGAAACAGAATGGTTTTCTAAGCTTACAAATAATAAGAAGAGGTTCTCTTACACTTATAGATTTCTATCGGAACATAAATTACCTCTAGATAGCCATTTTCTTCATACCTTTCCTAAGAGTATAAAAGTGTACCAAGAAGCTAATAAAAAAAGTATTAATAAAAAGTAATCCACGACTAGCCTTTTGGAAATGTAATATAAAGAGCCCCGTACAAAAGGGGCCCAAGTCAAGTCTGTACCTAGGGGAGCAATTATCATTATTTGACCCAGATTTGACCAAAAAAGGCCAAGGGGTCATTTCAAAGGCTGTAAAGAGATTATGGAATCCTGTACACTTTTACCTCGCCTGACAACCTCTTGCAAAGCCCCTCGTAGTCCCCCTTAATTGGTTCATTCGTGAATTTAACCTTGGAAGCAGGAAGGGTTTTGTTTACATACACTTCATCATCAAACAATTTTTCGGTACTGATGCTTCTGCTTCTCCAGGTACTTCCATCGATATTGATCCTCTGGTATATATACATAGTTATCTCCTCCTTACCTTATAATCGTTTTAAGGAGGAGATTTGGTGTTATATGTCATTTACTCTTTGTAGGCTTTGGCAGCATGTTTATTAGCAAAGCGGTATAAGTAAACGGTTTCGACTGAAGTTGTATATTTATATAATTTTATCTCGAAACTGAGTCTTCCATATAAGGGCAGGATTGTAGAAGACACAGTTTCGAGATATTAATTCAATAAGAGCTTTTTAATACTGGGTTTTAGAAGATTGAAATTGTAGCCTTACATAAGTAAGTATGAGTAAATGGTTTTAGGCGTGTAGAATTTAATCGAAGGAGCATATTATATGGTTGACTTGAGTCGGAAATATTCTTGGAACGGAAATGAAGCATTGATTAATGCTGCTCATATGGTAAATGAGTTACATGGTGTAAATGACTTACAAGTAGAAAACTGGTTAGATTATGATGAAGTTGATTTATTAACTAAAATCTCAAAGCCTCACAAAGAAACATTATTACATGACTACATTAGTTTTATTACCTTTACAATGTATGAGTATACACTGGATAAACATTTTCCTATGGCAGTAATCAATCCACTAGTAGAGCTTATGAACATATATGACGTGGATTATTCTTATTTAGGTGAAGCTCCTTTTATTGGTTTGGACGATGAAGATCTCCATCTCTATGGGTATGATCAAAATTTGGTGGAAAAGTTCGCACATAAGATTTTTAAACTTTATGGAGAAAAATTAGAACCTACTATGGTTAGTGATATATTTACAGTACTTTTTGCAAATAAACAATTTCTATATGAATTTAACAAGCAACTCCAAGAAGTGGTAGAGGTTCTGAAATTGAAAGACCACCCGGACTATTTAAAAAAAGATGGAGTATTTAAAAGGTGTAAGTATTTGCCGAAATGGTTACAAAAAGGTGTTTTTATGAGGGATAAAGGTAGGTGTCAAATCTGCGGAACAGATTTGACTAAAGTATTACATTTAGACAATCAAGAGAATTATGATCATATTATCCCTTTAGAATCTGGGGGGACGAATGATCCAACTAACTTCCAGTTAACTTGCGAACATTGTAATAAGTCAAAAGGTGACAGAAGCACGATGTATCACAGTTTAGGAGCTAGATTTTGGGAAAATGAGAATCTTTTCCCAAAATAATTTTATAATTGTGTATGTTCTCGAATGTTATAGCTGTTATCTTTTGTATACGTGAGTCATCAAGAGTTCTGTAATATTAGAAGATGACCTTGCGACTTATAACAAATCGATCAGATCGCAATTTACTTTAAATTAAAGTCTTAACAATCGAGGCGATTATTCAATAAGAATATCGCCCTTATTTTATTTAATTAATAATTAGACAGGATTGTTGAAGGTTCAGCTTCAATGTAAACTGTTATTATACAGGTTTTGGAAATATGAGGAGGGAGTTTTTTGAGTATTAAATTTATTCCTGATGAATTAAGACAAGAGGTAAGTGATCTGTTAGATTTTTTTGAAAGACATTCTATTGGGTGTAACTTTGTATTAGACGATTATGAAGAAGACGATGAAAAGGAAGTAATAGATGAGAGTTATGAACTAGAGGTTTTGTTTCCAGAATCTTATTCCGAAGAAACCTTTACCATTGGTGAATTACTTGACATAGTTTATGAAGCTCATCGAGTCAAAGTTTTTAATGAATATAAGTTTGTTGGTAAAAGAGTAGCATTATTCTATATAGACAGTCAGTTACAAGAATTAATGCATGTGTATGGTATTGATATACCTACTACAAAAGAAATAATAGACGACCAAGAATACGTTATAGAAGTTGTGAGTGGTTTAACAAGCTATGGAGTTAAATTGATTATGGATAAGAAATTTGACGACCATGTTCCTCCAGTAGATGATAGCTACGATAATTTTATAGAAGTTCGTGCTGAAGACTCGATAGATCAGAGTGTTGCAGAAAGCTTAGTTGAAGCATATTTGTTTGAGCTGAAATCTACTTTAGGGATCAGTATTCATCTCTCTGCTAGGCTAACCAGTGGTGACTCTCACTATGATGAGCTCGATTACAATGAAGGTACATCAAGGCTTAGACCTTTATTACGCGGGAAGGGAGTAGAGGAATTATTAAAGTTATATAATTCTTCCTTAAATACTTCAAACACTGAAATCCTTGTATTGACTTATACAAAAGTATTAGAGTATGTTTCTCAGACAGTTATACAACAAGACTTAATTAACTCTGTTACGAAAAAATTGTTTAGTTCAAGAGCTCTCAATCCAGACGCAAACTACATAATGGAGTTAAGCAAGGTTTTCGAAGAAAATAGAACAAATAAAAAGGACTATCATGCTATTAAATTGACTATCGAAACATGTTGTGATTTACATGAAATTATAGAGCAAGCACCGAGGTTTTTAAGGTTTACTAAGAAACTGGATCATGACAGCAAAGATACTGATAAAATAAAAGCCTTGGAAGAAGTGGCTAATGCTATTAGTAATACTAGAAATATGTTCGCTCATGCTAAAACAAATTATGAAAAGAAGGGTATGGAATGTCCTCCTGAACAGTTAGGTGACTTCACCAAGTGTTTAGATGTTCTTACACAACAAGTTATTAGGTGGTTTGCTAAAGAGCATGAAGATAACAGAGTTGTTTAATATTTAAAGGGAATTTATAGAGAGTATCTTGAAATCAAGTCTTTCAGTATAGGGGGCAATTCTTTAACAAGGATTGCCCGATTTCATATTTGAAACAAATTCTGAAAGAAAGGAGAAATGATAAATGGAGTGCCAATTTTGCGGTAATAAAACAAACGAAAATGATCCTTATCCTACGATTTGTGAAAGTTGCTATGATGAAATAAATCTTGAAAGCCCTTCTGGAGAATGGATAAATTACGAGTAATCTTTTATAGGAATACGCACATATTATGTAGTAATTTATTCAAGAATAGGTAGCTTAAATAACATTAGATTGAGTTAAAACAAATATTTTGAAATAATCGGTAGTAATTAGGTGAGAAAAGGAGATTATATGTGAAAAAAATTGAAGCAATTTTTATAGACCGAGATGGAACCATTGGTGGTGACGATACTGTCCACTATCCAGGGGAATTTGAACTTTTTCCTTACACAGCTACTGAGATTAATAGATTAAAAAGAGATGGAATAAGGATTTTTTCTTTTACAAATCAGCCGGGTATCTCTAAGGGTTTAGCTAAAGAGAAAGACTTTGAAGAGGAGCTACTAGCGTTTGGGTTTGATGATGTCTATATGTGTCCACATGATCATAATGAAGGGTGCTCATGTAGGAAACCCAATACGGGGATGTTAATTGAAGCTCAAAAAGATTACGAGTTAGGTCTTGAGAACTGTGCAGTGATAGGGGATCGTTGGAGTGATATGGTTGCTGCTTCAAGAGTAGGAAGCATAAATATCTTAGTTAGGACCGGAGCTGGTGAATCTTCTATTTCTGAACATTACGATAAACTGCAGGATGTAAAAATAGATTACATAGCAAATAATCTTCTGGAGGCAATAGATTGGTTGTATGAAGAATATTTAATAAGTAGTAATACTTAACCTTAATTCCAGATAAGGGGGCGATTGTTCAATATAGACAATCGCTTTTTAACTAACTGGACAGATTAGTTTAATTGAAAATTTAAAAATCAAAGTACAAAGAGCAAGTTCTGAAGAGGAGAGGCTAAAATGAAAAAGAAAGTGAACTATTTGATTTTACTTTTGATGACCATCTTTATAGTTGGATGTAGCGACAACGTAGAAGATGCATCCGCAACAGATGAAAAAACAGATCTACAAGAAGAGACCGCAGTTGAAACAAATGTAAATAGTGAAAAGGAAGAAGAAGCAGATCCACAAGGAGAAGCCGCAGTTAATACAAAGGAAAAGGAAGAAGCTGACACTACGGTTGTTGAGGAGCCAGTAGTAGAGGAAACGCCAACCGAAACTGATGATGAACTGTTTTCAGGATACGAACTAATAGAGGTAGATGGTGGTGACTTAAGCGGAGATAGAGAATCAAATGTAGTAGTAGATATAGGATTTGGTGACAGGGAGTACTGGGCATTCACTAATGAGTACGGTCAATTAGTAAGAGTCGTTGCTGACGAAATTATTCTACAAGATGATAAAACGGAACCAGTCCTATCGAGTGGCAGATACTTCTCTGACGAGGCTAAAGTTCCAGGTGTCGAAAGTGATGTATTAGATGAGGGTCACATTATTGCTGACTCTTTGGGTGGGGTATCTAACGCCTATAATATTACACCTCAAGAAAGTACTCTTAACCGACATGGTGACCAAGCGTACATGGAGGATGCGATACGTAAGGCAGGGGGCGCAACTAATTTTGAAGCAGTCATCTCTTACTCAGAAACGGACACACAAATACCTTCAAAGTATCAATATTCATACACGATAAACGGTAACGAGGTTGAAGATACTTTCGATAATGTAAATCCTGATGAAGTTAATGAGTCGTTAGGATTAACAGGTGGTAACGAATCTTCTAGTTCAGATGACTCTATTTCTGATGAAAAAGGAGATATTTCTAGCGTTGATACTAATGGTAATGGGCAAGTAACAATTAAAGAAGCGAAAGACGCGGGTTTCAGTATGCCGATAAGAGACGACCATTGGTTATACCCTTATATGCGAGATAATGATGGAGATGGTATGGTTGGAGAGTAAGCCTCTAGGACTGTGAAAACAAAATAAATTAACGCAAGAACATTTTCTTCGTTGGACGATTTATACCAATTTGCAAAATTCAAGATTATGGGGATATGTCCTTTGTTCCGTTAAAGGGAGCTTATCTGTAATAAAGAATATTGAGGTATATGTAAGAGTTAATTCTTAAACAAACAAAAAAGCAGGTAACTTTTTTAAGTTATCTGCTTTTTTGTGCATATATAAAATGCAACCTATTATGACATGATTTATTCCTTGTTCTTGTTTTCGCGCTCCTTGGATCTTCTTAGTAAGTATTGAAAGTAACTTTCCAATTCCCGGATTTGCTCTGGGCCCATAGCCTTCCATTTTTCTAAATCGAAAAATGCAGCATCTTCAATCCCATACTTATCCATGAGCTCATTTATTTCATTGATAGTATTGTACTCATTTTCTTTTGTTTCGTTTACTGTAGTCTCAGACCTACCTAATAAATAATCAACACTCACATCTAATGCATTAGCAAGACTAATTAGCATCTCATTTGAAGGTGTACTATAACCATTTTCGTAGTTACTAATTGTACCCTTTGTCGTTTTAATCTTATTTGCTAATTCATTTTGAGTGAGTCCCTTGGTTTTTCTAGAATATTTAAGTCTTTGTGAGAGCATTTTTAGTATCCTTTCACTTTTTCATGTACAAGATTATTGTACCATCTTTCTAGGTATTTATAGATATTTTTAACTAAAGTACAAGAATCTTGTTTTCATCTATTGACATACAAGAATCTTGTACATATACTTTAAGTACAAGTTATTCATACTAAGGAGGTGAAATAGTGAAGAATAAACGTTTAAAAGAGGCAAGAATTCAAGCTAACATGAGTCAAACTGAGCTTTCTGAATACTTGGGTTACAAGGGAAAACAAAGTGTAGCTAATTGGGAAAATGGATATTCAACACCAACTCTTAAAGTAGCTATTTGTTTAGCAGAAGTTTTGGGAAAAAATGTCCATTATTTGTTTGGTTATAAAGTACAAGATTCTCATACAAAAAACGAGGAATTAAAATCTAACGAAAGAAAGGAAATGATTTAATTGTTTGAAGCAAAATTACAACCTGAAGCTGATTTCAATAACAAGGTTTACGATATTTTTTATGAAATTGCAAAAAAAGCCCATGAAGATGTGCAAAAAGAAACAGAATTACCATACTTGTTAGATCGCACTAAATTAGCCAAATATGTCTTTAATGTAAGTGTACAGTCGTTAGACGCTCATATTTTAAGGCGAAAAGATTTTCCAAAGGTTCATGTTGGAGGACGGACACTTTACCCTAAAGATCTAGTAATAAACTGGATTAGAGATCATGTTGAGGTCTCTGATCAAACAGCTCCAGAAAGAAATTTTGGCGTGATATAACTCTATAAATCTATCATATATTATTTAGTTACAACTACTGGTACAAACCAAGGGGTGAGTTCAATTTATAATAGTAAGGCTGCAGATATCATGAAGAAAACAAGAAAAGGAATTAATAAAACACAGCAACAACTGGCAATTGACATGCTTCAATCTAGAGAGTATATCTCAAAGCAAGAAAGGGGAGAACGGAAGATTCCCCCTGTAACCACCAAATATTTTATAGAGAAATACAATAGTCCTTGGCTAGCACTGGAAGCAGTTAATGAATATATCGGATGGGGGATTACACAGTTAGATAGCCCGAGGGCTAATAGCGATAAATATTTTCTTCAGTTGTTACTAGAGAAAGAGTTACTGGAAGCACTTGAAACCATTGCTCAAGTGACATGGACGAAAGATATAGATTATGTTCACTCTATGGAATTGCAAGATATCCATAGATCTGCTGAGACAATGGCTAGTGTGGTTCACTTTTCAACGCTTTATTTAACAAGTTTATGTGAAACATATAATATCAGCTGGTTAAGGGTGTGGAGAAAACATCATTCTGATTTAAAGACATTGGGCTATCATTTTTAGTAAATAGCTAGATAAGAAAAGAGGTGAAAGTATGCAGGGGTGGGTAAAGCTTCACAGGAAAATTCTCCATAGTGAAATTTTCGAAAATGAGAAGATGTTGAAAGTCTTTATATACTGTCTAACTAAATCTAGTCATAAAGATACTGAATCAAGAGTGGGGAGACAAAAGGTAGAAATTGAACCTGGGCAATTCATATTTGGTAGAAAAAAAGCTGCATCTGAGCTAAATATGACTGAATCCACCGTCCGTGATTATATAAAAACATTAGAAGAAGATGGTGTGATTACGGTTAAAACCACCAACAAATATAGCATCGTAACCGTTGATAACTGGGCACTTTATCAATCGAATGGTGAAGAATACGACAACAAAACAACAGCAGATAAACATCAAAAAGACAGCTCCCCGACATCAGAAAGACAGCAAAAAGACACATACAAGAATGAACGAGAACTTAAAGAAGTTAAGAATGTAAAAGAATTTATTACTACAACTACTTCTGAAGCCATGAATAGTGAGTCCGTTCAATTTTATCAAAACAATATCGGAGTATTACTTCCTCATATTTCTAATGAAATAGCTGGATGGAGCGAGGAGCTTGGCGATGAATTAACAATTGAAGCCATGAAACGTTCTTTGGAACGAAATAAGATTTCATGGGGATATGTGAAGAGTATCCTTCAATCTTGGCTGAATAAAGGAATTAAAACTATTGAACAAGCTGAAGCTGAAGAGGTTGAACATAGAGATAGAATTTACCACAAACGCCAGTTTTCTAAAGTACCATCAAGTCAGGAAGTAATACCTGAATGGTTTAAAAACCGTAACGAACAAAAACAAAATGAAAATAAAAAACCAACTATTGAGGATACGGCCTTAGCAATTGAGTTAGGAATTAAGTTAAAACGATCCAGGGAGAATATTCTAGAAGCTATTCATAACAGATATGATCTTTCGGAAAGAGACCTACAAGCTATACGGGAAGGGAAGAGCTCAGCTAAAGAAATCTTATTAAACAAAACGAATTTGAAAGTCGTAGGAGATCCATGACCTTATTTAAAAGGGAGGTGGTAATATGAAGACATCCGGCAAACATCGTTTAGCTTACTATGATATTTCATCACAAGCAGATAACGTAAAAACTTTTGAAGGGAAAGTGTACAATATTCACGGTCTTTGGGCGATAGATAGAAATGGTGCTGCTGAAAGGCTATCTAAAATCTATTATCGAATCCGAACTGTGAAAGACAAACATTTTAAAACAATTGCAAAACGGAAAAATCCTATGAGTGAGCTGAAATCAGTAAGGTAAAATATAACGATTTTAATACGTGCTTGAACAGCACTTATTGAACATTGAAAAGTACATATCTAAGTTAGGAAAAGAAAAGTCACGGGATTTTCCTAGCAGTCGATCAGCGTTCGGTGCGTGTAACGTGAAACGTATCTTGTGACTGGGAAAAGCATTGCATCAATAATGGTTATACTCTTGAGGTGAGGCATTGCCAACGAAGCTCT
This sequence comes from Thalassobacillus devorans, assembly GCF_011761345.1. GTDB lineage: Bacteria > Bacillota > Bacilli > Bacillales > Halobacillaceae > Thalassobacillus > Thalassobacillus devorans. The sequence continues at coordinate 27,119 of NZ_JAASRY010000005.1, forward strand.
GGAGAGTTTGACCTAGATGCATAAAGTTCTACGTATATGCTAGAAACGTTGTGCATTGCAGCAAAGGCTATTCGAATGTTGCATAGGGTTGATTGTACCTAGCCATAAACAATCAAATAATTTTATTCCTTTCCATAATGTGGTTTTTTGTTCGAGTAGGTGTTAGAATCGTTATACAAATCACTTAAGAAGGGAATGATCTGATGAAAAGACATTGGATTGGTGGTTTGGCTGGATTATTATTGGCCTTAATTCTCGTAGGCTGCGGAGCTGAGGGAGCCACTGGCCAAGTCGAGTCTTTATCACCTGATGAACTTAAAAAATACACCGAAGACAATAATCAAGCTTTTATATTGCTAAATAATACGGAAGATGAAAAAGAGAGAAAAGATAACATTAATCTAGTAGAAGAGCAAATTAAATCAATTAGTGTAAAAGAAATAAATGCTAAGTCGGAGGAGATGTTGGATAATAATTTAAAACCTGACGACTTAGGACTTAAGGATATCCAGTTTGAGACATTAGGTTACTACGAAGATGGGACCTTAGAAAAATATGTTTCTTTAAGAGATGTTGATTATTCTTCAGAAGATGAAAAACAAAAAGCAATAGAAAAATTTATAGATGAGACTACATCATAAGAGAAGTGATCTTTATTAGATCGCTTCTTTTTTATGCCAAATTTCTTTGAAGGGGGTGATTATCATGGGTGCTACGAACCGTGAACTAAAACAATCTAAAGACTTGGTTCAGACTCTATTAACCATTCAGGACCTATCTTATAACGATTGGCTGCATAGCAAACATCAAGAGTATATTCAGGAAAATCAAGATGTAGTCATGAAATCTTTGCTGCATTACAAAGGGATAAGTGAAGAGAAGGAAGATAAAAATTTTTAAAGGAGCGAATGAATGATGAAACTAACTAATTTTGTTTTCCTATCTGCCATAAGTAATTTACAGTCTACAGGTGCTTCCATTCTTACAGCCATGCAATTGCTTGGGATTATTTCGGCAGCTATTGCTTTTGGTATAGGGGCTTACCATCTTATCTGGGGTGGAGTAAGAGGCCGTCAAAGCTCTATTGTATGGTTTATTGGTGGTGCCGTTGGGCTTGTAATTCTAATGGGAGCTACAGCTATCGCTGAATACATTGACAGTCAGGTGATTTTTTAAGGGGGTAGGGTCCATGAAGGTATTATTCACATCAAAAATGGATGGTGAAATTTCGAGCTTTCACCCTTATTCCTTCCAGGAAGTTGTCTTGCTAACGGAAGAATTGGATACTAAATTAAAAAAGAAAAATGCTAAGCCAATTACGCTTGATTTTATGATATTTAATGAAGAGGGAGACAAGCTGTACAACGGCTCCTATGAAGTGGGAGCAGAAGGAACATCAAATATTTATGACCATGTTTGTCAAAAGCTTTTACAGTTACCTATGGAAAATAAAAATGAAGAAACAAAAAGGGATGTCTTTCTTCAACAATTAACTTCTAATACACCACCATCGTATCAAATTGATATGACAGAAGTTTTGAAAGAGAAGGAACTACAAAAATCGAGTTGGAAGCAACTTGGTAAGCGTGGCAAAATATTTGTGAGTGTTATCAGCACCACGTTAATGGTAGCCATAGTTACATCCATCATTCTACTTATACTTCTAAGCAATCAAGGCAAAGATCTAAGAGCCACGACACAAGAGCTGGAAAGAATGGGTGAGGTAAAAACGGCTTATGAAGGTTATTGGACAGGTGAGCAAAAACAAGCTGTTGATCAGTTACAAGGAATGGGAACATTAACGGAATCGGAACGTCAAACATTGCTTCATTTTCTGGTGGAACTTAAAAAGTATGATCAAGCTTTTCAATATGTAGGAAAGGAAAACATTTCTTTTCTGGCTGAGCAAGTTATGCAAGTTCATGGTCTAGAAGAATTGACTTCCTTTCAAAAATCTCATCCGAGTCCTTTAGGTGAATTTAAACTAGCCTTTCATAATGGAGAATACAAACAGGCGGTAGATATTCGAGATATGCCGATGTCTCCTAAACTCTATAAACAAAAGGGAATTGCTTACTTGAGGATTGATAAATTGGAAGAAGCAAAAAAGATGGCCAGTGAAGCGAAAGACGATGAACTGAATAAAAAGATTAATGAGTATCAAGAAATTGAGGAACAGTTGACTAAAATAAATAGCCAAATAGAAACAGAGAAAAAGTCAGAAGACCAAAATCAATCTAAAATCGATTCGCTTAAAGAACAACAAGATGATCTGGAGAGTCAAAAGAACAATATATAAGAGGGTGATTCATTTGAAATCAGTCATTGCTAAAAAACAGGTGCTTATTCTATTAAGCATCTGTTTTTTTATATCCACGATGCTGGTCAGTACTTTCCTATGGAATCTGGGATATGCCATGTGGTCAACCTTAAAGACTTTCCCAGAATTCAGTAAACCAATAGAAATTAAAGCTTCATTTTTAACAGATTTTCATATTCAGGAACAACCACTCTACTATGGCATAGCTGCCTTAACTGGTTTTGTCGGCATAGCCCATATGATTTATAAACTTAGAAGTAACTTTAAACCAATAGGTACAGACGAAAAGGGTTCTCAGAGATTTGCAACGAGAAAAGAAATTCAACGACAGTACAAGGCCATTCCTGATCGAAAACAACCATATCAAGGTAAAGGAGGCCCTGTTTTATCTAGAAAAGGGGACAAAGCTTTTATTGATCCGTCACCTGTCAATAATTTAATTATTGGTACGACAAGAAGTGGTAAGGGCCAAACCTATGTTATTCCAACCATAGATGCTTATTCTCGTGCTGAACATCAGCCCTCTTTAGTCATCAATGACCCTAAAGGGGAGTTATTTGCTTCTAGCCGGGATACGCTAGAGAGAAGAGGGTATGAGGTTGAGGTTTTAAACTTAATGAATCCAATGCAAAGCATGAGCTTCAATTTGCTGGAGTTGGTTAAACAATCTTATAAGGATGGGGATTATTCTACAGCCCAAACGCTTTGCGAAACTATTACTCATATGCTTTACCACAATCCAAACGCTAAAGAACCCATGTGGGATGATTCAGCTAAATCACTTGTGAATGCGATGATCCTTGCGGTTACAGAGAAAAGCATAACAGAAGGGATGGAAGAGAAAATTACGATGTACACGGTCGCCAATATGCTCTCGGAGTTAGGGACTAGAAATGAGGTGGATGAAGATGGTCAAGAATACAATGCATTGGATCAATTTTTCCAAGAACTACCCCAATCACATGTAGCAAAAGGTCAATATGCAACGAGTAATTTTTCTAAAGGGAATACTCGATCAAGCATTTTTACGACAGCTATGAATGGATTGACTAAGTTTACAATGAGTGAAACAGCTAAAATGACAGCAAAAAACTCTTTAGATTTAAAAAGAGTGGGCTTCGGTCAAAGTATTAAGGGGCGAGGTGATCCTTTTTCCAAAGTGATGATTTCATTCCCGGATGGATCCACTGAAATCAATCAATCAGGAGAGAGTGGGACATGGACCATTAACTTTAAAAACTCTTTAGAAGCCGGAGATCATTTAGTTATTTCTCAAGACTCGGCACCTGGTACTTCAAAAGATAAAGAAGTTCAAAAGGATAGCTCGACGATTCGGATTGACAAAGTAGAGAAGGAAACGGGCAAGGTTTCCTTCTCTTATATTTCTGCTAGCAGCACTATGGAAGTAAAAGAAATTATTTACTCCAATAAGCCTATTGCTGTGTTTATGGTTACACCCGATTATGATACGTCTACTCATGCTATTCCGTCTATTTTCGTTAGCCAATTGTATTATGTATTATCAAAAAATGCAGCCATTGCCAAAGGACAAAAATGCTTGCGAGAAGTGGTCTTTATGTTAGATGAATTTGGAAATATGCCTGCGATAGCAGATATGGAAAATAAAATCACGGTATGTTTGGGAAGAAACATTCGCTTTCACTTAGTTGTTCAATCCTATGCTCAATTAAAAGATTTGTATGGAGAAGATGGGCAAGCCACTATCCGTGGTAACTGTGGGAATGAAATTTATATATTGAGTGCTGACTATGATTCTGCTTCCTATTTTTCTTCCAAGTTAGGAAAGAAAACGTTAAATACTCAAACACGGTCTGGATCTACTTTTTCACTGGATAAGTCAAAAACGGAAAGTACGGAAGGAAGAGATCTTCTAACTGCTAATGAACTGCAGGAATTGGAGGAAGGAGATACGGTAGTGCGACGTGTACTATTACGTCGTGATAAGAAAGGAAGAAAGATTCGTGCCTTTCCTATCTATAATACAGGAAAATACAGTATGAAATATGCTCACACGTATCTTAGTTCAGAATTCCGTCCAGGGCGATCGATTACGGAAGAAGAGATTTCTACCCCACACCGCCATGTTCATCCAGCAGAATTAGTTATTGATTTCCAAACTGGCTATTCTAATAAAGCACAGACAGACGAGGCGGCAGAGGATATGGAAAATCAATCGCAATATGGACCATTCAGTGATTCAGAACCATCTACGGAATGGTGGAGGAAGGAAAAAGTAGGAGAGTTCTTTGATAAAAGCACATTCTCACTGATCCATCAACAAATTGCTCCTCATTTAGAACACAGTGAGGAGGAAATGAATGAGGAACCTATGGAAGCTTTTCTTTATAACTTAAAGCTTTTAGGCGATCATCAAGTAATTAACCGACAAGTGTATAGTCACATTCGCAAACAAATAGATAAATTAATTGAAGAACAGGAAACACCAGTGGAGCAGGGATGAAAAATGGGAAAATAATAAAGGTGGTGATGGAGTGTCCGATGAAGAGCTTATAGAGATATTGTTAAGGTTTTCCGAAGTTTTATCAACGAATAATATCTTCACATCTGGGTTAAGGATTGTAGGATGGGGAACGATATTATTCTTGAAAATGATTGTTGATGGTTTGGAAGGAATGGTTGATCAGGTCTTAACCTTAACTGACTTCTTTTCGAGCGATCCCGTGACTAACTTTCTCGAAACCATCCAGCCAGTTCTCTATATTCTGCTGGCCATCTCATTGGGAATGATCGGCTTTAGATTAATCTTTAATAAAGAAAAGAATCGATCTGAAATTCCAATGAACCTATTTATATCCATCATGACAATTACCCTGTTATCTTTTGGAATGGGGAAAGTGGATGACTTTACTGGAGATGCAATGGACGTAGCGAAAGTACAAACAGATTCTTTTACCACCTCTGATCGAGTGATGGAAGACCATATTACAGATATTTCTGTTTATGATGAATATGGATGGGAAGACCCAGAAGTAGAAAACCGGCACCATGTTGCTCCTAGTAACATTGATAAAATTTCTATAAATGAGACGATGACTAAGGAATTCGAGAAAGCAAATGGAGATCAACTGACATCTAAAGGGAAAGAAATTTTAATGAATAAGGTAGGATTAGAATCAAATGGCGAAGAAGGGCTTGTTGAGCTAGGAAAAAGTGGTCTGTTTGATTTCCTTCCAGAAAATTATTACAGGTGGCATGTGGACTGGTTTACTGTCATTGTAACCCTTTCCGTTATGGCTTTTACCATGATATTAATATCCATTAAAGTAGCTAAGCTCTGTTTTGAGCTTGGCTTTAATCATATCGTGGCGCTAATTATGGCGTATTCGGATATATCCACGGGCCAGCGATTGAAAGCGATCATTAAGAATATTGGAAGCATTTTTGCTTCTCTTATCATGATTTTCTTAAGTCTACGTGTGTATATGTATTACACAACCTTTATAAATTATAATCTTGAAGGACTTGGGTATTTGATTGCTTTGATTGCAGGAAGTTTGGCCGTCATTGATGGTCCTAATATCGTACAAAAGCTCTTTGGAATTGATGCTGGATTGAAAAACGCCTGGCATGTTGCGATGGGTGGTTATCTAGCTTCTAAAACACTCGGACCTCCCGTGAAGAAAGCTGCAGGACCTATTACAAGTGGTGGTGCATCAGCCTTGATGAATACAGGTGCCGGGACAGCTGGAGCAGTCGCTGGTATCTATGGGCGCAAAGGTGATGGAAAAGCGCAGACAAATGGAAAAAGTGATCCATCCTCTAGTTTCTCTTCAAAAGAAGGAAACAGAAGTCGAGGAAACCTGCAAAAGCAAGAGCCAAGTCCAATGACATCCAATCAGAAGGGCCAAAAAGGTTCTTTAGGAGGAAAGGAAACCAGAAGATCTGAGGAAATAAATAGTCCTTCTACTCATGAAAATCAGGGGCTATCACAGCCTTCTTCAGGGAGGGGCTCCTCTATGGCCTTTCTACAAGAAGGTTCCCCAAGAGGATTGGGCGTCCCGTCTTCGAACGACAGCTATGATCAGCCTTTATCTAATAAACCTAAAGAGAAGGCTGATCAAATAGCAGCAAGCACCAAAACAAAAATATCAGATGTAAAAGCTCCAGAAAGTACAGATGATATTCCTATGCCAAATCAATATAGAACAGAGCAGCGAACGATAGGGAATTATATGAAAGATCGCATGGGTGAGAGATTCAATAATAATCCTAAGATTCAGAGTGCAAAAAGGACGTATAACTTATCACGAAACACTACGGAGAACTGGATAAATAAAATTAAGAAACGCGGGCCTGAGTCTTAACTTGGTCCGCGCTTTGTTATGAAGGAGTGATTTTATTGCAATACAAGATTCCATCCGAAATTGGAAGTGAGTTGAAGATCAACCGTCTATTTTACCTTACAGACTTACTTGTGGTCCTCATTCTCGGCGGCATAGGCTTTACATTCCGGTATGTCGTTTATTCTTCATTCGTTTGGTACTATGCGATCTTTTGGATCTTATTAATGGTTGCTTGGTTGATCCGACCCAAAACGAACCCCAAACTGCGTATGGCCAAAGCTTTGTTCTTAGCTGTCACAAGGGACCGAATTGCTTATTGTGCCATCGATAAAAAAGAGAGGGAGGATGGTAAGGATGAGAATCAAATATGAAGAGTTTAATGACGAAGAATATGCCTTCCAACAGTTAAAGGTACTTCTTGAAGAACAGCTTGGACGAGACTTAACAAAAATAGAAGCACGGAAGATTCGGTGGTTGTCTGGATGGGAGCAAGAAACGGTCGGCGTATTGTTTGACCTGATTCAAGAAGTAGCAGGTAAGGAAAAAAGCATGATAACCATAAGGATCATATGAGGGAGGACTTTAAATGAAGAAGAATAAAAAAGACCACCCTTTCTTCAAAGAAGAGAGTTCCGAAAAAATGGCTCTTTTTGATGAACGAAAAACTATTGAGAGAAATAAGAAGCAGCAAAGGTCGAAAGCTAAAAAGAAAAAAAGAGAGGTGGCCATTCCATCCATAGCTGAGATTCTTCCCATTCAGGACATGACGGAGGAAGGATCCTTTCAATTAAAAGGAGATGGGGGCTATATGGACGTGATGCAACTTCATAGTAAGGACATATATTCGCCATCTACCCAAGAAACTGAATACGACATCATGAAGATGGCCAAGTTCTTTCAATCGTATGCGTCCGATATCAAGATAGTCTCCATGAATTTTCCGGTAAATATGAAAAAGCAGCTCGATGCGATTAATTACAAGATTGCTCAAAACAAAGCGCCTCTATACGAGCGCTTTTTAATTAGGAAAAGAGAGGAGCTGCACTTTTTAGAGACCCACCGGACGAACAGAGAGTTTTATTTATATATTTACGCGACTAGTCTTAAACAGCTTGCTGAGTACAGAAACAATTGTCGACGCTATCTTGGTCGAGTCGCTCCGATCATTGAGTTAACCGATGAAAAGAAACTTGATTTGCTCTATAAGCTATACAATCAAAATTCTAAACTAGAAAAGAAGGGATAAGGAATGTTCTCATTTCTAAAAAAGAAAAGTGATGGCGAAGAAACCCAAGAAAAAGGATATAACCCTTTCTTACTGGCCCATATCCAACCACAAGGAGGAATTAAATTTCACGAAACATTTACCCGAAAAGGAGACGGTTATGAAGTTTGTGTCCATGTCTATTCCTTCCCGAAAAATGTTTCTGACTTTTGGTTAGAGCCTATTTTCAATATGGAGAATGTCATTACTACGATGGATATTGTCTCTGACGATCGTTACAAAGTCCGAGATGGTTTAAACAAAGGGATGGCTGAACAGAGTTCCAGAATGATTAATGAAAAAGATAATGCAGGCATTATTGAAGCGCAAAATAACTACGATGATTTGCGGCAGCTATATAATCAGGTCTCTGAAGAAGGAGAAATCATAAAACGTGTTCATCTTAGGCATTATGTAAGTGCCCCAACAAGAGAAGAGCTGGAAGACAAAGTGAAAGTGGTCTTATCGACGTTACAGGACGAAAACTTTCGAGGATCTATCTTCTTAAACGAACAGGAATTTGAATGGAAATCACTACTGACGAATTATACGGAACAATCCACTTATCGAAACAAGAGGGAAGGTCATCCGATACCCGCTTTAGGGTTAGCAGGTGGCTTTCCTTTTCATTTTACTAGCTTAAACGACCCTTATGGTACGTTTTATGGCACGACACTCACGGGAGGAAATGTGGTCTTTGATCTTTTTCATAAAGATCAGCAGCGTAAGAGTTATAACGGAGTCATGGTGGGAGCGATGGGAGCAGGAAAGTCCACAACTCTTAAGAAAATTATGCTAGATAACGCGATTAAAGGATATAAAGTTCGGACGTTTGATGTCACAGGAGAATTTGTGGAGTTAACAGAAGCTTTAGGCGGAAAGCAAATCGCGTTAGACGGGTCAGATGGGGTCATCAACCCTTTGCAGGTGTATCGAACGGCAGAGGACGAATATACGTCATTTACTCAGCACTTATCCAAGTTGACGACGTTCTATAAATTCTTAGCCCCAGAAGCGAATGATAGTGAGTTGAAAGAATATGAAAATCTATTAAGAAAGCTCTATGAAAAACTTGGCTTATGGAATGACGATTCAGAATCAAATATAACCGAGCTTGCCGTCCATAAATACCCGATATTCACAGATTTTCTTGCCTTTGTTGAAGAACAACTCTATGAAAATATCAAGGAAGGGAAGCAACGGGAAAAGTTGAGTCAGGAAAGGAAACGACGGCTGGAAAGTATTGAATTAAACATACGGAACCTTGTAGAAACCTACGCGCACCTTTTTAATGGCGTATCAACCATTGAACACTTCAATGAGCAACAGGTTGTTACTTTTACACTGAGAGGCCTATCTCAAATGAGGGCAGAGGTTTTCCAGGCACAATTGTTTAATGTACTCAATCTCTTATGGGACTCTATGCTAACGAATGGTTCTCCTCAGTTTGATGCTTATGATCGAGGAGAATTAGCTTTTGAAGATGCTGTAAGATATCTCATATTGATGGATGAAGCTCATCACATTATAAATACAAAAAAGAAAAGCGAGAGTGCTCTTGACTTCCTTACAAAGTTTAGTCGTGAGGCAAGAAAGTATTTTGGCGCCCTCCTTTACGCGAGTCATACAATTCGCGATTTTGTTCCTGAGGGGTCGGATCAAAGTATGGTAGAGGAGATTAAAAAGCTTTTTGAACTAACGCAATACAAGATTATTATGCAGCAGGATAGTAACAACTTAGAGATGATGCAGCAGATATTCATGGGGCAATTAAGCCAAAGTGAATTAAAAGATATCCCTTACCTACAAACAGGAGAGACGATGTTAAGCATCCGTGCTGTTGAAAACATTCGTTTCAAGGTGGAGGTGTCTGATGAAGAGTTAGCCTTGTTTGGGGGAGGTGCATAAGAATGCCTTGGTCCCTTCTCCTTGGGTTAGTACCTCGGAAAGTATGGCTTTGGTTGATTGGTATGCTGGTAGCTCTTTTCCTTCTGCAAATGCTCTTGTATGCTTCCGTCATTACAGGACTGATCGGTTATCAAAAGTCTTCCTCTAGTGAGGAGGTGAGGTCTGTAGATGTAGTGAATGGAACAGCGCAAGTTTCGTCTGCATTAGAAGAGTACCGTCCTCTATTCGAAGAATATGCTGAAAAGTATGGGGTCTCCAAGTATGTGGAGCTTCTCTTGGCCAAAACGATGCAGGAATCGGGAGGACGTCTTGATGATGTGATGCAAGCCAGTGAATCTCTCGGTCTACCACCAAACACGATTGAGGATCCCGAAAGAAGTATTAATGTTGGTATCAGATACTTCTCGGAGATGCTGGAGAAAGCAGGAGGAGATATTAAGCTAACACTCCAAGCTTACAACTTCGGTGGAGGGTTCATTGATTACGCAAACGAACACAACAATGGAGAATACAGTAAAGAGTTAGCGGTCGAATTTTCAAGAATGAAGTACCAGAGATTGAAGCATACAGGCATGTATTCCTGCATTAGACCGGAGTCGGCAGAAACAGGAGCTTGTTATGGAGATATTGGTTATGTTGAGGCCGTTTTAAGTTACCTTAAAGGTGGAGTTATTGAAGCAGATTTGCAACCAACGGGAGATTGGGTGATGCCCATTGAAGGAGCACTCACCCAGACATCTGATTACGGCATGCGCCCAGATCCTTTTGATGGAACACCGGATATGCATAGAGGTATAGACTTTGCTTGTACGAACGCCGTAACGCCAATTCAAAGCGTAGATAACGGTCAAGTTGTTGAGGTGGAAAGAAGTAACTCTGGCTATGGAAATAACGTTCTTGTGAAACACGAGGAGGGGCTTTATAGTCACTATGCTCATCTGTATACGATAAGTGTACAAAGCGGAGAGATGGTCCAAAAAGGGTCAAAAGTAGGCAAGTGTGGTTCGACAGGAAACTCTACAGGACCCCATCTTCATTTTGAAGTTATGACCAAAAATCAATATCGTTCGGACGTAGATCCTGCCCCTTATCTTGGGCTTTAAGAAAGGAGAAAATGGATGAATAGACGTTTACTTTTTGGCCTGTTTGTCGTTCTGTTAATCGTCCTCACTTCGGTTAATATTTATGCTGCACGCACATTACCGAATGACAATCTCCAGGAAGATCTGCATCACTTGGAAGTGAAAAACGAAAAGATAATGGAAGAAAAAACTGAATTAGCGATGAAGTTACAAACACAGGAACCTGCTGACATTCAAGCGAGATATAACGCTTTAGTTAAGCAGGTTTCTTCGTTTATAGAGGTAGCTTTTCAACAGAATAAAAAGACTTATCAAGAAAGGAAAGATGAAGCACACAAGGTAATGAGTAAAGGCTTAGCTGCAACTTTCTTTCCTACAGATACCTATAAAGGAGATAGGAAAACAGAGGTAGATGAAGTAGAAATATTCATCAAAACAGGTAATCTCACAAACAATCAAGCAAGTGTATTAGTTAAGTTTAAACATACTCTCTATTCTTTGCAGAGCGAACATAAGCAGGTATCTCCAGTGTTTCTCAAAATAAATGTTCATAGAGAAGAAGGGCGCTGGATGATAACAGATTTTCAAGACGTCGAAGAGGAGAGATATACATGAAAAAACAAACAAAACACATCACGGAAGGAACCACGAATAAATATCTTATTGGATTAAGCGTCATGGCCATGGCGCTTCTTTTTTTCTTATTTTCTGGTTTTATCTTTGGTGATGAAGAGCAGAGTGAAGTTCAACAAACGCCTGTCAATGAACCTCTGAACCTACAAGGAGCAGGCGAACTGACCATTAAGGATTGGGTTTATAATCCAACGAAAAATCTGATGGTTGTCACCATAAATATCAATAAATCAACAGCTTTATTAGATGAATCGTTGAGCTTTAAGGCTCAGGAAAAAGAGCATCCAAAGCGCGATCTTCCAACGCACGTAGAGTACAACGATGAAAGCAGATATGTCATTAGTATCCAACAGGTAAGTCCTTCCTTTGATGTCATGGCCTTAGATGTTAATAAGGAAGAAAACATTATGATATTCACTGAAAAGAATAACCAAAATTCCCTGAAAGGGGGTGAGGAAAAGAAAGAGCTGGCACGTATTTATACTGATCAACGTAAAGTGAAAATGGACAAACAATTAAACATTTTAACGGAGCAGGAATATGAGGTAGCTGCTGTATCTGAACAGATCGAAGAGTCGAAAGAAACAATAAAAGAGAAGAAGAAAAGTATTCAAGCGATCGATGAACGAATCAAAGAACTTGATCAGAAAACCGTAGAGTTGGAATCAGAGCTTCTTTACGATACGGAGGAAGAGAAAAAGCAAACAGAGTCTAGAATTCATCACCTAGAAAATGAAAAAGATCAGATCAATCAAGAGGCAGCTGAACATGAATTAACCATTCAAACCATCGTTGAGAAGATTGAGATGTTGGAAGAAAAACGGGAGATGATTTCGAAATAAAAGGGTCTTGGGTTGTGATAAAGGTCAACACAGCGTCCACACATCACCTGTGCAAGGACCACACATCAAGATGAATACACGAATGGTTGTTCCTGTTTTAGCAACACAGCGACCGCACATCTGGAGATTTTCTTGTTCCCTCGTTTTGCCCGGCTCTGCCGGGATTCACACGCCAAGTGGGAACAAAAACCCCTTATGCTCTTCTCTTTATTCACTAGTATTAGTGACTTCATCAAAAGGAGGGACTTTCATGGAAGTAAGAATTCGTTATATGGATCCGAAAACCGTTCAACGAATTGACGAACTTGCGGAAGAAAAAGGATTAAGTCGGCAAGAGTTTTTACATGCTCAGTTGCAACAGTTAGCTGTCTTTCGAGAAGAGAACAATCGTGAACAAAGACTACAGCAATTAGTCGATCGAAACATTCAAACGATGGTCCATTGTTATACAGCCATTCGAGAAATGAATGAGTTCTTACATTTTGATGAAACAGGTGAGGACGTATGAATGAAACTGTTACTCCGGGAGTGGTTTTAAAAACGAAATTTGTGACAGCCAATAAGAAAGGATTTCAAGATTATGTGCAATACGTGGACCGTGAAGAAGCGAAAGGAAAAGGGGAAGCTCATCGGTCCATGTTTAGTTTATATAATCACTATATGGACGACCCGGATAAAACCTCTGCCTTGTTTACTCAGCAATCGGATCGTTTATCGATGGAAGGAAAACAAGGGATTAAATCATTGTTTGAGCAGGCTCAAAAGAAGAACAGTATCATGTGGCAAGACGTAATCACATTTGATAATGAGTGGCTTCAAAATCGAGGCGTTTATGATTCAAAAACGCACACCTTAGATGAAGATGCTTTAAAGCAAGTGACAAGAAAATCCATGCAGGCCATGATGAAAAAAGAAGGATTACAAGAAAGTGCTATCTGGTCAGCGGCCATCCACTATAACACCGATAACATTCATATTCATGTAGCAACGGTCGAACCGAACCCGACTCGTGATCGTGGAAAGCGAAAACCCAAAACTTTAGATGCGATGAAAAGTGAAGTGGTCAATGGATTGTTAGATCGAACGCAAGAACGGAACCAAATTAACGATTTGATCCGTGACCACATGGTGAATACAAAGAAAGAGAATAGCAGCATGAGATGGAGCAATAGAGAGATGAAACCATTGTTCCTCGAAGTGTATAATCACTTGCCTAAAGATAAGCGACAATGGCACTATGGCTATCAGACTTTAAATCCTCTTCGACCAAAAATTGATGAACTAACAACAAGGTATTTAAATAAGTATCACGCCAAAGATATGAAGCAGCTGCATGATAAATTGGATCAAGAGGTGTGTGAATTAAAACGAGCCTATGGCGATGGACCTAAAGATAAAAAGCGCTATCAGCATTATAAAAAAAACAAGTTAGATGATCTCTATAAACGAATGGGCAATGCATTCTTACAAGAAATGAAACGGTACGATCACCAGCAGAATCCTAGACAAACTACTAATACAAATAGCCCTTATAAGTCCATGCCTTCAGGTATTCATTTGCAACGTTCCCTAAGAAGCATTCAGCGTTCAATGGGACAAACCTATGATCAGTTTATCAATGACTTGGATCATCAAAAGTTGGAACGAGAAATCGAAAGGGAAAGGTAGGGGTACATGAATGAGAAGGCGGCAAAATATAACGCTTCATGAAGAGACGATATCGTTAATCAAAGAGTATCAGGAACAGCATCATATTCGTTATCCTGGTGATGCTTTAGACCGAATGATTGAGGAATGGGAAGCTCAGAAATCGAAGGACCATTCCCAAGAATACCTCCTGAGGTTGATGGCCCAACGCTTTCAAGAAGTGTTTTCAGAAGAGATGAAACGGCTGCGTTTAGCGGCCAATCGTAGTGATAAGAATACGCAGGTGCTTCTTGAATTAATGAATGGTTTTGCGATGGATCAAAACTTAGAAAGCTGTGTTACGACACCGATTTTCGAGAGCCAAGCGATGAAGGATGCGAGACAAGCAGTAGAAGAAAGAATCAGTCATCAGCGTCAAAAAAGAATAAGTGCGACATAAACACAACCAGCATCAATCTAATGGTACTCATGAGGAATTATCAATAAAGGAGATGAACGGATGTTTTTATTTAACAGCAATTATGAGGTAGGTGTATTTAATCGTTTAAGCGATAATAACGAACTGGTTATGGATGTGGGCCAAGAGGAATATAGCCTGACATTGAGTGATGAAGAAATGGACGATCTTGAACAGCATTTAATGAATCAGGAAAACTTGCTCATTCCTTTTAATAAATCAACCAAGGAACTGATTCTGGATACCCAACCAAACTACGATGAAGAGGAAATGGAAGAGCTCATGAACATCAGTGAGGGAGCTGAATATCATGACGAAGACTAAACGATCTTATAGAAAGAAAACGCCTGAACAAGTGAAAGAAGAGATCAATCATTTGACGGAAGGCATGGAGAAGAGCATCTCCAATCACTTTCATTCTCCCGAACAAATGAAGGAGTATCTAAACTTTATGGGGAAGTTCAACCAATATTCCCCACGCAATACAGCGCTGATCGATTCTCAGTTTCCAGGAGCAGAAGCTGTTGGTTCCTATGCATTCTGGAAAGAAAAAGGATATCCCGTAAACAAAGGAGAGAAAAGCTTAAAGATTCTCGTGCCCAATCGATTAGGTCAGCAATTTCAAAATGAAGAGGGCGAATGGAAACCTTTAAAGTATGCGACGAAAAAAGAAAAGCAATTAGTTAAAGACGGTCAACTCGACAAACGAGATGGCCGTCTTGTTTATTCTACAGGAAGTGTTTTTGATATATCTCAAACCTCAGCTACTCAAAAGGATCTACCCGAGATCTTCCCTAACAAATGGATTGATGGACAGGTTGAAAACTACAGTCAGCTTCGAAGAGGGATGGAGGATATAGCTGAGAAAAATAACATACGAATTGTAGAGCCTTATGAAGAGTTAGGGGCAGCCAAAGGAGTGAGTTATACCGGACGAGGAGAAGTAGCTCTTAATCCACGTAATTCAGAGCGTCAGGACACAAAGACTCTGTTACATGAACTGACTCATGCCAAACTTCATACAAAGGAAAACATGAATGACTACACCAAACCGGAGAAAGAATTTCAAGCAGAAATGACAGCTTATACTGTTGCCTCTTATTTCAATATTGATACCAGTGACTACTCATTGGATTATCTGCATCACTGGACCAAGGATCATGAATTTAAAGATCATGAAAAGCTATTACAAGAAGTTCAGTCAACAGCTAAAGAATTCATTATGACCATTGAAGAATCAATCGAACAAGAAAAGGAAGGGGAGAAAAGTATGGATGCTAAAGAACAAAAACATGTAGTGGAAGAGGAGAAACAAGAAAGGGAGAAGTTACCTTCAGAAAAACTTCGGGATATGTATAGAAGCCAAGTGAACAAGTCTGAGAGGGATAGTGGACCATTTGCTAAGAAAGAAAAGACAGAAGAGGAGTATTCCCACCAAGACTTCAAAGTTGCTTATAAGAAGGAGCTCATGAATTTTATTGAACCAACCGTCGGAAAGGAGTTAGATAAAGAACAAAACGCTGACCGACAAGAACGGTTAAACCAGATGCTTGCTTTTCAAGAGACTCATAGTAAAGAAGAGGTGTATCAACTCAAAAAGGAATCTCTTCAAGAATTGAAAGAACTGCCATTAACGGATCGCGGAGAGCAGCGACTATCGCAAATTGAAAGTAAGTTGGATCGAGAGTTCCATGAAGAGAAAGAAAAAGAAAGCACCACTTTGGAAATGAAGAAGGGGAGTAAGGAGGCTTTTAAGGAGAAGGAAAATCAAAAAGAAAAGATAGAGGTTGAACGCTAGGCAGGGAGATTTCTCCCTGTCTTTTTTTATCAAAATTTTAGAGAGGAGGAAGTGCTGCATGGCCAAACATGTAAGCGCGAACCAAGTGGAGGTTGCTCGTAATGTGGATCTTGTAGACTATCTTCAACGTAAAGGGGAGCCATTGAAGAAAGAGGGAAGATACTACCGGCATCAAGTGCATGATAGCTTAGTAGTTAAAGACCAATTGTTTGCCTGGAATTCCAGAGACGAAAAAGGAGCAGGAGTCATTAACTTCGCCAAAATGTTTTATGGAATGAGCTTTCCAGAAGCTGTGCTCGATCTGAATGCGCAAGGTTATAAAGTCAAAGAAAATGTCCAAGAGGAAGAGCCTAGGGAGCCTTATCAATATCCTTCTCATTATGAAGTGAACGATAGGGCAAAGGCCAAAGGTTATCTTACGAATGAACGGAAGATTCACCCGAAAATTGTTGATTGGCTTGATAATAAAGATTTAATCGCACAGGACAAGCTTGGGAATGTGGTGTTTAAGTGGAAGCAGCAAGGTAAGATAGTTGGAGCTGACCGTCAAGGGACCTCTCCAATGAAAGATGGTCGTATGTTCAAAGGGATTGATAGGAACAGCCATGGATCTGCAGGATTTTCATTGGATATTGGTAATCCTAATTCCATTTATCTGTTTGAAAGTCCGATTGATGCGTTATCTTATTGGAGTATTAAGAAAGAAAAGCTGCAGAATACTCGCTTAGTATCCATGTCAGGGCTTAAGAGGCAGACCATGATTGATGAAATAAAACGATTGGGTAAGGAAGGTCACAAAGTACGACAAATAACGTTTTGTACGGATAATGATAAGGCTGGGAGGGAGTTTGCAAATAGATATCAAAGGTTGATGACTAATAACTTATCTACTTGTGATTTATCAAAAACAAAGGATTGGAATAACGATTTGAAGAGTATAGTTGAAAAGAATCACGATCTAGGGAATGTTACTAGTAGATGGTAAAAAGTTGAGAGTTTATTTATTATATTCATTAAATGGACTAGGCGGTGGATATGTGTTCAAGGTATAAAAAGAGAGTAGAGATCTATTCGCTTAGTAAGTGAATAGTGAAACCTTCTGTTTTAGCTAATTCGTTTAACAATTTCCAATCAAATTCATCATCGATTTCTTCATTGATGAAAAGTTTATCTATTTCATGTAAGGGCTGGTTAACTAACTCATTTAGTTGGGTTCTATCTTTATGGTCGTCAACAAAAACTCCCTTAATTAAGTGCTGATCATCAAATTTATGTATTTCTTCATTTATGAATTGTATTACCTGCCCTGTGTCTTCACTTTTTGTTAATCGATAATAAATTGCTACATTCGCCACTTGTATTACCTCCGTATTTTAGGGTATTGTTAACGATGCAACTAAACAATTTTAACACATATATAGACCAAAATTAATCACTTTTTGCTATAATAGAAAAAAGCACAAATGTTCGTGGGGTGAAGGAAAGTATGTTGTATAAATTTATAGACTTATTCGCCGGAATTGGTGGTATTCGTTTAGCATTCGAGGAATATGGCGAATGCGTTTTTTCTTCAGAGTGGGATAATAAAGCGAAAGAAACGTATAAGGTGAATTTTGGTGAGGAACCGGAGGGAGATATTACCCTAGTAGACGAAAAGGATATACCTAATCATGATATCCTTCTTGCAGGTTTTCCTTGTCAGCCGTTTTCACTCGCTGGTGTAAGTAAAAAGAACAGTTTAGGAAAGCAGCATGGATTCCTAGATGAAACACAAGGGACTTTATTTTTTGACATTGCCCGCATTATAAAAGAAAAACAGCCCCAGGCTTTTCTTTTGGAGAATGTAAAAAACCTTAGAAGCCATGATAAAGGTAAAACTTTCAAAATGATTAAGAAGGTTTTGCAGGAAGAGTTAGGGTACACTGTTTATGATAGAATTATTAATGCAAAAGGGCTAGTACCACAAAATAGGGAGCGTATATATATTGTAGGTTTTAAAAAGCCTCTTCATTTTGAGTTCCCTAACATTCCAGAACAAGGGCCACCACTAAAAGATATCCTTGAAGATAATGTAATAGATAAATATACTTTATCTGATAAATTGTGGAATTACCTTCAAGCCTACAAAGAAAAACATAGTAAAAAAGGTAATGGTTTTGGTTTTGGCCTTGCAGACTTAAATTCCAATAGCAGAACATTATCAGCGCGTTATCATAAAGATGGAAGTGAAATATTAATACCTCAAGAGAAAGGTAAAAACCCAAGAAGACTAACACCAAGAGAATGTGCTAGATTGCAAGGATTTCCAGAAACGTTTAAAATTGAGGTAAGCGACACGGCCGCTTATAAACAATTCGGTAATAGTGTTGCAGTTCCTGTGGTTAAAGAAATAGCTAAAAACATGATTTATGCTATAGAACAGGATAAACAGATTGAAAACGTTGAGGAGGTCGGAATCGATCATGCAGAGAGAGTTAGACAACCTACCTGATGCAATTGAAGCGGCCAGACAAAATGGCCGCTTTTTTTGTAAGTTTTTAACCCCAAACGATGCAGGGGTAAATGGAGCACACCAAGATGGAGTATATTTAAACATAGGTTCATGGGACATTTTCTTCAATGAAGTTTCCGTTCCAGCTACTGGAATAAGAGAAAGGTTAGTAATGATACATATAGACGGTTGGCAGCCATTTGAAAGTAGGATAGTTTATTATACTTCTAAGAAGGAATTTCGCATCACCCGTTTTTGGTCAAATGCTCCGTTTAATCGTAACGAAATGGTAGGAGCTTTAATTATATTTATACCATTATCAAAAGAAGATTATAAAGTTTATATTTTTAATACAGAGGAAGAAATAGAAGAATTTTCTCAAACATTCTCATTGTCTCTTGCAGATAATTATACGGTTTATCATGAAGATGATATTATCGTGGCTGAAGAAACATTTGAAGATAAGGTATTAGAGTTAGTTGCGGGGTATAAAGATTTTCCGGAAACAGCTGTTATGGCTGAAATATCACGCAGAGTTTATATGGAGTACTACAGTAAGAAGAAAATTCAACCTGATAAAGACTTAATTAACTGGGTAGATACTGAATATACGGTGTTCAGACTTATCGAACAGGAGGTATATAAAGATAAGCTTATTAGACCATTTGGAGAACTTCAGCCACTTCTGGACTTTGCAAGTAGTGCCTTGAATAGAAGGAAAAGCAGAGCTGGGAGAAGTTTAGAGCACCATATAAACTATATATTGACTAATGTAGGATTACCATTTGATAATCCTGGAAAAACAGAAGGAGAAAAGAAACCCGATTTTCTCCTACCATCTACAAACCACTATCATAATCCTGAATATCCTCAAGAGAATTTAATACTTTTGGGTGTCAAAACTACATGTAAAGATAGATGGAGACAGGTATTAAGTGAAGGGGAAAGGATACCAAATAAACATCTTCTAACATTACAGCAGGGGATATCCGAAAACCAGTTAAAGGAAATGGAGAATGCCCATTTGCAGTTAGTTGTACCAAAACCATATCATAAGCAGTATCCGGAAGCATATAAAGAAAAAATATGGTCTGTTAGTAAGTTTATAGATTACGCAAATGAAAAATATACGTTAGTTTAAATAAAGGCTCGCTTCGGCGGGTTTTTATTTAGCTTGATCAATAAATGCCGAAATCTTATTCACTGTTTCTTCCAAGTCTTCCTTTACTTCATGCTCCCATACCCGTAAGAGATTCCATTCCTTAGCCTCATAATGATTATTCACTTCTTTATCACGTTCTACATTTCTAGTTAATTTCTTTTTCCAGAACTCTGTATTTGTCTTAGGCATATTGCCGTGCAAGTGGCACCGGTGGAAGAAACAGGAATCAATAAAAATGACTACTTTGTATTTTTTAATTGATATATCAGGTTTCCCTTTCAAATTTTTAGTATTTCTACGGAAACGATAGCCTCTCTTCCATAATTCACTGCTAACAATCTTTTCAAGCTTCGAAACAGACTTGATTGCTTTCATATTTTTTCTTCGCTGCTCTTTATTCATGACATCAGTCATAGGCTCACCTCTACTTATACTCAAATACATATGCGATACAGATTTAAAATGCTCCTATAATTAATTAATAATATTTGGTAAAATCTAAGTGTATTGGTCTATGAAAAATTTCATAGAATACTTAATTTACCTAGGAGGTCAAAATGACTACGCTGTCTCTTGAAGTAATGAATGATTACTTATCTAGTAGTATAACCAGTAACCGTAAAACTGGACAATTAAACAGAAATAAATTGAATGGACTATTGGCTGAGATCGATTTTCGGGAGTACTTAAATACGTTAGGTTTTGCTGAAAGGATTTCTGTAGGTGGATGGATTGCAAGGTCTGTAGGTGCTGGAAATTTTGGTGTTGAGACAGTTGCTATGTTTCCTGAGACTATATTCCCAAATCAAGACTACTCCCCTACTAGAACATTAACAAATCCCTCTCACGGATTACATACGATTTGTTCTACTTTTCATCAGATTGGTATAAGAAGTTACTTCTGTACACCTTCTATACATAACATTAATGATACACATACCATATCATGGAAGGCTGTACAGTTAGGGCTTCCTACTGAACAGAATTATTATGACTTTCCTGATAATATTAATGGATTTAGTAATAGATCTAGGCGATATAATTTTTTAGGTTATGAAACTGATGTTAGCGAGATACCTTCTAGGGCAATACCAGAGGAGTTTACCAAAGAACATTTGAGGGTTACATTTCAAAATCGGTATATGCAAGAAACGTCCGATATTGATGGTATTTTATGGGGGAATCAATTTACTTATCCAATTGAAATAAAAGAGAAGACACCAGCCCCCGATTCTGCATTAGGTGAATACTTTGGACTAGACTTGGGACCATTCGTAAAGCTGGCATACTATGCTTCTAAGAGAGGAAACTTACATTCTTTATTTATTGTAAGAGAAATTGATAATACAGAGGATAGAAATTTAGTCAATTGGTGGTTTATTCCATTTGAAAAATTGGCTCGATATGCTTCTTGGGTACCAAGGGCAGGAGGGAAAAATATGGTTGGAGGAGCAAGTGCCGTAGTTAAAATACCTAAAAACCAATTCGAGGAATTAAATCGGAATACTATTAACCAACTATGAAGAGAAGCCTTTTCCGCTTTGGCCTAATACATTAAATAGAAAAGAGCTTCATAAATTATTTGGTAGTCTTTCATATAAGTTAGAGGATGTGCATTTGATGAAAATGGATGTGTATAATATTCCTTTTTTTAATAATGGGTGGGCCTTATTTTTCTTAAAGCTAGGAGAATTATTTTATAAAGAGAATATTATTTGTGGTAACCAATCAAAGCTAAATATTGCTATTAGTATACCATTTAACGACTATATAACCTATACCATAGGTGCTGGAATGGCTCATGCATTGTATTTAAACGACAGTTCAGATGACAATTTTTGGTTGAAAGATTTGAAAAAAGGTACTCTAGTTTTTTATTCTAGCCCTACGGAAAGCTCAACTGAAACGAGTTATATATACAATGGTTTATCGGATTTAGGTTACCCTACTTTACAGGGTATAGGTGCAAATAGTGATATGGTAGTGACTCTTCAAAAGAAAGAGAGCTGGAAAAATATTCGTGTAGCTCCAGTGCAAAATAATTATAAAACCCAGCGTAACATAGAATATGATCCTTCAATAGAACATTTATCCCGGTTTTATGATAAAGGAATAAGTAATAAAATATTTAATCGTTCAATACCACTATTCTATATCACGGCAAATGAAAGCCAGTTAAGAAGAGAGGCTAAACTTAAACTTAACAAATATTTATCGTTACAAGACTTTGTTAGGATAAGAAAGATTGGGGAAGGCAAACAATATTCATTTGTATGTGACTTACTTTCAAAAGATGAAAATGTAATCAGTGATGGAGCACCTTTTATTGTTGATGGAGCTAATTTATATATTAGGCATAGAAAGGAACTTATAAATGAAGCAAAGATAATTGTTCTTTCTAGAGAAAATCCTATGGACAGTAATATCGATGCTTTAGAAGAATTAGAATACGAATTTATTACAAACAATACAGAAGAGGACCCGGAAACACTGGAGAAATTAAAAGAATTTCACCCCCCAAAAAATATTGAAATATTATGTTGGAGAGCATTTAATGAGTAATAATCTAGACTTTATAAATAAAGTGTACGAGATATCTAACTCTTATAAAATCTATTATGCTAGGATTCAAAATTCAAAGCTTGAAGACTTAATGCGGTTAGCACGAATTAAGTTTAATGGAGAAGAATATAATGATAAATTATTAGGTAAGTTTTTAATCCCCCTCCGTTTTATTTTATATAAAGTTTCTACTTACTTGATCCCATATAATAATTTAGTTGAAGAGAAAAAAATGGTTGAACTAAGCAATACTCTAAACTCTATATTAAGTATTTATCCTGAAAAGCAAGAGTACAAGGTGTTATTTGACCTGCTGTCTGATTGTTTAAATAACAATAGGAACGATATTTCTGAATATCTAAGTAAAAATGTAATTAAATATAATTCCCAAGCTCATGCTATTGTGACAAAGCGCGAGCTTGATGATAGCCAAAAAAAGTATATTATTATGTCAACGGGCGTTGATAATATTTCATTTTACTCAGATAATAGTTTTAAAAATATGAGAGATACTTTTGATCTTGTGGTTTTTATAGGAAACGAGAATTACTTTGATTATTCATTTAATAATGTTCCAAGAGCTCCTGTGAACTACTATGTCACTTTAAATATGTATAGTAATACATTTACAGATAATAACATGTTTAGTCATTTTAATGGTAAAAGTTATTATTCGACTCTTTACCAGGGACTTCATAAAAAGTTTATTGTAGAAGGAGATGAAAAAAGCGCTTTAAAAGATAAAACTAATATATCTACAAATGAAACGGTAATGTACCCAAACATTGAAGAACCTACCATAAGTATAGGGCTACTTAAAGAAATAATTATAAAATTTAATTCAGAATCTGAAGAAAAAAGATTTATAAATGTA
Organism: Thalassobacillus devorans; assembly: GCF_011761345.1. Taxonomy (GTDB): domain Bacteria; phylum Bacillota; class Bacilli; order Bacillales; family Halobacillaceae; genus Thalassobacillus; species Thalassobacillus devorans. The sequence goes on from NZ_JAASRY010000005.1 coordinate 50,484, forward strand.
GTGCCTATAGAATTAACACAAAATAGGTTTATTTTACTGGCCAGTCATAACAAGAGGTATGAAGTGTTAACACTAGAGAAGAATTTAGAAAAAAAGTTGTTAGATGATATTACTACAGATGATTTTTTGCTAGTGCGTAATGAGAGTGAAGGGACCTTAATTAGAGAAGTAGCAAATGAGATGTTTATGGATCAGAATATCTTAATTTATAGGAAACGACAACAAAGACTTAAAGAGCATTTACAGAAACTTGTAGATAAATATAGTGTAGAAAAGCTCTGTCTATTATTGGAAAAAAAAGGTTTAATAACAATTAATGAATTAAAAATTAAAAACCTTTTAAAGGAAGAATCATTTAAACTTCAAAATAATCAAGAATTTTTAAAGCTTTTATATATATTAACAGGAAATAATAAAGAAAAAGCTTACAAGTTCTTTAAATCGTCACGTATGCTCTCAAACTTTCATATTCAAGCAGGACGAAAAATAAGTAAAGAAATTAGAGGAGCTATAAATGAAGCTGACCTGACTGTTTTATACGAAAACGGGACTCAAAAAATTGAATTATCTCAATACAAAGGAGCCTCATTTAATTTAGAAAAGATAAAGTCAATAAGCTCTGAACATTTCAAAGTACCTGTATCACAGGAAAAAAAAATTATCTATGCTGAAGATATTGGTTATTATTAAAGGGGGAAAATTGAATGGGGCTTAAAGAAAATATAGAGAATAGGGAAGAATTAATATCAAGTATAGCACAAGAATTAATAGGACCAATTAAAGTAAACCCAACAAACATGTTACCTCTGGATATAAGTGATCCTACTTTTAAGAATATAGAAGATACATATGAGAAATATTATAATTCTGAAAATTTAGAAGAAATTTTACAGGTCAACACACCATTAATCCAATATTCTTCAGGCATACTTTTTCCATATGGCTCAGAAAAAGAACCATTGTTAGATCAAGAAAAAAATATCTTTCAAAAGGAAGAGGACACTCCAGCTTCTATAACTGATGAAGGTTTAAAAAACATAGAATCTCTAATAAATCGATCTGGTGGGGAGAGCACAGAAAACCAAGAAGATAGTGTGGAGCTCATGCCGCAGAAAAATGATTTTTCCCCAGCTAGCCTAGGGCTGAGCTATTTTGTTGAATTAGGTGAAGATAGCAATATATGTATAAAATTAAACGGTGGAGTATATAAAAAATTTACTCCTAAATTGGCGAATGGCAGAAGGTTACGTGATTGGTGGAGTAGGGACCCTGTAGAGTCTGATTTAATTAAATTATCAAAGGAGCAGATTTATAATAATAAAAGAATATTCTTTTCATTAACTGTTAAGGGACTAGATTTGCGTCTGCTCATTATTAATAGAAATATGGGGGACAATCGATTTTTAATGACTGTAAGTCTGACTAATGAAACTGAAGTATTAAAAAATCAACCACTTGACCAATATTGCTTGTTTCAAAGTCAAATTAGTATAACGGTTGCCCCGAAAAGTGGGGCGCTTTTCTTACCCTACCCAACGATAAATCCTAGTACAGAGAGTATGTATTTAGACGAAGATAAACAATCAAATGACTTATTATATAGAGAAGCTAAAACATTTGCGCTTGGTCACGGATGTTCTGCTAATTGGAGTAAAGTCGAAAATAGCAAACAAATAGATAAAATTTTCTCAACCTTTTTGCCAGAATATGAGTCAATGAGTATGACCCCGGATATTGTGGATGAGGAAGGAAACGAATTTTCAATTTCAATGTTAGAATTAGCAAGTCCATTGTCAGATTCTATTGAATCAATATTAGGTAAACTTGTTAGTTCTTATGAAAATTGGATTGAGTTAAGGCAACAAGAAGTTCATTCACTAAAAGAAAATTATGGCGCTACTCCTCAAAAACATATTGATAAATGTAGGGAATCAGCAGAGCGTATGCGGATGGGAATTGAATATATTAAGAAAGACGACCATGTATACACTGCTTTTAAAATGGCTAATCATGCTATGGCAATACAACAAAAAGTAGGTAATTCAATCAGAAAAGGTAAAGTAGAAAATGATAATCTTATTTTCAATCCCGAGTTAGTAACATTTGAAATTCCAAAATTAGAGGATTTTGAAGAGTTTGAAGGAAATTGGAGAGCTTTTCAAATAGCTTTCTTTTTACTTTCTATACCTTCAGTAGCTGATGGAAAAAGCTTGGATCGGGAAACTGTTGATTTAATATGGTTCCCTACCGGTGGTGGAAAAACAGAAGCTTACTTAGGTGTGGCGGCTTTTTCAATGTTTTTAAGAAGGCTAAGAAATAAAAATGACACTGGAACAGACCTGATAATGAGATATACTCTTCGCCTATTAACTACGGACCAATTTCAAAGGTCATCAAGATTGATTTGCTCAATGGAAATGATAAGGAGAAAATATAGGAATGATTTAGGAGAGACACCTTTTTCGATTGGGATATGGTTAGGTTCAAAAACTACCCCAAACCAAAATGAAGGGGCTTATGGTGCTAAAGAACAGCTCAAACAATGGAAAGAAGGAAATGATAAGAAAGCTTTTATTGTTAAGTCATGCCCTTGGTGTGGAGCAAGTTTAGGAAAATATACTATAAAAAAAGAGACTTCTTATATGAATTCTGGTGGCCTAGCAGTAAGAAGAAGAAAAAATAAAAATACTAACGTAAGCTCTAAAATCTTTGGATATGAATATAGCACAAAGGACAAAGAACTGAAAATCAAATGTCCTGATAAAAATTGTTCTTTTCACAAAGAGCTACCTATATATATTGTTGATGAAACTATATATGATAAAAAACCAACTTTTATAATAGGAACCATCGATAAATTTGCTATGCTTTCTTGGAAGCCGGAGGCTCGTTCTATATTTGGGTTGAATATGAATGGTGAAAGAGAGTTATCTCCGCCAAATTTAATTATTCAGGATGAGCTGCATTTAATTTCAGGCCCTCTTGGTTCTTTAACAGGTATGTATGAGGTGTTGATTGAAGAATTATCTACGGATTATCGTGAAAAATGTCCTGTCAAGCCAAAAATTATTTGTTCAACAGCTACTATTAGTCATTACGAGGACCAAATTTTATCTTTATATGGTCGCGATAAAAATAATTCCAAAATATTTCCTAGTCCAGGCTTATCACATGATGATTCTTTCTTTGCTAGAATTGCCCTTGAAGATAATCAATCACCTTCTAGAGGAAGAAAATATTTAGGGGTATATTCTCCAACAATAGGAATGCAAATGTTGCAAGTTAAGATATACTCTATTCTACTTCAAAAAGTGATGGAATTTAGAGATGAGGAAAAAGATCCCTTTTGGACCTTGTTAAGCTTTTTTAACAGCATTCGTGAATTAGGAGGAGCATTGACTTTATTACAAACTGACGTACCAAGTTACTTAAATCAAATTAGAAAGAAACATAATATTAAAGATAAAAAGCTTACTAGATGGTTAAATAGTTTCTTGGAATTAACCTCACGTCTAGATAGTGGGGAAGTTACGCAGGTTATAGATCAATTAAAAGTAAGGTATGGTACTGATAACATTGATGTATGTTTGGCATCTAATATTATAGAAGTGGGGGTAGATATAGATAGACTCTCATTGATGACAGTTGTTGGGCAACCTAAGAATACTGCGCAATACATTCAGGTAACCGGAAGGATAGGAAGGAAATGGAAAGAGAGGCCGGGCTTGGTTGTAACTTTATATAAATCAGGTATATCAAGAGATAAGTCACATTTTGAGCATTTTAGAGAATATCATGAAAAATTATATACAAAGGTTGAACCCACAAGTGTTACGCCTTTCTCAGACCCCTGTATTAGTAGAGGATTATATGGTTTAATCATTGGTTATTTAAGACAATTACACGGGGAGGATATAGCTTATTCCCCTGAAAATATTGGTAAATATGTCGAACCACTTAATGAGTTTAAAACGAAATTACTTAATAGAGTTAGAAAAGTTGACACTCAACAAGTTGACCTAGTTGAAAAAAGTTTTGATGATTGCGTAAGACGTATCACTAAATTGGGAGCAAAACATTGGGAACAGAAAGAAGATGGTGGATACTTCTTAATGTATCAATCGGGTAGTTATATCCCATCTATGTACAAAGAAACTGCTCGTCCGGTCCCAATGTCAATGAGAAGTGTTGATGCACCTTGCCACGGGGAAGTTTCAAATTCGTATTTGGTTGAGGAGTTGGAATAAAATATATGATTAACCATAAAACTACTAATATACCGTTAAGGAGAGCTGAATTAATTACTCCATTTGGAGTAGGGGCTATTTCTACTAATAATGAAGGTGTTAACTTAATGACTGGGGCTCTTGATCAATGGTTTACTGGCAAGAACGTTGATAAGTCTGAATTTAGTATTAAAGAACCTCGCCTTTCAAAGGTACTGGGTGTTAAAGAATTCAGACTGCCTCCTGATTATAGAACCTCATTGGGAAATACCGAGAAAAGAAATACTGAAATGAAAATACCTATGTTATTATTTCCGACTTGGTTTTACTGTAATCGATGTAGGAAAATGGAAAAATTAAATCCTGCAGAAATAAGTAATAAAAAGAATTGCAAGTATTGTTCAAATGGTCATTTAGTTCAAGTTCCTTTCGTTGTAGTTTGTAGAAAAGGACATATTGACGATTTTCCTTGGAAGGAATGGGTACATTCAAGTTTAGCGCCTTCTTGCACTGCGCCAATTAAACTTATTTCAACAGGAGGAGCAACCTTGACTAGTATGAGGATAGAATGTACCTCCCCTTCTTGCCTGGCAAGCCGCTCTTTAAAGGGAATTACTACTAAATTTGAGAATAACGATTCGCCATTATTTTCAAAAATTGAAGATGGAGAAAAGTATTATTGTACAGGTCGTAAACATTGGTACGGGACAATTGAAACATCCCACGAAAATTGTAAAGAAAAGCCATTTGTACTGCTGAAAAATTCTAATAATGTTTATTATCCAAGTGTTATAAGTGCGCTGTATTTACCCGGAGATTATTCAAACGAATTAGAAAAAACAATTTCTTTTTTTAAGAATGACTTAATTTTAAATGAGATTGAAATTCTTCAAGCTAATATAAGTAATGAAACAGTAGCCAAAATACTAAAAGAAAAGTTTCCTATTGATCTAGAGTTTGCTGAAGAGAATGTAATTATCAAAGCTCTTGAGTTAATACATGAAGAAACTAAAGAAATGGAAGAAGATCAGTATGAAAATATTCTGCGAGTAATGCGTTATCAGGAGTATTGTTCTCTTATTGATGAAAAGAAAGATGAAGATTTAAGAGTTCTGTCTGAATTTAATATTAATTACGATAAATCTCCATTCTATCAATATGGTTTACAAAAAATACACCTTGTTCCTAAATTACGCGATACACGGATATTGTACGGTTTTCAAAGACTAAATAGTAACCATTCTCTTAACAGAACCTCTATAAAAAATGGCAAAAGTCTTTTATTTAAAAAGCCGGATGCGCCCTCTAATAATTGGCTGCCAGGGTACACAGTGTATGGTGAAGGTATATTTTTTGAATTCGATAAGAAGTTGCTTGATTCTTGGGAAGAAAAACAATGTGTAAAAAAACACTTTACTGCAATGGAGTCTAGATATAAACAAGTTCTTTTAAACGGTATAATCGAAGAAAGGGAGCTAAGCCCGAGGTTTGTTTTGCTTCACACATTAGCTCATGTTTTAATTTCTGAAATGATTTTTGAATGTGGTTACAGTTCTTCAGCACTTCGAGAGAGAATTTATGTATCTAAACAGACTGATAGCGAAATGAATGGTTTCTTAATTTATACTGCTTCTGGGGATTCAGAAGGGACACTAGGGGGGCTGGTAAGATTAGGGCAAACACAAAACTTAATTCAGATTCTTCAGAAAGGAATAGAAAAGGCAAGATGGTGTTCATCTGATCCTGTATGTACTGATATCGGTATACAATCTGGTCAGGGAATCCACTCTTTAAATGTAGCAGCCTGTCATAATTGTGGCTATTTACCTGAAACCTCTTGTGAGGAATTTAATATGTTTTTAGATCGCTCATTATTAGTAGGAACACCAAATAATCCTGAGATTGGATTTTTTGGAAAAGTTATATAACCATAAGTTAAGTATATCCTATTGTACTTTTTATTTTGATGAGTGCCGTCAAAAGCGGTTATCTTTAAGAAAACCGCTTTTGGCTATACTCCAAATACTTGGTTGTTGTAATATCTCATCATAAAATAAAATGTTTTAAAACACTCGGTTAATATTGTAATACTTTTCTGCTATTTATTAAGGGCCTCATCAATAAATGGGGTAGCATCTTTTTCGGTATTTATTGCATGAACAATGTTATAATATTGCTTTTTACTAATTTCTTTATAATCTTCTTTTAAAGCTCGTTCAATTATATCTTCAGGAATTTGCTCATTCCATAAATGAATATGTTTGCTATTTTCAAAATCGCCCACAGTATGAATATACACCCACCCTGTTTCTTCACCATTGATACGGATAAAATAACGTTCATTCTCAATGCCCATTCTATTACTCCCTTTCATTTAATGTACTTAAATTATAACAACTGAAAAAATAACTACTAAAAGTATCATTAAACCTTGATACGAGCAAATACTTCTTACAACCTTTTTACCGTATTAAAAATATCTCTTAATGGGGTTGATATCCACATATATTTTTTTAGATTAAAAATTAGATTGTTATTTGAAAAAAGATCCTCTGCCACAACATTAGGATGTAGTCTGCCGGTTAAAAAGTAAATTTGCTTTTTGGGATTAGGTAAAATATCTCTAAAGGTTTGAATATATAAATTGTTATATTCTTTCAACTTATCAATATTTACTGGGTCAAGTATCTCCTTATTGCTAATCTTAGTGTCTAATAAAGCACAAACACTATTATTATCCAGTCCATTAAGGTTAGAAATTACAATTAAAAAAATATTCTCATGAGAAATACTTAACTCTGTAGCAATATTGGTGATGTTTGAGATATCTTTTTTCCAGTGGTCTGCTCTGTGAAACCCTAAGTCTGTATAAACCCTTATAAGTGCTTTAGGCATTTGATCTTGGTTTAATACAAATACAGCGTTGGAATGTTCGTAGGCTGTCATATTTGGTAGATGTTTTTCAAGGAAATTTATTTGCATCGGTATTAGGTTTTGTGAAACCTTCACTGCGCTTTTCCTTTGAAGGCCTTCATCAAATTTACGTTTGGTTTCATCCAAATAAATTTTTGTTGTGTTGATAAAAAGTTCTTCCTCAGGCAACACAGGTGAATGTGTAATAAAATTTGTATCTATTGTAGAGAGAAAGTTATTTTCATGACCCGAACTGCTGTCGGCTTGTAAGGATAAATTTAAGTTCTGAGAAATAGACTCCAAGGCTGTAGCTATTCGGTCAAGATGATACTCTAGATTTTTCATAAAAGAGCCTCCTTTTAACTAAGAAACAACTCTTGCTAATTAAAAATATACCACAGCAAAACTTTATTTGCAATGGCAAACATGAATTGGATGAAATGAAAGTATCCTCAACTATTTAAAATGCAGTCTTAGTGAAAGGTGGTAATGAAGTGTCAACCCCAAACTATACGTCAATTATGTGCTTAAAGCTATAAGAAAAATTAATATTGAAGGAGTTCCTTTGAAAAGAGAAACTACAAAATATAGGCTTTTATATGAAGGAAAGTATTATCCGCCCAAATATGTATTCGTTTTTAAAATTATTGAAGGTTCACTTTAATAAAAGTACTCCAGAAATCGAAAACATACTTCTCTATTTATACAGAGGGGATGACCTCTCTAAAACTCCTACTACAATTAATAATGGCTTCAACTTAATAAAGGTGGATTACTCAGGAGGGTTATTTGAAGATAGTAACTACATAGATCTTAATAGATAATAACTCAACTCCCGTACCCCATTGAAAATTGAATAAATGTTTAGTTTACAACGTTCAGCTTGCTTCCCCTAGGCAACTGGGTCCAATTGAAGCCGTTTCTTCAAGAAAACGAGCAACTGATCAAAAAACGTGTCCAAAAACTGCTCGATTTTCACATGGGTAAGTAGAAGTGCAGAAGCATCGTGTCACAGAAAAAATCCAGTAAAATCCAGAGGGATTCGGTGTATTTCATATCTTCTAATTCATCGCAACATGAATAAATAATTTTGGAGGTAACAAGATGACACAAACACTGAATAAGCTAGGTTTAAATGATGAGCAGGCACAAATACTTTACAGTTGGCAATACAGGATAACTGAAAGAGAAATTGAAAATGGGAATAATTACGCAAAAAAAGCATTAAAGAGGGAATGGTTACAAGATTGGGCAGATGCGATCGATTCTATGATAGAAGAACAGAGTAATGGTAAGTTAATTATTCGTAATAAAAAAGATTTGTTGGAAAAGACAAAGTATCTAGAATATAATTGCGGTAATTTTAGGACCCCATTGTTTTTAATATTATTCGAAGCAACCTTATTTACAGCATATTTCCCAGTGAATCCTAGCGACATGAAGAAATATAAGAAAATTAAGTTTAAAAGTAATTCGAAAGAAGTAGAAAATGAATTAATAGAAATGGCTCGCGCTTTAAAATTGGACAAAAAGTTGCCAAAATCTTATCAAGCATCATTCAAAAAATCTGTAAATTCGATATCTGGATTATATAAGAATTTGGTCATTGGAGGAAGTGCGGGTGCAGTAGCAATAGCATTAACCGCTGGATTTGCTACACCTTACATAGCAGCACTGGCTGCTCCATCGGGCTTGGCGGGAGCGGCAGCAGTAAACGCTGGTCTAGCGACTCTTGGTGGAGGAGCAATAGCAGCGGGAGGCACGGGTATGGCTGGAGGTATCGCAGTAATCGTTGGTGGAGGAGCGGTGATTGGGGGTCCTACAGGATTAGCTGCTGGAAAAATGCTGAGTAAATCATCTGATCTAGCATTGATAGAAAGCGCAAAAATACAAGTAGTAATGAAAGAGATTGTACTATTAAGTCAAAAAGATGTTCGTTTTGCTCAAGAATTAATTGCGGAGCAAAAGGAAGCAATAAAATTATTGGAAATCGAATTACATGAGATGAAATCGAAAAACGAAAAAAACTCTAATGATATAGTAACTTTACGAAAATCAATAAAATATATGAAAGAATCATATAAGTACAATGAGAAAATGTTGGAATTCTAGTATGGCTCTATTTGAGAGGGAGATGTACATTAATGAAAAAAAGAATTGATTTTGATAACGATCTAGAATCAATTAGAACTTCTGTCAATTCACTCTCCGACAATGTAAGCTCGACATCAACTGAGATGAATGAGCATGAAAAAGAGTTAGATGATTTATTTAGAGAGCTTAATGAACTAATAGGCGCAAATATTAAAACTGTAGAAAAACAAGAAATCAATGTAATAGAAGAGAATAAGATATTTTTAGAATTAACTAATCAATCGCTTGATTCCAAATTAACTAAAGAAATTCAAAGTAATAAATATTCTTTAAATAAATTAGATCGGAAAGTAGTAATAATAACATCACTCGTTAGTGTGATAGTAGAAATTTTAATTGTTCGTATACCCCGGGATATAAATTACATAAGTGAATACAAGCAAGCAGGAAGTGCGATAACTGAAAAATTAAAAAGCATAGGCAGCAACGAAGATTTGAAATTTTCTAAGGTGATGGCTTTTTTAGAAAAAAGAATGAAAGTTCCCTATGATTGCAGTATAAATAATGTTCAAAAAGGTGTAGATGTTGAAGGACTGACACCAAGAACTCATAGAATGATGAATCCGGCACATGATCCTCTGGTAGGTATGATATTTGCTATAGTTGACACTGTTAATGGTCAAACATCACTCATTGATTCTAAAGGTAAAATTAACACCATAAAAACGTTTGATGTACCTCTTGCAGAAAAAATGTTATCTCCACTTATATGGTTGGGTCACCTACTATCAGATATTTCCTCTAAAATGGGGTTGCCTGCTCCAGGATGGGGATTTACTCAACTTCTACAATTCGGAGAATTAGGAGATAAAAATAGAAATATAGCAGAGATTGCTAGGTTTATGTATTTAAAAGGGTATGATTTGAGGCATTTTGCAACGATGTCATTAGTACCAGGAATTATTGAATTAACTATTCGTGGGTACTACTACTTAAGTAAAATTAGACCAGAAAAATTGACATTAAAGATTGATGAACCACTTTTTGAAAAGGAAATGGAGAAGGTAGAAAATGCAGTATTACTAAATAAAATGCTATTATTTTCTCATTCTATAGTTTCAACTGGAAACGCAATAAAACTAATAATATATAGGAGAAATCCTCTAGCTATTAATTATCCTCAGTGGTTGGCTCTATTAAAAGAATCATCTAAGTCAGCAAAAAGATTATGCATAGATAGTTATGGAGAAAAAATTATACGGAATAGAATAACAATTGATGAAAGGTGGAGTGATTTAGGGTTTTGAATTAATTCGAAAAAATAAGTTGATTTTTGGAGTTGTTGGTACCGGCAATACGTTTTTTGAATTTTAGGGTAATCCCCAGAGGAGGAGATTCAGTTTTTCTCCTTGCTTACGGTATTGTTATTTTTAGACTAGACAAAAAATCAAGTATATTGAGTTTTAGATCATTATATAGGCGTTAAGGTTTTAACGATTTTATTTTAGGAAAAGTCTAATCCAAAAAAACCTTCAAATAAAATTTAAAATTTGAAGGTTTTTTGGATACAGTCAATCTATGTTAAACATATTGTTTTCTCTCATCTATTTCAAAAGAAAAACGACTCTTAATAGTATTATTGATAGCCTTTGTCGAATCAACAAAGCTAAGGTTTTCCTTAATGAACTGAAAGTCATAATCATTTAATAGCTCAACAAAAGCACTATTGATAAAAGAAGAATTTAAAGCTTTAATATCTTGGAAAGAAACAGAAACTTTGTTGGAATTCTCTAATTCATTTTTTAGTATTTGATAAATAACAACCCCGTCATCATTCGAATAAACTTGATCAACATAATCCTTAATGTGAAGTTTTACTAATCGTCCCATGAAAATCCCTCCTCTTCGATATCAAAGATATCTTCCGCATTTGTTTTGAAAGCTAATTCAATGAGTGTCCCTGGATAATGACCAAAAGCATCATTAGTTTTATATTGAATACTATTATTTCCATTTTGACAAGATAAAATACCATTAAGTGAGTGTATGTAAACGCTTCCTTTTCCGTTTAAAACAACATTAGAAATTAGGTTGTCTAAACCAAATCCCCTATTGTAAGGCTGAGTTTGAGTTGAAAATCCTCTTTCTACAGCTTTTCGAATTGCTTCTTTTTCCGTAAGTTCGGGATGTTTTTCTTGTACATTATACGGGATTCCGACACCGAAATCAGATATAGAGATCAACACCTCATGATTGCCAGGGATAAATTGAGCAAAAACGCAACCCGTAGTATTATCAGCATGATCTTTAATATTATTCAGAATTTCTTCCATACATACCTGTATAGTGGCTAAACGATTAGGAGGTACACCCAATTGTCTGGATAGCCAAGGAGTGAATTTATAAGAAAGCCATCCCGTTGGATCTTTAGCATTAACATGCTGTAAAGGGAGTGTGGTAACTCGTACCTGTGAGTATTCATTTAACTTTTCCCCTAAATGTTGTTCAAAAAACATCGAATCATCGAGAAATTTATTAGGGCTATCTTCCCAACGACTGACTTCTCCTGGAAGAATGTCTACTGTAACACCTCTGTTTTCTAGCCAGTGTATGAGGTTGCTTAAAATAGTCACACCGCAAGGTTCAATAAATTTAGATAAAGTACTGAAATTTAGCACAAGTTCATCCGAAACCGGATTACGGTCTCTAGTAATAACTTTTTGAAGTAAAGTGTACATTGAGTCTCTATTTAATCTTCTAGGTAAATCTATTTTCATACCTTACCTTTAGCCCCCTCTAACCTACTAATAATTATATATTATACCATTTTTTTGAACTTTTGAGGATCATATTGTTTATTTGATAGAACAATTGTAGGCTTACAAGGATACTTTCTCTCATCTGTAATGTTGGTAATAAATGGAGTAAGGGTAGTATAATTATTATAGATAGAAACGTGAAGAAAGGTGGAGTTTAAGATAGCAGTGCATAGTATTAATATTGAATACAATATTAACGGTATAGGGGTGGTAACACCCGTGATATACCCGTTTGTTAATAGATTGTATAGTAATAGTAAACTACAAATTGAACCTAGATTAAAAGACATTAATCAACTAGGAGCAATAAAATATATTCATAATGGAGCACACTACACAAGGTACGAGTACGTGTTGTTGCAATTTATGTTGATCAATTTTATGAAAAATAACAGTGAGTGGGGGCTAGGGTCAAAGTTCAATTTCTCATTTTTAGAAAACCCAGTATTATCTTATGAAAATAAGATAACAGGGGGTGAAATCTTAGAATTAATAGTTTTGTTTGGAAACATTGGTCATTTTAGAGAGACGTTTTCAAGTAATAAAGTGTGGTTTCATTACCTGTTTACAAACAAACATGATTTAAGAAATTCTTTAAAAAAAGGATTGAAAAGTAACGGGAAGACTTTATTAGATGAAATGTTAAATAGTGCTAATTCCTATAAGATCCAATGGATTAATACATTGTTTATTTTATCTAGATCTGAGAAGTTAAATGATTATAGACTAATATGTGAGAGGGTTTTCGATAAAATATTATCCAATAAAAGCGATAAATGGTTGGATCTATATTATAAGATCAGAAAAGTATCATACGTAGTTTTAGATAGTCATTATTCTCACATTCCTATTTCCATTAGTCTACAGAATGTGTTATTCAACGAAAATCTTTTCGTTGATGAATTAAGTAAATATAGCTCTGGATTAATGGGGGCTTTTGATAGAGTAAATGATTTATTAGAAGACACCCTTTATCTAGAAAACAACACTTTGTTAATGGGTACATATAGAAGTATAGATATATATACTAAAGTGCAGAAATTTTTAGAAAATAACCAAAATACTAGAGCAATTTCTAAAGTCAATATGTTAATTAACGATGAAAATACATCTCCTTTTTATAAGGATTTCAAAATTTCGGATGGTGAAATACCATGGGATAAAGAAAAGAATTTGAGCATTACTTTTTTTGTAAAGCATAGAGACCATTTCCCGAGAGATGTATTCCAGAAAGAGATAGATATAGGGCGGAAATTAGGAAGAGAATGTTATATAGCATTTAATTTCTCCCCTAGTTTTTCAAAGTATAGAACAGTATATTCGATGAATAAAGGTTTAGATCATAATAAGAAGATTATAGTGTGTTTGAAAATAATACGTGTAGCATTGGAAGATTATATGTTGTACCGTAAGTATTCTTATGACGATGTGAGTAATGGTAGACTTGAAGAAGTGGCGATAAAAAAAATAATTACATATTTCTTTAGGAATTTACTTGCAGATGATTACTTTTGTGAATTTGAGTACCCTAAGAATACATCACCTTTTATCGTTGAGAATGGATGTAAAAAAACAATAAAGAAGGTTGACGATTATATTGATTATTATGAATTACACCATCCAAATGATAAAGATGCTATACATGAATTAAAGGCTGTTAGGGCAAGTTTAGAATCAATAACTTATAAAGGACTAATAATTGTTTACTTGGGTTCCCTTAGGTTTATCAACAATGACAAAAAATCAGTTTGTGAATTAGATGGTTTAATCTTCACACCCAAGCATAAGGATGAAAATATTCGAGTAATTGAAGCAAAGAATTTAAGGAAAAAACAAAAAAGGTACGTAGTGGCTGCTAAACAATTAGAAAAGCAATTTATACCTTTGTTACCAAATTTTTTGACAAATAAAATTGTAACAGAAGAGATTGAAGGTTTTGGAGCGCAAACAAAAATCGGAAAATAGAAAATCACTTTCATTTTTGGAAACTTCCTATTAAATGACATACGTTATGACATACTTTTAGATATATACACTTATTCCCTATTCTTATTTAAATTGAGTACACACCATTTAACATAGCTTTATATCAATCTCACAGGCTTTATTTTTCTTTATTTATCTAGGTGAAACTATGGGCGGCATGATGTGATAGCCCCCAAACCCCTTTCATTATAGGGTTTGAACACAATTTGACTGGTTTTTAAAATCGTCTACTAAAATTAAAAGCCTCTCAAGAGTTTATCAACTTTTGAGAGGCTTTTCTTTTATCCTTATATAGGAGATGCATGTGGCAAAGGGATGATTTTGAGTCTTCAAGTATAGGGTAGTTTAGTTCAAAATCAATATTAAACAAATGTATAATATAATTAATTGCATTTTAGGAGATGTTACAATTTGGATTTCTTAGGTTTTATTACACTAATAATAGCGGGATTCACTGCTTGTGCTGAGTTTACTTCCTACGCTTTAGTACACCCTATAATCCGTCAATTACCTCAAAGGCAACACATACGTTTTGAACAAGGTTCACTGAAAACCTATGGACTTATTATGCCAATATTTATGCCTCTAAGTGTTATTCTAACTTTGTCTTTCGCATTATTTACTAATGAACTTGGGAGTATCGAGCTGACAAGTCGTTTTTCCTCTGCTGGAATGTTCATTTTAGCAACAATAATAACTATTAGATATAACGTTCCTATTAACAAGGCAATCAAACAGTGGGATGCAGACAATCCACCCGCTGATTGGAAGAAGATAAGAAAACGGTGGATGTTTTTTCAATCTATTCGTTCTTGGTTGCTTCTTATTGGCTTCGTGTTACTTTGTTTCTCAGTTACAATTTAATTCATCTATATACTAAGGATTAGACTTTTTATACATTACTTTATTACACAAACGGGTGCGTCAGTTAAATTTAAATAAACTCTTCAGGTAAAGTAGGGCGATTATTCAATAACGTAATCGCCCTTTATTTATACAAGAATTGGGAAGGGCAGGGGCTGTTAACCCAGATTGAGATAAAAAGAGTTTAGAGTTAAACGCTAACACTATTATATTAAATTAGTTTTGAGTTTTAGTGATAATTGTGAAGGTTACACCGAACATGTCTCATTACATATCCTTGAGCAGGAGTGAATGGATAATGGGTCTTGGAAACTTACAAAGACACGTAGAAGAATCTGATTGGTAAACACGAGACCGGTCCTGTTTTCCCTCCAGAACAAACCCACAACCAGAATAGCACGCTAAATAAGAGAAACAATAGTTTTGTCATAACAAGTGCGACAAAATTAGTTTTCATTGTCATTGAATGCGCCTACATAACTCCTCTATGATGAAATTAAGAAGTTATTATTATTATTTATATTGAAAGGAAGAGTTTAATGGCTCAATCAAATATTAAAGTTGCAGTACAGAAGTTCGGTAACTTCCTCAGTTCCATGGTTTTACCGAATATTGGTGCTTTTATTGCATGGGGATTAATCACTGCGTTATTTATTCCTACTGGTTTCATTCCAAATGAAAACCTTGCCCAACTAGTTGGCCCAATGGTTACCTATCTACTGCCACTGTTAATCGGTTATACAGGAGGAAAATTGGTTCATGATCAGAGGGGTGGCGTAGTAGGTGCGATTGCAACGATGGGTGTTATCGTTGGAGCACCCGATACGCCGATGTTTATGGGTGCCATGGTAATGGGGCCGCTCGGGGCATTCGTCATAAAGAAATTCGACCAGGCGATCGATGGAAAAATAAGATCTGGCTTTGAGATGCTTGTTAACAACTTCTCTGCAGGTATCATCGGTGGGATTCTCGCTATTCTTGCATACTTAGGTATAGGGCCGGCTGTTGAAGGTTTTACAAAGGTGCTTGTTATAGGAGTAGACTGGTTAGTTGGAGCTGGATTACTACCTCTAACCAGTATTCTGATCGAGCCTGCTAAAATTCTATTCCTAAATAACGCGATCAACCATGGTGTCCTATCACCAATCGGACTGGATCAAGCACAAGAGACTGGGAAGTCGCTCCTTTTCCTTTTAGAGGCAAATCCAGGGCCTGGTCTTGGTGTGTTGTTGGCTTTCATGCTGTTTGGAAGAGGAACTGCCAAGCAGTCAGCTCCAGGAGCTGCGCTCATTCACTTTCTTGGTGGAATTCACGAGATATACTTCCCGTACGTGTTAATGAGACCTATGCTGATTCTATCTGTAGTTCTTGGCGGAATGAGCGGCGTCTTCACGCTTGTGCTTTTAGGCGGAGGGCTTGCAGCGCCAGCATCCCCGGGCAGTATCTTAGCGATTTCAGCTGTTACCCCTCCAGAAGGTATGGTTTATGTGGCAAACTACGCAGCAGTTATCGTAGCTGCGGCCGTTTCCTTCATCATTTCTGCTGTCGTGCTCAAAACGGGCAAGCAAACGGATGAAGATATTAACGAAGCGACGAAGAAGATGGAACAAATGAAAGGTAAGAAAAGCTCTGTTGCCGGGAATGTAACTGGTGAAGCAGCGGTTAATAGCGGTGAGTTCCCTCATGAAGTCAACAAGGTTATTTTTGCCTGTGATGCTGGTATGGGATCAAGTGCCATGGGAGCTTCCCTGCTTAAGAAGAAAGTAAAAGAAGCTGATCTCGATGTAGCGGTTACAAATACAGCAATCAGCAGTATCCCGGCTGATACGGACATCGTAATCACTCAGGAAGAATTAACACCTCGTGCGAAGAGCAAGATGCCAAATGCTTATCATATTTCAGTGGATAATTTCTTATCAAGCCCTGAGTACGATAAGTTGATTGCAAGCTTGCAAAATAAGATTACAGAAGAGCAAGCGGAACTTGTGGAAGAGTCTGAAACCGACGCTATAGATGTAGAACCTGACATGCAAGAAGATGATGATTTACTGCTGGAAGAAAACATCTTTATCGGCAAGGAATTCTCTACAAAAGAAGAGGCTATCCGTTTTGCGGGAGAGGCGTTAGTCAAAGCTGGTTACGTCAAAGACAGCTATGTGGATGCGATGGTTGAACGTGAAGAGATTACATCTACTTATATGGGCAATAACGTGGCAATCCCTCATGGTACAGAAGAAGCGAAAAAGGCCGTACTCAAATCCGGGTTTACGGTTATCCAGGTGCCGAATGGGGTGAATTTTAACGGAGAACAAGCGAAAATGATCTTCGGAATCGCCGGAAAAGATGGCACACACTTAGAAATTCTTTCAGGCATTGCAGTAATTTGTTCCGAACAGGAAAATGTTAACCAGATGGTTCAGGCCAAAACTGCAAAAGAAATAAAGGATATCATCAATAGCAAATAAGCAACTTAAATAAGAAAGGCGGGTTTATTCCTGCCTTTCTGTTCTGCTTTTCATGCTTTTTTTCTCTTGAAAGAGGGACATTTTAATAATTGAAATGAGTGAGAAGAATGTTTATTACGTCGAGGGAAAAGTCCATTATTGATTTGATCGTTCGAACATCGGGTAAGCATACCGTCCACTCTCTAGCTTCATTCTTAAAAGTTAGCGTGAGAACTATTCAAAGAGACCTGAAATCAATCGAAAAGATCTTACAGCAATTTAATTTGGAGTTGAACCGTAATGCGAACGATGGTCTTTTTATCGATGGTAAAAATGAAAATATTTTCAGGCTCATACAGGAACTGACCGGTGTTAATCCGACTGATGAAACACCGGAAGAAAGAAAGCTGAGATTACTTATTACATTGTTGCACGAAGGTCCTTCTATTAAACAACAGGTGCTCGCCAACGAGCTTGGGGTAAGCGGGACGACATTATCTGCCTATTTGGATGATCTGGCGGAATGGTTAAATAAATTCTCGATCATCCTTACAAGAAAAAGGGGAGTAGGAGTCGAACTGATCGCAGAGGAAGCTAATAAACGGCATGCACTTACCAGCTACTTCTTAGTCTATTTCTATGAAGAGTTAATCGAAAACTTGTACTTGCTGGAACAAGGGGAAGAGCTGAAGGGGAAAATACTCGGATATTTTTCACCTCAAAACTTAATAGTGATAGACAGGCTGGTTAATCAAACAATCAATAAAGGGCAAACAAGATTATCAGACAGCGATTACATCGGGCTTATCCTGCATATTTGCCTTACGCTCCAGCGAACCCAAAATGGTTTTATGCTGAAGGAATATAAATCAGAAAATGAAGCTACTAGTGAATTTCAATTAATGAAAAACATATGCGAAGAACTGAAAGAAAAACTTTCAATTCCGATTACAAATAGCGATGTTCATTTCTTAACAATTATCTTAAAAGGCTCAAAATTTCATGATGCGGAGGTTGCCTATTATGACAGCGTACAGCTTGGAAAGTTAATTAAAAATATCATCCACGGTGTTTCTTCCATGCTGAATGTTGATTTGTCCAATGACTTCTCTTTGTTTCAAGGATTGCTGGCACACATGGAGCCTTCGATTTTTCGATTAAAACAACAACTGGAGTTATTTAACCCTTTGACAGAAGAAATAAAAAGAAAGTATCCGTTCTTATTCATGGCGGTTAAGAAAAGCATGGAAAAAGAATTTAAAGATATCGACTTTCCAGACGATGAAATTGCCTTTATCGTCCTTCATTTTGGTTCAGCCCTGCTGATGCATGAAGAGAAAGTAAGAATCAACGCCGTCGTCGTATGCCCGACAGGAATCGGTGCTTCTAAGATGCTGGCAAGCCGTATTCAAAAAGAACTGTCAGAGATAACGAACGTTGATATTCTATCGATAAAAGATTTCGAATCAGCAAACCTGGATAAATATGATCTCGTAATTTCCACTGTCCGACTTCCTTTTACGGATGTTGAATACATTCTCGTCAGTCCGTTGTTAAGTGAGAAAGATATCGGGTTTATCCAGAATTACCTGCAAAATAATCTGGAAAAGCTGACAAGAAAAAATCAGTATTTGAACTCGAAGGAAAAGCAGGATACCCTGCCTGTAACCAGTCAGCAGGATGTAAAGGATCTCTTGCAGGAAATAAAAGACGTTCATACCAGTATGGATTCCATCCTTCAGAATCTGAAAGTTTATCAAACGCAAACTGTCAGAGATCATTGGAAGGTCCTTAAAGAGATGATTGAACAGGCAGAACAGGAGGGACTTCTCACAAATTCCCCTAATGTCATGCAACAGTTGGAGGAACGAGAGAAGAAAGGCGGTCTTGGGATACCGAATACAAACATGGGTCTTTTCCATTGCCGTGATGACAATGTCCGGGAGCTCATCTTTCGTGTATCTCATTTAGATCATTCATGTAAGATAATGGGGATGGATGGCCAGGAAATGCAAATGAAGAATCTCCTCTTAATGCTGGCGCCTGAGAACATGAGCAAGCGGGAGCAGGAGATCCTTAGCATCATCAGTACAAGCTTGATCGAAAGTGACGTCGCAATGATGATATTCTCCTCATCCAATGAGGCAATAATCCGAAAAAAATTGGAAGATTTATTTTTAGACTATCTGAAAAATAATTTGATAAAGGAATGATGATAGTGAAGCAAACCGTACATTTTGGAGCAGGAAACATTGGCAGAGGATTTATTGGAGCGCTATTTTCTAAGTCAGGTTATCACGTAACATTTGTGGATATCGCAGACCAGATCATAAATAAATTAAATCAAGAGAAAAGCTATCAGGTTAAATTAGCGACCGAACAGAGAGAGACCGTTACGATTGAAAATGTCTCTGGGTTAAATAACATGAGTCAGGAAAGAGAAGTTATGGAAGCGATAAAAAAAGCAACCTACCTGACCACAGCGATTGGCCCTGACATATTGCCAAGGATTGCACCATTGATTGCCCGTGGGATTGCTGAGCGCGTGGCTGATACTGATGAAAAGCTCTATATCATTGCGTGTGAAAACCAAATTGGAGCGACAGAGATTTTAAAAAGTCATATATTCGGTAATTTTGATGAAGAAACGAAGGGAAAAATTGAAGGAAGAGTATACTTCTTTAATTCAGCTGTTGACCGCATCGTCCCCATTCAGGACCAGGATTCCCTGGATGTACTTGTAGAACCTTATTATGAATGGGTCGTGGAAACAAAAGAAGATATCCCGACGGTAGAAGGAATGAAAATTGTAGAGGACCTTGATCCTTTTATCGAAAGAAAATTATTTACGGTTAACACGGGGCACGCGGTCATTGCTTATCTTGGTTATATTGAAGGTAAAGAAACGATCGATCAGACGCTTTCGGATGAGGAAGTTGCCAATCAAGTCAGGAAGACACTTAAGGAAACTGGCTCCTATTTAATTAAAGAATATGGTCTGGATGAAAAAGAACATCTAAACTATATCAACAAGAATATTGAACGCTTCAAAAATCCATTTCTTAATGATGGTGTTACAAGAGTAGGTCGTGCGCCAATGAGAAAACTGGGTCCTGAAGACAGATTGATTCGCCCAGCAACGCAGGCCCAAAAAGCAGGATTATCTTATACGAATCTGGCTAAAGCAATCGCAGCAGCGTTATTGTTCGATCATCCAGAGGACGAAGAAGCAATGAAAATCCAGCAAATGATTAAAGAGCACGGACCTGGATATGTTCTGAACACAGTAAGTAATCTGGATGAAAATAGTGAGATCACAAAAGAAGTCGTCCGGCAGTACGAAGAACTAAAAAAATAATTACCATCTTATTAAAAAACACGTTCATCTATTGAGTAATTAAGACTATTCCCTTTTATAAGGAAATAGTCTCTTTTTTGTTTATAGTAATGCTTTAGCTTGATAGCATGCCCAGGTCAGGAACCGTAATCCGGGCTTACGCTTTTGTTTATTAAAATTCGTGTTACACAAATTTTAAAAGAAAGGTTGGCAAGGGGGAGTGAGTTGTGTAAAATAAAACACGTACATTATAAGTTATATATTTATTAACGTTCGTATTTTTAGGTGGGAGGAGTAATGACATGAGTTTAAAACAAAGTATAAGTAGTTTAATTGGGATTGTGATCTTAGTTTTCATGCTTACGGGTTGTGGGGATCAGTCAGAGGCTACAGGAGCAGCTGATAAAGGGGAAGAAAATGTAGTAGGGATCATAGGTCCAATGGAAGTGGAAATCGACATTCTTCATTCTCATATGGAAGTGGAAGAGACAACTGAAAAAGGGGAATTAACCTTTTATGAAGGAAATCTAGAAGGCCAGCCTATTGTACTTGTTAAGTCTGGAATAGGGAAAGTGAATGCAGCTTCCGCAGCTCAAATGCTCATCAGCGATTTTGATGCGGATGTATTGATTAACTCCGGAGTTGCAGGCGGTATTCATCCTGATCTGGGTCTTGGAGACATCGTTATTTCTACAAAGACCGTGCATCATGACATGGACGAAACGGCTAAAGATTATAAACCAGGACAAATCCCATACATGGACACAAGGTATTTTGAAGCGGACCAAGAACTGATTAAGCTGGCTAAGCAAGGTACGAAAGGTCTTCCTGATTACGTTGATGTATTCAAGGGACCGATTGCAACAGGAGACCAATTCATTGCAAGCAAAGAAAAAACGAACTGGATTTATGAAACGTTTGATGCGTATGTAGTTGAGATGGAAGGAGCGGCTGTTGGCCAAGTAGCCTACTTAAATGAAATCCCGTACGTAGTCATCCGCTCAGCTTCTGATGATGCAGGGGAAGAAGCTGCTGGTATTCAAGAAAACTTTGTAGAAGAAGCAGCGAAGAATTCCAGTCATGTGATTGAGGAAATGTTAAAAAGTATGTAGGAATAGGAAAGAGTATACTGATTACCGGCAGTGGATATATTGTTCACTGTTATTGGAAGATGGCGAGCGATTGCTCGTCATCTTTTTTGAAACTGAGTCTTCCAGTATAGGGCAGTTTTCTTTGGAATATTAATTTAGAGATATTAGAGTGAAGCCATGTTAAATTGACCTTGAATAATGGGACAGCCCTTACGTTACATCTCGCAATCTCAATCGGTTCCATACATAGGTAACCTATAGTCAAACTTCCTTAAATCTTCGTGATTCTACCCAATTCCATATTTACCGTATTTCAGAAAGATTATAGTACTAGGTGTACGCCTTAAACACCATCTCTTGCTTTTTTGCCCATGCAGCAAATTAATTTATTTCATACGATAACTATAAGAAAAGGAGTTGAAAAACATGGCACATAGAAGAATGATAAACAGTAGCTGCTGTCCTCCCTTACCAAAAAGCTTGAGGTCTGACTGCGACTGTCCACCTGGTCCTATGGGGCCTCAGGGACCCCAAGGTGAAACTGGGGATATTGGCCCTCAGGGTCCTCAAGGTGAACCAGGGCCCCAAGGCGAGCAGGGACCTCAAGGGTTACCCGGTTCCATTGCTATCATTCCGTATGCATCCGGTACTACTCCCGCTGAATTAACTACTCTTGGAGATGGACTGATCGGGACTTCAAGTCTTGTAGGGTTTGGAGATTCTGTTAGCGGGGTGGAAGCTATAGAGGGGCAAATAAATCTAGAAAACGTTGGAGGGTTGCCTAACTTCGCGTTTTCGGTCCCTCGTGATGGTGAAATTACATCCATTGCTGCATTTTTTAGTACTACAGCAGGATTAAACCTCATCGGATCAACAGCAACGGTCACAGCAGAATTATATATTGCCCCTCAAAATAGCAATATTTTTAGTCCTACAGGGGCCTCTGTAACATTATCTCCGTCCTTCTCAGGTATCATCAATATTAATGATACTAGTAGCGGAATAAATGATACGTTGTCCTTCCCGGTAACTGCAGGAGAACGCCTATTAATGGTTTTCTCTGTTGAAATTACGGATGGAATTCCACTTGCAGTTACTCTCACAGGTGCAGCGAGTGCAGGCGTTTCAATTAGTTGATTAAGGGTTTGCTGGATTAGGTAGGTACTTCCTTTAATTTGACTGGATATAGTGGATTAATATTGATATGCTACTTAACGTCGCTCTAATTCTAAAAGGTTTAAGCACCGATCGTATGGGGTGTTTTGGGCTTTATATTTAAGTATTGCATTTATTCAGTGAATGGGCTGCATGATATAAAGATTTCCTTACAAAGCCCTTTTATGTGGAAACTACCAAACTAAAGAGACTGCTTCCTTTTATTGGGAGGTAGTCTCTTTTTTGTTTTTAATACTATTTTAGCATGATAGTGGTCCGAGGATAAGTTATCCATCTAATGTTAAATCCTTAGAAATTATTCTTAATCATTTACTACACAAAAACAAAAAAGCCTACATATATAGACTGTTGTGACATTGTGGTTTTTCAATTTATTGTATTTTCTAAATTATTTTAATTTTTTAACATTTGTTCCGTATAGAGAAATCTCAACCTTATCTTATCAAATGCATGCCAATATAATAGGTTTACTGTTAGGAAGGAGTGAGGTGATACCTATTATTAAAAGAGGATAATTATTGTTTTTTCAACACAATAGCACTTGAAAAGTTTTAAAAATCTTTTAATGGAAAGAGGAGATGTGTATGGCAAAAGTAAATCCAGATCAAATTATTGGTGACAGTAAATTTAACCGCTTACATTTAAGTCTATTCTTATGGAGTTTTTTTATAATTTTATTCGATGGATATGATTTAGCTGTTTATGGGACAGCTTTACCACTCATAATGGAAGATTGGGGGTTAAATGCTGTTGAAGCAGGATCAATAGCAAGTTATGGTCTCTTCGGAATGGTGTTTGGAGCCATTATCTTTGGTATACTGGCGGATCGTATCGGAAGAAAGAAAGTTATTATTATCAATGTACTTCTATTTAGCTTGTTCACTCTACTATGTGGTTTGGCAAGCTCAGCAGTGACTTTCTCTATTTATCGTTTTATCGCAGGGTTAGGTCTCGGAGGCATTATGCCGAATATTGCCGCTTTAGTTTCGGATTATGCTCCTAAAAAAATGAAAATTAAGTTAGTATCTTATACATTAGTTAGCTTTGCCATTGGTGGAGCACTTGCCCCGACTGTTGGAGTTCTGTTAATTGAGGGATTTGGATGGCGGTCTGTTTTTATGGTTGCGGGCCTGCCGCTATTAGCCATTCCTTTTATGATGAAGCAACTACCGGAATCTTCTAAATATCTTATCCGTACTGGTAAAAAAGAAGAACTATTTTCCACTCTTGCCAAAGTAAGTCCTGGCTCAACATTCAAGATTACTGATGAAATTGAGGAAGTAAAAGCAACTCAAACGAAGGTTCCTGTTGCAGGATTGTTTAAAGAGCATCGTGCTTTCAGTACTATCGGATTCTGGATAGCATTCTTCTGTGCTCTTTTAATGGTATATGGATTAAATACTTGGTTACCCAAGCTAATGATCGAAACTGGTTATGGATTAAATTCAAGTCTGGGTTTCCTGATTGCGCTTCAAGGCGGAGCTATCATCGGGATTCTCGCTCTTAGTAGTCTTTGTGAAGAATATGGTTCTAAAAAGGTTATTATGGCATCTTATATTTCCGGAGCTATTGCTTTAGCTTTACTAGGATTTGGCGGGAGTACATTCTATATCTTCATATTAGTAGCAATTGCAGGTGCTGCTACAACAGGTGCTCAAGTTTTGATTCAAGCTTATGTTACATCGTTCTACCCTTCAGAAATGAAATCAACAGGTTTAGGGGTGGCTTCAGGAATTGGTCGATTCGGCGGTATGACTGGACCGATTTTAGGGGGATTCTTGTTGACCTTAGCTTTACCTAACTTCATGAATTTCCTCGTATTCTCCATTGTTAGTATTGTCGCTGCAATCGGGTTATTATTAATCGCTGATAAATATTCAGCTTCTAATATAAAGGCACGAGCAACTACTCAAAATACTAGTCTATCCAGTAAAGGTGAAATACGTGAAAAAGGAATCGGCTGATTCCGCTCAGATGGGTACGAGCCTTCTTGAACATCTTCTTCGAGATTAACACTTATTTGGCATTATTAGAAAGGAGATTATATGGAAGAGAATCGTTTTCCGACAAATCTAAAAGAGCTACCTCAGAATTTGAATATTAATGCCATTAGTTCGGGTTTAGTCGCAGCCATTTTTGGATGCACTGGGCCTGCATTAATTATCATCGGAGCGGCAACGAATGGTGGATTAACGTATACACAAGCGATCAGCTGGATTTTTGCTGTTTATTTTTTTAGTGGATTACTCGGTATCTTTATCGCATTAAAGTACCGCCAACCTATTTCCGTAGCCCATACAATTGCTGGAGCTGTATTAATGGCAGGGTCCTTAACTCACTTTTCTATCCATGAAGCGGTTGGGGCATATATCATTGCAAATATTCTTGTTATCCTTCTTGGTTCTACCGGCTTAATTGAAAAAGTCTTGAAATGGATTCCACTTCCGATTGTTATGGGTATGATTGTTGGTGTGATGATCCAATTTGCGATAGACATGATTACATCGATAACTCTCGCACCATTACTCGCAGGCTCAGCGATCCTCGCGTTTTTACTTTCATCACGATACCTTAAAAAGGTTCCACCTGTGTTGTCGGCGTTAATCGTTTCGGTAGTTGTGGCGACCTTTACAAATGCTTTTGAATATCCAGCCGCTCAGAGTATGTTTGTTCTTCCAGAACTCGTGATGCCCGCATTTAGTTGGGAGGCGATTGTGTCGATTAGTATTCCACTTACACTCTTGATTATCTGTGCAGAAAATGCTCAAGCGACAGGGATACTAATGGCTCAAGGTTACAAACCGCCAACGACAGGCATGGCGGTATATGGATCTTCCGTTGGACTATTCGCTTCACTGTTTGGAGGGCATGCCATCAGCATTGCTGGACCAATGACGGCCATCTGTTCTGCAGACGAAGTCGGTATAAAAGATAGCCGCTATGCAGCATCGGTCATGAACGGCGTGTTCTTCGCAAGCTTTGGCCTATTTGCAGCGGTCGTTGTTCCATTTGTCACTGCCATGCCGAGTGTCATCGTTACGGTCATTGCCGGCTTAGCTATGCTAAGGGTTCTCATCAACTCACTCAAAACAGCGTTCTCCGATACTAAGTTTCAAATGGGTGCATTCTTTGCCTTAATCATCGGAATGTCAGGAGTGAAGTTCTTCAATATCGGTGCACCATTATGGGCCATTATCGGAAGTCTGTTTGTCTCCTTACTCGTTGAAAAAAATCACTTCGCATTTAACAAAAAGAAAGAGGTCAAAGTGAGAAAAGAAAGAATAGAAACAAGTGCTTAATCTAATCATCCAAAACCAGGTTTATTGGAAACCTGGTTTTTTAGTATAAAATTTAGTGCCTGACACCCAGGGCGGTAACGCTTTTGTGAAATGGGTGTCAGGCTACAATTTTTCAGTAGTAATCAAATCCCCGAAAATTACACTAAAAGTACGGCAAATAAAAGTTATTATAATGCTAATGGGATTTTCTCATGTATAGTTAAAGTATAATGCAGGAAGAATGAACGCAGCCCAAACTTAACCAAGGGGGAAATAGAATGCGAAGGATAATCTTATCGACCGAAAGCGGAGCCGACTTACCGGGTGATTTAGCTGAAAAGTACGAGGTTCAAGTAGTTCCCATGCACATTATTATGGATGGAAAGGATTATTTAGACGGTTCTTTGCCAGTCCAGGATATTTATGACTATTACAGACGGACGAAGAAGATACCCTCTACTACCTCCACCAACGTTCATGAGTATCAAGAGTTTTTTGCAACTATAAGAGAGAATTTCCCAGATTCCATCATTATTCATATTGGTTATACATCAAAAGCGTCTTCTTCTTTTCAAAATGCCGTCATTGCTGCGGAAGAATTTGAAGACATTGTTCTGATTGATGCTCTGAACGTTACTGGCGGGTTAGCTGCAATTGTATTGTATGCCGCTGAGTTATTAGAGAAAGAACCAGGCATGGAACCGGAACACTTCGTTGAAAAAATAAAGGCAATCGTTCCTAAATCAAGGCTGGCTTTCATCCCAGGTAACCTGGAGTTTCTTAAAGCGGGAGGACGGGTAAGTAATATGGCTTCTCTGATAGGAGCTCTGTTGAAAATAAAGCCATGCATAGAGCTGAAAGATGGGAAGCTTATGTCTACAAGGAAATACCGCGGGAAAATGAGTAGTGCTACTGAAAAACTCTTGAGTGATTACTTAAATGAATATAACATAGATCGACAGCAGCTTTATTTTATCTACTCCATCGGACTCGATGAAAGGATCAAGCAGCGGATGGATGAGGTTGCCAAAGAAAACGGATTCCAAAATATAAGATGGATCCAAGCTGGAGGTATGATTTCTACTCATTCTGGATCCGGAGGTTTTGGGGTAGCAGGATTAGAGCAATAGTACGGGTTAGAAATCAATGAATAGGGACGTAGAGAGCGGACTCGTTTTCTCTGGAGCAAAAGTCCACGAAATTAAGCAAATCCTTCCTGTTAAACAAATCATAGATAAAATTATAGCAGAATATGTTAAAGCAATAACGTGGTGGGGGAGCAGGTATCTTAAATTCTTTCCTGACAAAAAAAGAGAGAAAAGCACAATTGTACTTTTCTCTCCTGGGATAAGATTTATTACGAAATAGAAAAACTTTTTTCTTCCTTAACTCCACCATATTCCTCTTTAAATTCATCAAGCAGGGCACGTACTTCATCGGTGGATTTTGTATTCATCAGCTGATTTCTTAACTCACTTGCTCCCCGGAATCCGCGGACATATATCTTGAAGAAACGGAGGAGCGGTTTGAAGAGACGCGGCTCGAGTTCTTCGGAATATTTATCATGAAGATCAAGCTGCAGGCGAAGGAGGTCGAGCAGTTCTTCGCTTGTGTGCTCTTTTTTCTCTTTTTCAAAAGCGAATGGGTTATGGAAGATACCGCGGCCGATCATTACGCCGTCCACGCCGTATTTTTCCACGAGTTCAAGCCCTTTCTGACGATCAGGAATATCCCCGTTAATCGTAAGAAGCGTATCAGGTGCCACTTCATCGCGAAGTTTCTTGATCTCGGGAATCAGCTCCCAGTGTGCCGGGACTTTACTCATTTCTTTTTTCGTACGGAGATGAATGGAAAGATTGACGATATCCTGTTCCAGCAGGTGCTTCAACCAGTCATGCCATTCATCCACTTCCGTATAACCGAGACGGGTCTTCACACTGACAGGAAGTCCTCCCGCTTTGGCAGCCTGGATAAGTTCCGCTGCGACATCGGGACGGCGGATTAGGCCACAGCCTTTCCCTTTCGTTGCGACATTGGGGGCGGGGCAGCCCATGTTGATATCGATGCCTCGATAGCCCATCTCTGCCATGCCGATACTCATTTGACGAAAGTATTCGGGCTTGTCACCCCAGATATGGGCGACAATCGGCTGCTCATCTTCCGTGAACGTCAGACGTCCCCGCAGGCTGTCTTTTCCTTTTGGATGGCAGTAGCTTTCCGTATTCGTAAATTCTGTAAAAAACACGTCAGGTCTTGCTGCTTCACTCACGACATGACGAAAAACGACATCCGTCACTGCTTCCATTGGCGCCAGAACAAAAAACGGTCGCGGCAACTCATGCCAAAAGTTATCTTTCATACTATATCTAAACCTTTCCTTAAGGAACGCAGTCGTTCCAAAATTAAAAAGTGAAAATGTTTTTGCTTTCTTATCTATATCCACTTAGGCTGGATTTCAACCAATATATACTTTAATGGTATCAAACGAAAAGTGCAAGAGAAAGTCGACGTGAAGAGCACTGGAAATGAGTGGTGCAGGTTCTTGAGCTTCATAACCTAAAGAATAAACGTGTAAATTTGAGCCGATCCGGGAACAAGAAGAAAAAGATAGAAGGTTTACTGCTTTGATTTTTTGGAATAGGAGAGCAGTAGCTGATAACGATAAGGAGGGAAATATAAATGGCAAACCAAACTTCAGAAAACCAGGAAACCATCAAGAAGATTAAGGACTTGATTAAAGATGAGAAAGTGGCAATGCTGACTACGTTAACTCCAGAAGGCAAGCTGATGTCCCGGCCGATGCGTACCCAGGAAGTAGAAATGGACATGGATAAGGAAGAAATCTGGTTCATTACCGAAAAAGATACCGAAAAATATAGAGATATCGAACGTAATTCTGCCGTTAACCTGGCATACGCAGGCAATTCCTATGTATCGATCAGCGGCTCTGCGGAATTTGTTCAAGATGAAGATAAAAAGAAAGACTATTGGAATAAGATACTAGGACGATTATTGAACACTTCTCCCGATGATCCGAATGTTGTACTGGTCAAAGTGACACCCGAAATCGCTGAATACTGGGAGTCCGGCGTGAACGTCAAGACCGTTAAAGAATTTGTGAAAAAAATGACCAGCAGTAAATCATTAGATGATAGCAATGATTTAAAAGATACGGTCCACTTTAATGAAAACACAAGATAACTTATAATCTGAGCAAAACGAAGGAAGCAGGAACCTATGCAGGTCCCTGCTTTTTTGATTTGTTAAAAAGGTAAATGAGTATTTTACCTCCCATTCATGATTCACTTATAGTATAATAGGTGGGAATGTATGTTCTTAGAAATGATGTTTTATCTTCTCAATTCAACCCCCGGACATCTCTTTCAAATACCCTTATCACCATACCCCCCCCTTTATTAATTTTTTATTGCACCTCAACAGTCATTCATCGAAAGGAGTACGAGGATGTGGCAAAAGTAGTCATCTTAGCGGAAAAACCCTCGCAGGCAAAAGCATATGCCGAAGCGTTTACGATACAGGAGAAGACAAAGACATACATCCAGCTTAAGGCAGACGATACGTTCCCAAATGGGGCGACGATTACGTGGGGAGTAGGACATCTTGTGGAATTGAAGGAACCCCACGATTATAAACCCGAGTGGAAGAAATGGAAGCTGGACCAATTGCCGATTGTTCCGGAACAGTTCCTGGAAAAAGTGGCGAAAGGCAAATGGGAGCAATTCCAATCGGTCAAGAAGCTGTTCCAACAGGCGGATATCATCGTCAATGCGGCGGACGTCGATCGGGAAGGATCGAATATTTTTTACAGTATCCTTAAGCTGACTGGAGTTAAAGGAAAGCCGATTCAACGCCTGTGGATCAACTCGCTTGAAAAGGATGAAGTGCGGAAAGGGTTCAGGCAGCTGCAAAGTAACGAGAAAGATTTACGTTTATTTGATGAAGCGAAAGCCCGTCAAATCAGTGACTGGATGGTGGGGATCAATGCAAGTCGGCTGTTCACCCTCCTGCTTCAAAAGAAAGGGTATGGAAGTTACCTTACCATCGGACGAGTACAGTCGCCGACAGTTTATTTGATTTATCAACGCCATAGGGAGATAGAGAACTTCAAGCCGGAACCGTTTTATCAGATCGAGGGACTGTTCAATGCCCAGGCAGGTACATATAAAGGACTGGCTGAGATAAAGGAAAAGGATAAAGCGAAGGTCAAGGCCGTGCTGGACAAGCATCAATTGCAGGAGAAGGAAACTTACAAAGGTATTGTCGAGCGGCTGGATAAAAAAACGAAGCGGATAAAGTCACCGAATCTCCACTCCCTTTCCACGTTGCAAAGTGTCGCGAATCGTCGTTGGAAATATTCTCCGTCGCAAGTACTCAAAACGATGCAGAAGCTCTATGAAAAGCGTCTTGTCAGCTATCCTAGAACGGATTGTAATTTCATCACCGACAGCGAGTTTTCCTATTTGGTTAAGAATTTAAAAGGGTACCAGCAAGCGTTGAATGTTTCTTTTACAGCATCGTCCTTGAAACCTAGCAAGCGGTATGTGGACAGCAGCAAGGTGCAGGAGCACTACGCGATCATTCCAACAAAGTCTGTTCCAACCGAAAAGAAGCTGAGTGGTTTAAGCCGTGAAGAGCGTAATATTTACAATGAAATTATGGCGACGACCCTTGCGATGTTCCATAAGGATTATGTTTATGAGGAGACGACGATTTTTACCCATGTGCATGACTTACCGTTCAAGTCTACCGGAAAAAGAGATGTCGACAGAGGGTGGAAGGAACTGTTTCCAAAGCCGGTGAAGTCGAAGCAGGAGAAAGAAGCTGATCTTCCAGGGGTTCAAAAAGGAGAGCAGGTAGACGCCCAACTTCATATTAAGGAAAGTATGACCCAGCCACCTAAGCCGTACACCGAAGGTCAGCTGATCAATATGATGAAGACATGTGGGAAATTGGTGGATGATGAAGCGGATGTCGAGATTTTGAAGGAAGTCGAAGGGCTCGGGACAGAAGCCACCCGCTCGAGCATTATTGAAACAATCAAAGCGCAGAAATATATAGAAGTGAAGCGGAACAACGTGGCTATCACCGAGAAAGGGATCATGCTCTGTGAGGCGATTGAAGGAACGCTCCTATCCAGTCCCTCGATGACAGCCAAATGGGAGTCCTATTTAAAGAAAATCGGAAGTGGCGATGGCTCGAAGCAAGTCTTCATCATGCAAACCCGCCAATTCATAGATAAATTGATTCAGGAAACGCCGGATGTCATCCAACAGGTAAACGTCAGGAATACTGGGGAGCCTGAGAAACGTAAGTGGAACGAACCGATTGCCCAATGTCCAGCCTGTGAGAATGGATCGATTGTCGACCGTTATAAATTCTACGCTTGCTCGGACTACAAAAAAGAATGTACAGTGACTTTCCCAAAGAAGCTGGCAGGGAAGACACTGACGCAGAATATGATAAAGACATTGTGCGAGAAGAAGCGTACCAAGGTTTTGAAAGGATTTAAAGGAAAGAAAAGATTCAGCACGGCACTAGTATTGGATGAAAACTATAAAATCACATTTGATTTCGCAAAGAAAACGTAAATTTTTACATTGACTCTTCATTAAAATTATTTCATACTATTCTAATAATATAGAAAATTAATAAGTAAAGATGTAAACAGATAAAAAAGCAGATTCATTGCCTGAAAGATTTTACAGCCTGCATGTGATAAACCGTATATGAAGGAAGTACTGGTGAGACAATGCTCTTCTGTCCCTTGTAGAAGGGGCAGAAGGGCGTTTTTTACACTTTAAGAAATTTGAATACTGTTAAAGGATAAGAAAATCCGAATGCTTTCGCCATAAACAGGCGACAAGCCAAGTTTTCTAACAAGAATTTGGGTGGTGAATGGAGAATGAACAAACAAAGGATCGTTGTCAAAATAGGTAGCAGCTCTTTAACAAATGCAAATGGGGGACTAAGTAGTGAAAAGCTGTGTGAGCACGTAGGTGCGCTGGCACATTTAAAGAAGCTTGGGCACGAAGTGATTTTGATATCATCCGGGGCAGTTGCGGCCGGCTTTAAGGACCTCGGTTATTCCTCACGTCCGGTAACGATTCCTGGTAAACAAGCAGCAGCAGCTGTGGGCCAAGGACAATTATTGCAAGGGTATACGGAAGAGTTTAAAAGACATGGTATTGTGGCGGCCCAATTACTGTTAACGAGACAAAACTTTCTGTACAAAGATCAATATCAAAATGCCCATGCCACCTTATCTGAACTTTTAAAGCGTAACGTCACACCGATTATCAATGAAAATGATTCTGTGGCTATTGAAGAATTAACCTTTGGCGATAACGATATGTTATCCGCGCTCGTTAGTGGACTTGTGCACGCTGATTTCTTAATGATACTCACGGATATCAATGGCATATATGATCAAAATCCAAACACGCACCCAAATGCAAAAAAGTATAACTTCCTTCAAGAGGTAGATGATGATTTAGTAAAAGGTGCTTCCGGAGCCGGTTCAAAAGTGGGCACAGGCGGGATGAA
The DNA here is from genome assembly GCF_011761345.1 of Thalassobacillus devorans. Taxonomy (GTDB): domain Bacteria; phylum Bacillota; class Bacilli; order Bacillales; family Halobacillaceae; genus Thalassobacillus; species Thalassobacillus devorans. The sequence continues at coordinate 83,276 of NZ_JAASRY010000005.1, forward strand.
ATCGAAAATAGAGGCAGCCCGCACAGCGTTAGCTTTAGGTGTGAAAGTATTTATTGGATCTGGAACAGGGCATGATAAACTGGTTGATATCCTGGCTGGGAAAGGCGATGGCACATATATCGGCAGCAGTTCACAGACCAGTATGAAGAATTCTAAACAGTGGCTGGCCCTACATTCTATACCTAATGGCAAAATAGAAGTGGACTATGGGGCTGAAGCGGCTATAGTAAGACATGGTAAAAGTCTCTTGCCTGCAGGTGTAACCAACATCATTGGTAACTTTAGAGCCAATGATGTAGTAGAGGTAGTTAACGTAAAGGGGCAGCTTATTGGAAGGGGCAGTGTGAACTTTTCTTCTAATCAACTGTTAGAAATTAAGGGATTATCCAGCACAGAGGCAATGAAAAAAGCCAATAGTAATCAAAAGGTTGTTATTCATAGGGACTATTGGGTAAGTCATCATAATAAAATATGATTAAAAAGTGAGGAGTTATGATTTTGAAGAAATCAAACAACAACCACTTGTCGGAAGAAGAAAAAAGAGCGATTTTACGAGCAGCCGATGAAATTATAGCAGCAGGAGGACGAACGCTTCTTGCTAAGATTTTGAAAGGATCACGTGAGAAAAAGGTATTGCAATTGGAATTGGATAAGTGTCCAGTATACGGCTATTTTAAATCAGAAAAACTGGAAGAGGTCCAGAATAAAATTGATTGGATGTTTGATTACGATTTTCTGGATATACAATACAGTGGAAATTTACCGATGATTGTTTTTACGGAAAGAGGTTGGCAGATTGAGCGTGACCAGCGGGCCGATGAATTTTTGCGGGAATGGCAGCAGTGGGCAGAGCAAGGGATTAGTCAACCAGACATGAGTTATTTAAAAGATCGTAATCGAGAAATGATTTTGTTATTTCTTGAAAAAGTGAAAGAGACACAAGACAAAAGGTACATACCATACTTGAAAACTTGGGCTGAAATTGATTACAAAAAGGTGAAAGCTAAAATTCAGGAGATTATCAAAGCACTAGCATCAAATGAACCAATTGATCATCAACTGAAATTAAAAAGAGAAGAATCAATGAAAGAAATGTTGAAGGGAGAGGCCCCCCAGGATCTCCTATTAAAATGTTATGAATGTGGGGAACGCTTCCTCTTTACTGTAGGGGAACAGAAATTTTATAAACAAAAAGGCTTTGTATACCCAAAAAGATGTAACGAGTGTCGAAACCAAAGAGATGAAGAAGAATTCTTATGGTAATTCTGAGAGAAGAAGTACCATTAAAATTCGGTGCCTGTCCCCAAGCGTGATAATGCTTTAATAAAGGGGGCAGGCGCCTTTTTTGTATTTAGTCCTTTGATAATATGAAATGATTAAAAACGCTTAAAATACCGTTCATCATACCCCAATCGTTCAGATGCCTCTTTTCCAGCTTCCATCACTTTTTTGGCGATATCCGGTATTTTTTTTTCTTTCATCCGCTGGATCGGTCCAACAACGGTAATTGCACTGACCACTTTTCCCTGATAGTCCCGTATCGGGGCAGCAACAGACTTCGTTCCTTCTGTTAATTCCTCTGTACTTACCGCGTATCCTTTTTCACGTATCGATGTCAGTTCCTCTTGAAGGAGGTCAGGGTCCGTGATGCTGTTCTCTGTATAGGGAACTAACCCCTGGTTGATGACAGCTTCTACCACATGATCTTCGCTAAAAGCGAGTAATACTTTTCCTGAACTTGTACAGTAGGATGGGTTTCTCCTTCCGAGGTGTGTAAGAATGCGGACAGGATGATTGCATTCCTCTTTATGGATATAAATCGTATCCAGTCCGTCCATGATCGCTAAGTGTGCCGTTTCCCCGGTATCACTGACCAGTTTATATAGAACAGGAGCGGATTCTTTATGGATTTCCAGATTGTTGGTCACGATACCTCCGAGCGTGAGGACGGACATACCTAATCTATAGGCATTGGTTTTTGGATCTTTAATGACAAACCCTTCACTGGCAAGTGTGGACAGTAATCGGCTGACGGTGCTTTTTGCCAGGCCTAAGGATTCTGCCAGTTCGCTCACTTTTTTCGTAGGCTCATAGGTGGAAAAGCTTTTTAAAATAAGTAATGCATTTTTTACAGAAGACAGTGTTTGCGGCTGCTTCTTTTTTGGCATGTTTTTCACCTCTATTAAATCGAGTTCTTTATAAGGGAACGCTTCTGTGAAGTGGTTGATAGTTAATTATAAGCTAATTATATAGAATAATAGTCACTTTCTAAATAGTAATCGTAGAAAATTTTGATTATTTTCAATTTTGTTGCGTATAGAGGAACAGTAATCTTTTTAAAATTCTGTATGGTTTCTATAATGAACCTGTGCTCAACAAAAAGGATTTTTTGAAAGATTATTGTTATCCATTTATCGGAACCTGTGTTTAGGTTTCCGTAAAATTAAGGAGGCTTTCTATATGCAAACGACAAAAACAAAAGCGATTGATTGTACCCATTTCATTGATGGTGCTTATGTGCAGTCAAACAATGGGAAAGCGTTTGAGAATGTTAATCCGGCAACAGAAGAAGTGCTGGGTACTGTGGCAGAAGGTGGGAAAGAAGAAGTCGATAAGGCAGTATGTGCTGCCAGAAAGGCGCTTAAAGGTGAATGGGGCAATATGCCTCTAAAAAAACGATCAAATATCATCCGTAAAATCGGTGATTTGATTTTGGAGAGAAAAGAAGAACTCGCCGAGCTTGAATCTTTGGATACGGGTAAACCACTATGGCTTTCTAATAAAGTTGATATTGATCGGGCAGCCAATAATTTCTATTTCTTTGCTGACTATATGACTACTGTTGGCACGGAGGCTTACCAGCAAGATGATATCGCCATTCATTATGCCGTGCGCCGCCCTGTCGGTGTTGTGGGGCTCATTAATCCTTGGAATTTGCCACTCTTCCTCATGACCTGGAAATTGGCTCCGGCTCTAGCAGCAGGCAATACCGCTGTCATGAAACCATCTGAAGTGACTCCAATGACAGCAACTGTTCTGGCTGAGATTTGTAAGGAAGCTGGTGTGCCGGATGGCGTGGTCAATATGGTTCATGGTTTTGGTGAAACAGGTGCTGCTCTGTCTTCTCATGAAGATGTGGATGCCATCGCCTTTACTGGTGAAACGGTAACTGGTACTGCCATTATGAAGGCTGCCGCACCGACATTGAAGAAACTATCCTTTGAACTTGGCGGTAAGAACCCGAATATTATTTTCGCCGATGCCGACCTGGATGATGTCATTGAAACTACGATTAAATCCAGCTTCATTAATCAGGGGGAAGTTTGCTTATGCGGTTCAAGAATCTATGTAGAACGTTCTGCTTACGATGAGTTCCTGGAAAGGTTTGCAGAGAAGACGAAAGAACTTAAGGTTGGCGATCCTTTCGATCCGAATACAAACGTCGGAGCATTGGTCAGTGAAGAACACTATAACAAAGTGGTCAGCTACCTTGATATTGCCAAAGAAGAAGGCGGAACATTCCTGACCGGCGGTAAGCCTGCGGAAGGCTTTGATAAAGGATTCTTCGTGGAACCGACGATTATTACAGGGCTGGGAAGTGATGCCAGATGTGTACGCGAAGAAATCTTCGGACCGGTGGTAACCGTTGTTCCGTTTGATACCGAAGAAGAGGTACTCGAACAAGTGAATGATACGCATTATGGTTTAAGTGCAAGCCTTTGGACGAGTGACATCAAACGTGCTACCCGCTTCAGCGGACAAATCGAAGCTGGTATGGTTTGGGTGAACACATGGTTCCTGAGAGACTTACGTACACCATTCGGAGGAATGAAGCGTAGTGGTATTGGCCGCGAAGGTGGCGCTCACAGTTTTGATTTCTACTCTGAATTAACTAATATCACGTTAAAAATGTAGGAGGATGACAGTGAAAACAGATAACGTAACGAAAAAGGAAACTCATGCGAAGCACTTGTTAGATGCGTGGAGTAAAGGGGAAGGGGTCCAGCCGATTACGGAGCTGGATCCTGAGATCTCCCTTGATGAAGCTTACCAGGTGCAATTACAAACGGTAGACCAAAAAGTAAAACAAGGGCAGCGGATAACAGGGAAGAAAATCGGCCTGACATCCAAGGCCATGCAAGAATCGTTAGGTGTCAACGAACCGGACTATGGCCATTTATTAGACGAAATGGAATGTCCGAACCGAGGTGAGATTTCCTCCAAGCAAGTGTTACAGCCAAGAGTAGAAGGGGAAATCGCCTTTATCTTAAAAGAAGATTTAGTGGGCCCCCATGTAACGTCATTAGATGTATTAAAGGCAACGGATGTTATTGTTCCGGCACTTGAAATCGTAGACAGCCGTATTAAAGATTGGAACATCACGTTAGCGGATACCGTAGCTGATAATGCCTCTTCCGGAATGTATATCCTCGGAGGAAAACCGAAAAAAGTGGAAGACGTAAACCTGAAACAAATGGGAATGGCGCTCTATAAAAATGATGAATTACTGAACACAGGTGTTGGTGCCGCGGCCTTAGGAGATCCGGTAAAATGTGTGGCCTGGCTCGCCAACAAACTGGCTGATTATGATATTACATTAAAAGCAGGGGAAATTATTTTATCAGGAGCATTATCTGCAGCCATGCCTGCTGAACCTGGTGATCATTATTACGCAAAATTTGCCGAGTTGGGAGAAGTGCATGTTTCATTCACGGAGTAAAGGAGGGGTATAATTATGGATAATAATCAAATCAAAGAGCTTGCTGATTATGTACATCGTGCAGAAAAAGAAAAGCGTGAAATAACAAAAATTACGGCCGATTTATATCCGGAACTTTCTATTGATGAAGGGTACATCATTCAAGAAGAACTGATCCGCCAAAAAATTGCTGAAGGCCATCAGATCATTGGTCCAAAGATGGGAATAACCAGTGAGGCTAAGATGAAGCAGATGGATGTAGATGATCCGATCTATGGATATGTATTCGACAATATGGTCGTCGAGGATGGAGATTCCATTTCCATCTCTGATTATATTCATCCCAAAGTCGAACCGGAAATCGGCTTTATTTTAGCAAGGGACCTGGAAGGACCAAACGTGACCGCATTGGATGTGCTGCGAGCGACAGAATATGTATTCCCGGCAATAGAGATTATCGACAGCCGATATGAGAACTTCAACTTTACACTGCCGGATGTTATTGCCGATAATACCTCTGCAGCTGGTGCTGTATTTGGAACCTATTTTAGAAAACCTGATGAATTAGACCTTGATGTAGTCGGTGTGACGTTATCGATAAATGGAGAGATTCAATCATTGGGAGCAGGAGCCGCTGTGCTTGGAAACCCAGCCAATTCAGTAGCCAGACTCGCCAATATGTTAAGTAAAAAGGGAGAAAAAGTAAAAGCGGGACAGCCGATTTTAACCGGGGGTGTCACCGCAGCGGTTCGACTATCTCCTGGTGACTTTGTCCAAGCCGAATACGGCGGGTTAGGTAACGTCTCATTTTTCGTGAAAGAATAATTGGAACTCTTTAAAGGTGGTGATGGATGTGCCGATTATCAATGTACAAATGATGGAGGGAAGAGATCCCGAACAAATTGAAACATTGATGAAGAACCTGACTGACACTGTCAGTGAGTCACTGGGTGCTCCCAAAGAAAATGTACGCGTTCTTGTCAACGAAGTGCCAAAAACGCATTGGTCCATCGGTGGTACAAGTGCCAAAGCATTAGGAAAATAAGAAAAGCACAGAGGCGATTCTCTGACTTCCAACCTACTTTAAGTGTTTGGAAGCTGCAGAATCGTCTCTGTGCTTTATTAGGCCTCTGTATATTTGTGGTTGATGATGGAGTAAATGATTTTTTTAGCCAGACTCTCGATGCGGGAATTATTGCGAAATTGAACGTACACATGATTAGGTATATTATAAATTTCATCGATTTCCCGGACTTCCACTTCCTCTTCATATCTCCTATCAACTCCCAATTTAGGGATAATACCTATCCCAATTTCATTGGCCACAGCATTCAGGAGCATTTCGTTATTATCGACATCCATGCGGGTAATATTCTGGGCGCCATTAAGTTGTTTATCAATTAAATTCCATAGGGTGGAATTTCTTCTATAACTGATGATTGTTTCTCCGCTTAAATCTTTTACACCCAGAGATTGTTTTTGACATAACGCATGCTCTTTAGGCATGACAACCACCAAATTATTTTCAAATAAGTATTCGGAAGTAATGTCTTGATTATTTGATAGTGCATTTCTAGTAAAGATTAAATCAACTTCTCCTGATAAAGCCCGCTCATTTAAGCTGACAGAATCATATCCTTCTATCACTTGAACATCGATATCTCCAATCGATTTAATTGTTTTTAAAAGTTCTACAATAAATGAATGCGAGTATCCGGGAGAGAAGCCAACTTTGATGATAGGATCTTTAACCATGTTGGGAATCTCTTTGGAATGATTGATATATAATAGAATGTTTTTTGCGTATTCGATGAACAGATTTCCTTCTTCTGTCAAGTATATTTCGTGTCCAATTCTTTTAAAAAGCTGGCATTGTAAGATTTCTTCTAAAGCCTTTATTCGTGAGGTAACGGTCGGTTGGGTCACATCAAGAACTTCAGCAGCTTTTGAATAGCTTTTATATTTCACAATGGTAAGAAACGTATTCAATTGGCATTCATTCATCTGGTTTCCTCCTAAATCTAAAGGGTCTGAATGTTAACGGAAACAACTTATCTGAGTCTTCATATAAAGGAATATTAACTGTTTCACTGAGACTATAAAAAAAGGGTGGTAAATCGGAAAGCGCTTTCAAATATGGCTAAACCATTAGAGTTGAAAGTAATCACCTTGGTTACAAGGCAGAAAATGGAGGATTCATTATTCTGGAATCTACTAGTTAATGGGGAAGGTCCCCTCAGAAAATAAGCATACGATGATTATATTTTTAATGAAGATAACTTGTCAACTGTGATTACAGATAATTCTGTATTTTAAAAACTATTGTATAAATTATTTTTTGATATTAGTCGCAAACCAAAGAAATATTCGATTGGTATCTAAAAATTCTGACTTTTATAATAAAAAGTAAGCAATTTAAACAACATGAATTTAGTGATAACCAGCTAAGGAGGAAATGAGAAAAATTGTGTAAGTGTTTACAAGGTGTAAGTGAAAAAAGGAAGCCTTAATTTGGAAGACAAGGTCAACAACTTTCGAAGAAATGCAAGCGCTAACAAAAACGGGAGTTAAATACTACACCTGCGATCTACACTATGCTTTGGAAATCTAAAAATGAGGTGAATAAAATGGAAGAATTAATCCGGGATAATCGGGAGAAAAATGAATTTCTTGTTCATCGAAGTGTTTTTACCGATAAAGAAATGCTGGCAAGAGAACGTGCGGAAATTTTCAATAAATGCTGGTTGTTTATTGGCCATGAAACGGAAGTTCCTGAAAAAGGGGATTACAAAAGGAAAAAAGTAGGTGGACGTAACTTACTGCTTGTCCATAGTCAGGACGGTGAAATTAGAGCCCTGTATAATACATGCCCACATCGCGGTGCACTTGTCGCCAGAGAAAGTGAAGGTAATTCAAGGGTGTTTCGTTGTTTCTATCATGCCTGGAGCTTTAAAAATGATGGCCAATTGAATGGTATGCCGGGTAAAGATGGGTTCCCTGATGATTTTAACTGCGATGGCGAGAAAGACATGAAAGCGGTTAATCGATTAGAAAGCTATCGTGGGTTTATATTTGTGAACTTTGATGATCAGGCTATTTCCCTGGATGACTACTTAGGGGATGCCAAGGAATATATTGACCTGGCAGCAGATCAATCCGAAGCAGGATTGGAAGTTCTCGGAGGAGTACAGGAATACAGTGTCCGGGCAAATTGGAAGCTGCTAGCTGAAAATAGCGTCGACCTCTATCACGGCATGCCTACCCATAAGACTTATTTCGATATTAAACAAGCCCAGGATCCCGGTTTAAAACGCGTGAAGCTGGAAGGAAGGGGCAAAGACCTGGGTAACGGTCACGCTGTTATGGAATATGTGGCACCGTGGGGAAGACCGGTTGCTCAGTGGACACCTATTTGGAGCGAAGATTTAAAACAAGATATGGAGAGAATGAAAGAAAAATTAGTGGAAAGGTTCGGAGAAGAACGTGCCGATAGAATCGCGAACTACAACCGGAACATTATCATATTCCCTAATTTGGTTATCAACGACATTATGGCGATTACAGCAAGAACGTTCTACCCGTCGAGTCCAGGATATATGGAAGTTTCCGGCTATTCCTTAGCTCCTGTAGGAGAAGATGAAGAGCATCGAATGGCCAGAAATAATAACTTCCTTGAATTTTTGGGACCGGGCGGATTTGCTACTCCGGACGACAACGAAGCATTGGAACTATGTCAGGAAGCCTATAACAATAACGAGGAAGTTCAATGGAATGATATCTCCAAAGGCATGGTCAGAGGAGAAGAAAATGCCATGGCAACCGATGAACTCCAAATGAGGAGTTTCTGGAGGCAGTATAAGGTCAGAATCGAGGAATCCATGAAGAAGGAGGTTGCACAGCCATGACAGTAGTAGCGCTAACACGCCAAAATGTGGTTGATTTCCTTTATAAAGAAGCCAAATTACTCGATGAATGGAAGCTTAAAGAATGGGCGGCATTATTTACGGATGATGGCACCTATAAAGTTCCACCAATAGGCAAACCTGAAGCCAGCCCAACGGAATCGCTATTTTATGTGCATGATAATCGTTCACGACTGCAAGAGCGGGCAGAACGCCTGTTGAAGAAAGAAGCCCATGTGGAATATCCGCACTCCACCACACTTCGAAATTACCATAACATTCTGGTTAGTGGTGTCGAGTCTGATGTGATTACAGTGGAGTGCAACTTTACAACACACCGGACCAAAAGAGAAGTGTTAGATACGTTTGTTGGTAAACACAAATATGAAATTGTTCAGCAAAATGGAGAACTTGCTATCAAAAGTAAAAAAGTGATCTTACATCTCGATAGTTTAAGGCCGCACGGAAAAATCAGTTTAATTCTCTAATAGTTTCCTAAGGAGAGGTGGTGAATGGTATGAGTAATCAGCAAGAAGTATACGACATTACCATTGTAGGCGGTGGTCCAGTGGGTATGTTTACTGCTTTCTACGCAGGTATGCGCCAGGCGAGCGTCAAAGTTATTGAGAGTTTACCTCAACTAGGCGGTCAACTAGCTGCGTTATACCCGGATAAATACGTCTATGATGTCGCTGGATTTCCTAAGGTAAAAGCGAAGGATCTAGTCAAACAGTTAAAAGTACAAATGGACCAATTTGAGAATGAGGTTTGCCTTGGTGAAGAAGTCACAGAGGTCTCAAAAGAAGATGATATTTTTACAATCAAGACAAATACTCAGACTCATTATTCAAGGACGATTATTGTAACGGCCGGGAATGGTGCCTTTAAACCGCGCAATATGAATTTAGAAAGAGAAGAACACTATACAGGGAAGAACCTTCATTACAGTATTGAGGATATTAATGATTTTAAAGATAAAGATGTAGTGGTGTGCGGCGGAGGAGATTCTGCGGTAGATTGGGCGCTCATGTTAGAGAATATCGCTACCTCCGTGAACATTGTCCATCGAAGAGACAGATTCAGAGCTCATGAACATAGCGTCAATTTATTAAAAAATTCGTCTGTTAATATTCTAACTCCGTATAGTCCCTGTGAATTATTGGGAGAGGAAAAAATAGAATGTGTAAAACTGAAAAAAGCCAAAACGGAAGAATTTATGGAATTAAAGGCAGATGAATACCTGGTCAATTATGGATTTATATCCAATCTGGGTCCTATTAATGATTGGGGCCTTGAGATAGAAAAGAATTCTATTCTAGTAAACTCAAGAGCTGAAACTAATATTCCTGGAATTTATGCAGCAGGAGATATTTCAACCTATCCAGGCAAAGTCAAATTGATGGCGACCGGTTTTGGAGAGGCTCCGATTGCTGTGAGTAACGCAAAAGTTTATATCAATCCAGACGAATCCTTACACGCTGCTCATAGTACATCGATCATGAGCAGGAAGGATAAGAAGAAGAAAGAAAAAGTAGTCACTTAATACAAAAAGGGCTGTTTTTATAAAAGAGGAGGAACATAATATGTCAAAAGTAAAAGAAGATATCATCAGTAAGGAATCAGCACAGGAGAGGCTGGAAGCTTATTTACGGACTGTTGCCCATATCGGCCATGTGGAAATCAGTGTAACCCATTTTGAACAATCGCTATGGTTTTTTACCGAAGTCATGGGCCTTGTATTGACTGAGACGGACGGTGATCGTGCTTACCTAAGGGCTTGGCAGGACTTTGACCACCACACGCTCGTACTGAAGGCTTCAAATACTTCAGAAGTAAACCGTATGGGCTGGCGAGTTAGCACAAAAGAGTCCCTGGAGCTATTCGAAAAGCAATTGCAGGTAATGAATATTGACTATAACTGGGTAGATGGCGGACAAAAGAAAGCGTTGGGAGACACGCTCCAGTTTAAATCCCCTGCTGGAATACCAGTTGAATTATATTGGGAAAAAGAATTGTTTGTAACGGATGATCCTGCTTTGAAATCAAACTTGCCAAGTCATCCAAGTAAGTATATGGCTAAAGGTGTCTCGCCTCGTCGTTTCGATCATGTCAATCTGATGGTTAATGATGTTGCAAAAGAACAACAATGGTGGACGGACTTGCTCGGTATTCACCATCGTTATTATATTCAAAACCAGGAAGATGTCCGTTTAGGGTCATGGTTGAGCCGAACGAATATCGCACATGAAATTGCATTGATGAGAAACTCCAATCAAGATGGGGCAGCTTTCCACCATTTAGCCTATTACCTGGATTCCCCGGATGAACTTCTGCGTGCTTCCAATATAATGGCTGAGAATGGCATTAAGATTGAATGGGGTCCTGGTAAGCATGGTACTAGTGGTGCGCAATTCATCTATGTGTTTGAACCTTCTGGCCACCGCGTGGAAATCTGGACTGGCGGCATCCTTATGTTCTCCCCTGATTGGGAGCCGATCAAATGGTCTTCTGATGTTGGTCAGCTAGGTCTGGAGATGTGGGGAAGCACACCGCCGGAATCTTATCTGACTTATGGAACGAAAATAGGAGAGTAATAGAAATGAGAGACTAGCTTGCTAGTCTCTCTATTCCGAAACTATGAAGGTTGGGAGAGTTCAGTTGTGAAACCAGACCTAAACATTGATTTTCATACACATATCATTTCCGAGGAATTTCTGAATTTGGCCGAAAAATATGGCGATGACCGCTGGCCTGTGTTAGAGAAAACGTGTGATTGCGGTGCCAATATCATGATTAAGGGTAATAAATTCAGGGAGATAACGGACCAGACCTGGGATGCAGAAAAGCGGCTGAGTGACATGGACAAAGAAGGTATTGATATTCAAGTTTTGTCCCCGATTCCAGTTACCTTCAGTTATTGGGCAGGTCCTGAGCAAGGCTTGGAAATGGCAAGGTTCCAGAATGATTTCATTGCATCCGTTACACGTGAACATCCGAATAGGTTCATAGGGTTAGCTACAGTCCCCCTGCAAGATGTTGATTCAGCTATAAAAGAAATGGACCGAGCGGTCAATGAGTTGGGGCTGAAAGGTATTGAAATAGGAAGTAACGTGAATGGAAAGAACCTGGATGATGACTCATTAGAGCGATTCTTCAAAGCGGCAAATGATCAGGAAGTACCATTGTTTATCCACCCTTGGGCAACATTAGGAAAAGAACGGATGCCACGGCATAACTTCATGTATATGGTGGGGATGCCTTCCGAAACCGCCTTGGCAGCAGGGAGTATCATTATGAGCGGGATGCTGGATAGGTATCCAAACTTAAAGTTATGTTTTGCCCATGGCGGTGGTTCTTTACCTTATTTATTACCAAGAATGGATAAAGGCTGGAATGTGTGGCCGCAGATCAGAAAGACGGAAAAGCCGCCAAGTCACTATGCGAAATTACTATATTATGATTCCCTGGTTTACGATGAAGATAATTTGCAATTTATGATTGAGAAATTTGGAGTCGATCAAATCATAGCAGGTTCTGATTACCCTTTCTTATTACGTGAAGCACCATCGGGAGAAGTTGTTGATCGATTGTCGACATTAAGTGACGCAGAAAAAGGAAAAATTCTCGGGCTTAATGCTTTAGATTTTTTAAATCTGAATAAAGAAGAATATACGAAGGCAGTCAAAGAGGAATTTAGTACGAAGTGAAAATAGATGATTAAGACAGATTTGAAATGCTGCATCAAAACAGAGAGAAAAGGAGAGGATCATCTTGGCTTTTGTAATAACGTCTCCGTGCCGTCATGAAAAGGCAGCAGAGTGTGTGGACGTCTGCCCGGTCGATTGTATTGAAAAAGGAGAGGATCAATATTTTATTGACCCGAATACTTGTATAGATTGTGGCGCTTGTGTTGCAGCTTGCCCGGTCGATGCAATCGTTGATGAGCATGAGTTATCACCCGACCAGGAAGAAATGCTGGAAAAGGCGGAAAGCTTTTTTGCGTAGGGAGAGTGTGATTGGCCTTTTGCTTTTAGTTTTTTGCGATATTCGCATGGTAACTCATTTTAAATAAAGTGTATAAAAAAGCTGTCATCAACTTAGGATGACAGCTTTTTTTAATGTCAGGAAATTATAAAATCTTCTTTTCGTGGATAACTTTACGTGGTGGGTCTCCTCCAGCTCCAGCGCCTACCCCCTCGAGGTCTTAAGTAAATCCTCTCTGTGATTAGAAAAACTTGGCTTATCGCCAATGGTTTATGGCGAAAGACTTAGTTTAACTTATACTTTAATCCTTCATAAAATGAATCAGTCTAAAAGTACAAAAAACGTCACGCCGAGGCTTTTCTTAAGCTTGTCGGGGGTGAGCAAGGCGCTTGCGCTTTTGTTCTAATGGTATTATTCCAAACCTTCTTTAATAGTCTTTATGTTTGATTCCATCATAGAAATATACGTATCGCCATTTTCACCGGGTTTGGCCAGAGAATCTGTAAACACTGTACCCCTGATCGGGACATTGGTTTCAGCAGCGACTGCCTCCATACTCCGCGGATCAATGCTGGTTTCTAAAAATAGACCGGTGATTTCTTTGTCGTTGATGATATCTACAATTCTTGTAATTTGATCGGGAGTTCCTTGGTTTTCCTGGTTGATCTCCCATATATATTCAGCCTGAAATCCATACGCGTCACTGAAATATTTGAATGCTCCCTCGCTTGTCACAAGTACACGTTCTTCTTCAGGAATTTGGTTGAATTCTTCTACAGCACTGTCGTGGAGTTCTTTCAGTTTCGTAATATACTGTTCGGCATTTTCTTTATAGACTTCTTCGTTTTCAGGATCTACTTTAATGAGGCCATCTCTTGCATTTTCCGCATATTTAATCCCGTTACGAATGTCCAGCCATGCATGAGGATCTTCCTCACCCTGATTACCTTTCGATGTTAAGTACATCGGATCGACCCCTTTACTCATAAGGAAAACAGGAGCATGATCTCCATTTTTTCCGGTTGTTTCCATCAGGTTGTCAAACCATGAGTTTCCTGCTTCGAGGTTTAAGCCATTATAGAAAACAGCATCTGCATCCGTTGTTTTCTTAACATCCTCAGGAAGTGGGTCATATTCATGAGGGTTAGATCCAATCGGTGCAAGGCTGTGAATCTCCACTAAGTCCCCGCCTACATTTTTTACAATGTCGTATACGATCGAGTAGGTCGTAACCACTTGAATCTTTCCATTATTATCCTCGGAATTCCCGGTGGCTTCCTCGCCACCGCAGGCAACCAACATCATAAGCGTTAAAATTGAGGCTGTTAAAAGTAAAATCCTTTTCTTGAACATTTATTTTTCTCCTGTTTTCTTTTATTTCACACTAAATAAGTGAGGCTCGCTTCTTTTTGACTCTTAACATCTTCCATAACAATCCATGCTTTGGAGAGAATAGGAAAACGAGAACGAAGATGGCGGTTGCTGAAATGACAATTGTTGCTCCTGATGCCAGATTGTATGTGAAACTGAAGTACAGACCAGCAATAGAGGAGATGACTCCGATTCCAGACGCAAGAAAAATCATCATCCATAAACGATCCGTTAAGAGATAGGCAGCCGCTGCTGGCGTGATTAACATCGCTACCACCAGAACAATACCTACAGTTTGGAGAGAAGCAACTGTGACCATAGTCAGCAATGTCATAAGAAAGTAATGAATCAACCGGACTGGCAGGCCATAGGCCGCTCCCATTGTTTCATCGAACGATGTAATCAGTAGTTCTTTATAAAAGAGATATACAGCTGCTAGCACGACAACCCCGATGGCAAGGGTGATCCACATATCTGATGAGCGTACAGCAAGCACGTTCCCAAACAGAATATGGTATAAATCCGTACTACTCTTTAGCAAGGTTATGATGATTATTCCGGCTGCAAAGGCTGCTGTGAACATAATGCCGATTGAAGTATCATGTTTAATTCGACTGTTTTGACTGACAAATCCGATTGCGATGGCTGTAACCACACCACTGAAAACAGCCCCGAAGAAGAAATTGATGCCAAGCATATACGAAATTGCAACGCCTGGTAACACCGCATGAGAGATGGCATCGCCCATAAGCGCCATACCTCTGAGAATAATAAAACAGCCAATAACACCACAGATAACTCCTACCATAATCGAAGTTAATAACGCTTTTTGTAAAAATCCGTATTGCATAATCGCTTCAATAAAAGCCATCCCTTACACTCCCATCTCTTTCATAAAAGCAAACTGGCCTTTATATGCTTTTTCAATGATATCGGCTTGAATTACTTCGTTAACTTCGCCGAAGCTGATCAACTCTTTGTTTAACAGGATGAGTTGGTTGAAATAATCGTTTGCCTTACTAAGGTCATGGTGCACGACAATGACCGTCTTTCCTTGCAGGCAAAGCTCTTTCAATATGGTTACAATCGTTTCTTCACTGGAAGCATCCACCCCGACAAAAGGTTCATCAAGGTAGAATAATTCGGCTTTTTGGGCTAAGGCGCGGGCAAGAAAGACACGCTGCTGCTGGCCGCCGGACAGCTCACCGATTTGTCTCTTGCTGAATTCTTCCATGCCGACCCGCTGAAGACACTCCAACGCCCATTCTTTTTCTTTTTTCTTAGGGCGCCTGAATAGTTGAAGGTTCGGGTAAGTGCCCAGAAGTACCGCATCGAGTACGGTAATCGGGAAATCCCAATCAATATCATTGCGTTGTGGCACATAGGCAATCTTTTTCCTTACTTCTTTTACGGTTTTCCCAAATACTTTGATATCACCTTTATCCTTTGGGATCAGGTTCAGCATCGCTTTTAAAAGCGTTGATTTCCCAGCACCGTTAGGGCCGATAATCCCAACCAGATTTCCTGGTTGTACGGATATGCTAACTCCTTTTATTGCTTCATTTCCATAATAGGAAACATGCAAATCTTTGATAGAAATAGCCTCTTTCTCCATGGCTCCTCCTCCTTTTAGTGATTCATGTACTTTAATAAATCACCTGTAGAATTTTAGCGTTCAACCATAAAAGTTTAAATTAGGAATATAATTTTCCTTAGTGCAACTTTTTGGGTAAAAAAATATTTCTTTTAGTATATAGGCGTTCTAAATAAAGGTGACTGATTTTTCCTTACACTTAAAAAGTTTCCTTAACGCAAAATATATACCTTTAATCACAATATGTCAACAGTAGGAGTAGGAAAAAATAAAAGGCATGAAATCGTACATAGAAACGATAACCTGCCTATCCGGTGACTGCACCGGAAACGAACCCTACTATAAGATTTTTTTCATACGAAAATTGGTAGTATAAATTGTCCTAATAATAATTTAACGATGCTCATCTAGAACAGCTTATTGTTAACGCTTACATGTTTTGCTTGACATTCTCTATCTCGCCAATTACTCTGAAAGTAATTAAAAATTTAAGATAGGCGGATGACCGTTGTGGGAGAGGCAGAAAAATGCTGCCGCCGAAGGAGCAAATTCCAAAAGATCCCTTGGAACCAATCTCTCAGGTACACAGAACCATAGCGGGACGCACCTCTGGAGAGCGCGTATAATTACGAGTACGCCACCAAAGGGGAAGACTTCACATGAATAGTGAGGTTAAACTCTCAGGTTAAAGGACAGAGAAGGGTAGTAGCACTGCCTTTTTCTGTCCTTTTTTGTATGCAGTAAAACAATTAAAAAAACATGGAACGGAGGAAGAATATTGTCTGCAAATAGTGATAGAGCAAGATTGTTAATTACTTGTCCTGAAAAACCGGGTATTATTTCAGCGGTGACAAGTGTACTGACGGATCATCACGCTAATATCGTAAAGTTTGATCAACACACCACGGACCCACAAGATGGCGTTTTCTTCATGCGGATTGAATTTGAATTGGATGATTATGAAGGTTCTTATGAAAAACTAACTGAGGACATACATGTAATAACGGAAGAGTATCCGATGGATTGGCATTTAAGCAGTAAGAAAAAACGAAAAAGAATGGCAATTTTCGTTTCAAAAATGGACCATTGCCTTATGGAGCTTATCTGGCGTTGGCGCTCAAACGAACTCCCGGTAGATATCCCGATGGTCATTAGTAATCATGCCGATTTAAAAGATGAAGTCGAATCCCATGGCATCCCTTACCACCATATCCCGATAACAAAAGAAACAAAAGGACAGGCGGAACAACAAGCTTTGGAATTACTGGAAGGGAAAGTGGATTTTATTGTCCTGGCAAGATATATGCAGATTCTATCTCCTAATTTTGTTTCCCAATTTCCTGACCAGATCATTAACATCCATCATTCCTTTTTACCGGCATTTGTGGGAGCCAATCCTTATGCAAGAGCATTTAACCGAGGGGTCAAATTAATTGGAGCGACTGCTCACTTTGTAACCAATGATCTTGATGAAGGACCGATAATTCATCAAGATGTAAAGCAAGTGGATCACCGCTATACGGTTGAGGACTTAAAAACTTCCGGGCGTCATGTAGAAAGAAGTGTTCTTGCCCAAGCTGTATCTTGGCAACTAGAAGATAGAATCACCGTCCATGGCAATAAAACAATCGTATTTACCTAAATAATAAGTGCCTGACCCTACGATACGCTATAAGTAGGGTCAGGCACTATTTTTTCCTATTAAAGCTGTTAGGCTTATGTCTTACGTCTCTGTCTTTATTTTACCCATTCATCAATCAATTCCTGATTTTCCTCCACCCATTTTTCAGCCCCATCAATAGGCTCTTCGGCACTTTCTACATATTCAATCAGTTCGCCGATTTGCTGATCATCCATCTTCCAATTTTTAAACCATTCGCTTATTTCTGGGTAATCTTTTTCAAACCCTTGTCTGGTAGCATGGTGAATTTTTTCTGTATCACCGAATGTGTTTTGTGGATCTTCGAGGAATTTCAGGTCGTACTTGGAGAATACCCAGTGCGGGCTCCAAAGTGGTGCCACGATAGGCTCCTCATTTTTTACTGCTTCTCCAATTTCAGCTATCATGGCAGATTCCGAACTTGGCAGCAGTTGAAGTTCAAGGTCATAGTCCTCAATTGCCTGTTCAACAATTTCCATTGTACCAGCGCCAGGATCAAAACCAACAATTTGGTTATCGAACAATTCTTTATGGTCATTTAAGTCTTCTATGCTATCCACTTCTTCTAAATATTCCGGAACAACAAGTCCTACTTTTGCATTGTCATACCAGGTAGCATCTGAGAAATTAACCGTGTCCTGATATTTCTCTAAGTAATTAGCATCCTGAACTGGAAGCCATATTTCTAGGCTGGCATCCAGATCACCACTATCTAACGCACTCATCGTAGCACCCATGTTCAAATTGTTTAATTTAACGTCATATCCTTTTTCTTCTAAAATCACTTTCCACATATTTGTTATGGCAATATTTTCAGCCCAGCTAATTTGACCAATGATTATTTCTTGATCACTTTCTTTTGATTCTGTCTCTGATTGGTCACTGCCTGATCCTCCACTAGTGTTTCCGCATGCTGTCAGTACAACAACCATTGTAATGGCGAAAATAAAGCTAAGACTTTTTTTCCAGTTGCTCATGTTGAAAAACTCCCTTTTTATTTTATATATTAATCCTTAATACATTCAAAAAGTTAAATGTATTAAGAATTTATTTAACGTAAATGCGTGAAGAAGCCAACTCTTTCAATAAAAAGAGTGGTACAACCAGGTAGTCGACGCTGTCTTTTCATAGACTACCTGATAATCGCTTCTCTGCTTAATCTTGTTGATCTTTCGGTAAGAATTCGAATATCTCACCACTTCTTATACTTTCTACTAAGTCTTCCAGCCAATGATAGTAGGTTTTAGATTCTTCTAATTGATCATAGTATCCCTTTGCTTGCGCAACAATTTCTGGTGTGCTGCTGGAATCTTTTATAACATCGATGAAATCTTCCTGCGCTTCTTCAATTGCATCCAAATTCATTTTTGCTTCGCGTTCCCACATCTGGCAATAGAAAGCCATAAACGAACGGAAGAAATTTTTTTCCGCTGCATACGTATGTTTCCTGGAACCCCGTGTAAATGTTTTTTTCACCATTTTTATTTCCTGGAGCCTGCGGACACTGGTGCTCATGCTTGGTTTACTCATTCCCAGTTCCTCACGCATTTCATCAAGCGTCATCTGATCTTCAAAGTACATCGTTGCATATAAATTGGCTGCGGCTGGTGTTACCCCGTATAAATCCATTGTCTCAGCAATGGCGCCAATAACTTTATCTTTGGCTTCTTCTATTTTGATTCTTGATTTTTCCGTGGATTCACTCATAAGGTCGCTCCTTCAGTTTAAAGTAAACCAAATTAAAAAATAATTAAATATTTTGTACAAACTTTATGTTAACGTCTTCAGATGAAATGTCAAATAGGAATTTTAATTTATTTTCAAGCAAATACCCGCTACATCACTCATCATAACCATTCCGGTTCCTGTTAATTCTTTTCGGAGTTTTTGTTTTGAAAGTATTTTTGACAACCTTTAAAAGGCGTGTTAGTGTTTTAAACGTTAAATAAATTCTTAATAAACTTAATTACTTCGAAAATGGAGTTGATAGATTTGGATTTAAAACTACAACAATACATTAATGGTAAATGGGTTAATGCGAACTCAGAGAATACGCGTAATATTATCAATCCATTTAACCAGGAAATCATAGCTGTTGTTCCGGAAGGCGACGAATCCGATACGAAAGCAGCCATTGCTGCAGCAAGAGAAGCATTTGATAACGGAGAATGGGCTTCTACCCCAGCGACTGAGCGGGGAGCTGTCGTAAGGAAAATTGCTGAACTGATTGAAAGAGATAAAGAGGAACTGGCTCATTTAGAATCATTGGATACTGGAAAAACAATGGAAGAAAGTCGCGGAGATATGGATGATATCGCCGGAGTGTTTCGTTATTATGGAGAACTTGCAGATAAAAATGGCGGGGAACTGATCGATTCTCCGGTGCCCGACTCTATCAGTAAAGTGGTTCATGAACCGGTTGGTGTTTGCGGGCAAATTACACCGTGGAATTACCCGTTACTTCAAGCGTCCTGGAAACTGGCTCCAGCCCTTGCGACTGGAAATACATTAATCATGAAGCCAAGTGAAATCACACCACTTACTACAATAAAAGTATTTGAACTGATGGAAGAGGCTGGACTACCTGCGGGTGTTGCCAACCTGGTTCTAGGTGCAGGTGATACCGTCGGTGCAGAGCTGTCCCGTAACACGGATGTAGACCTTATTTCTTTTACAGGTGGCATTGTTACCGGGAAAAAAATCATGCAAGCGGCAAGTGTGAATGTGAAGAAGCTCGCACTGGAGCTTGGCGGGAAAAACCCGAACATCATCTTTGCTGATGCTGATTTTGAGACAGCAGTCGACCAGGCATTAAATGGCGTATTCTTTCACGCTGGGCAAATCTGTTCTGCTGGTACAAGATTGATTGTAGAAGAGAGCATGCACGATGATTTCGTTAACGCCCTTGTGGAACGGGTGAAAAACTTCAAGCTGGGAAGCGGGTTTGATGAGGAAACTCAAATGGGGCCGCTTATTTCAGCGGAACACCTTGCGAAAGTCGAAAAGTATGTGGAAGCAGGTGTTGAAGAAGGGGCTACATTAGCAGTTGGTGGTAATCGCCCGGACGACCCTGAATTGGAAAAAGGATTTTTCTATTTACCTACGATTTTCACCGACTGCACAACAGCCATGAGCATTGTACAAGAGGAAGCTTTTGGTCCAGTTATCACGGTTGAGAAATTCAAAAAAGAAGAAGAAGCCGTAAAGCTTGCCAATGACTCGATCTACGGACTTGCTGGAGGCGTTTGGACAAACGATATTGCAAAAGCGGAACGATGTGCCGCGAAGATGCGTATGGGTACGGTCTGGATTAATGAATTCAACCTTTACTTCCCACACGCACCATGGGGCGGTTATAAGCAGTCTGGTATTGGTCGCGAACTAGGCAGACTGGGCATAGAGGAATATACAGAAACAAAACATATCTTCCAAAACCTGAAACCTGAACCGATGAACTGGTTCTAAGCTGACAATCTATTAAAAAATCCAGAAATAAATGAAGAAGGGTTTCTAATGCCTGAAGCCCTTGTTTCAACTTCGACATCAAGGAGGAACAGAAGATGACTGAATCATATGATATTGTAATCGTTGGCGGCGGGAGTGCGGGTTCTGTACTCGGCAACCGTCTAAGTGAAGATGGGAAAAAGAGTGTACTTGTTTTAGAGGCAGGGCGCAGTGATTATTCCTGGGACTTATTGATCCAAATGCCGGCAGCTTTGCCGTTTCCATCCGGCAAAAGCCTCTACGACTGGAAATACGAATCGGACCCGGAGCCATATATGAATGGCCGGCGTATTAAGCATGCCAGAGGGAAGGTGCTGGGCGGCTCCAGTTCCATCAACGGCATGATTTATCAGCGCGGAAATCCTAAGGACTATGAACGCTGGGGAGCGGACCCTGGGATGGAATCGTGGAATTTTGCGCACTGTCTTCCATATTTCAAACGATTGGAAAACGCACTAGAATCACCGGATGACGATCTTCGCGGTCACGACGGACCTATCAAGTTGGAGCGAGGACCTGCAAAAAATCCTTTATTCCAGGCTTTCTTTAACTCAGCTGTAGAAGCTGGTTATTCAAGAACCCCTGATGTGAACGGATTTCGCCAGGAGGGATTCGGACCGTTTGATAAGCATGTATACAAAGGTCAGCGGTTGTCCGCTTCACGTGCTTATCTCCATCCGGTCATGGACCGGGAGAACCTGACAGTGAAGACCCGTGCCTTCGTTACGAGTATCGACTTCGATGGCACTAAAGCCAAAGGATTGACGTATAAGCGAAATGGAAAGATTCATCAAGTGGAAGCCGGTGAAGTCATCCTCTCAGGTGGTGCCATCAACACGCCGCAGCTCCTTCAACTATCAGGAGTAGGAGACGCCGAGCACCTTCGCTCACTTGGTATTAAACCGGTCGTCGACCTTCCGGGTGTAGGGGAAAATCTTCAGGATCACCTGGAAGTTTATGTCCAGCATGCTTGTCCACTTCCTGTTTCCGAGCAGCCGAACTTGAATAAAGCGCGCATGCCTTGGATCGGTTTGCAGTGGATGCTTGGACGCACGGGACCGGCAGCGACCAACCATTTTGAAGGCGGAGGTTTTGTCCGCTCGAACGATGAGGTCGACTACCCGAACTTGATGTTCCACTTCCTTCCGGTGGCGGTACGGTACGATGGGCAAAAAGCGCCAACGGATCATGGATTCCAAGTGCACATCGGGCCGATGTACTCCGATGCCCGCGGTTCATTAAAGATACGTTCAAAAGATCCGAAAGAGCACCCAAGCATGGTCTACAACTATCTTTCTACAGAACAGGACAAACGCGAGTGGGTGGAAGCGATCAAAATTACTCGTGAAATCATGTCTCAACCAGCCATGAAACCTTATAATGCCGGAGAAATCTCTCCTGGTCCTACTGTTCAGACAGACGAGGAAATTCTGGATTGGGTGAGAGAAGATGCGGAGACGGCTCTTCATCCATCTTGTACGGCAAAAATGGGGCCGGAATCAGATCCGATGGCTGTCGTAGACCCGAATTCGATGAAAGTTCACGGTCTCGACAATGTACGAGTGGTCGACGCATCCGCTATGCCTTACGTTACAAATGGTAATATTCATGCACCTGTACTGATGCTGGCGGAAAAGGCTGCGGACCTTATCCTTGGACGCAAGCCGCTGGATCCAATCGATGCTGACTACTATCGTCATGGCGAACATCCAGCTGAGGCAGGTACTGTATCCGAATAATGCTCACTGATAAGAAGAGTTTCGCTCGTGGAATAGAAATGTAAATCAATAAGATAGGCCTGTCCCTGTGAAACAACCACACTCTACGTGGTAGGGGCAGGCCATTTTTATGTAGGTGTGATCTTATGGGGAACTTCACCAAAAGAGGGGAGTTCTTTTATGTTAACTGGTTGTTTTACTGCTAACTGTGGCTAGTATATAATGGAGTGTCAAGGATAAAGAAAGATGGGAAGTGCCTATGAATAAACGAAAAAATAAAGGATATAGAGATTCAGGAAAAAAACGCCAGGATAAGAAGGACAAGAAACAGAACTTCTCGCGGGGAAGTCAAAAGGGTGGTAAACCTATAGGTAAGCGGAAAACGGTAACCGCGAAGGTAACCTGTTCCGGTCTTACCAATGATGGCAAAGGCATTGTCCAGTGGGAAGGTAAACAGTTGGAGGTAGCGAACCTCTTGCCTGGGGAAACGGCTGAGGTTACCGTGTCTCAAAGAGGAGGCTTTGTAAACGCCGAGCTGAAGCAGGTGGTTACCCCTTCGAAAGACCGGGTAACCCCGCCGTGCGAGTATTATTATCAGTGCGGGGGATGTCAGCTTCAGCATATGAATGAAGAGAAGCAAATGCGTTTCAAGCAGGAAACGGTAGATGCGCTCATGAAGCCGTTCGGTAAGCCGGAAGCGATTATGACCATGGACCATCCGTATGATTACCGGAACAAGAGCCATACGACGTTCGGACTGAATCAGAATCGTCAGGTAATTGGCGGGCTGTACGCCCAGCACACGCATCAGATCATACCGATGGAACGATGTCTCATTCATGATCCGAAAGCGGACGAAATCGTGCATACGATCAGGGGCATCCTTCAAAACTCTAAAATGCAGCCGTACAACGAAGATACTGGGCAAGGGTTCCTAAGGCACGTATTGGTGAAAGTCGGCAAAGTCAGCGGTGAAATCATGGTGGTGCTGGTAGTGGCGTCACCGGTGTTCAAAGGCAAGAATAATTTTGTGAAAGCTCTTCGAAAGGCTCACCCGGAGATTACGACCCTCCTGATGAACGTCAATAACCGGGACACCAGTATGGTCCTGGGCGATCAGGAAAAAGTGTTGTTCGGCAAGGGGACGATTACGGACACTCTCTTTGGACTTAAGTTTGAAATCTCGGCGAAATCCTTTTATCAGATCAACCCTGTTCAGACCGAAAAGTTATATGGAAAGGCCATAGAAATGGCAGAGCTGACGGGTAAGGAAACTGTAATAGATGCATATTGCGGAATTGGTACCATCAGTCTGATCGCCAGCCAAAAAGCAGGGAAGGTAATTGGTGTAGAGCTGAATAAAGATGCCGTCCGTGATGCGATCCGCAATTCCAAACGCAACGGCATAAAGAATGCCAGGTTCTATCAGGGAGATGCCGGAGAGTTCATGGTACAGATGGCAGCGCGTGGGGAGAAAGCCGATGTGGTAATTATGGACCCGCCGCGAAGCGGGAGTGACGAAGCGTTCTTATCCAGTGTAGTGAAGCTGAAGCCAAAGCGGGTAATCTATGTATCGTGTAACCCTGAGACACAGGCACGGGATATGAAGTACCTGACGAAGAATGGATATAAGGTAGAAGGTATTCAGCCGGTGGACATGTTCCCCCAGACCCACCACGTAGAAGCTGTCGCAAAACTAGTGTTAAAAGAAGAAGCAGGTAACCGGTAAAGGGTTCCTGCTTTTATTTTTTACTTTAAAAATTTTGGCGATAAGCCAAGTTTTTCTAATATTATTTTTTCCCTTCAAGTTCTTCTCGGTCAGCAATTCTTGCTCGTTCCTGGGCTCTTGCAGCATCTACATCTGTAAATGTTTCCTTGCTTTCTCTTTCAGGCAGGCTTTCTGTAGGTGTCTGATTGTTTGTTAATGCACCATCTCTTAATGATTTTCGTTTCATTTGATACCCTCCTTCTTTCCGTTATCTTTTGTTATAAATTGATATAAAATCCTTAGTAAAAATATCCTTCATTGGTGCTTGAGATCTTTTAAAGTATAATAGGAATCGACTGAATGAACGCAGACATATATGAATGAGGAATGGGAACAAATAAAACACGGAGCCGGAAGCGGAAAAATTATATAAAATCTGAAGGTCTCTTGGTAGCCCTTATGATGAAGGTATGCTGTTAATTATGTAATTTTATTGGAGGTTTCTAAATGGATAACAATGATATATTAATTCGATTAAGGTATGCGTTAGATATAAAAGATCAGGATATGGTAGAGATATTTAATCTTGGGGGAGAGGACTTTACAAAAGAAGAAGTGGCAAAGATACTCACCAAGTCAGACGACAGTTACGAGGAGGAAGATGAGAACGCCTCGGAGAATGATGATCATATAAAATGCACAAATAGTATGTTGGAGTCATTTTTAAATGGCTTGATTACGTTCAAAAGAGGTCCACAAGAAACAAAACCCGGACAGCCTAATAAACCAGACAGGTCCATTAAAAATCATGCTAGCGTGAATAACGTGATGCTGAAAAAAGTGAAAATAGCATTGAAGTTAACAAGTGAGGATATCATAGAGATTTTAGATGAAGCTGGAGTGACGATAACAAAAGGGGAATTAAGTGCGTTATTAAGAAAAGAAGGGCACAAAAATTATAAAGAGTGCGGTGATAAGTACGCACGGAATTTCTTAAAAGGGTTAACGATTAAATATAGAGGATAGAAGTCTTGGTGAACTCACTTTTTACCCTGATATAAACTGCTTTCTTAGATTCGAATTCCCGAGGTTGTTCCCTTAACCGTCGAACACCAGTTGTTTCTAGTAAGCGAGATTATCTTCTAGTAAACAGCAGTCACTGTCTAGTTAATTCCAAAACATTTCTACTGAGGTTGTGAGCTAGGGAGAAGCGTATAAAGAAAATTCCCCCTACTTAAGCCCTTCCTATCAACAGCAACTTTTCTATCATTTTTTGTCAAGGCGGGCAGTTATCTAATAACCTGCCTTTTTCGTATGCTATTATAACTATAATCATTCCTATCAAAGGAGGGTACTCTGCCATGTCTATGCTGAGTAAAGCGATCTACATGCGCCTGGAGGATATTCAGGAGGAGAAGAAGCAGCTCCGGGAAATGTTGAACCAGCTTACCAAAGAGCAGCAGGAACTTATCGCTCGACTTGAACGGTTAGAGGAGAAAAGGGAAAATGGCGATCCTTCTGCTGTTATAGCGGAGTTAGGGAAGAATGATAGCGGATGGAAGGATATTAACCTGGATGTGCCGGCAGACAATGGGAAAGAAAAAACGGTGCGCCAAAAGAAAAGTCCGTTACCAAACGCAGCGGCAAAAAATGATTATATTCTCCCCACAGATCCCGAAGCAGTTTCCGAGGATGGAACGAAGCGAATGAGTTATAAGGAACTGACACGGATATTGATTGATTTTGCGAAGGAACATAATAACCAGGTGGACCACGAAGCGTTTGAGCAATATCTGATCGATACCTATGATTTCACTCCGAAGAATTTTTCCCAAATCATTTGGCGAGCAAGAAAAGAGGATTCACGGTTACGAAGCTTGATCAGTGGGAGCCGGAAAATTACTGTGTTGGATACGAGCATGGCAAAGTAAAAAAGCTCTGTGATCACTAAGACCAAGAGCCGCTTCGCTAATACTTGAACTTATATTTGTTTTTTATCTTTTGCGAGGCTGCGAAGGAGGGGGCTGCTCTTTAAATGGCAGTCCTTTTTTCTTACTTTTTCTCTATCGTAATATCCCCAACGCCCATATCAATATCAACCTCCATGATGACGTCCGCTCCATTTTCGTAAGCTTCATTTACAAAGGTATCGTCGCCTTTGGTGATGAAGTCCTTGATATTCAAATTCCCAACTCCGTTATCAATCTTTATTTTTACTCCGATTCCCTCAGGCAGGTATACTTTGGTATCCCCGACCCCAGAATCGATTGAGACATCAAAGCTTTCTTTTCTTTCTCCGGAGAGGTCTAAGGTCACATCTCCTACGCCTGTGTCGATATCCAAGTCGGTTAAGTTCAACCCTCGTAAATCCAAGCTGGAGTCGGAGACACCAGTCTCGACCTCCAGTTCAGTTGGGATCTCTTCGTTCAGTTGGATATTCCAATCACTTTTCTTGTTGAATCCGAAGATGCTTACCTGAAACCATCTTCGTTTCTCGCTGATTTCTAAATGCCCTTCTGTGCCACTTCGTTTATAGGTGACCACGGGTTCTTTTCGGGAATGATCATATTCGAATTGAGCTTCCATCCATTCTTTAGAACCAGGAGAAACCTCGAGACTTCCGACACCCATATCCAAATCTACTGATAAAAATTCCGCATCATCCCGTTCGACCACTTCCTTACTTTTTCCCTGTTTAGCACCTGCCATCTGGTATCCCGTAAACAACAAAACCAATCCGGCCATCACCGCAACAGAGAATAAAACCACCCTTTTCATAACCATCGCCCCCCTTAACCATCTACCTACATTATAGCGCTTAGAAAGAAAATAAATAACGTCTTTTGGTGTAAATGTTCCTAAGCCCCAAGACGTATTTTTCAGTTCCCTTTAATTAGATAGTGCTAAAAAGCGAGTGGTTTTCCTTCCCTGCTTTTATGGGAAGAATGAATTTTCAGAAACCTTGTTAGATAATCTGACAAATCAATTGTGACGCCCTTTCATCCATAGTAACTTAATAACTAACATTTAATGTTACAAAAACTAACATGAAAGGGAGAGGATTAAATGGAAACAGTTTTGATGGATAATTTGTGGGTGATTATCGGTACATTTTTAGTATTTCTCATGCTGGGAGGATTCATTTTGCTGGAGGCCGGATCTACCCGAATGAAAAACGC
Organism: Thalassobacillus devorans; assembly: GCF_011761345.1. Classification (GTDB taxonomy): domain Bacteria; phylum Bacillota; class Bacilli; order Bacillales; family Halobacillaceae; genus Thalassobacillus; species Thalassobacillus devorans. Next base: position 110,595 of record NZ_JAASRY010000005.1, read on the forward strand.
CGGCCATATTGCCGGTAAAACCATTTTCACCGCTGGAATCGGATCATTAATGTTTTGGGCGATCGGATGGGGATTCATTTATGGAGAAGGTAATGGCTTTATAGGTCTATCGGATTTCTTCTATGGCGATGCTTCCTTCAGTGGCGAAGGGCTATCTCCAGCGGTGGATTTCATGTTCCAGATGATGTTTGCGCTAGTGGCTATGACGATTGCGTTCGGTGGATTTGCGGAACGCGCGAAATTATCAGCTTATGTTATTTTCGCCGTACTATTTTCGGCTGTCATCTATCCGGTTGTAGCTCATTGGATCTGGGGCGGCGGCTGGTTAGCTGACCATGGGAAGCAGGACTTTGCTGGTTCGACAGTTGTTCACTTGACGGGGGCGATGGCTGCTCTTGCCGCAACCATTGTTTTGAAGCCTCGTATCGGAAAGTATAACAAAGATGGTTCTTCCAATGATCTTGCCGGTCATAACCAGGTATATACAGCGCTTGGTGTATTGCTGCTGTGGGTGGGCTGGTTCGGTTTCAATGGGGCAAGTACATTTGAAGTAGCAGATGCATTCTTCGGGTTTGTCATGCTGAATACACAATTAGCAGCTGCGGCTGGCGCCGTTTCGGCGATGCTGGTTGCCTATGTATGGACTGGTAAAGCGGACGTTCCGACGACTTTAAATGGCGCGTTAGCAGGACTTGTTGCCATAACCGCTCCTGCCGGTTTTGTTGCACCATGGGCAGCGGTGATCATCGGTCTTATTGGCGGGGTGATTGTCGTCTACAGTATGAAGTTGTTTGATCGAGCGAAAATTGATGATCCGATTTTTGCTTTATCCGTCCACGGTACCGTTGGTGTCTGGGGAACGCTTGCTAATGGATTATTCGCCGTACCTGCCTTCTCGACAGAAATCGGGTGGGGTCAAGCAGGATTATTCTATGGCGGCGGTTTTACCCAATTAGGCGTGCAGACGGTGGGGGTTGTGGCAAGTGGTCTATACGCCTTCGTTGTAGCATTTATTATCTTGAAAGTAATGGATAAAGTGATGGGCGGTATCCGTGTATCAGAAGAAGAAGAGATTGTCGGTCTTGACTTGAGTGAACACGGAGGCTATGGCTATCCGGAAAACATTCCTCATCCGGAAAAACAAAAGGGTGCATAATCAATGGAACGATTAGTTGGAACGGAGGGGTCTACCTTGAATAGCTACGAAGAAATCAGAGATTGGCGGCAAACATATATAAAAGACGTTTCAACTGATCATGACAAGCTGAATAGTTTTCACGATGAAGTCATCACAGCAACTGTGAAATGTGCTTTGGATTACGTGCAAAGAGAGCGGGGGAATCCTCCTGCTCCCTTTGCCTTCTTTTTAATGGGGAGTGCAGGAAGGTTTGAACAGTCGGTGTTTAGTGATCAGGACCACGGCATTATTTTTGCTGGGAGTCAGGGGTTCGAAGACTACTTTTTAACTTTAGGATTAGAAATAACGGTGGGCTTGGAAGTAGTCGGTTATCAGCGCTGTGACGGCAAGGTAATGGCGTCTAATCCATTGTGGTGCCAATCTCTAAGCAACTGGAACCAGCAGGTGAACGATTGGCTGACCGAAGCGAACTGGACATCGCTGCGTCACTTTTCTACTTTTTTTGATTCCCGGGTATTGATTGGTGAAGATAGTTTTCTTGAAGAAATCAAACGGGAAGCTTTGAGAATCATTCATGCCCGCCCGGAATTGTTTATCCGATTAGTAGAAAATGTAGATTTCATTAAAAAAGGAGTCGGTGTTTTCGGTCAATTGCTTCCGGGGGCGCACGGGGAGCAATCGGGTAAACTTCATGTGAAGCAGACCGCTTTCTTTCCTTATGTCAATGCTATGAGGCTGCTCGCCTTCAAAGAAGGCATATTAGCTCCTTCTACGTTAACGAGATTCAAAGAAATAAAAGCTGACTATCCATCGATGCATCGCTTTGAGGATTATTTCATGAAACTGTTGGATTTTCGACTTCGTTTTCAGCAAGACGTAGTAAGCTATGACGAAGCGCATCTGATTGCTATGGCACAGTTGACGAAAGAGGATAAGAAGGAGCTTAAGTTACTAATGAAGAAAGGCTATGAGCTTTTTTCTGAGATAAAGAAAGTGATAGATAATGAGTGTTCGGCATGGTCATGAATCACATGCTGCAATTCATCAGACAAGTGTCAGGCCGTCTTCATCCGGACGCTTCTGCCTCTGTAGCCGACCCTGGACAGCTTGCTTATATAAGGAACCTCCACCGGGAGATAAAAAAACAGGATGTACTGAATACCCCATTTGATGAATTAAGTGTCGTTGTTTTTGATATTGAAACAACCGGGTTTTACCCTTATAAAGGAGATCGTATGTTGTCAATCGGAGCAGTGAAGGTACAAGGTGAGCGAATGTTAGAAGAGACGTTTTATTCCGCCATTCGTAGTGACGCCGAGCCTTCAGAAGAAGTTCAAAAACTGACAGGCATTACGGTGGAACAGTTGAAAGGAGCGCCTCTGCTGCCTGACGTGTTAAAGAACTTTTATCAATTTGTGAAAAGTGATACGCTCGTCGCTCATCATTCCAGCCATGAGAAGCAATTCATGAAGCAAGCGAACTGGACTGCATTGAAATCCGATTTTCAGCATCGCATTATTGATACATCATTCCTGACAAAGATTGTGGAGCCTGATTCCGATTTATTTACCCTTGATGACTATTGTGAGCACTATGGTATTTGCAATCATCAAAGACACCATGCCTTGTATGATGCACTTGCAACGGCGCATTTATGGACGGAAAGCATTCACCATATCAAAAGGTTAGGCTACGACCACTTGAACGATGTGTATGCCCATATTGCCAAATTAAAATGAGGGAGGGGAGGGGATGTGAGTGATGATATTCCTCATCATGTCCAGACGTTTCCGATCAGTGTGGTGAAGAATGCTACGAAATTAACGGCAAGGCAAATACGTTATTACGAAGAGCATGGATTAATCAAACCGAATCGAAATGAAGGCAATCAGCGTGTTTACTCGTTGAACGACATTCAGCAGTTGAAAGAAGTGAAACTGCTTATCGAACAGGGGATTAATATTGCCGGCATTAAAAAGTTAATAAAGAAAGAATTTTGATTAAAAAAGCCTCTCAAACCCGGTTGGGTGCTGAGAGGTTTTTTTGGTTTATAAACCTTTGAGCAGCCTTGCGTCTAGTTCTCTGACTTTATCATAGGAATCAAGCAATTCTTCAGGAGCCAGGGTTCTGCCATATTCCCACGCATTTGTTTCAATTTCATTCTTTAATGCTTCTACTTCTTCATCTTCCCCATACATCAGTGTCCGTAAGTCATGCTTATGTTTTTTGAACGTAAGATAATAGCCGAGTTCGTGATAGATCATAATTTTCACCAGATTTTCATCGGATTCTTTAATTTTCATTTTACTGATATAACCGTTCACTTCCAGGTAATTGAATGTAAGTGTATTGGTCGATACGTTGAAACTCATGGGTGATGAGAGCTGGTTGTTCGCTTCAGAGTGGATGTCTAATTGGTTTTCATTTTTGGTCTGCTCGATGATCGTTTCAATATCCCAAATATATAACATCTGCCAGATCACGATCCTTTGTTCAGGTATTTTGTCTGTCTTGTTGGATAGTTAATTTTATTTAATCAAAATTAGCTATGTTTGCAAAGGTATTAGACTGTTATTCTTCTATTTTTTGGATTGGAAATATGGAATTAAATAGGAAGGTCACTTATTTCGAAGTTCGTTATAATTTATAGTTTTGGGGTAATGGGAAAGGGGAACCATTACGAGGCGAGAGAAAAATAGAGGAGGATTCGATGAATAAAAAGAAGCTGATTGACTACTCGATATTTGTACCATCCTTGTTAATTATCATAGCGATCAGTATTCCATTTGCCTTATATGAAAAAGAGTCCTTGGAACTACTAAATGCTATCTTTGATTATATTGTAGAAGTGTTCAGCTGGGGATATCTCTGGTATGGCATCATTCTGGTTGTCGCAGGACTTTATCTATCTTTTTCCAAATATGGACAAGTGGTACTGGGAGATCCGAACGAAAAACCACGGTTCAGCCTGTTTGAATATGCATCCATTTTGATAGCAATGGGTGTTGGGTCCACTATTATGCGGACGGGGATGCTGCAATGGACATCTGTAGCAAACGACCCGCCTGCAGGTGTGGATCCTGGATCAGCAGAAGCGCTGCTATGGGGTAACTCCTACAGTATGTTTTTGTGGGGTTTCCAGGTATTTGCGATATTCGTAATGGCCGCACCGGCGATGGCTTATATCCTGCACGTAAAGAAGCGTCCGTTGATGAGGATTTCCGAGGCTTGCCGGGATATTTTCGGTGACAAGTTTACGGACGGTATCGGCGGTAAATTTCTTGATATCTTATTTCTGATCAGTATTCTGGCTGGTGCTGCTGTAACATTAGGGCTGGGTGCACCAATCATTACCCATAATTTATCCAGTCTGCTTAATATGGACGTTACATTTACGATGACGATCATCGTCACTATCATTTGGGTATTCCTGTTCTCACTAAGTGCCTACTTAGGAATTGAGAAGGGGATTAAACGATTGAGTACCTGGAATATGTGGTTAGCCGGTCTGTTTGCTATCTTTATTCTGATAGCTGGTCCGGGCGTATTTATCCTGAATTACTTCTCGGATAGTCTTAATTTTCTCTTATCCAACTATCTGAACTTTTCTTTGAACACAGAATCCGTGTATGAAGGTTCTGCTTCTCACGTTCAGAGTAACACCGTCTTCTGGTTTGCTTACAGTGCGACGTGGGCGATGCTCCATAGTGTCTTCGCTGCTAAGATTTCCAGGGGACGTACTATTAAAGAAATGATTTTGACATACTTGTTGGCACCTACCTTGATCTCCTGGATTGCTACCGGGGTACTGGGTGGTCTCGGGGTCAACAGATATTTAGAAGGCGACCTGGGTATTCTGGAGTTTGTCGAGAATGAAGAAAGGATGGCGGCAATCCCGGAAATACTGAACACACTGCCATTAGGCAGTATGGCGATTGTCATCTTCATTATCGTTGCGCTTATCTTCCTGACGACCACTCTGGATTCCACCACCTATACGGTAGCGGCTTATACCAGTACCAGGGATATGAGTAAGTTCGAGCCTCCCAAAACACTGCGTATAATCATAGCGGCAGTTATTACCGGGCTTGCGCTTGTTCTGATGCGTATTGGCGGACTTGCTCCACTTGAGGTTATTTCCGGTCTGATGGGGCTTCCAATCATTGCCCTGCAATTCCTGCTGATTTATGCAGCTAAGCGGATGATTGATAAAGACCAGGCGTGGAAGCATAATATACGAAAACCATAAAACTTATAAAAAATCTCTCATCCATTCGCAGGTGAGAGATTTTTATAGGAATTAGAGTGGTGTCTGTTTGGGATGAAGTTTATTCTGCTGCAATCACCCCCCGACATATCAAAAAGATGGAAATTTTCTATAAATTTGTTATAATGTCAGAAAACATCATACTCATTATTGATGGAAAGGATGTTAGCTATGGAAACTCCAGAAGGTCACGAAGCAAATATTGGAGATATAATTTCATTTAAATTGAATGGTGTTGACGCGAAAGGGAAGGTAGTTACATCTTCCTGCCAGCGTTGTGTTATGGTGGACCTTAGTGTGATGGAGAACCTGGAAGATACAGGGTTCGAGCACACCCATACCGTAGTAGGTCCGGGAAAATACAAAGTAATTGAATCATCGAAATAATAACAACAATAATCTATAGAAAGAAGTCTGACTCAGTCCTGTGCTGGGTTCAGGCTTTTTCTTATGAAAGGTTGCCTGAGTGCTATAAAATTGTGACATAAACATAAAGTAGGATAGGTGAAAAAAATGAGTTATGTTGGTGAAATCCCTGGAAAGCTATCATTGTTGGATACATTAAACAGTATTGGAGAAAATGTATTAATTGCAGATACAAATTATGATGTGAAGTGGTTGAATAAGAATGCTGTAAAGCTGTTCGCCGCAATCGCCCCGTTGTTTAATTTGGATCGTGCTGAAGATTTCATCGGAATGAATATGGATCATTTTCACAAAAACCCCGCCTATCAGCAGGAGAAAATGGTGAACTTGACTGAGACGCATCGCGCCCGTATCAATATCCGTAATCAATTTGTCGCAGATATTGTAATTACGCCTGTTCAGGATGAAGCAGGTGAGGTGGACGGCTATGTGGTCATGCTGATGGATGTGACGACAAAAGCGGAAGAGGAAAGAAGGAAAGACAAGCTGATCGAGGAGCTCTCGACGCCACTGATCAAGGTTTGGGATAAAACGATAGCAGTGCCATTAATCGGTACTTTTGATCGAGAGCGTTCCGAACGCTTGACTTCGTTTGTTTTGAAAGAATGTGCATCTGCGGATATTGAGCATGCTTTAATCGATTTAAGTGGTATTCACACGTTTGATGAAGGCATCAGCCACCAGGTTCAGCAGTTGACGGAAACCTTGACGCTCGTTGGCACGGAGTGCATCCTTGTCGGCATCACGCCTCAGCTGGCCATGAGTTTTGAGTATCTGGATAGTGAACTCGCCACGTTCCGGAATGCCCATGCCGGGCTGGAACATATTATTGAAAAATCAAAGCGGACCTGAGTTTGCAGTTTCATTATAAAAATAGCATTGGCGTAGTCCTCCCGGATAGGCGACACGTCAACGCTATTTCTATGAAATGCAAATTTTACGAGACAATCCTGAAGCATGCTGGAAACTTTAACTGTTAAATGGACATTTCTATTAGTTTAGTAGACACACGCCACATTTATTAGATAACAGTTCTTAATAAATGCGGGATTATACTGGGTGGTTCTTAGCTGCATATTTGGGCTGGCGCTTGGCCTGGTACGTATAGAAAAGGCCGATTAACACGAGTACGACTACAGCGCTGATAAGATATAATTGCTGGAATCCTGCTTTTGCTACCACTAATCCCCAAATGAAGGAACCGGCAGCGATTCCAGTATCATAGAACATGAAGAAGGTAGCGGTCGAGTGTCCGCTTCGAGTAATTGGCGCTGATTGGACAGCCATAGTCTGGAAGCCTGGCAGCAGTGTCCCATAGCCGAGCCCTATTATAGCTGCGGAAACGAGCAGCATCCAGGCCGTACTTGTGAAGCTGATAAATACCAGTCCGAAAGCGAAGATGAATAAACACGGGATAATGACAAACTTCGGTCCCTTGATGTCATAGGCCCTTCCTAAATATGGCCGTGAGAGCAGCATGGCCATCGCGAAAACGAGGAAGAAATAGCTGGCAGCTGATGATAGCCCGGTTGCATCAGCATAAACGGGCAGGAATGAAAGGATGCTCGAATAGGATAATGCAGCCAGGCTGCTGATCAAAGCGATCGGCACTGCCTTTGTCTCGATCAAATCATGCAGAGATAATTTAAACGTGCCCGTTTTCCGGATCGCTTCGGTTGCCTGAGGTACCTTAACCAGAAAAGCAGATAGAGCCCCGCTGATCATAAATATACTTAACAGGATAAAAAGCACTTGGAATGGGGCAAACTGTAGGACCGACAGCCCGATAAATGGGCCGACAACGACGGCTAGGTTCATAGCCATAGCGAAATATCCGATACCTTCCCCTCGGCGTGACTCTGGGACAACATCGGCAGCGATAGCTCCGCTCACCGTAGTGAACAGGCCGAATGACAAGCCGTGGAATAGTCGCAGCCATAACAAAGGTATAAATTCTGTGATTCCTATATAAAGGAAGGTAGTCATTGTAAACACCATAATGCTGACGAATAATGTCTTCCTTTTGCCGATTACATCTATTAGCTTCCCTGAAAAAGGCCGGATGAGAATAGCTGCTACTAACATGGCAGTGACCGTCAAGCCGCCTTGGGCTTCTGTTCCGTTCATATCCTGAATCACATAAATAGGCAGGGTGGTCAAAAGGGCGTAAAAAACCAGGAAGACCGTGAATTGTGTCAATGAGATACTGATGAAACTCTTCGTCCAAATCGGTTCTCGCTTTCTTTGTTCCATGATGCATTACTCTCCTTCGGTGGCACCTAATTTCCTTAGTAAATGTTTTAAGTGTTGGATTTCCTCGCTGGAAAGCGGATGTGCCATTTCCTTTTCAATTTGATCGACCGCTTCATTGACAGCTGTAAACTTTTGTTTAGCGGCGTCCGTCATTTCGATGACGCGCTCCCGCTTATCCTCACCTTGCTTTCTTATAATCCAGCCGTTCTTTTCCATTCGTGATAACGTGCGAGTGACTGTAGGGGCTTCCACGTTCAAATACTTCCAAATTGCTGTTTGCGTCATCGGGCCGAATTGATCCAGACAAAAAATAATGGACCATTGGGAGTGGTATAACCCATGGTCGCTCAATACGTTGTTTACTTCTTTTGTGATTAGCCTTACCCGTTGGTTCAATAGATGAAATAATTCGCGGGTTTCGGTATTAATCAATGGATTCACCTCAAATATTTACCTAGCTAAGTAATTTATTGCTTTAGTTTAACGCTTTTCATAAAAAATGTAAACAAAAAGAGAAGCTTCTCTTGTGAAAAAGAAGCTTCTCTGGCGTCATTTAAATAACTTCCGCATAATTTTTCCGGTCGCTTTTCCTGCTGCCCTTCTTCCGACTCTGCGTCCGATTTTTCCTTTCCTGACCGCATCGACATCGTTCCAAATCCGCAGCACTTTGTAGATCGTGGATTTTACACTCACCCAGTTCTCTCCTTTCTGAATAATGGAATTACGTATGCTCTGATTACCCTAATAATATAACGGATGGCTTTGTTTTGAAAAGGTTATAAAAATGTCAGCGCGTTAAGTTAGAAGAGTGCTGCGACAGGACAGAATCTCACATTCTGGTAAATAAAATAATAACAATATTATCCCGTTCTCTCCTTATGAAGCAAATCAATAGAAGAATCCCTCTGTTAAAAGGTATTTTGATAGATCGACATTCGAGTGGTGCTTTTTGTCCCATGAGTCAGGATATAGTATAGTTGAAATATACGGAAAATTTAAATTTCCAGGAGTTATAGAAGGTGAGAGGAGTCGACAAATGACCCAGCAACTGTCCTTATACGAACCAAAAATATCGGAAGTAATGAAAAATGTGAATAAAGTAATGGTAGGAAAAGAGGAGGTCACCCTCCTTAGTATGGTAGCGCTGTTGGCGAAGGGCCATGTCCTGTTAGAAGATGTGCCAGGTGTCGGAAAGACAATGCTGGTACGGGCGATTGCAAAATCACTGGATTGTGAATTTAAGCGGATTCAGTTTACACCTGATTTACTGCCATCTGATGTGACAGGTGTTTCCATTTATAACCCGAAAGAAATGGCGTTTGAATTCCGGCCGGGGCCGATTTTAGGGAATGTCGTTCTGGCTGATGAGATCAACCGGACTTCACCGAAGACTCAGTCTGCCCTGCTGGAAGGTATGGAAGAGTCCAGTATAACGGTCGAAGGTTCGCCGGTGCCATTGAAGGAACCTTTCTTTGTCATGGCGACGCAGAATCCGATTGAATATGAAGGTACTTATCCATTGCCGGAAGCGCAGTTGGACCGGTTCCTGCTGAAGTTGAATATGGGTTATCCGACTGCTCAGGAGGAACGAGAAATGCTTAGCCGTACTTCCGGTGACCATCCGTTAACGAAAATACGGGATGTGATGACAAAAGACGAGCTTCTCGATATTCAAAACAGTGTGAAAGAGGTCTATGTCGATGATACGATCCGTCATTATATTGTGGATGTTGTGGCAGCGACGCGGGACCATGATAGTGTCTATCTTGGGGTCAGCCCTCGTGGCTCGATCTCCTTGATGAGAGCTGCGAAGGCCTATGCGTTCATCCAGGATAGAGATTATGTCATTCCCGATGATATCAAATACCTGGCACCATTCGTCATGCCGCACCGGATTATTTTGACCTCTGAAGCGAAATTTGAAGGATACACAGCAGAAGGGATTACTCAAGAAATTCTGGAGCATATTTCTATCCCTGTGCAAAGGAACAGGCATGAATGAAGCGCTGGGTAAGCTTTTCGCTTAAGCTATCGTTGATTGTGCTGCTGTTCGCAGTGATTTTTTCTTATGCCATGTTTCAGGGAGGCTTTGTCAGCTGGTTTTTGTTTGCTGCGTTTCTCCCCTTTCTGATCTATATGCTGCTGCTTCTGCTCTATCCGCTTGATAATTGGAAAGCTTCCCGGCAGTTATCCAAACGGATTGTGCAAGCGGGAGAATCTGTGGATGTCGAAGTTACGTTGAAACGGCGGATGCCTTTCCCGCTTTTTTATTGTGTACTCGAAGAATATTTTCCTGTGTCGTTAGCAAAAAGAGATACGCACCTGGAGAAGTTCAAGTGGATGAACAACCCGGAGAACATGCAGATGGAAAGAGTGATGAAACGAGTCGCTTTCCCGTGGTTTCAACGCTCCATCCATTACCGCTATGAACTCGATCATATCCCGCGAGGGGAACATCATTTACGGGCGTTACGAATCAGAACAGGAGATTTTTTTGGATTCATAAAAAAAGAGCACGTGTTCGAACTGGATAACCTGTTGGTAGCCTATCCTTATCGCCGCCAGCTGCAATTCAAAGAGCAGGCGTACAGCTATCAGCAGGGAGCCAGTCCCTCGTTATCTCTCAGCGATAATAATACAAGTATTGTAGCTGGTGTTCGGGAATATATGCCTGGCGACCGTCTTCAGTGGATTGATTGGAAGACGACGGCACGTAAAGACGCGATTATGACAAAAGAATTCGAACAGGAGAAAAGCATCGATATGCTGGTGGTACTTGATGCCGGCAGCCATGCCTCGCGGAATATGATTGCTTTTGAAGGTGCTGTCGAATTGACCGACTCGCTGCTGGCCAAGCTGCAACAGAAATCATCACAATTAATGCTGAAAACATTAGCGGATCGTACGGCTTCGTTCTCATTCCAGTTGAACAAAGCGCAGATGGATAATATCCGGCGGCACCTTTCCACCATCATGCCGGCGGAACATCAAACATTTTCCAAGCAATTAGCGCAGGAACGGCACAAGCTTCCGGCAGGGCTGATTACGATGGTAGTGACAACGAGCATGGATGAAGGTTTGCTGGAAGCGCTCATTCAAATGCAGCATAAAGCGAAGCGGGTGATTTTATTTTTCATTGCTCCTTCCAACCGGTTGACGCCCGAAGTACGGACATTGTTAAAACAATTGGATTACCGGGGGATCATGGTGAACGTGTTGGCAGAAGCTGAGCTGAGTAAGAAAGAATTCGAGGTGAAGGCATGAGAGGAGAAAACCGACAACAATTTTATTATCAGCTGATTCTGTATATCTGTGGGTTTCTGTTGTTTTGGGAATGGATGAGGCCGCTAGAGAAAGTTACGGACACGCAGAACATTACGGTTTTCATTATTTTTGCAGCCTTTAGCTTCTTCATTTCTTTTTTACAGGTCAGCTGGTGGCTGTCGATGCCTTTGAAGATGCTGGGGCTTGTTTTTATTTTAGATGGGCTGTTCCTGTATGAGCGATTATTTAGTAAAGAATGGTTCCTGATTATTTATCAGCAGTTCGCATATAATATCGATCTAATTTTGGCCCAGCAATGGGGAGAAATGACGGCGTTCTTCCGAAGCTTCTTATTCCTTGTTCTGCTTTGGCTGATGAGCTATTTGCTGTATTTCTGGTTTGTCATTGCCAAACGTATTTTTCTGTTTGTACTGATGACATTCTTTGTCATCACAATCATGGATACGTTTACGGAATACAACGGGCAGTGGGCAATCGTCCGAACCTTCATTATTGCTATGATCGCCCTGGGGGTATCCAGTTTTTCGAGAGAAATGGAGAAAGAGGGAATTTCTTTCGGGGGTATGAAGCGTATTCACCGTTGGATTCTTCCGATGGCGGCAATCGTCTTGTTTTCGACCGCTATCGGATATGCGTCCCCGAAGCCCGGACCGCAATGGGCGGATCCTGTCCCATATATTGAAAGTGCTGTAGGTGACTCTGGCGGCAACGGACCAGGTGGTGGAAGTATTCAGAAAATCGGCTATGGTGAAAATGACTCCGAGCTTGGCGGTGCGTTCATGCGGGACGACACACCGGTTTTTCGAGTGGCTGCCAAGAAAGAAAGTTATTGGCGGGTAGAATCGAAGAACCATTATACCGGTAAGGGATGGGAGGATACTATGGAAGAGGATATCCGGGTGGCTAATGGTGGCGACCTGGGGATTAGAACCTTTACCGATGAAGTGGAAACAGAAGAACAATACACCCTTGTAAATTTCAATGATGACGTGCAACTGAATAAACTGGTTTATCCGTATGGTGCAGCAGAGGTTGTATCTTATCCTGAACAGTTTCAATTTCTTGTTCATCAGCCAACGGGCGAAGTAGAAACGCAAGTTAATCAGAAAGCCCGTCAAATCCCCGGCTACCGGATGCACATCGATGTCCCTTCCTATGAATATGATCAATTACGAGAAGCGGGCGACGACGACCCCCGGGAAATCCGTGATGAATACTTGCAGCTTCCTGATGATCTGCCAGGAAGGGTCGGGAATTTGACCGAGCAGATTATTAAAGATGAAGACAATCGTTATGATCGGGTAAAAGAAGTGGAAAATTACTTTTCAACGAGTGGCTTCGAATATAATACCGAAGATGTAGCTGTTCCGGGAGAGAGCGATGACTATGTGGATCAGTTCTTGTTCGAAACACAGCAAGGATACTGTGATAACTTCTCGACATCGATGGTAGTCATGCTTCGTTCTGTCGGCATTCCGGCTCGATGGGTGAAAGGTTTTACCGGCGGTGAACTGGAAGATACGGATATCGAACTGCAGGACGGGGATTCCTATAACTTATACCAGGTGACAAATAATAATGCCCATTCCTGGGTGGAAGTACATTTTCCTGGAATCGGCTGGGTACCATTTGAACCCACCAAAGGGTTCTCCAACCCGACAGACTTTTATGTAGATACTGACGATTTAGACAGCAGTTCTGAGGAAGATAATTCCGAAGAAACGGACACACCAGAAACGGAATCGCCTAATCAGAAGCAGGAAATAGAGGAAGATTTTGATTCTGATGAAAGTGGTGGTGCTTCGGAAGAGGGAGGTAACTTCTGGAATTATATTGGTTTAGCGGTAGCTTTAGCAGGGATAGCTATTGTTTTGTATGTGACCCGATTCCGTTGGATGTCCGCCTTTTTGAAACGACGATACAAGCAAAGTGAAGATCCGGCTACTTATCAAAATGCCTACCATTATCTGTTGAAAGTTCTTGATAATAAAGGGCTGAAGCGGAAGCCGAACCAGACGTTACGTGAATATGCCAATGATGTTGACAGGCATTTCCAGACCAATGATATGAAAGTATTGACCCATCATTATGAACGGATGTTATACAGAAATGAACAGCAATCCGATCAATGGAGAAAGGTCACAGAATTATGGGAAAATTTAATCAACAAGGCATTGTCTTGATTCTTGTTATGTGGGTTGATAGAATTAATGAAAATTACACATGCTGCACCTTCATATATCCTCGATAATAGGGTTCGAGAGTCTCTACCGGGATGCCGTAAATATCCTGACTATGAAGGCGGATTTCCTGTTTTTTCAGTGGACTTCTGCCTTCCTGTGTTCAGGGGCAGAAGTCTATTTTATTACGGTGAGAAATTATATTTCTGTATAAAGCATGAAAGTGTAACAGAAACGAAGGTTTTCGCCGTAAGTGTTGGCGGCAATTCGGGCGTTTCTAATATTACAAGGTTAAGCTTTGGGAAAAGGGAGCTGAAGATATGAAACAGATCGATGATTTTATTCTAGTATTGGATTTCGGAAGTCAATACAACCAGCTGATTACAAGGCGGATCAGGGAGTTCGGTGTTTACAGTGAATTGCATTCTCATAAATTGACCGCTGATGAAGTGAAAGCGATGAATCCAACCGGTATCATCCTCTCAGGAGGACCGAACAGTGTTTATGGGGAAAATAGTTTTCGCTGTGACGAAGAGATTTTTGAACTGGGCATTCCTGTTCTGGGGATTTGTTATGGCATGCAGCTGATGACCCACCATTTTGGTGGTACGGTAGAACGTGCCAACGAACGGGAATATGGAAAAGCTGCGATTACGTTGAAGGAGCATGAACCTGTGCTGTTCAAAGATACCCCTCTTGTCCAAACAGTCTGGATGAGTCACAGCGATAAGGTGATCGAATCTCCGCCAGGGTTTACCACTGATGCTACCAGTCCTTCCTGTCCGGTAGCTGCAATCAGTGACGATGAACGGAAAATGTATGGTGTCCAGTTTCATCCGGAAGTACGCCATTCCGAATATGGCGATAACCTTTTAAAACAATTCGTGTTTGAAGTTTGTACATCTAAAGGCGACTGGACGATGGAAAACTTCATCGATATGGAAGTAGAAAAAATTCGTGAACAAGTTGGTGACCAGAAGGTATTATGTGCATTAAGCGGTGGTGTCGATTCTTCTGTTGTGGCTGCCTTGATTCATAAGGCGATTGGCGACCAGCTGACGTGTATTTTTGTCGATCACGGACTCTTGCGGGAAGGGGAAGCCGACAGTGTCATGACCACCTTCCGTGATGGCTTCAACATGAACGTCATCAAAGTGGATGCCAAAGAGCGGTTCATGAGTAAACTGGCTGGCGTTTCTGACCCGGAGCAAAAGCGGAAAATTATCGGCAATGAATTCATCTATGTGTTCGATGATGAAGCCGCTAAGCTGAAGGATACTCACTTCCTTGCGCAAGGTACGCTTTATACGGATATTATCGAGAGCGGCACCGATACCGCGCAGACGATTAAATCCCATCATAATGTTGGCGGGCTGCCTGAAGATATGCAGTTCAAATTAATCGAGCCATTGAATACGTTGTTCAAAGACGAAGTGCGTGTTCTAGGTTCAGAGCTCGGGGTTTCCGATGAAATCGTTTGGAGACAGCCGTTCCCTGGGCCTGGTCTGGCTATCCGCGTACTAGGGGAAGTGACCGAGGAAAAGTTGAAGATTGTTCGTGAATCTGATGCCATCCTGCGTGAAGAAATCAGCAACGCGGGTCTTGACCGTGACATTTGGCAATACTTCACGGTATTGCCTAATTTCCGATCTGTGGGTGTAATGGGAGATACACGCACCTATGATCATACCATCGGCATCCGGGCTGTCACTTCTGTTGATGGGATGACTTCTGACTGGGCTCGCATTCCTTGGGATGTTCTGGAGAAGGTTTCCACCCGTTGTGTCAATGAGGTTGAACATATCAACCGGGTTGTTTATGACATTACGAGCAAGCCGCCTGCTACGATTGAATGGGAATAAACGAACATTACCATTTTTTTAAATTTAAATGTTCGTCTTTTTGGTTGACAATTGCGAGGAAGGCTCGTACGATATAAGAGAAATAAATATAGAGACACCGTCGTATAATTTCGGGAATATGGTCCGAACGTTTCTACCAGGCTGCCGTAAATGGCCTGACTACGTTGGTGGATTGGACAGGCAGGGAAGATGTATATCTTTCTGCGTGTTCGAATTCCCCGCGTCAGTTCAGCACTCCTGGAGAAATCCATGGAGTGCTTTTTTGTAGATAACAAGAAGTGGGTTACATCCAGCTCCAGCGCCTACCCCCTCGAGGTCTCAAGTCAATCCTCTCTGTGACAAAAAACGTCACGGCGAGGCTTGCCTTAAGCTTGTCGGGGGTGAGCAAGGCGCTTGCGCTTTTGTACCTTTTATCGATGGTTAAATATAGAGGGGGAGAATCACCATGAAGAAGTATTTTAGATTTGAAGAATTGGGTACGAACTACCGTACCGAATTCATGGCTGGAATGACGACATTCCTGGCTATGGCTTATATTTTATTCGTTAACCCGGCTACTTTGGCCCTTGTAGGTGTTGAAGAACTGCCAGAAGGCGTGACCCGTATCGACCAGGGTGCTGTATTTACTGCAACTGCGATAGCGGCTGCTATCGGGACATTGATTATGGGTCTGTTCGCCCGTTACCCGATCGCTTTGGCTCCGGGTATGGGGTTGAATGCTTTCTTCGCTTACACGGTTGTCCTGGGGTATGGCATTCCATGGGAAACCGCACTTGCTGGGGTGTTAGCATCTGGACTTATTTTTATCATTTTAACGCTGACAGGACTTCGTGAACGAATCATTAATGCTATTCCAGCCAATTTGAAAATGGCTGTCGGAGCTGGTATCGGGTTGTTTATCGCCTTCATCGGATTTCAGAGTTCCGGAATCATTCAGGCTAATGAAGCCACACTGGTCGAGCTGGGCGACTTGACTTCGCCGACTGTTCTGCTTGCCATCTTTGGGATTGTCGCATCGGTTATTCTGTTGTCACTGGGTATCAAAGGCGGAATTTTCTACGGAATGATCCTGACGGCAATTGCTGGCATGGTCGTTGGGTTGATTGATCCTCCAAAAGGAGCTGGCGATATTGTTGGCAATGTACCAAGTGTCGCGCCTACTTTCGGACAGGCCTTTATCCATTTTGGAGATATTTTCACCATAGAGATGCTCGTTGTTATTTTGACATTCTTGTTTGTCGACTTCTTTGATACTGCTGGTACATTGGTTGCTGTATCCACCCAGGCAGGTTTTATGAAAGATAATAAGCTGCCGCGAGCAGGTCGTGCGTTGTTATCTGACTCTGCTGCTACTGTGGTTGGTGCCGCGGTTGGAACATCGACCACTACTTCTTATATTGAATCGACAGCGGGTGTAGGTGCCGGAGGACGAACTGGTTTCACTTCTGTTGTAACGGCAGGGTTCTTCTTATTAGCGTTATGGTTCTCGCCGCTGCTGGGAGTTGTGACGGCTGAAGTCACCGCTCCAGCATTGATTATTGTTGGTGTGTTGATGGCATCTTCTTTGAAAAATGTCGACTGGGACCAATTCGAAATTGCAGTTCCTGCCTTTTTCACTATTATCGCCATGCCACTGACGTATAGTATTGCGACAGGAATTGCTCTAGGTTTCATTTTTTATCCGATTACCATGATCATGAAAGGGCGGATCAAAGAAATCCACCCGATTATGTATCTGCTATTTGTGATTTTCATTCTTTACTTTATTTTCTTGTCCTAAAGATGATATTAAAATAACCAATGCTGCAGCTTGGTCAGCATTGGTTATTTTATCAACTGAGGGATCAGTCTTCTTCCAGGTTAGTAATTTGAATGCGGTTCTTTTGATTGGCATCTGAAATTAGGCGGTAAAGCTGTACGACGAGCAGGCCCTGTTTATAGGATGCCTGGATTTTATCGCTGCGGACCGGATAAGGCAGGTCAACTTGGCGGTCAAATGTGCCTTCCATGATTTCGCCTTTCACCTGCTGGCCGCCTTTTTGGTTGATCTCGACGATGCCTCTGATTTCCAGGGTGGCGTGGTTCACGTAGACATCCACCTTATTCAAATCTTTTAAACCTGGAATGTTAAAGATACAAAGCAACTCATTATCGTATTGATATAAATTCATTTGGGGCAGCGGGGGCTTGACCAGTCCTTCAAAATCTCCCCAGAAATCATGGCCGAAAAAACGATCTAAATTCTTTTTCCAATCATCGAATTGATTCATAGCAATTCCACCCTCTACCTTAAAATGTAAAAAAGTTATTGTGCAGACGATTCTTCCTGTTATATAGTGTATGCATATCTTTCACCTGTGTGAATGCCTATAACTGCAGGGGAGATGATAAGCTATAAAGGTTTGGAGGGGCTGCCATGCTGGATAATGCTTTGGTTATGATCGCTATCATCCTGGTCATCAACATTGTATATGTCTCCTTTTTTACGATCCGGATGATTCTGACGCTGAAAGGACAACGTTACTTAGCAGCTTTTATCAGTATGTTTGAGATTGTTGTGTATATCTTAGGTTTAGGGTTAGTGTTGGAAAACCTCGATCAGATTCAGAACGTCATCGCCTATGCGGTCGGGTATGCACTTGGTGTCATTGTCGGGATGAAAATTGAAGAAAAGCTCGCACTTGGCTACATTACGGTGAATGTCATTTCCTCAAGCCCGGACATTGAGTTTACGCGTAAGCTTAGAGATAAGGGCTACGGGGTAACGAGCTGGTTTGCTTATGGAATGGAAGGAGACCGGCTTGCCATGCAGATTCTGACACCGCGCAAGTATGAATTGAAATTATACGAAACAATTCGTACACTTGACCCGAAAGCATTCATCATTGCTTATGAACCAAAACAGATTCATGGCGGATTCTGGGTTAAGCAGGTGAAGAAGGGAAGGTTAAGTAATGGCGAAAAACAAAAAAATGCGCTTTGAAGTCCAGGAAGGTGAAACTATTGATCAATGCCTGGACCGTATGAAGAAGGAAGGCTACACACCGGTTCGACGAGCAGAAGAACCGATCTTCCAGGAAGTGAATCGAGACGGTGAGAAAACCTATGACCCGGTTGGACGGAAGATTGTGTTTCAGGCGGTTAAAAACGAACGATAATTTCTTTGTGGTTTTACAATGTTCGTTTTTTAACGTTGACACCTCTTTGGTGAAATTGTTATGATGAACGTAGTTAATTGAATAAAGCACCTCATATAAGACGGGAATATGGCCCGTTCGTCTCTACCCGGCAACCGTAAATTGCTGGACTATGAGGAAGATGAACCATTGTTGTGCAGCGATGGTTGTGTTCGGTATCCGCAAAAAGCGTCTGCCCATCTTCTCTCATAGTTGAGAAGGTGGTGCAGGCGCTTTTTTAGTTATTAGTGTGGGCGCGAAAATCCGAATAAAGGCGCTGAAAAATTGAAAAGAGCGCGGAAAACAAAATTGTTGCGCGAAAACAGCTGTTAACAGCTCGAAAAATTTAAAATAGGCGCGAAACCGTAATTTTAATGAAAAGAGGGATTCGATGGCTCAGGTAGGAGTAATCATGGGAAGTATCTCCGATTGGTCGACGATGCAGCATACATGTGAAGTACTGGATGAACTTGAAATAGTCCATGAAAAAGAAATCATCTCCGCACATCGCACGCCGGAAGATATGTTCCGCTATGCTGATGAAGCGAGAGAGAAAGGCTTGAAAGTGATTATTGCCGGTGCTGGCGGGGCCGCACACCTTCCGGGGATGGTTGCTGCAAAGACAACACTACCGGTTATTGGAGTCCCGGTCGAATCCAAGTCCCTCAAAGGGATGGACTCCTTATTATCAATTGTCCAAATGCCTGGCGGAGTCCCGGTCGCGACGGTAGCTATTGGAACAGCAGGGGCTAAGAATGCCGGCCTTTTGGCAGCTGAAATACTGGGGAGCTTTGACGAGGCGATAGCTGATAAACTAGCAGACTATCGATCCCGTATGAAAGAAAAAGTGGAAGAAATGAGGGGTGAGCTTCATGGCAGATAGACTCATACCGGGTGAGACAATTGGAATTTTAGGAGGCGGACAGCTCGGACGGATGATGGCTGTAGCAGCAAAACATATGGGTTATCGAGTCGCGGTCCTCGATCCGAAGCCGGATTGTCCGTGCACCCAGGTTGCAGATTACCATATCGAAGCAGCCTACGATGATCTTGAAGCAGCCCGGAACCTCGAAAACATCAGCGATGTAATCACATATGAGTTTGAAAATGTCGATCTGAATGTGGCCGATATGCTCGAAAAGGCTGGAAAGCTGCCGCAAGGAGCTCTGCCTTTAGAAATCACGCAAAATCGACAAAAAGAGAAACAAATCGCTGTCGAAACAGGGTTGAATGTGCCGAACTACGAGATTGTTCAAACGTTTGATCAAGTAAAAACAGCTATTCAATCGATCGGATACCCGGCGATCCTCAAAACAATTACCGGGGGATATGACGGAAAAGGTCAGGTTAAGCTGAATAAGGAAGAGGACCTGGCGGAAGTGGAAAGTTTTATCGCACCCGATTCTACTTACATTATCGAAGCCTTCATCGACTTTCAAAAAGAAGTATCAGTGGTGTTCACACGAAGCCAAACTGGAGAAATAACATATTTTCCTGTGGCAGAAAATACCCACAATAACCAGATTCTCCACCGGACCCAGATACCGGCAGCAATCAACGATAACGTGGCAGCGCAGGCTAAGGCGGCTGCAAAGCTTTTAGCAGAGCATTTACAAGTGGTCGGCACCTTCACTGTCGAACTTTTTGTGAAAGATGACCAGGTGTATGTCAATGAAATGGCGCCACGCCCGCATAACTCCGGTCATTACACGATTGAAGCGTGCAATGTCTCTCAGTTCGAACAGCATGTCCGGGCGATTTGCGGGCTGCCGCTATTAAAAGTCCAATCGTTTCCGGCAGCTGTCATGCTCAACATTCTCGGGAAGCATCGGGAGGAACTCTTTCAAAACCTTGCCCGTATTCAGGACTTTCACCTCCATGATTACGGTAAAGAAGAAGCGAGGCCAGAGAGGAAGATGGGCCATATCACGATAATTGGCACAAGCTTAGATGAAATTTTTCAACGGATGGAAGAAAATCAGCTTCCCACGTGGTAAAGTGTTGGGTGGGACAGTTTTAGGAGGAGTAACATGATTGAGCGTTACACACGTCCAGAAATGGGAGCCATCTGGACAGAAGAAAACAAGTACAAAGCCTGGCTTGAAGTCGAATTGCTTGCCTGTGAAGCTTGGAGTGAGCTTGGCATCATACCAAAAGAAGATGTCGAGAAGCTGCGCCAGCATGCAGCGTTTGATATCGAGCGCATCTATGAAATTGAAAAAGAAACACGGCATGATGTCGTCGCCTTTACCCGTGCGGTTTCCGAAACAGTGGGTGAAGAGCGGAAGTGGGTGCATTACGGTCTCACCTCCACGGATGTCGTGGACACCGCCCTTTCTTACTTATTGAAGCAGGCGAATGAAATTATCCGCAAAGATTTGGTCAACTTCATCGACATCCTGGCCGATAAAGCCCTGGAACATAAGCACACTGTCATGATGGGACGCACGCACGGCGTCCATGCGGAACCGACCACATTCGGTCTGAAACTTGCGCTTTGGTATGAAGAGATGAAGCGGAACCTGGAACGTTTGGATCTTGCCATCGACCATATCGAAGTCGGGAAGCTATCCGGAGCAGTCGGAACCTATGCCAACATCGATCCTTTTGTAGAAGAGTACGTTTGCCGCAACCTTGGTCTGAAGCCGGCACCCGTATCAACCCAGACGTTGCAGCGTGATCGCCATGCGCACTATGTTTCTGCATTAAGTTTGATCGCCACTTCCATTGAAAAAATGGCAGTCGAAATCCGCGGCCTGCAAAAAACGGAAACCCGCGAAGTAGAAGAGTTTTTCGCAAAAGGTCAAAAAGGATCATCAGCAATGCCGCACAAGCGTAACCCGATCGGTTCGGAAAATATGACAGGCATGGCCCGTGTCATTCGCGGTGAAATGATGACGGCATTTGAGAATGTTGCCCTCTGGCATGAACGGGACATTTCCCATTCATCCGCGGAACGTGTCATTTTGCCAGATGCAACGATTGCCATCAATTATATGTTGAACCGGTTTGGCAGCATCGTCAAAAACTTGACGGTATTCCCGGAGCAGATGGAAGCCAATATGAAGAAAACGTATGGGCTTATCTTCTCTCAGCGGGTACTGTTGACCCTGATTGATGAAGGCATGGTTCGTGAAGAGGCTTATGACCTGGTCCAGCCAAAAGCGATGGAAGCCTGGGAGAAAGGGATTCCATTCCGTGAATTGATTGAAGCAGACGAAAAAATTACATCAACACTGTCCCCTGAACAAATCGAACAATGTTTTGATTACACCCACCACTTGAAAAACGTGGATCGTATTTTCGAACGGATTGGATTGTAGTCAGCAGGAGGGGAGGAGCATCGTATGTTCCTCCTTTTACTTTTACTAAAAGAGGTGTTCTAAAAATGAAAGGCTCCCTATTATATGAAGGTAAAGCAAAGAAAGTCTATCATGTGGAAGGCAAACCGGAACAACTAGTCCTCTCCTATAAAAACGATGCTACTGCTTTTAATGGAAAGAAGAAGGATCAATTTGAAGGTAAAGGCCGCTTGAATAACTTGATTACCAGCCGAATTTTCGAACATTTACACCAGCAGCATATTCCCTCGCATTTTTTGAAGTCGCTGAACGATAATGAACAACTTGTTCAAAAAACAACAATAATTCCGCTTGAAGTGGTTGTTCGTAACATTGCCGCAGGAAGCCTGACAAGGCGCCTGGCGATACAGGAAAAAACAGTACTTCAACCTCCCATTATCGAACTTTTTTATAAAAACGATGACCTCGATGATCCACTCATCAATGATGATCATGCGAAACGGTTAGCGAATGTGACCGAGCATGACCTGGACAATATAAAAATTCTTGCACTTAAGATCAATGAAATATTAAAACGGTTATTTAAACAGGCTGATTTGGAGTTAGTAGATTTCAAATTGGAATTCGGCCGTTTGCATGACGGCAACATCGTCCTGGCTGATGAAATTTCGCCAGATACATGCCGTCTATGGGATGCAGCAACTGGAGAGAAGATGGATAAGGATGTCTTCCGGGAAGATATCGGCGATTTAATAGCAACCTATGAAACTATTTTACAACGACTGGAGGAGAGCATATGCGCAAAGTAAAAGTTTATATCACATTGAAAGAAGGGGTTCTGGATCCTCAAGGGAAGGCTGTCAAAAACTCTCTCAACACATTAGATTACGGCAACGTAAATGAGGTAAGGGTCGGAAAGTATATGGAAGTCATGATGGAAGAATCCGAGAACCTGGAAGCTCAGGTGGAAGAAATGTGCGATAAGCTGCTTGCCAACCCAGTCATTGAAGATTATTCCTACGAGATTGAGGAGGTCATCGCGTGAAGTTCGCCGTTGTTGTGTTTCCTGGGTCGAATTGTGACCGGGACATGTATCATGCCGTTAAAGAAGGGTTGAACGAAGAGGCGGAATTAGTCTGGTATCTGGACGCTGACTTATCTTCTTATGATGCGATTTTGCTTCCTGGAGGATTTTCATACGGTGATTATCTCCGTTCTGGATCGATCGCTTCTACCTCCCATATTATTCAGCAAATCAAAAAAGCGGCGGCTGACAAAAAGCCGGTCTTAGGGGTTTGCAATGGGTTTCAGATTTTACTGGAGTCCGGGCTATTGCCAGGTGCCATGCTGGCAAATCGTGATTTGAAATTCATGTGTCACCAGGAAGAATTGCGTGTAGAAAATAATAAGACGATGTTCACCTCTGAATACCAAAAAGACGGACTAATCCATCTGCCGATTGCCCATGGTGAAGGAAATTATTACTGTGACGATGCTGCTTATCAACAACTGAAGGATAATAAACAGATTGTTTTTACGTACGCGAATAATCCTAATGGCTCGACAGGAGATATTGCAGGTATCGTTAATGAAACCGGAAATGTACTGGGGATGATGCCTCACCCGGAACGCGCGGTCGAAAGCCTGCTCGGAAATGCGGACGGACTTCGTTTGTTTCAATCCATTTTAACGTATTGGAGGAATAACCATGCCATCCATGCTTGAAATCAGTCCTGATCAAATTGAACGGAATCGACTATATGCAGAAATGGGACTCAGCGACCAGGAATATAAGCAGGTTGTCGAACTGTTGGGCAGACGACCGAACCATACGGAAATCGGCCTATTTTCGGTTATGTGGTCCGAGCATTGCAGTTATAAAAATTCTAAGCCTTTGCTGAAAAAATTTCCTACGGAAGGCCCGCAAGTATTGCAGGGTCCTGGGGAAGGTGCCGGAATCATTGATATCGGCGATGATCAGGCTGTCGTATTCAAAATCGAAAGCCATAACCACCCGTCAGCCGTTGAGCCTTATCAAGGGGCGGCGACAGGTGTCGGAGGTATCATTCGCGACGTGTTTTCCATGGGAGCCCGTCCGATTGCTCTGTTGAATTCACTTCGTTTCGGTTCGTTGAAGCATCCGAGAATCAAATATCTGTTTGAGGAAGTAGTACGTGGAATTGCCGGCTATGGCAACTGTGTCGGCGTTCCAACAGTCGGAGGAGAAGTCCAGTTTGACGATGCTTATGAAGGAAACCCACTTGTCAATGCCATGTGTGTCGGTCTGATTGATCACAAAGACATTCAAAAAGGGATTGCAGCCGGAGTCGGAAACACGGTCATGTATGTGGGAGCTAAAACCGGGCGTGATGGTATACATGGTGCTACATTTGCTTCCGAAGAATTATCAGAAGAAGCGGAAAGTAAGCGCCCATCAGTCCAGGTGGGTGATCCATTTATGGAAAAACTGTTGATTGAAGCGTGTCTGGAGGTCATCAATCATGACGCCCTTATCGGGATACAGGATATGGGAGCGGCCGGACTGACCTCATCTGCCAGTGAAATGGCGAGTAAAGCCGGTACAGGAATGGAAATGAATTTAGATCATATTCCGCAGCGGGAGCTGAATATGTCGCCATACGAGATGATGTTGTCCGAATCCCAGGAGCGGATGCTGCTAGTCATTGAAAAAGGACGCGAGCAGGAGATTCGTAAGATTTTTGAAAAGTACGATCTGGAAGCAGTGGCAGTCGGGGAAGTCATTGAGGAGCGCCGTTTCCGTTTATCCCATAAAGGAAAGGTGGTCGCGGATGTACCCGTAGACGCATTGGCAGAAGATGCCCCTGTCTATCATCAGCCATCCCGTGTACCGGAATATTTTAAAGAATTTCAGGAGATGGAAGATTATCAGCCTATCATTAAAGACTATGAAAAAACCTTGATTGACCTCTTGAAGCAGCCGACAATTGCCAGCAAGGAATGGGTCTATGACCAGTATGATTCCATGGTGCAGACTAATACGGTAGTCACCCCGGGTTCTGATGCAGCCGTGCTTCGTGTTCGTGGCACAAAGAAAGCACTCGCGATGACGACGGATTGTAATTCTCGTTATATCTACCTTGACCCGGAAATGGGCGGTAAGATTGCTGTAGCAGAAGCCGCGCGGAATATCGTCTGTGCAGGTGCCCGTCCGCTAGGTTTGACGGACGGTTTGAATTTCGGCTCTCCGGAAAACCCGGAAATCTTCTGGCAGATGGAAAAGAGTGTCGATGGTATGAGTGAAGCATGTGAGCAGCTTGAAGCACCGGTCATCAGTGGAAATGTATCGCTTTACAACGAATCATATGGGAAAGCGATATACCCAACGCCGATTGTAGGGATGGTCGGTCTGATCGAAGATACTGACCATATAACACGTTCCGATTTCCAGCGGTCCGGAGATTTGATTTATGTGATTGGAAAAGCACAGGCGGACTTCGGTGGGAGCGAGCTGCAAGGTATATTGGAAGGTCGTCATTTTGGCAAACCTCCTCATATCGATTTAGGAGTGGAAAAAGAGCGCCAGAACCATTTGCTGGCTGCCATACAGGCAGGGGTTGTCCAATCAGCTCATGATATTTCTGAAGGTGGGTTGGCAGTGGCGCTGGCAGAGAATCTGTTTGCGCAACAGTTTGGTTGTAAAGTGGAGTTAGAAGGAGATACTGTGGCAGAGCTTTTCTCTGAAACACAATCCCGATTCATTATCTCTGTGAGTCCTGAAAAACAGAAAGAGTGGGAGCAGTTAATGACAGAGGCAGTTCTTATCGGGCACGTAACAGATGATGGGGAATACCGTTTAAACGTCAACGGTGAGCCGATCATTCATACGGCGACGAATAAATTGAAGGACGCCTGGAAAGGAGCCATTCCATGCTTGGTGAAATCAAAGGCCTGAATGAAGAATGTGGCATCTTTGGTGTATGGGGACATGAAGAGTCAGCACAGATTACGTATTACGGACTCCATGCCTTACAGCATCGCGGCCAGGAAGGAGCCGGAATTGTCGTCAGTGATGGAGAAGAGTTGAAACTGGCCAAAGGGCTTGGGTTAGTAAACGATGTTTTCCAGCAGGATATGCTGGATAATTTAGAAGGCCATGCCGCACTTGGTCATGTCCGTTATGCCACGCAAGGTGGTGGAGGTTATGAAAATGTCCAGCCGTTATTGTTTCGCTCGCAAAAAAGCAGCATGGCACTTGCTCATAACGGAAACCTCGTGAATGCCCAGGCGCTGAAAATGCAGCTGGAAGCACAGGGAAGCATTTTGCAGACGACCTCTGACACCGAGGTGATCGCTCACTTGATTAAAAGGAGCGGCCACTTGAATATGGAAGAGGCATTGGTACAAGCTCTTACAATGATTAAAGGGGCTTACGCATTTGCTGTCATGACGGAAAAACAATTATTTGTCGCCCAGGATCCGCGCGGCTTGCGGCCGTTATCGATCGGCCGGATCGGCAGTGCTTATGTCGTCGCTTCAGAAACTTGTGCGTTTGATGTCGTCGGAGCTGAACATGAACGGGACGTCGAGCCGGGAGAGTTATTGATCATCGATGAAAACGGCATCGAATCGAAGCGATTTTCTGCACCGATTCAACGGACACTATGTTCCATGGAGCACGTCTATTTTTCCCGTCCGGACAGCAATCTGGATGGCATCAACGTCCATGCATCAAGAAAGCGGATGGGAAAAGTGCTTGCTGATGAAGCACCGGTAGAAGCCGATGTCGTCACCGGTGTGCCTGATTCCAGTATATCCGCAGCAATCGGTTATGCAGAAGCTTCACGAACACCATATGAACTTGGGTTGATAAAAAACCGCTATGTCGGCAGGACATTTATCCAGCCTTCCCAGGAATTGCGGGAGCAGGGTGTGAAAATGAAGCTGTCCGCCGTTCGCGGCATTGTTGATGGGAAGCGCGTCGTCATGGTCGATGATTCCATCGTCCGGGGAACAACCAGCCGCAGAATCGTAAGGCTTTTAAAAGAAGCAGGAGCTATTGAAGTCCATGTCCGGATTGCATCACCACCGATAAAGAACCCTTGTTATTATGGCATTGATACTTCTACAGAGGGTGAACTGATTGCGGCTAATCATAGTCTGGAAGAAATGCAGGAGATCATCGGAGCTGACAGCCTTGCATTTTTATCTGTGCAAGGGTTGGAGGATGCCATCTACCAGGATGGCCAATCCCTAAACCACGGTCCCTGTGCTGCCTGTTTCACAGGCAACTATCCGACAGAAATCTATCCAAACACAGTGCCGCCCTACGTTAAAGCTTAATAGTCAAATACAAAAAAAGTGAGGGTTCATAATGAGCGAGCAATATAAACAAGCAGGTGTCGACGTTGAAGCAGGTTATCAGGCAGTTGAACAAATGAAAAAGCATGTGACACGGACATTACGCCCGGAAGTAGTCGGTGGTCTCGGTGCCTTTGCTGGTATATTTGATATCAGTCAATTTAATTACAATCATCCCGTACTTGTCACTGGCACGGATGGAGTCGGTACCAAGTTAAAGCTGGCATTCGAGATGGAAAAACACGATACCATCGGACAGGACGCTGTGGCGATGTGTGTGAATGATATTGTAGCTCAAGGGGCAGACCCGTTATTTTTCCTAGACTATATCGCTTGCGGAAAAAACAATCCGGATCAAGTTGAACAGATTGTCAAAGGGATCGCTGATGGTTGTGAAGCCTCCGGTTGTTCTTTGATTGGCGGCGAAACAGCTGAAATGCCTGGGATGTATGATCCGAAAGAGTATGACCTTGCTGGTTTCGCTGTTGGAATTTCTGAAAAGGAAGAGCTGATCACTGGAGAAGATGTACGTGCTGGCGATGCGGTAATCGGTCTTGCTTCCTCCGGTCTCCATTCCAACGGTTTCTCATTAGTACGGAAAATCATTGCAGAACAAAATTTAAATTTGAAGGATACCTACCCTGGATTACCGGAACCTCTGGGGGAAGTCCTTCTAACACCGACCAGGTTGTATGCCAATCAAGTTCAAATCATGAAAACACAATCGACCCTAAAGGGCGTTGCGCATATTACCGGCGGTGGTTTCTATGAGAACATCCCGCGCGCATTGCCGGATGGTTTTGGCGTCGAAATTGACCGCAACTCCTGGAAACAGCCGGCTATATTCCCATTCCTGCAGCAACAGGGGAATTTATCTGATGAGGAAATGTTTGGTGTATTCAATATGGGTATCGGCATGGTCGTCATCATATCGGAAGCTGTCAGGGAAGAAGTCATGAACCACTTGGAACAAGCTGGCGAAACTGCTTATCATATTGGTATGGTTACGGCCCAGGAAGGGATTCAATGGCTATGATAAAGGCTGCGGTTTTTGCCTCAGGTACAGGTAGTAATTTTGATGCCATTGTAAAGGCTTCAGAGGCAGGCGGCATTCCTTGTGATATCCAGCTGCTTGTGTGCGACCGAAAGGATGCTGTGGTTATTACGAAAGCCGAACAGAAAAATATCGACACGTTTGTGTTCTCTCCCAAAGAATTTGACGGAAAGGATGCGTATGAACGTCAGATTCTATTAGAATGTAGAGAGCGGGGGATAGAATGGGTATTTCTTGCCGGGTACATGCGTTTAATCGGCCCCGTCCTGCTCGAACCATTTAAGAACCGGATTATCAATATCCATCCTTCACTTTTGCCTGCTTTTCCCGGCAAAGATGCGATCGGCCAGGCTTTTGAAAAGCAAGTGAAGGTGACAGGGGTGACCATCCATTATATCGACGACGGGATGGATACCGGTCCGATCATCGAACAGGAAGCTATCCGTATAACGGCGAAAGACACGAAAGAAACGCTGCAGCAAAAAATCCAGGCAGTTGAACATTCCCTATACCCTAAAGTGATCCAATCATTATTAGTCGAGGAGGAAGTACATTGAGTGAGAAGAAGCGAGCATTATTGAGTGTTTCCGATAAAACAGGTCTGGCCGATTTTGCAAAGAAGCTAGTAGAGAGCGGGTATGAACTGGTATCTACCGGAGGTACGAAAAAAGCCATTGAGGAAGCTGGTATCCCGGTGCTTTCCATTAGTGATGTAACTAACTTTCCGGAGATTATGGATGGTCGTGTCAAAACGCTGCACCCTGCTGTCCATAGTGCCCTATTAGCAAAACGGGACAACGAAGTACACATGGATCAGCTTCGCAAATTAGAGCTGGATACGATCGACATGGTAGTCGTCAATTTGTATCCATTCCAGAAAACGATCGCGAAGCCTGATGTGACAGAAGAGGATGCGATTGAGAATATAGATATCGGAGGACCTACCATGCTTCGCGCGGCAGCTAAGAACTTCCAGGACGTCATTGTCGTCGTTGATCCGGCAGATTATGACATGGTTGCTGAAGGGTTGCAAAATGACGGACTTAGTGTCGATGTACGTAAACGTCTTGCCGGTAAAGTTTATCGTCATACCGCCAATTATGATGCGGCGATCGCAGCGTACTTTACAGAGATAACCGAAGATGATTATCCAGAAACCTACACCGCTACTTTTGAAAAAGTCCAGTCGCTTCGTTATGGAGAGAATCCTCATCAGACAGCGGCTTTTTATAAGCAGGAGAATGCGGAAGGGACGTCGCTTGCCAATGCCGAGCAGTTGAACGGCAAGGAGCTTTCCTACAACAATATTCAGGATGCCAATGCTGCTCTTGAAATCGTGCAGGAATTCAAGAAGCCAGCGGCTGTCGCAGTCAAACATATGAATCCTTGTGGGGTTGGAACAGGAAGCGGCCTGGCCGAAGCATACCAGAAAGCTTACGAGGGAGATCCGGTTTCTATCTTCGGAGGGATTGTTGCTGTTAATCAGGAAGTGGATATGGTTACTGCTGAAAAGATGAAAGAGATTTTCCTGGAAATCATCATTGCTCCGAAATTCAGTAAGGAAGCATTAAAAGTGCTCACCACGAAGAAGAACCTGCGCCTGCTGGAAGTGGATATCACAAAGCCGAAAAAGACAGCTCAAAAGCTTACTTCTGTCAGCGGCGGGCTGCTTGTCCAGGATGCCGATACGGGAAGCATCGATGGCGTAGAGTTAGAAGTAGCGACCGATCGTGAACCGACAGCCCAGGAATTAGAAGATTTGAAATTAAGCTGGCAGGTTGTTAAACACGTGAAGTCTAATGCGATCGTTGTCGCAAAGGCAGATCAGACGCTTGGAATTGGTGCTGGCCAGATGAATCGTGTCGGTGCAGCCAAAATCGCATTTGAGCAGGCAGGAGATAAAGCCAAAGGAGCCGTGATGGCTTCGGATGCCTTCTTCCCTATGCCGGACACCGTGGAAGCAGCTGCCGAAGCTGGAATCACCGCTATCATCCAGCCTGGCGGTTCGAAACGTGACCAGGACTCAATTGACGCCTGTAATCAGCATGGAATCGCAATGGTTTTTACTGGAATGCGACATTTCAAACATTAATTCAGACGGGAGTGGAAAGCGATGAACGTATTAGTAATCGGTCGCGGCGGTCGGGAGCATAGCCTTATCCAGAAAATCCACGAAAGCCCTCAGGTGGAGAAAGTCTTTGCAGCGCCTGGGAATGGCGGCATGGAAGCTTTAGCGGAACGAGTTGCCTTGAATGAGACAGATAGCGAGGCATTGGTTCAGTTTGCTAAAGATAATGATGTCGGCCTGACCATTGTCGGCCCGGAAAATCCGTTGACGGCTGGCATCGTAGATGTATTCCAGAATGCCGGACTAGCTGTTTTTGGTCCCAATCAAGCGGCTGCCCAAATAGAAGGCAGCAAGCACTTTGCCAAGGCGCTGATGGAGAAATACGATATTCCGACAGCTGCCTATCGTGTGTTTACGGATCCTGACACGGCAAAAGCGTATGTAAAAGGTCAAGGGGCGCCCATTGTCATCAAAGCGGATGGATTAGCTGCCGGTAAAGGGGTAGTGGTCGCTGAAACCGTAGAAGAAGCAGAGCAAGCAGTGGAAGCAATGTTAATCGACCATAAATATGGCGAAGCCAGCAAGGAAATCGTCATCGAAGAATTTCTGCAAGGGGAAGAGTTTTCACTCATGGCTTTTGTCAATGGAGAAGAGGTTTATCCAATGCTTCCATCGCAGGATCATAAACGAGCATTTGATGGCGATCACGGTCCCAACACAGGTGGTATGGGGGCTTACGCGCCGGTACCATTTTTATCAGGACAGTATATCGATACAGCGGTGTCTGCTATTTTGAAACCCGCCGCCAAAGCGATGGCAGCAGAGGGTACACCATTCACGGGAATCCTTTACGCCGGGCTGATTCAGACACAGGATGGACCGAAAGTGATCGAATTCAATGCCAGATTCGGGGACCCGGAAGTCCAGGTCGTCCTGCCGCTTCTTCGTAATGACCTGATACAGGTGATTAGTGATGTGCTTGAGGGAAGGGATCCTCAGCTGCAATGGAAACAAGGCTATTGTGGTGGTGTTGTTGTAGCTTCTGAAGGATATCCAGGCAGTTATGAAAAAGGAAAATTGCTGCCGGGATTGAAAATGGAAGAGGATGTAACCATAGTACATGCCGGCACGCAAAAGCAGGGGGACAGCTTTGTCTCAGATGGCGGACGTGTCCTGCTTGTACACGCTGTTGCGGATACATTAGATGAAGCGATGAACACGGTTTACCAGAACCTTGAAGTGTTCCAGGATTCTTCGGATTTTTTCTATCGTACGGACATAGCTGGCCAGGTCTTACGTTCTGCGCTTGTTCATAAAAACAAATAATAGCGCGATAATACTCCCGATAATGACTGCCAGGACAAATGTCGTATCCGTTAAATATTCCATTATATTCATGTGCCTTTTCACTCCTATCTAAAATAAATTCTATTTGAATTCACAGCTTTTGCTTAAGAGTGGTTTCGTTACTTATACGGGGAGAAAAATGGGGACTGGGAAATAGCTCGCTTTCCGCGGGGAAGACGGCAAGCCTCCTCGAGCTAAAGCTCTGCGGGGTCTTGCCAGTCTATCCTTTCCCGCAGGAGTCTCGCCATTTCCCAGTCCCCATTACTATGAATAGAATAACGAAACCATCTTCATAAATTATATTTAAGGCATACTCCAACATACATTTTGAAATAAAATCTTCGACTTTACAGCCCTTTATTTGCACCTTTTAAATTTGTTCAAGAGAGTCTTAAAGGAAACATCCAAGGCTGTCCTATAAGTCTGTACCGGACTTTCTAAGGGACAGCTTTTTGTTATGGATTCATAATACCTGAAAAGCAGGGCTGAGATTAAGAAGGATTGATGGCCTGGTCTTTCTCCTGATGGTCATCTTCTTGCATCGTTTGCTGTACGATTGCAGTGACTGGACAAAAGCGGACAATTCCTTCCGCAATCTTCATCGCTCCGATGATGATCCATAACACATTTGTCTCCGAGTACGGGCGTTTCAAGGCGCGGATGGTGCAAAAACTTAACATTGTTAATCCGGCAGTAATCCTTACTAAAGCATTTAAAATGCCGATATTAGGTTTGAGACGTTTGAACATAATGAACAAGCTCCTTTACTGTCATATTTTTGTCAAATAATACTTCAAAACGTTACTGCGTGAAAACGCTTCCTGTGTTAAGATAGAAAGAAACTCCAAACTGGGGGAAGGATAATGAATGAAAATCGTTTTCGCTGGCGCAATCGGCAGCTCAGGGAACACGCTGCCATCATCGATGGAAAACTCGCGCCTACTAAAGTAATCACAAACGCAACTTATTTGAATGTATATATGAAACAATGGATGGAAGGAAATATATGGATTGACAATGACCGAATTGTTTATGTTGGCGAAGCTATGCCGGACAAAACAGACGGGACGGAAATGATTGACGCTTCGGAAAGCTACATTGTCCCAGGGTATATTGAGCCCCATTCTCACCCATTCCAACTATATAATCCCCAAAGCCTGGGGCTTTATGCAGCTCAGACAGGGACCACTACCCTTATTAATGACAACTTGATGTGGCTTTTTTTATTGGATGAAAAGAAAGCGTTTTCTTTGCTGGAAGAATTCGTAGAATTGCCTTGTTCCATGTTCTGGTGGGGTCGTTACGACTCACAATCAGTGCTGCAGGAAACAGATCAGGAGGAATTCCAGGAAAAAGTAGTACCTTGGCTGAATCACGATGCTGTCATCCAGGGAGGGGAATTGACTTCCTGGCCGGAAGTGCTGAAGGGTGATGACCAGACCTTATACTGGATGCAGGAAACAACACGGCTTCGTAAACCGGTGGAAGGCCATCTGCCAGGGGCGTCCGAGCGCACGTTGACGAAAATGAAATTGCTCGGTGTCGATTCTGACCACGAAGCGATCTCGGCCGATGAAGTATTGAGACGGCTGGCGCTTGGATATAATGTCGGTCTCCGCAATTCTTCCATTCGCCCGGATCTGTACGGCATGTTGAAAGAACTGGTAGACCGCGGCCATAATCAATTCGACCATTTCATGATGACGACCGACGGATCTACTCCTGGTTTTTATGAACAAGGAATCATGGATCACTGTGTGAAACTAGCATTGGAAGCAGGAGTACCGACGATTGATGCCTACTTGATGGCTTCGTATCAGGCCGCCAGACACTTTGGCATCGAACACCGTGTTGGAAGTATCGCACCAGGACGCACCGCCCACTTGAATTTCCTCCATTCACCAGAAGAGCCAAGCCCCCACTCGGTCCTGGCAAAAGGAGAATGGATGAAACGGGACAATGAAACATACACTGTCGAGAAGCCGATTGATTTTCCAAGTTTCGGGGTGACACCGCTACAAATAGATTGGGACTTGAATGAGGAAGACCTCCAATTCTCTATGCCGCTCGGAATGAATATGAAGAGCTCTGTCATCATGCAGCCGTATGCACTCAGCAGCGATGCCTCGCGAGAAGAGCTGCCAGAGGGAAATGATGAATCCTTTTTAATGCTGCTTGACCGTGAAGGGGAATGGCGAGTCAACACGGTTTTGAAAGGCTTCACGAATCGATTGGGCGCTCTGATCAGTTCCTATTCGAATACGGGAGATATCGTACTGTTAGGGAAAAACAAGCAGGATATGAAGATAGCCTTTAACCGGATGAAAGAAATAGGGGGAGGCATTGTTCTTGTACATGATGGTGACATTATCTATGAAATGCCGCTGAAACTCGGCGGGGTCATGTCTGATGAAAAAATGGAAACAGTCATACAGAAGGAAAAGGAACTGCGCGAGCATTTGAGGAGCTTCGGATACCGCCACGAAGATCCTGTCTATACCTTATTGTTCTTATCCTCTGTTCACCTGCCATACATTCGTATTACCCCGGTAGGAATTTTGGATGTGAAAAAGAAAGAGGTACTCTTTCCTGCAATAATGCGTTAAAATGTTAATATAGAGAAATAATGATTTAAGGGTGGGACTACGTGAAAAAGATTATACTGGGGATTCTGCTGCTTATGATCTTGTTGCTGGCTGCTTGTACGAGTGAATCGGGTAAAGGGAAACAACCGGGAGATACTCCTGAATCCAACGATGCAGGTGAGTCAGAGAGCAGCAGTGAGGAAGAAACGGCGGAAGATACATATGCCAATGTATTTCCTTTTACGGGAGAGCCGACTAATGATCCGGTGGACCATCGGGCCCTCGCTGTGATGGTAAACAACCATTCAAAAGCAAGGCCGCAAACAGGGCTCAGCCAGGCGGACATCGTCTATGAATTATTGGCTGAAGGTGAAATCACTCGATTTTTAGCAGTTTTTCATAGTACAATTCCGGATGAAGTAGGGCCGGTGAGAAGTGCCAGGCCTTATTATTTCAATCTTGCCAAAGCCCATGATGCTATTTATACCTATCATGGAGCGGCTAATTTTATTGATGAACAAATTAGAAATGATGGCCATGACTACCTCAACGGAGCAACATACGATAATGATGGGCGCTTGTTTAAACGGGATAACACCAGGAAAGCTCCTCATAATTCCTACTTGCTGACGGAGGGGGTTGCATCAGTCGCTGACAGAAAAGGCTATGAAAGCAGCCGAAACATCGCCCCTTTTACTTTTACTAATGAGAAAACAGCTCTGAATAGTGGCGGAAAAGAAGTTTCTGATCTGAAGATTATCTATTCGGAACGTTTTGATAGCACTGTTTCTTACGCGTATGATTCAAAAGACGGGAAGTACATGCGTTACAGTGATGGCAAGCGAACCGAAGAGCGCGATGATAACGTGCCAATCAAGCTTGCTAATGTATTGATTATAGAAACAAGTCACCAAGTGATTGATTCTGCTGGCCGCAGGGACATTGATTTGATTTCCGGTGGTAAAGGGTACTTGCTTCAGGCAGGGAAGCTTCGGGAAATCACCTGGAAAAATGAGTCCGGCCGCATCATTCCATATGCAGGGGATGAAAAAGCGGGAATGCTTCCAGGGCGCACGTGGGTGAACGTGATTCCATCCAGCCCTGGACTTGAACAGTCTGTATCTTACCGGGTAACAGGAGAATAGGAGGATGAATGTTAATGCAAATCGATAAATTGCGGGGGAAAACCCTGGATCAACTTTTTGAGGCGATACTCGCATTAGAAAATGTAGAAGAATGCTATCGCTTTTTTGATGATCTGGCTACAATGAACGAAGTGCAATCGCTGGCCCAGCGTCTGGAAGTAGCCCGGATGCTACGCGAGGGTTTTACTTACCATAAAATCGAAACCGAAACAGGAGCTTCTACAGCTACCATTTCCCGTGTGAAGCGTAGTTTGAACTATGGTAATGACGCCTATCAGATGGCACTTGATCGTCTGACCGCACAAAAAAATAAATAAATGATATAAAATCGCGCCCGTATGATACGGAGCGCGATTATTTTTTCTGAAAAAAGACTGTTCGCGCCTAAATATGCTTTTTCGCGCATACCTCAGGATAATTCGCGCCTAATTTCAAACCTCCGCGCCCAAATATAAAAATTCGCGCTGGATTTTTGATTTTCGCGCTACATATCGGAAGCGGCTGTGCTGGTTCCTTTCTGGTACTAGTTTTTGCTATAATGAAATAATGGATTACAGGAGAAATTGGAGGACAGAATCGTGTACAATGTGAACGAGTGGCAGCATGTATTCAAGCTCGATCCGAATAAGGAAATTACAGATGAAGATTTAGAAAAAGTGTGCGAATCAGGGACAGATGCTGTCATCGTCGGTGGAACGGATCATGTGACCCTCGATGATGTATTGAATCTGCTGGCGAGGGTACGTCGGTATTCTGTACCATGTGTGCTGGAGATGTCGAATCTTGACGCGATCACCCCTGGTTTCGATTTTTATTTTATTCCGATGGTGATGAACAGCCGGGATAAAAAATGGATGATGGATATCCAGCACCAGGCGGTCAAGGAGTACGGAGACATCATGAACTGGGAAGAACTTTTGGTCGAAGGATACTGTATCCTTAATGAGGAAGCCAAAGCTTTCCGCTATACCGATAGCATCCTTCCATCGAAAGAGGATGTCATCGCCTATGCACGGATGGCGGAGCACATGTACAACCTGCCGATTTTTTATATGGAATATAGCGGTCTCTATGGAGATGCCGATCTCGTCAAAGAAGTAAAAGACACGCTTGAGCATACGTGCCTTTTTTATGGCGGCGGTATTACTACCACAGAACAAGCTAAGGAAATGAAACAGCATGCCGATGTCATTGTCGTCGGAAATATCATATATGAAGATTTGAAAGCTGCCTTGAAGACGGTAAAGGCAGCTAAAGGATAAATTAACAAAGGATGGTGTCAATATGGCCCAGGCAATTAACGGGTTATTAAAAGGCCTCAACGAACCCCAGCGGAATGCAGTGACACATACAGAAGGACCACTTTTGATCATGGCAGGTGCCGGAAGTGGAAAAACACGTGTACTTACCCATCGGATTGCTTATTTACTGCAGGAAAAAGAAGCATCCCCACGCAGCATACTGGCCATTACATTTACCAATAAGGCTGCTCGTGAAATGAAGGAAAGGGTGGAAGCGCTCGTCGGCCAGGAAGGCGAATCCATCTGGATGTCGACCTTTCACTCGATGTGTGTAAGAATCCTTCGCCGTGATATCGACCGTATTGGTATCGATCGTAACTTTTCTATTCTGGATTCCAGCGATCAGCTATCAGTCATCAAACAAGTGTTGAAACAGCTGAATCTTGATCCGAAAAAGTGGGATCCGCGTGCGATGCTCGGGGCAATCAGTGGGGCGAAAAACGAACTGATGTCGCCGGACGATTACACCCAGCAGGCGGGAAGCTATTATGAAGAGCAAGTAGCAGAGGTATACAAACGCTATACCAAAACGCTGCGAAAGAATCAGTCACTCGATTTTGATGACTTGATTATGCAGACGTTGAACCTGTTCGACCGGGTGCCGGAAGTGTTGGAATATTACCAGCGCCGGTTCCAATATATCCATGTTGATGAGTATCAGGATACCAACCATGCACAGTATCAGCTAGTCAACCAGCTCGCGAGCCGTTACCAGAATCTTTGCGTCGTGGGGGATTCTGACCAGTCGATCTATCGCTGGCGCGGAGCCGACATTCAGAATATCCTGTCGTTCGAAAAGGACTACCCGAATGCAAAGGTCATCATGCTGGAGCAGAACTATCGCTCGACGAAATTGATACTGGATGCAGCCAATAAGGTGATCGAAAACAACCCGGGACGTAAACCGAAGCGCCTTTGGACAGACAATGATGGCGGCGAAAAAATCTACTATCACGCAGCGGCTACAGAACGGGAAGAGGGATTGTTCGTCACCAATAAAATAGAAGAGATGGTGCATGACCATAAATGTCAGTATAAAGACATCGCGATTCTTTATCGTACCAATGCCCAGTCCCGTGCGATCGAGGAAACGTTCGTAAAAGCAGGCGTTCCTTACCAGATGATCGGTGGAACCAAGTTCTATGACAGAAAAGAAATCAAAGATATGCTCGCTTATTTGCGTCTGATTGCCAACCCAAATGATGATTTAAGTTTTACCCGAGTGGTCAACGAACCGAAACGCGGTGTCGGGAAAACTAGCATTGAAAAAATGCAGGCCTATGCGGCTGATCATGATATTTCTCTTTTTGAAGCAGCTGCAGAAGTCGATTTTGTCGGGGTGAGTGCCCGGGCAGCAAAGGCGATTATGGCGTTCCGTACCATGATTGATAATTGGACCAAACAGCAGGAGTTTTTATCCGCTACTGATATGGTTCAGGAAGTTATCGATAAGACAGGCTATGAGGAAATGCTGAAGAATGAAAAAAGCATTGAAGCACAAAGCCGTCTGGAAAACATTGAAGAATTCAAATCCGTTACTAAAAACTTCGAAGAGAACAGTGAAGATAAAACCTTGATCGCTTTCTTGACAGACCTTGCATTGATAGCTGATATCGACCAGATGGATGAGGATCCAATGGGAGATAATAAAGTAGTATTGATGACGCTTCATTCAGCGAAAGGACTGGAGTTCCCGACTGTCTTTCTGATCGGAATGGAGGAAAATGTATTCCCGCACAGCCGATCAATTATGGATGAAGAAGAAATGGAAGAAGAACGGCGACTTGCTTATGTGGGGATTACACGTGCGGAAAAACAGCTGTACATGACTCATGCAAAAATGCGCACGTTATATGGAAGAACGAACATGAACCCGGTTAGCAGATTTATCAACGAAATACCGGAAGATATGATCGAAGGCAAAGCGGAAAAAGACAACATCCCGTTTTTCAATAATCAAAAGCAACGGACCACAGGCTTTGAAGCTCCTGCCCAGCCAAAACGTGCTCCTCAGAAGCTGAAGCAAAAGACAACATCCGGGGGAGAAAAAATTACCTGGCAGGCTGGTGATAAAGCCCAGCATAAAAAGTGGGGCGTAGGCACTGTCGTCAAGGTGCAAGGTGAAGGAGAAGCGATGGAGCTTGATATCGCGTTTCCGGCACCGGTTGGCGTCAAGCGCCTGCTGGCCAAATTCGCACCAATCACAAAAGTATAAGGTGAGGTGTTCCCATGAACGAAGCAGAAGCTAAACAAAAACTTGAATCATTACGCGAACAACTAGACCGTTATAATTATGAATATCATGTCGAAGACAAGCCGAGTGTTTCGGATTATGAATACGATATGAAAATGCGGGAGCTGATCGAACTGGAAGGAAAGTTCCCGGAATTGATCACTCCTGACTCTCCGTCCCAGCGTGTCGGCGGGCCTCCACTGGATGCATTTGTGAAAGTCCAGCACAATGTACCGATGTTGAGCTTAGGCAATGCCTTTAATGAAGAAGAGCTTCGCGACTTTGACCGCCGTGCTCGTGGGGGAGTGGAGGAAGACATCGAATACGTCTGCGAACTGAAAATCGATGGACTTGCTGTATCACTGACTTATGAAGAGGGCTTGTTCGTGCGTGGAGCTACGCGAGGGGATGGGACGACTGGAGAAGATATTACGAAGAACCTGCGGACCATCCGTAATATCCCGCTCCGGCTTAAGGAAAATCATTCGCTTGAAGTCCGCGGTGAAGCTTATATGCCGAAAAAATCATTCCTGGCGCTGAATGAGGAAAAAGAAGCAAATGGAGATGAGCCATTCGCCAATCCGCGTAATGCCGCCGCAGGATCCTTACGTCAGCTGGATCCTAAAATAGCTGCGAAGCGCAACCTTGACATATTTTTATATGGAGTCGGTGAATGGGAAGACAGCCCCCTTGAATCGCACAGTGAAAGGCTGGAGAAATTGGAGGAACTCGGTTTAAAGACGAATCCAGAATGGAAAAAATGCAAGGATATCGAAGAAGTGATTGACTATGTCAATGGCTGGGTCGAGCATCGGATGAACCTCGATTATGAAATTGACGGCATCGTCATTAAGGTTGATCGTCTTGATCAGCAGGACGTATTAGGCTTCACGGCGAAAAGCCCTAGGTGGGCGATCGCCTACAAGTTTCCTGCAGAAGAAGCAATCACCCATTTGAAGGACATTGAACTCAGTGTCGGCAGAACGGGTGCCGTCACACCGACGGCGATTCTTGAACCAGTTAAAGTGGCCGGTACCACGGTACAGCGCGCCTCGCTTCATAATGAAGACTTAATCAAAGAAAAAGATATTCGTATCGGTGACACCGTAGTTATCAAGAAAGCCGGTGATATTATTCCGGAGGTGGTCCGTGTCCTTACCGAAGAACGTACCGGGGACGAGGAACCTTACGCCATGCCGGAAGAGTGCCCGGAGTGTGGCAGCGAGCTTGTCCGTTTAGAAGAGGAAGTCGCGCTACGCTGTATCAATCCGAATTGCCCGGCTCAGCTGCGGGAAGGCCTGATTCACTTTGTATCAAGAAACGCCATGAACATTGACGGACTTGGCGAAAAGGTCATCGCCCAGTTGTTCAAAGAGAATTTGATAGCAACGATTGCTGATCTTTATAAACTGGACCGGGAAGAATTGCTGAAGCTGGAGCGGATGGGAGAGAAATCTGTAGATAATCTGCTGCGTGCCATTGATGCTTCTAAAGATAATTCCTTAGAGCGACTGCTATTTGGTCTCGGCATCCGATATGTCGGTTCCAAAGCGGCAAAGACATTGGCGGAAGCTTTTGAGACAATGGACAATCTCCAGGAAGCCAATTATGAAGACCTGACTGCCATCAATGAAATCGGAGAGAAAATGGCCGATTCCATTTACCGTTACTTTGACGAACCAAAGGTTCAGAGTTTACTTGCTGAGCTAAAAGAACTTGGTTTGAATATGGAATATAAAGGCCGGAAGAAAAGCGATCAGCCGAGCGACTCGCCATTCATGGATAAAACGATTGTCCTTACCGGTAAAATGGAAAACTATACGCGATCCGAAGCGAAAAAGTTAGTTGAGGAACTTGGCGGGAAAATTACAGGAAGCGTCAGCAAGAAGACGGATTTATTGATCGCTGGGGAAGACGCCGGTTCGAAGTATGATAAGGCAAGAGATCTTGGAGTAGAGATTTGGGATGAAGAAACGTTCAAACAAGCATTGAATGCTTAGGGAGTGGAAATATGAGAAAGCTGCACGCATTATGGATGAGTACTCTCCTGGTGCTGACCGCCTGTATACCGGTTTATGATAATGACGAAGAAATAGTACAGGAAAACACGGAAGATAATAAGAATGAAACTGCGATCGTCCCCCGTCATAATATCTCCGAAGAACATTATAAAACAATTTTAACGGAGGACGGTCCAAAACAAGCGAAAGCTCGTGGGACGATAACCAGACAGCTGAACAATCGACTGGATATTGACGAGATGGAAACGGGCCTGCAACGGCATTCCAAAGAATATTTTGAGCCTGGCTCTCACTTTTATCAAGCAGGGCAATATTTAGAAAGAGATACTGTCCTTGGGTTGATTGATGGATTGAACCCAGACCGTGACAAGT
This sequence comes from Thalassobacillus devorans, assembly GCF_011761345.1. GTDB lineage: Bacteria > Bacillota > Bacilli > Bacillales > Halobacillaceae > Thalassobacillus > Thalassobacillus devorans. The sequence goes on from NZ_JAASRY010000005.1 coordinate 151,950, forward strand.
TAGAGTCAGAAGACGACCATCGCGAAAATCCCAGAGTGCTTTCCCATATCCTGGAACAGAATTATTTGAAAGAAGAAGAGGAGGGTGTCGTTAAGCTGGCTGGCATTTCGATCGGATTGGCATTGAAGTCCACCTATTCCTTCCAAACAGAAATAGGAGGACCTACTTACGATGAAGATATTTCTGCGCAGGAAATTATTGAAATGGGACAGCGTGCTGCCGACCAGGTGATAGAGGAGATACGTAACACAGAAGGTCTTGAGAACGTACCGATCATGATTGCTCTTTATCGTGAGGAAGATTCCGGTTCCGCTGTTCCTGGTAATTTTATTAAAAAAGCGTACGTGAAAGGCGGAAGTACCAATTCTCCTGATTGGAAAGATGTTAACGAGGACTTCATTTTGTTCCCTTCTGGAGAAGCGGAAGAAAAACATTACCAGGATTCTCAGCTGCTAGGAGAATTCCGTAATGAAGTGTCGAAGTATTTCCCTAACTTTGTAGGGTTTGTAGGAGAAGGTTTCTATGTTAACGATACATTAGAAGAGGTATCGATAGAAATCCCGATCCAGTTTCAGTCGAAGAATGAAGTGGTCGGGTTCACCCAGTATGTATATGGTTTTGTAATGGAAATGTTCAATGAAGATTATGAGATAGAAGTGAAAATCAATAGTAATAGTCAGCCGGAAAGTGTCATCGTTAAAGAGCGAGGCAAGGAAGAGCCCTACGTCCATATCTATTAATCTCACACCCCACCCTGAGACATATCAGGGTGGGATTTTTAGTTCCCATGTTGAATTACAGTTAAGCTCATTTGAAGATTCAGCTTTAAGATAAGTTGTTTCCGTTTTGGTGTGAGCGTTTGGAGGGCCGGGAAATCCTCGCTTTCCATGGGCGTACGGTGAGCTTCCTCCTGCGGGTTCCCTCCCATAGGATAAACAACAAAAACATTTAAAAATCCTAAAGCTACTGTACTGGAAAAATAATTCAGATGTTAGATTTGAACAGTTAGTAGAGATAAGATAGAATATGTTATGGAAGCGCTTTAATAAGGTTACATAAGTGAGACGAAAGCGGGCTTCTATTTCTATTTCCCAAGGAGGCGTTTTAGAATGGTAGTACCTTACAAGCATGAACCCTTTACAGATTTCAGTGTTGAAGAAAATCGCAAGGCAATGGAAGAGGCGATTGCGCAAGTGGAATCTGATTTAGGTAAAGAATATCCACTGATCATTGGTGGCGAGCGTATTATGACAGACGATAAAATCGAGGTCGTCAACCCGGCCAATCGGAAAGAAGTCATCGGTTATGTGTCGAAAACAAATAGAAACCTTGCTGAAAAAGCGCATAATATTGCGGACGAAACCTTCGAATGGTGGCGCAAGACAGACGCGAGCTTCCGTGCAGATATTTTGTTCCGTGCAGCTGCAATTGTCCGTCGCCGCAAGCATGAGTTTACGGCTCATCTTATTAAAGAAGGCGGTAAGCCATGGAAAGAAGCGGATGCTGATACGGCAGAAGCAATCGACTTCATGGAATTCTATGCCCGCCAGATGCTGAGGATTGATGGTGGGGTAGAGATCAATTCCCGCCCAATTGAAAATAATCGCTTCAATTATATTCCGTTAGGTGTCGGGGTTGTCATTTCTCCATGGAACTTCCTGTTTGCCATTATGTGTGGTACGACCGTAGCTTCAATGGTTTCCGGAAATACTGTTCTATTAAAACCAGCAAGTGTGACACCAATCATTGCTTATAAGATGATGGAAGTTCTGGAAGAAGCGGGGATGCCTGCAGGAGTTATCAACTATGTACCTGGAAGCGGAAAAGAAGTGGGTGACTATCTGGTTGACCACCCACGCACACGTTTCATCAGTTTCACTGGCTCTCGTGAAGTCGGAACGCGTATCTTTGAACGCGCAGCCAAAGTACAGGATGGACAAAAATGGCTGAAGCGTACCATCATTGAAATGGGTGGTAAAGATACCATTGTTGTCGACAATGAGTCTGACCTTGAGCTTGCGGCGGATGCCATTACCTATTCTGCGTTCGGCTTCTCCGGGCAGAAGTGTTCTGCATGTTCCCGTGTTGTCGCTCATGAAGATGTTTACGATGAGCTGCTTGAACGAGTGGTTGAAAAAACGAAGAATGAAGTGAAATATGGCGATCCGACTGACCATGGTTCTTACATGGGGCCGGTCATCGATCAGGGCGCTTATGATAAGATCCTTGGGTACATTTCCAAAGGTAAAGAAGAAGGTCGCCTTGTCCATGGCGGTAAGGGGGACAACAGCAAAGGATGGTTCATCGAACCGACTATTTTTGCAGATGTTGACCCGGAAGCTGTCATTATGCAGGAAGAGATCTTCGGACCAGTGGTGGCATTTACAAAAGCTAAGTCATTTGATGAAGCCATTGAAATCGCCAACAATACCGAATACGGACTGACTGGTGCCGTAATTACAAATAACAGACAGCACCTGGAACAGGCCAGAGAAGATTTCCATGTTGGAAACCTTTACTTCAACCGTGGCTGTACAGCGGCGATTGTCGGCTACCATCCATTTGGCGGATTCAATATGTCCGGTACTGATTCAAAAGCTGGCGGACCAGATTATCTGCTGCACCATATGCAGCCGAAAACAACTTCTGAAATGCTTTAATCGTTTAAAAAAATCCTCCAATAAAGGAGGATTTTTTTTATGAAGACGGATATAATAAAAGCGCATACAAGCAAAGGAATATTTGTAAATATTTGTATAGGTAGATAGTAGTACCCACCTGAAACAGGTCCTGTTTAAATTTATTAAATTTTTTTTTATTACCTTTTATGAATATATATCGCATATAAAAAATATATGACGGTATATATAGTGTTTAAATGTATAATCATACATCCATTTGTCGATGATATAATTTTTGCAATGTTCAAATCATTTGTATATGATATAGTTGTACCTGCGTTTGTGTTTTATCACTCCTGTTACTTTTGAATCATAATTTTAAATTTTTAAAAAATTGCATGGGAGTGTATAACGGAGATACGGAACAAAAAATATGGAGGTGGAAACATGGAAGAATTCGCACTATCCGGGGCAACATGGTTCTGGCTGTTTGTCCCTATGCCAATATTAATCCTACTATCCGTCATTACTTTATTTACTGAAAGGAGCGAATAACAAACAATGGGTACAGCAACGTTAATAACGTTTATTATTTATTTATTAGGTATGCTGGGCATCGGTTTTGCCGCATACAAAATGACAAGCAATTTATCTGATTATGTATTAGGAGGCCGCCGTTTAGGTCCAGGTGTCGCAGCATTAAGTGCCGGAGCATCTGATATGAGTGGTTGGCTATTATTAGGTCTGCCTGGTGCTATTTATGCAGCAGGTCTTGGAGAAGCATGGATCGGGGTCGGACTTGCCATCGGTGCTTACTTGAACTGGCAATTCGTCGCTCGTCGTCTACGTGTTTATACGGAGGTTGCAAATGATTCGATCACGGTCCCGGATTACCTGGAGAACCGTTTCCACGATAATTCACACATCTTACGAGTAATTTCAGCACTTGTAATCCTTCTATTCTTCACCTTCTATACTTCATCCGGTATGGTAGCAGGTGCCAAACTTTTCGAAGCGTCCTTCGGATTGTCGTACACACAAGCACTATGGATTGGTGCAATCGTGACCATTTCTTATACTTTCTTGGGTGGTTTCCTTGCAGTAAGCTGGACGGACTTTGTCCAGGGTATTTTGATGTTCGCAGCATTGATTGCCGTGCCGCTCGTAGCTATTACGGAAATCGGCGGTTGGGATGCAACTATTAACGCTGTTGGTAATATTGAAGCCAGCAACTTGAACATGGTAAGTGGTGTAGGCCTGTTAGCAATTATCTCCTCCATGGCGTGGGGACTTGGTTATTTCGGTCAGCCGCACATCCTTGTCCGTTTCATGGCACTACGTTCACCTAAGGACGTGCCAAAAGCGCGTTTCATCGGTGTTACATGGATGGTTTTAGGACTATATGGTGCGATTTTCACAGGTTTAGCAGGTCTTGCTTACATCAATTCACAGGATGTTGGCATGTTGAGTGAATTTGGTATTACATTGATCAATGAAAATGGCGTTCAAATGCTGGATGACCCGGAGAAAGTATTTATCGCATTTTCCCAAGTATTGTTCCATCCTGTCATTGCCGGTATTTTATTGGCGGCAATACTGTCTGCTATCATGAGTACGATTGACTCTCAGCTGCTTGTATCTTCTTCAGCACTTGCGGAGGACTTCTACAAAGCGATTTTCCGTAAACAGGCGACTGAGCGCGAATTGGTTTGGGTTGGTCGTATTGCTGTTGCAGGTATCGCATTGATTGCCGTAATGCTTGCACAAAATCCAGACAGCACAGTGCTTGAGCTCGTGTCTTATGCTTGGGCAGGTTTTGGTGCGGCATTCGGCCCGATTATCATCTTGTCTCTATTCTGGAAAGGCATCACCCGTAACGGTGCACTTGCCGGTATGATCGTCGGTGCTGTTACTGTAGTTGTATGGGCTGATTTCTTAAACGGTGGCATTTTCGATCTTTATGAAATCGTTCCTGGTTTCATCTTGAACTTGATTGTTGCTATCGTTGTCAGTCTTGCCGGGCCTAAGCCTTCTAAAGAAATTATTGCTTCCTTTGAAGAAGCTTCCCGTCGTTAATGGTTAAAAAAACTCTTTCCTGTAACGCAACAGGAAAGAGTTTTTTTGTTGAATATTTTACAAAGCGACGGAGTTTTGAATCTTTTTCTTCTGGCGATACTTGTTGATGAAGTTAATGGCTAACTCGTTGAACTTGTCCGCTTGTTCAATGTTACAGACATGTCCGCATTCGGGAATTTCCACTAATCTTGCTTGTTCTATTTTCTCAACCGCCTTTCGCACATCTTTAATGCAAAGGTGATCTTGCGTCCCGGAAATATATAGTTTTGGAACTTTAGCCGCCCGGTGGATTTTTTCTAATGTCTTTTTCGGATGTCTCGCTACCTTGTACCAGGCCAGGAAGTCTTTTCGCTTCATTTTTTTCGCTTCGCGGACGAATGCTTCACGCCCCGACTTGTGGTTGGATCTTGGCATGAGAATTTGAGCGAACAACTTATAAAGGGTATGGTAGGGCATGAAGTTCTTAATTGATTCCCCAAACACCAGCAGCCCCTTTGATATCGCGTTCATCCTGACAATGGATCCGCCAAGAACCGTGGATCTAACACGTTCAGGGAAATGAGAGATTAAACTTTGAATCACCATTGACCCTAACGAAATGCCGACAAAATGTGCTTTAGGAATTTTTAAATGGTTCATTAAAGCGATGATCTCTTCGTTTACTGTTTGGAAAGTCATTTTTTCTGAATAAGACGTCGTGCTTGGGGATTTGCCATGACCAGGCAAGTGGATAGAAAGCACATTGAATTGCTTTCGAAAAGCCTTGATCTGTTTATAAAATATCCTGGAGTTTCCTCCAATTCCATGGACAAAAATAACATACTCAGATGTAGAATCATTTGTTTTCAAAACGTAATCTAGCATTGATGAACTCCTTTGTAACAGCACATTCAACATTACCCATACACCATTGGCAATAAACCAGGGGTGCGGTTTTATGTGCTGGTTATGAAAACAGGTGTACCTTGGGTATTATAGCATGTTTTTGGGTGAATTTCCTCCGGTAATGCCTTCCTTCCTATTTAATAGTTTCTGATGAGTCATCCGGTGTTTTATGTTAAGATAGGAAAGGTGAAAAAACTTGAACGTTGCTTATTGAATCAATCATTTGGTATCATCTAATATTATGTGAGTACGAAAACTCGATGGAGGGTTAGTTATGTCTAGAATCAGCAAGGAAGAAGTAAAGCACGTCGCCAATTTGGCGCGTCTTGCGATTAGTGAAAAAGAGGCGGACATGTTTACCAAACAGTTGGACGATATCATTACGTATGCCGAACAGTTGAATGAATTGGATACTACCGGTGTCGAACCGACGACGCATGTATTGGATTTGAAAAACGTCATGCGTAAGGACGAACCTAGAAAGTGGCTGGAGAAGGAAGATGTTCTGAACAACGCTCCAGATCATAAAGACGGACAATTCAAAGTTCCATCTATATTGGAATAAAGGAGGTACACTAATGTCATTGTTTGACTATACATTAAAAGAGCTTCAAGAGAAGCTACATAATAAAGAAATCAGTGTCACGGAGCTTGTAGAAGAATCCTATCAACGCATTGAAGCGGTAGATGGCGAAGTAAAAGCTTTTTTGACATTGAATAAAGAACAAGCATTGAAACAGGCGGAAGAATTAGATGCTGCCCGCGGATCGGATGATACAGAAGCATTGTTCGGTCTTCCTATTGGTGTGAAAGATAATATTGTCACAAACGGATTGCGTACGACATGTGCCAGTCAGTTTTTGGACAATTTTATAAATCCTTTGTATGATGCCACGGTCGTGGAAAAATTAGCAAATGCCAAAGCTGTGACGATCGGCAAACTCAACATGGATGAATTCGCTATGGGATCTTCTAATGAAAATTCTAGCTATTATGCAACTCGCAACCCATGGAATACCGACTATGTCCCAGGTGGTTCCAGTGGTGGTTCTGCAGCAGCAGTAGCCGCTGGAGAAGTGTTTTTCTCCCTTGGTTCTGATACAGGGGGGTCCATCCGTCAACCGGCAGCTTTCTGTGGCGTGGTAGGTTTGAAGCCGACATACGGCCGCGTATCCCGTTTCGGACTGGTTGCATTCGCATCTTCTCTTGACCAGATCGGCCCAGTTACAAGAACGGTAGAAGACAATGCTTACTTGCTTGAAGCCATTTCCGGGCATGACAAAATGGACGCCACTTCTGCTGATGTGGACGTACCAAAATTCACAGAAGCATTGACTGGCGATGTCAAAGGTTTAAGAATTGCAGTTCCTAAAGAATACCTCAGTGAAGGTGTTTCTGAAGAAGTAAAAGAAGCAGTCATGAGTGCTTTAAGAAAATACGAAGAGCTTGGAGCTACATGGGAAGAGGTTTCCCTGCCGCATTCCAAGTATGCGGTAGCCACCTACTATCTGATCGCTTCCTCGGAAGCGTCTGCTAACCTTGCCCGTTTTGACGGCGTACGCTATGGTGTCCGTACACAAAATGCGGAATCCATGCTCGATATGTTCAAGCGTTCCCGCTCTGAAGGTTTTGGTGATGAAGTCAAGCGTCGTATTATGCTTGGAACATTTGCGTTAAGTTCAGGCTATTATGATGCTTACTATAAAAAAGCACAGCAAGTGCGTACATTGATCAAGAACGATTTTGAAAAAGTGTTGGAAGACTACGATGTCATCATCGGACCAACAACGCCGACACCTGCTTTCAAAGTCGGTGAAATTGTAGACGATCCACTTACGATGTATGCCAACGATATCCTGACCATCCCAGTTAACCTGGCAGGTGTACCAGGAATCTCTGTGCCATGCGGATTCTCTTCTGAGGGTCTGCCAATCGGTCTGCAAATCATCGGTAAACACTTTGATGAAAGTACTGTCTACCGCACCGCACATGCGTTTGAACAGGCGACAGACTTTCACAAACAACGCCCATCCCTTGGAGGTGCGCAGTCATGAATTTTGAAACAATCATAGGCCTTGAAGTACACGTTGAATTGAAAACTAACTCGAAAATTTTCAGCCCGTCTCCGAATATGTTTGGGGATGAGCCGAATACGAATGTAAATCCAATCGACCTCGGCTATCCAGGAGTACTTCCTGTATTGAACGAGGAAGCTGTCAACTTCGCGATGAAAGCTGCTATGGCACTAAATTGCGAAATTGCTACCGATACGAAATTTGACCGAAAAAACTATTTCTATCCGGACAATCCAAAAGCTTATCAAATTTCCCAATTCGATCAGCCAATTGGGGAAAATGGCTACATCGATATCGAAGTAGATGGTGTACAGAAGCGTATCGGCATCACTCGTCTTCATTTAGAAGAAGATGCCGGTAAACTGACGCACAGCGATGAAGGGTATTCCCTGGTTGACTATAACCGTCAGGGAACTCCGCTTGTAGAGATCGTATCGGAACCCGATATCCGTTCTCCGCAGGAAGCCTATGCGTATCTTGAGAAACTGAAGAATATCATCCAATATACCGGTGTATCGGATTGTAAAATGGAAGAAGGTTCTTTGCGTTGTGACGCTAACCTGTCACTCCGACCTATTGGGCAGGAAGAGTTCGGAACTAAGACAGAGTTGAAGAACTTGAACTCATTCTCCTTCGTTCAAAAAGGTCTTGAGTTTGAAGAAAAGCGCCAGGCCCAGGTGTTGCTAGCTGGCGGAGAAATTTTGCAGGAGACACGCCGCTACGATGAACAGACAAAAGAAACACTCCTGATGCGTGTCAAGGAAGGCTCGGATGACTACCGTTACTTCCCGGAACCGGATTTGGTACCACTATATATTGATGAAGACTGGAAAGAGCGCGTACGTGCAGAAATTCCTGAGCTTCCAGATGCACGGAAGAAGCGTTATATTGAAGAACTTGAGCTTCCGGAATATGATGCAATGGTGCTGACAAATAACAAAGCGATGTCCGACTTCTTTGAAGAAACAATCGACCATGGCGCAGATGTTAAACAGGCATCCAACTGGCTGATGGGAGAGGTATCTGCTTATTTGAATAAGCAGCAGAAAGAATTTGATGAACTGGCCTTGACTCCTGAGTCGCTTGCCAAGATGATTAAGCTGCTTGAAGATGGTACAATTTCCTCTAAAATCGCCAAGAAAGTTTTTGCTGAGTTAGTGGAAAAAGGCGGCGACCCAGAGAAGATCGTTAAAGATAAAGGCCTTGTCCAGATTTCTGACGAAGGTCAGCTGACGGAAATCATCACGAAGATCTTAGATGAAAACCAGCAGTCCATCGAGGACTACAAGAATGGGAAAGACCGTGCACTTGGCTTCCTTGTTGGTCAGGTAATGAAAGCGACCAAAGGACAGGCAAACCCGCCGATGGTCAACAAGATTATCCTTGCAGAAATGGAAAAACGGTAAACGATATTTTCAAAAAACACGGCCCTGCAAAAGCACGCAAAGGACTGCGTGCTTTTGTATGTTTGTAAACAGTTTCCATATACTATATTAATGGCGAAATAACAGTAAACAAGCTATGATAGATAATGGTAGAAAGCCTGGATGAGGGGGAGACCTTATGAAACGTGCTCGGATCATTTATAATCCGACCTCCGGAAGGGAAGTATTCAAAAAAGTATTGCCTGACGTGCTGGTTCGCTTTGAGCAGGCGGGGTATGAAACATCGGCGCACGCTACGACCTGTGCGGGAGATGCGACCGAAGCTGCTACTATAGCCGTGCAGCGTGGTTTTGACATTGTAGTAGCGGCAGGCGGCGATGGCACCATCAATGAAGTGATCAACGGCATAGCAGAACAGGAAAACCGGCCGAAACTTGGTATCATTCCTGTTGGCACAACGAATGACTTTGCCCGTGCGTTAAGTGTACCACGGAATAATATCCATAAAGCAGTCGATGTCATTCTTAATGATCATTATGAAGCTCTCGATATCGGAAGGGTAAATGATCAATACTTTATGAATATCGCCGGTGGAGGAAAACTGACCGAACTTTCTTATGAGGTGCCCAGCAAGCTGAAAACAATGCTGGGGCAGCTGGCCTATTACTTGAAAGGCATCGAGATGCTCCCTTCCCTGAGACCAACTTGCGTAGAAATCGAATATGACGGCAAAGAATTCAAAGGGGAAATCATGCTATTCCTCGTCTCTAATACGAACTCAGTCGGCGGCTTTGAGAAGCTGGCTCCCGGGGCGGAAATGAATGACGGCTTGTTCGACTTACTAATAATCAAAAAAATGAATATCGCAGATTTTATTCGAATTGCGTCCATGGCAACACAGGGTAAGCATTTGAACGACCCGCATATCATTTATACGAAGGCAAGCCTGATCAAAGTTCATACAGAAGAGAAAATGCAGTTGAATATCGACGGGGAATTTGGCGGATTATTGCCCGGGAAATTTGTCAACTTGTATCGACATATCGACTTTTTTGTCCCGAAGGGTAAATTTGTGGCGGAAGAGAAGAAGCTGGAAGACATTGATATGAAATAAACTGGCTGGAAAAGGGTTGTAGATATAATTATCTGCAGCCTTTTTTCGCTATCCATATCGGCATGTGTTAAACTTTGGGCAAGGAACTTAGGTTTTTCTTGAAATTCGGCGTTAGTCCCCTGAAACTAAGCGTGCAAAATGATCGTATTTATTTAGATAAAACTAAGAAAAAGGACGATGTAAAATGGCTAAATCAAAGCCGCCTGTACAAAAGAATCAACGGGTGGAACTGACTTTTGAGGATTTGACCCATGAAGGAGACGGTGTAGGGAAAATCGACGGCTACCCGCTGTTTGTCCCTTATGGACTGCCGGGTGAAAAAGCAACAGTGAAAGTGATAAAAGTGAAGAAAAACTTTGGTTTTGGAAAGTTGCTCGATCTTCATGAAAAAAGCCCGGAGCGGGTAGAGCCGCCTTGCAATGTCTTTTTCCAATGTGGCGGATGCCAGATCCAGCATATGAGCTACGATATGCAACTCGAAATGAAACAGAAGCAGGTCAAAGCCGCTATGCGGAAAATCGGTCACTTGGAGCATGTCCCTGTCCACCCGGTAAAGGGAATGAAGGATCCATGGCGATATCGCAACAAGGTTCAGATGCCAGTGGGAGAACGTAATGGACGTCTGGTTGCTGGATTTTATCAAAAACGAAGCCACAATATCATTGATATGGACACATGTGTCGTTCAGGACGAATCAAATGATCGGATGGTTGAAGCAGTGCGCCGTATCGCCGAGCGATACGGAACCCGGGCCTACGATGAAGAAAACAACCGTGGTGTGTTGCGCCACATCATGGTACGTACCGGACAGAACACCAAGGATGTTATGGTTGTACTCGTTACCAGAACGGAAAAACTTCCGAATCAGGATGAGATCATAGATGAAATACGTGACGCTTATCCAAGTGTGAAATCCATTGTTCAAAACGTAAACCCAAAGCGTACAAATGTCATATTGGGTAACGATACAAAGGTTCTTTACGGGGAGGAATACATCTATGATACGATTGGTGATATCACATTCGCCATATCGCCTAAATCGTTCTATCAGGTCAACCCGACCCAGACAAAGACGTTATACGATCAAGCATTGGAGTATGCTGCGTTGACAGGGAAAGAACAAGTCATCGATGCTTATTGCGGTATCGGGACTATATCGCTTTTCTTAGCTCAAAACGCCAAGAAAGTTTATGGAGTCGAAGTGGTGCCGGAAGCCGTAGCGGATGCCAAAGCAAATGCAAAACTGAACCATATCGATAACGCAGAGTTCTATGTCGGACAGGCAGAGAAAGTGATGCCATGGTGGAAGTCGCAAGGGCTGGATCCAGATGTCATTGTTGTTGACCCGCCACGAAAAGGCTGCGACGAGCAACTATTGCAATCCATGATGGAAATGGAACCGGAGCGTATCGTTTACGTATCGTGTAACCCATCGACCCTGGCACGTGATTTAAGAACACTGGAAGATGGCGGCTATGAAACGAAAGAAGTTCAGCCAGTCGATATGTTTCCCCAGACATCTCATGTAGAATGTGTCTCATGGCTGGAGAAGAAATAAGTAATGCGTTACTATTAAAAAGAGATGGCTGACTCCCGAAGTATACAGATATCGGGAGCAGTCATCTCTTTTTAAAATGAATTTAATGCCTGGAAGCCCAGTTTATTCTTACGTATTTTTTAACTTAATCCTTACATGTTTTTGCTTTGCTGAAGAAGTTTAGATTCTCCAGTACGTTCCCATTCTTCTACAGTTTCGTAGGCTTTTTCTGGTGAATATCCTTTTCCAACAAGCAAACCCATTAGAATAAATTCTTGAAGAATGTGTGTTGGATTGATCCCTCTTTTTACATCCTCTAATCCTTCATTCACTAAAAATTCTGTGTGCTGGATCCATTGATCTGGAGTTTTGCCAAAAACGATTGTTTCTCTATTATGCTGAGCATAACCCAAAAAGCCTGCTTCATCATTTGAAGAGTGAACAGAATTTACACGGTTTACATGAGCTGATTCATAGGGAAAGCGCGAGTAACCAGGGTGCCTTTCATAGTTATAGAATGGCACATTAGCATAATACGGAGCTTGATATGGGTATCCATAAGGAGTATAGTACATGCCCTCATTCCCTTCACAGTTTTTCAAATTATCCTATGTATCTTCGGTCAGAGTGTACTCGAATTAATTTTCTATTGCACTAGTAAAATCGGACATAATCATTGGAGCAGCAAATAATAAACTGTTATTTATGAAAAATACCCTGCCTGATGCCCACAGCGGGAGAGTTCGCTGTAGGCATCCTGCCAGGGTTTGTTCATAATATATTATATAGACAATGTGGATTCCTGTTTTCTTTTAAGATCGAAGCGATCGGCGTTCATGACTTTTACCCAGGCGTTGACGAAGTCACGCACAAATTTTTCTTTGTTGTCGTCTTGTGCATATACTTCTGCCAGAGCACGAAGTTCTGAATTTGAACCGAAGACAAGGTCCACGCGTGTCGCTGTCCGTACAACTTCACCGGTTTTACGGTTGCGTCCTTCGTAAAGGTTATAATCTTTTGGCTTCCATTCTATGCCCATATCCAGGAGGTTTACGAAGAAGTCGTTAGTCAATGTGCCGACATGATTTGTGAATACACCATGGTCTGTTCCGCCATGGTTTGTACCAAGCACACGCATCCCGCCGATCAGCACGGTCATTTCCGGTGGAGTGAGGCCGAGCAGCTGAGATTTGTCTACCAACAATTCTTCCGGACTTAAGGTATAGGCTTTTTTCTCATAGTTGCGGAAGCCATCTGCCATTGGCTCTAATACATCAAAGCTTTCCGCATCTGTCATTTCTGCATCAGCATCTCCGCGTCCTGGAGCGAATGGAACGGTTACATCAACGCCGGCATCTTTTGCAGCTTTTTCTATTGCTGCGCCGCCACCCAGGACAATCAAATCTGCGATACTCACTTTTTTATCAAGCTGGTTTTGAAAATCTTGATAGACAGATAGCACGTGTTCCAGTTTTTCCGGCTCGTTCACTTTCCAGTCTTTCTGAGGAGCAAGGCGGATGCGGGCTCCATTCGCACCGCCACGCATATCAGAACCCCGGTATGTGCTTGCTGAAGCCCAGGCAGTTGTAACCAGTTCGCCGATTGTTAATCCAGTATTAAGGATTTTCCCTTTCAGCTCGGACACTTCCGCATCTGTCAATGTATAATCTACAGCAGGGATAGGGTCCTGCCAAATCAAATCCTCTTCTGGAACTTCAGGTCCCAGGTATCTTGATTTAGGGCCCATGTCACGGTGAAGCAGCTTGAACCATGCGCGGGAGAAAGCGTCTGCAAATTCATCAGGGTTTTCATAGTAATGGCGTGAAATCTTTTCATAATCGGCATCCATGCGTAATGCCATATCAGCTGTTGTCATAAAGGTAGGGACTTTGATAGCTGGGTCTTCTGCATCCGGAGCAAGGTCATCTTCCTTCGGGTTGACCGGAGCCCATTGGTTCGCGCCGGCCCGACTCTTCGTCAGCTCCCATTCATAGTTGAATAGCAGTTCGAAATAGCCGTTGTCCCATTTTGTTGGGTTGGAAGTCCACGCGCCGTCTACACCACTGGAGATCGTGTCACGACCTTTACCGCTTCCGTGAGTGCTTTCCCAGCCTAACCCTTGTGCTTCTATATCAGCTGCTTCTGGTGCAGCGCCGACCTCTTCCGGGTCACCTGCGCCATGGGCTTTACCGAATGTATGACCGCCGGCGATCAGGGCAACGGTTTCTTCATCATTCATGCCCATACGAGCAAATGTTTCACGAATATCGCGAGCACTTGCAAGCGGGTCCGGTTCACCGTCAGGTCCTTCAGGATTTACATATATCAATCCCATTTGCACGGCAGCAAGCGGGTTTTCAAGCTCGCGGTCGCCTGAATAACGGTTGTCAGCCAGCCATTCCTTTTCAGTGCCCCAATAAACGTCTTCTTCTGGATGCCAGATATCTTCCCGTCCTCCACCAAATCCGAAAGTTTTCAAGCCCATATCTTCCAGCGCGACGTTACCAGTTAATACAAGCAAGTCGGCCCAGGAGATCATGTTTCCATACTTTTGTTTAATTGGCCATAACAAGCGTCGTGCTTTATCAAGGTTTACGTTATCCGGCCAGCTGTTAAGAGGGGCAAAGCGCTGGTTCCCAGTCGCGCCTCCGCCGCGTCCGTCGCCAGTACGATATGTTCCGGCAGCATGCCACGACATACGGATGAAGAGCGGGCCGTAATGACCATAGTCAGCAGGCCACCACTCCTGACTGTCTGTCATCAGTTCACGAAGGTCCTGCTTTAGTGCATCATAGTCCAGCTTCTGAAATTCTTCTTCATAATTAAATTCTTCTCCCATTGGGTTCGATTTGTTATCATGCTGGCGAAGAATGTGTAAATTCAACTGGTTCGGCCACCAGTCCTTATTGGTTGTCCCAACCTTGGCGGTAGTGACTGCATTTTCTTCCTCGGTTTTATGGCCGGTTACAGGACACTGCTCAGCACTGGCTTTACTTTCATGCATTTCGTTCTTGTCCATTTACAACTCCCCCTCCTGGATATGGTGATAAAATATTATAACCGTTCTCAAATTATAATTATAATAAAAAAATACCTTAAATGAAAGCGATTTCACACAAAATTCAGAAATCAAATTTAGACAAAATAATACATAAGCAGGAAAATAGTATAGGAGATTCAATCAACTAGTATTTTGTGAAAATTCCAGTATATGATGGACTAATATCAAGGGGGAATTCTCGTGTCATTGGTACGATAGCTGGACAATTTGTTATGCTGATTTTCAGAAGGGTGGTTGTAAAGCAAATAAAAAGTGGGTTGCTTTACCAAAAGATATAAGAAATAAGCTTATTCAAAATGTGTTTTGTCCCCATTGTTTAGATACCGTTACTATAGTGGAATTTGTCATTGTTGATGATCCATCTGGTGTTCTTTTAGAAGGAAAGTGCAAGAATTGCAGGAATGAGGTTGCGAGAGTGGTTGAAGTGGATGAATGACAATAAGGAAATAGAGGAAGGTTATAAGCGATCAAAATAGTAAGTATGAAATATCCGGGTGAAAGTGTTTAACTGTATTCCCGGAAAGTGAAGACTCAAAAGTTAACCAAAAGGGCATTCTATTCTTTAATTAAGGAGGAATGCCCTTTTATAGAGACTATATCATACTACTAAGTATTCGATTTGTCTCCATCACTCCCCGAAAGCTTCCGGAAGCATCTTGAACCCTTCAATCTCCGCATCTTCTTCTACTTCGATCATGATATATCGTTTCCCCTGATGATTGACCTGCTTGACAAACTGCAAATCCTGGGGACTGATCGCAATATTAGCTACCTTCGTATTGATTTTAATCGACTTTGACTTATACTTTGGAACAATGCTGCTTGCTTTTAGTTCGTAGGCTCCATCATCGGTGATTTTTTGAAACGCGTCTTTTACTTTTTCAGCTTCCACTTGTGCGCCGCTTCGAGTCAGCACCCGTTCGACATCATTGTAATCAAGCTTCGGCACTTCTCCTTCTTCATTTTCCTCTACGACATTATTAATTTCTCCATAGACAGTAGCCAGAGTAGAAGGAGGGAGCTGATCTCCGACAACATCTCTGATGACTTCTTCAAATACCGCTTTGTCTTCTTTGGCTGTCATGATTTCTTCGCCATTCAATACTTCTTCGATAAATCGGTAGTCAGGCTCGTTTGCTTTGCCTGCACTATAAAGGATATGGTTCACATCAGCTGAATTGTCTGTAAAGCACGGAAAAAGAAATCCTGCCATTGGGGAGTTTAGATCAATGACGGGATCCACCTCAATGTTGTACTTGAATTCCTTTTCAATATAGTCGAATTGCCATTCTCTTTTGGGTTCCTGGGTTTTATTGATACTGCAGAGAATAAAGGGATGAGAATAGACCGCATCCCGTTCACTTTCTTCAGCTTCTTCGTTGCGTCGCTTCATCGGTTTCATATATTCAGCACGGATGAAAGAGATGACTACATCTTTTTCATAAGGATTGTCTTTAATAATCTTTTCTGTCATCTGCAGCATTTGGGCCTTCCACTCTTCCAGTTCGCTGCTAAGCAGCCCTCTATGTAATGTGAGTTGGGTGTGGTTGTCAGCATCCCGCTGAAATTTCAACTCGAACAGTTTTTCATCCAGCTGTCCTGTCAGTACTTTCTTGAAATTATTCATGAACAGCTCCTGCTGATCTCTATCGAGCATTTCGAACGGCTGACTCTGATGATGAAAAATTTCTGTCGTTTCTTTCATGATATATACGTTAAAAAGGTCAGAAATCTTCAATAAGTCATTATCCACTTTGAACTGCCTGCGAATACCGGCAACATCTTTTTTATCCATGTATTATTCACTCCTAAGTTCCATTGGTTATCCCTTGAAACGATTCCTTTATTTTAACATAAGGTACAATCCGCAAGGACAGGCTTTATTTTATTTAGTATGCTTTTCTGAATAAAACTGGCCATTTCGGGTAATGAAAAGTAGAAGAAAGATGATTGCAGAGTGGAGGTTTTACTTGTGGATAATAATAAAATGAATCGGGGCATTTTGACAGCACTGACAGGAATTGGCCTCGCACAAGGGTTGAAGATTTTAACGCACAAACGTTTGGCAGGAAAATGGGACTGGAAGCAGGTTTTTACGACAGGCGGTATGCCAAGCTCCCATTCCGCGGGAGTTTCAGCGCTCGCTACCTACATAGCGGCCAATAGAGGATCTCGCCATACGGAAACAGCATTAGCGGTTGTTTTTGGAGTGATCGTCATGTACGATGCCCAGGGTATCCGCCGTCATACAGGGGAGATTGCTAAACTGGTAAATGAGTTAGAAGACAGTTTTGCTACGATATCAAAAGACTTTCCGAGCCTGGAATTCGTGCAGAGGGAAAAGGAATTGAAAGAACTCTTGGGTCACCAGCCATTAGAAGTGTTAGGTGGAGCACTTTTAGGAACTGCATTAGGACTGATTTCAGCAAGATATGAAGATCGAAAATAAATCATTTCCACACAAAATAGCAACCTATAGGGAGGTTGCTATTTTTGTATGTTCAGTCATACTTCAGGATGCTTTACATGGACTGCCAGCCATTAAAAGAACGAGCTTCCCTTCTAAAGGAAGCTCGTTTTTGGGTTATTTGTTATCATCATTATTAAATTCATAGTTCTCTTCAATGTGATCGATAACCCGCTGGTGGCGTTTTTCTTCTGCTTGTTTCTCTGCTTTTCTGCGAGCATCTTTATAATCTTCCCGTATCGATTTCAAGAGGGAGATAGCGGCTACGAACAGGACGATTGAAAACGGTAATGCCCCGATCAGGGAAGCGGTTTGCAGTCCTTCCAATCCAGCGCTGATAATCAAAATGATCGCAAGTGAGGCGATAAGAGAGCCCCACACTACTTTTACAACAACAGAAGGGTTTGTATCCCCATTCGATGTCATCATACCAAGTACGAAAGTTGCGGAGTCGGCGGACGTTACCAGGAAGGTAAACAGCAGGCCGATAGATAGTACCGATAGTATGGTACCTAATGGTACGTTTTCTAACATCGCAAACAATGCGGTTGTTTCATCTTGAGCAACGGCCCCGGCAATATCCGTACCATGAAAGAGGTCGAAGTTGATCGCCGTCCCACCGAAGATACCAATCCAAATTAGACCGATAGCCGGAGGTGCAACCATTACTCCTAGTACAAATTCCCTGACCGTGCGTCCTTTCGAGATACGGGCAACAAACATTCCGACAAACGGAGCCCAAGCAATGGTCCAGGCCCAGTAATAGACGGGCCAATCCTGCACCCATGTTCCTTGTGTATACTGATCAAGTCTTAAGCTAGCCTGGAAGAAATTCTGCAGGTAGTCACCGACGCCCATGGTAATCGTATCTAGAATAAAGCCGGTAGGACCGATGAATAAGACGGCAACCATAAGCACAAGAGCCAGTCCTAAGTTAGCGTTACTTAAGTATTTAATCCCTTTATCAAGACCCGATATGGTCGATACCATGAAGAAGACGAACATAGCCCCTACGATGATGAGCTGTGTCGTGGTACCAGAAGGAACGTTAAAAACATAGCCAAGACCTCCGTTGATCTGCAGTACACTTAATCCAAGTGTAGTTGCTACACCCATAACTGTAGCAATGACTGCTATGATGTCGATCGTATTCCGGAGCGGCTTTTTCCCTTTATCGCCGATTACCGGGTTCATGGTATCACTGATCAGGCTTCGTTCATCCTGGCGATAAATAAAGTACGAGAGTGCCAGTCCGACAAAAGTGAAAGAGGCCCACTGGTGTATGCCGTTATTGAAAAATGCATTCCACATCGCTTCTCTTGCAGCCTCTGCTGTTCCAGCTTCGATACTGGGGTCGAAGGGAGGCGGTGTTCCGAAGTGGGTCATCGGTTCAGCAACACCCCAGAAGACGATACTCACACCAAAACCGGTACTAAATAACATGGCGATCCAGGTAAACAAAGGGTATTTGGGTTTGGTGTTTTCTCCACCAAGTTTGATTCTCCCATATTTACTGAATGCTAAATAAAAGTTGAAAATAATTATAAAAAGCACGAACGATAAATAAAACCAGCCAAACGTATTGGCAATAAACCCGTAAATGACTTCAGCCTGGGAAGCCAATATCTGAGGAGCAACCGCCCCCCATAAAGCAAAAAGAAAAATAATGGTGAATGAGACCCAGAAAATGCTGTTCATAAATTTGTACTTTTTCTTTTTATTCCCCATAGTCCATCTCCTTTACTACTATGATTTTACACTCCTTTTTTTATGTACCCGGTGAGTGTAGTAAGTAAGCTAGTCATTTTTAAGTAATTTAACATTATTATGCTTTTAAAAACAAATATCTATTATTTCGGGTAACTAAACATTGATTTTCAAGATAATTTGAGTTAAAATTTTTGAGTTACTTAAATAGGAAAGAAGGTATATTGTGGAACAGACAAAGGAAGAACCAATCAATAAAGTTCCATTAATGATCGTATTGTTATCAGGCGCATTTGTCGCCATTTTGAATCAGACACTATTAGCAACAGCTATTCCACATATTATGCAGGATTTGAACCTGGACGCGAATACCGCCCAGTGGCTGCAGACGATTTTTATGCTGGTAAACGGAATCATGATTCCTATCACTGCTTTTTTGATTGAACGTTTTACAACCCGGGGGCTATTTTTGACAGCTGTCGGTACCTTCGCGATAGGCACATTAGTATGTGCCATTGCTCCGAATTTCGGTATATTATTATCAGGAAGAGTCCTGCAGGCAGCGGGGGCAGGGATTATCATGCCATTGATGCAGACGATTCTGTTCTTAGTCTTTCCCGTTGAAAAACGTGGGTCGGCTATGGGGATGTTCGGTCTCGTGATTGCATTTGCGCCTGCCATTGGTCCGACACTGTCGGGGTACCTCGTTGACCACCACCATTGGCGAAGTTTATTTTATGTTATCTTGCCTATCGCAATCATCGATATCATTGTCGCTTATTTTATTTTGAAAAATGTAACGAAGCAGACATTCCCGAAAGTCGATGTCTTGTCGATCATTCTATCGACCGTCGGCTTTGGCGGTATATTATATGCGTTTAGTGTGGCAGGCAGTGGTGGATGGCTCCATACAGAAGTGCTGGGATCTTTAATTGTTGGTGCCGTTACACTCGTATTATTCATATTGAGACAATTGAAACTTGAACAGCCGATATTGGAATTCCGGATCTTTAAAAACACTACCTTCACCCTCACTACGGCAATCGGGATGGTATCATTTATTGCGATGATCGGGGGCGCGGTCATCCTTCCGATTCTGATGCAGGATATGTTAGGGTTTACGGCATTAGAATCAGGATTAATGCTCCTTCCTGGGGCGGTACTCATGGGACTGATGAACCCGGTCACAGGCCGGCTTTTTGATCGGTTTGGCGCGCGTTGGCTGGCTATTATCGGCTTGTCGATTCTGGTAATCACTACCTTTATGTTTTCGAACATAACCATGGAAACGACATTTGTTTATCTGGCAACCGTTAATGCAGCTCGTATGTTCAGTATTTCCATGATCATGATGCCAGTCACAACGGCAGGACTGAATCAGTTGCCGAACCAACTTATGCCGCACGGTTCAGCGATGAATAATACGATGCGGCAGGTAGCCGGAGCGGTCGGCACAGCCTTGCTGGTATCTGTAATGACCACCCAGGCAGATCCCGCAGAAGGGATTACCGGACTGATTCATGGGGTGAACGTTTCATTTATTGTTGCGGGAATCATAGCGATTGCCGGGCTTGTCATGTCATTTTTTATCAAAAATTCACGGCCAGGCGTTGCCTGAGCTTTATAAAGGCGGAAACCTTCTTCAAGAAGTTTTCCGCCTTTACCTTTATGAAAGTTGTAGAGGTCAGGGGGCTGCTATCAACGTGAAAATATGAGCTTTCCTGGTAAGTATACATGGCGTATGGGGGGAAATTGAGAAGTTAACTTTGTTTGCATACTATATAGGCACTTTAATTGAATAGAGTGGGGTATAGGTTTAAACTTATTTATTTATAAGGAATTTATTTATGAATTAGAAAGAGATGAGAGCATATGTCTAAACCACTTACATACACGCTGCTTTTTTTCGTCATGATGATCTGGGGATTCAATGTCATCGCGATTAAAGTTCTGGTGGAAAACTTTGCGCCTGTGACTATCACTGCTTTTCGGATTCTGCTGGCAGGTATTGTTGTCATGCTTATTTTAGGAATCAAAAAGGAATTCCGAAAAGTTACCAGACCTCAGCTTATTTATATTACGATTGGCGCATTGACCGGGATTTTAGGCCACCATTTCTTTTTATCGGTAGGTCTTACAGCTACCAATGCTTCTAATGCCGGTCTTATCCTGGGTTTGGTTCCGCTGATGACGGCGTTAGCTGCAATATTATTTTTAGGAGATAGGCTGACGGTCCTGAGGATGATCGGCATTGTGTCTGGTCTGATTGGCGTTTCGTTCATTGTGATGAACGGAGAAGGAAGTGTAGGGAGTATTTCCCGTGGTGATCTTTACATTTTTCTTGCCGTCGTAACCCAGGCTGTCAGTTTCATTGCCATCAAACGGGCGACCGAAACGATGGATGCCCGGCTGATGACGGGATGGATGCAAATTGCAGGGGCTTTTTTCCTGTTCGTCGTAAGTGCTCAACTGGAGCCTGATGGCCTCTCCTCATTGACGACAGGCACTCCTCTTGCCTGGGGCGTGTTTTTAGCCTCGTCTATATTGGCAACCGGGATTGGCCACATGGTCTATAATAAGGCAATCCACCAGATTGGTGCTGGAGAAACAGCCATTTTCATCAACCTTACTCCGTTCTTTTCCTTGACGGGTTCCTATCTGTTTTTAGGAGAGAGGATTATGGCGGAGCAGTTGTTCGGATTCTTGTTCATTGTTACTGGAGTAGTGCTGGGGACAGGAGCGCTTGAGCAATCGATTCGTAAAAACAAGAAAAAGAGAATGGCCAGTTAAATAAGTAAGGAAAAACGATTCATCTTCAAAAGGGTGAGTCGTTTTTTTTACTGCTTTTCATCTTTCCCCTCTGCTTTATATAAAAGCACAAATGGAAGGAATAAAAGGAAGACAACAAATGTATACAAAATGATCTGAGCCAGCCAGTCCACTAAAAAGAATACCAATATAAAAAAAACAGTTACCATCATTAACGGAATTACATATGCCAAAATCACGTGTGTCCCTCCCATTTCCAACTATTCAATATGCTCCCCGTACAGGTATAAATTATTCCATTTTGCAAAGTACTAAAGAGATGAACGACGTATATCAATAAGGAGATTTCGAATGTGGAAATGGAAGAAAGATAAAGGTGACGAATTTCCAGCGCAAAATGAAACAATTAGGGATATTATGAAGCAGCTGAAACAATCAAAAGACTTCGTCACCTATCCAATTGATGGTGAGACGAAGTGCGTTTTGGTTTATTTTAAAACAATGGTAGAGCCGAAGATTATCAATGATAGGATTCTTCCGGCCCTGAAGCAAAACGCTTTGCATTCTCTCGAGGAAATGAAAGACATTATTTCAGTAGAAGGACTTACCGTCACGGATGATATTAATGATTTCAGGCAACGGGTTATGCAGGGGCATGTGATAGTGCAAATGAAAGAAAATGATAAGAAGTTTTTGACGATCCCTGCTGTCATTGCTGAAAAACGGGAAGTCAGCATTCCGGAAGTAGAATTCAGCGTGGTGGGACCGAAAGAGGCATTTGTAGAATCGTTGGATACGAATATCAATTTGGTACGTAAACGGTTAACCCTACCCCAGCTTATGGTGAAGGAATTGAGTATTGGAAAGATGACGAAAACCCGCGTCGCTATATTATTTGTCGATGGGATAGCTAATAAAGAGAATGTCAATACAGTCATGCAGCGACTGGGGGATATCGAATACGATCAGATTAATGACAGTTCCTATATCACGCAGATGATAGCAGATAACTCCAATTCCCCGTTTCCCCAGCTGTTGGATACGGAACGGCCAGATCGTGTGACTGGTTCGCTTGTAGAGGGGAAGATAGCCATATTAGTGGATGGTTCTCCCCATGCTTTAACATGCCCGACGACTGTCGTTGAGTTCTTTTCAGCCTCGGATGACTATTTCCTGCCGTGGCATCTGGCATCGGCATTTCGTGTCATCCGATTATTCGCGGTCATTTTTTCAGTACTCAGTACACCCTTGTATGTGGCAATATTGACTTATCATCATGAAATGATTCCCCAGGATTTGCTGGCGACTATTGTTTCCTCCCGGGCGGATATTCCGTTTCCGCCGATTCTTGAGGTAATCGTATTAGAATTGACGATCGAACTATTGAGAGAAGCTGGAGCCAGGCTACCGACAAAGGTCGGTCAGACAATCGGTATCGTTGGCGGTATCGTAATCGGGACGGCTGCGGTAGAGGCGGGTCTTACTAGTAATGTGTTATTAATTATTGTCGCCTTAGGTGCCTTGGCTTCCTTTACCACTCCTGTTTATCAAATAGGCAACACCATTCGATTGGTCCGATTTCCTTTTCTGATTGGTGCTCAGTTATGGGGGCTTGTAGGTGTTTCCATGGTAATGGCTTTCTTTATTGCACATTTAATCCGATTGCAATCGATTGGCAGGCCATTCTTTGCCCCAATTTATCCGCTGAGGTTTCGGGATCTGAAGGATGCGTTCATCCGCCTTCCTTTTAATAAACAATCCAAAAGGCCGATACAAACCCGGCCTGTAGATTCCAACCGTTTTAACCAAAAGCGGGCTAATGAGAAGAGGGATGTCGATGAATAAAGCCAAGCATAATGTTCCCATACCGGAAAATTTATTGATCACCTCGACGATGGTTTTCTTTTTGATTCATTCGATGCAAGTGGGAGTAGGACTTCTGGGCTTTGAAAGATATATTGCTATGGCAGCCGGCTATGATGCATGGATTTCCATTTTAATAGCCGGTCTTGTCATTCATCTGCTATTATGGATGATCTATCGAATTTTGGAACTGAGCGGAGGGGACCTTGTTTCCATTCATGAATTTGTGTTTGGGAAGTATATCGGCAGTTTGATGAATATGGTATTCAGCCTTTACTTTCTATTATTGAGCTTGACTGTATTGCGTACATTCATTGAGGTTATCCAGGTTTGGGTATTCCCCCAGTTGAATGTTTGGTGGTATGCACTGGCATTTTTGGTAATGGTTTATTATTTCGTGGAAGGCGGGCTGCGGGTGATCACTGGCATGTGTTTAATCAGTGTCCTCTTAGGGTTGCCATTATTACTGTTCAAATTTTTCCCCATACAGCTTGGACAAGTGGATAATCTTTATCCATTAATCGATCATTCGCTCATGGACCTGCTGGCCTCTGCCAAAACAACTACGCTCAGCTTTTTAGGGTTCGAGTTGTTATTGATGTTTTATCCATTCCTTAAAAATCAGCAGGAATCCAAAAAATGGGCACATTTTGGCGCTTTTTATACAACTATGATTTATTTAGCCAGTGCACTGGTTGCTTTTGTTTATTATAGTGAGGAGCAGCTTCAATTTGTTACCTGGGGAACAATATCTATGTGGAAAATAGTAGATTTCCCTTTCCTGCAGAGGTTTGAATATGCAGGTATCGCATTATGGGCCTATGTTGTTTTGCCTAATATTTGCATTGGCTTATGGGCAGCGAGCAGGATACCAAAACGGATGTTTAAAAAAATAAAACAGAGATATGTTATCTGGCTATATAGTCTGATTCTCTTAGTTGCTTCTGCCCTACTCGAAACTCGCAGCATGATTGATCAACTGAATACAATAACCAGTCAAATTGGCTTTTATGTCCTGTTATATATTCCCTTCTTATTTGTAATGATGCTGTTTATGAAAAAGGTGATGAAACGCGATGAAAATTAACATAGCCTTACCCTTACTTTTAATTGTTTCTATTCTTCTTACCGGATGCCTACCTCACGAAAGTGTAGAAGAAGTAGCCCTGGTCAACCTTGCCGGTGTTGATTACGTGGATGAAGAATATAAGAAAGGTACGGTGGCCATCCACCACTATGGACGAACCAAGGAGGAAATCCCCAGTGAGCAGTATTTATCCTACACTGCCAAATCACTCAAAGAGATAGCATCAGGTCTGGAAAGTAAATCACCGAGACCAATTCGTATGGGGAAGCTTTCCTTTTCATTGTACGGGGAAGAACTGGCACGAAATGATTTATCCGACAGCATTGACATGTTAGCCCGGGACCCTCATATCGGAAGGGACGTTTATTTAGGTATTGTTGCAGGTGACACCCAGGAGCTGATGGAGAAAAAATATAGTGAAAACGAAACTACGGCACGATATTTAATCGGACTTATGGAGCAAAATGAAAAAAACAACTTCCCAACCACTAATCTGCACAGGTTTCTCTTTGCCTATTATGGAAAAGGGATGGACGGGTTTCTTCCCTATTTAAAATCAGAGGGAGATGAAGTGAAAATTGCTGGGGTTGCCTTATTTAAAGAGGCCCTAATGGTTGATGTGATTCCTTTCACGGATGTATTTACATTCAAAATGCTTATCGAGAATTTTAATCAAGGAGTGCAGGCAATTGAGTTCAAGGACAAAAATGTCGTCATGGAAAACATTGGTTCGCGAGTGAAGTACAAATTGGAAGGAAATAACAACAAACCGAAATTCATCATCAATATAAATATCACTGGAATCGTCAGTGAAATATCTGACGTTGGGTCTCTGGAGGCTAAAACACTTACACCAGAGTTTGAAAAAGAGTTCTCTAAATACTTTGAAAGAAATGGTAAGAAAATGCTTGCAAAGTTCCAGGAAGGGAAAATTGATCCTTTAGGGCTCGGCAAAATATTGAAGAACCGCAGAGGCAACTTTGACAAAAAAGTGTGGGAACAACAATATCCAACCGTTCCTATAGAATTGAATATAAAAGTGAACATTGTGGAATCAGGAATTTCCGCATAAGAAAGATGGTAAATAATAATGAAAATATTATGTATTGATGGCGGGGGCATTCGGGGGGTCATGCCGATTGCAGTCTTAAGAGCCATGGAAAAAGATATCGGGAGTTGTGCTGCTGAAAAGTTTGATTTAATTGCCGGGACGAGCACGGGTTCGATCATAGCAGCCTCTGTCATGATGCGTAAGGATATGCGCGAATTGCTGAGTTCCTATCAGAAATACGGTAAGAAAATTTTTATTCGTCAGGCTAAAGTCGGATTGTTCAAGAGTGTTTATAGTGACCGCTACCTGCGCCGTCTGTTGAAAGAAGCATTTGAAAATAAGAAGCTTGGTGAATTGAGTGGTCCTTTGCTTATTCCTGCGGTGGATGTCACTCATGGCAAACCCTATATCCACCGCTCTCACGCTGTCGAGTCAGAGAATGATGATCTATCGATCCCGCTATGGGATGCTGTTTTGTCTTCATGCTCCGCTCCAATTTATTTTCCACCGAACAATGTTGATAATGATTACTTGTCGATCGATGGCGGCCTATGGGCGAACAACCCATCGCTTGTCTGTATAACCGAAGCAATCCATTATTTTGAAGAAAGCTTGCAGGACATACAAATCCTTTCCTTGGGTACGGGAAAGCAAAGCATTGATTTCACGATTGACCACGATAAGTTTTGGGGGATAAAAAAGTGGATGCCATTTCAGCTTCCGGCGATGAAAGTCACCCCGAAGCTGCTGGATCTGGCCCTTAATTTATCCTCGGAATCCGTATCCTATCACTGCCAGCTGCTCTTACAGGACAATTACCTTCGTATTAATGAAGAGCTGGGAGAAGAAGTGCCATTTGATGAAGTAACGTATACTGAAGAGCTGATCCAACTTGGTGAACAGGTTTATGCAAAAAACAGGGAGAGGATATTAAAATTTATCAAGTAATAAAAGTAGAGGTTAGACGATTATCTCTTAATAAAAAGGGGTATTTTCCCAATAGTTAAACCTTCTGAAAGCTTGATATATGCGATTTTTCATATGTAACCGTTATCAAGACAAAATACGACAAAACATTTCAGAAAATTAGCATAAAAACAATTGTAATCAAGATAAGAACATTTTATGCTAGTAATACAAGTTCACTTGAAAGGCTTTGAAATCAACTAGAAGGGGAGTGGTAGATTGTTAGATTTTACTGCTTTAGAGCATGACGTTTATTTATTCCACCAAGGAAACCTCCGATACAGCTACGAACTTCTCGGGGCACACCAAGATACACAAAATGGTACTCCAGGCACCCGATTCATGGTCTGGGCGCCGAATGCACAGCAGGTCAGTGTCGTCGGCGACTTCAATGAATGGGATGGCAGGGAACACCCGATGAAGGAATTGAACGAAAATGGGATCTGGCATACGTTCATCCCTCACCTTGAACAAGGGGAAATTTATAAATATGAAATCCTCACTCCCCACGGACATCTGCAGCTGAAAGCAGATCCTTACGCATTTTCCAGTGAGCTGCGGCCGAACACAGCCTCGGTCATCTATCCTCTCGATAATTACCAATGGAATGATGATCTATGGATGAAGCGCCGCGAAGAGATGAATTTCTATGAATCTCCTATTTCTATCTACGAATTGCATTTAGGGTCATGGAAAAATATCGAAACTGAAGTCTATTATAATTACCGCGATTATGCAGAGGAAGTCATACCCTATGTCAAAGAGCTGGGATATACCCATATCGAGCTGCTTCCGATAGCGGAGCATCCGTTTGACCGCTCCTGGGGTTACCAGACTACGGGGTATTATGCCGTGACCTCCCGCTATGGGACACCGGATGACTTCCGTTATTTTGTCGATCAATGCCACCAACATGGTATCGGTGTCATTCTCGACTGGGTACCGGGTCATTTCTGCAAAGATGCCCATGGTCTTCGCCGATTCGACGGAGAGGCACTCTACGAATACGAAAATCCCTTGAAAGCGGAGAAGCCGCAATGGGGGACCTTAACGTTCGACTTCGCCCGTAATGAAGTGCAAAGCTTCCTCATTTCAAATGCAATTTACTGGCTGAAGGAGTTCCACCTGGATGGCCTCCGTGTCGATGCGGTAGCAAGTATGCTTTATCTTGATTTTGGCAAGGAAGACGATGAATGGGAAACGAATGAGCATGGAGGCAGGGAAAACCTTGAAGCCATCGCATTCATTAAAAAAATGAATGAAGCGATTTTTGAGGAAGTGCCGAATGTATTGATGATGGCGGAGGAATCCACGTCTTATCCGCTTGTCAGCGCGCCGACTTACATTGGTGGACTCGGTTTCAATTATAAATGGAATATGGGCTGGATGAACGATATGCTCCGTTATATGGAAATGGATCCGGTGCACCGTAAATACAATCATAATCTCATTACGTTCTCGTTGTTCTATGCTTTTTCCGAGAATTTCGTCCTCCCGATTTCCCATGATGAAGTCGTTCATGGCAAGAAATCATTGTTGAATAAGATGCCGGGAGATTACTGGCAGAAATTTGCCAATTTACGGGCATTTTTGGCTTTTATGTACGCCCATCCTGGTAAAAAGTTGTTATTCATGGGCTCGGAATTCGGTCAGTTCGACGAGTGGAAAGACTTGGAGGACCTCGATTGGGAGCTGTTGGATTATGATTCCCATGCATCGGTACTCGACTATGTAAAACAGCTGCATCAATTTTATATGGATATGCCTGCCTTGTGGGAACTGGATCATCATGAAGATGGCTTCTCATGGATAGACCCACATAATTTCGAGCAGAGCATCATATCTTTTATACGTTGCAGCCGGACACCGAAAGACCAGCTGCTGGTTGTCTGTAATTTTACTCCGGTAGTTTATCACGACTATAAAGTCGGAGTACCGCAGCCCGGGTATTATGAGGAGATATTCAATAGCGACGCGGAACATTTTGGCGGTTCCGGCCAAAGAAACGGATTAAAGGCTGCATCTGTCCCAGAGCCATGGCAGGGGCAGAATCACCATATAAAAATGACGATACCGCCACTAGCGGTAACTTTTTGGAAACGAACCAATGGACCGAAGGGGGACTAAATCATGAAAAAAGAGTGCGTAGCTATGCTTTTAGCCGGAGGCCAGGGAACGAGACTTAAATCACTCACCAAGCAGATTGCAAAGCCTGCTGTCTATTTTGGCGGGAAATACAGAATCATTGATTTTCCATTGAGTAACTGTACCAATTCGGGAATTGATACGGTAGGAGTCCTCACCCAATATGAACCATTGATTTTGAATAACTATATTGGAATTGGAAGCGACTGGGATCTCGATCGTAAATACGGTGGAGTCTCTGTTCTGCCACCATATGTTCAATCCGAAGAAGGGGGAGGCTGGTATACAGGAACAGCTAATGCTATCTATCGAAATATCAAATTCCTAAATCAGTATGACCCCGACCATGTCCTTGTATTATCGGGAGACCATATTTATAAAATGGATTACAGCGATATGCTTGATTACCATAAGGCGAGCGGTGCGGATGCTACGATTTCAGTCATAGAAGTACCATGGGAGGAAGCGAGCCGGTTCGGCCTTATGAACACCAATGACTCGGGTGTAATCACGGAATTCGATGAGAAACCGGAATACCCGAAGAGTAATTTGGCTTCTATGGGTGTCTATATTTTCCGGTGGGACATCTTGAAGCGCTATTTGATCGATGATGCCAATAATGAAAATTCTTCAAATGACTTCGGAAAAGATATCATCCCCGCGATGCTCGGCGACTACAAAAAGATGATGGCCTACACATTTGATGGCTACTGGAAAGATGTCGGGACGGTTGCGAGCTTATGGGAAGCCAACATGGATTTACTGAAAGAGAAACAGGAGCTTGAGTTGAATGATTACTCCTGGCGCATTTACTCAAAAAGTCCGAACCAGCCTCCGCAGTATATCTCGCATGAAGCGACCGTTCATAATGCCCTGATTAATGAAGGCTGCCGGATTCACGGAACTATTGACCATTCTGTTATCTTCTATGGGGTCCATGTCCAGGAAGGTTCAATTATCCAGGATTCGGTTATCATGCCGGAAGCTAAAATCGGAAAAAATGTGACCATCAACCGTGCCATCATCGCAGCTGGGAGTGTCATCGAGGATGGGGCCGTCATCGGCGACCCATCACCTAAAAGCGATATTACGTTAGTTGCAGATGAAGACAGTGTGTTAGCGCAAAGTTATTTGGAGCAAATTATAAAATAGGAGGATGGTAGTCGATGGATCGTATAGCAGGAATCATAAATCTAGACCATGAACAAGATGTGTTGGATGAACTCACTTATTTTCGGTGCAGTGCCGCTGTTCCATTTGCCGGACGTTACCGAATGATTGACTTTACCATATCCAATATGAGCAATTCCCGAATCGAGTCGATTGCTGTTTTCGCCAGACGGAAATACCGTTCGCTGATGGATCATTTGGAGCAAGGGAAAGCCTGGGATCTGGATCGTAAGCGTGGCGGATTGTTCATTCTTCCTCCAGACTGGAATGATCCGACGGATATATCAAAAGGGGACCTGCAGCATTTCCATAATAATATTGACTTTATCACCCGTACGCTTGCCGACTATGTCGTCGTCTCCGGGACACAGAATATCTGCAACATAAACTTCCGTGAAGTACTGGAGGAACATAAAGCGTCCGGTGCTGATGTAACAGTTGTCTATAAAAAGGTGGAGGAGCTGTACCCGGAACATAAGCGCGCCCATAAGCTGACTATTGATGAAAGTGGCCGGGTTACCGATATCCATAATGATCAACGGAGTAACAATGTCTATATGGATATGTATATCCTGGAGAAGAACTATTTATATGGGATGATTGAAGACTGCATCGCTCATGGCTGTTCTCACTTTTTCCTTGATGGCATCAAAGCCAGGCTGCCGCAAATCCATATGCATGCTTATGAATATGAGGGAGCGCACGCTCTTATCAATTCGGTAGAAAGCTATTATCGGCATAGTGCGAGCCTGCTGAATGGGGCTAACCATGATGATTTATTCAAAGAGGAAGCACCTATATTTACAAAGGTGAAAAATGAGCCTCCGACAAAGTATTCTCAGGATTCAAACGTTACGAATACTCTTGTCGCCAATGGCTGTGTCATTGACGGACAAGTGGAGGACAGCATTTTGTTCCGTGGAGTGAAAGTGGCAAAAGGGGCAGTAATCAAAAACTCGATCATTATGCAGCGTTGTGAAATCGACAGCAATGCAGTTTTAGAAAATGTCATCCTGGATAAGGACTGTCGTATTTCTAATAGCCGGACATTGATTGGAGTCCCTGAGAAGCCTTATGTCGTAGCAAAACGTGTGTCCATGTAGGAGATTGCCTATCACGGCAATCTTTTTACAATTTCTACATGTGATGAAATGAACAGGTAAAAGGAGTGAACAGAATGGAAATATTGATGGTAGGATCCGAATGCACCCCATTCATCAAAACAGGCGGACTTGCAGATGTGCTGGGTTCACTTCCGCAGGCACTTAAGGAGCAGGGGGATGATGTTCGTATTGTCCTCCCGAAATATCAGGAAATAAGTGATGAATGGAAGTCGCAGATGAAGCCGCTATTGGAATTGAATGTGACACTTGGCTGGCGCAATCAATATGCCGGGGTGGAATACATCGAACAGAATGGTATAACCGTCTACTTTATTGATAATGAATATTATTTCAAGCGTTCGAATTTGTATGGATATGGGGATGAAGCGGAACGGTTCGTATTTTTTAACCGTGCCGTAATGGAAATGATTAAAGCACTGGACTGGACACCTGATGTCATCCATTGCCATGACTGGCAAAGCGGTCTGATCCCTGTCTTTCTCCACACGCATTACAAGGATGATCCAATCTTTGAAAGTATGAAAACAGTCTTTACGATTCATAACCTGAAATACCAGGGGATATTTTCAGAGGCGGTTTTATATGACTTAATGGAGCTGGACGAGCGCCTGTTGACGCCGGAAGGGCTCGAATTTTTCGGGGACATCAACTTCATGAAAGGGGCATTGAATTTTGCTGACCGTATTACAACTGTCAGTGAAACTTATGCAAAAGAGATTCAAACGCCTTATTATGGGGAAAACCTAGATGGAGTATTACGGAGCAAATCCGATCGAATGATTGGCATCGTTAATGGCATTAATATCAAAGATTATGATCCGATGAAAGATGAGGCGCTCGCTTTCCCTTACCGAAGTTCACTGACGAAAAAGTGTCATAATAAACTCTGGCTGCAAAAAGAACTTGGCCTGCCGGTGCGGAGTGATGTCCCGATGATCAGCATCGTTTCCAGGCTTGTTGAGCAAAAAGGTTTCGATTTGATTGCCCGGATTATCGATGAGCTGCTGGCTACGGAGGATATCCAGTTAGTCGTGCTTGGCACAGGAGAATACGATTATGAACAAATGTTTCAATGGGCACAATCAAAGTATCCAACGAAGATGTCCGCGAATATCTTATTCAGTGAATCCTTCTCCCGCCAAGTATACGCGGCGAGCGACATGTTCCTGATGCCGTCCCGATTTGAACCATGCGGCATCGGACAATTGATCGCCCTCCGTTATCTGGCTGTGCCAATTGTCAGGGAAACAGGTGGTCTTGCTGATACGGTTCAGCCGTACAATGAACAAACAGGGGAAGGGAACGGCTTTACATTTACGAATTATAATGCCCATGACATGCTGTTCACCATCCGTCGGGCACTTGAATTTTATCAGGATAAAGAGCTCTGGAAACCGCTCATAAAAAATATCACAAAAAGTCAATTCCCGTGGAAGTATTCTGCACGCCGGTATCGTGAGGTGTACGCGCAGGCAATGGAATAGGGCTGTATGAATTGGAGGAAACCGTAATGTTGTTCAGCGACAAAGAGGAATTCAAACAGGCATTTTCCCAGAAGCTCGAGGCTAAGCTAGGCAAAACAGTTGAAACCGCTACAGAGGTGGATGCATATAGAGCTCTTGGTTCGCTGTTGCGGGAAAGAATCGGAACAAAATGGCTGGAGACGAACCAGCGCTATGAACGAGAGAAGGAAAAGCAAGTCTACTATTTTTCCATGGAGTTTCTGATCGGCAGATTGATGGGGAATAATCTCCTGAATATGCAAATAGTCGATGTTGTGGCAGAAGGTTTGAAAGACTTAGGTTTTGACCTGGGTGAACTGGAGGAAGAAGAGAACGACGCAGGCCTGGGTAACGGGGGGTTGGGACGACTTGCTGCCTGCTTCCTGGATTCCCTTGCCTCATTAGGGCTGGCCGGCCATGGCTATGGTATCCGTTATAAATACGGTATGTTCGACCAGCAGTTCATCGATGGCAATCAAGTCGAATTTCCTGACTTATGGCTGTCACGTGAATTTGTATGGGAAGTCCGTCGCCCGGAAGAAGCAGTGGAAGTCCGTTTCGGCGGTCATGTATCTTCGAGCAAGGATGAAGATGGCAACCTGCATTTCGACCACCATGATTATGAGCAGGTCCAGGCTGTCCCCTACGATGTCCCGGTCGTCGGCTATAACAGTGATACCGTCAATACGCTGCGTCTCTGGTCTGTAGAAGCGAACCTGGATGATACGATCAAAAAAGCATCAAGGCTGAATGAGTTCGGGAATTTCCTCGGCCACAAGCGCTCCCTTGAAGCGATTTCGGAATTTTTATACCCCGATGATTCCCATGAAGAAGGGAAGCAGCTGCGACTGAAACAGGAATACTTTTTAGTGTCGGCAGGGGTTCAGAGTGCCGTGCGTGCTTTTGAACAGCTGGAACTGCCCTGGTCCGCCTTTCCTGAAAAAGTCGCTCTCCATATTAATGACACCCATCCTGCGATGGTGATTCCTGAACTGATGCGGGTTTTGATGGATGAAAAGCAGCTGGGATGGAAAGAAGCCTGGGACATCATTCAAGCCTCGGTTTCCTATACCAATCATACGACCCTGAGTGAAGCGTTGGAGTCCTGGCCGGTGGATATGGTGCGGCAACTGCTGCCAAGAATATTTATGATTATTGAAGAAATAAACGAACGGTTCTGCCAATCGTTATGGGAGCAGTATCCTGGAGAATTCGACCGAATCGCTGAGCTGGCTATCATTGCTGATGGGCAAGTGAAAATGGCTCATCTGTCGATTGTCGGCAGCCATAGCATCAATGGGGTGGCAAGGCTTCACACAGAGATTTTGAAAAAGCGGGAAATGAAAATTTTTTATAATACATTTCCTGAGCGGTTCAACAACAAGACGAACGGTATTACCCACAGACGCTGGCTGATGCATGCCAATAAGCCGCTTGCCGGACTTCTTACAGAAACAATTGGTGAAAATTGGATAAATGAACCTGGGCGACTGACAGACCTGCTGGCTTATCAGGAGGATGCAGGTGTATTGAATAGCTTGGGCAATATCAAGCAAGCGAACAAAGAAAAGCTGGCTTCCTGGGTTTACGACACGAAAGGAATTTCCCTTGATCCGCAATCGATATTCGATGTCCATATCAAGCGTCTCCATGGATATAAGCGTCAGCTCTTGAATGCGCTGCATATTATGCATCTATATAATAAAATCAAAACAGACCCTTCGCTGGAGATGGCACCAAGAACCTTCTTTTTCGGTGCGAAAGCGGCACAGGGCTACCATTATGCCAAAAAAATCATCAAGCTGATCAATACGATTGCTGACGTGGTGAATAATGACCCGGTAGTAGGTGATAAGCTTAAAGTTGTTTTTCTGGAAAATTATTCAGTTTCCCTTGCCGAACGAATCATCCCGGCAGCCAATGTGAGTGAACAGATTTCAACGGCTAGTAAGGAAGCTTCCGGCACCGGAAACATGAAGCTGATGATGAATGGGGCGTTGACACTTGGTACCATGGATGGCGCCAATGTGGAAATCCATGAACTTGTCGGGGATGACAATATTTACACGTTCGGCTTAAGCTCGGAGGAAGTTTTGGAATTTTACCGATCCGGTGACTATTCCTCGAAGCAGGTGTACGAAACAAACGAAGAGGTTCGACTTACTGTCGATCAGCTGATTCATTACAGTCCTTTTTCAAAAGGTGATACAGAATTTCAGGAAATCTATGACTCGCTCGTGCACCATAATGATGAATTTTTCGTACTGAAAGATTTCGCAGCTTATATAGTTGCCCAGCAGCGGGTAAGCTTCGACTATCAGCAGAAACAGGCATGGAACAGAAAAAGCCTGATCAATATTGCACATGCTGGGAAGTTCTCCAGTGACCGTACGATTCAGGAGTATGCCTCGGACATCTGGCGGATTGCCCCAGTAAACACGCTCAAATGATCATTGAATGGAGGAGGACGTACGATGAAATCAAACGACGTTTATCATAACAGCTTCAAATCACAATACCGCGAGCCTTTTGGTGCTGCACCTAAAGGCTCCAATGTGACACTTACCATTGATATCCATAACCGCTACCGCATTTCAAGCGTCATCCTTCATTATATTTTGGATAAAACGGACCAAGAACAAACGCAGGAAATGGATATCTATAGTGAGCAGCATCAATACTCCGGCTATGAAACTACCATCACCATGCCAGAGGAACCACAGCTGGTCTGGTACTACTTTGAAATCCAGCTGGAAGATGACAGTTTTTTTTACGGACGTAGGAATATCGAAGAAAGCGGTGATGGGCTTGTGTATGCTCATGTTCCCCCGTCCTGGCAGATTACCGTCTATGATTCTGCCTATGAAACTCCGGAATGGTGGAAGCATGGGACCATCTATCAGATTTTCCCTGACCGGTTCTATGCAGCTGGGGAACGTGAGCTTGCCAAAGCTCCGAAGACAAGCCTGATGCACAGCCACTGGGAAAATGATCCGATTTATATCCGTGATGAAAATGGCGCTGTTGTCCGGTGGGATTTTTTTGCGGGGAACATCCAGGGAATAATCGAAAGGCTCGACTATATAGCATCGCTCGGTGTTACGGTGATTTATCTGAATCCTGTATTCGAAGCGGAAAGCAACCACCGCTATGATACCGGCGACTATCATACGGTCGACCAGCTGCTTGGGAGTAATGAAGATTTGGCAGAACTTGTTCAGAAGGCTGGTGAACATGGGATTGAAATTATGCTCGACGGTGTCTTCAACCATACCGGCAGCAACAGCATCTATTTCAACCAACGCGGCCAGTATGATTCGATCGGAGCCTATCAATCGAAAGAATCGCCTTACTATTCCTGGTATCTTTTCCATAACCACCCTGATGAATACGAGTCCTGGTGGGGTGTCGGGACACTTCCGACCGTAAATAAAAACGATGAAAGCTACCAGAACTTTTTAATCCATGATAAGGAAAGTGTCCTGAAATTCTGGCAAAAACACGGCCTGAAGCACTGGCGTCTCGATGTCGCTGATGAATTGACCGATGATTTGATTAAGCAAATCTACCAGCAGCTGAAAAAAGAAGATGAATCAAGCGTGTTGCTGGGAGAAGTGTGGGAAGATGCCACAACGAAAATCGGCCATGGCAAACGCAGGGAGTACTTCCTTGGCGGTGTATTGGATTCGGTCATGAATTATCCGCTTAGGGGACTTATGCTGGCGTTCATGAGTGGCGATGCTGATGCCCATGACGTGGAACGCCGGTTGTTGACTTTGAGCGAACATTATCCGAAGCACTACTTTTATGCCCTGATGAATATGTTATCCAGCCATGATGTTGAACGGATCAAGACGATGCTCGATCAGTTTTTGCCGGGAGATATGCTAGTTGACGACAAAGCTGTAATCATTGATGCCCAGGTGAAAGCCCTTAGTTTGTGGCTCTATACTTTCCCGGGAGTACCATCGCTTTACTACGGGGACGAAGCAGGCTTGACCGGGGGGAGCGACCCTGATAACCGGAAGCCTTACCCGTGGGGAAGAGAAGATGATAGCCTGGTAGAATGGTATAAGATGATTGGGAAATGGCGCCGGGAACATCCGGCATTACGGACCGGCTGCTGGAAATCCCATTCGCTTCATCATGATGTGTATTCTTTTGAGCGGTGGATTGAAAATGGCGTTGATAATTTTGGCGGGAGTGCCAGTGATGAGCATATGATTTATTTGTTCAACCGTCATATTCATGAAGACCGGGAAGTTACATTGATGGTGAGAAAAGGGAAATGGCAGCATATGGAGAATAAAAAGCGTATATTTAAAGCAAAAGACGGCGAGCTCACGCTAACACTCGGGCCTTCGGAAAGCATGCTGCTCCGTCATATGCATTAATCCAAGATCACCCTTGCTCTGATCGCGAGCTAAGGGTGGTCTTTTTGTTGTAAAAAAGGGCCTTTTATGAGACAATCTTGCAGTTTATGAGAAAGCCTGGTGCATATGAGTGATAAAATGGAACGAAAGATAGACAATTTCGAGAATAAGATAGACACTTTTGAAAATAATAGAGACAGATAAATGATATAAGAGAAAATATAGCGCGTTAGGAGACAATAAATACACAAAAGGCAGCGAGTAAATCGCTGCCTTTCGTAGTTAATAGACGTTAAAATATCTGGCCTCGGGATGAGCGAATACGATGGCGGTGACGGAGGCTTCCGGTTCCATCATGAACCCATCGGTCAACTCGACGCCGATTTGTTCCGGTTTAATAAGTTGGAATAATTTTTCCTGGTCCTCTAAATCCGGACAGGCCGGGTAGCCGAAGGAGTAGCGCTGTCCTTGATATTTAGCCGAGAACCGTTGCTGCATCGTAAAATCAGTTGGGTCCGGGAATCCCCATTTATCACGCATCAGTTGGTGAACATGTTCGGCCAGGCCTTCTGCAGTTTCGAGTGCCAGTGCCTGCAAGGCATGGCTTTCCAGGTATTCTCCTTGTTCTTTCAATGTCTCTGCACGTTCGCGAATTCCTTTTCCGGCGGTGACGGCGAAGAACCCGACATAGTCCAGTTCTCCACTGGATACAGGACGGAGATAGTCTGCCAGACAAAGGAATGGCTCCCGTGGCTGACGCGGGAAGGTGAACCGCTTGATTTCTGTTTTTTCATCAGCTGGATCATAGATGATGACATCGTCCCCATCCGATTGGGCAGGGAAAAATTGATAGAGAGCAGATGGTTCAATCCAGCTCTCTTTTTTAGCTTTCGTCAACAAATCGTCAACTACACCCTTCAAATGGACGGCTTTTTCATTATTCTCAGCTATCAATCTGGAAAACTTGCCTTTCAGTCCAAGGTGGTGACCGATCAGCATCTGCATATTGATATAGGGTTCTATATGGTCGACCGAATAATTCCGGAGTACATGCTGTTTGTAATCCTGGGGCTGATAGACAGGTACCTCAGTAGATACAGCAGACTTCGGTTTAACAGCCACAGCAGTAGCTCCTTGAGATTGCTCCCGATCAGCATTTTTAGCCAAAGCCGCCTGCTGTTTTTCATGGAGCTCGCCTACCAGTGCTTCCAGCTCTTCCTCATTACTGAGGCGATTCGATAATGCCAAACCATCCATCGCATCTTTCGCGTAGAAAACCGGCCCTTCGTATTGAGGCAGGATTTTCGTCAAAGTGAATTTACGGGATAAAGCAGCTCCGCCTACAAGAATCGGAATGGAAATCTTTTGCTGGGTCAGATCCTGTGCTGTCAGTACCATCTGCTGGGCGGACTTGACGAGCAGACCGGACAATCCGACAAAATCAGGATTTTCCTGAGTGATTTGATTGATCAGTTCTGAAGGAGTGACTTTAATGCCAAGATCGACCACTTCAAAGCCATTGTTACTTAGAATAATCTCGACAAGGTTCTTTCCGATATCATGTACGTCGCCTTTGACAGTAGCGAGCAGGACTTTCCCTTTTTTATTAGTAGTATCAGCTACTTCCATGTGGGGTTCCAGAAAGGCGACAGATGCCTTCATTACTTCGGCACTTTGCAGGACTTCTGCTACGATCAGCTGATTATCGTTGAACAGGCGTCCTACTTCAGCCATACCCTCCATAAGCGGTCCATTGATCACCTCAAGTGGAGCAGGGTACTCTTCAAGTGCCTGTTCTAAGTCAGGAATCAGTCCCTCTTTCGTCCCCTCCACGACATAATGCGCAAGCCGCTCGGCAAGTGTCATCGTCTCGGTAGGAACTTTCGTCTCTTTTTTCTTGCCGCGGTAAAATGCAGTGAACTCTGCCAGTGTTTTGTCATTTGTATCAAACAGCAATTGATTGGCTTGCTCGATTTCTTCTTCCGGGATCGAAGCAAACCTCTCTAACTTCTCCGTATTTACAATCGCGTAATCAAGACCTGCCTTGGTACAGTGATAGAGATAGACGGCATTCAACACCTCACGTCCTACTGGAGGCAGACCGAACGATACGTTGCTGACACCAAGTACCGTCTGGCATTCCGACAAATCTTCCTTGATAAGACGAATCCCTTCAATTGTAGCCTCGGCAGAACCGATATACTGCTCATCACCGGTACCCACAGGGAAAACAAGTGGATCGAAGATGATATCGGATGGATCAAGCCCGTATTCGCCAACGAGGATATCGTAAGAGCGTTTGGCTACCTGAAGCTTTCGTTCCGCAGTGACTGCCATCCCTTCTTCATCAATGGTGCCGACAACAACGGCCGCACCGAATTTTTTCACGACTGGCAGTACTTCTTTGAAGCGTTCTTCTCCATCTTCAAGGTTGATCGAGTTGATGATCGCTTTTCCCTGGGAATATTTGAGTGCTTTCTCAATGACCTCTACATCTGTCGAGTCAATGACCAGGGGAACCTTCACTTTGTTGACGACTTGCTTCATGAAAGCTTCCATATCCTGCGTTTCATCACGGTCAGGATCGGCAAGACAGATATCAATGACCTGAGCGCCTTTTTTTACCTGGGCCCGCGCAATTTCCGATGCTTCCTCAAACTTCTCTTCGGCAATCAGACGCTTGAATTTACGGGAGCCGATGACATTGGTCCGTTCACCGACAAGGATCGGCCGGTCATTTTTGTCATCATATAGGAATGGCTCGATTCCGGAAACAGCATGGGGATGGGAGTCCGGGGCGTTCCGTGGTTCCAGACCTTTCACAGCTTCCGCGATCGCTTTAATGTGGTCCGGTGTCGTACCACAGCATCCTCCGACAAGATTCAGCCAGCCTTTTTCAGCAAAACCGGCAATTTTTGCTGCGAGTGACTGTGGTGTTTCGTGATAGTTTCCTTCTTCATCCGGAAGGCCAGCATTCGGATAACAGCTCGTTGCAGTTGTCGCCAGATCAGACAGGGAACGGAGATGGTCACGCATGAATTCCGGTCCGGTGGCACAGTTCAAACCGACGACAGCGGGGTTCATATGTTCCAGTGAAATATAAAAAGCTTCGATGCTTTGGCCGGCAAGTGTCGTCCCCATCGGCTCAATTGTCCCTGAAATGATTAGCGGCAGTTCAGTGCCAGTGGTTTCAAAAGCGTTTGTAATTCCAAGGAAAGCCGCTTTTACATTCAGCATATCCTGGGATGTTTCTAAAAGCAGTAAGTCGACACCGCCGGTAATCAAGCCGCGCGCCTGTTCTTCATAGGCTTCTGCCAAGGCATCGAATGTTGTTCCGCCTGTAACAGATAACGTCTTAGTTGTCGGGCCCATCGCTCCAGCTACATATCGTGGTTTTTCTGCATTGTTAAAAGGTTCAGCTGCTTCTTTAGCAATTTGTGCCGCTTTGATATTGATTTCCTCAGCTAAGTGGCCAAGGTCATATTCATCCAGGACAAGGCTGGTTGCTCCGAAAGTATTAGTCTCGATAATATCAGCGCCAGCTTCCAGATATTCGGTGTGAATCCGTTCCAGTACATGGGGAGCAGTAATGTTTAAATATTCGTTGCATCCGTCGTAGGCTTCCCCGCCAAAATCTTCCGGTGTCAGGTCGGCCTGTTGAAGCATCGTCCCCATTGCACCATCTAATACTAGTATTCTACTGGCCAGGTGTTCCTTAAATGATGTTGATGCCATTGGAAATCTTCCTTTCCTGCTTTGCGGTTTGTTGTTTGATGTATTCCGTCAATTCTACCGTCATTTCATAACGTAGAAAAGGGGTGATTAAATAGATGCCATTAAACAAATCAAGCGCCGCATCAATCAATGATTTGGCGATGGCAATTCCTTCTTCCTGGGAACGTTCTTTGTCATGGCTGTGTTGTTCCATGCTCTCCCGTATTTCAGGTGAAAGCTTGATGCCTGGAACTTCATGATGCAGAAATTCCGCGTTTCGTGAGCTGGTCAGCGGCATAATACCTATATAAACCGGTGTATCGAGATGCTTCGTAGCTTCATAGACTTCCACGATCTGCTTTTCGCAGTAAACCGGCTGACTGATGAAGTAATCAGCCCCATAAGAAATCTTTTTCTCTAATCGGCCGACTGCCCGGTTCAAATTACGCACATTCGGGTTGAATGCAGCAGCAACAGAAAAATCAGTTTTTTCTCCTAGTGATTTACCTGAGAAAGAGATGCCTTCATTAAGCTGCTTGATGTAGTGAATCAGGTCGAATGACGATAAATCATACACGGAGGTGGCCCCTGGAAAGTCGCCGATTTTCGTAGGGTCACCGGTGACAGCAAGCACCTCGCGGATACCAAGTGTGTGAAGCCCCATCAGGTGTGATTGCAGGCCAATCAAATTCCGATCACGACAGGCGATGTGGACGAGCGGATTGATTTCATATTCCTGTTTGATGATTGTCGCCATCGCTGTATTGCTGATACGGGGAGAGGCGAGAGAGTTGTCTGCCAGTGTTACGGAATCGACACCGGCGTCTCTTAAAGCCTTTGCCCCGCGCAGATATTTTTCTGTATTCAGCTTTTTCGGAGGGTCCAGTTCGACAATAATGGAACGTTTTTTCTTTGCGATTTCATGAAGATGTGCTTCACGGTTGCTGTCATCAACCTGCTTAGGCACAGGTGGCTGTTTTATAGGTACTACTTTCTCGGTAATCGGCTTTCTGCCTTTTACTTCTTTAGCGACCGCAGCAATATGTTCGGGAGTAGTCCCGCAGCACCCTCCGATCAGTCGTGCACCCTGCCGGTATAAATCCAGGGCGCTTCTTTGAAAATAATTCGGGTCATTGGGATAGATTAATCTTCCATCCTCGTAATCTGGCAGACTGGCATTCGGATATGCAGAAAGCACTGCTTTTTCCGGTAATGGAATGTCCTCCAGTGCTTGAATCATATGATAAGGGCCAAGCCTGCAGTTGACGCCGACCACGTCAGCACCTTTTTGTTCCAACAGGTGAAGCGCATCTGCAAGCGGTGTGCCATTTTGCATAACGCCTGGCTCATGCATCGATACTTGCGTAATTAATGGAAGATCAGTTTCTTGCCGGGCAATCTCTAAAACGGTGGTGAGTTCTTCCAGGTCATAGAAGGTTTCAAAAATCAGTCCGTCTATGTCTTCCATCAGCAGGCAGTAAAGCTGCTCACGGAAACTGCGTTTCAATTCGTCCATCGTCGGTATCTCTTTTTGAATATCCCGGATGCCTCCGATGGTGCCTACGACATAGGCATCTTCACCGGCGGCCTCTTTTGCCAGGCGGACGGCTGCAGTATTGATCGCTTTCACGTGATCTTCCAGCCCATAGCGGGATAGTTTAATATAATTGGCTCCGTACGTATTGGTCTGAATAATGTCAGCGCCAGCACGGACATACGCTTTGTGAACGTTCCGTACTTCTTTCGCATGGGACAGGTTCAATTCTTCAAAACAGCGGTCAACCCCGTAAGAATAGAGCAGGGTACCCATCGCGCCATCGCCGATTAATGTCTTTTCCTGCAGTGCTTGATCTAATTTCATTCGTTATCCTCCTAGTTCGACTTCCAGGCTGTTAATTTGTTGCAATGCCCGGTCAAAATCTTTGATGATATCTTCGGGTTTTTCCAGACCGACAGAAAGACGTAACAGTCCATCGGTAATTCCGCGTTTCAGCCTTTCCAGTTCAGGCATGGAAGCATGAGACATTTTCGCAGGGTAAGAAAGAATAGACTCCACAGCTCCCAGG
Source organism: Thalassobacillus devorans (assembly GCF_011761345.1). Taxonomy (GTDB): domain Bacteria; phylum Bacillota; class Bacilli; order Bacillales; family Halobacillaceae; genus Thalassobacillus; species Thalassobacillus devorans. The sequence goes on from NZ_JAASRY010000005.1 coordinate 194,708, forward strand.
CTCACCGCAAACACCGGAATTTCCACGTGTTTAGAAAATTCACGGACGGCAGCTGCATCTTTAAGCCGAAACGAAAGGACAGCACCGGGACCGTCTGCCTGATAGTTATGGGTCGAATAACCCGGATGAGTGGTAAGGCTTGGGTGATATACTTCTTCCACCAATGGATGGTCGTCTAGATATCGTGTGATTTTGATCGCTGATTCAGTTGACTGTTTCAACCGGCAGTCCAGTGTCTTCAGTCCGCGTAAAACGAGCCAGGAATCATGCGGGCCAAGAATCGAGCCAAAAGCATTCTGTAAATATGGAAGCTGTTCGGCGATCTCCGGATGGTTCGTAACAGCAAGGCCAGCTACAACATCACTATGACCCGCGATGAATTTAGTAGCACTGTGCAGGACCAGGTCGGCACCAAGTTCTAATGGCCGCTGCAGGGCTGGGGTCATGAATGTATTATCGACAAATGTGTAGCAGCCGTGCGCTTTTGCCAGTTTGGCGACAGCGCTGATATCGGTTATGTTTAAGAGCGGATTAGCTGGTGTTTCGATGTAGACAACTTTGGTATTCGGCTGAATGGCTGTCGCTACTGCATGCAAATCCGTCATATCGACGAAAGTATGCTCGATCCCGAACCGGTGCAGGACCTCGTGGACGAGTCGGAATGTCCCACCGTAGACATCTTCCGTAATGACCACGTGATCGTTTTTGGACAACATCATGAACGAGGTGGAAATAGCAGCCATACCAGATGCGAAAGCAAGCCCTTTATCGCCGCCTTCAAGCCTGGCGATTTCCTCTTCCAAGGCTTCTCTTGTCGGGTTGCCGGAGCGGCTGTAGTCATATTTTCCTGGATTATCAAAGTCTGCTTGATGAAAAGTTGACGCCTGCTGGATCGGCACGCTCACCGCACCTGTGGTTGGGTCGAACTTATGATTACCGTGAAGCACGCGTGTTTGAAAAGAATACGAATGATCGGTCATGTACAATTCCTCCTCGTTGAAAAATCATAGGTAAATATAAAAAAAGTCTTCCCATAAGAAGAAGACTTTTGAATAAATAAGTTCCTCTCCTTATCTTCCAAGCTGCATCACACAACTTGCTGGAATTAGCACCTTTCTGGTTATACCAGTGGTTGCTGAGGCTTCGACGGGCCAGTCCCTCTGCCTCTCTAGATAAGAAATCATCGAGTTAGTATTTTATTGGTTCTCACTAACTTACACTAAAGCGATGAATTTTACAAGGGGAAGAAGTGAATTTTTCGAATTTTCTAGTAGAAGAGAATGATTGACAATGACGTAATCGGGGAAGGTAAAATAAAAGAAGCACTTATATCGAAAAGGAGAATTAGAGGATGAGTGAAGAAAAAAATTATAATAAAAAACTGAAGAATTTCAATCCCGCAAAAGCAGTGGAAGCCGGGCGTAAATATTTTTCTGAGAGTAAATTTTTTGCGAAGATGGGCCGCTATGCATTATTGCTCGGCTCCAAGATCGCTTACTACAGCTTCCTTTTGTATTACACATTCAAGAGCCCAAAAACCCCGAAGAAAGACAAGCTTACGATTGCGGGTGCACTTGGTTACCTGATATTCCCAGCCGATGTCATTCCTGACTTCATTCCGATCATTGGTTTTGCAGATGACAGCCTCGCTATCATCTATGCCATATACAGTGTTGTGTCCCATATCGATGCGTCGATCAAAGCACAGGCCCATGCCAGCATGGCCAAGTATTTCGGCGAAAACTTCAGTAAAGCTGGTATCGATGAAAACCTTATGTTTGATCAGTCTGATGATGATGACGAAAATCATTCACAAGCGCAATAAATTACGGGTCAAGGCGCTAATATATTGAGAAAAGTCGCAAATAAAATTCAGGCTGCCCTCTTTAAAATAATGCAGATTTTAATCCCCTCCAAAAGCGAGGGGATTTTGATTTGCTGTCAGCGTACATTTTGTTATAGGATAGAGCGATAAGATAAAGAATAAACTAACAGTAACACATGTAAAGGAGATTATTATGGCTGAAACAACACACCAACACCTACGAAAATTTCAAGAAGCAAATAAAGATAAAGGACGACTGCTGATCTGCTGCCCGGACCAGCCTGGGATCGTAGCAGCTGTTTCTAATTTCCTTTTTCAAAATGGAGCCAATATTATGGAGTCCAGCCAGTATACTACGGACGCATATGAAGGCACATTTTTCTTACGGATTGAATTTGATTGTCCTGGACTGCTGGGAAAAGAAGAAGAGATGAAGAGCAAGTTTCAAGCGGTAGCAGAAAACTTTAACATGCAGTGGGATATGAAATTTGTCTATCAACTGAAGAGAACCGCAATCTTTGTATCCAAACAATTGCATTGTCTGCGTGAACTGCTATGGGAATGGCAGAGCGGTGACTTAGTAACCGATATTGCGGTTGTTGTCAGCAACCATGAGGATGCCAGGGACTTGGTAGAATCAGTCGGTATCCCGTTTCACTATATTCCAGCCAATAAAGATATCCGTCAAGAGGCAGAGGCGAAGCAACTGGAGCTTCTGGAAGATTACAAAATTGATCAAATCGTCCTTGCCCGTTATATGCAAATTCTGACCCCTGACTTCGTAGCTGCTTACCCATCACAGATCATCAATATCCACCATTCGTTCCTGCCGGCATTCATTGGAGCGAATCCTTATGGCCGAGCCTATGAGCGAGGGGTAAAACTGATCGGTGCGACCTCCCATTATGTAACCAATGATTTGGATGAAGGACCGATCATTGAGCAGGACATCATGCGTGTCGACCATCGTGATAATGCGGAAGATTTGAAGAAAATAGGACGCAAAGTAGAACGAAGCGTGCTTGCTCGCGGTGTGAAATGGGATTTAGAAGATCGCATTCTCGTGCATCAAAATAAAACAATCGTATTCAATTAATATATGTAAAAACTGGAGGCCACGGGGTGTTTTGACTAATACCCGGGGCCTCCAGTTTTTTTGGAAGTTGCTTTAATTTGGTTCTCGGTTATCAGCATAAACAGCCATGGCATCTGCCATAAATTGAGCCAGGCCATCACCGAACTGATCGATATTTTTAGTAAAACGTTCGTCGACGATATACATTTGTCCCAAACCCTTGAAAGCCTCTAAAGAATAGCTGCCGATTTCATTTAAGAACACATACCATTTAGCGATTGTTTCTTGTGCTTCATTGGAGGCCGGGTCTTTGTCCCGTATTGCCGCCAGTCCCCGGTATAATTCATTGAGTTCCTCCTGTTTTGCCTCACTCATTCCTTTGGCCTTTTCGTGAGCCTCATCTACTGCCTTATCTCCCCAGCGTTCTCTTGCCTCTAGTTCATAAGGATTGTGACTGAAATCAAATCCTTTGAATTTATCTTCCGCAGTCATACCAATGTCTCCTTTCCAATGTTGTAACGTTTTTTCAACCGTATTAATCACCTGATCCAGGCGTCGTCGTTTTTCCAGCAGCATTTTTCGGTGCATTTCCAGTGCCTCTTCACGATTGAAGGAAGGGTCCTCGAGGGTAGCTTTGATGCGTTTCAGCGGGAAATCTACTTCTTTAAAAAACAGAATCTGCTGCAATGTTTCGAGGTTGGCATCGGAATAAACCCTGTAGCCGGCATCTGTAGTTGTATCTGGTTTAAGTAATCCGATTTCATCATAATGATGAAGCGTGCGCACACTGATTCCAACAAGGTCAGCAACTTCTTTTACTCTCATGTTTGGATCCCTTCCTTCAGATACACTATAAGCTATCACGTAACGTGAGGGTCAATACCTTTTATCAAAATCAAGGGGAAGGTTTATATTATCTGATTTAACACGCGCCCAGGGACGGTCATCATCCCATTCAACAGCTAATGGAAGTTCAAAGGTTTGTTGCAAATTTTCCCTGGTTAACGTGCTATATTTTTCTCCACTAGCTACTATACTGCCGGCATGAAGCAGTAAAGCATGGGAGATAGACGGAATGACTTCTTCGATATGATGAGTCACGTATATCAATGTAGGCCCATCAACAGCACGATTCATATGATCGATGGTCTGAAGCAGCTGTTCCCTGGATAAAATATCCAACCCGCTGCAAGGTTCGTCCAGAATCAATAGTTCGGGAGATGCCATCAATGCCCGTGCGATCATGGTTTTTCGTTTTTCCCCCTGGGAGAGAGAAGAGAATTTTTGCTCGGCAAGATCTAAGATTCGAAATTGTTCTAAAAGGTGTTTGGCCCGGCTCTTATCATTCGGTGTGATTTCATCATAAATACCAATGGTAGCATGTTTTCCACTCATAACTACTTCTATGGCAGTTTCTCCGCCATGATGCTTGTAGCGTTCTTCCAAAGACGTGCTCACCCAGCCGATGGATTTCCGCAGTTCCAATATATTTGTTTCACCAAAACGATGGCCTAATACGTTAACTTCTCCATTTGTCGGCCATTGGTAACCGGTAATCATATTAAGAAGTGAGGTTTTACCCGAACCATTCAACCCCAACAATGCCCAATGCTCACCTTTTTCTATATCCCAGGAAACATTAGTTAAAATTGTCTTTTCCTTTTGCTTCCACTCAATACCGTTTAGCGAAATAATTTTTTCACTCATCCCTGTACCTCCTAGACGTGTGCGTTAAATTAAAACATTCTCGATAAGGTAGTAAAATCCTTTTTCTTAAGCAACAAGGATATTAATGGAAAAATCGAAGGCGATATATGCTAAAGTATTAAGTGAAGAAAAGGAAGATATGAAAGAGATGGGGTTATCGGAATAACTCCAGTATTAAATACCTCGTAAATGAACAAATAATCTGGTAAATTACATAAAATGCACAATAGTTGCAAAGGAGAAGGCGAATATGAAACTTGTAAAACATAATCAAAAAGCATGGGATAAAAAAGTAGAAGAGGGCGTCGTCTACACAAAACCGGTGAGCAGCGAAACCATTGAAAAAGCGAAAGCTGGAGAGTGGGAAATAACAGTTACTACAGAAAGGCCAGTACCACGCTCCTGGTTTCCATCCTCTTTAACAGGAGTGAAAATCCTTTGTTTAGCTTCCGGGGGAGGACAGCAGGCACCTGTGCTGGCTGCTGCTGGAGCTGATGTATCGGTGGTCGATATATCCGATATGCAATTAGCACAGGATAGGCTTGTGGCTGAGCGGGACGGGCTGTATCTGGAGGCGATACAAGGCGATATGTCTGACATGCATTTCTTTAAGAATGACTTATTCGATATCATCGTGCATCCGGTTTCGAATGTCTTTGTGGAAGACATTTTGCCTGTATGGAAAGAAACTTCCCGGGTTTTAAAGACAGGTGGTACGCTAATATCAGGATTTACCAATCCCTTGCTATACCTTTTTGATGATGAACAGGAAGAGAAAGGCATTCTCGATGTGAAACACTCGATCCCATTCTCTGGTTTATCGGCAATTTCGGAAGAAGAATTACAACGTCACTTGGATAATAATCTGACGATCGAATTTGGACATACATTAGAAGATCAAATCCAAGGCCAAATTAATGCTGGGTATGCAATTACTGGTTTTTATGAGGATGATTTTGGGGGGAAACGGTTAATCGACCACTTTATCAAAACATTTATCGCTACGAAAGCTGTCAAAATGTAATAACAAAAAGAGGATCTCGCATCGAATTTGAAAATTATTGCGCGGGAAATAATTGATTAAGTCGGTAAATTGGTGGGTTTGTCGAAGAGGGGGCGGGTGATTTTTATGGGTCGCCACACTCCGTATCGAGTAGCGATATGGACATCATTAAAAAGAGAACATAGAATTATATGATAGAGAGGCTGAGAGCAATGATTGAACTTCAATATTTCACTCAGGATGATTTTGACCAGCTGATCCGATGGGTAGATTCTGAAAAATTCCTTATTCAGTGGGCTGGCCCTTCTTTCAGCTATCCATTAGATAAAAGTCAATTGAACGACTATCTTGGAGGAGCCAATGATGACCATGCGGATAAACTAATCTACAAAGTCGTACATACAAAAACAGGTACCGTGGTTGGGCATATTTCTTTGGCGCGTATTGATAGAGAGAATCGTTCTGCCAGAATCGGCAGAGTGCTGGTCGGTGATCAGAGTTATCGGGGGCAGGGAATCTGTAGACAAATGATTGAAAGAATAGTAAGAATCGCATTTGAAGATATAGAGCTTCACCGTGTCAGTTTAGGTGTGTTCGACTTCAATGATTCGGCTATTTCTTGTTATCAAAAGGCGGGATTTAAGAAAGAGGGACTGCTTCGTGATTACAGAAAAGTAGGGGATGAATATTGGAGCCTGTGGGAGATGAGCCTGCTTGAACACGAGTGGTCGGCTCGCAATAACTAGAAAATCTGGAAATGGGGGTTATCTATATGCCGGTGTGTGATCATTGTAAGAAGAAATGGACATGGAAAGAGACGGTTTTCAGTAAGTTGATGTTGAGCAGTAGTGCACCATGTCCTTACTGCGGAGAAAAACAGTATGCATCTGCAAAGACACGGAAGCGGGGAGGCATTATGGTTTTATCTGTCATAATACCGATGTTTATCGTGTCATTATTTGATTTTTCCATGTTGTTTTATATTTTATTTGGGTTGATCGTATTCTTTATTGTCATGGGACTATCTCCATTTTATTACGAGCTTAGCAGCAAAGAAGAATCATTGTGGTAATGCTACGACCAAATACACGAGCTGCAGCAAATGATTATTTTGATAAGCAACTGCACCAGAATTTGAAGAAGTACTTATGGTTATTAAGATTTCCATTACAAAAAAGCGGAACACAGTTAGATGTAGCTCCGCTTGAATTAAAGGATGAAATACCATCATGCAAGGTCGTGGTATCTTTTTTCATTGGATCGCCAGCTGACCCAGCCGTATAAAGCTCCGGCAATCAGACCGATGACAATCCGCTGTACGACATAATCGAATGTAATGCTGTCTTCCCGGAATGCCTGGAACAAAAGGGAAACAAGTACAAATATGCCCCCGAATCCAAGTAATCCATAAAGTGCTATGTATTTTCCTTTACCCGTTTGTCTTGTTTTTTCCCACTTAGCTTTTTTGCGATCTTCTGTCATTTTTTCACCACTCTCTATGGTTTTTCTACCTACGCCTGTTTCTATAAAATAATTATACCAAAATGGTAAAGTGATATAATAGGATGAAGTTGTTGCTCATCCCGAAACAATATTGGATGGTTAGGCATAAAAAATTTAGCGCAGGGCAGGTGGTCAGATGTATTTGACGATCCAGGAAACTGCTGAATACCTGGATATCCCGGTATCTTATATTCACAAAATGGTGCTGGAAAACAAAATAAAAACGATTGATGATGGACAGCAGGTATTAATCAATAAAGATCAGTTTTCGAATTATTTCGAGCAAGTGGAGAAGTACCGTTCTACGCTTCAGGAATATTTAGGCGAGCCGCTTCCACCTGATCCGGACATTAAAGATGAAGACTGAAAAGCAGAGCCACCGTGCACTGCTTTTTTGCTTACAATGCATCAATTCCAACTTTCGCTTAATTGGAACTTTATCACATTAACGCGAAAAACTAAGGATAAGCAAGCATAAGCCATGTTATTTAACATAGAAGAGGTTATAACGGAAATGTTACCGCTTTATTGGCGTTTGAGAAATAATCACACATCCTTAATAATCAGAATAATCAAATTTAAAGGAGTGGTACATTATCAGCATGACAGTCGAGAAAGAAAAAGTTATTTATTCTGTAGCAGGAGAAGAAGCAATCGGTTCATTTTCCTTGATGTCTCAAGAAGAAGTAGATCAGGCAATAAAGAAGGCTAGTAATGCCCAACAAGCCTGGGCTGATACAGAGGTATATAAACGAGCGGACATTTTACATAAATGGGCCGATCGTTTACTTGAACAACAAGAAAAAATAGGGACGATGATTTACAAGGAAGTTGGCAAAAATAAAGCTTCTGCAATGAAAGAAGTCAAACGAACGGCCGATTTAATTCGCTATACTGCCGAGGAAGGCTGCCGTATCCATGGCGACATGCTCCGTGGAGATTCTTTCCGAGGTGGAAGCTCTAATAAAATAGCGATGGCGGACCGCGAGCCTCTTGGTGTAGTTTTAGCAATATCCCCATTTAACTACCCAGTTAACTTAGCCGCATCAAAAATTGCCCCAGCATTGATTTCTGGAAATGCAGTGGCCTTCAAACCAGCATCCCAAGGTGCTTTAAGTGGCCGTCTCATGATTGATGCTTTACTAGAAACGGAAATTCCTGAAGGTATTGTCCAACTGGTCACAGGGAAAGGCTCAGAAATTGGAGACTTTATTGTCACCCATCCAGAAATAAGCATGATCAGTTTTACTGGAAGCACAGAGGTCGGTCAATCTATTTCTGAAAAAGCGAAAATGATTCCAGTGGTGCTCGAATTAGGTGGTAAAGATCCAGCAATCGTTTTGGAGGACGCTGATCTTGATCTGGCTGCTGACCAAATCGTCAGCGGAGCTTATTCCTATTCCGGTCAGCGCTGTACAGCCATCAAGCGCGTTCTGGTCGCTGATGGTGTCGCCGATCAGCTTTCTGAGAAAGTTAAACAGAAAGTTGAGGGACTGACCGTGGGAAACCCGGAAGACGACGCAGCTGTTACTCCGCTGATTGATGACAAGGCAGCGGACTTTGTTCAAGGCTTGATTGATGACGCCCTTGAAAAAGGTGCGACATTAGTAACAGGGAACAAGCGGGAAGGCAAATTGATTCATCCGACACTAATTGATGATGTTACTTCTGATATGGACATCGCCTGGGAAGAGCCATTCGGCCCAGTACTTCCGATCATCCGAATCACGGATGATAAAGATTTCGTCACCCTTGCCAATGAATCTCAATATGGCTTGCAGGCGAGTATTTTCACAGCCGATGTCCAAAAGGCAATGGAAATCGGAAGAAAGCTGCATGTCGGTTCTGTTCAGTTAAATGCAAAAACCGAGCGCGGTCCGGACCATTTCCCGTTCATCGGGGCCAAAAACTCCGGACTAGGTGCACAAGGCATCCGTCGGAGTATCGAATCCATGACCCGAGATAAGCTATTTGTGCTCAATATGTAAAGTAAGAAACGCCAGTCGTGGTAATCTCACGGCTGGCGTTTTTTACAATGTTTAACGATTCTGCCATGTAACTTGTGCAGCATTTTTCCGTGGCCGTGCCGCTTGATACCAATGGAGGCAAAGCAGAAAAATGATGACGGCATCGATCATATCACCACCGTAATACATTAGCTTTCCGCCTGCCTGCGCCTGGTCAGCTGCTATTCCTGCAGGGGGATTGGCATAAATATACTTTGATAATATCCCATGGCCTGCGACAGCAGTAACCAGCACTATCCCTCGGTAAAGGTAGCTGTGCCGGTGCGGAGTCGGATCGATGTAAAGGATAGAAATGGTAAATAAATATCCAGCTAAAAACACATGAATGTGTATGAAGACATGTAATATCAAGCTGTGATGCATCAGCATATATAAATCCGTCGCGTATAATAGCCATAGACCGCCTATGTTTAATATCGTCGCTGTTATAGGATTGCTAAGGACACGGACCGGCTTGCTGCGGAGCAATTTTGTCAGTCGCCGAGCGTTTTTTACAGGCAACGTTCTCAGTAGTAGAGTCATGGGAGCGGCCAGGGCCATTAATAAAGGTGCCAGCATTCCTAAAAAAAGGTGGCCAAGCATGTGTGCGGTGAAGTCAACATGTGCACGTTCTGCTAGAGGGCCTGCCACAGAGAGGATGGCAAAAGACGTTCCAATCCCCCATAGAACACTGCGATAAAATGGCCAACGTCTGTGGCGGCCGTTGGAAAGAAAAACTGCCCCCATGTAAAGCCCTAGTAACAATAGAAAGGGAACACCTAATAGGAAAGCTGCAATCGTATTATTCATTGGAAAGTGGGTTAGTCACTCCTCCCGTACCTGCCTGACGTCGTGTCTTAAACAAAATAACAGAACCGGCAATGAACATTAGAATCGCAGTGATATTCCACACCAGGTCATAAGGCAGAATATTGACATTGTAGCGGATTTGGTGCAGCTGCAAAAGTTTGTGCTGGACCGTCCCATCATACAATTGGAAAAAGCCCATCCCAAGTAGTACGCCGCCCAACCACCTTGTTTTCCATAGCGCCTGCCGGCGACGGAGATCGGCATACATGAATAGCCCGCCAATCGTTGCAAACCAGCTGAATGCATGAAAAAAGCCATCCGATACAAGCCCCATTCGGGTAGTTGATTTATCATAAAAATGGTGCCAATTCAGGAGCTGGTGGAAAACAGCTTCGTCAAAGAAAGCCACGAGTCCAAGTCCAAATAAAACACCTGACCATAAATTGCGAGCATAATATGGTTTTCGAGCACCGTTAGCCATACAATCCTCCTTCTAAAGATATTTGTAATGGTTTATATCCTAATAATGAAAAGATGAAACAATTCCCCGAGAGAATGGCATGACAACTTCCGTATATCTGTGGTGTGCATATACTTTTAGGAGAGTGAAGTTGAAGGGGGAGGAGACAGTAAAATGTATCCGATTTATTATCCATATGCCCCATATTATCAGGGGGGATATGGTTATTTTCCTTATATTCCGAGAAGGTATCCGGAGGACCCGGCCTATCCACCGGTGGATTCCACTATGTTTTCTGATTCTGCTGCAGCTATGGAAAAATTACTGGATGAGGCCAGCCTTGTCCTGCATCGTCTTGCGGAATCCGAAACATTCGCTCATGACGTGATGGAGGCCGCTCAGGTTAATGATATGGAAAAAGTCGATGCTCTTTTGAAATCGACAGGCATCCATTCTGGTGTTGAAACAAAAGTGAATCCCGATGGTATCAATCTGCAGCTTTCCTCTGCAGTAGAAGGAATTGAGTGCTGTCATTTGACGATTGCACTCAGGTGGAGGGTTTGACTCAGAGAGGGGCCAGGTTGTACGGCTGGTTCCTCTAAGCTTGATAAAATCTATTAGAAAAATTTGAAACTTTTCTCCAGGAAACTCGTATAACATATGGACAAGCTTTTGTAACATGGTAGAATTTAATTGAGTACATAAAAGGGAGTAATTCATATGAAGCTCTGGTTTAGAAAAGTTTCTGTCGTATTAGTTGCAATTCTTACACTTGGTTTATATATACCGCCGACTTATGCGGATGCGGAGACTCCTGCGAAAAAAGAGGTAGCATCTCCTAAGGAAAAAGAAGATACTTACATACCGACTGAGGCAGTCATCCCGGAGGAAGAATTAACCCTCGAACCACAGTCGAATGATTACTTGATCGATGCTTTGACTGAGCGTGCCAAGGAGCAGGCGGTTACAAAGCTTGGACCTAAAATCGCAACTAAAGTGGAAGATGAATTTGCTGCAGTTATCCTGCCTGGAATTGAAGAAGTGATAACAAGCCTTTTAGAAGAAGCAGAAGAGGAAGTACCATATTATGAAATATCAGAGCAGCCGGCTGCAGGATATGGAGAGAAGATTTTCCATCTTTCTGATTACCGGACCAAAGAAGAGATTGCCAGATTTGATGTACGCCGGGAAAAACGGCCAGGTGAAGGATACTGGTTTAATTTTCACTATCATTTAAGTAAGGACGGATTTGAGAAACATCATGAGATTGGTGAGCTTTATTGGGATAAAAATACACCGCCAAAATGGATGGCCTGAACACCTTCTTTTTAGAGGGGGTTTTTATTAACCTGGGCTGGATATGATTTCTATATAAATCGTTTAATAAAAGTATTTATCGCCTAATACCAACGAATAAGCAAATGAAAAGCCGAGCCCATAGGCTCGGCTTCATTATTTTTCTTTCACGGCAATCGCTTCGATTTCCACTTTTGCGCCTTTAGGGAGTTTGCTTACTTCCACAGCCGCACGAGCAGGGTAAGGCTCACTCAAAAAGCTGGCATATACGTCATTAACGACTGCAAAATCATCCATGGAATCAAGGTAGATGTTCGCTTTTGCGATATGGCTGTAATCAAGTCCTGCTTCTTTCAGGATGCCTCCTAGATTTTTCATTACCTGCTCCGCTTGCTCTTTCACATCGTCTGAGACGAATTCCTGCGTAGATGGGTCGAGTGGGATCTGGCCTGAAATATAGATGACATCCCCGACATCGACTGCCTGTGAGTAAGGGCCGATAGCGGCGGGGGCTTTATCTGTAGCGATTGGTTTGAACATGAATCGTCACTCCTTCTATGTATGATTATTTCTATCCTAACATGAGTAATGAAAATTCGGAATCGATTGCCTTTGGTCCTTTAAACTCTTGTAGTAAGAAGAACGAAATGATATTTTCATATACAATAGTGTGTTAGGAAGTGATGGTGTGACAAAAGAAAAACGTACATATAATAATGGCTACACTTCAAAAGATAAACCGTTTTGGATGGCGCTTATCGCACTTGCAGCAGCTTCGATTATGACATTTTCGAACATTTATATGCTGCAGCCAATCCTGCCGATATTCACCAGGGAATTTGACGTATCGCCGACAGCATCCAGTCTATTAATCTCGCTGACAATCGTTTCCTTGATTATCGGGCTGCTTGTGTTCGGTTTGATGTCAGATCGCTGGGGACGGGTGAAACTGATGAAAGTCACGATGCTTTTATCGATCATCCCATTATTCATCATGCCTTTCGTCGAGTCTTTCGCGCTGCTTTTGGTCTTACGATTCATCCAGGGGTTTTTTGTTGCTGGATTGCCGGCCGCAGCAATTGCCTATATCGGTGAAGAATTTGAACAGCGCAGCGTACGAATTGGGATTTCTTTTTATATCGCGAGCAACGCTGTCGGCGGCATGTTCGGCAGAGTATTCGTGGGTTATATATCGGAATATGCTTCCTGGCAGATGTCTTTATGGCTGCTGTTCGTGTTAGAGGCGTTATTTTTTATAGCGTTTCTAATACTCCTACCAGCATCGAGGAACTTTCATACGAGTGAACTTCCTATCAAGGATGACCTGGCGGGCATGTTCATCCATTTGAAAAATAAAAATCTGATTCCGGCATTCTATATGGGAATCGTCATCCAGTTGACTTTTACTGGTGTCTGGACGTATCTTCCTTTCTATTTGAGTGACGCACCGTTCTACTTGTCGATCGGTACCATTACGTTTGCTTATTTTGCTTATGGGCTAGGACTCGTCAGCTCACCGGTCGCCAGTAAACTCTCGCTTTCGTTCGGGATGGGGAAAATTGTAATAACGAGCGTTTTCGTTATGCTTACAGGGATCCTGTTAACTGCGATTCCGGTAGTAGTACTTATTTATCTAGGAGTCGGCCTGATGTGTCTCGGCTTCTTCGTGGTTCATTCCATGGTGGCAGCTTCTGTCAATCAGACCGCTACCCATCACAAGGGTGGTGCCTCCAGCATTTATCTCGTAAGCTATTATATCGGGGTGGCAACAGGCGGAACATTGACTGGTTTTCTCTGGGGAGCAATAGGCTGGCTCGGAGTTATAGCGCTGGCCGTGCTGCTGATCCCCGGGGTATTGTGGGGGAGGCAGACCTACTTACGGACCGTTTGAATTTTTAATATAACATCTGGTTTAAATGCTCAGGTAGTAAGCCTGAGCATTTTTGTATTGACCAGATAATTGCGATTATATATAATTGATATCGGATTTCGTTATTGGAATTCGATATCGGGAGGGATAAGCAGATGGATAATAAAGTATTGAGGAAGTTATTTTTAGGATTCATTCATATTCATATCCTGCATCATGCCAAAGAAGAAGCCATTTACGGATCATGGATGCTTGAAGAACTTCGGGAGCATGGCTATGATATCAGCCCTGGGACCTTGTATCCGATTCTTCATCATATGGAGCTCGATGGTCTGTTAGATAAAGAAGAAAAAAATGTGAAGGGTAAAATCAGAAAATATTATCGAATAACTACACATGGAGAAACTATTCTCGAAGAGGCCCGTGCGAAGGCGTATGAATTGTTTAAAGAAATCAAGTGATAGGAGGGGGCAAAGGCCGATGAAAAGACTTCTGGAAATCTTAGCAGTTTCAACTAAACTTGGACTCACTTCCTTCGGGGGACCAGTAGCCCATCTGGCATACTTCAAGGATGAATATATCGACAGAAGGAAATGGCTTGATGATAAAACATATGCCGATATCATTGCCTTGTGCCAGTTTCTGCCGGGACCGGCAAGCTCGCAAGTAGGTATTGCCATCGGCATGTTACGGGGAGGCATATTAGGGGGCGTCGTCTCCTGGTTTGGTTTCACGGTGCCTTCAATTATAGTATTAATTATTTTTGCAATGATGTATCAGACATTCGCACTGGGAGATGCCGGTTTCATTCACAGTCTGAAAGTCGTGGCAGCCGCAGTAGTGCTTCATGCGTTGATCGGATTAGGGAAAAAGCTGACTCCAGATAAAGCTCGAATAGCAATCGCACTTGTGGCAGCGGCAGTCATGTTATTATATCCGTCCGCATGGATGCAGATCTTAATAATCCTAGCAGCTGGATTACTCGGGATTAGGCAGTTCAAAGACAAATCAGAACCTAAAGTGCAGACGTTCAACGTGAATATTTCTAAAAAACTAGGCATCACCTCACTTGGCATTCTGGTATTTACCCTAGTGATGCTGCCACTGTTAACAAAAATGACAGACAATCCACTCTTAAGTATCTTTGACACCTTTTTCCGTGTTGGTTCCCTCGTATTTGGGGGCGGTCATGTCGTACTCCCGATGATTGAGCGGGAAGTTGTACCTCAGGGGTTGATGACAGCGAATGAATTTCTGGCAGGCTATGGTATGGCTCAGGCTGTTCCAGGACCTTTATTCACCTTCTCCAGCTACCTGGGAACGATGATGGAAGGAATAGCCGGTGCCATCGTAGCTACCATCGGAATTTTCTTGCCATCTTTTCTATTAATTATTGCAGCGTTGCCATTCTTAAATGAATTGCGCAGCAGAAAATCATTCCAAGGCGTGCTTATGGGTGTTAATGCCAGTGTCGTAGGGATATTGTTAGCTGCTTTCTATGATCCTGTTCTTAAAAGCTCTATATTTACTGGAGCTGACTTTGCATTAGGAACGATTCTATTTGCACTGTTGAATATATGGAAAGTACCAGCCTGGCTGATTGTGATTTTAGGTGTTATTGGTGGGTATATCTTCAGTTTTATTAGTTTTTAAAGGCTGCAGTAAACTGCTAACTAGTGCCCTCTGTCTGATTTTTTGGACCTTCCCTTCATAGAATGATAGGAGAAAATATCTTGATGGAGGGTGCACTCATGCATTTTATTATGGTCATCAGATGCCATTGCGTGTCCTACTCTATAAATGTTAAGAGACTGAAAAAAGTACATTCTTTTAAAAAGGATGATGTACTTTTTTTATGGCTCAAAAGGAAATCAATAAAAGAAAGTTGAAATTAAATATACTTTGAAATTTATAGAGGAGGAATAATTATCGGTTATGAATTGAAAACAAAAGAGAATGATAGCAGCGTGATCGAATTTATTGAAAGTGTGGAGAATACGAAAAAACGAGAGGATACCTACAAGCTTCTGGATATTTTCACAGAGACGACAGGGTATGAGGCAAAGATGTGGGGGAAGAGTATTATCGGATTTGGCAGCTATCATTATAAGTACGCTTCTGGACATGAAGGAGATGCGGCACTTGTCGGATTTTCCCCGCGTAAAGCTAACTTCAGTTTGTATTTTGCTCCTGGAGATAATAACGAAGAACTATTGAATAAATTCGGTAAGCATAAGAAAGGGAAAGCGTGTGTTTATATTAACAAGGTAGCAGAAATTGATGAGGATATCTTACGACAATTGATTGAGCAATCAATCATATTTTTAAGAAAAACGTATCCCGGGCAGGAATAGCGCTCGGGATTTTTTATGAAAATTTAGCGTTAAAGAAGAATGTCCTCACGTTAATTCACAATAACTAAGGGTAACAAGGCAAACGCTTTAGTTTGACAGGAAATATTGTACGTATTATATTTATCTTGAAATCGAAATAATTATAGAGCATAAATAGATAATTCTTCTAGGAGGTAGCAAGATGAATCACTTGAAAGGTATCCACCACGTAACCGCAATTACCAGCAGTGCTGAAAAGAATTATGATTTTTTCACTTATGTCCTGGGAATGCGACTGGTGAAAAAGACTGTTAACCAGGATGATATACGCACCTATCATTTGTTCTTTGCGGATGATAAAGGAAGCCCGGGAACCGATATGACGTTTTTCGACTTCCCTGGCATCCCGAAAGGCACTCATGGTACCAACGAGATTTCCAAAACATCATTCCGTGTACCTGATGACGCAGCATTAGATTACTGGGTTAAGCGGTTTGATCGTTTGGATGTGAAACATGAAGGTATCAAGGAACAGTTCGGCAAGAAGGTACTTCCATTTGTGGATTTTGATGATCAGCAATACCAATTGATTTCGGATGAAAATGATACTGGTGTGGCTCCGGGGACACCTTGGCAGGATGGGCCAGTTCCATTAGAATACGCCGTTACGGGGCTTGGACCGCTGTTTGTCCGAGTTGACAATATAGACTATTTCAAAAAAATGATGGAACAAGTGCTTTTATTTAAAGAGATTGATCAGGACGGCTCCTTTCATTTATTCGAAGTGGGAGAAGGTGGCAATGGCGGACAAGTGGTTGTCGAATATAACTCTGTACTGCCACCGGCTCGTCAAGGATTCGGAACGGTCCACCACGCTGCCTTCCGTGTCGAAGATCGCTCGGTATTGGATGAATGGCAGCAACGGATGGAAAGCTTCAATTTCAGGACTTCCGGTTATGTGAACCGTCACTTTTTCGAATCGTTGTATAGCAATGTCGCTCCCCAAATTCTGTTTGAATTCGCCACAGATGGCCCTGGGTTCATGGGGGACGAACCGTATGAAACCCTTGGGGAGAAATTATCCCTGCCGCCATTTCTGGAACCGAAACGGGAAGCAATTGAGGCTAGAGTTCGACCAATCGATACAGTGAGAAGCACCAAAGCTATTGAAAAAGAATATGAGTGACCAAAGGCGCCTTCTAGAAATAAGAAGGCGTTTTTTTGCAGGAATTGAGCGGAAAAAAGCGAATTTATATAGTAAGCTAATAAAAAATTTAATAGGGAGATGGTGTAGTTGAGCAAGAGCAAGTGCCCGAAATGCAGCGGAACTAAACTTGTAGAAGGTACAGATTACACACATGTAAGGCCTTTAGGGAAACCAATGAGTATGGGGTCCAATAAGATTTATACATTCTGTGAGAATTGCGGAGAGATTGTGTCCATCCGCATCGAGTACCCGCATAAAATTGGCTGATAGCACGTTATCTTGTTCAACTTAAGAGAAATGGAGGTGAAGGTTTTTATACCCAGGCGAAACAGGAACCGCCAGCACGATTTAGTTGCATGCAAAAAAAGAAAACAACTAACATAGATGTAAACAACGGAGGATTTGTATGGGGATTTTGCTGTACATAGTTTCAATATTTATTTTTTATTTGGTCATTAAAGCTGCTGTCCGTGATGGAATTAATAGTTCCCGGATTGGTGAGCGGCTGGAGAAAGAAGAGGAAACAAGGAGGACCACCAATAAGGGGTTACTCCAGGACGACCTGGATAATTAATCTAAATAACCACAACTAGAAATTAGAGAGCAGAGGTGTGTTTTTAATGCAAATTTATACAGAAAGAAGATTGGATGTCCGCTCGTATCAACAGGAAGATATGGATTTTTTGGCAGATATGCTGGCTGATCCTCAGATGGTCCGATATATTGGTGAGGGCACACCAAAGAATAAAGATGAAGCGAAAGAGTTTTTGCAATGGATCTACCGTACATATGAACACGGAGAGGATATGGGGTTCAAGGTGCTCATCCGAACGGAAGATAATGTACCTGTCGGACACGCCGGATTAGTCCCACGCGAACTCGATGGTAAGCAGGAAATTGAAATCGGTTACTGGATTGCCCGGGAATATTGGGGCAATGGTTATGCTACGGAAGCAGCCAAGGCTTTCCTTGATTACGGCCACTATCAATTGGGGATCAAGAGGTTCATTGCCATCATTCAGCCCGGCAATATGGCTTCCCGGCAGGTTGCCCAGAAAATCGGCATGCAGCTTGAAAAGCGGATGGTGCTGGCCGGCCAGGAAGTATATGTTTACGCGAAGGATTAGAAAAGTAAGTGTGAAGCAGGTGAACGGCAGTGCATACAGAAGTCAATGAGCTGAAAGATTTTTTAATCGATAAGGTGCAAGGCGGGCGTTTTGTATTAGGAATTGACGGGTTAAGCCGTTCTGGAAAAACTACCTTTACGGAAGAATTAGAGAAAAGGCTTGAAAGAGAGAATATCCCTTTTCGAACCTTCCATATCGATGACCATATCGTAACACGAGAGAACCGGTATGATACTGGTCAGGAAGAATGGTATGAGTATTATAGTCTGCAATGGGATATAGAGGGTTTGCGAAGGAAATTATTTGATAAACTCAAGTATGCTTCTGAGGTGGCCTTGCCTTTTTATGATAAGGTATCAGATACACACCAATTCCACACCATCAGTCTCCCGGAAAATAGTCTCTTGATAATAGAAGGGATATTCCTTCAACGCAAAGAGTGGAAACATTTCTTTGATTATATCGTGTATCTGGATTGTCCGCGCGAGAAACGGTTCCTCCGGGAGAAAGAGGAAATCAGAGCAAATATTTCGAAGTTTATCAATCGCTATTGGAAGGCTGAAGAATACTACTTGGACAGCGAACAGCCGATAAAAAATGCTGATATGGTGGTGGAAAGTTAATAAGCGATAAAGAGCGTTTTGAGTTTTTATATACCCAAACGCTCTTTTTTTCTTTTTGCTTTTTTAAAACAGTCTTATGAAAAATTATTAAAGAAGTGCGAAAGTAAGTGTTCTTTTAGATGAAAGGAGGAAGAATATGAAGCGAATAATGGTAATTGGCGTTTCGGCAGGTGCTGGAAAGTCCACCTTTGCAACAGAGCTCGGGGAAATTTTGCGGATTGATGTCTATCATTTAGATGCTTTGTACTGGAGACCTCATTGGATCGAAGCACCATTCGAAGAATTTGAGGAAGCTCAGAGGGAAATTGCTGAACGGCAGACATGGATAATAGAAGGGAATTATAGTAAGACATTCGGTGTGCGGGAATATCGTGCGGATACTATTATTTATTTAGAGCTTCCGCGTTATGTCTGTGTGTATCGGGCACTGAAAAGGTGGGTGATGAACCTAGGAAAGACAAGGCCTGATATGGGTGCAGGCTGCAAAGAAAAAATGGAGTGGAAGTTTCTGAAATACATAGTTACAACCTATAAAGATCGAAGAAGAAAAATGTATAAACGTTTTAAGCTCTGGAATGCGTCAGGTAAGGAGGTGATTGTATTAAAAAGTAAACAAGAGATACGATCTTACCTGCAAGATTTAAAAGCTAAACAAAACCAACTCAATAAACAGTTATCTTGACGGTGCTATCTCAGCATCGTTTTTATTTTTGGTCATTGTTCAAAATAATTTTTTACTTTCCAGTGTAAATTGTATTTGATATAGGTGTTCAACTTCGAAGCTAAGAGTTTTGCTTCCTGGTAATCTTCAAAAACCTTATCTGTATGGTCAAGTGGATTTTTTAATGTCTCGTTTTGTTGTGCAGTATTTCTAACAAGTTTATACATCTATACACTCCCTTTTTCTAACTAATGTTTAATGTTTGTATAATATAAGTATAACCTATAGGAATAAAAAAGCAAATGTTACGTGGAAGACATTTATGAATATATGACTCCTTCCTTTCACCGTATTGCAGTGAAGAAAATTGTTTCTTTACTTAATAAAGAACGAAGTGAGATTGAAACAACCATAAAGGAAGAAAAACAAACGATTGACTTTCTGAATCGAATAATTGATGTATTTCTAAATGTATAAAAGGCATTGATATTATTTGAGGTATTTTCTTTTTTGAAGCTCCATTAAATAGATATCGAGTTGCTGACTTACTTCCAATGTTTTTTTGTTCCTTAGACCTTCAGCTAAACCGTATTTAACCATTTGGCTTCTCAGCTTATTAATGATGCGAAGTAGTTCACAATCAGATAGTCTGCAATTAATCGGGTATTTCGTACTCATTCGTATTCACGCCCTTTTTCATAAGTGTATATACGATTTATTGTCCTCCTATCATTAATGGGCCGAATAGCCTATTACTAAAATTATAACTGATATGGTGTAATAAAATTGTGCCTATTCAGCAACATTCTCCTATTGGAGGGGAGGACAACTTATGGAAAGACGCCATTGGCTGATTAAGTTAAGAAAAATACATCAATTAACCCAAGAGCAAGTAGCTGCCAGAGCATTTATCGAGAGATCTTATTACGCACAATTAGAATATGGTACAAAAAATCCAAGTAAGGAAGTGGCAAAAAAACTTGGGAAGGTTTTAGGATTTCATTATTCCAGCTTTGATCTGGAGGGAAACCCTTTTAGTTTTGCGTTGCAGCATTCCCCGATGGTTATTGCTCATTGTGACTTGGAACTCCGTTATACTTGGATTTTTAACCCACACCAGGATTTTGAACCAACTGATGTCATTGGGAAAACAGATCAAGAGATTAATGAGAATGAGGGAACACTTGCGCTTATGGAATTAAAGAGAAATGTCATAGAAAAACAAATCCCAATTAGAAGGAAAATCACTTTTCCTCTTTCCGAGGGGAAAATCACCTATGATGTTTTTGGCCACCCTTTATATGACGACGAAAGTGAATTGATTGGAGTCGCCACCGCATCTACAGAATGGAGCAAAAAGGACTAATAGTATCAAAGACTATATGATGGACATCAGCCCTGCCGAAAAATATGGATGATCGCGCACGCAAAATCATAGAACAGACTATATTGCGAGACAGCTGAAAGGAGAAGTAGATGAAGCCTGTTGATGCAGCTTACAAATTTATTGAGGCTCATTACCCTGATTGTCAGGGTGCTTTATTAGCCGGGAGCGTCGTCCGTGGTGAAGCTACTGAAACATCTGATTTAGATATTGTTATTTTTGATCAGAAACTATCCGCTTCTTATCGCCAGTCCTTACTTGAATTTGGCTGGCCGATTGAAGTTTTTGTACATAACATGATATCCTATAAAGAATTTTTTAAGAATGATTGCGAGCGGGCAAGGCCTTCCATGCCGCGAATGGTTTCGGAAGGTATTGTCCTGAAAGATACTGGAATCATCCGTGGTATCAAACAAGAAGCTGATGATTTGTTGGATAAGGGGCCAGAAACTTGGAGTGAGGAAGCCATCACAACCAAGCGCTACTTTCTTACGGATACACTCGAGGATTTCATCGGTGCTTCAGACCGGGGGGAAGCATTGTTCATTGCTAATGAGTTGGCGTCCTTAACGAGTGAATTCGGTTTACGCACGAACCAACAGTGGATTGGTAAATCCAAATGGACAGTAAGGGCACTGAAAAATTATGATGAAACTTTTGCCGGAGAGTTCATCCAGGCTTTCGACAAGTTTTATACAACTGGTGTAAAAACGGAGATTCTATGCTTAGTTGACAGCATTTTAGAGCCATTCGGCGGAAGGTTATTCGAAGGATTCACTATAGGGAAACATAAATGATCATTTTTTAATTACACGCCTAACTGCTGGGAGGCGTTTTTTTATTGACAAAAATATTGTGTTAATCTTCTGAATTTGAAATAATTGGTACTAAGTTTTCCTTTCGTGGAAATACATACTGTTTTTAGAAAGAAGGAGAAAAATGGACGTTCGTATAGAAACAGCAACCTTGGATGATGTTTCTGCTATTTATGACATCCAGGTTAAAGCCTTTACCCCGTTATTAGAAAAATATAAGGATTTTGATACAAATCCTGCAAATGAGCCCCTCGAACGAGTGGTATCCAGAATAAACAACCCAGATGGCGATTTCCATAAAGTTTTATATGAAAACGTACTGATAGGTGCTATTTATGTGTTCTGGAAAGAAGAAGAGTATTGGATCAGCCCGATGTTCATTTTGCCAGCTTATCAAGGAAAAGGTATTGCTCAACAGGCTCTTTATGCAGTCGAGCATTTATATCCGGATGCGGCTAGCTGGGAGTTGGCGACCATATTGGAAGAAGAACGAAATTGTTACTTTTATGAAAAAGCAGGATACAAAAAGACAGGAAGCATCGAACGGTTGAATCAGTATACAACCATAGTCTTTTATAAAAAACCGGTGGATAACCAAATGAGGAGTAAATAACTTATCATGATAGAACTAGTTGGAGACAAGATTACATTGACAGAAGCAACAACCAGACACATCGACGAGTTGTATTATTGGAAATTCGAGGAGAAAGAACAAGCAGCTAAAAAGTGGAACGGCCCCTATATCCCAGAACCGGAAAAGACTATGGAGGAGTATAGAGAAAGCTGGGAAATGAACTACTTCATCACAGATCAAGTGCCTAAC
The DNA here is from genome assembly GCF_011761345.1 of Thalassobacillus devorans. Classification (GTDB taxonomy): domain Bacteria; phylum Bacillota; class Bacilli; order Bacillales; family Halobacillaceae; genus Thalassobacillus; species Thalassobacillus devorans. Next base: position 217,236 of record NZ_JAASRY010000005.1, read on the forward strand.
ACGCTTGTCATTTTAGCCGGTAACAAGTTGATTGGAACGGTCGGCTCCTATTGGATTGATAAACATACCGACTGGCTGGAGACCGGCATCGTCATTTATGACAAACGTTACTGGAATGGCGGTTATGGAACCGAAGCATACAAACGCTGGATCAGTTATTTGTTTCAGGCTACGGACATTCACCGGCTTGGTATGTCTACATGGTCCGGGAACAGCAGGATGATAAAAGTTGCCGAAAAGGTTGGTATGAAAGAAGAAGCAAGAATCAGGCAGGCCCGTATGGTTGATGGAACTCATTATGATGCGATTAAGATGGGGATCCTCAGGAAAGAATGGGAGCATCTTTCAAACCCCGGATTCTATGAAGTTTGAATTTAAAAGGGCTGGGTTCTGGCTGCGATTTTGGGCATGTTTATTGGAAGAAGAGAGAACAGATTTAGAAGAATGAGGCAGCGAGGTGCTGCCTCTTTTATTTACTTTAAGAAAATTCAACTATATTAAAGGATTAAAGTATAAGAAAAGACTAAGGCTTTCGCCATAAGTACTTGGCGACAAGCCAAGTTTTTCTAATTGGAAAGAGAATGAGTGAAAAATAAAATTTTGGCGGGGCAACCCAACACAACTTCGCCAAGCATTATAGCATGTCTTCGAGCTCTGTGTCCGTATACTGGGCGATCAGTACGACCGCCGTTTCATCCTCGATATTCTTGACAAAGTGGGGGACGGACGCATTCCAGCTAAAAGAGTCCCCTTCTCCCAGGGTGTAACAATCTTCCCCCTGCTGTGCATAAATCTTCCCACTTAATACGAGGTGGACCTCTTCACCATTGTGGGCATGTCCTTCTGCTGTAGAGGAGCCAGGAGGAATTTCCACCCGTTTCATTTTAAGTCCGCCTTTAGAGGTCAAATGCTCGACCTTCAACTGATCTTTATTATGAGTTGTCACTCGGCGCTCGTTTTTTCTGACCACGTTCATACGCTGGTTTTTTTCTAATAACAGGTAGGGAAGTGGTATTTCTAAGAAATTAGCTACTGTCTGCAATGTAGAAATCGAAGGGGAAGTATTATTGTTTTCCATATTGCTGATAAATCCTTTTGACAGGCCAGTTCCCTCACTCATTTTGGCGATCGTAATCTTTTTTCTTTGCCTGATTGTTCGAATTGTGGATCCTATATCCATGTTCATTCACTCCGGTTGTTTTCTTTTATGAAACATATATCTATATTAACAAAAAAACAGTTGACAATCCAGAGGGTTCGTTGTTAATATATATGTAACTAATATTCATATTAGGAAACAAAAACAGCGAAGGGGAGGTGAAGTAACGATATGATGCCGTCTTATTTTGTAGCGCATGGGGCACCGTTACTTGCCCTTGAAGATAATCAGTACACAAATTATTTGAAAGAATTAGGGGAAGCATTGCCGCAGCCAAAAGCGATTGTACTTTTCTCAGCTCATTGGGAATCAGGGGTTCAGCAGGTAGGCGATGTAGAAGAATACCGTACTATTTATGATTTTGGAGGATTTTCGGAAGCTTTATATCAAATTGAATATCCAGCCAAAGGGTCTTCAGATGTAGTACAAAAAATAAAGGAAGCTTTTGCACAGCAGGAGATACCTTATGAGGTTGATAAAACAAGAGGATTGGACCATGAGGCCTGGGTGGTTCTGCGTATGATTTATCCAGCAGCAGATGTGCCGGTGGTTTCTATGTCGGTCAATCCCCATTTGACCCCACAGCAACAATATGAAATCGGGAAGGCTCTGGCTCCCTTAAGAAAAGAGGATGTATTGATTATAGGAAGTGGAGGCACTGTCCATAATCTTGGAGTTGTTAAGCTGCATCAGGACAACGGACAGACAGATGCCTGGGCAGTTGAGTTTGATGACTGGCTGGAAGAGCAAATGACCAAGTGGAATCTTGAATCCTTATACAATTATAAAAAAGAGGCTCCTGCTGTTGATTTAGCAGTCCCTCCTTATGGAAATGAGCATTTTATTCCGATTTTTTATGCGATGGGAGCAGCCGATGAGGAAAAAAGCGCTAAATTAACTCATAGAAGCTACCGATATGGAAATCTAAGTCACAGTGTCTGGCAGTTTGGGAAATGATAAAAAATTACATTGGGGGAAATGATAATGAATAATAAATATGCATGGAGTCAAGTGATATTACGTGTTGTATTAGGGCTTACCTTCTTCATCCATGGCCTTGTTAAGTTCCAGGATGGAATAGGTAATACGGCTGGCTGGTTCGATAGTATCGGATTGCCTGGATTTCTCGCTTATGCTGTAGCCTTACTTGAATTAGTTGGTGGGCTGGCAGTATTGTTTGGATTAGGCACAAGAGTCATTTCAGGCCTGTTTGTGGTCTTAATGGCAGGAGCAATCTTAAAAGTGAAACTCGCTGGAGGTTTCTTGGGAGATGGGCAAGGAGCAGGGTATGAGCTTGACTTGGTGTTACTTGCTATGTCACTTTACTTCCTGATTAATGGAAGCAAAAGCTTTGCGTTGGATCAGGTAATATCCAACTCCAATGAGAAAGATAATGAAACCTATCGTTCTGCATAAAAACTAAACAAAGCCTGGGAGCCATTTACTTGCTTCCAGGCTTTGTTATATTTTACTGGTGAATACGTTCCGGGTGCGAATAAACGTTGAAGGACCCGCCTCTAATGAAGCCGACTGCAGTGATGTTCAAGTCATGAGCTAAATCAATCGCTAAATCAGTTGGAGCTGATTTAGACAATACGATTCCTACTCCAATCTTCGCCGCCTTCGTCATGACCTCCGAGGAAATCCTCCCGCTGAAAACAAGCACCTTATCCCGCACGGAAATTTGATTCAACAAGCAATGCCCATATAGTTTATCCAGTGCATTGTGTCTGCCAATGTCCGCACGTCCGACAATCATTTCATCGCCTGTGCAGATTGCCGCATTATGAACACCGCCTGTACCTTTGAAGACGTGGCTGGTTGCCTGCATCATATCCATTAATTTAATGCATTGGTCAGCAGTTATCGTCGTTTTTGAGGTGGAGGTTTTTGTGGTCTGGACATCATTTTGAAAATAAAATTGTCTGCTTTTTCCGCAGCAGGAACCGATAAACCGTTTGGAAAAATCACGCTGGGTATTGATTTTACCTTCAATCTCAATGTAGGCAAAGCCTTGCTCTTCATCGATTTTAAAGTTTTTGATTTCACGTTGGAAACGGATGACGCCTTCAGAAGCCAGAAATCCGATTACCATTTCTTCCAGGTGGGCCGGAGTGCAGACCATCGTTGCGAATTCTTCCTCATTTATATAAATCGTCAGTGGAAATTCAGTGACAATATCATCTTCCACTTGTGTCATTTCTCCATGATTAAATCTTGTTATCGTTCTCCTGATGGTTTTTTGATCTCTCATCTCAATCACCTCACTTTGGAACCGCTTATAAAAATCTCGTTATTAAAATATACCGACTCATCTAAATAAAATACAAGCAATAAGAATCGGTCGATGTAAAATTTAGAAAAAATATTGAAATTTCAGCTAAAAACCGCTATCATAATTTATGTTCATAAAATTGTAACATTTAAGATGCGAGATAGCGATCCTGTCGTCGATTTTAAATGTCGTCAACTATTGCAAACGATTACTTTGGTGTACAAGTAGTGAGCCTGCTTGTAGCTAACACGTCGTCATTTGCTTTTGCATGGAAAAATTCTGCAAAAGTAAAGTGAGGGCGTTTTTTATTTTTTATAAAGGGAGTGAAATAGCTTGAAAAAAACAAAAAATCGTTGGCTGATTGCGTTAGCTGCTGTAGGGATTCATATTTCTATCGGCTCCGTGTATGCCTGGAGTGTGTTTACGAATCCATTGATCGAGGAGTATGGCTGGAGTCTTAGTAGTGTATCGCTGACTTTTAGTATCGCCATTTTATTTCTAGGGTTATCGGCAGCATTTATGGGACATTTCGTGGAAAAGTATGGCCCGCGTGTATCAGGGATGGTGGCAGCTGGCTTTTTCGGTATGGGAATGATTGGTTCAGGTCTGGCTACAACATTAGAATCGCTTTGGGTTTTATATGTTACATATGGTGTTTTAGCAGGAATAGGGCTTGGTATTGGGTACATTACTCCTGTATCCACACTGGTAAAATGGTTTCCTGACCGCAGGGGGCTGGCCACAGGCCTCGCAATTATGGGGTTCGGTTTTGCTGCTATGATAGCCAGCCCGGTGATGGCTAACTTAATCGATTCGGTCGGTATTCCAGCTACCTTTTTTATTCTGGGTGCAGCCTATTTTGTCATCATGATGTCATCGGCACTGTACTTGGAAAGACCGCCAGAAGGATACATGAGAGAATTCAGCCAGGACAATAAGAAAACCCCGGATCTTTCTCAATTGACTGCCAATGAAGCAGTCAAGACACGCCGGTTCTGGTATTTATGGGTTATGCTGTTTATCAATGTCACATGCGGAATCGCAATACTGTCTGTTGCTTCCCCGATGGCACAGGAAATTGCTGGACTTAGCGCTGCAGCAGCAGCGACAATGGTCGGCCTGATGGGATTTTTCAATGGTGCAGGCCGGATAGCCTGGGCATCAATTTCTGACTATATTGGGCGTCCAAATGTATACACAATGTTTTTTATCATACAAGTTGTTGCATTCTTTGCGCTTCCCGGAATTACTCATGCCATCCTGTTCCAGGTAGTCGTTTTCTTGATCATCACATGTTATGGCGGAGGATTCTCATCTATCCCAGCCTATATCGGAGATTTGTTTGGAACCAAGCAGTTAGGTGCTATCCATGGTTATATCCTGACCGCATGGGCTGCGGCCGGTCTGGCCGGGCCGATTTTAGCCTCCTGGATCAGGGAAGTGACTGCGAGCTATGCTTTGACCTTATCAATTTTTGGCACCATGTTTGTGGTAGCACTTATTGTTTCACTAATCATCCGCATCGATATGAAACAGCTGAAGCAAGCCCAAGGTTCCACGGCTTCTTCACAGAAACTTTCTAGTTGATTTTTGGTCTCCATACAACTACTATTTAAGGAGTATAATAGAAAAGGTTGAAGCAACGATGAATAAATACGAAGCTGAATTCAGCAATCTAGTAAAAGCTTTTCGGAAACGGCATATGGGAAAAGGACCGAGTAAAATCAGTACCACCTTTTGCAAGAACTGGGCCATATGCGAGATGGAAGGCAACCTGTCACCTGTAGAAAAGTTCATTGCCAATGAGGAAGAGGGCAAGCAAATGGTACGTGCAGCCCGTACGGAAATGGTCAAAAATATGTACCGGCAAAATCACCCTGTGGAAATGGAAGAATTCCTGCAATGTGATTTCGTAGATTTATTTGTTGATATCGATATAGAAAAAGACTTCGGGATGTCGATTTTCGTTTTTAGTGAAGATTTAGAAAAGAAATTTTCATAATAGAATGGTTTGGTACTTCGCAGCGAACCTGCCAAAGGCTTAACCACCATACTCCTTTGTACGTGACAGCACAAGCAGAGGATTATGGTGGTTTTTTCTTTGTTTATAGCCAATGGGAATCGCTGCATGGCGTCAGCTATTTTGCTCTTTGAATTAAAAATAGTAAGGAGAATATATATGGGACAAACCAAACACCAAGGACCGATGAAAAAATCTAAAATACCTGCACCGAAACACTGGGTGAGCCCAATCCCGTTCGGTCTGGGAAAGGTAAAGCCTAAGCATATCCGGGATACGATGAAAGTCGCCTGGGATAACAAGGATAACTTAAACTATGCCAAGAACATCATTACCAAAGGTGTGTGTGACGGCTGTGCATTAGGCGTTTCCGGTCTTTACGATCAGACATTGACCGGGCCGCATATATGTACGACACGATTGAATGTGCTTCGTTTAAATACAATGCCTGCTATTAATGAAGAGGTCCTGCACGCCGATATAGAGGAACTTCGCCAGTATTCCAGTACAGAATTAAGGGAGCTTGGCAGAATTCCGTACCCGATGATCCGCAGAAAAGGAGAGCGGAAGTTTTCCCGTCTGGCCTGGGCAGATGCCATGGAAATGATTGCAGATAAGATGAAAGCTCTGGACCCGAAGCAGTATGCTTTTTACCTCACCTCTCGGGGTATCACCAATGAATCTTATTATGTTGCGGGAAAAGTAGCCCGTTTTCTTGGCACCAATCACATCGACAACGCTTCCCGTATTTGTCACTCGCCTAGTAAGACCGCATTAAAGCGTTCAGTGGGGGTAGGGGCTTCTACTGCGAATTATCAAGACTGGATCGGCACAGATGTCCTGTTATTCTGGGGCAGTGTTGCCTCCAATAGTTCACCAGTTTCGACTAAGTATATGCTCGAAGCAAAGAAAAAGGGGACAAAAATCATAGTTATCAATCCATACCGTGAGCCGTCGATGGATCAATACTGGATTCCATCCAATCCAGAGTCGGCCTTGTTTGGAACTAAAGTAGCTGATGACTTTTATCAAATCAATATTGGCGGGGATATTGCATTCATGCATGGTATTATGAAGCACTGGTTCGAAATGGAAGAAAAGCAGCACGGTGCTGCCATTAATCATGAATTTGTTGAGGAGCATGTTAATGGATATGACGAATTAAAACAACAGGTTATCTCCCAATCCTGGAATGCCATCACCGAATCGTCGGGAGTTACAAAAGAACGAATTATCGAGCTTTCTGAACTGCTTGCGAATAGCAAAAATGCTGTCTTTGCCTGGGCGCTTGGTTTGACAATGCATTCCTTTGCGACGGATAACATTTCCCAGGTAGCGAACCTGGCATTGCTTCGTGGTTTCCTTGGGAGAGAACATAATGGGTTGATGCCTTTTCGCGGTCACTCCAGTGTGCAGGGGAGTGGTGAAATGGGCGCCGATCCATTTGTGCTTCCTGGCGGAGATTTCAAAGGTGATAATGTTGAAAGAATTGAAAAGCTATGGGGGTTTGACCTTCCTGAATGGCAGGGAGATGTCGTCGGTGTGACGCTTGAAAATATCCTGCTTCCGGAGGATCATGAACGGAAAATCAAGCTGTACTATTTATCCGGTGGGAATTTCCTAGAAACCATGCCGGATCCTGATTTTGTTGAGCAGGCATTATCGGAGCTTGATATCCGCGTCCATCAGGATATCATCCTGAATACTTCCACACTTGTCGATGCGAAAGAAGCGGTGATTGTATTACCGGCTAAGACCCGATATGAACAGGAAGGCGGCGGTACATCTACTTCTACAGAACGTATGGTTTATTTTTCACCGGAAATTGAAGGGAATAAAAATAAAATCCAAGAAGCCCGTACCGAATGGAAAATCTACATCGACCTGGCCAAGCGAGTCAAACCAGAATCCGCTCATTTGGTCGATTTTAAGGATGGTCAGGCCGTCCGTGAAGAAATAGCCAAAGCCAACCCGAATTATGATGGCGTCCAGCATTTAAAAAAACAGGGGGACGTCTTTCAATGGGGAGGAGCCTGGTTATGTGAAGGGGGCGTTTGCCCGACACCAGACGGGAAAGGGAGCCTGATTCCGGTAGAAATACCTGATTTGAACAAAAAGCCAGGTGATTTTTATCTGACAACACGCCGTGGCAAGCAGTTCAATTCAATGGTCTACAAGGAGACCGACCCAATTAATGGAGCTGAACGTTATGATGTCTTGATCAACCGTGAGGATGCGGAAGATAATCGGATACATGATGGAGAAGCAGTGGTTTTATATAACCAGTACGGAATTTTCCAAGGGAGAGCCAGGTTTGCCAATATCGCAAAAGGAAACCTTGGGGTGCATTTCCCGGAAGGAAACTTCTTGTTGCCAAAAGGCCGCTATGAACAGTTTGCTAAAATTCCAGACTATAATATTGGTGTAAAAGTGGAGAAGGCAGAGAAATTCAATGCCAGAAAAGACACCCAGTATTTGGAGAGAAGAATTGATGATTTAGAAGAAACACCTGGGGCCTGATGTAATGACCTCGGCAGGATAACAAATCCTGGCCGGGGTTTTTTCATTTTTTTGTGAAAAGGAGCGAAAAAATAGAGTTATGAGTGAGCAAATAGATGGATTTACGATCAATAAGCAGACAGGTACAAATAAAAGGCCTGCCCCCTTAAGTCTTTAAAATACTTAGGGAACAGCCCCCCTGCTAAAATTAGTTTGTTGAATCGGCAAGTTTTACAAGAACATGCGCCATATGCTTCCGTTCTTCTTCGTCGGCAAACTTCCAAAGTTCATTCAGTAATTTTTCTTCGCGGTTTCTTGGATCTTCGTTCTTAGCTAGGTAATCCCCCACACGCTTGGCGCCTTTTGTAAGTCCCTCTTCGCCAAGTCCAAGTTTTTCACCTTTATTAACCTGGTCACCTAAATAATCCTTGAAGTTCTGGAAATTCTGCATGATGTCGTCTTTTTTATCTTCACTCATATTAGCTGCTGCGTCACGAGGATCTTTCATTATATCAAGCTCCCTTTCCATGTAATGGTAGACAATACCACCTAAGGAAGAAAACTAAACATTTTGTTTAATAGTTGTACAATTTTTTTATAATAGATTATTAAAGGAATCACAGGAGGCGAGCTGAAAAAAGTCAGCAGGGCTAATACTGCTCGCTATCTTCCACTTTTATAGGTGGATTCCTGTAATGGGAAAATGACCGTTACGGATGGATGAAGACACTGGTGCCAATAGGAATTGTTCTTGCCAGTTCCTCCACATCCTTGTTATACATTCGGACACAGCCACGAGAGACTGCTTTTCCAATGGAGCTTGGATCGTTGGTGCCATGGATGCCATAATGTTGTTTTGAAAGACTCATCCACATGGTGCCGTAGGGTCCGCCAGGATTTGGGGCTTTATTGATGACTACATAATTTCCTATGGGAGTACCATGAAGGATCCTGCCTACCGCAATCGGATATTGTTTTTGCTGAACCCCATTCCTTAATAGGCGAAGCGTTCGGTTATTGAGTGAAATATCAATGCTATAAGGAATGGATGCCGGGTTAGGTAAGCCGGGGATATTAATCCCTTGCCCGGGATAGATGAGATCAGGGTTGATGGTGGGGTTAGCCTGAATTATTTGAGCCAATGGCTTCCGGTAATCACGAGAGATCTGTGTCAGTGTTTCGCCGGGTTTGACAGTATGGATCATAGGTTGCTACCTCCATCACAGTTTCTTCTATATTATGTGTATCACTGTGGTTGGTGTGTATGTAACTTGAAATGCCGGTTTATGAGACAATTTATTATTATACGAGACAATCTATAACCTATGAGAGGAAAAAGAGGAAGTAAGAGAGACAATATTAAAATTATATGAGACACTTTCGAGAATAAGGGAGACAAATTTTAAAAAAAGAGAGAAATAGCAACAGGATATGAGACAACTCAATGACGAGACATACCAGTAGCTTAAAGGGGGGAAGGAGTTCATGAACAATGTATGGAACACCATTTATATGATTTTATTAGGGATTGTAGCTATTTTTACAGGGGAAATTGTTACTTTTATTATGCTTGGGTTTGTACTGGTCACCTTGAATAATATACATACTACATTGAAAAACATTTATAAAGTGACTGCGGATCGAGAAGCTCGTAAATATTGGGAGGTGGATTGAAATCGCTCTCATGGTAAAATAGACTGCAAATAGATTTTACATCAGGAGCGTGAATGAATGCTTGATATATTAGAGGATTACCGGGATGGAATATTAGAGACGATTTTCGGTAATGTCAATCATAGTATTGTCGTCGTGGATCGCAATGGTTTTGTTTCCTATATGAATGATAGTTATTGTGATTTTCTCGAAGTAAATAAAGAGGGTGTCCGCGGGAAGCATGTGACCGATGTGATTGAGAATACCAGGATGCATATCGTTGCGGAAACAGGAAAAGAAGAACTTGCGGACCTGCAGTATATTCGCGGTAATTATATGATCGCCCATCGAATTCCACTCCGGGCAGATGGAGAAGTGGTCGGCGCGCTTGGTATGGTGCTGTTCCGGGATACGGAGGAATGGCTGAAGCTGAACAGCCATATTAAAGATTTGTTCCTGGAGCTGGAAACGTACCGTAATCAAATGAAAAAACTGAACGGAGTTTCCTATTCTCTTCATGATATCATCAGCAATTCTTCGGAGATGCACATATTAAAAGATAAAATTAAAAAAGTGGCTCCAGGAGATGTCTCTGTGCTGCTCCGTGGTGAGAGCGGAACAGGAAAAGAGTTGTTCGCCCATAGTATCCATCACTTGAGTGAACGTAACACGAAACCATTCGTCAAAGTAAACTGTGCGGCAATTCCAGCTGACCTTCTCGAGTCAGAGCTGTTCGGCTACCAGGAAGGTGCATTTACTGGTGCCAAGAAAGGCGGCAAGCCAGGGAAGTTCCAGATGGCAGACGGCGGGACTCTTTTCCTGGATGAAATCGGGGATATGCCGCTCCAGGCTCAGGTGAAAATACTCCGAGTCCTGCAGGAGGGGGAAGTCGAAGCAATCGGATCGGTTAATCCACAGAAAGTTGATGTACGGATCATTGCTGCTACCAACCAGCCACTCGAGGAGTTAATAGCACAGCAGAAGTTCCGGGAAGATTTATTTTACCGGATTAATGTTGTCCAGATTGATATTCCACCGCTTCGGAAACGACCGGAGGACCTCCGTGTGCTGGCAAAATATTTGCTGGAAAAAGTAACTGAACGGATTGGCAAGCGGGTCGTCGATTTTGAACCGCACGTGTATGACTGCTTCCTTGAGTATCACTGGCCGGGAAATGTCCGCGAGCTGGAAAATGTCATCGAGGCAGCTGTCCACCTGACGAGCAATGAAATGGTTGAATTGGATGATCTGCCGGATCACATTAAGCCGGACGCACTGTTAGTGGATGAGGATCGAAGCTTGAAGGCGATTATGGAAACGGCAGAACGCCAGGCGATTGAACGGACATTAAAAAAGGTTCATGGAGACAAAGGGAAAGCGGCGGTAATGCTTGGCATCGGAAAATCAAGCCTGTATGACAAAGTGAAAAAGTATAACTTATAAGCCATTCCGGAAATTCGGAAAAACCATTCCAATTATATGGAATGGTTTATTTTTGTTGTGCGAGAAAGGGTTTTCATTATTAATATGATAGGATGATAGTTAATTTTCCAGAAACTCGTAATTTCATTGTTAGCGCTTTCAATTGAATTCCCCTTCATTATTGAATTTTCATTCAGTATAAAAGTTGGCACGGTTCTTGCATTATAAAAAGGTGAAGGGAGTGTAGCATGATGAAAACTATTTATACATCATTTGAAGAAGCAGTAAAAGATATTAAAGATCACTCAACTATCATGGTTGGAGGGTTTGGACTGGTAGGGATTCCGGAGAACCTGATTCTGGCATTAGTAGAATCAAAGGTGAAGCATTTGACAGTTATTTCCAATAACTGTGGTGTGGATGACTGGGGGCTTGGATTGCTCCTTGAAAATAAACAGATTGATAAAATGATCGGCTCTTATGTTGGTGAAAATAAAGAATTCGAACGCCAGGTGCTGGCAGGAGAACTGGAAGTGGAACTGACGCCGCAGGGGACGCTGGCGGAACGTATCCGCGCCGGTGGTGCCGGAATTCCGGCTTTCTATACACCAGCAGGCGTAGGAACACCAATCGCGGAAGGGAAAGAAGTACGTAATTTTGATGGGAAAGACTATCTTATGGTGACAGGTTTGAAAGCGGATTTCAGTCTTGTCCGTGCTGCCAAAGGCGATCGCCTTGGAAACCTTGTCTATAATAAGACGGCTCGCAACTTCAATCCTGAAATCGCAGCAGCCGGTGCGACGACAATTGCAGAGGTGGAAGAACTGGTAGAAGTCGGCTCGTTGGATCCAGATAACATCCATACACCTGGTATCTACGTACAGGGATTAATCGAAGGCAAACAGGAGAAGCGCATTGAACGTCTCACTTTGAGAAAAGAAGCACAATAGGAGGGAAACATCATGGCAGTGAACATGGATAAAGCACTAGTAAGAGAAAAAATTGCAAAACGAGCGGAGCGCGAAATTGAGAATGGTTTCTACGTCAACCTTGGTATCGGGATGCCGACAATGGTCGCCAACTACATCCAGGAAGATAAAGAGATTGTGCTTCAGTCTGAGAATGGATTGGTCGGAATTGGACGTTCCCCATACGAGGTTGAAGTCGATCCAGACTTGATCAATGCCGGAAAAGAAACCGTAACGGCGGCACCTGGAGCATCATACTGCAGCAGTGCAGAATCTTTCGCGATGATTCGTGGCGAGCATCTGGACCTTGCCATTCTTGGCGGTATGGAAGTCTCAGAAACTGGCAACCTCGCAAACTGGATGATTCCTGGAAAAATGATTAAAGGCATGGGCGGAGCCATGGATATTGTGCATGGCGCGAAGAAAATCGTTATCATCATGGATCATGTCAATAAACATGGAGAGTCGAAAATTCTTAAGGAATGCACATTGCCGCTTACAGGTGAAGGTGTGGTTGACCGTATCATCACCGACCGTGCCGTGATTGATGTGACGGATGATGGGCTTCTTTTAGTGGAAGTCGCAGAAGGATGGACAGTAGATGAAGTAATTGATTCAACTGGCGCAGAGTTGAATGTCAGCGAAAATCTATTATCGGCAACATTTTAATTTTTTAGCAGGGGGATGAAGTTAATGGTAGAAAACAAAGTAGTTTTCATTACAGGAGCGGCAAGCGGGATTGGCCACGAAATCGGAGTAGAGTTTGCCAAAAATGGCGCTAAAGTAGCTTTTAGTGATATCAATGAAGAAAAATTGCAGGAAGCTGTGAAGAAGCTTAGTGATGAGGGATATGAGTGCATCGGCGTTAAATGTGATGTCACGAAAGAGGAAGAGCTGCAGCAGGCAATCGACCAGACTGCAGAAAAATATGGACGTCTTGATGTGCTGATTAATAATGCCGGACTTCAGCACGTAGCCTCCATAGAGGATTTTCCAACGGAAAAATTCGAGTTCATCACAAAAGTTATGTTGGTTGCCCCATTCATGGCTACCAAGCATGTCTTCCCAATCATGAAAAAGCAAGGCTTTGGCCGTATTATCAATATGGCTTCAATCAACGGATTGGTCGGTTTTGCAGGTAAATCTGCGTATAACAGCTCCAAACATGGTGTCATCGGCCTGACAAAAGTCACAGCCTTGGAAGGCGCAGAACACGGTATCACCGTGAACGCAGTTTGCCCAGGCTATGTTGATACGCCGCTTGTCCGCAACCAGCTGGAGGACCTGGCTGACAATCGGAACGTCTCGTTAGAAAAAGTATTGGAGGAAGTCATCTATCCATTAGTGCCACAAAAACGTTTGCTTCAGGTACAGGAGGTAGCTGATTATACATTATTCCTTGCCAGTGACCAGGCAAAAGGGGTAACCGGGCAGGCAGTTGTTATCGACGGCGGCTATACCGCTCAATAAAAGGAGGAAAGCCAACATGGAGAATGTTTATATTTTAGAAGGAGCACGAACAGCATTTGGAAGCTTCGGCGGTTCACTGAAAGACGTTGACCCGACCGTTCTTGGGGTGACGGTAAGCGAAGAAGCGATCAAGCGAAGCGGCATAACATCTGAGGATATTGATTTGACGGTAATGGGGAATGTCATCCATTCCGCGAATAACGCCCCATATATGGTAAGGCATATTGCATTGAAATCCGGTGTGCCGATGGAAAGCCCGGCACTTACGGTTAACAGACTGTGTGGATCCGGCCTGCAATCTGTCGTATCAGCAGCCCAGTCCATCAAGCTCGGGGAGGGCAAAGTCGCCTTGACTGGCGGGGTGGAGAATATGAGCCAATCCCCATATGCCATGCGGGGCAGCCGTTTCGGTACCAAGCTTGGTACACCGAAAGTAGATGATATGCTGTGGGCTACTTTGACGGACGAATATATTGGCAAAGGCATGGGTGTTACAGCTGAGAACCTTTCTGAGAAATACGAGATTTCAAGGGAAGAGCAGGACGCCTATGCAGTAGAAAGTCACAAACGAGCAGCAGAAGCTCGCAATAGTGGCAAGTTCGAAGAAGAAATAGTTCCGGTGGAAGTGAAAACACGTAAAGGAACTACAGTTGTAGATACTGATGAACATATTCGTGAGGACACTACGCCTGAAGGGCTGGCAAAACTAAAGCCTGCCTTTAAAAAAGACGGCACGGTCACTGGTGGGAATGCAAGCGGTATCAATGATGGGGCTGGAGCAGTCGTACTCGCTGGTGAAACTTTTGTAGAAGAAAAGAACCTGAGCCCGCTTGCGAAAATTGTATCATGGGGTGTAGCAGGCGTCGATCCAGCATACATGGGCATCGGACCAGTTCCGGCCATCAAAAAAGCACTGGAGCAAACGGACCTGTCAATGGAGGACATCGGTTTGATCGAGGTTAATGAAGCATTCGCCGCTCAATACTTGGCAGTAGAAAAAGAGCTCGGTTTAGACCGTAACAAAGTCAACGTCAATGGTGGTGCCATTTCACTTGGCCATCCAATTGGTGCAAGTGGCACTCGTGTCTTGTATACGGTCATTAAAGAACTGAAACGCAGAAACGAAAAGTACGGCATCGCGTCCTTGTGCATCGGGGGAGGCCAGGGCATCGCCATGCTGGTAGAAATCGTGTAACGATAGAAATAATAGAGGTTTGGGAGAAACTATTTTATTAGTGGAGGAATCAACATGCTTGGAATATTATTAGGTCTCATCGTGTTGATGGCACTGGCCTATCTCGGCTGGTCCATCATCTGGGTGGCCCCGATCGCTGCAGGTGTTGTAGCGGTCACGGGCGGCCTCGATCTGTTAGACGCCTATAAAGATACGTATATGGGCGGGTTCGTTGATTTTGCTAAAGCATGGTTCCCTGTCTTCATGCTTGGTGCTATTTTTGGGAAATTGATGGAAGACACTGGCATGGCCCGGTCTGTCGCTGTCGCATTGACAAAACTGATTGGAACAAAGCGCGCGATTCTTGGGGTGCTGGCATCTGCAGCAGTTTTGACTTACGGGGGCGTCAGCTTGTTCGTCGTCGTTTTCGCCGTCTATCCACTGGCACTATCCTTGTTCCGCGAGGCGAACATCTCTAGAAAACTAATCCCGGCAACCGTCGCGTTAGGAGCATTTACCTTTACGATGACAGCCATTCCGGGAACACCGCAGATTCAGAACCTGATCCCGATGCAGTATTTCCAGACAGACGCTATGGCAGCACCTGCGATGGGGATTATCGCTGCTATCATCATGGCGGTCGGAGGATATTTTTATTTGAGGTGGCAGGAAAAGAAACTGACCAACAGAGGGGAAGTCTTCACCGAGCCAAATGATAAAAATATGATGGAAGTGGAAGAAGAGGACGACCCGAACTTTCTTCTTTCTGTACTTCCACTATTAACTGTACTTATTACATTGAATGTATTTGGCTGGGATGTTGTCGCAGCGTTGATCGCTGGTATCCTTTTGATTATGGTATTGAACCCGGGTAAATTCAAACGCTTCATTTCATCGATGAACAAAGGGGCAAACGGATCTGTCATCGCTATCATCAATACAAGTGCGGCAGTCGGTTTCGGTACTGTTGTTCGTGAAGTGCCAGGATTCGAACGGCTGACAGAATTACTAATGGGAGTCAAAGGACATCCACTCATTTCAGAAGCCATCGCCGTAAATATTTTAGCCGGTGCTACCGGTTCCGCATCCGGGGGGATGGGAATCGCACTGGAAGCACTCGGTTCCAAGTATTATGAAATTGCCCAGAATACCGGCATCAGTCCGGAAGCCTTTCACCGGATCGCATCCCTGTCATCCGGCGGCCTTGACGCACTGCCGCATAATGGTGCCGTGCTGACGTTATTCGCTATCACAGGTATGACACATAAAGACAGTTACAAAGACATTTTCGTTGTAGCCGTCCTGATTCCAATCATCTCTGTCGCATTTGTTATCTTGCTGGCATCAATTGGAATTCTATAAAAAAGAAGAACCAGATCTAGCGCTTTTGCGCCTGGCCTGGTTCCTTTTTTATACAATATTTGAACGGTATTTCTGAATAAAAAAAGCAGAAGGGATCTCTCCCTCCTGCCTAACTTAATTAGCTTAATTCCGAACTCATATTTACTGGCAGCAATCCTGCCTCTTCATAAACACTGTCCAGTTTTTCCTGGAACTGGTCAAAGTTTTCCTGTGCTCCTGATAAGTCTGCTTCTTCAGGCGCTTCTTTTAACGCGCTTTGTGCTTCATCATAATAAGCTTTCAGTGAATCAAGCGCACTGTTGTATTCCTCTTTCATGGTTTCAGGCAATTCCTCACTGACTTCAAAGCTTTCTACCGCGCTCACAGCTTCTCCTGCTGCAGCTTGCGCTTCCTCACCAGCTGCCTGCAACTCTTCTTCCTCTGGCTGATTTTCTTCATCCGCTTTCATGGCTTCGTAGCCAGCAATCTTTGAATGATGCGGGCGAAGCTCCTCAGCAAGGTTCATTTGAGTCTTAAGCAGAGCGGACTTTACTGCTTTTTCATCTGCGTCACCATTATTTTCAGCGCTTTCATTTTCTTGTGTTTCCTGACCGTTAGATTCATTTTCCTCGTCAGCGCCTGATTGAGAACAACCGGCTGCAACAAGGGCGATGAGTAGTCCTGTTATTAGAAAAACTTTTTTCAACATTCTTATCTCCCCTTCCATCTCTAGCATTGTCATTTTATAGGAAAATAATTGGATGGTAAATACAATTGGTTATAATGGTAAAATTGGAAATAATCAGTATTTTCCCCTTCGAATTTTGCTTGCGCCCAATTTAACTGGTTAGCGGGTACATTTCCGCCCATATAACATAACTTGTTAGTGAATAAAGGAAAGGGGGAGGGCCAATGGCGCCCAAGAAAAACAACCTGCCGAATTTGTTCGACGAAAGATTTTATGATTTCCTCCGCTCCGTTGATACCTTCTTCGATAAAACGATGAAGCAGCTGAAGCCTTTCTTCAATTCCGCAACAATCCCCATAAACATCCAAGAAACTAAAACAGAAGTTATTGTAAAAGCGGAGCTCCCGGAATTTGATAAAGACCATGTGAGAGTAGAAATATCAGGAAATCAATTGTGGATATCTGCAGAGAAAAAGGAAATTATCGAAACAATCGATGAAGCTAACAATCATTACCATAAAGAACAGTCCGTACACACAGCAGAGCGATCTATTACACTGCCTTTTTTGATTTCACAAGAAGAAACTTCCACTTATTTTGAAAATGGTATATTGACAATCGTGACTCCCAAAAGGAAACATATGGAGTTGCCGAGTGATTATTTCTGGATGTAAGGAAATAGATGAAATTTAACTGGCGAAGCCAGTTGTTTTTTTATACAAAGTATAATAGAATAACTTACAACATTAAAACACAGTAATTTTATATGAATTAATGGGATTGGGGGTTGGCAATTGAGTGATCATGCGATTCAAATCAGGAATTTGACGAAGAGTTTTCTAAACAAGGGTACAAAAGATGAGGTATTAAAGAATATCAATGTCGATATTGAAAGAGGAGAAACAATTGCGGTCATCGGACAAAGCGGGTGTGGAAAGAGTACACTGCTAAATGTAATTGGCGGGTTCGAAACCCCGGATAATGGAAGTGTTTTATTTGAAGGAGAGAAAGTGAGCAGTCCCAGTAGAAGAAGTGTCATGCTTTTTCAGAATTATGGCTTATTACCATGGAGATCGGTGCAAAAGAATGTGGAATTAGGTTTGGAAGACACTAACCTTTCCTCAGCAGAGCGAAAAGAAAAAGCTCTTCACTATCTTCAAATGGTTGGCCTCGAGGATAAATGGGATCGCTTTCCACATCAGTTATCGGGTGGAATGCAGCAGCGGGTAGCGATTGCTAGAGCTTTGGCAATCGAGCCGGAATTGCTTTTAATGGATGAACCATTCGGAGCATTGGATACCTTCAATCGTTATTACCTGCAAGACGAGCTCCTTAAAATACAAAAAGAGTCCAACACAACGATAATATTGGTTACCCATGATATTGATGAAGCGATTTACCTGGCTGATCGGGTCTTCATTATGAGCACCAACTCCGGTGATATCCAACGAGAAGTGGTAATCAACGCTTATAAACCAAGAGACAGAAGTGGAAGAGACTTTCAATATTTCAGGAAATTGATACTGGAAGAATTCCAATTGAGCAGTGCAACTCCTTCTTTGGAATATAATATTTAAAAGTAATCGGAGGACTGATTATTATGTTTGCAAAAAAAATGCTATGGATAGCTTCATTCTCGGTACTGCTTCTCGTCATGAGTGCATGTGGTTCGGATTCGGAAACCGACGGAGATGGTAAGCCGACAATCAAGCTGGGATACTTACCGATTACCCATGCCGTCCCTTTATATATGGAAAAGCATTTAATAGAAGAACAAGATAAGAATTTCAATATTGAGCTGGTGAAATTTCCGTCTTGGCCAGATTTGATGGACGCATTAAATACGGGACAAATTGATGGAGCCTCTGCTTTAGTAACCGTTGCGATGAAAGCGAAAGAACAAGGAATCGATTTGAAAGCAGTAGCATTGGGACACCGGGATGGTAACGTTCTGGTTACCGATAACGAAATAGAAAGTGTTCAAGATTTAAAGGGAGAAACGTTCGCGATCCCACATAAATTTTCCACACATAATATTCTCCTGTACCAAATGCTGAAAAAAGAGGGATTAGCCTATGAAGATGTGAATGCTGTGGAAATGCCTCCAGCTGAAATGCCTGCCGCCCTTTCCGAAGGCAGAATTGCGGGCTACGTGGTAGCAGAACCTTTTGGTGCCCAGTCTGTTGCGTTAGGAAAAGGTAAAGTCCTCTATCAATCTGATGAATTATGGACGGATTCTGTGGATTGTGCATTGATTTTACACAATGATTTTATCGAGAAAGATAAAGAACTGGTTCAGGAATTCATGAATAGCTATGTGGAAGCTGGTAAAGAGGCAGAGAAAAAAGACCAGCATGTTCATGACGTAGCTTCGGAATACATGAAAGTAAACGAAGAAGTGATGGACTTGTCCTTAAAATGGATTTCTTATGATGATTTAAGAATTCCTGAAGATTCTTACCAGGAGTTGAGCAGCTACCTGCAGGAGATGGGGTTGTCAGAAAATCCTCCTTCTTATGAAGAATTTGTAGATAATACTTTCATAGATAAGGCGAAGTGATTGAATGAAAACGCTACGGAAAACTACTAATATTTTCATAGGCATAAGCATCATTATAGTAATCTGGCAATTGACGACAATGCTGTTTGATTTCGAGGAAGCATTATTACCTCCGCCACTTATGGTAGCGGAAGGTATCGTTTCTTTGATTGCGGATGGGACATTTTTTGAACACTTGAAGGTAAGTATGTATCGCTTTTTGGTCGGCTACCTTTCAGCTGTAATCGTGGCTGTATTGCTCGGCTTGCTGTTAGGAAGGATGACGAAGCTATGGGATATTTTCGATCCGATTGTTCAATTGTTAAGACCAGTAGCCCCAATTGCGTGGTCACCATTCATCGTGTTATGGTTCGGTATCGGTAGTGCTCCGGCGATTGTCATTATTTTCATTGCTGCCTTCTTCCCCGTTCTTTTATCAACTGTCTCAGGGGTTAAAAAGGTGGATGGAACTTATTTGAAGCTGGCCAGGAATTTAGAGATCAAACAGCCACAGTTAATGACGAAAATCATTTTCCCGGCGGCTTTTCCAGCTATCGCTAATGGACTTCATATCGGTCTCGGAACTGCGTGGATTTTCCTCGTTTCTGGTGAAATGGTAGGGGCGCAATCGGGACTTGGATACCTTATAGTAGATGCCCGGAATCTGCTGCGGCTGGATCTCGTGCTTGCCGGGATTATTTTCATCGGTGTATGTGGGCTGCTGCTGGATAAAGCAATTCGTTTGTTTGAACGTTGGATTGAAAAGCAATGGGGAATTGTACCGAACGACTGACTGAAATAAAAAAGACAGGGCCAGGTCCCTGTCTTTAATCTACTTCCACCACGGAAAGTTCATTAACATTCTCGTTACAATGAGAGCAGTAGTACGTGATGTCAACTTCATGGTTACATTTATCGTGGATGATTTTCTTATAACATTTATCGAGGTGCTGTCGTCCCCATAGGATAATAGAATTGAAGACATCCTCAAGATCTTTTCCGCTATCTGTCAAATTATAAGCGTAGCGAGGGGGATGATCGCTATATAGGGAGGAAGCGACGAGTCCGCTTTCTTCCAAATATTTCAGGCGATCTGACAGTAAGTTGGATGAAATCCCATTCAACGCTTTTTTGATCTCAGTGAAGGTATTGTTACCAATGAATATTTCGTGAACGATTAATAGCGTCCATCGATCGCCGATGATGTTTAAAGTTTGTGCTATATTGCAAGGTAAATCATAAGTAGCTTTCATGTTTTTCCCTCCATTGATTTTCGTAATTTGATGATAACATAATTTTTTTATAATACTAGGTTGATTTTTTGAACTTAGTATCATAAACTAACAATATAGTTAAAGTTGATTAAGTTTATCGGAATAATTATTTTATGAGGAGAGGATAAGAAATGGCGTTATATTTAGTAGAATCCACGTTAAAAGAAAAAATATCTGATAAAGAAGAGTTTGAAGGATCCGTCGAGAAATTAAAAACAAGTTTAGAACAAAATAATGTCAATCTGATCGAAGTACAGGTTTCCAAAGATTTCGAAAGAGTCTTTTTCATCTTTGAATCAGAAAGTGCTGATACCCTAGAAAAGGCATTGAAAGATGAAGGTGTAGCAATCGACTTGATCAAGGAAGTACGGATTGTTGGAAAAGAACTGGAAGAAGTGAAAAAGCAGGCAGATAAAGTGAACTATCTAGTCGAGTGGAATCTTCCTGAAGATCTCACAATGGATCAATACCTGGCACGCAAGAAAAAGAATTCCGTACATTATGCGGAAGTACCAGAGGTGTCTTTCTCGAGGACGTATGTTTGTGAAGATATGACGAAATGCCTCTGCTTTTATGATGCACCAGATGAAGATGCGGTGAAACGTGCCCGGGAAGCAGTAAATACTCCGCTCGATTCGATTACTGAAATCAACAATGATTAACTTGTATTAGTTTATGGAAAGGGGCGCTGACCGGCTATGATAACCGAAGGGAATGCGGATCAACATAATATAATAGCCCCATTGATCAAAGAAAAATTGAAACCATACGTTAAGAAAGTGGATCTCGACGCCTTTTATGCGGAAGATTATCTGCTAAGTCTGGGGAAGGCTGGCTTGTTTCAGTCGCCAGGTCACATAGAAGACAAAGTCGTTTACAATGAGATGCAGCTGGTCGAAGAAACAGCGAAAACATGTATGACAACGGCTTTCAATCTGTGGTGCCATCTCGCTTCATTGACTTACCTGCGCTGCAGCGATAAGGAAACGCTTAAAAGAGAATTGCTTCCTAAGCTGGAAAATGGGGAGACACTTGGGGCAACGGGGTTGTCCAACCCAATGAAAAACTATGCCGGCCTGGAACCCCTTCATTTGCAGGCGGAAGGAAAAAAGGAAGGCTGGATCCTATCCGGTAACTTGCCTTCTGTCTCTAACCTGGGAAAAGGTCATTGGTTCGGAGCGGTAGCCAATACCAATGAGGGGAAGCACCTAATGGCATTTGTTCCGTGCGAGGCTGAAGGTCTAAAGTTCAAAGAGAAAGCGGATTACCTCGGGGTTAACGGCAGTGCTACTTTTGCCTGCCAGTTCAACGATGTCTTTATTCCTGAGAAATGGATCATCTCCACCAACGCTCAACAGTTTATTAAAAAGATTCGTCCGTATTTCGTACTTTATCAGGTACCTTTAGGATTGGGGATTATTGAAGCTTCAATTGAATCCATTCGAAAAGCATCCAGGAAACAAGGCGGAGCGAATTGTCATTTGACTGTTCAAGCTGACGAACTTGCCGAAAAACATGCATATCTTCGCAATAAATTATACACGTTGGTCACTGGACAAGAATGGACAGAAATTCTTAAAGTTCGTTTAGCCGTAGCCAAGCTTGCACTGAAAGCCGTCCAGGCGGATATGCTGCATAACGGCGGAGCGGCTTACCTGCAAAAAAGCAATCCAGCTAGAAGGTTGAAAGAATCATATTTCATGGCCAACCTGACCCCGACGATCAGACATTTAGAGAAACTATTAAATAATTAATTTACAAACCTATCCTAGGAATATATCCAGGATAGGTTTTTGGTGTGTACAAGTTAATATAAGGGAATACTACGGATAAATATTAAGAGCAGGTGATCCTAATGAAAAAGTTATCAGCAGGGTTAATACTGTCAAATGGAAAAATGTTTCTTGGCTGTCACTCTACAGGCAATTGGTTCTACGACTTGCCAAAAGGAGAGGTAGGGGAAGAGGAAGACCCAAGGTCAACCTCACTATCATTAATAAATTTTCTATTATTCTACCTGAAAGCAAAAAACTGCTGGAATTCCAGCAGTTTTTTATATAATTAATTCTGTACAACAGGTTTATTCTCCACAGTTTGATGAGGTTTTTCTTTAGATAAGAACCAGCCTCCAATACCAATGGAAAGAAGGACAGACCAGAAGGTGATTTTCCAGCCGGCACTTTTAGCAAAGCCTTCTGCAAGGATGGCGAGTTCTGGATGGGCCAGGGTATAGACGGCGAGCTTAACACCAACCCAGGCGACGATCAAATAGGCAGCGGTCTCAAGGCCAGGTCTGCGGTCGAGCAGGCCGACAAAATAGCTGGCTGCAAATCGCATGATTACAAGGCCGATGATTCCTCCAGCAAGGATGACAGCGAAGTGACCGCCATCCATTCCACCAATTTCAGGCATGCTAGTCATTGGTAATGTAACTGCTAAGGCAACAGCAGCTAGAATGGAGTCGACGGCAAATGCAATGTCTGCCAACTCTACTTTAATAACAGTTGCCCAGAATCCTGATCCCTTTTTCACTTCTTTTACAGCTTTCATCTTAGGTTTCAGTACATGCTTTTTCAATAGGTGATAGACAGCGATGCCGAACAAGTAGAGTGCACCGATCGCCTGAACTTGCCAAATGTGCACCAGGTAGGAAATGATGAACAAAGATCCGAAGCGGAATACGAATGCGCCAGCTAACCCATAAAATAATGCTTTTTTTCTTTTTTCTGCCGGCAGGTGTTTGACCATCGTAGCAATAACGAGGGCGTTATCTGCTGCCAAAATACCTTCTAAGCCAATGAGAATCAATAGTACCCATCCATATTCCATCAATAAAGAAATGTCCAATTCATGTTCTCCTTCAAAATAGTTATTTTTTAATTCCTAACGATGATTTCGTCATGGTCAAAACTTTTGGCATCATCCTTAAAAACAATCTTTGTTCGTAAGCGGTAGGTAATGGAATCTGTGGTAGGTGGAAGTTCTTCCGGTAACTGATAATGGAAAGGGACTTCCGTTTTATCATTCGCTTCAATAGTTTTTGACATTAATACCGTGGTTACGGGCTCGACGAATTCTGGTTTTCTGCCAGTTTGTTCTTTCACCAAGTCGCACTCCAGCCGGTTCACCCTCTGGCTTACCCAGCCGCCATGTAAATGAAAGGAACCGGAGACGGTGCTGCCAGGGGTGAGCTCGTTCCTATTTAAGATCAAATCCACTTTAGGTGATCCGATTTTCAGCTTGCTTAGCACTTTGGTAATCATCGTTGTTACCTCCTTGATCTAATGTTGACATAAAGGATGTTTTACTTTGCTATACACATTTTTGAAGTGATAGATATAAAGATTAAATACTGTTCTCCCCCTTACGGGCTATAAAAAAACCTTTACCAACGATGTGGTAAAGGTTTGGTGAAGTCAATATAGATACCTTTACCGCATTGGGCAAAGGTCTCGCAAACAACATAATGTTGCCAGTTAAGCCGGTGATCAATAATCACGTATTGTCGACATAACTGTCAGCTACTCCCCTTTGGAGTTTTATTCAGTTTGATAAAGCTGAATCTGTATATATATAATAATATAATTTTTGGAAGCCGTCTATCATTTTTTTCCTTTAAAAAAGTTTTTTACGTGTTATTTCCAGGAGAACGGTGTTTCCTGATATACATAGTAATTCAGCCAATTATAGAACATCAAATACGCATGAGAACGCCAGCGGTTTAATGGCTTCTTCTCTGGGTCATTGTCGGGGAAATAGTCAACAGGTACATGGGGCTCTAGCCCTCTATTTGTATCCCTGTGGTATTCGTCTCCTAGTGTTTCGGCATCATACTCAATGTGGCCGGTGATCATTACGTGTTTTTGATCCTTCGAAAGGATAGTACATGGGCCAGCTTCCTCTGAAGAAGATAAGAGAATCAGGTCATCGTGTGCCAGGATTTCTTCCTCACAAACACTGGTATAACGGGAATGAGGCACCACAAATTCATCATCACTGCCTCGGGCAAGCTTAATATTGTTCTGCAGTAAGCGATGTTTAAACACTCCGGTCAACTTTTGAGGCAATTCATATTTACCAATACCGTAATGGTGGTAAAGTGCAGCTTGGGCACCCCAGCATATATGCATGACGGAAGTGACATGGTCTTTTGTCCATTCCATGATTTCCGTAAGTTCTTCCCAGTATACAACTTCTTCGAACGGCAACTGTTCAATTGGCGCGCCGGTCACGATCATGCCATCAAAACGCTGGTGTTTGATATCTTTGAAGCTTTTATAGAATTGCTGCAAGTGTGACTTGCTCACATTTTTCGACTCATAAGTAGCGGTATGTAAAAACTCGACATTTACTTGAAGTGGAGAGTTACTGAGCAACCGCAGCAATTGAGTCTCGGTCCGTTCTTTTTCTGGCATCAGGTTCAGGATCAGTATGTTCAAAGGACGGATATCCTGGGTTTTCGCCCTTTCTTCGTCCATCGTAAAAATGTTCTCTTCTGAGAGAATTTCTCCTGCTGGCAGGTCTTTCGGGATATTGATAGGCAAACCAAGTTCCTCCTTCGAAAAAAGAATAATATATTTATTATAGCGACGTAATTTAACGAGGGCAATGGAGATGCGAAATAAAATTCATTCTATTCGGAAGTATTTGAAAGTATGAGGGCTAAATAGTCAAGTTAACTAAAAAAGAAGCCCCTCCATAAGGGCTTCTTTTTTAGTTAACTCTTTGGAACCGGGTTTCCTCTGCAATCCTTATGGTTATAAGCTCCATATAGCAGTTTCGGGCGAATGCCTATAAAAAGGATGGACGAGCATCCATCCTTTAGGCTAATTAGAACCATTGAAGTGGTTGTGGATTGGTATTTTCAAAAACATGTTTCACTTCGGTATATTCTTCAAGGCCCAGCTTTCCAAGCTCCCTGCCGATTCCGGATGATTTGTATCCGCCCCATGGAGCCTGGGCGAAGTAAGGATGGAAGTCATTAATCCAAACGGTTCCCATTCGCAGTTCGCTTGATACTCTCTCTGCCTTTCTAATATCCTTTGTCCAAACTGCCCCGGCCAGTCCATACTTGGAGTCGTTCGCCAGCTGGATTGCCTGTTCTTCTGTTTCGAAGCGTTCAATTGTCAAGATAGGGCCGAACGTTTCTTCCTGCACAATTCGCATAGAGGTGTGGCAATTGGTAAAGATGGTCGGTTCAAAAAAGAAACCTTGCTGAAGGTCTGCACCTTTGGGGCGTTTCCCGCCGATTTCCAGCTCAGCTCCTTCATTGATGCCGATCGTAACATAATTTTCTACTTTTTCACGATGTTCTTCAGAAATTAATGGTCCTGATTGTGTCGTATCCTCAAACCCATTTCCTAGCTTGATTTGTTTTGTGCGTTCAACCAGGGCAGCAACAAACTCATCATGAATAGTTTCTTGTACTAATAACCGGGCTCCGGCAGAGCAAACTTGTCCAGAATGAAAAAATATTGCATTCATCGCCTGGTCGACTGCGGTATCAAACTCAGCATCATCAAAAACTATATTAGGGTTTTTACCTCCCAGCTCCAAGGCGATTTTTTTAAAGTTGGAGGAAGCGGCTGTCATTACCTTGCGGCCTGTTTCAATTCCACCGGTAAAGGAGATAAGATCAACCAGGTGACTTTCAGCCAGCATTTGTCCTGTCTTAGCTCCACTTCCTAAAATCAGGTTGGCGACTCCGGCTGGAACACCGGCTTCTTCTATTAATTCTGTCACCTTTATGGTTGTAAGGGGAGTAATCTCACTAGGTTTGATTATCAGTGTATTGCCTGCTGCTAATGCCGGTGCTATCTTCCAGGCTGCCTGTAATAAAGGATAATTCCATGGGGTGATCTGTCCACAAACACCGACAGGTTCGCGGACAACTTTGCTTCTTGAATCAGGGATAGGTGACTCGATGACTTCTCCGCCATCTTTATCTGCGAGCCCCCCATAGTAGCGAAAAACTTCCGCAATATCCTCCATATCAGCTATACTTTCTGTTAACGTTTTCCCCGTATCAAGTGTTTCAAGCTCTGCTAATTCTTGTTTGTCGCGTTCTATCAACTCTGCAATTTTCGATACCAGTTTTCCTCGTTCCAGTGCGGGAGTATGGCGCCAGTCTCCTTTGTCGAAGGCTTGTCTGGCAGCATCGATGGCATATTGGGTATCCTTTTCATTTCCCTCAGCTACTTCAGCGATTACTTGCTGGTTGAATGGATTGATGATGGTTCTTGTTTGGCCGCTTTCGGCAGATAACCATTGGCCATTAATGAACATCTGTTTTTGGTTCATATGGGAAACCTCCTACCTTTTAAAAACTATTAATTAACACACCTAATGTTCCAGAGATTATCATGACCCAAACCGGCGAGATGTTTTTCACCAAGAGTACAATTGAGAGAATTAAAATGAAATAAGGCGAATATTCCCTTGAATAGGTGAACAAGCCGGTTTGCAGTCCCATGCGGACTCCTGCATACAATATGAGAGCCACAATCACAGGATGGATTCCATTCAAGCTTTGGAAAAGGTACTTTGGCTGAGAACGGAGCGTCAGCAGTTTGGTCAATACCATTACCATCAAAAAAGAGGGAAGCAAATTACTGATAACTGCTATGGCTGCTCCTATTATTCCAGCCGTCTGATATCCAATGAACAAAGCTGAGTTCGTCGCTATTGGTCCCGGTGATGATCCGGATATTGCGATGATGTCTGTAAATTGTTCCAGTGATATCCATTTATGTTTCTGGATTGCCTGCTCCATTAGCGGAATCATCGCGTAGCCCCCGCCAAAACCGAATAATCCTATTTTGAAAAATTCAATGAACAGGTTCAACAACAGCATGTATGATCACCTTCTATTACTGATGCTTTGATAAATGACACCAGCCAATCCCCCGCCGATTATCATGAGAAAAGGGGAGATGGCAAGAGTGAGAAGCAACCCGGCTGCTAATAAAAAAACGACCATGGTAAAACGATCATGAATGGCTTTTTTTCCAATCTTATAGGCGGTGAACATAATGAGCCCCACAATAGCAGGCCGAATCCCCTTAAATGCATCTTGTATCAGTGACAGCTCCTGATAGGTCATATACATATAAGTCAATATGATAATAATTACCGCTGCCGGGAATATCATTCCAAAAACTGCCGAGATAGCCCCCGCCAGTCCTTGCAGGGTATAGCCAATATAGATAGAAGTATTGATTGCAACGGAACCTGGCGAGGATTGAGCCACTGTAACAATGTTAGGAATATCTTCTTTTTTCATCCACTTTCTTTTTTTCACGATTTCGCTTTCTATATAAGGCAAAATCGCTATTCCTCCTCCGAAGGTGAAAGGACTTATTTTCATAAACATCAAAAATATCGAAATGATATTTAGCTGCTGTCTCCCCTCTGTTTCATTATTTTCATCGATGGAGAAGTTCATGATCCGCTTAACACGCTGGTGCTATGAGGGGGCTGGACTCTTGTATCAGGGTCAATGAAATGCTTGGCTTGGCTAATGGCCGTAGGGGCCTCACCGAATCCTGATGCAATGAGTTTTACTTTCCCTTCATGCGTGGTGATATCACCGGCTGCGTAAATTCCGGAGATGTTCGTCTCCATTTTCTGGTTAACAATAATGGAGTTCTTATCAAGCTCTAAACCCCATTGTTTAATAGCCCCAAGACTGGAGAGAAAGCCATGATTAACGATCAAAGAATCGATGGTCAGGTTCTCTTTATGATCGCCTTTATTTTCCTTTAAGGTTATGGTTTCAATACTTTCTTTTGTACCAATCAAATCTTCTATAATCATCGGTGTCTTGATATGAATAGTAGATGCTTTTAGTTGATTGACACTATGTTCATGAGCTCTGAATTTTTCGCGTCGATGGACAAGTGTCACCTCATCTGCAATCCCCTCAAGCATCAGGGCCCAGTCCACAGCAGAGTCACCGCCTCCAGCGACACAGACCTTTTGTCCTTGGAAGGCATGCAGGTCGGTTACTGAATAGAAGAGGTTTTTCCCTTCATATTGCCAGGCGGATTGGTGCTTAAGCCTTCGAGGCTGGAAAGCTCCTGCGCCACATGTAATAATTACGGTTTTCGAATAATGGACCGCTTTCGTTGTGGTCACTTTAAAAAGTTTTTCGTCTAATTTTTCTACTTGCTGAACATTTTCCTCCAGGCAAATTTCAGGATCGAATTGCCGGGCTTGTTCTTCCAGCTGGCTGACGAGATCCTTGGCAAGAACTTTAGGGAAGCCGGCCACATCATAAATGTATTTTTCCGGGTACAGTGCCGACAATTGGCCGCCAAGCTGTGGCAGGCTGTCAATCAATTTCACAGACATCTGCCTCATTCCGCCATAGAAAGCGGCAAATAATCCTGTCGGGCCTCCACCAATAATGATGGTATCGACCACCTGATCGTTATGGTTCATCTTAAATCACCTTCTTGCTTCTTTATTTATAAACAATGACACTTTCATCTTCTACCCGTACTTTAAAGCTCGGGATCTTCTTGCTTGGATTAGCAAGCATTCTTCCTTCATTTTTGATAGAAAATTCTCTTCCATGCCATGGGCAGCGTATTACTTCTCCTTCATGGCAGTAATCATACGAGCCAGGTTTACTTTTATCAGTTGTAGCCCCGCAGATCATCCCTTTATCGAGGGGGGCTCCCTGGTGGATGCATTGGTTCATAAAAGCGTAAAATTCCCCGTCAGGCGTCCTGCATACCAACACACCCTGTCTTCCAAAACTAGCCTCTTTCATTTCCCCTGGTTGTATATCCGAAGTTTTACAAACTACTTGCTCTTTCATTGTTAGCCCTCCTTTTTTTCGGCAGTTTCGGGTAAAATGCTTTTGCGTTTTCCGCGAATATCTTCTGCTTTAGCTCAGCATCCAGGTTAGGTAAGGCGCGATAGGGTGAATCATAATCCCAATGTGGATAGTCTGTTGAGAAGCACAGCATTTCATCTGTCCCCATTTGCTCGATCAGCGACATGAATTCTTTTTTGGTCAATTCTTCCGCAGGTTGGGTAGTGAATCGAACTTGCTCTTTCATAATCTGGCTTGGCTTCCTCTTCAGCCACGGTACTTCATGGCGTAAATCCCGATATTGCTGGTCCATTTTCCACATTAAGTGAGGGATGAAGGTAAACCCTCCTTCAATCATCATCAGCCCGAGATTAGGGAACTTATCGAAAACCCCATTGAACATCATGCTGGTGATTTGTTTCATATGAGCCGTTGGGATCAGCGTGTGCCATTCAATGAAATATCTTGGCCACTTCCCATAGTAGACAGGGGGTTCATTATGGTGCATGCCGATCATTAAGTTATGTTTTTCAGCAGCTTCAAAAATTGGATGGTAGAAGGGATCTCCCCACATAATGTCATCGATAGGGAGCAGGACCTGTACCATCTTTGGATGGGATCCGACTCTTTCAATCTCTTTAATTGCTGCGTCACGATCTTGAGCTGCGATATGAACAGATCCATATAACCGTTCATCTTTCTCCAGCCAGTTTTCAATCTGCCAATCATTATAGGCAGACGCCAAAGCAACAGCCATTTCGTGCCAGCCATGCATGGAAGAAGGTGACGGGTCTAATGCACTGGTTAAAATTCCGATTTCATGACCAATATCATCCAACAGTTGTTCTTGCATGAACTTCAGGTCAGAGCCTGCAGGGCGTCCATCCGGAACGATAGCGTCAGCGCGATCCACTCCGGCTACCGCTGGCTGGGTGTAAGGCATATGTTTTTCTTGTATCCAATGGCAATTCGTAATGTAGTGTTTATAGGGTTCATCCAGGTACTCCAGAATATCTTTATATTGGACTCGTTCGTGTATATCGGTATCTACAATTGGAATTTGGTATTTAGGCAAAGCGTATTCCTCCTTTTTCTTGTTTTGCGCATGTGTTATATCGTATCAGCAGCTTGAAAAAGTCTCCAAACCTGCTAAAAAGGGATGAGTGTAAAATAGATATTTCAGTGAAGCTCAGTGAAGCTCAGTGACGTTCAGTGACATTTTTTTAATTTTTAGAGGAATTTGCAATTAAACTGAAATCTATGTAATATATGAAACTGTTGCTGTCGCCCACTTGCAAAAAAAGTTTTTTATCAATATACGGAGAGGTGATTATATGAAAAATGCAACAACAGTTTTTTGGTATGGTCTTGCTGTATGTGGATTATTTGTGTTGTGGGGTGTAGTGGCACCCGAGCACTTGAAGACTGTTACTTCCGAAGTAACCGGGGCAATATCAACACGATTTGGATGGTATTACTTACTAGTCATAGTAGTAATGCTAGTCTTTTGCGTTTATTTGATTTTTTCTCGATTTAATCATATAAAGCTGGGTAAAGAGGAGGACAGGCCGGACTTCAATCTCCCAACCTGGTTTGCCATGCTGTTCAGTGCTGGGATGGGGATGGGGCTGGTTTTCTGGACAACTGCAGAACCGATTTCCCATGCGTTCGGCAAAAGTCCGGTTGCGCCTGAAGGATCTCCTGAGGCTATTAAACAGGCACTCCAATATTCGTTTTTTCATTGGGGTATCCATGCATGGGCAGTTTATGCTATTGTAGCGCTCGTATTGGCCTATTTTAAATTCCACAAAGGTTATCCGGGTTTAATCAGTGCCACACTTGTTCCGTTGTTCGGGGAGAAGCAAATGCAAGGGATTGCTGGGAAATTGATCGACATTTTAGCTGTAGTAGCAACAGTTGTAGGTGTAGCGGCGACACTCGGATTTGGTTCTGCTCAAATTAATGAGGGGTTAGCTTTTCTATTTAATACTCCAAGTAATTTCTCTTCTCAATTAATCATTCTTATCATATCTACGGGTCTATTTATATTTTCAGCCTGGTCCGGACTCAGTAAAGGGATTAAATACTTAAGCAACATTAATATGATTCTGGGTTTTGCTCTCATGGTTCTTTTATTAATCGTGGGTCCGACTATATATATTCTTAATATGTTCACCAATTCTCTGGGGGGTTATATCACTAACTTTTTTGATATGAGCTTTCGGATAGCTCCTTTGAATGAAGGAAACCGAGCCTGGATTGACGGATGGACGATTTTCTACTGGGCGTGGTGGATCTCCTGGTCACCTTTTGTAGGAATTTTCATTGCAAGAATTTCTAAAGGTCGGACTATAAAAGAATTCATGTTGGGGGTATTATTTGTACCGGCGCTCGTATGCTTCATATTCTTTGCGGTATTCGGGGTATCGGCACTCAACATTCAGCAACAGGGAATCGATGTCATTTCAAATTACTCGATGGAGACAGCAACATTTGCTACTCTCCAGCATTATCCAGTGGGAGAATTCATGTCCCTCCTGACTATCATTGTCATCGCTATTTTCTTTATTACTTCTGCGGACTCTGCCACTTTTGTTTTAGGGATGTTAAGTACTTCAGGTTCATTGAACCCTTCTGGTTCCGTGAAAATCCTATGGGGGTTATGTTTATCAGCAATGGCAGCTATTATCGTTTATTTTGGAGGTACTCAAGGACTTCAAAATGTATTGATTATAGCAGCTCTTCCTTTTTCCGTCGTTATATTAATGATGGGGTACTCCTTCTTCCTTGCTGCTAATAAAGAAGTTGTATCTAAACGAAGTAAAAAGAAGAAACAGTCGAAAGCAGTGACAAGCCCCCCTCGTACAGACTCACTATAAATAGTAAAAACCAGACCTTTTTTAGAGGTCTGGTTTTCTTATATTATGATTTCGCTGTTTGTTTCGAAATATCAACGTTACTACAATCAATACGACCTCTGCAATCGGTAGTGCTATGATGACACTATTAAAATCAAACGGTTTGGCTAGAGGTATCTCCAAGGGTATCATTAAGAGCTAAAAAAAGAAATCCTTAAAGGGCTTCTACAATTATTTTAAGTGAGAATCTCCTTCTACTCTTTTTATCCCGCAGTCTTCCAGCGCTTGATGAAGACTTGCAAATGTCTTAATCCCTTTGAAGTTGATCCCTAATGAAGTGATAGTTTGGGCTATTTTCGGACGGATTCCGCTGATTCGTGTGTCGATGCCAAGGAGACTCAATGAATTGATGATTGTGAACAACTCATTACTTACCATAGTATCTAATACAGGAACGCCAGAAATATCAAATATCACTTCTTCGAGCCCGAGACGATTGGCTTCTCTCAATGCAACTTCATTGATTAAAGCGGCGCGGCGGGTATCGATGGCCCCGACAAGCGGGATGACGGCAAGGCCTTCCGCTATCGGTACCATCGGAACCGACAGCTCTTCCAGGGCACTATGGGCGGTGTCGGCAATCATCTGCTGGTGTTCCTCATGTACTCTGCCATATACGCGAGTTACGATATCGACAAGCCGGTCAATTTTCCTGGAGATTTCAATGACGGTTCTTGGACCAATATGTTCCTGATCTAATTCCTCCTGAAAAAATTCCCAGATAGTGGGTTGAAAAAAGGAGATGACCCGAAGAGCCTGTGTCAGTGAGACATTATATTCGATTGTTCGCTTAGCAGCTACTTCTGCCCAATCATAAACCTGCTGCTGCACTTCTTTTTCATCTTTATATAAAACTTCCCCGAAGGACTTGAATAAATCCGCTCGAATTTTATGATATTCTGCTTCGGGCATACCAGTTTCAGCGAAATTTTCCGGAAATACTTTCATTACTTCTTCATTAAAGGTTTCTGTCAATTCATACCGGTGATTTACTATTTTTTCCCCGATATATTTGAATTCCTTCTCCATCAAATTACTCCTCTAAGTCCGACTTATGGTTGAAGAAGACGATAATAATTAATCCATTATATAATACCAAATAATTGGAGATATACAAATGAAGAATAAACAGCACAGCAAATGGATGTAATCGATTTCAATTACTGCTTGACAATAGATAGAAGCAATTATACGATAAACGAAGAGAAACTAGTAGAGGTCGTAGTTTGACCTTGTTATTTTTTTGACTATTTGTGCAATCGATTGCACGTTCGCTATATATGAAAATCAGGTTAGGAGCAGGATATTATGAGGAGAAAATGGTGGAAAGAAGCAGTAGCATATCAAGTATATCCGCGAAGTTTTATGGATTCAAATGGAGATGGAATCGGCGACATACAGGGTGTCATATCCAAGCTGGATTATCTGAAGAATTTTGGAATAGATGTGATTTGGATTTGTCCGATTTACAGCTCGCCGAATGATGATAATGGTTATGATATCAGTGATTATAAAGGTATCATGGAGGAGTTTGGAACAATGGCTGATTTCGATCAGCTGTTGAAAGAAGTTCATAAACGCGGAATGCGCCTGATCATGGATCTTGTCATCAACCATACATCTGATGAGCATCCATGGTTTATCGAATCCCGCTCTTCCAAAGACAACCCCTATCGGGACTATTATATTTGGCATCCTGGAAAAGACGGCAAGGAGCCGAACAACTGGGAATCAATTTTTGGCGGGTCGGCATGGGAGTTTGATTCGAAGACCAAGGAGTATTACATGC
This sequence comes from Thalassobacillus devorans, assembly GCF_011761345.1. Lineage (GTDB taxonomy): Bacteria > Bacillota > Bacilli > Bacillales > Halobacillaceae > Thalassobacillus > Thalassobacillus devorans. The sequence goes on from NZ_JAASRY010000005.1 coordinate 251,246, forward strand.
ATGTGTTTTCCCGGAAACAGCCTGATTTAAATTGGGAGAACCCGGAAGTACGTGAAAATCTTTATGAAATGGTCAATTGGTGGCTCGATAGAGGTATTGACGGATTCCGAATCGATGCGATTTCCCATATTAAAAAAATACCAGGCTTCCCTGATCTGCCTAACCCGGAAAACAAGAAGTATGTTCCTTCCTTCGAAGGTCATATGAACCGTGAAGGCATTCAGGTTTTTCTGGAGGAATTGAAAGAAAAGACATTCGATAATTACGACATTATGACTGTTGGGGAAGCGAACGGTGTTAAAGTCGAGCAGGCCGAAGAATGGGTTGGCGAGGAAAACGGCAAGTTCAATATGATTTTCCAATTCGAGCATTTGGATCTCTGGGGTAAAAGTACTGATGGCGAACTTGATATCCACGCTCTAAAAGAAACATTGACCAAGTGGCAAAAGGGGCTGGAAGCCAGTGGTTGGAACGCTTTATTTCTGGAAAATCACGACCAGCCGAGATCTGTTTCGACCTGGGGAAATGATAAGGAATTTCTTGATAAGTCTGCGAAATGCCTGGCGACCATGTACTTTTTGATGCAGGGAACACCGTTCATCTACCAGGGGCAGGAAATCGGGATGACCAATACAAAATTTGAATCAATCGAGGACTACAATGATGTAGCCATTAAAAATATGTACTACAACGAATTAGAAGAGGGAAAATCTCACAAAGACATTATGGAGGTCATTTGGAAAAATGGCCGCGATAATTCACGGACGCCAATGCAGTGGAACGATACCAAGAATGCCGGGTTTACAACCGGGACGCCGTGGCTGAAGCTTAATCCGAACTACACAGAAATCAATGTTCAAAAAGGAATAGACGATCCAAACTCTATCTATCATTACTACAAGCAGTTGATTGAATTAAGAAAAGGCAGCGACGTACTCATTTATGGCAGCTATGACCTTGTATTAGAAGGTCATGATAGTATTTATGCTTATACTCGCACATTGGAGGATGAGGTTATATTGGTTGTCACGAATCTTTTTGGAGAAGATGCTGATTTTGAGCTGCCGGCAAACATACAAGACGAAGAGGCAGAGCTTTTGCTCAGCAACTATGAAATTGATTCTGAGGAGAGTATAATATCTGCAACGTTCAAGCCATATGAGGCTCGCGTTTATAAACTTATATAAACACTGAAATGCATCTGTCAACGAAACTGATAGATGCATTTCTTCATTTGAGAAGGATTGAAAATGAAATTAAAGCGAAAGCTAGAGGTTGAGGTGATAAAAGTGAAAAAGCAGGCGAAAAAGAATTTTAATATCCCTACGGAAGCAAATGGTACAGGCGAGATAGGCATGCAAAATACGGTAAAGTCCAATCAGCCGTTTGACGCCGAGGACAGCCTTTCTGGAGACTCAGTGGATGAACATAAGAAAATAAAATCTTTCAATGAAGACCAGGCCGCTAAAGAAATTGGTCAGGTTTATAATAATTCCTGACAACCACACAATAACTCAACCACAACTATGTGGTCGAGTTATTTTTTTCTAATAAGAAAGCATACTGGTGCTTAACTCACATAATAAATTAAAAAGAATGGGAAAGGGATTTCCAAACATACATATAAGTACAAGTCTTTCTGGTAAGGGGTGTGTGTTTGAAAAAGTCATTGATCGATTGGCCGTTCTTTCTCGTGGCGTTTTTGTCCTTGTTAATCCTTTGCAGCGTTGTTTTTTTCTTTCCTAATGTCACGCATACCTGGTTGGAACAGATGCATGTGCAATTAACGGATATGACAGGAGTCCTGTATTTATGGATCGGTTTTTCTTCTTTAATTTTTTTAATATGGGCGGCTTTTAGCAAGCATGGGCAAATCAGGCTTGGCAAAAAGGATGAGTCTCCGGAGTTTTCTACATTCAGTTGGATTTCCATGATTTTTTGTGCTGGTATCGGGTCGGGAATCATGTATTGGGGAGCGATTGAATGGGGATATTATTATCTCGAGCCTCCGCTGGGTCTCATTCCTGGTACCCCGTTTGCAGTGGAATGGAGTGCGGCCTATGGCTTGTTTCACTATGGACCGACAGCTTGGGCGATCTATTGTCTGCCGGCATTGCCCATTGCTTATCTATATCATGTGAAAAAAGTGCCAATACTTAAAATCAGCGAAGCTTGCAGGCCTGTGCTGAATCATCATACGGATGGCTTCGTGGGAAAGTTGATTGATATGTTTTTTATGATCGGTTTACTGGGAGCGTCCGGGACAACGCTCGGAATCAGTATACCGCTGATGGCTGAAGGAGTGAAGCGGCTTACCGGTATACAGCATACATATTTCCTGGATATTTTTCTGCTCCTCATCTGTACAATTGTGTTTGCGGTCAGTGTTTTTGCTGGAATGGAAAAAGGGGTGAAACGCCTAAGCAATATCAATGTTTATTTAGTTTTCTTTTTGCTCCTGTTTGTCACCATCCTGGGACCGACTTTTTTTATTTTGGAGATTTCGACCAATAGTGTTGGACTGGTACTGAACAATTTCTTTCGATTGAATACATGGATGGATCCGATTGCGCAATCAGGATTTCCGGAAAAGTGGACAATCTTCTACTGGGCCTGGTGGATTGTCTATGCTCCTTTTATCGGTTTATTTATTGCTAAGATTTCCAGGGGCAGAACAATCAAGGAAATGATACTGGGGACGATTATTTTTGGCCCTGTCGGCTGCTGGCTGTTTTTCTTTGTACTCGGAAATTATGGCCTTTACCTTCAGAACACGACGCAATTAGACGTAGCTGCTATGATCAAGCAAGGTCATTCAAATGAAGCAGTGATTTCTATTATTCATTCGCTTCCTCTCGGTGATCTTATTCTGGTCTTATTTTTACTCCTGTCAGTAATTTTTGTAGCTACCACCTATGATACTTCCTCTTATATGCTGGCTGCTGTTACACAGCGAGAAATAGAAGGAGAGCCTATCCAGTGGAATCGGTTGTTTTGGGCCTTCTCCCTTGCACTTCCGCCTATGGCCCTATTAATAATCGGTGGATTGACATCCTTGCAAGCTGTTACACTGCTGGTGGCCATACCTTCTTGTATCATTATGGTATTGCTGTCCCTGTCTTTTTTAAAATTGGTATAGTCCTACTATTAGCTTTCATTATCAGCTGGTAGTTGTATTTTATATAATGGTTTATGCCAATGGCAATTAAGATGGAAAAATCAAGTTCTTGCACGCAGCTTATTTCTATTGTAAAGTGTGAAATTAGTGAATGAGAAAACCTTAAAAATATATAGAGTTCTTATCAAGAGAAGCAGAGGGACTGGTCCTATGAAGCTTCAGCAACCTCCTGGATAGGAAGGTGCTAATTCCAGCAAGTTTTGCACTTGGCAGATAAGCAGGAATATAAACAGTAACTTCTTGTGTCTGCAAGAAGTTTTTTCATGCTCAAAATTACAGCAGGTATGGGCATAATAAAAGTGGAGGTTTTTATATGCAAAACGAAAAAATGACAGGGAATCCGCTCGCGCTGATTCCGTTTGGTATATTCATTTTATTATTTATCGGATCTGGTCTTATTACAGGTGATTTCTATCAGATGCCGGTGCTTGTGGCGGTGTTCGTCTCTATATTTGCAGCCTTGTTTATGAACCGGAAAGAAACATTTCAAACAAAAGTAATGCAGCTTGCGGAAGGGGGCGGTCATCCTAACATCATCCTGATGGTCATCATCTTCTTATTAGCAGGCGCATTTGCTTCTGTAGCGGAAGGGATGGGAGCGGTTGACTCGACGGTGAATTTGGGTCTTTCAATACTGCCACAAAGCCTGCTTGTCGTTGGGTTGTTCGTAATCGGCTGTTTCATTTCAATTTCCATGGGGACGTCGGTTGGGACGATTGTGGCGCTGGCTCCAATTGGACTTGGAGTTGCCGAACAGACAGGTGTCCCGGCGGCGTTCGTAATGGGCGCTATTATCAGTGGAGCGATGTTCGGGGACAACCTGTCGATCATTTCTGATACGACAATTGCGGCTGTTCGGACACAAGGAACAAAAATGAAAGACAAGTTTAAAGCAAACTTTTTTATTGTTTTACCCGCTGCCGTAATAACTGCTGTCGTTTTCGGTGTGTTAAGTGCCGATGCAGCAGGTTCTGTTGAGGAAAACCATCCATTCAACTTCGTCAAAGTGCTGCCGTACCTTGGAGTACTTGGATTTGCTATCGCTGGTGTCAATGTAATCTTTGTGTTGATTGGCGGTATCATTTTTGCTGGAATTGTCGGCCTGGCACTTGGAGAATTTGCCGTAATGGACTTTGTGACGTTGATCAGTGAAGGCTTTACTGGTATGCAGGAACTGACAATGCTCGTCATCTTGCTTGGCGGATTGGTTGAGCTGATTCGGAGAAATGGCGGTATTGAATTTTTGTTAGAAATGATCACGAAGCGAATCAAAAGCAATAAAGGTGGGGAATCAGGGATTGCTGGTCTGGTCTCAGCAGTGAATCTCGCAACAGCGAATAACACGATTTCCATTATTACAGCAGGACCGCTTGCCAAACAAATTTCTGAACGATTTGCTATCGATAACCGTAGGTCGGCAAGTCTCCTCGATATATTCTCCAGCGCAGTACAGGGATTGATTCCTTATGGTGCTCAAATTCTTGCGGCTGCCGGGGTAGCGAAGATTTCACCGATAGAAATTGTTCCTTACAGCTTTTATCCGCTACTGCTTGCGTTGTCTGGTATACTGGCCATTGTTTTCCGATTTCCGAAGTTTACCAGGACATCAACTGAAAAAAAGGAAGAAGTAGAGATCAGAACATAAGGTTCCGCGGAGAGCGGAACCTTTTTTTATCTTACACAAAGAAAATTGGATAATTTTGAAAACTTTTGCCAATCTCATACGTACATATAGAAAGGCGGAAAAGGCGTGGATTATTTTAAACAAAGCAAAAAGAATTTACAGTAACGTGGTAACCATGTGGGTAGTGATATGGACAGAGGTGTGTTGTTTTTTCAATGAGCTTACTTTTTGTCTCATAAACAGCCTTAATTTCTCTCTTTTTTTAAAAATTGTCTCTCTTTTAGCGAAATTTGTCTCTCTTATTTTCAAAAATGTCTCATATAATTGGTGCGGTTTCACTCATATAACATGTTCTGTCTCAATTACCATGGTTTTGTCTCTCATATTTACAAATCTGGCAATTGTCTAAAAGAGGAAGCGCTTTTTCCAGATGACCTGAACTGACATGACATGGTGATTAAAGGAGTAGCAATATTATCAAACCACCGACAAGAAGTAGTATGGAGCCCGCTAAGAGGGCTATTTTGGTAGGGCGGTTTGCTTTATGAAATATACGTGGGAGCATTTTCAACACCTCATTCCTTAGATTATTTCTTACAGTATGTATACGAAATAGTTGTTTCAAAAGCTTCATAATTTCATTAGAAAAACTTGGCTTTTCGCCAAGTACTTATGGCGAAAGCCTTAGTTTTCTTTTTCTTGTATAAAAAATACACCCGAAAATCGGGTGCAGGTTCAATCATCGTTATCTTCATTAAACCATAGCGGGGAATCATTTTCGGTTTCGCCATTATAGTTGATGAAGATTTCTTCTCCAGCTTTTATATCCTTGAAAGCGTAGAAATCAAATGAATGATTGTCAAAATTTATTTCGTAAAAAGCGTTGGGCTGGTAGGAATGGTTGAAGAACATGCCATATCCTAACAGAAATGCCGTGTGGTTTTTGCCATACTCGAATACATAATCGCCAAGGTATGTTTTCTCAATATGCTCATGTTCTTCATTCGGGTAAGGGAGTACTGGTGCCTGGTGAAGCAGTTCACCTTCTGCTATATCTTTTGTAGCAAATACGCCTTTATCATGTTCGTCATCTGAAATGGTCGATGTTTTTACTTCTATCAAATTTTCACCGTCGCCTTCTTTTTTTCGTTGGATATAACTTCCCCAGTCTGACAGGTCATATTCAAGAATGCAATGGTTGAACACAAAAGGGAGATGCTTTTATTGAAAAAATTAATAACAATCACCGCCATAATGTATTTCATACTTGCTGGATGCAGCCCTCAAAAAATGCATACCTACGATACCTCCAATGTGGGGGAAGCAGTGGATTCGTTAAGTTTTGATCCCCAGGTGCCAACAGAAATACCATTCGAACCTAGTGATATTCAGGTCGATACTCCGGAGATAGGACAAGGGAAAATGCTTGCTATTCAATATACTAGTGAAGGTAATGAATCTTTTTTATTTCGGGCCATTAATGAAAACGAAAATGCCCTGGATTTTACAACAGAGGATATAGAGATCAGTGAATCTCAACAGGGGCGATATGGTAAGAATGGTGATTTGAAAACGTTAAGATGGGAAAATGATGAGGTGAATTATGAAGTGTTTGCGAACGATGATATGAGTAAAAATCAGTTATTAGAGATAGCGAGAAATACGGAACCTTTGGAATAGCAGTTAATAGTGAAAGGAAGGCTTCATATGAATGTGTTATTAGAGATGCTGGGAAGTTTCTTGTTGATTCTCGGCTGGTTTACAACCGGTATAGGAGCATATTTTTAAATATTATCGTTTGCTGCAGGTGGCATGCTGATCGCTGCCAGCCTATGGTTGCTGGGAATTCTGTGTATATTCACTTCAAAGCAAATAGATAAACATATACCTGCTGCATAAAACAAATAAAGCGATGAAACCAGCATCATGGTTTCATCGCTTTTTCATTTACTTAACCAGCGGCTGTCACTTTATACGGTGGCAGGTTTTGCTGCAAAGTATTGATTTCTTCTGTTGTCAATGGGACCATCGGAAGACGAACGTCGCCAACGTGGATGCCCATCAGGTTTAAGGCTGCTTTTACTGGAGAGGGACTTGGCTGGGCAAACATTGCTTTCATCACCGGAAGGATTTCCTGGTGAATGATTGCTGCGCGTTTGACATCTCCATAATTATAGCAGTTGACCATTTCCTGCATTTCATTACCAAGGATATGAGCAGATACAGATACAACTCCTGTCCCGCCAATCGCTAACACAGGCAGGGTCAAGCCGTCATCACCACTGTATAAGGTGAAATCATCACCGGTTTTTGTGATGATTTCTGTCATCGCATCCAAATCACCGCTTGCTTCTTTTACAGAAACGATATTTTCTATTTCAGATAAGCGGATAATTGTTTCCGGTGCGATTTTCGCTGCACTTCGTCCTGGAATGTTGTAAAGCATCACAGGTAATGAGGTTGCTTCAGCGACTGCTTTATAGTGCTGGTACAATCCTTCCTGGGAAGGCTTGTTGTAATATGGGGTTGTAAGCATGACCGCGTCGACACCAGTCTGTTCTGCTTGTTTTGTCAACTCGATGGATGCTCGTGTATTATTGGAACCGGTTCCTGCAATGACTGCCGCTCGTCCCTCTGCGACCTGGGCAACGAAGCGGAATAACTCAAGCTTTTCAGAGTCTGTCAATGTAGGGGATTCACCCGTCGTCCCCGCTACTACTAAACCGTCCGAACCGTTAGAAATTAAGTAATTGACTAATGTACGTGTAGCATTGAAATCGATCTCGCCATTCTGATCAAATGGGGTAACCATAGCGGTTAATACCTGGCCGAAATTCATAGCTTTTCACACCCTTTTGTAAAATTTTAAATAAGAGGCGTTTTATAGAGCCATTCCCATTTATCGCATTAAAAAAACAACAACGAGGGATCGCTGTTGCAGTAGAAACGTGTAAATTCCGTTCCTTTGCGTAAGATAGCCCTCCATATAGTCGCCTATATGACAGTCCTGTATTTATTCAATAGCAGAACCAACGTTGAGAACATGAGTTTCTCTTCGCTTCGGCGAATTCCCCTTTCCACAATTCTCGCTGGACCTCATGATCCTCCTATTGTGTACTAATGGTCTTCGCACCTCTATCCCGCTTCAACTTATTGAAGCAAGAAAATATTTAATTGACTGTACTTTAACAAAAATTCGCTTTAATTACAAGGGTATAAGAGAATTTTTTATTAAATAGGGATGTAAGTACCATGACTAGAGAAAAACTTAAGTAACTAAGGCAGGGGCGTAGTAATGGAGTAAATTGGTTTGTGTTAAAATTAAACTACTAAAAAACATGACCGGAGGAGGGGCGAGATGGACATACAGGCCCGCGCCCATAAATATGAATATAAACTTAATGATACCGATGATGAAATTATCGAATATATTGTAAAAAATAAAGAATGTGTGATTAAAATGTCGATTCAAATGCTGGCGAAGAAATTCTATACAGTACCCAATACTATTACGAGATTATCAAAAAAACTTGGCTACGATGGTTTCTCCCAATTGAAAAACACGTTGAAAGAAGAAGTTCAGGGAGAAGTACGGGAACAGGATTCCACGCTTCAGTACAATATGAAACGAACCCTGGATTTAGTTGACCGGGAGATGCTGCGAAAAGTTGCTGACAAGCTTAAAGATTCTCGTCATATATATATTTTTGGTGTAGGGGATACAGTGCCTTTTTGCGAAATATTATCAACACATATAAAAATTGGCGGAAAGTCAGCGGAATATTTCTTACATCGGCATGACGCCGTTTATGCGATGAACCATGCAAAAAGTCAAGATGTTTTAATCTTAATCAGTATGTCAGGTGAAACCAGACAAATAATGGAGATGGCTGGTTTAGCGAAGGAAAAAGGGGTCACTATTGTTTCTCTTACGCACTTTACCCGTAATTCATTAGAAAGTGAAGCTGATATGAGATTGTTTTTTTATTCTCCTAAAAAAATGCTTGAGAATTATAATATCTCTGATAAGACACCGGTCATGATGATTATGCAGATGTTATCTAATACTTTTTGGGAAACAGAATAATGTGTATAAATACACATGTTAGCGCTTTCTGTTTCGCATCCTGTGTAATTTTATAAAGAAAAGCAAACGCTTACTTTTACTGTGCTAGGATGGGGTCAAGTTGAACCATCCTATTTTTTTGTGAGGAGGAAGTAAAGTGAAATTACAAAATCTCACTACCGTTGACTTAATAAGTACGGATTTAACTTTTTCAACAAAAGATGAAGTGATCCGGTATTTAGTCAATCAATTGAGTGAAGCTGGTAAATTACATTCCGAAGAAGACTTCTATCAAGCTGTAATAGAACGCGAGACATTATCTCCAACAGGGTTCGAAGGAGGTCTTGCCATCCCGCACGGCAAATCTTCTGCTGTTAAGGAAGCATCGTTTGCGGTTGCTACACTTCGAAAGCCTTTGGAGGATTGGGAGAGCATTGATGAAGAAAACAAGGTGGAACTGGTTATGCTCCTAGCCATACCGGAAAATGAAGCAGGATCGACCCACCTTTCTTTATTATCTGAATTGATGACGCGATTGGCAGATCCGAAGTATAAATCACGGTTGGTTCAGGCAAGTTCTAGTGAAGCATTATATGCAGCCCTTGACCAGGAGCAGGAAGCTGAACAGCAAACAGATAATCAGCCAACTAAAACAATCTTGGCTGTAACTGCCTGCCCTGCCGGGATAGCCCATACGTATATGGCAGCGGAAGCACTTGTACGGGCTGGTAATGATTTAGGTGTGAATGTTTTAGTGGAAAAACAAGGTGCAAATGGGATAGAGGATAAAATTTCCAAAAAACAAGCGACTAAAGCAGATGCGATCATTTTTGCTGCTGATGTTTCTGTTAAAGATAAGGAAAGATTCGCTCAGTTGCCTAGCATCACTACTTCCGTAGCGGCTCCCTTGAAAAACGCAGAGGGATTATTGCAGCAGGCGTTAGAAAAAGCGAAAAACGGACCTGTAAAAGAAAATAGAGATGAAGAAGAAGAGGAAGAGGCGGAAGAAGAAAGTTATAAAAAGCCATTCAAGATGGAAATTAAAGATTCAATTATGACTGGTATATCGTATATTATTCCAATAATCGTCGCGGGTGGAATGACACTGGCTTTTGCAGTGCTTGTTTCCCAGGCATTTGGACTTCAGGAAGTCTATGAAACGGAAGGCTCATGGTTATGGCTGTTAAGACAGTTAGGCGGGAACATGCTGGGAACTTTGATGGTTCCGATATTATCCGCTTACATGGCATATTCTATTGCTGACAAACCTGCACTAGGACCTGGGTTCGCTGCCGGGATTTCAGCCAACTTAATTGGCAGTGGATTCCTGGGCGGTATGCTGGGAGGATTTCTAGCTGGTTATATCATTAAGTATCTCAAACAAAATGTACAGACCTCTGGAACATTTTCTGGATTTGTAAGTTTCTGGCTTTATCCTGTATTAGGGACTCTTTCCGTTGGGTCCATTATGCTCTTTGTTGTTGGTGAACCGCTTGCTGCCATAAACAATGGATTAATAGGGTGGCTTGAAGGACTCTCAGGTGGCAATGCGATTTTACTTGGAGCTATCATCGGAGCGATGGTGTCCTTTGATCTTGGCGGTCCTGTCAATAAGGCTGCCTATACCTTCTGTATCGGTGCGATGGCGAGTGGTAACATTATGCCTTACGCTGCCTTTGCTTCTGTAAAAATGGTTTCGGCCTTTGCAGTTACAGGAGCGACAATTATTGCTAAGCATTATTTCACGAAGCCTGAACAAGAAGTTGGTAAACAAACGTGGCTGCTTGGACTGGCGGGGATTACGGAAGGGGCGATTCCGTTCATGATTAATGACCCGCTTCGTGTGATTCCATCATTGGTTGCCGGTTCTGCAGTAACAGGTGGAATTGTAGCCTATTTCGGTATTGGACTTGCTGTACCAGGTGCAGGAATCTTCTCACTTGCATTAGTAGAAGGACCATCGCTAATCGTAGCAGCTGGTGTATGGCTCGGGGCTGCTCTCTTAGGTGCCTTTATTTCTATGGTTCTACTAATCGTTTCACGTAAAAATAAGCTGAAAAAGCAACAGGATAGTGTTAAAGAGCAAGAGAAAAAACAAATGGAAGCAGCAATAAACTAATTATTTTTCGTAAGGAAGGGATTTAGCTATGAAGCAAGTGCACATCGTACCACATATGCACTGGGATCGTGAATGGTATTTTTCAACAGAAGAATCACGTATTTTATTAGTGAATAATATGGAAGAAATCATGAATCGTTTAGAAACGGATCCGGATTATCCATATTATGTTCTAGATGGGCAAACTTCCATTTTAGAAGACTATTTTGCAGTAAAACCTGAAAATAAAGAAAGAGTAAAGAAGCTCGTTCAGGATGGAAAATTAATCATCGGTCCATGGTATACACAAACGGATGAAATGGTAGTCGGCGGTGAGTCGATTGTCAGGAATCTTCAGTATGGAATAAAAGACAGCAAGGAATTCGGAAGCCCGATGATGATCGGCTATTTACCGGATTCTTTCGGGCAAAGTGCGCAGATGCCGCAAATTTTGAATGGGTTCGATATCAAGTACACAATTTTTTGGCGAGGAACATCTGAACGTCATGGTACGGATAAGACAGAATTCTATTGGGAGTCTGATGATGGATCAAAGGTACTTGTCCAATTGCTTCCTCTAGGGTATGCGATAGGAAAATACCTTCCAGAAGAGGACGGCGCATTAAAAGAACGTATGGAGAAGTATTTTCCGGTGTTGGACCGTGGAACTACAACAAATCACCTGTTACTACCAAACGGTCATGACCAAATGCCGATTCAGAAAAATATATTCCAGGTAATTGAAAAGTTAAAGCAGCTTTATCCAAACCGTGACTTTTTCCTTAGTAAATATGAGCATGTATTTGCTGAAATTGAGAAGCAGAATGATTTGGCTACTTTAAATGGAGAATTTTTAGATGGAAAATATATGCGTGTCCATCGGAGCATTTACTCGACCAGAATGGATATCAAGGCAGCTAATACACGAGTGGAAAACAAGCTGACAAATGTTCTGGAGCCGCTGGCTTCTATGGCATACGACCTGGGATTTGAATATCATCATGGGTTGATTGAGCTGATATGGAAAGAAATCATGAAGAACCATGCCCATGATAGTATTGGATGCTGTTGCTCGGATAAGGTCCACCAGGAAATTGCAAACCGGTTATTTATTGCTGAGGAAAAGACAGATCGCCTGATTGATTTTTATAAGCGGCAAATTGTCGATGCTATTGATACAGAAAATGATGCAGACAGATTAACCCTATTCAATTTTCTTCCTTACAAACGGAAAGAAGCAGTTACGGCTGAGCTTATTACAAAGTATGGGTCCTTCAAGCTTATCGATGAAAATGGAAGTGAGGTACCATTTGAAGTGCTGGAGGCAGAAGAGATAGACCCAGGGCTCATTGATCGTCAAATCGTGCATTATGGAAACTACGATCCTTTTATTAAATATCAGATCCAGTTAAAAGCAGAACTGCCTGCAACAGGATATCGTACCTTGTTTGTAGAACAAGTAAGTGAAAATACATTCAACCATGCTAAACAGACGAAGGAAATAGATAATGACTTCTATCGAATCACTGTCAATGGGAACGGGACAGTGGATATTTTCGATAAGAGGCTGGACCAAACCTTTGAACAAGTTCTTCTCTTAGAAAATGGGGGAGATGATGGGGATGAATACGATTACTCTCCAATTGAAGGTGAAACATTACTGTATAGTGATAAGGTAGAGGCTGATATTTCACTCACTCAGAACGCTTATGCCGGTGAAATTGATATTCGTTATACGCTCGAAGTACCAGCTGATCTAGAAAGCCGTAAAGAAGGAAAAATCAATAGCTATGTAGATGTTCATTTTAACCTTCATATTCCTAATCATAAACCACTAATCGAGGTTAATTGCGAGCTGGACAACCAGGCTAGAGACCACCGTTTGCGTGCATTAATCCCAACGGGGCTGGCATCATCCTTGTCTATTGCAGATAACCAATTTGGTTTTATTAAAAGGGGTGTCTATGATTCCGCGATGGATGTTTGGGAAAAAGAGAATTGGAGCGAACGTCCGGATGCAATCTACCCGATGCTGAATTTTGTCGGATTATCAGATCAGGATTATGGAGTGAGTGTACTGACCAACAGTACCAGGGAGTATGAAATAGTTGGTCAAAATTATGATACGATTGCCCTGACATTATTCCGGAGCATTGGTTATTTAGGGAAAGCAGAGATGGTCCGAAGACCGGGCAGACCATCCGGAATCAAATTACCGACCCCGGACTCCCAAATGATCGGAAAACTGTCCTTGGACTTTGCTTTGTTCATCCATGAAGGAACCACACTACATGCGAATGTTGGACAGATGGCGAAGGAATATTTAACTCCTGTTCATACGTACAATAAAATTCCTCACAATGCCATGAAGCTTAATCCATCAGCGAATAAAACACCGCTGTCCTATCAATTATTAGAGGAAACCGAAAAAGAAGTGGTGTTAAGCACGTTGAAAAAAGCAGAGCATGAGGATGCCCTGGTGATACGAATGTACAATCCTACGGAACGAGACGTGGAGGCATCCTACCGACTTTGTAGCGATTTTGATGAAGCTTATGAGGCAAATCTTAATGAAGTACCGCAAGGGAAGAGTGAAGTAGAAGGAAAAGAAATACAAACATCCATCCATTCTAATCAGGTGAAAACGATTATAATAAAACGATAATAGATAATGTGGTGCCCGAGAGACAACATACTGTTTCTCGGGTGCTATATTTTATAATAAATTTTGTAGGAGGCAGGTATGAATATTGTATTGGCACCAGACTCATTTAAAGGTAGTTTATCATCCATACAAGTAGTGGATATAATGAGTAAGGCAATTGAATCTGTAGACCCCGGAATTCAATCAGTATTGAAACCGATGGCTGATGGTGGAGAAGGAACGTTAGAAGCATTATTAAAGGCTGCCAGTGGGGAGAAGATATTTTTCTCATGTACAGGTCCTCTTGGTGAACGGTCAGAAAGCTGGTATGTGGAATTAGAAAACAAAACTGCTGTAATCGAATGTGCGAATATTGCAGGGTTACAGCTTGTTTCTGAAGGATCCCGGCATCCTGATTACACCACTACTTATGGGCTTGGAGAGGCTATCCTGAAGGCGATAGATCGTGGCAATAAAGAACTTATCATAGCTATAGGAGGAAGTTCCACCAATGATGGTGGACTCGGCATGCTTCAAGCTCTCGGCATGAAAGCCTGGAACAAAGAGGGTGCAGAAGTTGGGATATACGGAAAGGACCTTTTTCAAGTTGAAAGATTGGATGTCTACTCTATTGCCCATAAAATAAAGCATGTGAATATCTCTGTAGCCTGTGATGTCGACAACCCGCTTACTGGGCAGGAAGGAGCGAGTCATGTTTATGGTCCGCAAAAAGGGTTGAGCAGCTCTGAAGCTTATGACTATGATAAAGCGCTTGAAAATTACGGACGTTTGATGGAAAAAATATCAGGGAAACAAATAATGAATATTCCTGGGGCTGGAGCAGCTGGAGGACTCGGTTTTGCATTAATGGCTATTGGGGCTGAGCTTAAATCAGGGGCCGGATTAGTTGGAGATGCAATTGGATTGAAAGAGACTATAGAAAATGCGGATCTTGTTTTTACAGGAGAGGGTCAGAGTGATGAACAAACCTTATATGGAAAAGCGCCAGGTTATGTTGCCGAAATTGCAACTGAATTAAATAAACCGATCATTTTGTTATCAGGAAGCTTAGCTGGTGATTTGTATATATGGGAGAAAAATTTCAGCGGGTGTTTTTCTATTTTACAGCGTCCGGGTTCACTGGCTGATTGTATAGAAGAAGCTGAAGATTTATTGTACCAATCCACCCGACAATTAACTAAGCTTGTTCACTATTTTATAGATGGTTAGAACTTCCGCAATCTCTCGCAAAACATTGACTTGTGACACCGTGTCATATATTATTGTAGTATAGCATGACATAATGTCACATTGAGGTGCATACACATATGGAAATCAAACCTGTATATGTAGAGAGACTGAAGAAGCTGGCTTTTGATTTACGTGGTAAAGGAATAGATGTTAAACTTTGTAAAAAACCAATGATTAAGGAACTGGCGCAAAGGGAAGATTGAATAGTACATTCATTTCTTATCCTTTACCAAAGTTTAATTTTGTTAAAGGATTAAAGTACAAGAAAAGGGGAAATCATATGAATTTTTCCATGACGGATATGCCGAATTCTGTCAAGCAAGAGGTGGAGGAGTTAGAGAGAAACCTATCTCCTGTTACTAAAAAAGCAGCTAAATATGTTTTCTTGTCTTTCCCTTTAATAGCAATTTCAGTAGTGAACTTGCTGACAGTGTTATTTATGCTGCCTGACGAACAGGTTAACTGGATCTCTGTAGGTATTTATGCTCTAATTGGAGCCGTTGGCATGGCATTGTCCAAGGAAGCAAAGCATAAACAAATTGAAATCCAGGAGCGCAGCGTCAGTTACATTGTGGAACGCATCCGGAGAAGCGATGTTGCCACCGAACAGGCCAAGAAGGATTATACAGATCAGGTGAAATCCCAGCCGATTAATGCAATGAAGCATTTTGTAGCGTTTTTAGAAGAAGAAAAGAGACAGGAAAAACTTAATTTATATAGAGGGTTTTAGAAAAAGAAACACCACTTGCTGGTGTTTCTTTACATAGAGAATGGTGGGAGTACATTGCCGAGACAAACATTTTTTAATTTGCCGGAAGAAAAGAAACAGATTCTGATACACTCAGCGGAGAAAGAATTTTCCCGTGTCCCATTATTTGAAGCCTCGATAGCAAATATCATCAAAGTTGCCGGAATACCACGCGGCAGCTTTTATCAGTATTTTGAAGGGAAAGAAGACATCTACTTTTACCTTCTCGACAAAATGGCGAAGCAGCGGAAGGACAAATTCATCGTTTTTTTGCAAGATCATGATGGTGACCTGATTGAAGCGATGGTTGCCATGTTCGAATGTATGCTTCATGAGGAGGAGCATATCAACTTCATGAGGAATGCGTTTCTTAATATGACACACAAGGTTGAACATAGTTTTCTTGGGATTTTCAGCGATGAGGAAAGTATCGATGACTTCAATGAAGTCAGTGCTCAAATAGATAAACGTAAACTCAATATTGCGGGGGACCAGGAGTTATATCATATCATGCAGATTCTCACTGCGGTCACCTTTCGCAACTTCGTAGAGAAGTTCGCCCAGGGGTTGTCTGAAGAGCAGGCAATAGAGACCTATCAAATGGAAATGAATTTATTGAAAAAAGGAATATATATCGGTTAATCGTAAGACTGCCTCCTAAACGGTGTGAGGCAGTCTTTTTTGGAAATAAGCTGGTCCTCTATCCAAGGTCATCGGTCTAATAGGAGAAAGGTTCTGTTTTACTATGGAAAATGGTTGGAAGCTGAAAAAAGTAGTAGAATGAAAAGAATGTAACTGTTATTAAGAAGAGGTGATTTGATGAATCGGCTTTCATCATGGGGGACAGCTGCTGCATCACTGCAGTGGTTGTTTTTCATTTTTGCAAATACGGTAGTGGTACCGATTTCGGTAGGGGCTGCTTTTGGATTGCCTCAAGAAGAAATTGCCTCCATCCTTAGAAGCGCACTGATTTTTACAGGAATAGCTTGTGTATTGCAAGGGTGGATCGGTCACCGCTATCCACTTATGGAGGGGCCTTCTGGCGTCATATGGGGGTTGATATTGAACCTTAGCGTTGCGGCATCAGCAATGGGGATGAGTTTGACTTCCATTGGCGGCGGCATTGCTACAGGTATGATTCTTGCAGGTGTTGTCGTGCTTTTATTGGGTTTATTCAACTTGCTTACTTTTATCCAGCGGATATTTACGCCGATGGTGATGAGTGTTTATTTGTTTTTATTGACCTTCCAACTGATACTTATCTTCTTTGAGGGCATGCTGAAAGTGGGTAACGAAGATACTCTTAATATACCTGTCAGCTTGTTTTCTTTTGGAGTTGTCATTCTTGTCAGTCTGCTGAAGATAAAAGGTAAGCCTACCGTCAGTAATTTTGCAATTTTAATTGGAATGGTTGCTGGATGGGTGCTTTATCTGATGCTTTTCCCTTCTGAACAGGGAACTGCCATTCAATCGAATGGTGGGTTGCTGTTGTTCCCGTTCGGTTCTCCTAACCTTAATATAGGGATTATCCTGATTACCTTTTTAGCCAGTATGATTAATCTAAGCAATACGATTGCTTCCGTTCGTGCTGCTTCTCAGTTATTAGGAAAAGCCCCGACTGATAGACAGTTCCTCCGATCTTACATGCTTACCGGGAGCTATTCGGTGACAGCGGGTGTGTTCGGGCTTGTATCTTATGCCCCATTTGCATCGTCGGTGGGATTTTTGGAAAGCACCCGCATTTTTAATCGTAAGCCGTTCCTGATTGGGGGAGGACTGATGTCATTATTAGGTATCATCCCTGCCCTTGGTGGGGTGTTGGCAACTTTGCCGATTACGGTTGGAAATGCGGTATTGTTTGTCGCTTATTTGCAACTTTTCGGCACTTCCCTGAAGAGCCTGGGCGGATATCAGTTTAACTCGGTTACGATTCATCGCCTGGCAGGACCGGTACTTGTAGGTGTAGGGATCATGTTTGTTGATCCTTCGTTGTTTAATCAGCTCCCAGTATTATTACAGCCGCTCGTCTCGAATGGTTTTATCGTTGGAGTACTGGTGGCCATCCTGTTAGAGAAGTTAATAAATTGGGAAAAGTACGAGGAAAGTTCACAAGAGCTGCAGGCTATGAAAAGAAGCAGCTGACTCTTCTTTAATTACCAAAGAGTCTGGATACAAGCTGAGGAGAAGGTTACCCCTTCTCCTTTTTTAATGCCTAGAAAATTTTTGTCAATAATTTTACGCGGTGGGTCACATCCAGCTCCGACGCACAGGACGTGCTAGTGCCGATGACGCCACAGGACGTGGCGTTTTCATCGGCCAGCGCCTACCCCCTCGAGGTCTTAAGTCAAACCTCTCTGTGATTAGAAAAACTTGGCTTATCGCCAATGTTTTATGGCTAAAGCCTTAGTTTTACTTATACTTTAATCCTTTATAAAATAATCGGTCTAAAAGTACAGGAAACGTCACGCCGAGGCTTGTCTTAAACTTGTCGGAGGCCTGCAGGATGCAGGTCAGTTCGACGTTGGCACAGGACGTGCCGATTTTAGTCGAACGTCATTACTAGCAAGGCGCTTGCACTTTTGTGCTGCCAAAATTTAACTTGTGCGTCTCTTTCACATGAACGATACGTATCTTTGCCATACTATCCGTGGGAGGATGCCTATGCTGAATGTGATAGTAACAGTTTTATTTTTTATACAACCAATGGCTTATGATGAAGATTTAACGATAACCCACGATGATGAAGTGATTCAGCACATCAACCGTCATCAATTTATTGAAAACGAACTGCTTGATCCTTTTTTTAACTTCGAAAAAATTGAGCAACTGGTCATACAGGTGGAGAGAGAGGTACATGAACAGGCAAGAAATGCCAAAATCGAGAAGGACGGGAATATTAAGCAGGAGAAAGTTGGACGCCAGTTGAATCGTGAGAAATTCATTGAAGGGTTGTTCAGCTATTTGTACGGGAGTGGAAGTTCGAAAATCGAGGTACCGGAACTGCCTGTTCATCCAAAAGTGGACAGTGAATTGCTGGCAAATATCCGAACACAGGAAATTGGAAGTTATGTCACCTATTTCAACCCTAAAAACAAAGAGCGGTCGCACAATATCCGGCTTGCTGCTGAAGCAATTGACAGCCATGTGGTTTTTCCGGGAGAAACATTTTCTTTCAATGAAGTGGTTGGCAAACGAACAAAAGAGAAAGGGTATAAGCCTGCCCCTGTTATCGTCAAAGGGGAAGTGACAGAAGGGATAGGCGGAGGGATCTGTCAAATTTCGTCCACAATGTATAATGCAGTGGATAATGCCGGAGTGAAGATTCTTGAGCGCTATTCCCACAGCAAGCGAGTCCCTTATGTTCCTGAAGGAAGAGATGCTACCGTAAGCTGGTATGGACCAGACTTCACCTTTAAAAATGTGTACAACCAACCATTGCTGATCCGGACAAACGTGATAAATGGACAAGTGAGTATCAAAGTTTATTCTTCTGATGTAGTGGATTTCGAATCACGTAAAATTCCTGGAGCAACAAAGAAACTGCCGCAAGAAATTGAGCTGGATTCTCTAGATTAAAAAAGGAAGGGTGAGACTATGGAGTGGGATATAGCATCACTGACGGAAGAGCAGACAAGAAGGATTATGGAACTGGAAAGTGAACTAGGTTATGTTTTAATTGCCTACGATGATGGGAAACACGGATTTACGACTTCTGATGAAAAAGTTGATTATTATGCGATGCTGCACGGAAGTGTGGAAGAATAAGGAAAGCTGACAGGAGACCAACTGTCAGCTTTTTTCTTTTCAAAAAGGGGAAATGCGATGCATGTCGAATTAATTATGTGAGCATGTCTCGTAATAACAGAAGTGATACTATTTAATTTTAAAAAATGGAGGATTTTCATGGGCAAAGTTTTGTTTGAGAAAGATGGACATCTCGGCCGGATTACTATCAATCGGTCGGATCAATTGAACTGTTTTGATTATGAAACGCTTGTATTGCTAGGAGAAATTGTAGAAAGCCTCCAGGCGGATAAGGAAGTTCGGGCGGTTATCATCACAGGAGCAGGAGAGAAAGCCTTTAGTGCCGGAGCTGATTTGAAAGAGCGCCGGACACTCTCCGAAAAGGAGGTACGCCGCAATGTCCGGGCAATAAGGGAAGTTTTTACAGCGATTGAGGAACTTCCACAACCCACAATCGCAGCCATTAATGGTTATGCCCTGGGAGGCGGTCTTGAACTAGCGCTCGCTTGTGACTTCCGGTATGCCGTTTCTGGTGCTGTCATGGGGCTAACCGAAGTAAGCTGGGCGATTATACCTGGAGCTGGGGGAACACAGCGATTATCAAGGCTCGTTGGAACGTCACGGGCAAAAGAACTGATCTTGACCGCTCGCAAAATCGATGCAGAGAAAGCGTTGGATATCGGGCTGGTTAACGAGGTATATGGTCAGAAGGACTTAATAGAGGGGGCGACTTCTCTCGCTCAGGAAATTATGGGGAATGGGCCATTGGCTGTCACCCAGGCTAAGTACGCGATTAATCATGGGAGCAATGTAGATATACATACAGGCCTGGCGATCGAGGCGAAGGCTTATGAAGTAATCATTCCGACAGAAGATCGCATCGAAGCACTGGAAGCATTCAAGGAAAAGCGGCCTGCCAATTTTAAAGGGAAATAGACAAAAGGGTTGCCCTCTCTGGGACAACCCTTTTGTGCTTATCAATCGAACGTAAAATAGGCGTGAATGATCATCTCAAGCATGTCTCGAGACATGTGAAGGTGTCTCGTACCAGTGCCGCTAATCAACCGTTGGGTATTATCATCTTCAAACGTGATATCACTGGCCAGATAAACTTTGAATGTATCAATCATATCATTCAATTTTTCTTCTTCTGGACTAAGTTCATAATGCCGATGGTCATCTACCGTAGTTAATCGGTGGAAACCCAACGCATCCTGGAACAGATCGAGCACTTCAGTGTTGGTCGGAGGGTTTGGATTGGTAATATTATAAATTCCGTATGGTTCTGCTCTCGTCAATCCAAGCGCTAATATCTCTGCTACATAATCGACTGGGACAAAATTCGAGGTGCCAGCTGGATTAGCGACAACTCGATAGGTCGTTTGCCGATCATCCTCTTTTTTTCTGTCCATACGACGCTTGAAAATTTCCAACGCCCGCATAAATCCATAGAGGGTGAACTCCGAATCCGCTTCCCCTGTTTTTGAATCTCCCACAATGATAGAAGGTCGGAAAATCGCAACCTCCATATCATTGCCATAGCTGAAAACCAGATGTTCAGCCTTTACTTTACTCTCTTCATAAGGGTTATGATAGCTGTTATCTTCTGGATACAGATCCTCAACCCCTCTATGGCGTTTTCCTACCGTGTAAGCGGTGCTTACATAGAAAAATTTACGGACAGAAAGTTGGTTAGCGAGCTCCAATGCATGCTTCGTACCATCATAATTGATGGCAAATAATTCATTGCGCAGTGCTTCATCGAATTTCACCAAAGCTGCAGAATGGTAAATACAGTCTATTTTTCCTGTCAGATAGTTTACCATATCAGGTTGTAAGCCAAAGTAAGGCAGCGTGATGTCGCCGGTAATAAGATGAAGGCGATGCTGATCTTCCTCCTGGAAGACGGCTTTCATTCGTTCTGCTTTTTCAAGGTTTCTTGCGAGGATATATAGATGATGGTCTGTCCCGTGGATTAATTCTTTCATAAGTTTGCCGCCGAGAAAACCGGTGGAGCCAGTCAATAGAATGTTCAAACTTGTTCACTCCCGAAATTCAATTCCCTTAATCATTCCCTGTAAAAGGTACCGGTGAAACTTTGTGTACCTGCTCCGCTTAAAATACTTTATTTTTACGACAATGTCAAAAGCTATTGCGTACAAGTTTATATCTACCCAAATCGTAAGCTGGTAAGGAATAATACAATAAGTAATCGGTATTAATTTCAGAAAATTCGAAAATAACATTGACTTTCCATTATTTTAACGGTAGATTTATTGTTAAATAACATTATATATGTATGTCGTGTTTTTTACGTTATATTTAATAGTCATTTGTTGGAGGGGAGTTTTGGTTCTAATTTTTAAAAAGGGAGAGATGGGGCATGATTTTGCACGAAATTGAAAGCGCTTCACAAAATGAAATGAAGGAACTCCAATTAAAAAGGCTACAGGAAACTGTTACTCGTGTTTATGAAAAGGTGCCGTTTTTCAAAAAGAAGTTTGATGAAGCTGGTTTAGTGCCGGAAGACATCCGGTCGCTCGACGATATGACCAAACTGCCATTTCTTGAAAAAAAGGACTTGAGAGATAATTATCCATTTGGGTTATTCGCGGTAGACCGAAGCGAGCTGGTCAGATTACATGCTTCTTCAGGAACAAGCGGAAAACCTACTGTTGTCGGGTATACCAAAAATGATATTTGTATGTGGTCCGAATTAGTGGCACGTGCTATCACGATTGGTGGCGGCATGCCAGGGGAAGTGCTTCATAACGCCTATGGCTATGGATTGTTTACTGGTGGCTTAGGTCTGCATTGTGGCAGTGAAGAACTGGGTATGGCAACTGTGCCGATTTCAGGAGGAAATACTGAGCGGCAGATCACTTTGATTGAAGATTTCAAACCGACAGTTATATGCGGCACCCCTTCATACTTGTTGAACATAGCGGAGCATATGGAGCAGGCAGGGAAAGACCCTCGTTCCACTTCATTAAAATATGGGATATTCGGGGCGGAACCATGGTCGGAAGAAATGAGGAAGACTTTGGAGGATAAATTCAACATTAAGGCTTGCGACATTTATGGTTTGAGCGAAGTATTAGGACCAGGGGTAGCGATGGAATGCCATGAAGTGCAGGACGGGTTACATATTGCCGAGGATCATTTTTTGGCTGAAGTCATTGATCCAGACACCCTGGAGCCAGTACCAGATGGGGAGGATGGTGAGCTGGTGTTTACCAGTTTGACCAAGGAAGCATTCCCTGTAATTCGCTACCGTACTGGCGACATCGCCTCCCTGGAGCGTGGAAAATGTGCATGTGGAAGAACTACTGTGAAAATGTCCCGAGTAAAAGGCCGTATTGATGACATGCTGATTATTCGTGGCGTTAATGTGTTTCCATCTGAGATTGAACATTATCTTCTGACGGTGGACGGAATCGTCCCGCATTATCAGCTTCATGTCTTCAAAAAAGGAAGCATGCAGCATGTAGAGCTTCAAGTGGAAGTGGAAGAAGCATTCTATGCCCGTATCCAGGAGGATTTGACGCACCCGGATGTGCGGAAATTGGGCAAGTACATTCAGAAAGTCATGAAAAATAATTGCCTGATTTCCGTAGATGTCAAAGTGCTTGGTCCTAAATCAGTTCCCCGCTCAGAAGGTAAGGCGGTGCGGATTGTGGATCGGACTACAGATGCAATCGAAGTTTAAAGAGAAATACATGATGAATATATACGATTGGTTATAAAAATGTAATATAAAAACGGGTGAGGAGATGGTTCAGTGGCAGATTCGGTGCAGTTTTTAATTTCAGGCTTAACGATAGGAAGTATTTATGCCATTGTCGCACTTGGGTTTGTTACGATTTACAGCGTGACCAAAGTCATCAATTTAGCCCAGGGTGAATTTGTTATGCTTGGCGGGATGATCATGTTTTCTTTATTGAAACTTGGAATCCCATATTTGATTGCCTTTTTAACGACGATTGCGATAGTAATCATGATCGGATGGTTGCTAGAACGGACAATTGTCAGAAAAGCGAAGGGGGCAGATGCTTTAAGTCTTATTATCCTTACTATCGGAGCAGCCATATTCATACGTGGTATTGCCAGTATGGTTTGGGGCAAAGGTTCTGTAAAAGTTGATTCGTTTGCAAGCAATGAGCCCGTATATGTAATGGGCGCGACAATTACCCCTCAAAGCATTTGGGTGATGGTATTTATGCTTGCGATAGTTGCTGGTTTATTCCTGTTGATTGAGAAAACAATGTTAGGGAAAGCATTTCGTGCTTGTTCGGTGAACCCGGTCGCTGCCAGGCTGATGGCGGTGAGTCCTAAGAAAATGTCCTCCTTTTCATTCGCGCTTAGTGCAGGTTTAGGGGCCTTGGCAGGACTTGTAATAGCTCCTATTATTTTTCCTGCTTATGACATGGGAGTCATGCTGGGGATCAAAGGTTTCTCAGCTACAATCCTGGGCGGGCTTGGGAGTGCGCCAGGTGCAGTACTCGGTGGATTGCTGCTTGGTGTGATTGAATCACTTGGGGCTGGTTTCATCAGTTCTGGAATGAAGGATGCGATCGCATTCGGTTTCGTGTTGATGCTTCTATTAATTCGCCCCTATGGATTGCTTGGCGAAAAGAATGTTGGAAAAGGAGGTCTGTAAGTGAAACGTAAAGGAATACAACAGATGAGCTGGAAGGGGATAGCTGCCTTTACAGTGCTGATACTTATTCTCCCATTCCTGCTTTCCACCTCCTTGATGATTACAAAAGCAACTTTTGCGGGCATTTATACGATTGTCGCAGTCGGGCTTGGTCTTTTGATGGGGTTTGCTGGTCAAATTTCGTTAGGACAAGCAGCTTTTTATGGAGTTGGTGCTTATTCGACAGCAATATTGACTGCTACTTTCGGACTTAGTCCATGGTTGTCTCTCCTGATAGCGATAGCAGCTCCGGCATTGATCGCCTATATATTAGGACATACGATGGCAAGACTTCATGGATATTACTTAGCGATGGCTACATTGGCATTTGGAATAGTCATCCATGTTCTGCTTGTTGAATGGAAAGGGTTCACAAAAGGCGCTTCTGGTTTTTATGGCATTCCTAAGATTGAGTTTTTTGGCTTCACTTTTACTCAGGGGATAAGCTATTACTACCTGGTGTGGGCTTTTGCGTTACTTGTCATCGTATTATCCCTGAATATCATTCACTCCAGGATAGGAAGGGCATTACGGTCAATTCATGATAGTGAAGTCGCTTCCAGTTCAATGGGAGTAGATACGGGGCGTTATAAGATGCAAGTGTTTATTATCAGTGCCATGTTTGCAGGGATTGCAGGGTGGCTGTTCGCTCATATGTCCTATAGTATTTCGCCTGGATCATTCGGTCTCGATGGGTCGATTTTATTTTTGACGATGGTTGTACTTGGAGGTTCGACAAGTGTATGGGGAGCGGTTTTCGGTGCTTTATTAATTACCGCTATCAGCTCTTTTGTACAGGCTTTAGGCTCTAAGATATCGTTTATAACCAGCGATTTTGAACATGTGCTTTATGGACTGATATTAATGCTTGTCGTCATATTCCTCCCTCAAGGATTGTTTCCTGCGATTGCAGCGAAATTGAAGCCGCTTCTGGAGTATGCAGGCAGAAAAAAGAAAGCAGGCAATATCACTGCTGTAAAGGGGGATCAACGTGCCTGATTTATTAGAAGTGAAGAATGTGACCAGGAAGTTTGGAGGAGTAGTTGCCAACAAAGGAGTGTCCTTTTCTTTTGAATCTGGAAAGGTTATTGGATTGATTGGCCCTAATGGTGCAGGGAAAAGTACGTTGTTCAACATGGTGTCCGCTATTTTTCCGCCGACAGAAGGAGAAATTTGGTTTGCAGGGAAAAGGATAGATCGTCTGCCTGCCTTCAAAGTTTCGCCGCTTGGTATCGCCCGGACTTTTCAAAACCTGCAGGTATTCAAACGAATGACAGTATTGGAAAACGTCATGGTCGGATTACATACCAGTACATCATCCGGAATTTTATCCGCGGCGTTTAAACTACCAAAAGCAAAGAAAGAAGAAGAGACAATCTATCAGCAGGCATGGGAAGAGATAGAATTTGTCGGGTTAGAGGATGTAGCAGCGGTAGAGGCTGGCAGCCTTCCATTGGGAAAACTGCGTTTGCTGGAACTTGCCAGGGCACTTGCTACCAAACCCCAATTGCTCCTGCTGGATGAAATTGCTGCTGGATTAAATCACCAGGAGACAGCAGAAATGAGTGATTTGATTTTTAAAGTCCGGGATCGGGGAGTTTCGATTTTCGTAGTCGAGCATGATATGGATCTGGTGATGCGGGTCAGCGATCGGATTATCGTCTTAGATCAAGGCGAGAAAATAGCTGAAGGTACACCAAACGAGGTACAGAATGACCCGCGAGTCATTGAAGCCTACCTCGGTAACGATGAAGAGAAGGAGGAGGCAACGGTATGAATCAGCCGCTCTTAGAAATTAAAGGGGTCTCATTCAGCTACGGTCCGATTCAAGCCTTGGATGATCTCCATCTTCATGTCGACCATGGCGAAATTGTCGCGTTGCTTGGTGCCAATGGCGCAGGGAAGACAACTTTGCTGAAAAATATAGCAGGTCTCCTGCAATCTGACAGTGGACAAGTTTTATATAGGAATAGAAATATTGAACGGATGGAAGCAGAAAAAATTGTCCAAAATAAATTGATTTTGGTGCCTGAGCACCGGCAAGTATTCGGGACGATGTCCGTATTGGATAATCTATCTCTAGGAGCTTATCATCACTATAAAAAAACCGGAAAAAAAGAGGTTGCCAGAGAGATAGATAAGGTGTTTGCATTATTTCCTATCCTGGAAGAACGCAAAGAACAGCTGGCAGGGACACTTTCTGGCGGGCAGCAGCAGATGCTTGCAATTGCGAGGGCAATCATGGCTAAACCTGATTTACTGCTTTTAGATGAACCATCACTTGGGCTTGCACCATTGATTGTCAAAGAAGTGTTGAACTACGTCAAACAGTTGCGGGATGAGCTTGGTGTCACTATTTTGCTGATCGAACAGAATGTAAGTGCGGCTTTGAAAATTGCTGACCGGGGTTATGTAATGTCTCACGGCAGTATTGTAAAAGAAGGGAGAGCAGACGATCTGCTTCATAACCCAGAAGTGAAAGAAGTTTTCTTGGGCCACACGGTTGGATGAATTGTACACTAAAAAAAGCGAGGGGATTTTATGAAAAAATGGGTAGGTTTCTTGCTGATGATGGTAGTTGTTCTCGGATTGGCAGCATGTAGTGACACGGAGGCTCAAGGCGATGCGGACGTATACAAGATTGGTGCTATATATTCTAAAACAGGGGCAGGCAGTCCACTAGGAGAACCTGAATGGAATGCTACGAAGCTGCTTGAAAAGAAAATTAATGAAGAGGGCGGCATTGATGGCAAGAAAGTTGAAATTGTTTTAGCAGATGACGAATCAACACCGGAAAAAGCAATGGAAGAAATGAATCGAATGATTCATGATGAAAACGTTGTAGCTGTACTTGGTTCTACAACCAGTGGTGCAAGTCTGGCAATGAAAGGAATTGCAATGGATAATGAGGTTCCTTTAGTTTCTGCAGGTGCTGCGGTAAGCATCATTTCTCCTGTTGAAGAAGCGAAGTGGGTATTCAAAACCCCACACTCAGATGCACATGCTGTTGAGCGTATCTACATGCATCTTCAAAACGAAGGAATGAATAAAATTGCTATTTTAGCAGATTCCAATGCATTCGGAGAAAGCGGTGTAGAACAACTGGAAGCTCTGGCAGGAGACTACGGCATGGAAATTGTAATTAAAGAGAGCTATAACACGGATGACCCAGATATGAAAACGCAATTGACGAAGATCGACAGCTCTGATGCGGAAGCGATGATTGTCTGGGGAACTAACCCTGGACCAGCAATCATTGCGAAAAACAGTAAAGAACTAGGGCTGGATATCCCTTATATCGGGAGCCATGGGATTGCGAACCAATCATTTATCGATTTAGCAGGTGAAGCAGCAGAAGGGGTGACGATTCCGACTGGTAAATTATTGTTCCCGACACAAATACCTGAGGACGACGAGCAATACGACGTGATTTCCAGTTTTTACGATGATTATATGAGTGAATATGATAGCGCACCTACCAACTTTGGTTCCTATGGGTATGATAATTTAATGTTGATCGTTGACGCTCTTGAATCTGGAGCAACGGATAGAGAATCTATTCGAGAATACTTAGAGAATGATGTACAAGGCTATGTCGGTGCCACTGGTATTTTCACCTTTAGTGCAGACGACCATAATGGCTTGGAAGCGGACAGCATGGTATTGGCGGAAGTATCTGCTGGTGAATGGACATTAAAAGAATAATTGAAATGGGAGGGGCCTCGTAAAGCGTGGCCCCCTCGTACTATAGGGGGGATAAAATGAAAGAAGCAATTGTAGAGCGTGTATCCAAAGATCCCTATGCCCGTTTTCTAGGGATAGAAATTGATCGAGTGGGGGAAGGGGAAGCGGAAGTTTCTATGAGAATCACCGAAAACATGATGAACTTTCACGGAGCAGCCAATGGTGGAGTCTTATTTTCCTTGGCAGATGTAGCGTTTGCTATTGCCAGTAATTCCTATGGGCAGACTGCGGTAGGTATTAACGTCAATATGAATTATATGCGGGCGGGTATGCTTGGGGACAAGATCATAGCCGCAGCTTCAGAGGAATCGAAAAACCCTAAGCTTGGTCTATATCGGATGATCGTCCGGAATGAAGCAGGGGAACTATTAGCAACTGCCGATGGTATGGTTTACCGTAAAAAAGAGATATTCGCGTAAAAGACGGACATGTGCATGTCTGTCTTTTTTTGCGAGTAATGGCTAAGGGAGAACTTGATTGAGTTAAGTAAGAAGTTTTGCGCGTTAGGGCAGAACATAACAAAGTTAAGTAAGAAGGTTAACCCGTTAGGGAAGAACACTCCCGAGACACGTCAGAACAGTGCTGAGTTAAGTCGGAAGACAGCATACGCACTTTTATATGGTAAATAATCAGGAATAACCATTTCCACTTCCTTGGAAGATAAGGTAAACTAATTATAGTCAGAAAATTCAATCGAATTATGGGTAAGGGGGAGGACTATGAAGGCAGCTTACATAAAAGAAGAACATGAAATTTTGCGAGAGTCGCTGCGAAAATTTTTAGAAAAAGAAGCTTATCCCTACTTTAATGAATGGGAGCAAGACGGACTTATTCCACGATCGTTTTGGAAAAAGATGGGGGACCTGGGGTGTCTATGTCCGTGGCTGGATGAGGAATATGGAGGGTTTGGGGCTGATTTCGGCTATTCGGTTGTTATCAATGAGGAGCTGGAAAAAGTGGGAACCGGGCTGATCGGTATCGGTCTGCATAATGATATTGTGGTACCGTATCTAGAACAATATGGGACAGCGGAGCAAAAGAAACGGTGGCTCCCTAAATGTGCCTCGGGGGAAATAATTACCGCTATTGCAATGACAGAGCCTGGTGCTGGCTCCGACCTGGCTGGTATCAAAACCTCTGCTCTCCGTGATGGAAAAGACTACATAGTAAATGGAGAAAAAACGTTCATTACCAATGGCATTCAGGCTGATTTGGTGCTAGTGGTCTGTAAAACCGACCCGAAAGCTGACCCTGCTCATAAAGGAGTCAGCCTGTTAGTGGTAGAAAAGAATACCCTCGGATTTACCAAAGGGAAAAAGCTTAATAAAATCGGCCTGCATAGCCAGGATACAGCTGAATTGATATTTGAGGATGCAAGGGTTCCAACTGATAATTTAATAGGTAAGGAGGGCGAAGGGTTCTATTACTTAATGAAAAACCTGCAGCAGGAAAGGTTGATTGTCGCTATTGGGGGGATAGCCGCTTCAGAGAGAATGCTGAAAATCACTACCCAATATGTCAAAGAACGAAAAGCATTTGGCAAAAGTATCGCTTCCTTTCAAAACACTCAATTCAAATTGGCAGAGTTGGAAACAGAGGTGGAAATCGGGCGGACATTTCTCGATCGTGTAGTAGATTCACATATAAAAGGAGAAGATGTCGTCAAAGAAGTGTCGATGGCAAAATGGTGGATCACCGATCTGACCAAGAAAGTAGCGGCAGAATGCATGCACCTTCATGGCGGGTACGGGTATATGGAAGAATATGAGATTGCCAGAAGGTACCGTGATGCTCCGGTGTCAGCAATTTACGCGGGATCCAATGAAATTATGAAACAGATCATCGCTAAAAAGATGGGACTGCAATGATGGAGAAGATGTTGAAGGGGATACGAGTGCTCGATTTCTCCAGGTATTTGCCGGGTCCATATGCAACGTTACGACTGGCTGAAAAAGGAGCGGATGTCGTGCTGGCAGAGCCGCCTGATGGTGAACCGGCGAGAAGTTTGAACCGTACGGTTTTTGCGGCCAATAATCGAATGAAGCGAAGCGTTACGCTGGATTTAAAGAAAGAACTAGATCGGAGGATGGCAATTGAACTTGCTGCTAAAGCGGATATTCTTGTTGAAAGCTATCGTCCTGGGGTGATAGACCGGCTCGGACTCGGCTATGAAGCGGTCAAAAGACAAAATCCAGCAATCGTTTATTGCTCTATCTCTGGATATGGACAGGATACAGATGGGATGCACCATTTGGCCAGTCATGATTTAAACTATATGGCACTCACCGGGATGCTCTCCCAGCTGAAGGATGAACATGGAAAACCGGTACATCCTTCGATTCAGATCGCTGATTTTCTAGGAGGATTGACAGCCTCGGAAATGATACTGGCTGCTCTAGTGCACCGCTTTCGCACAGGAGAAGGAGCTTATCTTGATGCAGCTTTGACCGACGGCCTGTATGCGATGATGAATACCAACTATGCGATTTCAAAAGAAAACGGTGGTCACAAAGGAATTAAAGAAATCAGTGGAGAAAAGGTATGTTATCACCTCTATGAAACAATGGATAGACGTTACGTCACCCTTGCCGCACTGGAACCTAAATTTTGGCGTGCTTTTTGTGAGTTTGCCGGGAGAAAAGATTGGCTCAGCCGCCAATTTGTCCGAGCGGAAAAGGGTTTTCCTATCTACGAACAAGTAAGCGCTTACTTCCTATCTAAACCATTGGAAGAGTGGATGGAAATCTCACTGCAGCTCGACTGCTGTTTAACCCCGGTGATGGAAATCGGTGAGCTGGATCAATATCCATTATGGAAGCAGCGAGCAATGACCATCCGGAACGGCAGTCAGTTGGCCACAATGTATCCAGTGCCAGAAAAAATATCAGAGGCACCAAAACAAGGAGAACACCAGACTGATATAGTAAACGAATGGCTCCATCAGGGAGTACATACAACAGGAGGAGATAAGCGATGAGAGAAGTAGTGATTGTAGAAGCGGTTCGCAGTCCGGTAGGGAGAAGGAAAGGTCTGCTCAGTGAAAAACGGCCCGATGAGCTGTTAGGAGATGTACTAAAGGAGCTGATGGACCGGGCGCAACTTGATCCGGGAGTCGTGGAGGATGTTATAGCAGGCTGTGTATCGCAGGTCGGAGAACAAGGGATGGATATTGCACGCACAGCATTATTGATTGCCGGATTTCCAATAGAAGTACCCGGTGTCACCATCGATCGCCAGTGTGGATCGAGCCAGCAGGCGGTCCATTTCGGAGCCCAGGCTATTGCGAGTGGAGACATGGAGACAGTCATTGCCTGTGGGGTCGAAAACATGACTCGTGTCCCGATGTTCTCTAATATTCAAGGGACAGAGCATAGTCGGCGTCTAACCGATAACTATGAAGTCATCAACCAGGGATTGTCAGCCGAACGAATAGCAGAACATTGGGGTTTTTCTAAACAGGAACTCGACCAGTTCGCTGTGGAAAGCCATGAAAAAGCCTTAACCGCTATTAAAGAAGGGCGTTTCAAAAAAGAAATCATGCCAGTCAAAGATAAAAATGGAACGGTGAATTTAATGGATACAGACGAAGGTCCCCGTCCAGGAACCTCACTGGAAACCTTGGGAGAATTAAAGCCTGCATTTAAAGAGGGCGGGTTAATAACAGCAGGAAATGCCAGCCAAATCAGTGACGGTGCCTCCGCTGTCCTGCTGATGTCGAGGGAGCGAGCGGAGCAGTTAGGGTTAAAACCACGCTTCCGAATAGCTTCTCGTTCCGTGGTTGGCTCGGATCCGACATTCATGTTGACAGGGCCGGTGCCTGCCACCTATAAAGTCCTGCAAAAAGCCGGACTTAGTCTAGAGGATATGGACTTGTTTGAAGTAAATGAAGCATTCGCCCCGGTACCGTTATTCTGGTTGAAAGAGACAGGGGCAGACCCCGCTAAATTAAACGTCAATGGAGGAGCTATCGCGCTAGGACACCCACTTGGTGCGACCGGAACAAGGCTGATGACTACCTTAGTCCATGAATTGGAGCGGACGGGTAAGCGGTTTGGCCTGCAGGCGGTATGTGAAGGAATGGGCATGGCAAATGCTACTATCATTGAAAGATTGGAGGAGTAAGGAAATGAAGTTGGAAAACATTATTGCAGTCGTGACCGGTGGAGCTTCTGGACTTGGAGAAGCTACCGTCAGAAAAATTATAGCAGCAGGAGGAAGAGCGGTGATTGCGGACAGAAATGAGGAGCGTGCCGCAGACTTGGCTCAGGAGTTAGGCGACCGTTGTCTTTTCCATCCGACGGATGTCACTTCAGAAACCGAAATTAATCAGTTGCTCGATTTGACTGTTGATCAATTTGGCAGCATCAATGCAGTCGTCAATTGTGCGGGAATAGCAATTGCAGAGAAGGTGGTCGGGAAAGGTGGAGCCCATGATTTAGGGCGATTTTCAAAAGTGATCGAGGTCAACTTAATCGGTACCTTCAATATGATCCGCCTTGCGGGAGAGCGAATGCAATCGAATATGGCAAACGAGGATGACGAACGAGGCGTAATCATCAATACAGCTTCCGTGGCTGCTTTTGAGGGACAAATTGGACAGGCTGCCTATAGTGCTTCCAAAGGAGGCGTAGCCAGTATGACGCTGCCTGTGGCGAGGGAGTTTGCCAGGCACGGCATCCGGGTCATGTCGATTGCTCCAGGTTTGTTCGAAACACCAATGTTCGCTACATTACCGGAGTCGGCACGTGAAGCGCTTGGCAAAATGACGCCTTTCCCGAGCCGATTAGGAAAGCCGGCAGAATATGCGGAACTTGTTTCAAGTATCATAGGAAATCCGATGTTGAACGGGGAGGTGATCCGTTTAGACGGAGCGATTCGAATGCAGCCGAAATAAGGATGTATTTTAAAGGCGATTGGTAATCAACTTTAAAAGGGGAGATGAATCGATGGGACCAACCTTGCGTAGTATGTTCGAACAGACGGTAGCGAAATATCCAGATAAAGAGGGCTTGGTGGATGTAAAGTCAGGTAAGCGATGGACATATCAGGAGTGGGATGAAGAGGTCAATTGTCTGGCGAATACATTGAAAGATGCCGGAGTGGAAAAAGGGGATAAAGTCTCGACTGTCTTGTTCAATACGGCAGAATTTGCAACCACCTTGTTCGCCTGTATGAAAATAGGCGCAGTGTTCAATCCGATTAATTTCCGGTTAACCGGAAAAGAAATAACCTTCATTCTTCAGGATGCGGCACCGAAAGTTGTCATTTTTGAGAATGCGACACATCAGCAGGTGGCCCAGGCAGCGAAAGAAGTACGTGGTGTACAGTTTTGGTCAATCGATCAGCATGAACTGGACTTTGCCGTTAACTTCCAAGGTCAAATCGAAGGAGCATCGCGAGACAGGCCTGACTGCGAGCTGGATGAGAATGATGTCTATGCCATTATGTACACATCAGGGACGACTGGTCTTCCAAAAGGTGTGCTGCATACGCACCGTGATATGATCGATCAGGGCCTGATTATGGGAGCTGTGATGCAGGTGACGGATAAAGAGAGGGGGCTCAGTGTGGCTCCAATGTTTCATTGTGCCGAGCTGCACTGCGCCTTTTTCCCGCGGCTGATGATGGGGGGCACTAATATCATCATGCATCATTTCGAGCCTAAGCCGCTTATTCAGACAGTCAAAGAAGAAGCGATCACCACTTTTTTCGCCGCTCCCACGATGTGGAATATGATGCTCCAGGAGGATTTATCGGACGCGGACTTTACATCTCTTAATAAAGGACTGTACGGCGGGGCTCCGATGGCTCCTGCGTTGGTGAAAAAACTTCATGAACAGCTCGGCATTCGTTTATTCGAGGCTTATGGCATGACAGAAATGGGTCCTGCAATCACCGTTTTAACGGAAGACGAACAGCTGGACAAAGCAGGTTCAGCCGGGCGGGCTCTAATCAACCACGAAGTCAGAGTTGTGCGAACACGGGAGGATGGGCCGGCTGACCCGGAAGATATTTGTGAGCCTGGAGAACTTGGAGAGATCATTGTCCAGGGACCGAGCATGATGCCTGGCTATTACAACCGTCCCGAAGCTACCGAAGAAGCAATGTATAAGGGCTGGTACCACTCCGGTGATATCGGTTCCTTCGATGAAGAAGGCTACCTTTGGGTAAGCGACCGGGTCAAGGATATGATCATTTCCGGCGGCGAGAACATCTACTCTAGAGAAGTCGAAGATGTGTTATTCGATCATGAAAAGGTGATGGATGCTGCTGTCATCGGTGAACCAGATGAAATGTGGGGAGAACGTGTCGTCGCCTACATTGTTAAAAAAGATGGATCTCTTACCGACAAAGAACTGGATGAATTTTGCACCGCTACGGAACGCCTGGCCCGCTATAAACGGCCCAGACGCTATGAATTCGTTGAAGAATTACCACGTAACGCGAGCGGGAAGCTCCAGAAGTTTAAGTTAAGGGAAAAGTTGAAACACGTATAAGGTAATGTGCAGTCAGAGGCAGGGCGACTTTGCCTCTTGAATTATCATGAAGTAAAAATAGGCCAGTAACCTTCCAGGCATCCTATACATATACATATGGTATACGCCCAAGCATAGGAAGTTAATATTTATGGGAGGTTACGGTATGAATAAAAATAACATGGGGGATCCGATTCAGCTCCAGCAGAAGATCATTCATTTCAAAGCAGAGCTGGCAAAGTATAAAGAAAAGGTAAAAGATTATCAGGAAAACTACCATTATGCGCAGCTTGACGACCTGAAAGAACAAAATATCCAGCTGCTAGAGGACAAAGCCGCATTGGATTACCAGGTAGAAAAGATGGAGCAGGAGCTTCGTGCCGCCGAAGAAATCATCGCAGAACAACAAAGTGACCGTTCACGACTGCAAATCAAAAACAAATCATTGCAAGAGCTGCTTCAAAAGCAGGAGAGCGAATTCCGCGTTCAGAAGGAAAATCTCACTTTTAGAATTGAACACCTCTTAAAAGAAAAAGAGAAAGTCCAAAACAAACTCATCGAGTTGGAGCAATCCAATCGTGCCCTTAACGATAAGAATACGAAAATCACCAAAGAGCTCGAAGGTAAAAGAAATTCGAAGAAAGATAGTAAAGAATGGGATAAATGGAAGCAGGCAAAAGAAGAAACAATTGAAGCGCTGACCCAGGATAATATGATTTTGAAAGCTCAAGTAGAAAAATTAAAGCAGAAGCTGGAATCCAATTAAAAATAGCCAAAAAGCAGTGGGAAAATCCACTGCTTTTTGGCGTTTTTGAAATGTAAGCGGTTAATTAGAAAGAATACATAAAATTTTCAGAAAAGATGTTGTTTTTTGTCTAATTCCGTTATAGAATACTTCCTATCACTCGATTTGAAGGGAGGCTCAGCGATGCTTACATTTGTTGCATCCATCGCATTATTACTTACAGGTTATTTCGTTTACGCAAAGGTGGTCGAACGAATTTTCGGCATTGACGACCAACAAGAAACGCCAGCATACAGAAACAATGACGGCTTCGATTACATGCCGATGAGCTGGTGGAAGGCAAGTTTGATCCAGCTGCTGAATATCGCTGGGCTTGGTCCGATTTTTGGAGCAATATTGGGAGCGTTATATGGTCCCGTTGCATTTATCTGGATCGTAGTGGGCTCGATTTTTGCAGGAGCTGTACATGACTATTTTTCAGGCATGTTATCACTTCGGCATAATGGAGCACAGTATCCGACTCTCGTTGGAAAATATTTAGGAAAACATGCAAAATCTATTATTAATCTACTATCCATAGCTTTAATGATTCTGGTAGCTGCCGCTTTTACAGCAGGACCGGCTCAACTGATGGCGGAAGTTACCCCACTGGGATTCCTGGCTTCCTTATTGATCATTTTCGCTTACTTTTTAATCGCGACAGTTTTGCCGGTGAATAAAATCATCGGTAAAGTCTACCCTGTTTTTGGTGCCGTATTGATTTTCATGGCAGTGGCAATCGGAGTTGGCTTATTCTTTTTCGATAACCCGGTACCCAACTTGACAGTAAGCAACTTTCACCCGGACAATCTGCCAGTTTGGCCTTTACTGATGGTTACTATTTCCTGTGGCGCTATTTCCGGTTTCCATAGTACTCAGAGCCCGATCCTTGCCCGTACACTGAAAAAGGAAAGTGAAGGCCGTAAAGTATTCTACGGTGCCATGATCGCTGAAGGGGTCATCGCCTTGATATGGGCAGCAGCAGGTATGGCTTTCTTCGGGAGCACTGGTGGGCTGCAGGAAGCATTGTCAGCAGGCGGACCTGCTGGTGTAGTCAATGAAATCAGCACAACTACTCTTGGAACATTGGGCGGCATACTGGCCATTCTTGGCGTTATCATCCTGCCAATCACAACAGGGGATACAGCGCTTCGTTCTTCGCGGATGATGCTGGCTGATCTGTTGAAGCAAGTAAGTAAAAAAGAATTGAAAGGAAACTGGGCTAAAATCGGTCTCGTCTTCCCTGTAGCGATTCCGACGTTTTTATTGACACAAATGGACTACAGCTTCCTGTGGCGTTATGTCGGCTGGTCCAATCAGGTTGTCGCTACCGTCATGCTATGGACAGCGGCGATGTATTTGCTGCAGAGCAAAAAGTTCCACTGGATTGCCAGTGTACCGGCGTTATTTATGACTGCTGTTGTCAGTACGTATATCTTTTATGCTCCTGAAGGCTTCGGGTTAGCTTATTCGACATCCATGATCATCGGTTCGGTAATCTGGCTGGCAGTAACTGCCTGGTTTGTCGTTCAAATCATAAAACATAAAGGAATGCTTAATAAAGAAATAGCTGCTAGAAAAGCAAGCTGATTATACAAAACCCTGATCCTTTGTTAGCAGGATTGGGGTTTTTCTGTAC
Source organism: Thalassobacillus devorans (assembly GCF_011761345.1). Lineage (GTDB taxonomy): Bacteria > Bacillota > Bacilli > Bacillales > Halobacillaceae > Thalassobacillus > Thalassobacillus devorans. The sequence goes on from NZ_JAASRY010000005.1 coordinate 287,941, forward strand.
TAAAAAGTTATCGGAATCCGGACAAGGTCCTGAATGCTGTTGTCTTTGGCACTTCTGCTATATACCCCCACTTCCCCCGTACTGCTTGTTGGCTGCCGGTCAAAAGGAAGCGTGCTGCTGAAGAAACCGTAAGCAGGCGCCCCCTCGGAAGCGGTAGTGAAGCGTTCCCGGGAAACGACTATATTATTATTGTCCCTTACTTGATGCTGGACGGAAGCCTCAAACACCCTGGCATATCCTTCTACTCGCTGCCCGCCCCTAATTTTGTTTCCTGGAAGCGGCGTAGTAACAAATATATTTGTAGAAGTAGGAAGAGGAATAACAATATGATAGCCAGGCCATATGATGTCTCTCTGGAAACCAGGCCTGTCACTGTTTGCCTTTTCAATCGCCTCGATAGTTGTACCAAATCGAGTGGCGATACGATAAAGGGTGTCCCCCGTTTCAACTTCATACGTAAACGCAGGAACAAGCAGCAGCTGATCAATATATATAAGGTTCGGATTATTGATGTTATTAATCCCTGCAAGCAACTCTACGGAAGTTTGAAAAGAAGCTGCAACTCCTCGCAAACCGTCTCCAGGAAATACCACATAGCTCATAATTGCAGGTTGTTCCCCGGTAGGGACAATCAGGACATCTTCAGGGAAAATCAAGCCACGATCTGTAACAGGTGGGTACAAATGGTTGGCCTGTTCAATCGCTTCAATCGTACTGCCGAACCTCCGGGCAATCGAATATAATGTATCCCCGCGCTTGATTGTGTACATATAGCTTTTTTGCTGAATAATTGGCAAAATACACACCTCCTCACTTAGAAGCTATGTGAAAAAATATAGGAAAAGAACGAAAATACTCCGTCACCGAGGGGCAATTCCAATGTGCAACTGTCTATTCAACTATCATTCTTCAGAACAGGCACCCATTTTTTTGATAAATAGACGATTGTACAGCCATTACTGTCAATTCTCCATAGATTATTAGTGCAGTAAAATAATCAAGAAAAAGGAGAGATATTTAATGAGCTGTGGAAAACATGATTTTGACACCTGCGTATGTGAGACGGTTCGTAAAATCATCAAAGCACAAGATGAAGTAGCTGGCGTAGGAGATGATTGTTGTGATACAGGGTGTGAGCAGTCCATTCGTGACTTGCTTTCACCAGTAGGAAACGGCAATGGTCCAACTACAATCCCATTCTTTCTATATTGTAAAGGTGACTGTGACCCATTTATCGGAAGTGGGGTAACTCGTCAACGACTCGGCATGTCTCAAAACTTTGCGTTCCAATGTGTGGAATCGCCTATCTTCCGAGCGAAAAAATTCGTAGATAAAGATGAGTGCTGCGTACAATTGGAGTTGTTATTGCCAGTAAACGAAGGTGGGCAAACCCCTGGACCAGGCGGAGATACCGTTTGTGATTTCTTCCCTGGTAATGCTGTCAGAGACTTCCTGGCAACTGGAATCTGTATTACAGTTGACTTAGATTGCTTCTGTGGTATTGCTTGCTTAGACCCTGTAACGCCTCTACCTTCTTCAGAATTAACTATGGCAGCTGCTGATGCTTCTAAAAATTGCTAAGTAATAAGAAAGACAGCCAAAGGATGTATGATCCTTTGGCTGTCTTATTTACATAAATTGATAATTTAGAATTGACTGATAATTATATACTTATATATAATTCAGGAAAGGTATTGGGGGTGGTGGAATGGAAAGTGTACAAACAGCTGATGTGACATTCAGAGATATTTGGAGAGCTAAAAAGCGTATTGCCACAATCGCAACTAAGACTCCATTGCTTTTTTCTCAACCTTTGTCTGATAGAATGGGGTCTCATGTCTATATTAAGCTTGAGAATATGCAGCCGACAGGGGCTTTTAAACTAAGGGGAGCAGCAAACAAAATGTTATCTTTGACCGAGGAAGAGCGAAAAAAAGGGGTTGCTACCTTTTCAACAGGAAATCATGGGATTGCTGTTGCCTATGTCGCAGGAAAGAATAATATTCCCGCAACGGTCTGTATTTCGAAAAGAGTACCCCAGGAAAAGGTGAAAAAACTGAAAGAGCTTGGCGCCCATGTAGAAATCGTCGGTGACAACCAGGACGATGCCGAGCAATACTGCTATGAGCTTGAAAAGCAATCAGGCATAACGGTAGTCAAGCCGTTCGATGACCCAGAAGTGATCGCCGGACAGGGAACAATTGGTTTAGAGATACTAGAAGATTGTCCAGAGATTGACCAGGCTATCATTCCATTATCTGGCGGTGGATTACTTGCCGGGATCAGTCTGGCTTTAAAGACAACCGATCCTCAGATAAATATCACAGGAGTTTCTATGGAGCAGGGTGCGGTCATGCATGAAAGCCTCAAACATGGCAAGCCCATCGTTTTGAAAGAAGCAGATACATTAGCCGATAGCCTGCTGGGTGGTCTTGGTCCGGATAATCGCTATACTTTTTCAATGGTGAAGCAATTAATGGATGAGAGCGTGCTTGTATCAGAGGATTCGATTGCAAAAGGGATAATGTTTATGCTGGAATATCATAAAATGGCAATAGAGGGGGCAGCCGGAGCAGGAATTGGCTGGCTGCTGGGAGAAGAAAGTAATAAATATAAAAATATTGTCCTAGTCATCAGCGGAAACAATGTCGATCACGACACGATCCGTTCCTTGACCGGCAAGTATTAGTTTAACAAGGGTGAGGTGGGGGATATGGGATTGACCGTAAAAGACATCATCCAGCTTCCAATTATGGAAACAGCCAAGGTAAAGACAGGTAAGTCGGTATTACACGAAATAGAGGTCGATTGGATTTCGGTGATTGAGACCCCCGTTGAAAATTTTGTGCGCAGCAATGAATTCGTCCTAAGTACAGGAATTGGCTGTGAAGATGACCCCCTGCTACTGGAAGAATTTACGAGAGATGTCATCCAATCCGGAGCTTCTGTCCTGGCATTTGCCACTGGCCGGTATATCTATGATATACCAGATCGAATTTTACAGCTCGCTGAGCAAAGTGACTTGATTCTCATCGACCTCCCGTGGGAAATACGTTTTGGAGATATCCTGCAAGTTGTGCTGGAAGAGATTAGTTTTGAAAAGAAAGCTGAAAGACAGCAGGCCGAAGAAATAAGACAAGAATTGATTACCTTTGTCCTGAATGGAAAAGGCCTTCAGGAAATCTCTAATTATTTATATGAAAATACGAAGATACCGATTGCGATCAGCGATCATAATAAGCGGATCCGTGCCAACCATGATGTTGACCCGCACCTGCTGGATGTATTCAATGGAAAGGTCGACGGGCAGGTACAGCAAATCCCCCAGACGGATATCCAGTTCAGCGAGCATCCGTTGTACCACCATATCGAAGAATTCGTCATCGATCAACAGACATGTTATCAGCTGACTATTTTATCGAATCAGAAAAAACAAGGGTATTTGATTTTCAAACCGGATGACCGCCACCAGTTGACGTGGCTGGTCATGAATATTTTAGAGCATGCCCTGACGGCTTGTGCCCTTTATTTTTTGCAGGAAAATGCTATTGAAATGACCGAAATACGCTTGAAGGACAACTTTTTGCTGGAACTCGCCAAAAACGAAAATGAAATTACGAAACAAACGTTGTCTAAAGGGCAGCTGCTTGGTTATGATCTGACGAAGTCGTATATCTGTATGGTGGGTGAAATCAGTTTTACCGAAACGAATCAAAAGTTGAAAGAGACGGATCGTTCTGCAGGCTCTTCCCTCCACAGTCGTAATTATTATATTCAAAAAGAAATCAATCAGGCTGGCGAGCTGCTGAATAGAAGCACCATGACGACGTTTGAAGATGGAGAAGTCATTGTGTATCTGGAAGCGGATCATCATCCTTATATGGAAGCGTCCAACCAATTTCTTGATATGGTCGAAAGGCGTTTGAATGATTTATTAGCTGGTATTGAGATATCATGGGGGATCGCCATTCATAAGGACGGCCATTATTCCTTTCATAAAAGCTATCAGGAAGCGAAAACAGCGCTTGATATCGGCAAGCAGCAGTATGGAAAAGGGGAACGGACTTTTTTCAGTGATACACGCATCAACCGGCTGCTTATGGCTCTTTCCCATGATCCGGATATCTCGTCAATTGTCAAAGACACATTGGAGAAGCTGATTGAATATGATAAGAAGCGGCAGACGGACCTGATCCACACGTTCATTGTTTATAATAAATACAATAGCAATGTCAGTCAGACGGCACGTGCACTTAACCTTCACCGGCAATCACTATTACACCGTCTGCGGAATATAGAACATCTGACAGGCTTGTCACTAGTCGACTCTGATGATTTATTCCTGCTGGAACTTAGTGTCCGTTTATGGATGCTGAAAAAACTTGAATAATACAAAATATAGGCGCTCTGTGAAACCCATTATGGGTTCTTGCGGAGCGCCTATTTAATTTGTATAAAGCCTAGCTGAAAAAGTTCATACATATTGGACATTACATTTGTTTACTTTGATGAATACAATGAGAAGTAAGAATTATATAAAAATTCAGTTAACGTAAGGAGGGAATATGATGATGCTTCCTTTTGATATTTTAGAATACCATGGGCGGCTGGAAAAAACAAAGAAGCGCATGGAAGAGAAAGGGATAGAGGTGCTGCTGATCACAGATCCCGCTAATATGAATTATCTTTCTGGGTATGATGCATGGTCTTTTTATGTCCATCAGATGCTTGTCATCATTATCGATGAAGCACAGCCATTGTGGATAGGCCGATTCCAGGATGCGAACGGTGCCAGGAAGACAACCTGGATCTATGATGAAAATGTTATTTCGTATCCTGACTACTACGTTCATTCCGATACCTATCATCCAATGGACTTCATCGCTGAGATTTTAAATCAAATTGGTCAGGGAAACCGGGCGATCGGTGTTGAAATGGATAACTATTATTTTTCGGCGAAAGCATTCGAACAGCTGAAGAGGAATATGCCGAATGCAACTTTCAAAAATGCGGACTTGTTAGTTAATGGTGTCCGCATCATTAAGTCTGATCAAGAAATTGAATACATGAAGCGAGCCGCTCAGATAGCCGAACATGCCATGGAAAAAGGAATTGAAAGTATATATGCTGGGGCAAAAGAATCGGATGTAGCGGCAACTATATATTATCACCTCGTCAAAGGGGCGAATGGGCATGGAGGCGATTATCCTTCCATCGTACCATTGCTGCCATCAGGTGAAAATACCTGCACTCCACACCTTACCTGGTCAGAACGGTCCTTTATGACTGGCGAATCTGTCATCATTGAATTGGCTGGCTGTTATAAACGTTATCACGTTCCGTTAGCCCGTACGGTTTCGCTAGGAACGCCTACGGAAGAAATGACAACGCTTTCACCGATAGTGACAGAAGGAATTCAGGAAGTGCTGGCAGCGATAAAGCCAGGAATAACCTGCGGTGATATTGAGGAAGTATGGCGCAACAGCATCAAGAAGTATGGCATGGAAAAAGAATCGAGACTGGGCTACTCCGTTGGTTTGGGCTACCCCCCTGACTGGGGTGAGCACACCGCGAGCCTGCGAAAAGGTGACCAGACAGTTTTAGAGCCAAATATGACATTCCATCTGATTCCGGGACTTTGGTTTGATCACTATGGCATTGAAATATCGGAGACCTTCCGAGTTACGGATACTGGCTGTGAACGGTTTACCAACTATCCTCAAGGGTTGATTGTACGGGATCCATCGAACCTCAATCCAACCGATAAAATCAGCTAGGAGGTGTCTCGTGATGAAGCTGTTTGCTAAGGAGGAGATGGAGAAGGTCGTTCACCTCGATAAAGAAGTTATTGATGTAGTCGAGAAGGCCTTTACTGATTTAGTGAAAAAGGAAGTACAAATGCCGCCAATAATGCGGATTGATATACCGGAATATAATGGCGAAGTTGATATCAAATCAGCTTATATAGCCGGGTATGACAGCTTCGCCGTAAAGCTTTCCTCTGGTTTTTTCGATAATTATAAATTTGGCTTGCCAAGCGCCAGTGGCATGATGCTGTTATTGAGTTCAGAAACCGGGATCCCGCAGGCTGTGCTTGCAGATAACGGTTATCTTACGGAAATGCGTACAGCTGCTGCAGGGGCTGTCGCAGCTAAGCACCTGGCCCGGGAGCATATAAATACAGCAGGTGTAATTGGAACAGGGGCACAGGCACGATATCAAGTAAAAGCTCTCAAGCTAGTCCGGGACTTTGATCGATTGCTCGTCTATGGACGGACACACGAGAAAGCGGAAAAATACAAAGACGAGATGGAGCGGGAGCTAGGAATTGAGGTAACCATCTCCCGTACAGCGGAAGAAGTAGTCAAGGCTAGTGATGTCGTCATAACTACCACACCAGCAACTGACCCGGTGATTAAAGCCGAATGGCTTCATCCTGGCTTGCATATAACTGCGATGGGGTCAGACGCAGAGCATAAGCAGGAGCTTGAAAGCAGCGTATTGGAAAAGGCGGATGTATTCGTCTGCGATGTCGTAGCTCAGTCCATAAGGCTTGGAGAACTACGCGCATGCAACAGCCAGCGGGTGATCGATGAAGCGATTGAAATGGGGGAGATTACAGCTGGCAGCAAAAAAGGGCGAAGTTCTGAAAATCAAATAACAATTTGTGATTTGACTGGAACTGGAGTCCAGGATACAGCGATTGCTAGATATGCCTATGAGAGGCTTACTAAATAAATATAACAAGGGAGGAATTTAGGATGAAAAAGACAAACATCGGAACACGGGCGATTTGGGCAGGGGAAAAGGCTTCTTTAGCTTTCGGAGCAACACAGGTACCGGTAGTTCACAGTGTATCATTTGGTTATGACGATATGGATGACTGGTATGAAGTAGCGGTAGGCAATAAAGAAGGGCACATTTATGGGCGTAATACGAACCCTACCGTTCAGGCATTTGAAGAAAAGATCAGGATTCTGGAAGATGCGGAAGCAGCGACCAGTTTTTCAACAGGAATGGCAGCAATCAGTAATACACTGGGAACACTTTTGTTCCCTGGCGACCGGATCGTATCGATCAAAGATACGTACGGGGGCACGAACAAAATTTTCACAGAATTCCTTCCACAGCAGCAAATCGATGTAGAACTTTGTGAGACAGGTGATCATGAAGCGATTGAAAGAGAAGTAATGAAAGGCTGTAAAGTGCTTTATCTCGAGACACCGACCAACCCGACCGTCAAAATAACAGATATTGAGCGAATGGCAAAGGTGGCTAAAAAGGTCGGAGCACTTGTTGTTGTAGATAATACGTTCGCAACACCAGTCAACCAGAACCCATTGGCGTTAGGAGCAGACCTGGTCATCCACAGTGCCACTAAATTCTTAGGCGGTCACGCCGATGCACTCGGTGGAGCTCTTGTAGGAAGTAAGGAACTCGTTGAGAAAGTGTACCATTACCGCGAGATCAACGGTGCTACGCTCGATCCCATGGCGGCTTACCTGCTTCTCCGTGGTATGAAAACATTGAAGCTTCGTATTGATCGTCAAAATGAAAATGCCTTGGCGATAGCGCGTCATTTAAAAACCATCGATATTGTCGATGATGTATTCTACCCTGGGCTGGAAGAGCATAAAGGCCACGATATTGCAAAGACGCAAATGAAGGGATTTGGCGGCATGCTGAGCTTTTCTGTCAAAGGCGGTATGGATACTGTCCGCCATTTACTGCCTAAGCTTAAGTATTCCAACCGTGCAGCTAACCTTGGTGCTGTGGAAACGATTGTCGGTCCAGCCAGAACGACCAGCCATGTCGAGTGTACGCCGGAAGAACGGGCGGCAATGGGGATACCCGAAGGATTGATTCGCTACTCTGCAGGGATTGAAGATATCGAAGATTTAAAAGAAGACTTGAATCAAGCATTCCGTTCATTGCCAGAGAGTTTGACAGTGAAAGGGTGATAGGGAGGGGTCCCTGTGCAAATTAAACATGACCCGGCAACCGTGAATGCCGAACGAATAAAAGCAGAATTGATCCGGTGGCGGCGCCATTTGCACCGCCATCCGGAATTAAGTTTTCAGGAAAAAGAGACGAGTGCATACATTCTCCACGAGATTAAAGCGATGGGGGGTTTTGATATCCACCCCAATGTCGGCGGGTATGGCATTGTGGCTACCCTGAGCAATGGAGAGGGCCCTGTCATCGGGTTGCGTGCAGATATGGACGCTTTGCCTATTAACGAACACAATGATGCGGAATATCAATCCATTCACCAAGGTATAATGCACGCCTGTGGTCATGATGCCCATACGGCTATGCTGTTAGGAGCTGCCAGACTATTAAGTGAAGATGCAAAGGCAGGAAGGTTAAAGGGTACAATCAAGTTCATTTTCCAACCGGCAGAAGAAGACACCAACGATGCCGGGTTAACCGGGGCACCATTGATGCTGCAGTCCGGACTTTTGGATAGCATCGATGTATTCCTTGCTTTACATGTATGCCCCTGGCATGCGACAGGTGAAATTCAGGTGAATGACGGACCGAGCATGGCAAATATCGATAATTTCCACATGACAATCAAAGCGACTGGCGGCCATGGCGGCTATCCTCATTTGGCCACGGATCCGATTTGGATGTCGAGCTACTTTTTACAAGGATTGTACAGTATTATAAGCCGAAAAATAGACCCACTTTCCGTAGGTACCATCAGTGTAGGAGAAATTCATGGAGGGGAGACGGCAAATGTCATTCCTGATGAAGTGACAATCACTGGTACCATACGCTCCTACACGAAGGATATGCGGGCCCGGCTAGTCCAGGAATTAGAACAGGTAGCTAATGTCATTCCGCCACTGGGTGGAACTTATGTGCTGGAAATCGAAACTGGAGAGCCTGCTTTAGATAATGATAGACGGGTGAATGAAGTGATCAGGAGAGCTGCCAGACATCTCTACCCCAATATGAAAATCCATGAGGGGCCATTTGGTATGGGTGGCGAGGATTTCGCTCATATGATAGCTGAAAAGCCAGGAGCGATGTTTTTTCTCGGATGCGCTAAGAAAGGGACACCAGAACGAAAGCTGCATTCAGGTGACTTTCAAATAGATGAAAACGCCCTGCCAATTGGTGCAGCGATTTTAATGAATAGCGCTCACAGGTTGTTACAAATCGAAGAAGGGAGGAAGGTCGATGACTAAAATAGCATTTGTCGGTTTTGGTGGTGTCGGGCAGGCGCTGGCAGAAATTCTGTTGGAGAGGAAGGGGCAGCTGGAAAGTTGTTATAGCCTTGATGCAGAAGTGGTTGCGGTTTCGGATATGATGAAAGGTGCAGTTTATAAACCTGATGGGTTAAATGTTGCTCAGTTGCTCGAAGCAGTAAGGGAGACGGGTAATGTGGAGAACTACCCTGACGAGCCTGGCGTGGTCAAGGGACTCAATAGTATGGAAACAATTCAGCATACTAATGCCGATATGATTGTCGAGGTTACTTTTACTGATGTGGAAACCGGACAGCCTGCCATCGACCATTGCCGGGCAGCGTTTGAAAAAGGAAAAAGTGTCGTAACCACGAACAAAGGACCGGTGGCGCTCGCTTACAAAGAACTTAGTGGGCTTGCAGAGAAAAACGGGGCTTACTGGGGCTTCGAAGGTACTGTTATGAGCGGAACGCCAGCATTAAGAATGCCAATAGCTACACTTGCAGGCAATGAAATAACGGAGATCAAAGGAATCTTAAACGGTACAACAAATTATATTCTTACAGAAATGGAAAAAGGTAATTCCTACGAGGCAGCTCTACAAAAAGCCAAAGAGCTGGGGTATGCAGAAGCAGACCCGACGAATGATGTGGAAGGATATGATGCCCGTTATAAAGCGGCTATCCTCTCCGGATATCTAATGGGTACGCCAATTTCATCAAAGGATATCCCATGCAAAGGTATCAGTGATATGACGCTTGAAATGGTCAATGAAGCCCTGAAAGATAATAAGAAATGGCGATTATTGGCGCAGGTGAAGAAAGAGAATGGAGAGGTTACCGCCTCTGTTGAACCACAATTATTAGACGCGGATGATCCTTTGGCAGGCGTAACAGGTGCAACAAATGCCATTCTTTATGAATGTGATCTGGCAGGACCAATCATGTTGACGGGGGCAGGTGCCGGGCTTAAAGAAACAGGTTTCTCCTTATTGATTGACCTGATTGACTACCAAAGACAGAAGACTACGGCGAAAATTTAAGGAAGGTGGTGTTGAAATGCATACCAAAGTGAAAGCAGTAAAGATGCTGATCGGCGGAGAATGGGTCCATTCGAATCAAACATTTGAGGTGGTTGACCCTCAAAATAATCGTCCAATCGCTTCAGTACCTTTGGGGAGCAGTAAGGATATGCTTACCGCGATTGAAAAAGCAGAAGAGGCTTATATGAAAACGGCAGTCTGGCCAACCCACGAACGGATTCGAGTGTTATCGGAAGCAGCTAATTATATGAAAGAAAATGCAGAGGATTTTGCCAGAACAGTTGCTTCGGAAGGAAGCAAAACAATCAATGAAGCTCGTGGGGAAGTGAAGCGGGCTATCCAGACGATTCAGATTAGTGCCGAAGAAGCGCGCAGGATCAACGGGGAAACGATTAATTTTGACCAAAATGAAGGCAGTGAAAACCGTGTCGGCTATCATTACAGGTTTCCGGTAGGGGTTGTCGGTGCGATTACCCCATTCAATGATCCACTGAACCTTGTCGCCCATAAAGTCGGACCCGCAATCGCAGCCGGGAATGCTATTGTTGTCAAACCAGCATCTGTCACTCCGCTTAGTGCTTTGATGTTAGCGGAAGCTTTCGTCCACGCTGGATTGCCAGATGGATTCTTATCCGTGGTTACTGGTTCAGGACGTGAAATCGGTGAAACACTCGTCACTCACCCTTCTGTTAAAGTTTTATCCTTTACAGGCGGCCCGGATGCCGGGAAGAAGATATCGGAACAGGCAGGCCCTAAAAAAGTGAGCATGGAGCTTGGATCCAATTCTCCTGTAATCGTATTGAACGATGCTAACCTGAACGATGCGGTTCAATCCTGTGTCTCCGGTGCTTTCTCTGCAGTCGGCCAAAACTGTATCGGGGTTCAGCGAATCTACGTTCAAAAAGACGTTTACTCCCGCTTCCTTGATACGTTCATCAGTCGCACGTCTGAATTAAAGGTCGGAGATAAAATGGATGAACTGACGGATGTCGGTCCGATGATTAATGAACGGGAAGCCAAACGAGTCGAAAGCTGGGTGAACGAAGCATTAATGAAAGGAGCAAAGCTCCATACTGGCGGCAAACGAGAAGGAAGCTACTATTATCCTACTGTTTTAAGTGATGTACCAAAGACAGCCAAAATCGCATATGAGGAAATATTCGGGCCAGTTGTCCTGATCACTCCTGTTGCAAACCTGCATGAAGCCATTGAGCGTTCCAATGATGTGGATTACGGCTTGCAGGCAGGGATATTCACTTCTGATATCAATCATGCTTTCCATGCAATCAAAGGTTTGAATGTCGGTGGTGTCATGATTAATGACAGCAGCGATTACCGGATTGATGCCATGCCGTTTGGCGGTGTCAAAGGTTCTGGCATTGGGCGCGAGGGTGTCCGGTACGCTATTGAATCGATGACTGAACCAAAAGTTGTCTGCTTCCGGTTACAGGAAAATTTATTATAAAGTATAAAGCCGCCTGGTTCTCCAGGCGGTTTCTTTCTGTCACATCCCTATCTAACTCTTTGAATGAATGGCTTCTAATGCTTTATGTTTATCTTCCCTTTTTACATAAAACTTATATTCATTGCCATAATTATTACTCGTTACGCCTGTATTACCTGATAAGTGAACATTGGAGGCTACACGGTACTTAATGGAAGACGATTTAAGTTTGGAAACGACTTTATAGTATTCTTTCAGACTGAATGTAGAATAGATAAATGTTTTTTTGCTTGAAATCAAGTAATCGATCCAGTTAACCAGGAAGTTCATTCTATCACTCCTTGCAATTTTATAAGTACTTAGTTCTATAAATATGGTGAAAAATCCTAGTAAAATACTAGAAAAATGTTAGTTGATATAGTTTACAGGTTATCGTCAAATTGTAAATCTTTCGTAAACAGTAGTAATACGTAATAATTGGCTGCAATTATTAGCAATCAACCGAAAAAGTTATAAAAATCACTAATTTTGCATAAATATGACATAATATTCATTATTCAGAAAATTTTATTTAATCGTGACTTTTGAGATAATTAATTACGCACATAAAAAGGGGGACAAGAAAATGAGAAAAGGAAAAGGGTACTTATTTATACTGACAATTGTATTATCCGCTCTACTATTAGCTGGTTGTAACACTGGCGATGCAACGGAAAAGTATACAGTTGCGACAGATAATAACTTCGTTCCATTTGAATTTTTGAACGAAGAAACAGGTGAGATGGAAGGGTTCGACATCGATCTGATCAAAGCGATTGCTGATGAAGCTGGCTTTGAGGTGGAGATCGAGTCTATGAAATTTGATGGGGTAGTCAGTGGAATGCAGTCCGGCCGTTATGACATCGGAATTGCAGGGATGACTATTACAGAAGAACGTAAAGAAACAATCGACTTTTCAGATCCGTACTACGATGCAGGTTTGATGATTGCTGTTAATAAAGATAATGAAGAGATAAAGTCGGAAGATGATCTGGCAGGTAAAAAAGTAGGTACTCGTTCCGGGACAACCAGTGAAGAATATATTAAAGCAAACCATCCGGATGCTGATCTTGTAACATTCCCTGGTATTGTAGAAGCATACATGGACTTGGAGTCCGGCCGTCTGGATGCTGTTATGTATGATGTTCCGAACGTACAATATTATGTCGCCAATGACTCTGCAAAACTGAAAACTGTCGGAGATATTCTGCAAGGGGAGCAATATGGTATTGCATTCCCTAAAGATTCCGAGCTGGTTGAAGATGTTAACCAGGCGTTAGAAACGATCATAGAGAATGGTACGTACGATGACATCTATGAAAAATGGTTCGGTGAGCGTAAATACGGCACAGAATCCTCTGAATAATAGACAAGTCACCAAGAAGTCATAGCTGATCTTAAAAGCGTAGCAAGTGATTAGCTTGTTGCGCTTTTATTTTAGTCTAGGAAATTATAAAATCTTCTTTTTGTAGTCAATTTATATGATGCACAAAACGTAGAATAAGGAGCGAACATTCATGGATTTTATTACGCAATCCCACTATTACCGGGTTATGCCCATGCTGCTCGAAGGGCTGGTATGGACATTATTGATTACAGGTATCGGATTGATCTTCGGTTTTATCCTCGGAGCTATCTTCGGTTTTGCCCGTCTTTCTAAAAGTAAAATCATCTACGGTATTGCGACTGTCTATGTGGAAGTCGTCCGTGGAACACCGATTCTTGCACAAATTCTCTTCATCTATTTTGGTCTTTCCGATTTGTTAGGAGTTAATATTGATAAAATAACTGCTTCTATTATAGCTATTGCTATCAATGCAGGAGCCTACATCGCCGAGATTGTTCGTGGTGCTGTCTACTCGATTGATAAAGGGCAAGAGGAAGCAGGAAGATCTATCGGTCTGACTCGTAACCAGACGATGCGCTACATTATTTGGCCGCAGGCTTTCAGAAGAATGATTCCACCGCTTGGTAACCAGTTTGTTATCAGCTTGAAGGATACCTCGCTTTTCTCCGTTATTGCCGTAGGGGAGCTGCTATATATGGGGCAGCAGTATTACGGTGCGACCTTTGCCGCTTTTGAGGCTTTGACGATGGTTTGTATCATGTACCTAGTCATCACTGTGCCGACAGCGGTTTACTTGAGAAGGGTAGAAAGGAGACTTGACGTATGATGATCAGCGTTAGAGATTTGCATAAATCATTTGGTTCCGTTGAAGTATTGAAAGGAATTAATGCAGAAGTTAAAGAAAAAGAAGTAGTCTGCGTTATCGGGCCATCCGGTTCCGGAAAAAGTACGTTCCTTCGATGTCTGAATTTACTGGAAGAGGTGACTTCCGGCGATGTTCTGATTGAAGGCACAAACCTTACGGATCCGAAAGTTAATATTAATGAAGTACGCTCCCGGGTCGGGATGGTATTTCAGCATTTTAACCTTTTTCCACACAGAACGGTCATGGAGAATATCACCCTTGGGCCTATTAAAGTTAAAGGACTGAGCAAAGACGAAGCAAAGAAAGTCGCATTGCCTTTGCTGGATAAAGTCGGACTAAGCGATAAAGCCGATGTTTATCCGGAGAGCTTGTCAGGGGGGCAAAAGCAGCGTGTCGCCATTGCCCGTTCACTTGCGATGGAACCAAGAATCATGCTGTTTGATGAACCGACATCAGCCCTTGATCCGGAACTGGTGGGGGATGTTTTAGCTGTAATGAAGGACCTTGCCAAAGAAGGCATGACCATGGTGGTCGTTACACATGAAATGGGCTTTGCCCGGGAAGTTGGCGACAGGGTATTGTTCATGGATGAAGGGATTATCATGGAAGAAGATATACCCGAAAATCTCTTCGGAAACCCGCAGAACCCACGGACGCAGGAGTTCTTAAGTAAAGTATTATAAAAAGAAAGATTGTGTTTGGTGTTTTGCCGTGGTATAGTAGTTGAGCGATGAGCTAATTTGCGTAAGACGACAGGATTTGCTTGCATAAGCTAAACGATGAATGTGGTCATCGGTCCTTCGCCGCAAAATGTGAAAAGCCTTCCCATATCAGGGGAGGCTTTTTTTTATTTTCGCTTCAACCCTGTCCTGACATGTTAAAATAAACTAAAATAAAAGCGCTTTACGTAAAGGAGTTCTCTCATCATGACTAGCCGTTTCCATGTTTCCTTACAAACAAAAATCCTTGGGCTGGTAATCACATTAATTGTTTCGATTATCATTATACTCTCTGGAGTGTTTGCATATTGGGAAAAGCAGGAGACAGAGGAAAAAATGGGCCAGCTGGCACTACAGGCTGCGACTACACTTTCTTTTATGCCGACCATCAAAGAGGCATTTAATAGGGATGATCCAGCAGAGATTATACAGCCGATAGCGTTAAGCGTACAAAAAGAGATAGGTGCAGAGTTTGTCGTCATAGGGAATCAGGATAGTTTTCGTTATGCGCACCCTGACCCTTGGAAAATCGGGAAACAAATGGTTGGCGGAGATAACGATCGTGCTTTGAAAAATGGTGAATATTATATCTCAAAAGCAGAAGGTACATTAGGGCCGTCGCTGAGGGGCAAGGCACCTATCTTAGATGATGATGGAGATATCATCGGGATTGTGTCCGTCGGCTTTTTGATTGATGATATCAACTCAGCTGCCTTGCAGAAATTTATGGATATCGGTGGTATTTCTATTGCAGTTCTTCTTCTCGGCACATTTGGAAGTTTTATGCTGGCTAGAAGTATACGGAAGGACACGATGGGGCTTGAGCCTTTCCAGATAGCCTCGCTGTACCGCGATAGGGAGGCTGTTCTTTCTTCGGTGAAGGAAGGAATCATTGCAATTGATCATCAAGGCCTCGTTACGATGATCAATCAATCAGCAAAAGCTATGTTGAATATAGAGGAAGATACGAACAAGAAACCAATCGAAGATATATTACCGAATACTCAAATGCTTCGTGTCCTGGAATCCGGCATGCCTGAACATAATGAAGAAATGATTCTGAAAGACCGGGTCATCATTGTCAATCGCACACCTATTCTCGAGAATGACAACGTCGTCGGGGTAGTTGCCAGTTTTCGAGACAAGACAGAGGTAAGAGAAATGGTTAATGCTCTTTCTGAAGTGAAGCGGTATTCTGAGGACTTAAGGGCGCAAACCCATGAATTTACCAATAAAATGTACGTTTTGCTTGGCCTGCTTCAATTAGGAAATTATCAGGAAGCTGTAGATTTGATAGAAAGCGAGTTTCAAACTTCCCAAAATCAAAACCGTATCTTATTTGATCAAATTCAAGATGATACGGTACAGGCTATTCTGTTGGGGAAAATAAGTAAAGCGTCGGAACAAAAAGTAGAGTTCTCAATTGATAGTGAATCATCTCTTCAATTAATTCCAAAACATATCAATCGTTCTAAGCTGGTAACGATATTAGGTAATATCATTGACAATGCCTTCGAAGCGGTAAGTAGTCAGGAAGAGAAAAAGGTGAGTTTCTTTGCAACTGATCTCGGCAGTGATATTGTTTTTGAAATTACAGATAATGGACCTGGCATCTCTGACTCTATAATGCCGTATTTGTTCATGAGAGGATTTTCCACTAAAAAAGGTCAAAACCGAGGTTTTGGATTAGCGAACGTGAACGAAATTGTAGAAGAACTTGGTGGGACGATGGAAATCAGCCAGACATCCAGTGAGGGAGCAATGTTTTCAATATTCATACCTAAAAAGGGAGGTGGCTTCAATGATTAAGGTAGTGATCGCGGAAGATGATTTTCGGGTGGCACAGCTCCATGAAAAATTTTTAAGTGAAATAACAGGATTCCAAGTAGTCGGAAAAGCATTGAATGGAAAGGAAACTCTTGAACTCATAGCTGACGAACAACCAGATTTATTATTATTGGATGTCTATATGCCAGATAGGCTGGGGACGGAATTGCTGCATGATGTTAGAGAGCTTTCTCCTACGATAGATATCATTATGATCACAGCTGCCAATGATAAAGCAATGATTGAAATAGCTTTGAAATATGGTGTTATCGACTATATCATTAAGCCGGTTTCTCTTGACCGCTTCAAAAAAACTATCCATGATTATCAAGAAAAGCAACAAATGATAGACTCGACGGATACCTTCGATCAGGATATGGTAGATCAATTGATTGGCAGCAGGAAGAATACTATCCCTCCGAATGAAAATATGCCAAAAGGAATAGATCCACTTACCCTTGATAAGGTGAGAAGCATGCTTGCAGAAGCTAAAGACGGTCTGACCGCCGAACAGGCAAGTGATCAGATGGGGGCGTCCAAAACTACTGCCCGGCGCTATTTGGAGTATTTGATTTCTATAGAAGAAGGAAAGGCAGAAATGCGGTACGGTAAAGTAGGAAGACCAGAAAGAAAATATTACTTGCATACCTGACTAGCCACCGTGAAAACGGTGGCTGTTTTTTGTATAACCTCATAAATTTTATGTGGTTTATTTTTTTATTGCCTTTAAAACAGAATATTTTGAAAACGGTTACAAAACCATTTCTTTCTTTTACCATGAAGTTAATGAAAGATTACAATTTGAAAGGGAGAGATATTTACATGAAGAAATTATGGATGATGGCTATTTTATCATTACTTGTATTTGTAGTAGCTTGCGGCGATCAAAGCGCTGATTCAGAAGCGGATTCTGGAGAAGGCGGAGGTGACTGGGAGCCAGAGCAGAATATAGAAATTGTAGCTCCTAGTGGCGCTGGTGGCGGCTGGGATACAACAGCCAGAAGTGTCGGTAAGATTATGGAAGAGGAAGGTATTGTAGATACAGATATTGGTGTTGTCAATAAGCCTGGTGGCGGAGGCGCTGTAGGCTGGTCTTACATCAATAGCACGAATGATCCGCACAATTTATTCGTATCGTCTCCTCCATTAATATTTGTTCCGTTAAACGGGCAGTCAGACTTGTCCTATGAAGATTTCACACCACTATCCAATATGATTGCAGACTATGGTGCATTTGCTGTTTCTGAAGATGCCGAGTGGGACAACCTCAATGATTTGTTTGACGATATGAAAGAAGATCCTTCGAGCGTAACGGTAGTTGGAGCATCTTCACCTGGTTCCATGGATCACATGCAATTCGTTAAAATCGCCAAGGCGGCGGGTGTGGATATCCAGGAAATCAAATATGTTTCTGAACAGGAAGGCGGAGCGCTTACACAGATTTTGAATGGAAGTGCCGACGTTTATTCCACAGGTGTAGCTGAAACAGTGGAACAAGTAAAAGCAGGGAAAATTAAAGTTCTAGGTGTCACTTCAGAAGAAAGACTGGATGGAGATGTCTTATCTGATTTTGAAACTGCTAAAGAACAGGGAATCGATGCATCCTTCGTTAACTGGAGAGGGTTCTTCGGTCCGAAAGACATGGATCCTGCAGCAGTTGCTTATTATGAAGAAAAATTCAAGGAAGTCAGCGACTCTGATAAATTCGCAGAGCTTCGTGACCAGTACGGATGGGACGAAATGTACATGAATAGTGAAGAATACCAGGAGTTCCTAAAAGAACAAAATGACGAATTAGGAAGCCTGCTGGAAGAGCTGGGCTTAGGTCAATAAACAGAACATGCGAGTTTGTTTACTTAAGGGTCTGACTACTTTCATGCCGCCCAAATGGCGGTTCAGGAAGGCAGACCCTTCTCTTGCAAACTCGAAATCTTTTATGAAGGTGATGCATGTGCTTAAAACGATGAATCAAAAAATTAGTGTCTTTCTCATACTGTTTGGAATCGGTTATCTGTATTTAAGTTACAACTTGAAGGAATACCCATATGTTCCTGTGGATTCCGATCTTGTGCCGAAAGCGCTTGGGTACCTCCTGGTTGGATTAGCCGTATTGCTTTTCTTTGACAAGTCCTCCGAAACGGAAGAACAAAAGAAAAAACGCAGCGTGCCCAAAAAAGAATTGATGGTCATACTTGCAGTCGGAGGAATGATCTTTTTATATATTTTCTTATTTGAAATAGTCGGGTTCCTGATAGCTACGGCATTGTTTATTTTCTTCTGTTCCTGGTTCCTGGGTTATAACAGATGGGTGAGCAATTTATTGGTATCACTTATTTTTCCTTCCGTTTTGTATTATCTATTCAACTATTTATTACAGATTCGTTTACCACAAGGAATATTACCATTTTAAAAGGTGTTGGTGAAAAATGGGTGCATTAGACGGCCTGATGCAAGGCTTCCAAGTTGCATTTAGTTTACAAGGAATCATGTTCGTTTTGATTGGCGTTGTAACCGGGACATTAATTGGAATGATGCCTGGTTTGGGACCGATCAGTGCTATTGCTATCATGATTCCAGTCACATATGGAATGGATCCTTCCACTGCTTTGGTGATGATGGCTGGGGTTTATTATGGCGCTGTCTTTGGCGGTTCAACCTCTTCAATTTTATTAAACGCGCCGGGGATTTCAGGTACAGTAGCAACCGCATTCGATGGCTACCCAATGGCGCAGCGGGGAGAGGCTGGTAAGGCACTGGCAATTGCAGCTATCTCCTCTTTCACAGGAGGAACTGTTTCGGTGGTTCTATTGATGTTGTTCGCGCCAGCTCTCGCACAGGTAGCAGTTTCGTTTGGTCCCCCGCAGTATTTTGCCTTGATGTTTCTAGGACTTACTGCAATCTCAAGTCTATCGGAAGGTTCGACGATTAAAGCATTGATATCAGCTACGTTAGGTTTCATAGCAGCTACGATTGGGATGGATGCCCAGACAGGGACTACCCGCTTTACGTTTGGAACCCCTAATCTTATTGAAGGTATCGACTTTCTTGTCATAGCTCTTGGACTTTTTGCCATTGCAGAAGTCTGTTTCTTAATCATAAATCGAAAAGACAAATCGTTAAGCAAACAAAGTGACATCGGCAATTTGAAGTTGAGTAAAGAAGATCTTAAAGAAATGAAAGGACCGATGACCAGACAATCTTTCTTAGGTTTCATTCTTGGTGTGCTCCCAGGCGCCGGTGCAACAATTGCGTCATTTATCGGTTATATTACTGAAAAAAGGATAGCCAAGAAGCCGGAAGAATTCGGGAAAGGCTCGGTAAGAGGAGTGGCTGCACCGGAAACAGCCAACAACGCTGCTACGAGCGGTGCATTCGTTCCGTTGCTAAGTTTAGGTATTCCTGGCTCTGGTACTACTGCCGTCATGCTGGGGGCATTTCTGGTTCTGGGCATTCAGCCTGGTCCACTGCTAGTACAGGATCGTCCGGAAGTTTTCTGGGGGATTATTGCCAGTATGTATATCGGAAACGTATTTTTATTGATTCTTAACTTACCATTGATCCCTTATATCGCAAAAATATTGAAGATATCCCGGCCGATGCTGATCTCTCTTGTCATCATTTTCAGCTTAATTGGTGTATATTCTATCAGCTTCAGTACATTTGACCTTTATTTATTACTCATTTTTGGGGTGATCGGCTACTTGATGCGCTTGTTTTCATTTCCTGCAGCCCCATTCATACTTGCCTTTATCCTGGGCGGAATGATGGAACAGGCGTTGCGACAGGCGTTGACCGCATCGGGTGGCAATCTGGCAATCCTTGTTTCTGATCCTATTTCCATTTCCTTATTGATTGTCAGTGCCTTGTCATTTGTCGTGCCACTAATAAGAATTCGCAAAAAAGATGTTACACAAGATTAAGAGGTGAAAGGAACATGCAAGTATTTGATGAAGTAATTGAAGAAATCGCTGCTTACGTGACAGAAGAACAGCAATTCAGTGAAGAAGCCTATCGTAATGCCCGCTATGTTTTGCTGGATTCCGTCGGGTGTGCGATTCTTGCACAGAAATATCCAGAGTGTACAAAACACTTGGGTCCGATTGTACCAGGGATACAGACACCTAATGGTGCGCGCGTTCCCGGGACCTCTTATGAATTGGACCCTGTCCAGGCTGCCTTCAATATCGGGTTATTAATTCGCTGGCTAGATTATAACGATACCTGGCTTGCAGAGGAATGGGGGCACCCATCCGATAATCTTGGAGGTATATTAGCTTTAGCGGACTATCTTTCTCGCAAACGTCTGTCAGAAGGCAAAGATCCTTTGACTATGAAAGAAGTGCTCTACCGTTCCATCCAGGCACATGAAATCCAGGGGATTCTGGCCTTAAGCAATAGCATGAACCGACAGGGGATCGATCATGTGCTTTTCGTTAAAATTGCAACCACTGCAGTCGCTGCAGCCATGTTAGATGGCACGAAACAACAAGTGATGAATGCTGTCAGTAATGCATGGATTGATAATGGAAGCTTGAGGACTTACCGTCATTTTCCGAATACGGGATCCCGTAAATCATGGGCAGCAGGTGATGCGACCAGTCGTGGAGTCCGCCTTGCATTAATGGCGGTGAAAGATGAAATGGGCTATCCGACAGCACTCAGTGCTAAAACATGGGGATTTCAAGATGTCATGTTAGGGGGAAAAGATCTGACACTTTCCCGTAAAATGAAAGATTATGTGATGGAAAATGTTTTATTTAAAATATCTTTTCCAGCTGAATTTCATGCTCAAACTGCTGCCGAATGTGCCATCCTATTGCACGAGCAAGTGAAGGAAAGAGTGGGTGAGGTGCAAGAGATCGTTATTGAAACGCAGGAATCAGCCAAGCGGATTATCGACAAGACAGGGGAATTGAATAACCCGGCTGACCGTGACCATTGTATCCAATACATCACCGCTGTGGGACTGCTGTTAGGAAAACTAGAAGCCGACCATTATGAAGATGATTTTGCACTGGCTAATCCTGAGATTGATCAGCTTCGAGAAAAAATGAAAGTGGTAGAATATGCTGACTATACCGAAGAATATCTGGATCCTGATAAGCGCTCAATCGCTAACGCTGTGACGGTTCACTTTAATGATGGAAGCAAAACAGAAAGGGTGGAGATACGCTATCCAATCGGCCACCGTGAGCGAAGGAGAGAGGGCTATCCTCTATTAGAAGCTAAGTTTCTTAAAAATATGGAAGTTCGATATACAAAAAAACGGACGGAGCATCTATTAAATCTTCATAACGAGGAGAAACTTCCAGATAAAGAAGTCCATGCGTATTTCAAGGAACTTGTAGAGCAGGGGGGATTGTAGATGTCATGGATGATGGACGAGCGAACAGGGCAGAAGGAATTGAGTACATCATTTCGAAACCAGATGAAGAACAAGGAATTAATGCGGCTGGTGGGCGCTCATCATGGATTATCAGGTATCATAGCAAAAGATGTTGGTTTTAATTCCCTTTACTTATCGGGAGGAGCATTATCTGCAAGTAAAGGGCTGCCTGATATCGGATTAATGACTCACGAAGAACTAGTTCACAAGTCAGAAGAAATTATCGATGCTACAAACTTACCATTGCTCGTTGACATCGACACTGGCTATGGAGAGGCTTTTAACGTAGCAAGGCTGGCCCGTGATTTAGTAAAAGTCAGGGTAGCCGCTGTCCAGATTGAAGATCAGGTTTTCCCGAAGAAGTGCGGACATTTGGATGGCAAGCAATTGACAGCTAAAGAAGAAGTAGGAGAAAAGATACGTTTGATGAAACAAGCAGAACCCGACTTGGTCATCGTCGCACGTACCGATGCGTTAGCGGTCACTGGCAGGGAAGATGCTATTGATAGAGCAAAATACTATATGGAAGCTGGAGCGGATGCCATTTTTCCTGAAGCCGTGCGAACAGATGAAGAAATGAAATATTTTGCTTCCCGGCTGGATGTTCCATTGCTTTTCAATATGACCGAGTTTGGTAAAACCCCTTATAAGACGGCTGAAGAAATTGCTGCACTTGGATTCTCAATGGTGATCTATCCTGTTACATCACTACGCGTAGCTGCCAAAGCTGTGGAGCGTGTGTATCGAACTATCTATGAAAAAGGAACACAGCAAAGTATGCTTGAAGATATGCAGACCAGGAAAGAGCTATACCAGGCGATCGACTATGAAAAATACGATGAGCTTTAAAGGTTACAAAAGTGTACGCGCTCTTAACAATTACTATAAGTATAGTGAAAAAGTTAATTATATTATTGACAGAAAATTTAGATTCCTATATAGTAGATAACAGAAAGCAACCTTTAGAAAGGTCTCCCCTTTCAAAGCCGGTTTGCTAATTTATCACTAATGTTCAAATAAATAAGTGACTGTCAAAACTGCCAGAGCTCTGAGCGCCAGAGCACCCACGCAGTTTAGAAGCCAGTATTTTTCCTTGAAATTAAGGGACAATACTGGCTTTTTTTAATCGCTGAAGGGCCCGTCAGCAGCCAAAAACTATTAAAAATATCAGGAGGTTTTTAACAATGTGTGCGATGGATCTACAAAAAGGTAAATTAGAGCTTCAAACTGGAAAAGGTTATAAGGTGGAGCAGCATCCGGACCACCACCGTCTCTATCATATTGAATTTGAAAGCGATGTCATTGATAAATTCGTAGCAGACTTAAAGGATGTCAGTGATGAGCAGCTGGAATATGTTCCATATATGCGTTTGATGGCGGCTGATAAACTGGTAGAGTTAGTAGGAGAAGAGTTTGTACAGACAATCCGTGGTATTCTTCATGACCGTAATACAGGCGGGTTTACCATTGGGCTGCAGGGCCGGACGAAAGACGATCAGGATTATGTGAAGTTTTCTACGGCACTGACCCATCTTGTCGGTACGCCGAACTTCGATGCGATGTCAGGTAAGTACTACGCACGTTTTACGGTAAAGCATACAGATGATAGTGATTCCTATCTTCGCCAGGCATACCGGACGTTCACATTGCACACCGATGGTACCTATGTCGATGAGCCGACGGACTGGCTGCTGATGATGAAGTTCGAGGAAGAAAATGCCGTTGGCGGACGCTCCCGTTTGCTTCATCTAGATGATTGGGAAGAGATGGATTATTTTTATAATCATCCGATGGCAAAATATAAATTCACATACAAAGCGCCTGCAAGTAAAAACGTCTCAGAAGATATACTGCGCCAGACTTTCTATGAGCATAATAATGGTCCTTGCATTTGTTTCATCGACCAGTTCGTATACCCGGAAACTATCGATCAGGCAAAGTATCTAAAGGACTTGTCCCATTCCATGGAAAATTCGCCGGCCACAATCGGTCTTGATCTTCCGGAAGGCGACTTGATCATGCTGAATAACCACTTCTGGCTGCATGGCCGTGAAGCGTTCGAAAAAAATACGGAATTGCATAGAGAATTGCTGCGTCAGCGAGGAAGATTCGCAGAGTAAGCGTTGGATGAGGAGGGAGTAGTCAGCATGTATGATTTCACCATAATCGGTGGGGGAATAGTCGGATTATCTACCGCCTATTCTCTTACTAAAAAATATCCGGCTGCCAAAATAGCCGTCATAGAAAAAGAACAATCCTGGGCGAGTCATCAGACTGGCCGCAACAGCGGGGTCATCCACTCCGGTGTCTATTACAAGCCAGGGAGCATGAAAGCCAGACTAGCCAAGCAGGGCGCCGCTTCCATGGTAGCGTTTTGTAAAGAGCATAGTGTCGATCATGAGGTTTGCGGAAAAGTGTTGGTGGCGACCGAAGAGGAAGAGCTGCCAAGAATGGAAAAGCTATATAAGAACGCACACCAGAATGGCATAAATGCTACTTGGCTAAGTCGGGAAGAACTGCTGGAAATCGAGCCCCACGTCAACGGGAAAGCGGCCCTGAAGGTGCCGACAACAGGGATCGTCAACTATAAACAAGTAACCGAGACGTTGGCGAGGTTAGTAGAAGAAGCAGGGGTAGATTTGCTGCTTGGTACGAAGGTATTAAATATTGATGAATCATCCCGGGAGGTATTTATCGACACGGATAAACAGACTATCCTGTCCCGTTTCTTGGTCAACTGCGCCGGGCTTCATAGTGACCGCCTGGTAAAGATGGCTAAGATACAGACAGACGTGAAAATCGTACCATTCCGCGGCGAGTATTTCACGTTGAAAGATGATAAACGCCACCTTGTGAAAAACCTGATATATCCGATTCCGAACCCGGATTTCCCTTTTCTTGGCGTCCATTTAACCAGGATGATTGATGGCAGTATTCATGCGGGTCCTAACGCTGTACTGAGCTTCAAACGGGAAGGGTACCATAAAACAGCCTTTCACCTGAAAGATACGCTGGAGACGATTACTTTTCCTGGCTTTTGGAAAATGGCGGGCAGTAACTTACAGGAAGGCTTGAAAGAGATGGTGCGATCTTTCCATAAACAAACCTTTGTCAAAAGCCTGCAGCGACTTGTCCCGGAAATTCAGGTGGATGATGTAGTACCTACTCATGCGGGGGTAAGGGCACAAGCGATGTTGAAGGATGGTCGTCTCGTGGATGATTTCTATATCATCCCAGGGAAGAAGTCGATCCATGTCTGTAATGCGCCTTCACCGGCCGCTACGGCATCCTTAGAAATCGGGAAAGAAATTGTTCACCGGATCCCTCCTCAGGACCACTTGAAGGCGACAAATGAACTGAAGCCAAGTCTTGTCACGAATTAAGCTGTTTCGTTTCAACACATTGATATCGGAAGAATTATATACTAAAAAACCGCTCACAAGGAGCGGTTTTTTAGTCGTGCATTTGATACTGTTTATAGGAATCTTTTAAGGCAGCTGCAATAGCATTGCCTGCTTTCCCTCGATAACCGTTTTCCAGCTGTTGCAAAGGCTCATCCAACCCTTCCTTGAGGCTGTACCCTTTTAACAGATTTTTTACGTATTCTCTGCCGTGATCGGTTGCCAGTGTGCAGGACGCGTCCACAATGACCCCGTATTTTTTATCGATTTCCAGAGTCAGCGTCAAGGATTCCGAAATATGATTGGCTGCAATTCCAGTTGGTAACTTCGAATGCCCGGCTACAAAAATTGTATTCATGTTTTCTCCTCCTACAAGCTAGTTAATTACTGTATTTATCCTTTAATTTATATATTTTCTTCATTAACTTTGAGCCTACCATCGATTCTGTTTCTTCATAAATCGGACGGAGCCGCTGCTCCCATGCTTCCTGTTGCGTTTGTGTCAGGTAATCAATCTGCAGGTTCTCTTCCTGCCTCAATTTTCTTGTAGACTCGTCGTTCATTTCAATGGAGTGGCGTCGAACCCAGTTCGTGGTTTCTGTCATCGCTCCTTCGATGATTTCTCTATGTTCGTCAGAAAGGTTGTTCCAAAACGCTTCATTGATCAATACGGCATACCCAAGGTAACCATGGTTACTGATAGTCATATAGGACTGATCCTGAAATAACTTTTTTGAATAAATATTGGAAGCAGTGTTTTCCTGGCCGTTGACGAAGTCCACTTCAAGATTACGATATGTTTTATTAAAAGGAAGTTCACTGGTACTGGCGCCTAATTGTTCGAACTGGGACTCTATGACAGGACTAGGCATTATCCGGAAATGGAGACGATGAAAATCCTCGGGATTTAAGATTGGGTGGCTGCTATTGGTAACTTGTTTGTAACCATTATACCAAAAGGTCAATCCTTTGATGTCATCCTGTTCAAGGTCACTGAGCAGTGTTTCCCCGATTTCCCCCTGATAGGCCTCCTCTATAGCTTGATAGGAAGGGAAAGCGAATGGGAGGTCGAGAACTTGCCATTTCGGAAAACGTTTCGTTAAATTAGAAGTGGCAGGTGCAATCATTTCCACCCGTCCCTCTCTCAGTGCTTCATACTCATTCTGATCACTATAGAGCGTGCCGTTGGAATGCACTTGGATTTTAATTTCCCCGTTGGTACGTGATTCTACAAGAGATGCAAATCTTCTGGCTGCCATTCCTTTCGGGGTATTCTCTGCCACTACATGACTGAATTGGATGACAATCTTATCTTTGATCCCTTCCTGCTCATCATCATATTCCAGAGAGCTGGAGGCATTACTCAAATCGAATCCGAAAAACAGGGCAGTGAAAATTCCGGTAATGATAAAAGCCGTAATCGTGATGACTGTGCGCAATCCTGCCACCTCGCTCGTAATCGTTTTCAATAGTGTAACACACTAAAGAATAAATGGTACACTAGGTATAGCCTGATGGAAGGAAGGTTCCTCATGACACTCAAGCATATGCCTATCCGCTGGAAAATCACCATCCTGTCATTTGGGGTCGTTCTTTTTTCGATTCTGATCGGTGGGATTATTGTAATTGGAAATACGATTGAATCAAAAGAAGATGCGTTGGGAGAACACGCCATGATCACCGGGCGGACGGTCGCCAACCTTCCTGATATCAAAGAAAATTTGACAGAACCAGCCGGCTGGACAAA
The DNA here is from genome assembly GCF_011761345.1 of Thalassobacillus devorans. Taxonomy (GTDB): domain Bacteria; phylum Bacillota; class Bacilli; order Bacillales; family Halobacillaceae; genus Thalassobacillus; species Thalassobacillus devorans. The sequence continues at coordinate 314,956 of NZ_JAASRY010000005.1, forward strand.
AATAAACCCCATTGTAGAACGGATTCGAACCGTGAACGATGCGGACTATATTGTTATTTTGAATATGAACAGGATTCGATATTCTCACCCCGTTGCTGATCAGCTAGGTACCGTATCATCCGGTAAAGATGAAGGTCCTGCCTTTGCAGAACACAGCTATACCGCTAAAGCGCAAGGGGAGATGGGGACGGCTATCCGTGCGTTCGTTCCCATTATGAGTGAGAATCACGAACAAATCGGAGTGGCAATTGTTGGGAATATCCTTCCATCCGTTGGTGAAATTTTAAATGATATAAAAAAAGAAATTCTATTTGTTCTTTTTTTAACTGCCTTATTCGGGGTGATCGGTTCCTGGCTGCTTGCCCGTCATTTGAAAGACCAGACTTTTCGACTGGAGCCTTATGAAATTGTACAGCTATTAGTAGAAAGAACAGCAACTTTCCAGGCAATGAATGAAGGGATAGTCGCAATCGATAAGAACGGAAGCATATCGATTCTTAATGATAAAGCGAAACAAATTCTTGATATAAAAGGAGACCGGATTGGCGATCCAATTCAATCTGTTGTGCGTGAGACCAAATTATTAAAAGTATTACAGGAAGGGGCTCCTGTCTATCATGAAGAAATGCGGGTCGGGGACAAGTTGATTATGAGTACCCGCGTACCCATCCGTGTGGAGGATGAAATCGTAGGTGCTGTCGCAGTTTTCCAGGACCGGACAGAGGCAACGAAGCTTGCTGAAGAATTAACTGGTGTGAAAGCCTTTGTCGATGCACTACGGGTACAGAACCATGAACATTTAAATAAGCTTCATACAATTGCAGGACTGATTCAATTGGACAAAAAGGAGCAGGCGCTGGAATTTGTATTTGACGCTAGTGAAAAACAAGAAGAATTATCCCGGTTTTTGATTACGAAAATGAAAGATTACAGTATTTCCGGACTTCTGCTCAGTAAGGTGAGCCGGGGGAAAGAAATAGGGATAGAGGTTTCCATTGATGAAACCAGTGAATTGAAAAGTTATCCCCCGTTACTGGACAAACATGATTTTGTACTGATTTTAGGAAACTTAATCGAAAATGCCTTCCACTCCTTCCATGGTATCAAACGGGATCAGAAATGGGTGGATATCTCCATCAAACAGGATGATACCGTCTGTTCCATAGCAGTGGAGGATAATGGAAAAGGAATTCCAAAAGAGAAAAAGAATCATATTTTTGAGAAAGGCTACACCACGAAAGGGGAAGGTGGTTCAGGCTATGGTTTGTATCTCGTCCATAAAACAGTGGAAAAAGGACAGGGTGAAATAGAAGTTATTTCTCAACCAGGGGAAGGGACGAGCGTCTTGTTGATATTTCCGATGAACTTGAAGGAGGAAAAAGCATGACATCACCCGTGATAAAAGTTTTGTTGATTGAAGATGATCCGATGGTTCAGGAAGTAAACAGGCAGTTCATCGAACGCGTCCCTGGATTTCAAGTGGAAGCAATCGCTTCTGACGGAGAAGAGGGAATGGAGCTCACCAGGAAAATTAAACCAGACTTGATTGTGTTAGATATTTATATGCCTGAAAAAGATGGGATGGAAACGCTGGAACAGCTTCGAGGGGAACAGCTGGATATAGATGTCATTGTAATTACAGCTGCCAAAGATAAAGGAACGATTAAAAAAATGCTGCAGCGGGGCGCGACGGACTATATAGTCAAACCATTCAAGTTCGAACGCCTGGAGCAGGCGCTGACTCGCTACCGGGACCTGCATCAACGTTTTTCCGGTGAGGGAGAGCTGGCCCAGAAGCAAATTGATGATGTCCTGACAGGCACCAAACCGTTGCCATCTTCCCCGAAAGAACTACCCAAGGGATTGAATGAACAGACGCTGGAGCAAATAACGGTTTTCTTAAGGGGGCAAGAGGAAGCCCTTTCTGCAGAACAAGTTGCAGATGGGATTGGCATTGCCCGTGTAACAGCAAGAAGGTACCTGGATTATTTGAAAAATATCGGGGAAGTCGTCCTTGATATTCAGTATGGCGGTGTTGGACGCCCTGTAAATCGATATAAAATCAATCATTAAACAGGCTTATCTCATTTGGAATGAGGTGGCCTTTTTTATTTTCCTTCTTTAAGGAACTCGAGGGTAATAATATAGTGACCAAAATGACCAAAATGTCCAATATGGTCATAATATTCAAAAAATGAGATGTAAGCGGTAACATGTAATTAGTTTATATTTCGAAATGGGGGTTTTTATATGATAAAGCGATTATCATTTATTTTTACTTTAGCAATTGTCATGCTGTTGGCTGCTTGTGGTGGTAATGATGAGGCGGATGGTTCGGAAGGAGATTCCGGTGGTTCTGGTGAACAATCAATTGTATTTGGTACAGGTGGTACATCCGGAACCTATTACCCGATCGGCGGAGCATTGAAGCCTATTTTTGAAGAAAGTGATCAAATTGGCAATGTTACGGTGGAGTCCACTGGTGCTTCCGTCGCCAACATTCAGAACATTCAGGATGGATTGAACCAGATGGCAATTATCATGAGTGATGTAGGATATGATGCGATTGAGGGTACTGGGCAATTCGATGGTGGCTCTGTTGATGTACAAGCAATGGCTGGCATGTATCAGAATGTTGTCCAAGTAGTTGCTTTGAAAGATAGTGGGATTGAATCCATCGAAGATTTAGAAGGTAAAAAAGTCGGTGTTGGTAAGGTGGGTTCCGGAGTAGAACAAAGTGCGAAGAAAGTATTGGAGTCTGTGGGAGTGACTTACGACGATTTATCTAAAGTGACGCATACTGGCTACGCTGACAGTGTACAGGAAATGAAAAACGGAAATCTGGATGCGGCATTCTTTACATCCGGAGTACCAAACAGTAATATCACTGATTTGATGCAGCAGACGGACATTAACTTTGTAGAAATCAAAGGGGATACTGCTGAAAAACTGATGGAGAAATATCCATTCTATAAAGAATATACGATTGAAGCAGGCAACGAAGCTCAATATGAGTTAGAAAATAAAGTAGAAACAGTAGGTATTCAAAACATGATTATCGTTTCTCCTGATCTAAGCGAAGATGTCGTCTATGACATGACAAAACGATATTACGAATATCTGGGAACAGATGAAGTTGCAGTCGGAGCACTTAAACAATTAGAGCGTGATGAAATTGCTAAAGACTTAATTGCACCTCTTCATCCGGGAGCAAAGAAATTTTATGAAGAACAAGGAATTTTGGAGTAAGCAAAAAGGGCATCGATTTGGTGCCCTTTTTAAAATAGTCCGATGAAACGAATCATCATTTTACTTGCTGCTTGTATTATCCTCCTGCTTCCGGTGATGACGTTCTACACGATTCCTGTACTGAAAGTTTCTGGAGAAAACGAGTTGGAAAAGGTGCTATATCTTCAGAAGGATAAGGACTTTTCGATTCGGTGGACCCATTCTGTTGAAAATGAGGAATGGGAAGAGTTCTTTAAAGTGGAAGAAGGTCAAATTGTCCTTGACTCGACAAGGTTCAAAACATTTGGGGCCGGGGTGCCAAGTGATACTGGTGAGGATACATTTATTAAAGACGGCTGGGTCTACATGACAGACATCCATCAGCCGATAGGCATGGAACTGGTGACGAGAACAGGAAAAACAACGGATCATCGTGTCATACGTGGAGACGAGGTCTGGCAGATGAGAGCTTCTCAATCCTATCGTTTCACAGTGGAAGAAGCAAATTTGCTCCATGCCATCGGTTATTATATAGCTACTAGAATGAGGTGAGCGTATGGGGAAGAAACAGAAAAAATCAGCAGAAGATTATGACCGCGAAAGTACAGTGAGGACAGGAATCACAAAGCCGATAGCACTCGTAATTTCTATTTTGGCAATTTCCTTATCACTGTTCCATTTATATACTTCCTATGCTGGATCGCTTGTTGATATCAAGCAGCGGAGTATTCACTTATACACATTAATGACACTTGGTTTCTTACTATATCCATTTGTTCGCAGCAAAGGAAAACCGGGCAAGTCGGTTCCTTTCTATGATTATTTCACTGCTGCACTATCACTCGGTGTCGGTATTTATATGTTTTTTACTGCAGAACGAATTATAGAATCGGGAGGGCGTATCAATGATACGGACTTCTATATTGGTTTACTTATCCTATTTTTATTATTCGATATTACGCGCAGGGTAACAGGATGGGGCTTGGCATTATTAGCTCTAGGTTTCCTGATTTATGGGTTCTATGTAAAACTCTCAATTTATCCTGAATTGACATCACCTGTCGTTTTAAGTGTATCGAAGCAAATCATCGGACAACTCATTTTTATTACGGAAGGGGTACTTGGCACAGCGATTGGTGTATCAGCCAGTTATATCATCCTATTTATACTATTCGGGGCATTTTTAGGACGATCCGGAATGGGTCAGTTGTTCAATGACCTAGCCTTAGCTGTTGCGGGACATACGAAAGGTGGTCCGGCAAAAGTCGCTGTCATCTCCAGTGGATTCCTTGGCTCGATCAATGGTTCCGCAATTGCAAACGTAGTAACTACGGGTGCGTTTACAATTCCGTTGATGAAGAAGATTGGCTATAAAAAGAATTTTGCTGGTGCTGTGGAATCGGCAGCTAGTGTCGGTGGACAGATTCTCCCGCCAATCATGGGAGCAGCTGCCTTTATCATGGCGGAAAACCTGAACGTAGCTTATACCAAAATTATTCTGGCTGGTATCATTCCGGCACTGCTATTCTATGTCGGAATATTACTGCAAGTCCATTTTCGAGCTTCAAAGCGTGGCCTGCAGGGGATGCCAAAAAGTGAACTGCCAAGGTTGAAAGCAGTCATTGCCAAACGCGGGCATTTAATCATCCCGATGTTGATTTTGTTGTACTTGTTGTTTTCAGGAAAGACACCTTTTTATGCGGCTTTCTGGTCCATCATCGCAACCGTGGTGATTGCCGGTTCGAGGCAGATGGTACCGATTATAACTGGTATTTCCTTGTTCCTGATTTTTCAGCCTCAGCTGACTGCCCTTTTCAGTGGCGGAGCTATGCCAAAGGTGCGCAGTGATTGGTGGGAATTACTCTTGATTATTGGTATTCCTTTGGCTATCAATCTATGGAGAAAATGGCTGAAGCTTGAAGCCGATGAAGTAGGCGTGAAAGACGCGCTTAAAGCTTTGGAGGATGGAGCGAGAACCACGGTTCCTGTTGCGATTGCCTGTGGGGCTGTAGGTATTGTTGTAGGTATTGCCTCTTTGACAGGAGTGGCTTTGGAAATTGCCAACAGCATCGTCAATATCGGCAGTGCTGTAAACAGTCCATTGATCCAGCTGATCATCACCTTATTCCTGACAATGATCACTTCTATTATCCTTGGAATGGGTCTGCCTAGTATCCCGACGTATATCATTACCAGTACAATGGCAGCACCAATCCTATTGCAGCTTCCACTGTACAGGGAACTTGCAGGGTCTACGGAAACAGCTACATTCGTTGCTCATATGTTTGTGTTCTATTTTGGTATTTTTGCTAATATTACGCCGCCTGTCGCGCTGGCCGCATTCGCAGGGGCCGGGATAGCAGGAGGAAATCCGAATCAGACTGGATTCCAGGCGATGAAACTAGCGATTGCCGGGTTCATCGTACCATTCATGTTCGTGTTCTCGCATGAAATGCTGATGATCGATGCTAACTTTATGAATATTATTGTTATCACCATCACTTCGTTAATCGGAGTATTCTTATTATCGATCATGACGGAAGGTTACTTTATGAAAGAGGTACCGGGTTGGCTGAGGGCTGTGTCCGGTGCAGCAGCACTGCTATTGATCTACCCTGGCATCTGGACAGATTTGATTGGTTTGATCGTATTCTCATATGTACTATTTACCAATTTTAAAAACACACCAAATCTGCCATCGAACCAGACCGTAGAAGCAGGCAAGTAAAGGGGGAAGGCTATGCGTTTTGCAACGATAGAACATGGGGAACAGGAAATCGCAGCTATTGTGGATGGTGAGCGTCTGCTCACTGTCCAATCTATCAATGATGTGCTAGGTACAGCTTGGCCGATAGGGCTGTATGAATTGATTAATGAAGAAAAACTATCTTCCCTGAGAGATTGGTGGAACGAAAGAAGTGAAGATGAGAAAAAGGATTTTGAATCTCACTATCTAGCAAGTGAAGAAGCTGTCTATCGGCCACTTTATCGCCATCCACGAAAGATTTGGGGGATCGGTCTTAATTTTGTCGACCATGCTTCTGACTTAAATGAAAAAGTACCAAGCACGGAACCAGCCAGTTTTATGAAACCAGAAACCACTATCATCGGTCACAACGATAACATCCAGTTACCTGTGCAGTCAGAGCGTACAACAGGGGAAGCAGAATTAGGTGTGATCATCGGAAAGGAATGCAAAAATATTTCCGAGTCAAATGCGAAAGGTGTTATTGCCGGTTATACTACCGTCATTGATATGACCACAGAAGACATTCTGCAGCGCAATCCTCGCTATTTGACACGCTCGAAAAGTTTCGATACTTTTTTCAGTTTCGGTCCAGAATTTATTACTACGGATGAAGTAGCCGATGTATTTGCTTTAGAAGTAGCGACAATCATTAATGGCGAATGTCATCGAAAAAACTCCGTAAGCAATATGACTTTTAATCCTTATTATCTCGTGGCTTTTCATTCCCAGGTAATGACACTACAGCCAGGTGATATCATTTCCACAGGTACTCCAGGAGCAGGGGTTATCCGGGACGGAGATGTGATTGAATGCGAGATTGATGGATTCTGCAAACTGAAAAATAATGTAGTAGACTTGAAGAAACGAAAGGAAAGGGTGTAGGACTTGGACTATCAATTACAAGGAAAATCAGTGATCGTGACTGCTTCAAGTAAAGGCTTAGGTAAAGCGACAGCACTGGAGTTCGCAAAAGAAGGAGCCCATGTATTAATTTCCAGCAGGAATGAAGAAGAACTACAGGCCGCTAAAAAAGAGATTCAGGAAGTTAGCGGGAATAACCATGTCGATTATGGGGTCTGTGATGTCACAGATGCTTCGCAGATTAAACAACTGATTCAAAAAGCGGTGGATTGGAACGGGACCGTAGATGTGTTGGTCAACAATGCTGGCGGCCCGCCAGCAGGCACCTTTGATAAGTTTACGGATGAAGACTGGCAGGGGGCATTCGAGTTAAATCTGCTTAGCTTTGTCCGGACCGTCCGGGAAGTACTTCCTTCCATGCGGGAGCAGCAAAGCGGAAGAATCGTCAATATCGCTTCGTCTTCGATCAAGCAGACATTGGATAACCTGATTTTGTCCAATACGTTTCGTGCCGGCATCGTTGGTCTATCGAAATCACTATCCCAGGAGCTTGCTGGTGATAATATCTTAATCAATACGGTAGGACCAGGAAGGATAGCAACCGATAGAGTTGCCCAGTTGGATGAAAAAAGAGCAGAAAAGCTGGGAATTACAGCTGAGGAAGTAAAGCAGCAAACGGAACAGTCGATCCCGATCGGCCGCTATGGGGAACCGGAGGAATTCGCAAGAGCAATCGTATTTCTGGCTTCAGGAGCGAATACTTATTTGACCGGTCAGTCACTCGTTGTTGACGGCGGACTGGTAAAAGCACTCTAGCTACTTGGACTAAACTTTAAGCTAGACGTTATACTCTAAAAAAGGTCAGCATGCTGTCTAAACAGCTGCTGACCTTTTTGATCCCATATTAATCAACTAAAGTTCAGTTTTTCAAGGTTATTTTTCTTCCATGGCATTTGCAAGGGAAGATTTGATTGTGACATCCTCAAACGCAATACCAAGTTGAATGGCTGTTTGGGCGATTTCCGGACGCATACCTGAAATCATTGGTTTGATGCCAAGCAGTTGTAAGGATTGAATCAAATTAGAAATCTGGTGAGCTACCAGTGTGTCAATCGTTGCTACACCCGAGAGGTCAATATACAATTGACTAATCCCTATCCTGGAACAATTATGAAGGGTATTCTCCAGGATAACACCAGCGCGTTCACTATCAATCTCTCCAATCAGTGGGAGCAGCGCCCGCTTATCGTCCAAGGCGATGACTGGAGCACTCAATTGTTGAATGATATCCTCTTTTGCTTTCAATAATTCTTTGGAGTTTCTATTCGCGCCTTCGACGAACATCAGGATAGCAGTATCGAACCCTGTGATGATCAATTCATTCCAGCTATCCATATCCTCTTGTGTTATGTTATGTTCAGTTTCTGTTACAAACCTTTTTAAGTATTTGAGATAGAGCATACGCACTCGCATAAATTCACGTATGACGTAGTTGCTGGGTGTATTCAAGTGGTTTTGATCGGCAGCAATTTCAGATGCCCATTCATCAAAAACTTCCGCCCACTCTTCTTCAGTTTTAACAAAAATTTGAGTGAAAAAATGATGGAAGTCATAATTCTGTTTTTTTAATCTTTCTACTACTTCCGGTGTACGAATGGCATAGATGGAAGCAGGGTCATTTTCTTCGATTGTGTTATACCACTCTTCCGTTATTTCTTTTGCATGCTCTAAAAAATATTCGCGTAGTGCTTCATTTTTTGACAATTTACACTCCCCCAAATTGGTTGGTATTCCTATTACCTACTACCCGTACAGTGGAAGATTTACACGTGCAATTGAAGGATATCTAAGCCTGTTTCTCAAAAAGGCGAGATATTTCTACAATTACATGTACAGCTTTTTCCATATTATCAACCGAGATGTACTCATATTTTCCATGAAAGTTTTCTCCACCGGTAAAAATATTCGGCGTTGGCAGACCCATATAAGATAACTGGGAACCATCTGTACCGCCACGGATGGGCCGGACAAGCGGTTCAATATCTACATTTTTCATTGCTTGATAAGCGGTGTCGACGATTTCTTTAACAGGTTTGATTTTATCTCCCATATTGTAATATTGATCTTCCATCTCTAAGAGTATTCGTTCTTGCCCGTGCTTTTCCTTCATCTGCTCCGTAATGGTGATTATATTTTCTTTTTTTGTTCGAAATGCGTCCTTATCAAAATCACGGATAATATAAGTTAACTCTGTTTTTTCCACATCGCCATGCATAGAAACGAGATGATAAAAGCCCTCATACTCTTCTGTGTACTCTGGTGCTTGATCCACTGGAAGATGAGAGTGGAATTCCATTGCCAGTTTGGTGGAATTAATCATTTTTCCTTTAGCAGTGCCAGGATGGACGCTGTTCCCCAAAAAAGTAATTCGGGCGCCAGCAGCATTGAAGCTTTCATACTGCAGCTCCCCCAGGGGTCCGCCATCGACCGTATAGGCAAAATCAGCCTGGAATCGTTCTACATCAAATCGATGGGGGCCGCGTCCAATTTCTTCATCAGGGGTAAAAGCGATCCGGATATCTCCATGCTTGATTTCTGGATGCTCGACCAGATAGTGCATGGCTGTCATGATTTCCGTGATTCCTGCTTTGTTATCTGCGCCAAGCAAGGTCGTTCCATCCGTCGTGATAAGTGTATGACCTTTATAACCGATTAGCTCAGGGAAATATTCCGGTGATAAAACTACGTTATGTATATCGTTCAGTGTGATCGAATTACCGTCGTAATTCTCTACTACCTGTGGGTTGACGTTTTTACCAGTGAAGTCCGTGGCAGTATCAAGGTGAGCCAGGAATCCAATGGTCGGAACGTTTTTATCGGTGTTGGAAGGCAAAGTCGCCATCACATATCCGTGTTCGTCAATAGTCACACCCTGCATACCGATTTCTTTTAGTTCTTCCATCAGGATATTGGCAAGCGTCAGCTGCCCTGGGGTCGAAGGGCACTCTGGGTTGCTGGCATCGGATTGGGTGTCTATTTTGGCATAGCGGGTGAAGCGGTCGATCAACGTATTTTTCATAAAACGGCCTCCGTGTTTTTAACCATTATATAGCAAAGAAGTAAGAAATAGCTAGATGGATTTAAGATAAAGAAAAAAGCTTCCAACCGAAGTCGGAAGCTTTTATGATATTAATCTTCTACTAGTGGATAGACACCATTTTCATCGTGTGTCTCTTGCCCTGTAATCGGAGGGTTGAAGACGCATACCATACGCATATCTGTTTTAGCACGCAGGTAATGTTCGTCGTTTTGGTCCAGAACATAGATGGTATCCTTTTCGATTGGCCATACCTTTCCGTCTTTTACTGTTTCAACTTCGCCTTCACCTTCGATACAGTAAACAGATTCTAAATGGTTCTGGTACCAGATGTGTGTTTCTGTACCAGCTTTAATGACCGTATCATGAACAGAATAGCCCATGTTATCTTTTTTCAATACTAAACGTCTGCTTTCCCAAGTATCTGCTTTTACGTGATTTTCTGAATCGATTACATCTTGTAGTTTGACTGTTTTCATGTCTGATTCCTCCTGGTTCGTTGGTAGTTTAGTTAGTTACTGGTTCACTTACTAGTGCTTTTACACTTTCTTCTATGATGTCAAAGCCTTTTTGAAGACCTTCATCATCAATATTCAATGGAGGGAACAATTTGAATACTTCACTTTTCGGTCCGGAAGTTTCCATGATCAAGCCGCGGTTGAAAGCTTCAGCTGCGACTTCATCGGCAAGACCTTCTTTCGCACATTCGATACCGACCATAAGTCCACGGCCGCAGAACGTACCTTGCAGCTCTGGATATTTTTCAGTAAGTCCAACAAGGAAATCTTTGACTTTGGCGGATTTTTGCTTGATCCCTTTCTCGAATTGCTCATCTTTCCAATAATCCAAAGCTGCAGAAGCTGTGATGAATGCATGGTTAAAGCCACGGAATGTTCCGTTATGCTCACCTGGTGCCCAGATATCAAGGTCTGGACGGAATAGAGTGATTGCAAATGGAAGGCCGTAACCGCTCAATGATTTGGACAGACATACGATATCAGGTTTGATACCTGCTGGTTCAAAACTGAAGAAAGTACCAGTACGTCCGACGCCTGCCTGGACATCATCAATGATTAACAGGATGTCCCACTTCTTACAGATTTCGTCGACTTTTTTCAGCCATTCCATACGTGCTGCATTGATGCCGCCTTCACCCTGAACAGTTTCAAGAATCATTGCGGCGGGTAAATCTACCCCGCTGCCGTTGTCTTCCAGGAAACGTTCTAAATATTCAAGTGTATCCATACTTTCATCAACAAAATTGTCGTATGGCATGGTCACGGTATTATTCAATGGAATACCAGCACCTTTACGTTTCATTGCATTACCCGTAACAGATAGAGAACCGATAGTCATACCGTGGAAGCCGTTCGTAAAGCTGATAACGTCTGTACGGCCTGTGACTTTACGTGCAAGTTTCAGAGCGCTTTCAACCGTGTTTGTACCTGTTGGTCCAGGGAACATGATTTTGTAGTCCAAGTCACGTGGTTTCAGAATGACATCATTGAATTTTGTCAGGAAGTTCGCTTTTTCTGTTGTGGCCATGTCCAGTGTATGGGTTGGACCATCGCTTTTGATATACTCTACAAGTTTATCTTGCATATGATCATCATTGTGCCCGTAGTTCAATGCGCCAGCTCCAGAGAAGAAATCAATATATTCTTTTCCATCTTCATCCCACATTTTGTAGCCTTTCGCTTTAGAAAAAACAGTAGGGAAGCCGCGGCAGTAGCTGCGTACCTCGGATTCATATTTTTCAAAGATGTTCATATCAGTTTTACTCATTGTTTTCCTCCTTGTTTAATCATCGGATTACTTGGTGTTTATTTTCAAAGTTTTACCGTTTAAATGGTCCAATTCGGAAATTCAATTCTTCTTCGTGTTCATCGCCAGGGAACATTTCTTCTGTGAAACGTTCGGTGACCTTGCACTCGGTGTCATGATCACGAGCTAATCTTCGGAATAAGGATTGAGATGCTTCATTCGATGGGGTGACTGTCGCTTCCAGGTAATGGACATCCTGGCATGCTTCCCGTGCTACAAGTTCATTGAGAAGTTTGGATGCGACTCCTTTCCCTCGTTGGGAAGAATCTACTCCAATCTGCCAGACAAACACCACATCAGGATGTTCAGGGGGAATAAACGCGGTTACAAATCCAACTAATTTATCATCTTCTTTTGCTACTACACAAGTATCAGAAAAAAACTCACTCATCATGAGATATTTGTAAGCTGAATTTTGATCAAGGGTGGAATTATCTACTAAATCCCACATTGCTTTTCCATCATCCAAGGTTGGTTCGCTAAATGTTAATGTTGCGGTTGAGACTGCTCGTTCTTTTGTCGTTTGAGTGATGGTGGATTCTCCTTTCCATTTTTAATAAGGTGTAACCTTACATACTTGATAATGTTAAATCGCTCTCGTTTTTTTATCAAACTAGCTTAATCTTGCTGAATAAGGTTTATTATCGCTGAGTTATACTGAGTGGAGCTTAATGGGGGATTCTTTAAATAATGCTTAGGAATTCTGTAATTTTCTAAAAGTTTTAAAAAAATCGAATCTTAAACCCTTGATATGAAAGGGTTTTAATTTCTGGGGGGATTTTCCGCTTTATTTAATGTGATTGGCGTGCAATCGACCTCCTTATCGGCATGTGTGGGGTTCCTGTTTTATATATTTGGTTCTCATGAACACCGTCATATCAGCGTTCAACCTTTAAATGCCCATATGGAAAAATTATAAACAGCAATTATTCTGGCAGGATGATAAAGTAGAGGAGAAAGGAAGTCGGTTATGGGGGATCAACATAATTTTACAAGCGGACATATAGGAAAACAGCTGGTCATCTTCTCAGGTCCAATTATGCTGACCAACTTGCTTCAGGTATCGTACCAGTTCATCGACAGCATGTGGGTTGGAAATCTCCTTGGGGGTAATGCACTGGGTGCTGTGGCTGTAGCGAGTACGGTCATATTTACGCTTTTGTCATTCATCATCGGTCTTAACAATGCGACATTGACTGTTTTATCGCAACAGAAAGGAAAAGACGATCAGCAAGGCCTGAGGCGCTATTTGAATGCGTTTGTTGTCGTTCTGCTATTTTTATCTGCAGGACTGGGCCTCCTTGGTTTCCTGTTGGCCGAAAGAGTCCTGTTGATGTTAGGAACACCGGATGCGATGATGCCGGGAGCGAAGTCATACTTACAAATCAACTCCATGGGGATTCTTTTTTTAATGGGGTATAACTTTATCGGAACAGTTATGCGTGCACTTGGGGACAGCAAAACCCCGCTTCGGTTCGTGGTGGCTGCTGTTCTTTTGAATGCTGTGCTCGATCCAATATTCATTTACATATTCAACCTGGGTATTGACGGAGCTGCCTATGCGACGGTTGTTGCGCAAGGAGCTTCTTTCCTCTATGGGATGTATTTTGTTTTGAGAAAGAATCTGGCTCCATTTTCTATCCCTTCCTTTCCGAGTAAACAGGAAGTGGGGGTAATTCTGCACTTAGGCATCCCTTCCGGCCTGCAGATGGCTGTCATCTCTGCCGGGGTAGCTGCCATCATGAGTGTTGTCACTGCATTCGGAGAGGATGTGGTAGCCGGATTCAGTGCTGCACAGCGCCTGGATAGTGTTTTGATGCTGCCACCAATGGCACTGGCAACAGCTGTGAACAGTATGGCAGGTCAGAATATTGGCGTGAAAAATTGGGATCGCGTACACAAAATCGCTCGTTATGGCTTGATTTATACGATAACAATCATGCTGGTGGTTGCGTTGCTGTTAGTGTTGTTTGGGGAATATGGAATTAAATTGTTCGTGCAGGAAGAAGCCCCAGTATCTTTTGGTGGTGAATATCTGCGAATAGTAGCCTTCTTTTATCCATTCTTAGGCATCAATTTCATCTTGAATGGAATCGTCCGGGCTTCAGGTGCTATGTATCAGGTACTAGTGTTGAATATCATCTCTTTTTGGGTACTCCGGTATCCGCTGACTGCCTTATTTTCCAGGCTGTTAGGAGATTCAGGAATTGCGGTTGGCATGGGAGTAAGTTTTGTCATTAGCAGTGTGGTGGCGTCACTTTATTACAAATATGGGAAATGGAATACGAAGCAGCTGTTTGAGAAATAACAGTCCATTAAAAAAGTCCAGGAACCCATTCAATAATAAGGGTTCCTGGACTTTTGTATTGATTTTAATGAAACTGCTTTGTGGGTATTCAAGGGTGAATACAACATTCCTTTTCTGTTATTATATAAAAAGTTATCGAGTTATATTAAAATGAGGTCAGCAAATGAGAGGACGTGTTAGTCATGGATATAAAACTGATTGCACTTGATATGGACGGGACCCTCGTCAATGACGAAGGCCATGTTTCAGAGGAGAATGAACAAGCTATTCAACGAGCTAAGGAAAAGGGGCTTCATGTCGTGTTAAGTACCGGTCGTTCCTTGCCAAATTGCCGGGATATTGCCGAAGAGCTTGGCCGGTCTTCCTATATTGTTACCGTGAATGGTGGAGAGATTTATAATCATAATTTTGAATTAGTGGATCGCCAGCCGCTTGAATCCAGCCTGGTCAAGCGGTTATGGGAATTGAAAGAACAGCATGATACCATTTTTTGGTCTAGTACTTCAGAAGGAATGTTCAATACAGGCCAACCATTTGACCGGGATATTGAAACCTATGAATGGCTAAAGTTCGGGTTCGATATCGAAGATGATGAAGTGCGTCAGGTGATTATTGATGAATTGGTAAAAAACGAAGCACTGGAAGTGACCAACTCAAGCCTGACGAATATCGAAGTCAATGCTGCCGGTGTGAATAAAGCCGCTGCCTTACGAAAGGTAACCAACTGGCTTGACTTGTCCATGAACCAGGTTATGGCGGTCGGTGACAGCCTGAACGACATAGCAATGATCCGTGAAGCTGGATTTGGTGTGGCTATGGGAAATGCACAGGACATCGTTAAAGAGGAAGCAGATTGGGTGACATTGTCGAATACAGATCACGGGGTCGCCCATGTAATTGAACGAATTCTGAACGATTGATCAGAAAATTCCGGCAATCGATGGGAATATGGTATAATAGAGGTAGATTCCTAGAGAAGGGAAGGGGTAAAATGGTCAAGAAATACATCGTACCGGTAGACGGTTCCGAGCACTCCCTGCGTGCCCTTGATTATGCCGCTAAGCTAGCCGGACAGAATGGAAGTCGTATCCTTCTCGTCAACGTACAACCGCTATTCGACACGTATAACACTCATCGTGTTTTTACTAATGAAGAAATTGAAGCTCAGCAGGAAAGAGCAGCTAACGAAGCAATTGCTTTGGCGGATGAACATCTGAAAAGCGTTCCTGTCTCGGTAGAAACGAGAAAGATGGTTGGAAAAGTAGCTCCAGCTATATGTGAAGTGGCGGATGAGGAAGAAGTCGAAGGAATCATTATGGGATCCCGTGGAATGGGCGCATTGAGAGGTGCGATTTTAGGCAGCATAAGCTACAGCGTTCTTCATTCCGCAAAAGTCCCCGTAACTATAGTGCCATAAAGAAAGTTAAGAAGCTTTAAGCCAGTCCCACTTACGGGCTGGCTTTTTTGGTGAGTGAGCATACTGCTGCGAAGTAGGGGTCTGGGCGCGAAAATATGTGATTAAGCGCTAAATTATGAATTATTGCGCGAAAAAGCAGTTATTGGCGCGAAAAAATTAAATAAAGCGCGAAAATTTATTTTTATGCGCGAAAGCAACTTTATAGTTTGTAAATATACTTTCTCGACCCCGCTATTATTGGTAATTTTTTACTTCATTCATCTGTTCCAGATGACGAAGCTCATGATATCCGACGAACTCGACCCATTGTAAAAGGTTCATTTTGCCAAAAGCGGGGTGGGGCATCGCTCTTTTTAGAAAGTCGTCTTCCTCATAGTTTCGAAGGAGGAACAGCAAGGAATCTCTGCTTTTGGAGAGACTATCCAAAGCTTCATCAGGGGAATCAAATTGGCCTTTCGGCCGAAGCGATTCAGGGGCGTCTACTTTATGGGAGCGGTCTACGGTTCGCTCAATAGGCTTTTCCTTCACTTCCTGAACGTCTTCTTCAGCTAATGATTTTTTCAGCTGCTGAGTCACCCATCCTTCGATTAAGTATAAATGTTCCAGTGTTTCCAGGATAGACCATGTATGTTCATCCGGTTTTTTCCGTGCTTCTTCATCGGTAAGGTCAGCAACGAAATTAATCACTTGCTGGCGTTGTTCTTCAATTTTATACACTCATTTCACCCTTTCAACTGGAATGCATGCTATGTTCTATCATAAAATAATTCTATTCATTTGAAAAATGATGACAATTATAGGTAGTCTTATTACATACATTCATATAAAAGAGGGATCAGCTTGAAGAAAATACATAGCGATATAGTACAATTTAGAGGTACCCATTATGATTTTGGCTACAAACAGGGGGAGCTATTAAAAGATTCTCTAACAGTTAAAAACCGCGAAAAACAATGGAAGGTAAGAATTCCAAGGTTTACGGTAGAAGAGGAAGAAGTAAAAACGGCCATCACTAATTTTGCCCCGGGTGTCTGGTCGGAACTGGAAGGGTTACGGGATAGCCTTGGTTGGCCAATGGAACGGGTGATGAAAGAATTTGGCGGTTACCGTGTTAATTATCAAAAATCCGGATGTTCAATTCTTACGGGAAAGGACTTTTTCGTTCGGAATTATGATTATCAGCCGAAAACATATGAAGGTCGTTATGTCTTTTTCCAGCCGACCGATAAAGGATATGCCATCGCTGGCCCGACACAACGGATTACCGGACGGATGGACGGAATGAATGAGAAAGGGCTTGTGCTGGGGTATAATTTCATGCATCGCAAAAAGCCGGGCTTAGGTTTCATCTGCTGCATGATCAGTCGTCTCGTATTAGAGAGCTGTGCTGATGTAGCGGATGCAATTGCGATGTTAAAAGAAATCCCCCATCGTCACTCCTTCAGTTATATTGTATATGATCGAAGCGGACAGACCTATGTGGTAGAAGCTTCCCCGCGTGGTGTCGAAGTTCGTCAATCAGCAATGTGCACCAATCATTTTGAAATCATGAAGCATGAAAATCGTAATCACCTCGTTGATTCCTACAAGCGGATGGATGCAATGGAGCGTAGTGGTGCCAAGCAGGCTTATGAAGCTTTCCGTGTCATGAATGATACGGAAAAAGGAGTCTTTTCGAAAAAATACAAGAGCTGGGCTGGTACCATCCATACATCCGTCTATCTCCCTCACCAGATGAAAACCTGGTTTGCCTTAGGCGGAGACCAGGAGCCGACCGAATTGGACTTCGGTAACTGGCTAAAAGGAGAAGATATTGAGATGGCACACATCACCGGCGAGGTGGATACGGATATTCCATTCGTCCACATTGATAATGGAGCGCATTTCAGTTCCAGATAGAATAGATTAGCTTGAAATAGAGGACCATAAGCGTAACAGCTTGTGGTCTTTTTTTTAGTATTTAGGCAAGTAACGTGAAACTTATGATACGATAAAAGATAGTATGACAATCGGAGAAATCAACATACAGGGGAAGTGAAGAGTTTGGACAAAGCAAAATTATATGACTTGATTGGTATTGGCGCAGGACCGTTTAACTTGAGCCTGGCAGCATTACTGGATGAACAGCCGGAAATAGATGCCATGTTTTTTGAGCAAAAAGAAAAGTTCGAGTGGCATCCCGGAATGCTGATTGAAGGCACGAAGCTCCAGGTGCCATTTCTGGCAGATTTAGTTACCATGGCAGATCCGCGCAGCAAGTATACATTTTTAAACTATATCAATGAAAATGAACGTATGTATCAGTTTTATTTTTTACAGCGCCTGGATATTCCCCGTCGGGAGTATAATGATTATTGCCAGTGGGTAGCTGGTCAGCTGGCCAGTTGTAAGTTCGGCCACCGGGTGACGAACCTTAGGCATGTAAAGGATAACGAAGCTTATTTCGAAGTAGAGGTTGTGAACCTTGCAACGAATGAAACACATGCCTTCCGCACGAAAAACCTCGTGTTAGGGACAGGAAGTGTCCCATCCGTTCCTGCATCATTGCAAGGATTGCCAGAGGATGATGTGTTCCATACGGCTGATTTCCTGAACCATCAGGATCGGTGTAAAAGAGCAAAATCAGTTACGGTGGTCGGATCGGGGCAAAGCGCTGCGGAGGCGTTCCGGGAATTGTTGAAAGACCAAAAACAATATGGTTACCGGCTTGATTGGATTACGCGTTCTCCTGGTTTTGATTCGATGGAAGAATCGAAACTAAGTTTGGAACATTTCTCGCCGGACTATGTCAATTACTTTTACCAGCTTCCCCAGGAGAAAAAAGATGAAATATTTCCGACCCAGGGCTTATATTATAAAGGAATCAGCAACCACACGGTGACAGATATCTATAACCTGTTGTATGAACATTCGGTTGGCGGTGAACCATTAGATGTAGGGCTTCAAGTATTGTCAGAAGTAGAAAAAATAGAACAAAAACCGAACGGAGAAGGCTACGAACTTACCTGCAGGCAGACGGAAACGGACGAAACGTTTACCCATGTCAGTGAGGTAGTGATAACGGCAACCGGTTATAAGCCCCTTGTCCCCGAATTCATTGAGAGCCTGGCTTCCATCATTGAGTGGGATGAGAAAGGGCGATATAAAGTAGAAGCGGATTATCGTTTGGAAACAACCGAAGAAGCTAATGAAATTTATGTACACAGTGGCATCTCTCACACCCATGGGGTCGGATCCACCAATCTTGGATTGGCGATTCACCGCAACAAAGTAATTATCAATCATATGCTTGACCGTGACGTTTACAAACTTCCAGCTAAGAATGTCTTCCAAAACTTCAGCGCTCGATAACAAACGACCAGCCCATCATCTTAAGGGCTGGTCGTTTGTTTGCTTATAAAGCAATTAAATTCACTTTGTATTTAAAAAAGCGGGTGTTACATGAAAAAGGAGAAGGCGAAATAAAGCGCTGCGGCTAAACCAGCAGCAAGAAGAGCAGGTTTCAGCTTGAATTTTGCATATTTGACCGGATTAAGATCTAATATTCCTGCGGTAGTATTAGTATCGTCGCTTAAAGGGGAGGCAAACGCACCGAACGTTCCACTGGCAAAGACGGCTCCGATGACAATCGGCAATGAGCTGCCTGCAGATACGGCAATCGACAATCCGACAGGCATTAGAATCCCCCAGGTCCCCCAGGATGAGCCGATAAAATAAGATAAACCACACCCAACGATAAAGAGGACAACGGCCACATAGCCAGGAGGTATCCATCCAAAGGAAGACGAAACCGTATCAGCGAACTGCAAAGCTTCAGAACCTTTACTCAATCCCCAAACCATCGCAAGCAGTACAATAACCCCCATCATTTCATTTCCTTCATGTATCAACGTATTCATCATCGTTCGTAATGGCTGGCGGGCTATTTTCAGATAGACCATCAGAAATACGATGGTCAACACTACGGCCAATACCATAGCATCAAGTACATTAGCGTTTATTAAGGCTTGAAATCCTTGTTCACCTTTAGCCAAACCAAGAACATACATCAATAAAAAAGTCAGGATAATCACACTGAACAACGGTATGATCAATGTCCATGGTCTGTTAGGGAGATCTTTGGCGACAGCTGGGTGGCAGTCCTCCCATTGGTCGTCTTCTTCGTTTGATGATTTTGTTCCATCTTCAGCATCGGTTGCGGACTTTTTATTCCGATGAAAAAAACTGAGGTAGAATCCAATCCCGAGCATAGCGAATGCGAAAAAATTGAACGGAATACTTTGAAGATAGAGCCTATAAGGGTCGCCTTCAGTCCCAGCCTGATGAATCGACATCTCAATTACCGAACTCATATATCCTACAAAAGCGGTAGCAACCGGAATTAAAACAACAAGCGGGGAAGCAGTCGTTTCAATGACAAATGCTAATTCCTGCTTTGTCATTGGCAGCTTTTTTCTCATTGCTTTCATTACTGGAGCGATTGTGACAATCCGGAAACTGGGTGCGCTGAAGGTGCCGACAGAAGACAACCAGGTCAATAGGAATGCTCCACGCTTTGTATCCACTTTTTCTGTAGCTGCTCGTACGAATCCCTTTATTCCCCCAGCGAATTTAATGAGCCCTATTAATGCCGAAAATGCATAAAGAAAGATGATGATTTTTAAGTTGTTTTCGTCTTGTAAACCCTCAATGATGAACTGAAGCGAAGTAGTCATCCCTCCCAGCCAGTCTGGTTCAGCGAGATACCCAGCGACAACTACAGCCAGTAAAAGACTGGGCACTACTTGTTTCGTCCAAATAGCGGCTACTACCACAGCAACGAACGGTATGACGGACATCCAGCCCATATGTACACCTCTTTCCCTTAACCTGCTCGCTATAGGTTGTGGAAAAAATAAAGGACCTATTCGAAAAAAGTGGTTTTTATCCCTTTACTTCGGCATAGAATTTATTGTAAGATAAGAATTACAAATTTAAATACAATCGTTAACTTCTTATCCAGAGAGGCGGAGGGACTGGCCCTTTGATGCCCGGCAACCATCGGATCGTCATGATTCGAACGGTGCCAATTCCTGCAGGATGAATGATCCTGAAAGATGAGAGGACGTATGCATAAACGTACGGATCCCTTTCTTTTGGATAAGAGAGGGATCTTTTTGTACTTTAAGAATTTAGCTTTGTTAAAAGATTAAAGTATAAGAAACTCTAGACTTTCACCAGAAGAACCTGGTTGGAAGCCGAGTGTTTCTAAACGTATAAAGGCTCGTCAATCTCTTGCGAAAGAAGTAACGTGAGTGGAAAGGAAGCGATGAGTAATGGCAATAGCAGTATTTTCAGCAGGATGTTTCTGGGGAGTAGAGGCATGGTTCGAACGTTTGAATGGTGTAGACCAGACAAAAGTAGGTTACAGCGGAGGTGCCGTTGAAAACCCTTCGTATGAATTAGTCAAAACAGGAAAGACTGGGCATGCTGAATCAGTGAAGATAGATTTTGATCCTGAAAAAATTTCTTACTCTGAACTTGTTGATGCATTCTTTGAATGCCATGATCCAACGACAAGGAATCGTCAAGGAGAAGATATTGGGTCTCAATATCGCTCCATCATTTTCTATCAAGATGACCAGCAGAAGCAAATTGCTGCAGAAAAAATTCAGGAATGGAATCAAAAGGGTGTATTTAAAACCGAAATAGTCACCGAGGTAAATCATGCCGCTCCTTTTTATGAAGCAGAAGAGCATCATCAAAAATACTTACAAAAAAATGGAACAGCATCCTGCGGAATCGTGTGAGCCAATCACACGATTCTTTTTTATTGTCTAGGAAATTATAAAATTTTCTTTTTGTAAATAACCTTAAGTAGTCGGTTACATCCAGCTCCGACGCACAGGACGTGCTAGTGCCGATGACGCCACAGGACGTGGCGTTTTCATCGGCCAGCGCCTACCCCCTCGAGTTCTTAAGTCAATCCTCTCTGTGATTATAAAAACTTGGCTTATCGCCAAGGGTTTATGGCAAAAGCCTTAGTTTTACTTATACTTTAAACCTTTATAAATTTAATTGGTCTAAAAGTACAAAAAACGTCACGGCGAGGATTGCCTTAAACTTGTCGGGGGTGAGCAAGGCGCTTGCGCTTTTGTTTTAGCCAAGTTTTCTAATGTCATAATTTGAAGCATTCTGTTAAGTTCTTGTTTTTTGTGACGATATAAGGGGGGAGTGGACCCGCTTTCAGTATGTCTTATCAGCAAATGTGATTACATAACGCACACAAATAACGGGGGGTAATAGGAATGATGAAAAAGTTAGTTGGAATGTTGCTTTTATCTTTAGTGTTGATGCTAGCTGCAGGAGGTAATGTCTTCGCAGCCGATAATGGAGACGAAAATATGGATGCAGCTTTGAAGCTGGCTGATACCACGAATAGTAAAATTTACTTCTTAATTGAAAAAGCCCAGGAAACAGGAGATGCGCTTCAGGAAAATTACCTGGAAGACATGGAAACAATTGAGGATGAAGCAGAAGCGGCAGCACGTACAGAAAAATATAATCAGAACCTTGATTTGTTGATTGCGGTGCTTGATTACACTACCCGAACGTTGACCTATACAACCATCACAGCTATAGAAAAACTCGGTGTGGAGGCTGAAGTCGAATGGGTAGAGGTTCAGATTGCTGACCGAACAGTAATGGTTGACCCGGTAAGAGTAGTAGGATTCTAAAGGTGGGTAAATGTGAAAGGGTTAAATATTTATAACCAACAAGCTTTTATAGACAACTTAAAGTACACAACAAACGAATTAAGGTTACTTGAACGCGGTGATGGAGTAGAAGTCATGTTGCAAACAATCAAAAAAGGAAACATATTTTATGTTTACCCTAGTGAGAGCGCCAATGTGATGGAATTCTTCTATATTCTCAACGGACAATTGGAATGTAAAATGGAAGATAAAACAGTCTCAATGACCCAAAATGATTATTATTCCGTGAAAAATTTGAGTAATCCTGTTCACTTTAAAGCGACAACAGATGTCACTTATTTATGGGTGATAACAGAACCTACATTTTACTATATGAGTGAATATATGAGAGGGCTCAGAGAGCTGGTGTATAAAGTAGAAGAAAAGGATCGATATACCTCACTTCATAGCAGGAGGGTCACTGATTATGCAGTAAAAGTTGCTCGTAAGCTTAGGTTAGGTAAAGAACATCTTGAAAAACTTCATTTAGCATCAGAATTGCATGATGTAGGAAAAATCAACATCTCTGAAGACATACTCAACAAGCCTGGAAAACTCACAAAAGAAGAGTTCGATCTAATTAAGAAGCATCCTGGAGATGGCGCTGACATGCTGGCGAATACATATTACAAAGAGTTAGCACCAATAATAATTCAGCATCATGAACGATTAGATGGATCGGGCTATCCTCATGGGCTGACAGAGGATGAAATTAGATATGAAGCCAAAATTATTGCTGTTTGTGACACGTTTGATGCGATGACAGAAGATAGAACTTACCGTAAGGCGTTTACGTCAGAATATGCGATGGAAGAAATAAAAAGTCTCGCTGGCATTCATTACGATCCTGATATTGTCGCGGTATTTGAAGAAGTATTGAAGGAAGAAGGAAAGTTATAAACTTTAAAGACGTTCTTCACCGGAGCGTCTTTTTTGTATTTTAAAAAGTCTCTATGTAATTAAAGGACGAAAGTCTTTCTTCAAAAGTACTTGGCAACAAGGCAAGTTTTTCTAAGGCATTTTTTTTATGATGACAGCCTATTTAATGATAAGCCCACACATATATAGGCGGATGCACATAGAATACTCCAAAATCGAGCAATAGCTCGAAAGGAGACATCAAGATGGTTTTGACTGCAGCTCACTGGGTTTATGCAATTGTGACGCTGGCTGTTATTATGACCATGATATTCAGGAAAGGTGTCGTGCTGCCGACTTTGCTTGGTACTTTCCTGGTTGCATGGATTTATAATGGGAGTCTCGTCAGTGGGTTCACTTCTGTATTTAATGCAAACCTGACCGCAGCAAAAGAGTTGTTCAGTATTTTCCTCATTATTACATTCATGGTTGCTTTGCTGCATGCATTGAAGGATTTGGGTGCCGATCGACAAATGATTGCTCCGATTCAAAAAGTGATGACGAACGGACATATCGCTTTTATCATGTTGATCCTTGTCACCTTTGTAATTTCCTTATTTTTCTGGCCGACTCCCGCTGTACCATTAATTTGTGCGCTCTTGGTACCTGCAGCGGTGAGAGCAGGGCTTCCTATTATGGGTGCCGCAATGATTGTGGCTATATCCGGACAAGGAATGGCGTTGTCTTCGGACTATGTTATCCAGGTCGCACCGATGTTGAGTGCTACATCAGCTGGTATCGAAACAGCCGCTGTAGCAGATAAAGCTTTGCTACTATCATTGATTACCGGTGCGGTTGCCATCTCTATCGCTTATATGTTGATTAGAAAACAGATTCGAAAACCGAATGATCCTGAAAACGAAAAAGCTTTAAAAGCATTGCCGGGCGGTGGCAGTACAAATAGACCTGCTGCTTCTAAAACAGATTCGCGATGGGGGAAAGCTTTTGCTGTCATTGTCCCTCTTTCCATGCTGCTGGTTATGTTATATATGGCATACACGAAATTCAGCAGTGGAAGAATGGGTGGTTTTGAAGGAGGAGACGGAGCGGCGTTTATCGGCGGCGTTGCTGTATTATTATTATCTTTTGCTACACTTGCTTTTGGAAAAGGAAAGGCGCTGGATCGTATTTCCGAGCACATTACAGAAGGTTTTGTATTTGCTTTTAAAGCGATGGGACCTGTCATCCCGATTGCCGGCTTTTTCTTCCTGGGAAGTGGAGATTTTGCCGGAAACATACTATCGCTGGGAGAAGAAGCCAGTCCTGCATTTTTGTTCGATCTCGTGCAGGCAGGGCAAAATGTAATCCCGGAAAATATGGTACTGTCTGCCTTTGGTATTCTGATTATCGGTATGATTACTGGATTGGATGGGTCTGGTTTTTCCGGTCTGCCATTAACAGGGGCACTTTCTGGAGCACTTGCTTCAGGAAATATTGATCCTGCTACCCTGGCAGCTATTGGACAGATGGGATCCATTTGGGTTGGCGGCGGAACTTTGATCGCCTGGTCATCGCTCGTAGCTGTAGCTGGTTTTTGCGGGGTTTCCGTAATGGAACTTGTACGCAAAAACTTCTTCCCGGTCATCATTGGGCTGATGGTATCCACTACTCTCGCTTTATTTATTTGGTGAAAATAGGGGCTGTCCCATAAGTCTGTAACAGACTAATTGGGGCAGCTTTTTTCGTTTATTGTTGATATCGGAAAAGTGGGGCTGGGAAACGATTCCCTT
>NZ_JAASRY010000006.1 GCF_011761345.1 Thalassobacillus devorans
GGAATCGTTTCCCAGCCCCACTTTTCCGATATCAACAATAAACGAAAAAAGCTGCCCCAATTAGTCTGTTACAGACTTATGGGACAGCCCCTTTTTTATGTGGTATATAATCTAACAGATTTCCACAAATTTTGGATATTTATAGAAAGTATGTCGAAATTCAGCTAGAATAAAAGGTAACATAATTTTAGAGTAATTAATGGTCACGGCTGTGGTAAATGGTTAAATCCCAGCCCGTTAAAGGAAATATCAAAATCTTCGTCAATCGGGGCTAATGTTTACAAAAAATTACCTACTGACTTAAAGGGAAGGAATTCCATCATGTATGCTATCAATCTATTGAAACTGATTTTTCGGCAAGAAGACCATCTATTCAAACTGCACCGTGCTGAAAAGTTATTCCACTTCTGGAAGTTATTGTTTTTACTGTTTGTAGTGTCGATTCTTACTTACATATGGACCAGCTGGATCGGCCTCGGTACTGATCCGATATCCGTTAATGCCACAGAATTCACACATACAGAATACGAAATGCGTAAATTATGGTTCCTTATCGGAAGAGTTGCCTATGCTATTTTATTTACTGTATTCATTCTTTTCGTATCCTCACTCTTCTGGTGGTTATTCAATGATGTGCGGTATCGAAAACTGATTATCATTCAAATGAATGTGTTACTAATAATGCTGTTGGAAAGAATCACCTGGATTCCGTTAATGGTATATGCAGGGATCGACTGGTATGTTTCTCCATTCTCCTTTGGAGTGGCGGCCGCCTACATAACTGATATCGAATGGATCATTTACTTTTTTGGAGCGGTATCACTTTTCCAAATCTGGATTATATGGTATCAGATCAAATCACTGAAGTACCTTTCGAGCACAAAAAAACATTGGATATGGCTTGGAGTCATTAGCTGGCATATCCTTTTGTGGGCCGGTACGGCTGCACTAGCCAATTATGATTTATTGTTGCTCTATATTTTGAATGGATAGGATGGGGGTGTAAACATCGTGGGCAAAAAAAAGAAACGACGCTGGAGTTTTTTCCTGGCGCTTCTCTTCATTATTACCAACGTTTTATTGATCTACTTTGATAGAGAGGACAGGGTGGATCAAAAATCTTATATCAATGACTGGTCAGAAGCTTTTACATACGACTTGCTTGAAACGCTTCCAACCGACGGTGTCTTTACCGCTACAGAAACAAATCCTGTTTATTTTGATGACACCCGTGGCGCTTTCCAGGAGTTCCTGATTGAAGAGGGCGAAGAAGTACGCGAAGGTGATGAGCTATACGAATATGAAGTTACCGATTATGAAACACAACAATCTTCTCTGGAAGGCGAGGTATCCACATTACAAGGGGAAATCACGGCAATCAAAGCTTATTTAGCAGATATGGAAAGCTATGTAATCCCCGACTCCAACAGTGATAGTAGTACGGATAGCTTTTTCGCTCCTGACACTCAAGAAGAAGAGGAAGAAGAAAATGGTGATTCCAATGCAGAAGCAGAATTTCTGAAGGAACAAACCATTGCCGAAAAAGAAATGGAGTTAGCACAAAAAGAAGCGATGCTTCAAATGGTAGAGAACCAATTGAGTGAATTGGAATCTGAAGGGCAAACCATCACAGTAGAAAGTCCATTCGATGGCATGGTTACGGATATCGATGAAGGACTCGATTCCCCTATCATCACCTTGCAAGCCACCACCCTCCAGGTGGAAGGGGAATTGGATGAAGCGGAACGCAAACGCGTGGAAGAAGGAACGGAAGTGACAATTACGATTCCTGAACAAGAGGACTTATCCATTGAAGGAACGATTTCATCTGTGCAAACCTTTCCTAAGAAAATCTCTGTCAATGAATCCAGTGCATACCCTTTTGAAGTATCGATTGAAGAAGACCTTGCTGAGATCCTGCCTGGATACCATGCAGCTGTATCGATTATTACCGACCGGGCAGATGGAGCGGTAACAGCCTTTGCTCCTCTATTATCTACGGAAGAAAATTTGTTTGCGTGGGTAATGGATGATAGCGGGAAATTAGAACATCGCCCTATTGAAACTGGTCTTGAGGTCGATGGCCTGATAGAAGTCGTGCAAGGTTTAGAGTCCGGTGAAATGCTTGCTCATACCCCGCACGCTCAATTCCGAAGAGGAGCCACATTCTTCACCCCTATTCAAAAAGAAGAATTAAGGCTGAAAGACACTTTTACTATTAATAAGGATACAATGTTGAGTTATGGTCTCATGGGCCTGATGGCAAGATAATTACAAGCCGGCATTGCTTACTACAGCATTCGCCGGCTTGTTTTATGCTTACAGCTCCTTTATTCAAAGATTAAGCTTTTTAACTTCGCTAATTGTTGCTTCAACTCTTCTATAGGTACGAACCTGGCCTTGCGGTCATATTCTTTTCCGTCGACAAAAATAATGACGACAGGAACAGTAAATATCGTATATTCCCCAGCTACAGCAGGAGCGTCTTCCACTTCAATCTGATAGGCATCCAGTTCGGGGAACTGCTTTACTACCTCCTCAACCTGGGGTAATAGTGAATGACAAACAGAGCAGTTCGCACCGGAAATATATAATAATGCCAGCTGGCTTTTCGCAATTTGTTCTTTGAGTGTCTCTATTTCATAATAGCGTTCCAAGGTCTCACTCCTATCCCTTCTTAAATTTATATACTATTTTCCACAATCCACCTGCATCTATGCCTGCTTTCCTATGCTGATAAGTTGCAACCGTTCAGAAGTAATGGCAGGATAAACGTGTAGCAGAAAGGAGAAAGCCATGAAACTGAGCGTGTTAGATCAATCACCCATTTTATTAAACCATACACCCTCTCAAGCTTTGAAACAAACCACCGAATTAGCAAAATCAGCGGACAGACTTGGCTATCACCGTTTCTGGGTTTCTGAACATCATAGCACAAAAAGTCTGGCAGGATCCGCCCCCGAGATCCTTGTCGCACATCTGGCCGCCAATACGAATCATATCAGAGTCGGCACCGGCGGTATCCTTCTTCCACACTACAGCGCCTATAAAGTAGCGGAAAGTTTCCGGGTTCTGGAGACCCTTCACCCCAAACGCATCGATTTAGGTGTGGGACGAGCTCCTGGGGGCTTGCCCAACGTAAACCTTGCTTTGAATAATGGGAAACACCCCTCCATTGAACATTATCCACGACAAGTGCGGGAGTTGATGGCTTATGTCCAGGGGAATGACCCATATGAAATGGACGTCTATGCGACCCCTGTCGGAGAAACGGCACCCGACATATGGATGCTGGGATCAAGCGGTACTAGTGCCCGTCTGTCTTCTGAACTGGGTACTTCCTATTCTTTCGCTCATTTTATCAATGGTTATGGTGGTACAAGAGCAATGAAACGTTACTACGACCATTTCACACCTTCCCGCCAGCAAACCATTCCAAATGGCAATGTATCCGTTTTTGCTATTTGCGCTGAATCAAAGGAAAAGGCGGAATACCTCGCTTCCAGTCTGGACTTGGCATTATTGAAAATTGAGCAAGGCGGGCAAAGGGATTATTTTCCCAGCCCTGAAGAAACAACAAAGTATCCATATACTTTGTTTGAAAAAGAACGTATTCAAGAAAACCGAAAGCGAATGGTAGTCGGCGATCCTTCGCAGGTGAAAAACGAATTAGAGGTATTAGCAGAAGGATACGGGGTGAATGAAATTATTATTAATACGATCGTTTATCCTTTTGAAGAACGTCTTCGTTCTTATCAATTAATCGCCGAAGCCTTTCAACTTTCGGATTAAAGGAGGTATTCGATGCTTGCTTTTGATCATCTTGTCATTGCAGCCGACCAGCCAGAGCTGGAACAAAAGCATTTTGAAGAGGAACATGGCATACGGGGATTCCGGGGCGGCCGACACGAAACCTGGGGAACATATAATTACTTAGCACACTTAAAAAATCATAGTTATCTTGAATGGATCGGGATTGAAGACAAACAGACAGCCCTGAAATCGGATAACCCGCTCATCAAGCAGCTTGCTCACTCATTATCCGTCAATCAGAAAGGACCAATCCAGTTTGCTTTACGCACGAATGACATGGACCTTTTCCTTGATTACTGGGATAAAGAAGGTATCCCATACAAAGGACCATTCCCAGGAAGCAGAAAGAAAACAGATGGTACCTTGTTACAATGGCGGATGCTTTTTCCAGACATTCAAGGTCATACGCTGCCATTCTTAATCGAATGGGAAGGGAGCAATCGCCCCAATGACATTCACTTTATTTCCAATATCACCTTCACTTCCATAGAAATGGGGCTGGGAGACCTTCCTAACACCAGGCGGCTTTTCGAGAAAATCTACCGCCTGGAGTCTCCCGATCATGAAAACTCGACGCATTGTACGTGGCCATTAGAAAATGGGTGCCTGATAGTAAAAGAAGAAAGCGACCTTCGGGTAAAGCTTGAGGATATTATTCTATAAGTTGAATAGGATCTATTAACGAAAGGCCTGCCCCCTGAGTCTATGAAAGACTTTGATGGGGCAAGCCCTTTTTATCAATAGAGTTTCCGTCCGACAGGTCGTTCGAGTGATAGAATATCTTCTTCTAAGTTCATTACTTTTTCTTCTACCATTCCTTTCGCATCACGGATCCCTTGATTATATATATAAGGTCCCAGCTCTTTCATGAAAAAGTCTAATAGCTGCTCTGCCGCAATGCTGCCAATTTCCTCTCCCCGCTCCATTTCAAAGTATTCCTGGATGGAAGAAACGATTTGTTTCTTTTCTTCCTTTGTAATCTTTTTTACCATATTCATAGTTCCCTCTCCTAACTATAGAACCCGAAAATCCAACGCAAACTGCCTACCATCACTAAAGAAATAAAAGTACCTACTCCTATTGCAACAAAGAATAACTTCCAGCTTTTCATATGCCAACGCATCATAACAGCTGCAGCAAGTGTAAAAATCAGACCAAAAAACAGCGCAGCTCCAGGGCTGCTTGGCGTCACCCAATCATACCAATGAATATCCAACATATCCCCCCTCTTTCATCCCTACCATCTTATATTTGACCAGCCTTCCTTTTATTCCTGCTAATTCTTTATTTTCATTGCGGAATGAGATTTTAGGTAAAGAGAAATGAACATTTGCGATCCGGGCTGTATGAAATCTACAGGAAGCACGTGATGAAAACATGAACGCTCATATCGAGACATAGGCTAGATAGGAGGTGTTTCCTTATGTATAATCACTCTATGCTGAGGAATACAACAGAAAAACCATGGACCATAAAAGTTACCGGTACTGGAACGTTGACGGCAGCCCCCGATCAGGCAGTCATTGTTACAGGAGTAGAGACGGAAAATATGAGTCTGCAACAAGCACAATCAGAAAACAACACCATAACGAGGCAAATCATCAACAGCATAACTCAGGCAGGAATTCCACAGGAACAAATTCAAACAGAAGAGTTCCGGATTAACCCAGTCTATGATTTCAAAGACGGTCAGCAGGTTTTTCGCGGCTATAAAGTGACGAACGTATTGAATATTACTCTTTATGATATGGAAATGATCGGGCCGATCATCGATGCTGCTACAGCGAGCGGTGCCAACATCGTCCGGGGTGTCGAATTTTCTCTTCAGCACGCAGATTTGATATATAATCAAGCATTGCAAGAAGCATTACGACAAGCCAAACAAAAAGCACAAACGATCGCCAAGTCTTTTCAGGCTACGCTATACTCTGTTCCTCAATCGGTTGTTGAAGATGCTGGCACAAGCCGCCCTTCTCCCCTTTTTAAAACTGCAGCCCTGCAGGCTGAATCGACGCCTATCCAGCCAGGTCAACTTACTATTGAAGCCAATGTACTCGTCACCTATCGATATTTCCAATAACGATGCTGGTTAATTTATCATTAAAGACATAATAAATAGGTGATAAATAAAAATGAGGCTGCTCACGATTGAATACGGAACAGTCTCATTTTATCAAGATAGCAAGTGATGCATATAGCTTTGGTCTTGCTTGTCCCTTACTTTCCAGGCTTTTTTATTATGAACACTAACGGCACCATAAATGAGCAGGCCCTCGCCATTCCCTGTCGACAAAACAGAATAAGAGCGTTTTTGAGGATGGAAGCTCCCGAGCTCTGTACCATGAAGGTAATGGCAAATATTTTCCCATAATAACTCACCTTCCCGGGCAGCATTCGTTTCACTTTCCGAACGTTTGACCTCTTTCCCCATTATCGTGCTGTCTCCCACAGCAAATAAGTAAGGGTGTTCTTTCACTTGAAGCGTAGCAATGGTTTTTACAAACCCATTGTCATCAATGGGAAGATTAGATGCCAGGAAAAGTTTACTTGGAACAGTGTGCCCGTGCCAAAATAAATCAGTGAATCTTACCTTGTTTTTCTTGTTGGTCCTGATATAATTCTCTTGGACCTCCTGGACCGCTTCATTTTCCCATGTCTGCACACCCCGGCTGTTCAAAATACGAACCACCTTCTGATAAGTCCAGTTGGATTCAGCTGGGAGTAAACGCGATTCCCCTAATAAGCGTACGTGTCCTTTTTTAGAGTTATGCTGTTTATACGATTGAATTGCCAGCGCTAATTCTACTTCTATGAGGCCTTCCCCAACAATCAATGGATAATAGCTGTCTCTTAAGCTTTCAATTGTGTCCAGCATATCAGAATTTTTATTTCGTTTCTCTTTTGTGTAAGAGGAGCTGTTATCGACGCCCATATCCATACTGAGTATATCAAAGGGATACACAGCTCCATCCTTACATACCAGCTTTCGCTGCCTTGTATTAATGTAGGCAGCCTCCCGCTGTATGAAAGGAACTCCTGCTTTGGCACAAAGCGTTCTTAAATTAATCAGAACCTGGTCTCTTGTATAAATTCCCTCAGCAAAACCAGGAAGCATCGGCGAATAAACCTGATGGGAGGAGCGAGAAATCAAGAGAACTTCCACGTGATCATCATGTTCATCCATAAGTGATCGAATAAGGTGCAAATGAGCATGCCCGCCCCCGACTAAAATAACTTTAGTTGTCACTAGAAATCTCCCTCCTCTTTATAACTGTTTATTCTATGTAGAAAAAGGACCGTCTCAACACACTGGAATGAGACCGCCCTCGCATTATTTTTTACAAATTAGCATGTAAAAATTCCTGTACTTCTTCAGGTGTTTTTGCATCAGCACTATGTAAATGTGCCTGTTTTTCCCCATTCTGGAATAAAAGAATGCTAGGAATCCCCATAACTTCATAGCGGTTTCCAATCTCAGGTAATTCATCACGGTTGATTACATACCACTGGTATTGGTTATATTCCTCTACAATGTCTCCAATAAACATATCCATCCGCTTACAATCCGGACACCAGTCTGCTTCAAATTTAATAATCACAGGTTCCTCGCTATCAACGATTTGATAGAAGACTTCTGTTGTTTGAATGGTTTCCATGCTGTCGCCTCCTCTGTGAATCTTCTTATTAGGTATATTCTATCCGGCCTAAGAGATATGCAGCCAGCAAGCCTCCAATAAATGCTACGATGCTCGCTACTATCAATCCCCCACCCTCCGGTATTCCTGGAAAAATTACTACGACCGACCCCACTACCAGTCCAATAATGACGGCAAACGTTCCTGCCGTATAGTTTTCCAGAAAAAACTTAACTATTTTACTCATGGCTACTACTCCAATCACAAGCCCCAGCCCAACTACTGCTATGATATCCAGGCGAAAATCGGAGATTCCACTAATAACGGTCGTATAAACGCCGATGATTAATAGCAGGAATGAGCCGCTGATACCAGGAAGCACCATAGCACTGCTGGCAATCCAGCCTGAGAAAAATAATAAGATGTAGTTTTCCATCGTTAAATTCTGCATCGCTTCTGTTTCTCCTGCCTGGAAAAAGACCATAGAAGCGACAATAGCTGCCCCTATTAATAACAATAGATAGTGCTTTAATTGAAATGTATGTTTCATGTCAGCCTTATGGTATAAATAAGGCAATACACCAATAATTAATCCCAGAAAGAAAAATTGTGTCGGTTCAGGGTAATGTTCAAACAACCATTCTATCACTCGACTTAGCAGAATGAGTGCTGTGCCGACCCCTAGCAGCAAAGGAATCAAGAAACCGAGATGTTCTTTCCATCGCTTGCTGAAAATCCCATTGATCGCCTCAATCCATCGATCATATATACCTAAGACTACCGCAATTGTTCCGCCGCTTACCCCAGGAACCACATCACTTGCCCCCATAAGCATACCACGGTAGATATTCTTCCATTCAAAGTTCTTCATGGCTTTCCCCTCTTCTCTGACCAAAAACTACAATCATGTTTTCTATTCTACCAAAAAATTGCAATCGCAGCGTACATTTTTCTTTATAGCATAATATTCGGATAGAATTGAAAATATCTGTACGCTCCTCATTGAAGAAACGCCCTTGATCATGGGCGTTCCGATTCCATATTTTGATTGCAGGCTACCGCCAGTTTGTCCAACAACTTGTTATAGTATTTATAATCAAGTTCCGCCATTCCTTCTTCATCAATGGCAGATCTCATATATTTACTGAAGTGCCATACATCTCTCTTTACAGGCTCTTTATTGACGACAGCTATTCTATATAACGCATCCAGAACAGCATTCATGACGGAAATATCGTGCTTGCCATAAATTCTTATCTGATAAAAGCTTGCATAGAGATAATCCCGGAAATGATTTGGCTCCATAATCAGCCTCAGCTGCTCATCATCATCCGCATAATAGCGGATATCATCATATTTATCTCCTAATTCAGCTAAAATTGACCCTATCCGGTTGATACAATTGACGGCTGTATGGGGGTCATTGATACCCGGTGAAATTGCTTTGACTGCTATTTCTACTAACTTTTGGACCGAAAATTCAATATCCTGTAAATCTGTCCGTTCATTTCCTATCAGCAAATATTCCTGGCATTCATTTTCATCACATTCTATATCATCTTCCTGGTTCCAGTAAGTGAACATCGGCATCCCTTTTTGCACATAATCCCCGATATAAAAATGTGCTTCTAACAATAGATTATTTCGCTTGGCCCAGTTTACCAGTTCTTTCACTTGTATGTGCTGAATATAACCTGACTTCGTCGCGAACATATATCTGGGTTTAGCTTTTTTCAGATGTTCGATTTCTGCTTCATCCCAGTTACCGGCGTCCAGGTGGCTTTTCTTAGTGAAAGTTTTATCAATAATCGTTGAGGTACTTTTTCTGATTTCCCCTATCAAGTTATTTACTTGCACAAACCTGGCAGAGTGATGAATAAAAAGTATGAAAAAAGCTAAAACAACGATAGAAACTACGACTGTAAAAAACGGACTTGCCAATGCCTGTTTTTTATTTTCTGTCAGCAGGATCAAATTGAGCAGTGTAAAGATGAATCCGAATGAGTAAACACCTAACACATGCTGGGTCACTCTGCTCTTCATGAAATTTTGTAACGTCCGTGGAGAAAATTGCGTCGTGTAAGTAGTCAATACAACCATAATCGTCGAAAAACTGATGGTAGTCATTGTAAGGATTGCAGTTATTAAGGCACTGTACAACGACTTGGCAATATCCTGGTTGGTAAGGAAAATATTCGGTATCGTTTTAGAAATTAAAGGCAGTAGCGCATTGTCCGCCCAGGTGACTAATGCGACAGCAACTATTGAGACCAGTCCATATACTGTTGGAAGAAACCAGAAGCTGTCCCGAAGATTTACCTGTGCTCTTTTGGAATGGGTAGTTGTATTCACGTATTATCAGCTCGATTCTTTGAGTTAGATTACAAGCGTACAATATCCTTTATACTCTCAAAGTAAACTGGGGAAAAATAACAACCATCAATGAAGCAGCTTTTCCAGCCAATGATGCTCCGGGTGGCATTGGATCAGTCTCCGATATGTAAATCAATTGCCCACCCTCCGGCAATATACCACTTTCCTTCTAATGCTGCCATCCATTTCGTTACTTCCTGACATTTATCAAACATGTTTATCCATCACCTTTCATTTATAAAAAATTGCTCTCCTCTAAAAGGTTTACTAAGAATTTTTCATCTGAGGAAAAACCTTTTTTGACTGGTGTCACACTTTGGATAGATTGCTCAAACAATGTGGTGAGTAATTTTTCATATTCCATTCATCCCCCTCCCAACCTTTATCACTTCTCGCTTTCTATCCCATAACCCTTCTTTATTAATGACGAAATACATGCACGGAAGAACCAAATCCAGGGTATAAATATAAACAGCAACCTTCCTGCTTAAGAAAGGTTGCTGTTTTTCTTATATTTTAGTCTATTTCTTCATCCTCCATATTTTCCTGTTCGTGCACATATTGATCATATTGGACGTTACGCTGGAAATCCACCTTTTCGTCCCCCGTATACCCCTCTATTCCTGTAGAGGCAAAGTTCTCATATGTTTCTACATAACCGGATCCATCTTTGTTGTCTATTAATGAGGAATCTTCATAGGTCATACTCGTATCATTAAACGAAGCTACCTGCTCATAAGCATTCTGCTCGTTGTATTCCGTCTCCTCACTCCCTGTATAATATTCTTCCTCCGTGTTCTCCAGGACATCTTCTTCTGCCGGACGATCGTCTGATGCGCTTTGATTCGGTGAAGCTTCCACTACCGTACGTGCTGTCGGAAGTGCCTCCAGCCGCTCCCTCGGGATTTCTTTCCCCGTCACTTCACATTTACCATACGTACCATCTTTCATCTGTTTTAAGGAATACTCAATATCGGAGAGTTCTTCTTTCATATGCGCACTAAGTGCAATATCTTTTTCCCTTTCATAAAGCTCAGTCCCAGAATCTGCCGGATGATTATCATATTGGGAAAGCTCGCCTGAAGATGTATCGCTGGCAAAACCACGATTGAAACCGAAATGATCATTCTGCTCCAGTTCCTGTTCAATTTCCTGTTTGCGCTCTTCCAATTGTTTTCTTAAATGATCATATTTCATCATCATGCTTCCTTCCATGTTTGTGTTGTGCTTAGTTTTACCATTGGCTTTACTTTTACCACAAGAATAGAAGGAAAATTTAAATCAAACCTATCCTTTGATTAACTTCGCGTAACTTTTCCTCGGCAATCAGGCGTACCTTTTCAGCTTCTACTTAATTCCGTCAGTAAAGTCAATAGGCCCTGCTGATTTTAATCAAGTGGCGTTCATGATCAAAACCCATACATTATAGATGACCAACGCAGTAACCAGTGTCTTCTCTGTGACGGATCCAGTACGGAATGTGAAAATGAACCGAAAATATCTGCGCGATAATGGATAAAAAAGAGGGATCCCTTTTTTCGTCACATAATCTCCGAGCAGATGAGATAAAACTCCCGCAAGTAAGCCATATAAATAAAACCACGGGACATGCATCCATTCAACAATCACCTGGCAATAAACCCACAATACGAACAAAAACAAAAGCGAGTGGGTCATTTTGCGATGCCCGCGCAACATAACTAACACCGGGATCATCATCATGACGAATATTTTCAAATCTTCCCGGTACGTATTCAGCGTCTGAGGAAAAAATAAATAGACCAGTAACGTCACAAGGAAAAGCAGCATGAACAGTCGCCAGAACTTACTGCCGAGCCGGGATGTTGGCGTATCGATATCAGGCAGCAGTGCCCCGAAAAGGACAAATACAAAAAAAAGCACGACATCCATCGTATGGACTGGAGCGATACCGAACTGCTGCAAAATGGTAATGGCAATCACACCGAAAGTGAAGCCTAGTACTTGATGTCCAGTTGCTAACATGATATCTAACCTCTTTATTATGTAATGAGAAAAGCCCCAAAGAAAGGGGCTTTTTCAATATTATCCTAAAAATACAGCTCCGTAAACAAGCGATATTACAATAACAAAAGCCGGATGGACCTTCATGCTCTCAATTAAAAGAAAGCTGGATACCGCAATCAATATCAGCTGCAGCCATCCAATTTGAACCTGCGCCTCAGCGAAGAATTGCCAGGCCATGATACCAAGTAAAATGGCTATCACTGGCCGCACATATAATGTCATCCGCTTAACTTTTGGAGAATCTTTATATTTATAAAGTAAACCGAGCAGGAAAATCATAACGATTAAAGAAGGGGCAACTGCTCCAAAGACGCCGATAAAAGCCCCCAGTATTCCGCCCTGCTCGTATCCGATATAACCTGCCATCTTGGTGGCAATCGGCCCTGGAAGTGCATTGCCAAGAGCAAGCACTTCACTAAATTCCTGGACGGTCATCCAGTCATAACGTTTAACAACCTCATTTTCAACAAGGGGTATGGAAGCAGGCCCCCCGCCATAACCAAGTATGCCCGGGATGAAGAAGGCTAAAAATATCTGCCAGTAAATCATGTTTCATCCCCCTTTTTTACCTCTTCTCCTGCACTGGTCTTCTCTTTTCTCAAGAGTGCAGCTGCCAGTAAGAGTGCGATGATAATGCCGGGATGAATGTTCATGTAGGAGAGCAAAACAAAAATGACAGCAGACATTCCAACTGCCATCCCCCAGCCCATTCCTTGTTTCGCCTTGTGGAAGAATTGCCAGGTCAGTACTGCCAGCATCACAGCTACTACCGGCATGACTGCACTTGTCATCCCTTGGACCCAGTCTGCATCCTTCACAGAGGACAATGAAGTCAACAACACAATCATCAAAAATATCGTAGGGATTATGGTCGCAAGGACAGCATTGACCAGTCCAACCCAGCCACTGACTCGGTAGCCGATATACCCAGCCATTTTGGTCGCGATCGGACCAGGAAGTGTATTGGCCAGTGCCAGCAAGTCCCCGAATTCATTGTCGTTCATCCACTTGTATTTCTCTACTACTTCTTTATGTACTAGGGGGATGGAGGCTGGCCCTCCTCCATACCCCAGCATTCCTACCCTGAAAAATGCCAAGAATAAATGCCATTGTGTCATGTCGTATCACCCTTCTCCTGCACTACCAGACAGCGATTGCTCCATCTGTCCGTGACTCCGTTCCACCAGCCAGTGTGCCACTTTCCTGATTCCTAATGATGACCTGGCCTCTGCCAAAGCTTCCAGAGTCAAGAGCTACTTTGATATGATGTCCTTTTCTCGCTAACGCTTGTGCCACGTCTTTTGGAAAAGTCGGCTCGACGATTACTTGTTTTTCTTTTACCCACTGCCAACGAGGTGCATCCAGTGCTGCCTGGGGGTTCAACTGATAATCCACTAAATTATGGACCACCTGCATATGACCCTGAGGCTGCATGAACCCTCCCATAACCCCGAAAGGACCGACTGCTTTACCGCCTTTTGTCAGAAATCCCGGAATGATGGTGTGGTATGTTCTCTTCCCGCCTTCCAGCGCGTTGACATGATTCGGATCAAAGGAAAAGTTATGGCCCCTGTTCTGCAAGGCAATCCCTGTTCCCGGTACCACCAGTCCGGAGCCGAACCCCATATAGTTGCTTTGAATGAATGATACCATGTTCCCTTCCTTATCAGCGGCAGCTAAGTAAACCGTTCCGCCTTTCGGAGGTTCGCCAGGTGCAGGGGAAACCGCTTCCTCTCCGATCAGTGCGCTTCTTGCTTTTCCATACGATTCGGAAAGCAGGCTGTCCACTGAATGCTTCATACTGCCGTACTCTGTAATATGCTCCAATCCATCAACAAACGCCAGTTTCAAGGCTTCCATTTGTTTATGGTAGTCAGCAACTGAATGCTGGCCTGAGAATTTAAACTCTTTCGCAATGTTCAAGGCCATTAGTGCTACCAGCCCCTGCCCATTTGGAGGTATTTCCCATACGTCATATCCACGATAATTAACCGAAACAGGGTCTACCCATTCAGGCTGGAATTCCTCCAGGTCTTCTTTTCTTAAAAAACCCCCATAGCGACGGGAGAATTCATCAATCTTCTCTGCTATGTCTCCATGATAGAAGGTTTCTCCATTGGTTTCCGCAATCGCACGCAATGTGTTTGCATGATCCGGAGAAGACCAGACTTCACCGATTTCTGGGGCTCTCCCTTTTGGAGCAAAAGTTTTGAACCAATTCTCGAACATTTCATCTGTCAGCTTTTGTTTGAAAGCCATATATCCCGCCTGCCAAAACTTCCCGAGAATCGGAGTTAAAGCGTAGCCTTCTTCTGCATGGGCAATGGCGGGTGCAAGTGTTTCTTTCAAGGTCAGGTTTCCAAACCGCTTAGAAAGTTCCACCCAGGCAGCAGGCGCACCTGGTACAGTGACCGGCATCCATCCGTAGGGGGGGATTTCCTTATACCCCAACTCTTTCAAATTATCAATCGAAATATTCTTTGGGGATGGACCGCTCGCATTTAATCCATATAATTCATCTTTCATCCATACAAGTGCGAAAGCATCTCCACCGATTCCATTAGAGGTAGGCTCGACCACTGTCAGGCAAGCTGCGGTAGCAATCGCAGCATCCACTGCATTGCCTCCTTTTTTCATAATATCTAGTCCTGCTTGAGCTGCTAACGGCTGGGAAGTGGCTACCATTCCATTTTTCCCATATGTGGTCATACGTTGTGAGGGATGCGGGTTGTATAATGCATCAAAATTCATCCTGTTCTCCTCCTATCTAACCTGCGCTATGTCCTTATTATTCCAGAAATAATTTATTTTTCAAAATTTTTAGCAGAATAAAGTATATTTAATATGTTCTTTTCTATTTTTGTCGAAAAAAACACACGGTGAAAAACATTTGGTATAATATTGAAAATCCTAAAAACCTGGCATGTCGCCTATATAAGAAAAGAGGGGGTTATAATGAAGGGGCTGTTAATCAAGCAGCAAAGAATGAAACAGCAGATGACTCAGGAAGAACTGGCATTAGGGATATGTTCTGTATCGTATTTAAGCAAAATTGAACATGAATTGATTAAGCCCAGCGAAGAAATTTATGAACTGCTGGGAGACCGTCTCGGACTCGACCTTCGCTCGCTTAACGACTCGTTTGACAGTGTTATCTATGACAGACTTCATAGCTGGCATGAAGCAATCAAACATAATGATTATACGACGATGATCGATATACACCAATCATTACGCGAATCACTGCAGCATAACTACCACATTGAGCTCAACAACCTGTTTATGATTTTTGAATTCAGGTACGCCTTCACCCTCAACCAACTAGACGCCCCCTCCGAAAAAATAGCCCTTCTAAGAAGTATTGCAGAAACTTCGAACCTAGAATTCCAATACTATTTCCATAAAATACTTGGTTATTATTACCTGATGGAGAATGAGTGGCATTGTTCCTTAAAGGAGTTGAAGCAGGCCAAAGCTACTATTGCCGAACTTCCGATAGATGACAGCGAATTGTATTATCATATGAGTTACTTGTATAGCAGATTGGGGAACTTCGCAGAATCCATCTTGTATGCAGAAAAAGCTTTGGAGATGTACCAGAAGACACTCCATTATACGAAAGTGATCGAATGCTGCATGCTGATAGCGATCAACTATAACTTATTGAGTGTCTATGAGGTTGCGGAAGAATACTTCCAAAAAATCCTCCGGTCAGCCAATAGCTACTTAACCCACGAAGTTAGAGCGAAAGTATATCATAACCTTGGCTATATTTGCATAAATAATAAGCAATACGATGAAGCGCTGGACTATTTAGAGGCGGCACTTGCATTGAAGGAAAGTGAACAAATGAACCCCGCCAACACACTCTACTTGCTTGCCTTGACACACTATTCGATAAAGGATTTTCCGAAAGCTAAGTTGTATGCGGAGAAAGGCCATAAGATAGCTGCTGAATTTGAAGACCTGAAGTATCTCTATAAACATTTCATTTTGCTTCACCGTATAGAAGGTACGATGCAGCAAGACATATTTATCCAAACATTGAAAGAGGAAATCATCCCTTACTTTGAGAAAGCCAATGAATTGGAAGAGTATAAAGATGCTTTAAAGTTATTGGGGGAGATCTATTATGAGGGTAAGAGATATAAACTTTCCGCCCAATACTTTAAAATAGCAACACAATCTGATTTTCAGGGGAAGGAGGTTTTAGCATGAAGAAACTATTGCTTGTGGTCGGTATTTTGTTTATCGCCTCTGGAGTTGGATATGCCTCCCAGGATATCGCAGGAAACGATTCAGACTACCCTCGTTTAGGATCAGTGGAGAAAGTTTAAACGGATTTATTATCACCGTCTTTCATAAGGCGGTTTTCTCTTGCCTATTCTTCCTCTCTTTATCTAGTTATTTTCCCAACCCTGTCCAAAATTCGCCTATTTTTCAACACTATCAGCTACTCTCTTTCCCAATAATATTGTCAGAATTTTGTGATATATTTATAGTATAACAACTTAAAGGGAGGTCTAGAA
Source organism: Thalassobacillus devorans (assembly GCF_011761345.1). Classification (GTDB taxonomy): domain Bacteria; phylum Bacillota; class Bacilli; order Bacillales; family Halobacillaceae; genus Thalassobacillus; species Thalassobacillus devorans. The sequence continues at coordinate 16,397 of NZ_JAASRY010000006.1, forward strand.
ATGACAATGAAAACATTTCTTGTTGCTGTCGCTTTAGGTACAGGCCTGTTTGTTAGCGGTATGGTCAGCCATGCAGACCAGACGTCGCAATACCTGAACGCCGATGTCCAAGCGTCCGACCAGTCTCCCGTCCCCCTTTCCAATGGCGAAGATCCGCCAGCAAACCCAGAGGATGAAGCAGCTAGCAGTTTGGCAGTAAAGACAACCAGCACAACTCATAAAAAGGATACAGAGAAAGAAAACGAAAGCACAACAGATAGGGTCAATTATCCCACCCACACTTCACCTAATCAATCTGCTTATTCCGTGCAAGCTCCCTCCTCTCCCCCTTACTTCCAAAACGTCCCTGCTGTCAATCCAGGTACTTATTACCCAGTGGTGAAAGATCCCATCTACCTGTTATACGATAAAGCGTTGAATCAATTATTTAAAGATGGACAACTCAATTCCTTGACGATTGTTTTAGTGATCATCATCGGCTATATGATACGGTATAACCACCAGCCCCAAATGACAGAGTCAGGGGAACAGACGGATCATACAGCCAGATTTCTAAAAAAATATATACACCACTTCCTGATGATTCTTACCATAATCTGTTTACTCATCGCCCTTTTTATCGCAAAGCAGATACTGGTTTTGCTGATCTGAAAGCAGCGAAAGAGACCGGCGTTCCAGCTGGTCTCTTTCCGTGTGGCTAAGGCATTGGAGGACGTTGATGGTTGCGATCCTTCTCCATATTTTTTTCTGCCTCAGCTTCGTGTGCCATGTTTTTTCTTTTTGTCTTTACCATCCAACTGATACTCGCTACCAGTAATACCGCTACAACAATCACGATGATGATACTGTCCATCTGCCATACCCTCCTCTAATATTCAATGAGATGGCCAAAATACTCTCGTATATCGCCATCAATGACGATACCTCCTCCGTCCAGACAGGCAAATATGGCTGTATTATCGCTTCTTTTCAACTCATTGATCGCTCTATGCTGAGAAGGTTCCTCTATCCAGTGAGGGTAAAAATAAAAATCTACCAGCCCCAATGCTGTATATTGAGAAGGAGATAACGGCGAACTTCCCAAATATTTAACATCTACAAATTCAGCAGTCTTGATATTTTCGGTCATTATCATAGCACCTGCACTGACGCCGATTATTACCCCTCCTCTGTCCACATAACTCCTCAGCCAATCGAGCATCTGTCGCTCTCTTAACCTGGCTAAAAAATGAAACGTATTTCCTCCCGATAAAAATATAGCATCACAGTTACCTAAATTCCCCAAGACCCTAGTTTCAAACGCCTCGTCGATATCACAGTAGACATAATCAAAAAAACCAAGCCGGTCCAGTCTATTTTTCATTGTATAATAATAGGTACCATCAGAATCTGTTTGGGAAGGGATGTAACCTAATAGTGGTCGCTCCTTCCCTATCAAGCTCATAATCCTTTTTTCTAATTCACTCGATATGTCGGTTTTCCACTCGCTTAATAATACGAGCCTTTGCATCATGATCACCTCGCATTACGTATAAAGAAAGGCCTTGAGCCTCTAATGGCCCAAGACCTCCTGTACATCTATTATACTGCTTTCGGGTTAAGCTGCACATCTACATTTCCACGGGTCGCTTTAGAATAAGGGCATACCTGATGAGCTGACTGAGCTAATGCTTCAGCCTCTTCTTGCGTTACTCCTTTAATATCGATATTTAAAACAACACCAATTTTAAAGCCGCCATCTTCAGGGTCTTTCATGAGACTAACATCAGCTTTTAACGTCGATTCGATATCCTTTTTCTCTTTACTTGCTACAAGATTCAATGCTCCATCATAACAAGCGGCATAAGCAGCAGCAAAGAGCTGTTCAGGATTTGTACCTGTTTCATCTTTCTTTTCGTTAGGCATTACGACATTTAAGTCAATAACCCCATCATCTGATTTAACACGCCCATCACGTCCGCCTTCAGCTGTTGCATGTGCGGTGAAAAGTACTTCACTCATTTAGAACACTCCTTCCAATTTCTACATTCATTACCTTCTATTCCTTTACCGGCAATATCTTAAACTTTTTAAGGCTCTGAAAATAGTTGTTGATTTAACAAAAGAGGCTTATTCCATAAAATGACCGAAAAGTCGAAGACTTGATTTCGAGATGATTATATGAGTTTAGGGGCGTTAGGGAAGGATTCGCTTTCCGCAGGGGAGACGGCAAGCCTCCTCGAGCTAAAGCTCTGTGGGGTCTTGCCAGCCTATCCTTTCCCGCGGGAGAAGGGGCTAGGCGAGATCCCACAGGGCGCAAGCCCGAGGAAGCTTGCCAGGTCCCCGCAGGAAAGCGAGTCGTTTCCCTGCCCATCCCTTTCCTCTCATGGTAACGGACCCACTTTCTTGAAACTGAATTTTAGTAAAAGTAAGCTTAACTGAGATTTTTTTAAAGACCATGCTTTTCTTTCAAGGAATCTGGCGCCATTTTTACTATCTGCTGGAGAATGAAGGCCAGCACCGCCAGGTCATCGACAAGCCCGATTACAGCCAGCCAATCAGGAATTACATCAAATGGAAAGATTAAATATGCCAGAAATAAAATCACCGACCATCCTTTATGAGACCCCTTTACTTCCTTTGACGTAAAAAAGTCTTTTAAAAATGGAATCGATCGACGCACCTGAAAAATAAATTTGATTCTTCGCCAAATTCGAATCATCACATCTCAACCTCCCCACCATATGATTAGGTATACTCCTATTTTCTCACACAATTTATTCATATAAATGTAACCTTTAAAGCCGATAATTGCTAATTTATAGCGAATGATTTAACATTATCAATGGACTTAGAAACACAAAACAACGTATTCACTTTCTGATAAAGGAGATGAAAAGGGATGAAAATCGCCTTAATCAACGGCACCATTGTTGGGAATAAAACAAAAACCCTACTGCAGGAAACAGAAAAATTCATCAATGATGTATCTGATAAATATGATACGGAAATCATCAATCTGGAAGACTATGACATGCAATTCATTGATGGTCGGCCGAATGACCAATATAATGACGATATGCAAAAACTGATTAAGCAAGTCGAAGAAGCTGATGCCTATATCATCGCCACACCAATCTTCCAGGGTTCAATCCCAGGCACGCTTAAAAACCTTTTTGATGGTCTATCTCCGCGTGCGATGCGATATAAACCAGTATCCATCGTGGCAAATGGAGGTACACAACAGCATCACCTGGTCATCGAGAATCAGCTGAAGCCAATACTGAACTATTTCCGATGCCTCGTTACACCAAACTATGTCTACAGCCATACGAACCATTTCTCTACGCAAGGAGAATTAATTGATGAAGATGTCATCAACCGCTTGAAAGTGCTTGCCAATGTATTTGTCGAGTATATAGAAATGAGCAAAAACCTGCCGACAGAAGATTGATCTAACGTACAAGACCGCATGAAGGAGTAAAACTCCTGCCATGCGGTCTTGTTTTATACTTTGGCCATTACATTTCGCACATATTTCTCTGTTTCTTTGAATGGAGGTATCCCGCCAAATTTATCTACATTTCCAGGACCCGCATTATAGGCGGCTAACGCTAAGGCATCATTTCCATCATAGCGATCCAGCATTTGCTTAAGATATTTTGTCCCTGCCATGACATTTTGTTCAGGGTCAAAGGCATTAGTGACACCAAGCCCTTTTGCGGTGGCTGGCATCAGTTGCATCAGCCCTTGCGCGCCAGCCTGACTGACCGCTTCCGCATTAAAGTTCGATTCATGCTGGATAACAGAGCGAATCAAGCTTTCTTTCACGCCAAATGTTTTGGATGCTTTATCAATCAGCTGTTGGATTGGATCATTTCCTTTTTGAACAGGATCGCTGGATGAACGTACAGAAAATGTAGCAGGATTAGGTTGGGGCTGAAAAGCAGGCAGCGTATTTACAGGTTGAGAAGCTGGTGATTGCTGCTGCGTTTCTGTACCCATAGCAGCCTTTAACAGGCTTTGGAAAGCCATATCCATCAGGCTGTCCGCCATTGCATTTTTCCCTCCATGGATGGCTGACATCGCCTGCATCTGTATCATTTGCTGCATATTTTTTATATCCATTTCTCCATTCACTCTTTTCCGCTGTTAGATACTACCATTTTACATTTATTTTCACCCTTCAACAATATTCCCCAGGAAATAAATATAACTGACTTAACCTGAAAAAAAAGAGCAGGAAACAATTTTGCTTCCTATTCTTTTAGATGTCAGGCTTTATTTTTCCCGAAATAGAATAATCCGGTGAGAATTCCAATAATAGACATAATCGCGGAGACTATGAGCATAGGAATTGCTCCGAACTGGGCAACGATTGGAACAGACAATGCTGTAACGAGACCGCCGCCCAATAAAGGCTCATAGACAAGCTGCTTATACCCGAACGCTTCAAATGCAGGGGATTCATTATCAGGGTCTGTAATCCTCATAAGCAAGAGCCCGGTTGCTGTGACACCCATCGATTGCCCGAAGTCACCGATCCCTCGTTCAAACCAGTAGTTCGGGATAATTCGTGGTGCTAAAATAAGGAAACCGACTATGTTCCATGTCACCCCTGCCACCGCCAATACAAGGAAAGGAACAAAGTATTCACCAATAACGTCGATAGAGACAGAGGCAATGGCGGTTAGAATAAGCACATCCAGTGCAAAGCCTTGGATACGTGCGATCATTCTTCGGTCGAGCACTTCATGGTGATCCGTTTTATCAAAAATCAATTGCAACAGAATTCCGCCAATCATAGCGATTGGGAACAATGGTACATAAGTGAGTACTTCACTGCCGGTCCACGCTCCCCAAGTTATACTTTCAAGCCAAATTAACCCTTGTAATAAAACATAACCAATTAAAACAGCCAAAGAAACAATGGCGAAATGGAACGATAATGGTTCGATTGATTCCGGTCGAAGCGTCATACTCGCTGCCGGCTCACGGTTTTGGAATTCCATAATACCCTGCTTTTTCAAGCGTGAAAAGTCTTTTACATCTTTAACCAGTTTTGTTTTTCCACTGCGAATTCCCCAGTTGATTAAGATGATACCAAAAATGACACCGGATAATATACCGACCGTTGCTAGTCCAATAGCGAGGTCAAAAGCTTCCGGAAATCCAAGTTCTTCAAAAGTACCGGCCATACCAGCTGCTGTCCCATGACCGCCCTCGAAAGCTACTTCAATAAGAGCACCGGCCATTGGAGGTATATCGTAAAAGGGAACCAGTATCAATAATACGACCAGCAGACCAATAACATACTGCCCCCAGCCGATGGCCCACCCAAAGGCCAGCTGCGGACCGCCATAATTCCAGATTTTCTTTAAGGTTGGTGTAGTAGCACCGAGGAATAACGCTGCGAATACAATATTGATCATTAATCCGGGCAACGCTTCCCATACCTGAGTGATTCCTTCTGTCATTACCCCATTAGTCAAAAAATGGTTTTCAGAAACAAAGGAAGAAGCAATCTTTCCAAGCACCTGAGGTCCTAAAATCAATGCTAAAAATCCACCGATAATGGAAGAAGGTAAAAATAAATTCTGAAAAAGAGGTACCTTGATACGAATCAATTTGCCCAATAATAGAAAGATGGATATATAAATTAACGCAAAACCAATCTGGTCCGGGGACATAAGTATTTCTCCTTTACTTTAAAAATCTTCTAGAAATATACCCATCCAACCAGACTGCCAAAACATCAAACACCCAGAAAAAACTACCATTCTTTATCAGCAATAAAGATTTTCATATAATTTCACTTTCTTAAAGTATAAATTTAAAGTTTCCTTAATAGTTTTAGAGGTAATGAAGTATTATAATTGAAATTAAAACGTCTTAGCTTGGAGTGTTGTATAGAATGGAAGCATTAATTATCTTTGTGGCCCAATTAGTTTTGGTGCCGATCGTTACAATCAGGACAATTCTTGTCGTAAAAGGGATCCGTAATGTAGCTGCCTTCATTGGCATTTTTGAAGGTTTTATTTATGTCATTTCCTTAGGACTGGTTTTCAGTGACCTCTCAAATATATGGAATATGGTCGCCTATGCATTCGGGTTCGGACTCGGGCTCTTTTTAGGAAGCCTGCTGGAAGCAAAACTTCAAATCGGATATGTCACCTTCCAGGTCAACTTAATGCAGCGGAACGAGGACTTAGTAAAAACCCTCCGTTCCTCTGGCTTCGGTGTAACAACTTATGTAGGTGAAGGGATTGAAGATCACCGTTACCGTCTGGATGTATTAGCAAAAAGGAACCGGGAAAGAGAGTTTATGGAGATCATTGACCATATGGATCCTAAAGCTTTCGTCGTCTCCTACGAACCACGTACATTCAAGGGCGGATTCCTGACTAAACGAATGAAAAAAAGACAAGAACAAGCGGAATCAAACGCTTGATTACAGAACAATCCCCAAGTCGCGTTATCATGACTTGGGGATTTCTTATTTGCCAGTGAAGATTTTTTTCAAAAAACGAGTGACACTAATTGCTTCCGGTTTATCCTCTTCGTTTGTTTCTTCTTTTTCTTCTAAAAATATCTGCTCTTTGTCGATGGCATGGTCGTAAGTTAACACCGCGCCGATCTCCGTTTCTGCCTCCCTGTTGGAAATCGAAGTGGAATGGACACCATATTTATCGGCTAACAATCGATAATCCTTTAAAAATCGGTAGCTGATATCGCCATTTAAAAGCAGTTTTGCATCTGGATGAGATTTTATTTCTGCCTCTAATTCAGCCAATCCTTTTGCTCTCATCACTTGCCCCTTTGTAAGGGCAAAGACAATCCTTTCCCTGAGAGAACCTAAAAAACGTTTTCTCTCTGCCGGCTTTGTCTCCTTCGCTCCATAGATTCCTTCTTGCAAATAATCGTCTACATCTTTTTTCATCGCTGACTCTCCTAATGAAAACTTTCCGCGTTATTATTCTCTCAGCAATCGGGCACTGTTTCAATTTTCCGGTACGATCACTTGGATATGGCTCGGCTTTACTTCCATTTCCACCGGCAGCTGGTCACCCTGTTCTCCATCAACATTTGTAACAAGCGGGTCCTGAGAGGAGACTTTTAATCGCTTAGCTGTGAAGTACTCTACGTCTTCCTCTTCTTTTAACTCCCCACGTAATATTGCCGTTGCAATCGAAGCAAGCCGGATCATGTTCACCTGTTTGATAACGTAGCAATGAAGCATGCCATCATCCACCCTGGCTTCCGGGGTCAACTTTTCAAAACCACCGGTCGAACGAGTCAATGCTGCTAAAAACAGCAAGGAATCTCCTTCCCATTTTTTTTCATCGTACTCAATCGTAAGTGGATACGTACGATTAGAAGTCAATTCTTTTAAGCCTTCTAACACATAGGCCAGAGGCCCCAGCTTCGTTTTTTGTTCAGGCGTTACGTCATACGTGGCTTCCGCAATCGCACCAACAGCTACAATATTGACAAAATAACGATCATTGAATTTCCCGATATCTACATTCTTCGTATTGTCAGATGCCAATAGGCTGATCGCTTCGTCAGGATCAAGTGGAATGTTCAAGGCCCGAGCAAAATCATTCACCGTTCCCAGTGGAACAATACCGAGCTTCGGCCTATGGACTTGATCCACTAGTCCATTGATTGTTTCATGCAACGTTCCATCTCCACCTAAAGAAACCACCAGCCCAAAGTCACTTGTGCAGGCATCCTGACAGAAATTCGTAGCATCCAATTCTTTTTCTGTCTTTTTGACAGTGGAATCGTATCCTTTTTCTTTTAATATTGCTTCAATCTGTTCAATATATTCCAAGGCGTTTTCCTTCCCGGAAGAAGGATTAGCGATAATCATTGCTTTCACGGGTGTTCCTCACTCCTGCCCTTAAGCTTTTCAGCTTGTTATTTGTTGTTCCATCCTATCCATAACCTGATACCACAAGATTTTGTTTATCAAACAACAATAGGCACTGGGAATGTTCTTGCAGCGAATTGGTTATTGCTACAATTTATATTAAAACTTTGCTACGATGAAAAAGTGGGTAACATAGTACTAATGGAAACAGACTTAGAAATTCCCAATATGGAAGGGGTATGTTAAATGAGTACGAACAAACCAAGAATTGTTGTTCTTGGTGCTGGCTATGCTGGTATGATGACAACAAAGCAACTGACGAAAAAACTCAGCCCAGATGAAGCAGAAATCGTTCTCGTCAACAAGCATAACTATCACTACCAGACAACCTGGCTTCATGAAGTAGCCGCTGGCACCATCAACACCAATCAGGCACGTGTCATGATCAGTGATGTCATCGACCCAAATCGGGTACGTTTGGTCTATGATTCCGTCGTCAAAGTAAACAAGGATGAACAGAAAGTTAAATTAGAAAATAGTGAACTTACGTACGACTACCTTGTTATTGCACTTGGATTTGAAACCAACACATTCGGTATCAAGGGGATGGAAGAAAACGCCTTTTTCATCCAGGATATTGATAGTTCACGGCAAATATTTGAACATATCGAATATCAATTCGCCAAATATAATAATGAAGAGGATCCAAACGAAGAAAGTCTCTCCATTCTTGTGGGCGGTGGCGGGTTTACCGGCATCGAATTTGTCGGTGAACTTGCTGAAAACGTCCCTAAACTTTGCAGAAAATATGACATCGACCCGAATCTTCCAAAGATCATCAATGTAGAAGCCGCTCCTTCTATCCTGCCTGGCTTCGATGAAGAATTGGTCGCTTATGCGAAAAAATCACTGGAAGACCGTGGTGTTGAATTCCGGGAAGGTGCTAAAATTGCAGAATGTAAAGAGGACGCCTTTGTGGTAAATGAAGGGGAAGAGATCAAGGCTGGTACGATCGTCTGGACAGGCGGTGTTACCGGGAACTCCATTTTGAAAAAATCAGGGTTCGAACTGACTAAAGGGAAAGTAACCGTGGAAGATACCCTTCTCGCTCCAGCGGAAGACAACATTTTCATTCTCGGAGATTGTGCTTGGGTCATGGATAAAGAAGCAGGCCGCCCTTATCCTCCTACCGCCCAATCTGCCATGCAGCATGCCGGCACTTGTTCCAACAATATTAAAGCCCTGCTCCGAAATGAGCCATTAGAAGAATTTGTATTTGACAATAAAGGTACAGTCGCTTCCCTCGGCAAGTCAGACGCGATGGGAACTGTCTTTGAAGATAAAAAATTGTATGGAAAAACAGCCGCTTCCATGAAAAAAGTGATCGATAATCGCTGGCTGTTATTGCTTGGCGGCCCAAAGCTGATTCTTAAAAAAGGTAAATTTCGTCCTTTCTAAATGGAAACGATGAATAGGAGGTAGTTTCATGAATAAAGCATTCTATTTTTTCCTGGCTTTCCTCGTCACACTCATTGGATATGCGGTTACCAGCCGTACCTTGGAGGAAACAAGAGAATTCCGTTAAACATTGTCAACCACTCAAAAAAGCCTCACGCAATTATGCGTGAGGCTTTTATTCATCCATAGTATTAGCTTTGTGTTGAATTATTAACAGTTGAAGCCTGCGTGTTATCGGAAGTGGAGGAAGCTGTATCATCAGTGAATTCGCCTTTTGCTTCTTTTACTTTTTCCCCGGCTTCTTGCAGTTCTTCACCAGCTTCTTTAGTAGCTGCAACTGCCTCTTTTGCATCTTGCTGAACATCGGTTACTTTGGGCAGGATATCTTCATTTGCTTTCTCATAAATACTGCGAAGACTTGCAACCGCTTCTCTTAATACTGCGGAAGTATCCTGAATGCGTTCCATCAAATCATTTTTCTTGCCTGAAGGATCTTCTTTGACATCACTTGCAAATTGTGAAATGGTGTCTTTAGCCTGATTAGTATTATCCATTACTTTCCTGCGGGTAGTCGAGTCGATCATTGCAATAGCTCCTCCAGCCAATGCACCGATCGTGATTGCCATTAGTAATTTACTATTCTTCTGGTCTTCTTTGTTCGGTTGTACCTGAGATTGCGTTTGCTGTTCCATCTAATCACTCCTTAAATGTATAAATAAAAAGCACGGCTTCGCCATATCTCTATGGGAAACCTTTGTTTTTTTCAAGCTCCTATCTATCCATACACTACCTCTCTTGAAGACAAATTAAACCGCAAATTTATTCCATTATTTCACTTTCCAAACATCGTGGTAAGAAGGGGTTTCTTCAAACTTTTTTCGCGCGAAACTGCAGACAGGGTCTATTTGCTTATCATTCTGCCGGGCATAATCGACCACCCGCTTTACTAATTGGGACCCTACACCCTGGTTTTTGAGCTTATCCGATACGGCTGTATGTGTGATGGTATATGTATGGCTCCCCGACTCTTCAAAAGTGATTTCTGCATCTGGATTTGCTTCTTCTCCGATAAAAAATTGACCGTTCCCCTGTTTAATCTCTTCCATGACTGATCACACTCCTTTCCTATATATTCGACAGAAAACCAAAAAAACCTGTCCCGGCAACGGAGCCAGGACAGATTTTTTCTATCATCCTTGAACATAAATCAGGAAAACTGCGACTATAATCGTCACACTTGCCAGTTTCACCCACAAAGGTACTGGCCTGGTGTTGTTTTCATTGATTCTGTTCTCCTCTTCCTCCACCATTTTCTGATAATCAGGACTACAGCAGCCCATCAGGCACTCTTCAGTTCTTCTTCTAATGGGATATTCTGCGTCAAACGCTTACGGGCAGAAAGGAAGAAAGCAGTAACAATGGCGACCGTAATGATACCAGCTATCACATACGAAATTTCAAGCGGCAAACCGAAACCGATCGGTGCATTGACGATATAGGTGAATGTAGCCATCGTAATGAATGTTGCCGGGACGGCAGCGATCCAGTAATTTCGTTTGGATAAGAACAAATACATGGCAGCGACCCATAAGGCAATCATAGCTGTCGATTGATTTGCCCAGGAGAAGTATCTCCATAACAGGGTAAAGTCAATACGAGTCAGCACGAAGGAAATCGCAAACATTGGGACAGCAATCCACAAACGACTGACGACCTTTTTCTGAGATACATTCAAATAATCAGCGATGATCATCCGAGCACTACGAAATGCTGTGTCGCCAGATGTAATCGGCAATACGATGACACCTAATACAGCCAACGTTCCACCGACTGCACCAAGCATAGCGATCGATACTTCACTGACTACTGCAGCAGGCCCACCTGCAGCTAAAACTTCATTCAAACCAGTCGAACCGTTGAATAGGCTCATGGCAGCAGCCGCCCAAATCATAGCGATGACACCTTCCGCAATCATCATACCGTAAAAAATACGACGTCCCTGTTTCTCTTTCTGAGTTGTCCGGGAGATGATTGGCGTTTGTGTCGCATGGAATCCAGATAGCGCCCCACAGGAAATCGTCAAGAATAACAGCGGGAAAATCGGCGCACTTTCCGGATGCATGTTTTTCAACGTCAGTTCTGGAATAGGCGCTCCTGTGACGATTAGGGAAATCCCTACACCAACAGCACTGATGACCAGTAATGCCCCGAAATACGGATAAAAGCGTCCAATGATCTTATCGATCGGCAGCAATGTAGCTAATAGATAGTAAGCAAAGATAGCTGCAATAATGACCGGTAGTGTCAGCCAGCTGCTTGTCATATTATGCAACAGGTCCGCAGGCGCGGAGACGAATACGGTTCCAACCAAGACTAAAAGCAGGATGGCGAAAGCATTGACGACATGCTTCATCGCTTTACCAAGAAACTTCCCTGCCAGTTCCGGAAGATGAGCACCACGGTTACGAATAGAAATCATACCTGTCAAGTAATCATGAACAGCACCCGCAAAAATAGCACCGAATACAATCCAAAGAAATGCTACAGGACCATATAGTGCCCCCATAATCGGACCGAAAATCGGTCCTACACCAGCTATGTTCAAGAGCTGGATCAAAGAATTACGTTTTTCGCCCATCGGCAGATAGTCGACACCATCGCCGTGAGAATAAGCAGGTGTCATACGTTTTTCATTGACCCCGAATACTCTTTCGACATACCTGCCATATGTGAAATAACCAATGATTAGAAGTGCGATACTAGCTATGAAAGTAATCACATCTATTTCCTCCCTCAGTTCTGTTTGTAATCGTTTACATACAGGATACCAAGGGAATGTCGATATGTGACGATTTTGTGTCTAAGATGTCGTATCTGTCGGTTAACATGCATGTAAGCGGTGTCAACGCGCACCAATTTTACAGCTCAAGCAGCTCCCTCAACCCTTTTACATAGTTGCGGCTGACAGATAATTGCTCCTCCCTGCCCTGAAGCACTAATTGATAAGCACCGTTGAACCATGGCACGAGACGCTCCACAAACTGTAGATTGACTAAGTAGCTCTTATGAATGCGGTAAAAAGAATAAGGCTTTAACCGCTGTTCGATTTCTTTTAATGGAAGTTTTGTTTCATACACTTTTTCTTCTTCAACGATTTTGGTGGTACGATCATCCCGGTAAACATAACATATTCTGGCTGGATCTAAATAAAAAATCTCATCCTCTCCTTCTACTGCCAGCTTTGATGGAGTCTTAGAAGGAGCAGCCAAAGAAGGTGCCCTGCCTAAAGATTTCACCAGGCGATTGACCGATTCAGCCACTTGCTCTTCCTCAAAGGGTTTTAACAGGTAATCTAATGCTTCATAACGAAATGCCTCGACCGCAAAATCCGGATAAGCTGTGGCAAAAACGATGCGAGGCGGATGCTTCAATTTTTCCAGGGATGCAGCCACCTCCATCCCGTTCGTACGGGGCATTTCTACATCTAAAAATACGATATCCGGCTGGAGCTGGACCGCTTTCATTACAGCACTTTCCCCCGACTCCGCTTCTCCGACCACTTCTAAATTTTCCTGTTTTTTCAATAAATATTTCAGCTCTTCACGGCTGAAGCGTTCATCATCTACCACTAATGCTGTGATTTTTTTGCTCATGATGTTTCTTCCTTTCCTGCCTCTGGAAGCCAAAATGAAATCCTGGTTCCACTGCCTGGTTCGCTCGAAATGTTCAATCGCGATGAGTGTCCATACATTTGAATCAAGCGACGGTTCACATTATAGAGCCCGATTCCTGTACCTTTATCGGAATCAATTTTTTGTCCACCTAAGTCTCCAATTAGTGCAGGATCGATTCCTTTGCCATTATCCTGGATAATAATTTGTGTTCCCTTCCCCGATTTCGAGATAGTTATCATAATTTCACAATCGTTATCCATATCACTTAACCCATGCTTTACACAATTTTCCACTAAAGGCTGCAGTGTAAGTGGTGCAATAGAAACGGATAAAGCACTTGGATCCACCAAGTAAGTAACATGGAGTTTATCGACGAACCTGGTTTCTTCTATTAATAAATAAGCTTTCACATGTTTCAGTTCTTCCTCGAGGGTCGTCCAACTTTTTGTCGTAGCACCAAGGTTTTGTCGGAAAAATTTAGACAAGGCAATCAATAAGGACCTGGCCCGATCTGGTTCCGAACGAATTAAGGAGACAATCACATTCAATGAATTGAACAGAAAGTGGGGATTGATTTGAGCCTGAAGCGCCTTCACTTCCGCCTCCTTAGCTAGTTGACGTGCCTTCTCAGCATCGGCAATTTCCAGCTGTTGACTCAGTAAAGCGCTTAATCCCTGAACGAGTTCCAGCATAACGTTGGTCACCTGTTTTTCCGATTGCACATAAAATTTCAGCGTACCCACCACTTCATTGCGTTTTTTCAACGGGGCAATCACCGCCGTACTAAGCGGACAACCCTTAACGTTACAATGGATCGCCTCATGCTCAGCCACAATCATTTCTCCCCGTTCAATCACTTTCCTTGTCGCTTCTGTCTGGATACGATGATAAGCCTGATGGTGGTCATCCGCTAACCCAACATGAGCCAAAATCTTTTCTTTGTTCGTGATGGCGATCGCACTGACATCGACTTCCCTGTATATAATACGGCACACTTGCTCTGCAGAATGCTGATTCAATCCTTTTCTTAAATATGAGATAGTGGATTCCGCCAACTGCAAAGCTTTTTGTGCCTGCACAGCTCCGGCGCGCTGCTCTTCATTCAAAACATTTCGGATGATCAGTAAAAATAAAGCAGACCCTACGCCATTGGCCACAATCATCGGAACTCCGATTTCTTCTACAAGCGCAAAAGCTCTTGGTGCCGGTTTGGAAATAAGCAGGATGACACCCATCTGGACCGTCTCTGCAAGCGACCCTACTATCAAAGCAGTTTTTAATTTTAGCGGCTTTTTCTTTTTATGAAAAAAGCCACTTAATATTCCGGCAATGATTGCGGAAATGCCACAGGCGAGTGCAGTAAAACCACCAAGAGAATAGCGGTGGAGTCCGGCAATCAGCCCGGCACCGATCCCGATTTTATACCCGCCCAGTAATCCGGCTGTAATGATTCCAATAACTCTGGAATTGGCAATCGCTTCTGTCTCCGCCAAATCAGTTGCCCACCTGCCGAATTCAGTAGATTCCGCATCAAAGGTGATGCCTGTATAGGTACCGATGATACCGAATATTCCAAAAAACAATATAGCAGCGGCTTGCTGGCGGAGAGTGATCGCCTTTTTATCCATTAATTCACGAAAAAAGCGGAAACGCGTAATGATGAAAGCGACGGTAACGATAATTCCTAACCGCTCCAGCATCGGTAATAACAGTTCAAACATGCTGTCTGTTCCTCTCTGTTTTTAACTATCTGTTAGTGTAGCATGACAAGGGGTTTCTCATGCAAAAGGAAAATTTTTCGGGCATAAAAAAACCGGCATATAAGCCGGCCTGAATGTTTGCCTATCCACCAAAAAAGAAATCTATAATATTTCCCGCAGCAGATGCTTTCTTATTATAAAACTCCGAGTAGCCACAGTTTTTGCAGTAAACCACCGTGAATTTATTGTGCTGAAGATCCATCATTTTCGATAACCCTGATCCTGTCATTGCTACATCTTTCGTATCCGCGTCCGTACTTCCACATTTGATACAGCCTTCACCTGTTTTCATCATGAATTCCTCCTCGAAAATCATACTGTTATGTCATACGATTCAGAGAAAGAAAAGTTCCACCTATCTTATCTTATTACTTTAAAGGGCCGAATTGTGGAAGACTCAGTTTCAAGATAGTGAGGCTTCTTTACCATAATAGCGTCAGGGGTGGCTGGGAAACTACTCGCTTTCCTGCGGGGAACCGGCGAGCCTCCTCGGTCGTTTTCACTCCCTGTGGGGTCTCGCCTGGCTCCTTCTCCCGCGGGAGTCTCGCAGTTTCCCAACCACCCTATCCAAAATATAAAAAGAACCCCTGTTATAGATGAAGATGTCTTCCACTAAACTGTGTATTGCAAGCTACAATCATGCTTTTACAAGTAGTTCTCCCTTTGGTTGAAGGACTGTATAACTATGTTTCCGTTCCTCTTATAAACGCAAGGAGGTTCGGGAAATTACGAGACTCCTATGGGATGAACATGATGGGTGAGATCCCGCAAGGCGAAGCCTGAGGAAGCTCACCACATGCCCATGGAAAGCGAGTGATTTCCCGGACCTCCCAATTCTCAACACTATAACGGAAACAGTTTCTCTCGAAACTGAGTCTTCCATTAAAGGGAGCTTTTCTGTAAAATCAATATGATGATTTCACATAGCCATTAAAAAAGGAGAGGTTGCCCCCTCCTTTTCTAATTAAAATGGAAATTGCCGATATTCATTTTGAACACTGATCCATTTTTCCGTGGTGAACTTATCGATTGCCCACTGGCCATTGAAGCGGCCGAGACCAGAGTCTTTCTCTCCGCCGAATGCCACATGAGCCTCATCATTTACCGATTGATCATTGACATGGATCATGCCTGTTTCAATCTGATCAGCAATCTGAACGCCGCGATGGCGGTCCTCTGTAAATACAGATCCACTAAGCCCAAAAGGTGTTCCATTGGCCATCCGGACTGCCTGTTCTTCATCCTTCACCTGAATGATTGGCATGACTGGCCCGAAAATTTCATTGCTTGCAATCGGCATATCATTCGTTACATCTGTTAAGACGACCGGCTCCATCAGGTTACCTTTAACATCTCCATCGACCAATTTCGTGGCTCCTTGCTGGATACTTTCTTCCATATCCTTTTGGATGCGTTCTACCTGGTCCCTGTTGATCAATGGACCGATAACAGTATCCTCCTCAGAAGGATCACCAGCCTTCAAGCTTTCTACTTTCTCCTTGAATGCTTTGACGAATTTATCATGGACTTGTTCATGGACGATGACGCGGTTGATGGCCATGCAGATTTGTCCTTGATGCAAGTATTTGCCGAATGCCGCTGCTTCTACAGCTTTATCTATATCAGCATCTTCCAGTACAATCATGACGTTGTTACCGCCAAGTTCGAGCGTTGTTTCTTTTATATGCTTTCCTGCCAGTTCGCCGATATGGCTTCCTACCTCGGTAGACCCGGTAAACGAGAACACTTTTGGAATCGGATGCGTCAGGAAATCATCCCCGATTTCAGACCCTCGGCCTACAACCACATTTAATACGCCAGCCGGAAATCCTGCTTCTTCAAATAAATCAGCGATCAGAAGACCAGCTGTCACAGGTGCATCCGATGCCGGCTTGACCACCACAGAATTACCGGTAGCTATCGCAGGAGCTATCGAGCGCAGGGCCAAATGGAAAGGGAAGTTCCATGGTCCGATGACACCGACCACTCCTTTCGGTTTACGGTAGACACGGTTTTCCTTGCCAGGTGTATTGGAAGGTAAGATAGTCCCTGTCATCCGTGTCGGGAAGGACACAGACTCCTTTACGATTCCTCTGGCTGCCTGAAATTCAATTTCAGACTTAACTCTCGTACTGCCGGATTCCTTGATCAACCAGTCGATAATTTCTTCTTTTCGGTTGTCCATCACTTGGACGAGTTTTTCAAAATAAGCTTGCTTTTCTGCGGGGAGCAGTTTCTCCCATTCTTTTTGTCCCTGCTTTGCACCTTTATAGGCTTTATCTAAATCCGCTGCATTGGCAGAAGGAATGACACCGATCACTTCTTCTGTATAAGGGTTTATATTTTCTACCTTTTTCTCACTTGAGCCTTCAATCCATTCTCCGTTGATATATTGCTTTGTAAGGTTTTCTTGGCTCATGGTTAAATACCTCCAGTATTTTATAATACATTCCTATTTTCCACCTGTGAACAGTTTTCAAACAAACGGAATGCTCAAAGAAGATACCTGGAGGATCAATCAAGCTTCATTAACATGTCGACATGGGGAATCCCATCATCCATATAGACCTCAGATATTTCTTCAAAACCAAATGAGCCGTAGAAATGACGAAGGTGCTCTTGTCCCTGAAGAAATATTTCTGCTGCAGTTCCTTGTGTCCGGATTACTTCAATTGCTTTATCCATCAGCTGGCGAGCATATCCTTGACTGCGATATAACGGGTTAACAACCACCCGGCCAATGGAGATATACGGATATTTATCACCAGCAGGAACCAGACGGCAATAAGCAACGATATCGTTTTTATTTTCCAGCCATAGATGTGTGGAAGATTCATCATGGCCATCTAATTCCGGATAAGCACATTCCTGCTCTACTACAAAAACCTCTAATCGCAATTGAAGGATCTGGTATAACTTCTGATTAGATAATTGATGAAAAGATTGCTGTTTCCACTTCATAGGGCTCGCTCCTTACGTATTACCGAATAATAAGAATACGGTTATCAAAAACTAGAAAACAATGTCATTTATCAGTTTCAGCATCTTACTGGAAGGGAATTTCTTTATTGTTAAATTTTTATAATTCCAAAGGGGGGTAAACCTTTGTTTAGTAAACTATTGCCACTAGATTTACAAAAGTACTTGCAAATGTCAGCGCAGCAACGCCGGCATGAATTGCAGAAAACCTTATGGTTTATGCCAATTATTTACGTTGTTTCTTCACTCCTGCTCGTAGCCGTGACGCTATTATTGGATCATCAATTAAACCTGGCACACTACGTCCACCCTGTTTTCCATGCCAGAGCACAAGCGACCCAAACCCTGCTGGGAGCTCTTATCGGGGGGATTCTTACTTTAAGTGCCTTCACGTTGAACTCTGTGTTGGTTGTCCTGACCACTTTCAGCGGCCAATTTTCACCCCGCATGCTGTTGAACTTTGTCGCTGATAAAAAAACACAGCATGTACTGGGTATATTCCATGGCAGCTTTGTTTACGTGCTCGTCGTATTCCTGTTCGTCACTGGACAGCAAAACGAATTTTATGTAGCTATTCCAAGCACCACTGTAGTGCTCGCATTTATCACTGTGATGGTTTTCATATTCTTTATCAACCACGCCACCACCTGGATGCAGGTGCATAATATTACCTGGACAATGAATAGGGAATCGAAAGAAATTATTAAAGACTCTCTCCGTAATGAACTGGAGGAATACCGGACAAATGAACCCGGGAATAAATATGAAGATTATAGAAGTCAGGAAGTCATCGTTACGTCTCCTAAACCAGGATATATCCAGCTGATTCATTTCAAAGAAATCATCGAACAGGCGAAAAGAGATGATATTATTATGAAATTACATGTGAAAGTCGGTGATTTTACCCTCCGGCATAATCGCCTTTTTTCTTATTGGGGACCGGGCAAAGACAACATCAATGAAGAAGTGTACAGAAATTTGATCGAAATCGGTCATAAAGAAACAGAGATCCAGGATATCAAAATGGGGATGACCAAACTTGCCGAAATAGGTGTTAAGGGCCTCGGAAATAATGATCCTAAAACAGCCATCAACACGATTCATCAAATGGCCGACCTGTTAGTATCCGTAGAAGGCTACATCACTTTCTCCCCTTATTTGGCGGATCAAACCGAACAAGTCAGGATCATCATGGATTCAGAGGATTTTACTTATTACCTTTACCGCGGGTTTGGTTATATTCGGCATTACGCCGATAAGAACTATCCAATCATCACTGAAATCATTGTAGCGTTGACTCTGGTTTCTCAATCGATAGACGCCTCCAAGCATGACCAGTTATGGGAGTTCGCCAGTAATACAGTTGACCATATCAGTGCCCAATTCATTTATGATATGGACCGGAAATATTTGTTGGATAAATTATATGATCTTGCTCTGATGACCAACCACGAGATGGATTACTATGGTGTTGAGCGTCGGCTGCTAAATATTAACCCAACAGACTATTAACACCCAATCACTTTTTTACAAGCAACAATAAACTGATCAGGGGGAGTTGCGATTCTGTAAGTAAACACTCCCTGATTGGTGTGTAAATATAACAACCCCACCTCTTCCCTTACAGGGCGGTAAGAAATATCAAATACATTTTCTAAAGCAAATCGGTAATCCCGGGATTTGATTTCTGTTTCAGTCAAAATCAACTGGTGATGCGTATCTACATAGCGCTGACCATCGAGATCAACTTTCCGCACGGTATCAATATAAGGCTGCACAGCTATCAATGGTCCACCTCCAAAAATATTCACATTTTTGTATATTGTAGCGCATTATTAAATTATTATCATGGTTACTGTTTATCCCTTAAAAAATACTGATAGTTTTGTTGACATTCTTCATCACGTTACATAACATAATATATGAGCATATACTCATATAACCACATAAGAACGAAATGAGGGAGAAAAATGTCCCATCACCATCATCATCACGACCACACCACAGGAAATATTAAAGTCGCTTTCTTTTTAAATTTCACTTTTACTATTATTGAAATCATTGGCGGAATTTTGACAAATAGTATGGCTATTTTATCTGACGCTTTACATGATTTAGGAGATTCATTATCCTTGGGTCTTGCCTGGTTTCTGCAGAAATACTCCAAGAAAGGAAAAACAAAAGACTTTTCATTCGGATATAAACGTTTTTCCCTGCTGGCTGCATTGATCAATAGTATTGTATTAATTGTCGGTTCGGTCTTCATTTTAACGGAAGCTGTGCCTAGGTTGTTGAATCCGGAGCAGCCTGATGCCGGCGGAATGATCATCCTGGCTATATTAGGGATCATCGTCAATGGTGCGGCAGTCTTTCGTCTTCGCGGCGGAGAATCGATGAATTCCAAAGTAATGACCTGGCATCTGCTTGAAGATGTGTTAGGCTGGGCTGCTGTTCTGGCCGTCAGTATTGTCATGTACTTCTTTGATGCCCCGATTCTGGATCCTATCGCCTCCATCGGTATAACGGTCTTTATTTTTTATAACGTTGTCAAAAACTTATTCAAAACCATGAAGTTATTTTTAGAAGGTGTCCCAGAAAATATTGATTATGAGGATATCATTAATAAAATGAATCGATTGCCGAACGTCCAGTCGACTCACCATACCCATCTGTGGTCTCTGGATGGGGAGCATCACGCGTTCTCGACCCATATTGTAGTATCAGAACATGCTACCAAGAATCAGGTTTGCACCATCAAAGAACAAGTGAAGGAAATACTTGAACCTATCCACCTTGATCATATTACGGTAGAAATTGAATATGAAGATGAGCATTGCTCCGTAATGGAGCATGATGAAGAGGAAGGAGGACTGCAGCATGGATGATTCCCGTTATACGGATCTTGATGAAGAAACATTATTCCTTGTTTCTCAAACATTCAAGGCGCTTGCCGATCCTACCAGAATCAGAATTCTTAACTTATTGTTCAACCGGGAATACAGTGTCAATGAGATAGCGGAACAGCTTCACTTACGCCAGTCGACCGTTTCCCATCAGCTGCGTTTCTTAAAGAACCTGCGTCTTGTGAAATTCAGACGTGAAGGAACTTCCATCTATTATTCTCATGATGATGAGCATGTATTGAATGTCCTTCACGAAACCATCCAGCATGCCTTACACCATTAGAAAGCTTGGCATGTCACAAACTATTTATAGCGATAGCCTTCCTTTTTCTTATCATTTAACCCTGCATTAGAAAACCGCGCCCTTGCAATTTGCCCGGCGCGGTTTTGTTTTACAGCTCTAAGGTTTGAGGAGTAGTATCTCCTTTATTCATCAGCCTGATCTGCTCTGGAGTAATTTTAAGAATGATATAATTCGGATCCTCCGGCCCTTGGAACCAGTTTTCCATATAATCGTTCCAATGCTGTTTCTTCAGACTTTCGTCCTCTTTGATTTCTGCCTTCCCTTCTATTTCAAGGTAGGCATCACCAAAGCCTTCTCCTTCATAACCAATCAGTATATGGACGTAAGGATTCTCGTCGATTTCTTCTGCCTTGTGTGTATCCTTACTTGTCGGTGTATACAATGTCAGTTCTTCATTAAAAAAAGTCATATAGCGGGAGTGCGGCCGATTATTTTTGACCGAGGCAAGAGTACCGACTTTATTATTCTCAAGTACCTGCAATACTTTATCTTTCAGTTCTTGATTATTCATCTGTGAAATAACACCTTCCTTTTTTACATAGCTTTCCTTAAGGAAAAGAAAGTTAAACACAGAATTATTTTTCCAGCATGAATACCCACATAAAAGTAAGCGCCTGTTGCAGCTCTTTCGAGAGGTTTTTCAGCTGTTTATCCGTGACCCCGCGCTTATAGACGCCGTGGCCATCCAGGACCTTTAACCCCATTTCCTGGGTCATCGTTTCAAATTCCCACGGCATCATCGTGTTACATATGACACCTTCCCCGTATAAACGGCGATAACTATTTATACGAGGCGCAGCGGTAGGTCCAAGTACCCCGATGCACATTTTCCCACCAGGTCGTAAGATACGCTTCATTTCTTTTAGTGCATCTGCCGGGACCTCTGTCCACTCCAGACAATTGATGGCCATGATGGCATCATAGCTTTCATCTTCCACATCCAAGCCAGCCAGATCTCCCTGTCTGAACGTTAGTTCCACGTCCTTGAACTGACGCTTCGCCCGCTCAATCATTTCCGGTGAGATATCAATACCAGTCACCTTGTAGCCTGCTTCATGCAATTTATAGGACCCATAGCCATCCCCGCAGCCGATATCCGTAATGAAAGATTCGGGTTTGATATGCTTCTGTAGAAAAGGAATAATTGTCTTACGACTTCCTTCCTCCCACATCGTTTTACTATTTTCATTCCAAAAGTCTGCCCGGCCGTCCCACTGTCGCTCTACCTCTTTATGCCATTCAAAATTATTTTTCATCACAATTTTCCTCCTGTCTACACGCCTCTTCATAGTTTTCGACTGTCTATCCAAAATTCCTTTTTTAGAAAAGTTGTTGCAACATCCTTTTTCCTTCGTTATCATTGAGACACAAGATAAGCTAACAAAACCACACCAAAACACAATATATTGTATTAGCGAATAGCGGATGCCACAAGGCTTAATAGGGAATCTGGTGCAAATCCAGAACTGCCCCCGCAACTGTAAGTGCTGACGAAACGGATTTCCACTGTGCATGATTAGCATGGGAAGGACCGGATTAGGGTGAAGCGCAAGTCAGGAGACCTGTCACTATTCGCAGGAAGTTTCTGCTTCTTCGGGGATTGAGAAGATGAAACGATGGAATAAGGCAGCCTTCTTCTCTGTAACGGCCCTCATTATTCCATGGTTTCATCCGCTCAAATCGAGCGGTTTTTTTATTCTTTTTAAAGGAGTGGAACCATGGAAGCAACTTTTACCCATAAAGAAACCAACTGGACTGACTGGCTGAATAAACGCAGCCACCGCTTTCCCCATTTAGACTTGGATCAACTGAAAGATACCCAGAACAATACATCGGAAAGTCAGGATCAAACCCAACAGCTGATTTTAGCATGCCTGGCTTTGATTGACGAAGAAGCACCGGATTGGACTTATGTTGCTGCGGAAGTACAGCTGGAGCACATGTACAAAGAAAGTTGTTCCAATCGCAGTCATTCTCGCCCTTATCAGGGATTTCGTCACATGGTTGCGCACCTGATAGACGAAGGAATCTATCATTCTGACTTATTGACCTCTTATACCGTAGCAGAAATGGAAGAACTGGAGGCTGCCATATGCCCTGATCGGGATAAGCTGTTTACCTATATCGGATTAAAAACCCTCCATGACCGCTACCTGGCTAAAGACAAACAAGGCAGATTATACGAACTGCCTCAGGAACGCTTCATGATCATTGCCATGACGTTGATGGAAAAGGAACCAAAAACGAAACGCATCAGCCTGATCAAAGAAGCCTATTGGGCCCTCAGCAACTTGTATATGACCGTCGCGACTCCAACCCTGGCTAATGCCGGAAAAAGTTACGGTCAGCTGAGCTCGTGCTTTATCGATACGATTGATGACAGCTTACAATCTATCTTTGATAGTAACACAGATATTGCCAACTTAAGTAAACATGGTGGCGGTATCGGCGTCTACCTCGGAAAAATCAGAAGCCGTGGAAGTGATATAAAAGGATTCAATGGAGTCTCGTCCGGTATTCTTCCCTGGATGAAACAATTGAACAATACGGCAGTGAGCGTCGATCAGCTTGGTCAGCGCCAGGGAGCAATAGCTGTCTATCTCGATGTATGGCACAAAGACATCCTTTCCTTTTTAGACGCACGACTAAATAACGGCGACGAACGTCAGCGTACCCACGATTTATTTTCCGGGGTCAGTATTCCGGATGTTTTTATGGAAGCGGTTGAAGCAAGGGGTGACTGGTATTTATTCGACCCACACGAAGTCAGACGGGTCATGGGCTTTTCTCTGGAGGATTTTTATGATGAAGAAAAGGGAGACGGCTCCTTCAGGGAAAAATACCAGGCTTGCATCGACCACCCGGACTTATCCAAGCAGTCCATCCCGGCAATTGAAATCATGAAAAAAATTATGGTCAGCCAGTTAGAGACTGGAACACCCTATATGTTTTACCGCGATGAAGTCAACCGGATGAACCCGAACCGTCATGAAGGCATGATCTATTGCAGCAACCTCTGTACGGAAATAACCCAAAATCAGTCTCCTACGATAGAGGAAGAGCACTATGTGAAGGATGGAAAGCTGCATATTGTTCGAGAACCTGGGGATTTTGTCGTTTGTAACCTATCAAGCATCAACCTCGGAAAAGCAGTACCAGCTAACGTATTGGAACGATTAATTTCTATCCAGGTCCGGATGCTTGATAATGTGATCGATCAAAATACAATCCCGGTCATGCAAGCTCAATTGACGAATCAAAAGTATCGCGGTATCGGGTTAGGAACATTTGGCTGGGCTCACCTGCTTGCCCGCAAGCATATCAAATGGGAATCAGAAGAAGCAGTCCAGTTTACTCATAAAGTTTATGAAGAAATCTCCTACCATACGATACGGGCCAGCATGGAATTGGCTAAGGAAAAAGGCGCCTACCCGGCATTCCAGGGATCGGATTGGGAAACCGGCGAATTTTTCGCGAAACGTAATTTAAACCGAAATGATAGCTGGGACAGACTTGTAAATGAAGTCTCAAAAAACGGGGTACGAAACGGCTATATGATGGCGGTAGCACCGAATTCCAGTACATCCCTGATTGCCGGAAGTACAGCTAGTATCGATCCGATATTCAAAAAGTTTTATTCGGAAGAGAAAAAGGATTTCAAAATCCCGGTCACAGCCCCGGATTTATCATCAGAAACCTACTGGTATTACAAGGCTGGACATGAAATCGACCAGCACACCAGCATCGAGCAGAACAGCGCCAGACAAAAGTATATCGATCAATCTATCTCGTTCAACTTTTATGTCAAAAATACCATCAAAGCGAAAGAACTGCTCGATTTACATGTACACGCGTGGAAAAGCGGCTTGAAAACGACCTATTATACCCGTTCCACGTCGAGCCAGGATAACTTTGAATGTGACAGCTGTTCATCTTAAGGAGGAATATTCATGAAGTTACAGGAAAGAAAATTGGTGGACCACGAAGCGCCTAATGCATCTACCGGGATTATTAATGGGAATAGCTCCAATGTGCTGAACTGGGATGATGTACGTTTTCCCTGGGCGTACCCAATGTATAAGAATATGCTGGCGAACTTCTGGATACCCAATGAAATCAACATGAGCAATGACATTAAACAATGGTACACACTTTCAGACCAGGAACAGGACACTTTCAAGAAAATTATCGGTCTGCTCGCTTTTCTTGATTCCATTCAAACAGACTACTCCAGTAAAATAGCTGATTATTTAACTGATTCCAGTCTCGCTGCCTTGATGCAGGTGCTTTCGTTTCAGGAAGTAGTTCACAATCAGTCCTACTCTTACGTCCTGTCTTCCCTTGTGGATCAGCGCGAACAGGAAAGCATATTCGAGTACTGGAAGCATGATGATGTATTGAAAGAACGAAATGAATTTATTACAAGAGGATACGAGGCATTCGCAGAAAACCCGTCACCCGAAACCTTTTTAGAGTCCATCGTTTACGATGTCGTGCTGGAAGGACTGTTCTTTTATGCAGGGTTCTCCTTCTTTTATAACCTGGCGCGAAACGGAAAAATGGTTTCTACCAGTACGATGATCAACTATATTAACCGGGACGAACAGCTTCATGTCACACTGTTTGCAAATATTTTTAAGGAAACATTGAAAGAAAACCCAGAGCTTGATGCTTCTCATTACCGTGGATTTGTGGAGCAGACTTTCCATGAAGCGGCAGAGCTTGAAATTAAATGGGGGCGTTATATTATTGGCGACAACTTCCCTGGCATCACGATGCCGGAATTAGAAGACTATATTAAATTCATGGCTAATAAACGCAGCCGTCAACTAGGTGCCGGCAAACCCTTTGAAGGCTATGATAAGAATCCACTTAAATGGATCCGTGCCTATCAGGAAGTAGATGAAGGCAAATCCGATTTTTTCGAACAGAAATCCAGGCAGTATACGAAAGTGTCCGAGGATAATGGGTTTGATGAGCTCTAGAATATTAGGTCATGAAGATGCCCCCGCATGTGCCGGCTTGTTCGGTACATGCGGGGGCTTATTTAAAAGAACAGGCAAATGTCTCATATAGGCATAACATGTCTCATAAAGCGTTGAGCTGTCTCATTTATTTTGAAATTTGTCTATTATAATTCCGATATTGTCTCTCTTATTTTCTTTTTTGTCTCATATACTTGCGATGCTATCTCATATACAGCTCTATTGTCTCATTTAATAAGTGGATCTAAGCTGATTTCGCTTCATACCGGCATTTAAAAAAAGCATACTTTTATCCTATCTCTTACAACGTTCTCCCTATTTGCAGAACGTTTGTTCCCCTTTTGTGAAAAATATGGTATCCTTGTAAATAGATATCGATCTTGTAGGGAGAGGTCGGCTAGCCCCATGTCCGAGGAAGAAGGGGGTGATGCCTATGATGGGTACGTATGAAGTCCTGATGGTGATGCTTGCGTTCGGCACCTTTATTCTTACGTTGCTCGCCCTGGTCATCAAACTGACCAATAAAAAATAGACCTCCCTATTAACCCTGGACAAGTTGATTGGGAGAGGTCTATTCCTGACGGCCGATCCCCTGGGGGAATCGATATCCTTATGGACCGCAGTTGGCGCTGCGGTCTGTTTATCTTATGTCTGTACCACTTTAATGATACCACAAAATCTCAAAAATAGTATAATGAATCTCATTTTATTAACGAAAAGCCTGCTATTTTTCGCTGTATATGTCGAAAATCATACTATCTTTTCTGCTCATCAATATAAAGGTTTTTGACTTCATCCACTTTTGCTTTTAACTCCTCTAATTGCTTGTTCATTCCTCCCATTTGGGCCTTCAACTCTTCAAGCTTATTAGATGTTTCTTCTGAATACTTTTTTAATATTCCATTCATATTCAAATCTGATGTGGTAAAATCCAACTGCTTCAGCTCGGAAAGAGCGTTCACCATCGCATCATTTTTCAACAAAACCGATGCAGCTTTCCATATCCCCTCCATATCTATTGTGGTCTCTTTTTTATGTTGCTCAGTTTGTTTGCTTTCTTTAGACATATATACACACCTCTCTTTTTAGATACTTAATATAAATTCACTGGGGATCATAACCCCCCAGTGAATTCACTTTGTTAGATGGTGCCAAGAATGTCGGTGATACAACCTCTAACGATTTCCTGCTGCTCAGGAGTGCCTAGAAGTACAGCAACGAGCAGCGCCACCAAAAACAAAAGCGCAATTACCACTGCAACTAAAGCCATAAAATCTCCCTCCTTCCTCAATGCATGAGTGTAGGAGACGTCCCTTACATTTATAAGCTATGATAAACTAGTAAGCTTGTTTGCTCATATGCCTTGTTTTATAGAAAAAAAGGCTGCCTAATCTATAAACACTCCGCTGACTTACTAGACTTCGTGATACCTGTCCGTCAACTTGACTTGTCGCATAGTATTTACAGGTGCTTACGGCAAAAGCCCCAATATTTCTTATACTTTGAATCTTTAACAAAATATAAAAAAAGAAGCTGCCATGCTCGCAGCTTCTTTCATATACATTATTCCACCCATGTATACATATAGTTAGCATCCTCATAATTCTTCGCTTGCTTTACTACTTTGAGCGGCCGGAACGTATCGACCATGACCGCCAGTTCCAATGTTTCTTTTTTGCCAATACTGGCTTCAGTTGTACCAGGATGCGGACCATGAGGAATGCCGCTCGGGTGCAGCGTTATCGATCGCTCATTAATCCCTTTCCTGCTCATGAAATTCCCTTCGACATAATAAAGCACTTCGTCACTATTCACGTTGCTGTGATAGTACGGTGCGGGAATCGACTCTGGATGGTAGTCGAACAGACGTGGAACAAACGAACAAACCACAAAATTATGCCCCTCAAAGGTTTGATGGACCGGAGGCGGCTGATGGATTCGTCCCGTAATCGGTTCGAAGTCTTCCACATTGAATACCCATGGATAAAGATAGCCATCCCACCCGACGACATCTAAAGGATGGTGGTTAAAGATATGCTTATGCACATGGCCGCGTGATTTAGTCAGTACTTCAAATTCACCTTTTTCATCATAGGTTTCCAACTTTTCCGGCCCGCGGATATCCCGTTCACAAAATGGGCTGTGTTCCAGCAGCTGGCCATACTCATTGCGATACCTCCTAGGCGTTGTAATCTGACTGAACGACTCTACAAAAAAGATGAGACTCTCATCTTCCGGAACCAGTCGATAAATGGTTCCAATCGGAATGACAATATAATCCCCTTTCCGGTAATTGATCGTACCGAACATACTCTCAATCTTTCCCTCACCAGTATGGATAAATAACATTTCATCTCCATCACCATTGCGATAAAAAACGTCCATCGGTTCGGTCACTGTCATGGTGCCCATCAATAAGTCTTCATTTCCCAGCGTATAATTCCTGGCACCTAACGCGTTTCCACCCTTATCGGCTTCCGGCGTTAGGAAATGGCGGTGCCTCAATGCATCCTGCTCTTCAAATTCAGGCAGGTAGCTATACAACTGCTCCGCTTTTGTCACCTCGGTCGGCATGTGGTGATGATATAGGATCGACTGTGTCCCCGAAAAGCCTTTCGTTCCCATCACTTGTTCACGGAATAGTGTTCCGTCTTCTTTCTTAAACATGGTATGTCGCTTATGAGGAATCTCCCCTAAACTTCGATAAAACACCCGGCTCCCTCCTTCAACTGCTTATATTATTTTATTTGTCAGCTTTCCTAACCCTGTGATTTCAAGAGACACTTCATCCCCCGGCTCCAGCCACCGGTGTACATCTGTTCCTAACTCCAGAATGCAACCCGTACCTACTGTACCTGAGCCGATCACTTCGCCAGGGTAGAGTGTGACATCTGCGGAAGCACGCTCAATCATTTCTGCAAACGAATAATGTATCGTCTCAAAATTTCCTTCCGAAAGAACCTTCCCATTTACTGCTGCTTTCATTTCCAGGTCATAACGCCTGTCTTTTTGAAAAGGAATCAGCTCATCTTTCGTGACCAGCCACGGTCCAATGGAAGTAGCGAAATCTTTCCCCTTCGCAGGTCCAAGGCCGACCTTCATTTCCTGCCGTTGCAGATCGCGGGCACTCCAATCGTTCATAATGCAATAGCCGAATATGTAATCATCTGCCTCTGCAGCAGGTATATTCCGGCCTTGTTTCCCGATGACACATGCGATTTCCAATTCATAATCCAGCCATTCACTGTTTTTCGGCCTGGCCACTTCTTCATCCGGTCCTTTGATCGCCAGGTGATTGGTAAAATAAAAAACAGGAATCCCATACCATTCGGGCACTACCTCGAGGCCGCGCTTGGCTCGCGCTGTCTTTACGTGTTCTTCAAAAGCATAGAAATCACGGACACTGACAGGCCGGGGCAAAGGTGCTAACAAATCCACCTCTTCTATTCGATAGACCCCTGCATCTTCTGTGTTCAAAGAATCTGCGAGTTTATCAACCAGACCGCGACATGCTTCTTCTTTTTCCAGGAAACTCACTAAATCTATCGGCAATTCGCCGTTCGAAGCCTCATACATATCTACCACTACATCATTGTCTATCCATCCTGCGGCAATCCTTCCTTGCTTATTACGAAACGTGATATATTTCATTTCAATCCCTCAGGTTTTTTCTTCCGTTCTAACGTGAACGTTTCGGCAATCGCTTTTGTATAATTCTGTCCTGCCAGCCGTCCGATTGGGTTCAGTTTGTCCGTATCAATTCGGCCATTTTCATATAAATCGTCGTTGACCTGAACCACCTTCACCTTTCCGATCACCAGGCTTCCGGCTCCTGGCTCATTGCCAAAATGAAGCAATTCATGGAGCTCGCACTCCAGATGTACCCTGCTCTCCTTTACACGCGGAGGCTTGATGGAGGCACTCGCTGTTTTCGTTAATCCGGCAGCTTCGAATTCATCGACACCATACTGGTACTCGACCGCCGTATTATTCATTTGTTCTGCAAAATCTTCGCTGACAACGTTGATGACAAATTCCTTCGTCGCTTCAATATTCCGTAATGTATCCTTCTTCTCACCATCTGTCCCACGAAGCATGGGAGCAAAGCATATCAGCATCGGATCGGCACAGATGCCGGTAAAAAAACTGAATGGGGCGAGGTTTGCGTTTCCTTGTGCATCCACAGTAGAAACGAAAGCAATCGGCCTGGGGAGCACGGAACCAATCAATAGTTTATATGCGTCTTTCCAGGCCAGGCTATCGGGTTTAATTTCCATGATTTATCCACCACGCTTTCTTAGTAGAAAAAGGGAGAACCGTAGTCTCCCTTGATTTTATACTGCAGTTATACCTTCTTTTAAAGATTTCCTCTTCGTTCCTGTTCCCGTTCGATAGATTCGAAGAGTGCCTTGAAGTTTCCTTCCCCGAACCCGCGGGCCCCTTTACGCTGGATGATTTCGATGAACATCGTAGGACGGTCGACAATCGGCTTTGTAAAAATCTGTAATAGGTATCCTTCATCATCCCGGTCTACTAGAATCTTCAACTCCCTTAATTTGTCGATTTCTTCATCTATTTCCCCGACTCGGTCGGACAGTTCATCGTAATAGGCATCTGGTGTATTAAGGAACTCTACACCGTTTTCACGAAGCTTGGTTACCGTATCGACGATATCTCCGGTTATTAAGGCAATGTGCTGCACACCAGGGCCATTATAGAAGTCAAGGTATTCTTCGATTTGAGACTTTCTCTTTCCCTCTGCTGGTTCGTTGATCGGGAATTTGATCCGTCCGCCGTTGTGCATCACTTTTGACATTAACGCGGAATATTCGGTTGTGATATCTTCATCCGAGAAGTGGCGCATTTCCTTGAAGCCCATGACTTTTTCATAGTAGGACACCCATTCTTCCATCCGCTCTACATTTCCTACTACATGGTCAATAGCGGCAATGCCGGCCGATTCATGAGGGATTTCGAAATCGGCTGGAAGGAATCCAGGCATGAACACGCCTTTATAATCTTTACGCTCCACCAAGGTATGGATCGTATCGCCATACGTTCCAATTACCGCTTTTTTCACTTGTCCATACTCATCATCGATCGTGAAAGGCGGTGTAATTTCAATCGCACCACGGGATACCGCTTCTTTATAAGCTTTATCGACGTCATCTACCGTAAGGGCGACGTCTTTCACCCCATCCCCGTGCTTTTTCGTGAATTCGGCAACTCTGCTGCTTTCTGTCAATGTGCCTGTCACGACAATCCTGACCTTGCGTTGCTGCAGAACATAAGATACTGTTTCACGGTTACCTGTTTCCAATCCGGAATAAGCGACCGGTTCAAACCCGAATGCCGTACAGAAAAAGTGGGCTGCCTGCTTAGCGTTTCCAGTGTAATATTCCAGGTAATCCACTTCTTTGACCGGGAAAAAATCCTCAACCGCTTCTGGCGCCTGTTTTTGTGTAACTTGTTCTTTCATACGTAATCCCTCCAACATTAATAATTCTTATTATTTCAAATCAACGAATAGTAAATATGGACGTTCTATCAAGGTCTGCACCCGGTTGGTGAATGAAACTGCCGTACCCCCATCTGTCACACGATGATCGAACACCATTGAGATATTCATCATCGAACGAATCGCTATTTCGTCCTCATTGACCACCATCGGGCGTCTTTTTGTTTTATGAAAAGCCATCAGCCCAACTTCCGGATAGTTGATGATCGGGGTAGCCCCAATGCTGCCGCCAAGCGGGCCGACATTGCTGATGGTGAATGTACTCCCCGTCATTTCTTCACGCTTCAAGCGATTCTCAACAGCTTTTTGTGTCAGTGCTTTCATTTCTTCATGGATGGTCTGCAATGACTTTTCCTCTACATTTTTAAGTACAGGAACAATCAGACCTTGTGCTGTATCCGTAGCAATTCCGATGTGATGCTCCTTTATGAGCCGGATGGTTTCGTTCTCTTCATCGAGTCTGGCGTTGAAAACTGGAAATTCCTGAAGTGCCACTGATACTGCTTTGACAAAAAAAGCAGTCGCCGAAATAGAAAGTTCCTCCTGCTTCAGTTCCTGTTTGATATTAAGTAATTCCGTGACATCTATTTCTTCAAAGTGCGTACAATGAGGAATGGTAAAAAGGGATTGCGTCATCTTATTAGCAATCTGCTTTCTTCTGCCACGGAAAGGAATCGTCTCCAAATTTTCTGTTGTGGCTTCCATTTGTTCTTCCACTTCGTCAGGTGATTCAGGAACTGGCTCAGCGTAACGTTTAACATCCTCCACTGTAATCCTGCCTCTGACACCGGTTCCTTCTACCTCTTCAATATCAACGTCAAGCTCGCGGGCAACCTTCCTTGTATAAGGCGCAGCCTTGACACGGCGGTCTGGAGCCGTAACTTCGAAGCTTTGAACCAGAGGGGCTTCCGCTTTCACTGGCTCTTTCTCTAACTCCACTGTAGCAGCGGTTTCCCGTTCCGCTTCTCCGGAGGTTTCGAGTACGACCACCGTTGTCCCAATGGAAATGGTTTTCCCCTCTTCCACCAACAGTTCCTTGACTACCCCTTGCTGTGGAGCAGGGATTTCTGCTGTCATTTTATCTGTAGAAACCTCTACTACCGGCTGATCAACAGCCACCTTATCACCAGGCTTCACTAGAAAATGTGTCACCTCTGCTTCGGTCATTCCCTCCCCGATATCATGAAGCTTTATTTCAACCATTGTCATCCTCCCCCGTCAAAACTTGATCACCTTTTCGATCGCATGCTTCACCCTTGCCGGAGTCGGCAGGTATTCATCTTCAAATCCGAAAAAAGGTACCGGTGAGTCAAAACCGGTCACACGCTCAACCGGGGCTTTCTGATAAAGAAAAGAGGTATCGTTGACGATTGCCAGTACATCATTTCCCACTCCCCCGGTTCCATGTGCTTCATGAACTATGACTGTCCTTCCTGTTTTTTGAACAGAGGCGGCTATCGTATCCCGATCAATCGGATAAAGGGTACGAAGATCAATCAGTTCACAGGAAACCCCTTTTGCTTCCATTTCTTTCACTGCCTGCGATGCGACAGGAACCATCGCTCCCCAGGTAATGATAGAAACATCATTTCCCTCCTGCAGCTTGTTCGCTTTCCCGATTTCCACGGTATATTTTCCTACCGGCACTTCTTCCCGGGACGAGCGATAGCACCGCATCGGTTCTAAAAATAAAACAGGATCCGGATCCTCGATTGCCGCTATAAGCAGCCCTTTCGCATCCACAGGTGACGCTGGACAGACGACTTTCAACCCGGGCATGTGGGTGAAAATCGCTTCCGTACTATCGGAATGGATTTCAGGCGCCCGTACCCCTGCCCCATAAGGAGCACGAATTACGATTGGCACCGTAAAATGTCCCATCGTACGGGAACGCAGACGGGAGGCGTGCGTCATAATCTGTTCATAAGCCGGGTAGATGAATCCAAGAAACTGGATTTCAGCCACAGGACGCAGCCCATTGACCGCCATCCCGATCGCCGCTCCGATAAACCCCGCTTCGCTAAGCGGCGTATCCATAACCCTGCCTTCACCGAATTCCTCCTGCAGATGGTCTGTGGCACGAAAGACCCCACCATTCTTACCAACATCCTCCCCAAGCACGAGGACGTTTTCATCTTCTGCAAGCATCGTCCGCATCCCGTCGGTTATAGCCTGGACAAGCGTCATCGTCTTCTTTTTTACTGCTGTTGTTGATTCCATACGGGAACCCCCTTCTTAGCTTGGAAGTATTCCTGCTTTTGCTGCTGCAGCTGCCAGGTGGGTTCCGCGAATACATGATCAAAAATATCAGCGGGGTCTGCTGGCGGGAAACTTTCCATTTCTGCCACCGCAGCATCCACCTCTTCAGCCGCCTGCTTCTGCATACGCTCTGCCCACGCTTCATCGAACCAGCCATTATTTTTTAAAAGTCGTTCTACACGCAGGACTGGATCCGTCTCATTCCTTTTTCGCTCACTCTCCATCTGATCACGATATTTCGTTGGATCATCGGCAGTCGTATGGGCCCCATAACGCCAGGTCACCGCTTCGATTAGTGTCGGTCCTTCACCAGCCCTCGCCCGGTCCATCGCTTTCAACGTTTCAAAATAGACAGCGAACACATCGTTGCCATCAATACGAACCCCGGGGATATCATAAGCCAGCGCTTTCTGGGCAATCGTTTTTGTTTTCATTTGTTTTTCCATTGGTACAGAAATGGCATAACGATTATTTTGGTTAAAAAACACTACCGGAGCTTCAAACACACTGGCCAGGTTCAACCCTTCATGAAAATCGCCTTCAGAAGTGGCACCATCTCCAAAATAGACGATGGCAGTATTTTTCGTTCCTTTCCGTTTTTCCGCAAAAGCTGCCCCTACCGCGTGGGGAAGCTGAGTCGCGATGGGGATGCCAGGAGGGAAGATATTTTTCCCCTCCGGTGGGATACAGCCTTCATTTCTGCCATTCCAGAATAAAAGGATATTTTTCAAGGAGTGCCCGAATGTCATGGCTGCTCCATGATCCCGGTAAGAAGGAAACAGCCAATCCTCCGTTTCCAATGCCAGTGCACTTCCCACCTGGCTTGCTTCCTGCCCTTCGTAGGGCGCATAAGTGCCGATTCTACCCTGACGCTGCAGGCTGATCCCCTTTTTGTCAAAAGTACGGATGCGGATCATGTGCTGGTAAAACGTCCTCGCCAGCTCTTCTGTCACCATTTCTTTGTAATCTTCGCCAGTAATATTGCCGTTTTCATCTACCCATTTCGTTATAGGAAACTGTTTTTCCATCAAACCACCCTTTTTCATGGATGTTTACTTAATTTCTTACCGCCCATTTCGGTCGTTTCATATGGCTGAAGAAGCTGTTGCGCTGGGAACGGGATTCAATTCTTCTTTCACATAACAGATTAGAGGCTTCCACTGTGCAGATACCGCTGTTCATCGATTCCTGGAAAACATCCAGCAACGATGTATAAATCGCTTTTGTCTTCCTCAACACCCTTGCTTTATTCGGTTCGTACAATTCATCTGCTACCTGTATCAGGCCGCCTGCGTTGACGATATAATCCGGTGCATAAAGAATTCCTTTTTCCTGCAGTATTTTCCCATGATGTATATCCAGTAATTGGTTATTTGCTGAACCTGCAACTGCCCTTACCTTCAACTGCTCGATCGTCTCGTCATTGATGACTCCTCCGAAGGCGCATGGTACAAAGACATCAGCGTCAACACTATAAATCTCTTTATCATTGACGACTTTCACGAAACCGTTATACTGTTTCGCTTTGGATAATACATCATCAATGGCTGATTGACTGATGTCAGTGACATACAGGTTGGCTCCTTCCTGGAGCAGGTGCTCAGCTACTTTTGCCCCTACTTTTCCTAAGCCTTGAATAGCATAAGTCTTGTCACCAAGATCCGAAGTTCCCCATACCGCCTGGTTGGTAGCCTTCACCCCATATATGACCCCTAATGCAGTCGGTACGGAGGAATCTCCGCTGCCGCCGTATTCTTCTTCTACTCCTACGATACAGTTGGTTTCTTTCAGCGCATGGACAAAATCCCCCGGCGTTGTTCCCATATCCGTGCCCGTATAAAAGCGCCCGTTCAATGATTCAACGAATTGCCCAAAAGCCCGGAATAACTCAGGATTTTTGTCTTTTGCCGGATCGCCGATGATGACCGCTTTACCTCCCCCGAAATCGACATCGGCAGCCGCGCATTTGTAAGTCATTCCTTTCGAAAGACGCAGGACATCCTCTAAGGCTGCATCCACACTCTCATAAGGCTGCATCCGGCATCCCCCCAGAGCCGGACCAAGGGTCGTGTTATGAATGGCGATAATCGCCTTCAACCCTGTAGCCTGATCGTTACAGAAAAGCACCTGCTGATGCTCACTGATGCGTTCGAACATATCCATGTTCATGATGACTCCCCCTTTGTCACACTTTATAGTAAGCGCTTTCACATTTCCCCAAAAAAATAATTTATACTTTATTCTCTATTTGCAGCATTTTTTTTATCTTTACTTTCGGCAGAATAACCTGCTTCACTTCGCCGGTTCCAATGGTTTTTCCATCACTTTCTGCCTTCACATCTGTAACGACTACATTACGTTTTAATGCTGTCACTGTAGCTGTTATTTGTACTTGGGCCCCCTTCGGAGCAGGGTTAACATGTTTGACTGTGACAGCCCCGCCCATCCCTTCTTCCTCATCTTCTAAATAAGGAAGGATGATTTGCCTTGACGCCCATTCCATATAATAAACAAGGGATACAGTGGAAAAAGTCTCGTGAACAACTTCCCCTTCGAACTGGGCGAACATATCATTTGTCACCTTCGTCCTCACTGTTGCTGATTGTCCTTCATGCATACCAGGCTTCATCAGAATCCCCCCTTATCCTATTGTTCTAGCAGCTATTCCTATGTATCCTGCCAACACAGAAGCGTACCGCCCCCACTTTTGACAGGAATATTTGTGAAATCAGCTCAATAAAGCACGGTCACTGGCCATTTGTTCACCCCGAATTCGCTGGAACTCAGCCATCAGTTTATCCACAGTCAAATGTTTCTTCTCCTGTTCATCCACCTTCAGAATGATTTGACCCTTATCCATCATGATTAACCGGTTTCCTAAATCCAGCGCCTGCTGCATATTATGGGTGACCATCAGGGTGGTCAGATTATATTTCGCTACAATCTCTTTCGTCAGGTTTGTAATCAACTCCGCACGCGAAGGATCGAGAGCGGCTGTGTGCTCATCCAGTAAAAGAATGGCAGGTTCCGTAAAGGTTGCCATCAATAACGACAACGCCTGCCTCTCTCCACCTGAAAGGAGCCCCACTTTTACATTCAATCTGTCTTCCAGTCCAAGATGGAGCGTTTCCAATACTTCTTTAAAATAAGTCCGTCGGCTTTTCGTTACCCCTTTTCGAAAGGTGCGGTTTTTATTACGGGAATAGGCCATAGCCAGATTTTCTTCGATCGTCATTGTCGGAGCCGTCCCCGCCATTGGATCCTGGAAAACTCTTCCGATCAGCTTTGACCGTTTATATTCCGGAACCAGGCTGACATCTTTTTCATTAATACGGACCATCCCTGTATCCGGGAGGAGTACCCCGGAAATGATATTCATCAACGTAGATTTCCCGGCACCATTACTTCCGATAACTGTTACGAAATCCCCACCTTTCATGGAAAGGTCGACATCGTCCAGCGCTATTTTTTCGTCCGGTGTATTTTCATTGAATACTTTATGGATTCTATTTAGCTGCAGCACGTTGCTCTCCCCCACTTTCCATTGGCAGGTCTACCATGATTTCCTTATGCTTTTGTTTCTTCCGTCTCTTTTCACGATGGCTGTCAATCATTTTCGGAACCGTCAATGCTAGAATGACGATTGTAGCTGTAATCAACTTCATATCTCCGGTTTCCAAAAATTCCACCCGAAGTGCCAGACTGACGACAATCCGGTAAATAATGGCGCCGCCAACCACCGCCAGTGTTGTTCTCGCAATTGTCTTCGTACCAAATAGCGCTTCTCCGGTAATGACGGATGCAAGACCGATAATGATCATACCGATTCCCATACCGACATCTGCAAAAGAGCCGTACTGTGCTATCAGAGCCCCTGAAAAAGCGACCATCGCATTTGATAAGCCGAGCCCAAGGATGACTAGCAGGTTGGTATTGGCAGAAAAGCTTCGAATCATCCGTTTATTGTCCCCGGTAGCCCGTACAGCAAGGCCGATCTCGGTTTTCAAGAACATATCGGTGGCGAACTTGATCATTAAAGTAACCAGGATCATGAAAAATAGAATTGCCCAGGTGGAAGGCAGGCTGCCTCCCAGCCCGACCAACTCCAACCCTTTGTTCAGAATCGGATCGATTCCAAGCTTTTCCCAGAATGAAGAGACAGTTGTAAAGGCTGTCTCTTCATTGAGCAAAGGAATATTTGACCTGCCCATTATTCTTAAATTGATCGAATATAGTGCGATCATCATCAGTATCCCGGATAGTAAAGCATTGATTTTACCGATGGTATGAAGCATCCCGGTAATACAGCCCGCCAGGAAGCCGATAACCAGCGCAATGAGGGTAGCAACAAAAGGATTGCCGCCATTGACAATCATTATTGCCGCAACAGCAGCCCCTGTGACAAAGCTTCCATCAACAGTCAAATCGGGGAAATCCAGGATTCGGAAGGATAAGTAGACCCCTAAGGCCATGATGGCGTAGATGATACCTGATTCTAGTGAACCAAAGATTGCTGTAAACAAGTTGAATCATCCTTTCTGCTTAATCACCCTCGTAAAATTCTGCGATGTCGCTCCACTCATCCTTGATTTCAAGACCTTGTGCTTCTGCTGCATCTTTATTGATAACAAGCTTCAAGCTTTGAGGGTAGGAAACTGGAATGTCAGAAGGTTCTTTATCACCATTCAATACCTGGGCAGCCATTTCACCAGTTTCATAGCCGAGGTCTTTATAGCTGAATCCACTGCCAGCTACCGCGCCAGCTTCTACGGAATCCAATTCACCTGCGAACATTGGAATATCTTCTTTCTGAGCAACATCAATAACAGATTCCAAAGCAGAAACTACTGTGTTATCCGTTGGGATATATATGGCATCGACACGCCCTACTAATGATTCAGCTGCCTGCTTTACTTCTGCTGAAGTAGAAACGGAAACAGGTACCAGTTCAACATTTGTGTCTCCTAATACTTCTTTAATGACATCTACTTGTACCGTGGAGTTTTGTTCTCCTGAGTTATAAATGACACCGATTTTTCCAGGCTGTAATTCATCTACGATAAAATTGATAGTTTGAGGAATAGCATCTGGATGTGTATCAGAGGTCCCCGTAATGTTATCACCTGGTTCGTCAAATGACGCAACTAGATTTGCGCCGACCGGATCCGTAACCGAAGTGAAAATGATCGGGATATCTTTGGTTGCATTCAGCGCACTTTGCGCGCTCGGAGTAGCATTAGCAAAAATCAAGTCTACTTTGTCACCAACAAAGTTGTTGGCAATCGATTGGGCATTATTCATATCACCCTGTGCAATTTGTACGTCGTATGTAACATTTTCCCCTTCGACATACCCATTCTCTGCAAGAGCTTCTTTGAATCCTTCAAAAGCTGCGTCTAAGGACGGATGTTCTACAATCTGTGTGACACCAATTGTTACTTTTTCATCACCGGAAGCATCACTGGCACATCCGGCAAGTAAAGCCATGCTCGCAAACAACAGCATCATTACTTCCATTAATCCTTTTTTCATCTTGGTCCCCCTTAAAAATTTTTATCATAATAGAAATGCCTCCCCGGCAACCGCCTCATAAGCACTTCCATCATCACCAATTAAAGTTAATATGATAAACAACATACGTAACGTGTTATTACCGTTATATTATCACTGACACCAGATTACGTCAATTTGTTTTCAGAATATTTACTATTGTTTTATTATTATTAATTCGACTGGAAACCTCAATCTCCTGCATGATTAGGAGATATCTGCCATCCCCTTTTGTCCTTTTTATGTTTTAAAAATACGAGGATAATCAATAATGAACCGAAAAGTCGAAGACTTGATTTCGAAATGATTGTTGGAGTTTAGGGGCTCCGGGAAACGATTCGCTTTCCGTGGGCGTGTGCTGAGTCTCCTCAGGCTTCGCCTTCCGGGGCCTCAGCTATCCCGCATATCCCACAGGACTATGAATTAGCGTCCTGAATTAACCCACGCACGAAGGAAATGCGTAGCATTTTCGAGGAGTCTCACCGTTTCCCTACGCCCCTTTGCCATAGAAAGTTCTCGAAATCACACTTGTGAAAAATGCCCATGAAAATAGAAAGAAGACTTTTGTCCCCTTACATTCTTTATAAATGTCTGAGGATAAAGGTTTTATTGTATTCCTTTTCTCCTTTTGAAGGGTCCGTTTATTACAATAATAGCTGGATGGGCAGGGAAACGGGGAGACTCCGGCGGGAGAAGGGGCTAGGCGAGATACCGCAGGGCTTTAGCCAGAGGAAGCTCACCACATGCCCATGGAAAGTGAGTGATTTCCCGGACCTCTAGAGGCTTCCAATGGTAACGGAAACAGTTTCTCTCGAAACTGGGTCTTAAGTAAAAGTAAGTTTATCTGTGAAATTAGGGACAAAAAAATACTGCAGCTATTTCAGCTGCAGCTTATTTTACATAGTTAGAATTGAAGTTCTCGTGTAACTGCTGGATTCGGGACGCCGCATCATTCATCATCATATCGATAAGCTCAGCAACAGAAGGGATATTAGAAACGAGCCCCGATACCTGTCCTCCGTTAATGAAGCCTTCATCCAGCCGCCCTTCGATTGCACCAATTTTATGATAGTCTTCCGATGTCATCTCATTGAATTTTTCTAATGGTACCCCTGTTTTTTCATAATCAAGCAGTTTCTGACTATAGGGAGTATTCATCACTCTTCTCACTCTGCCGACCGATCTGCCGACAATCACCGTATCGTTTTCTTTCGCTTCCAGCAGCCTCCGTTTGTAGGCCTCATGGAACGGCGCTTCTTTTGTAGCGATCAACCTTGTCCCCATTTGAACACCGCTCGCTCCAAGGGCGAGCACGGAAGCCAGCCCCCTTCCGTCTCCAATGCCTCCTGCTGCCAGTACCGGGACGTTGACAGCATCGACGATTTGAGGAATCAACGTAAGAGTTGTCAATTCAAGGTTAGAGTTGATGCCGGCTGCTTCATAACCCTCCGCCACAATGACATCTGCTCCTGCCTGTTCAGCTTTGACCGCCTGTTTGACGGAAGCAGTGACGGTAATGATTTTCTTTCCATGTTCTTTCAATACAGGTATAAGTGGAGCAGGATTTCCCGCTGATAAGGATACAACTGGCACCTCATGTTTAAGGATAATATCGATAGTCTCCTCTAAGTATGGGGTTACTTTTATCGCGACATTGACGGCAAATGGGCGGTCCGTCCTTTCTTTTGTTTCCAGGATTATGGACTCCAGTTCATGAGGAGGCATAGTCCCTGCCCCGATGGTCCCCAAACCGCCAGCTTCAGAAACAGCAGCAGCAAGCGGAGCATTACTGATATTTCCCATACCACCTTGAATAATCGGATAGCGAATAGTTAATAAATCACAAACATGCTTCATAATTTTCCCCCTTCGTATAAATAATGTTATAATATTTTTAATCTTTACACAACGACAAGGAGGAAGACAATGTTACATACTTACGGAGGAAAGCAGCCTGAAGTAGATGATACGGTATTCATGGCCCCAGGTGCTCATATAATTGGGGATGTCTCCATAGGAAAAGAATCAAGCATCTGGTTTAATGCGGTCTTGCGAGGGGATGAAGCTCCAATCAAAATCGGAGAACGCTGCAGCATTCAGGATAATGCGACCTGTCACCTTTATGAGGAATCTCCGCTAATCATAAAGGATGAAGTGACGGTCGGACATAACGTGATTCTTCACGGATGTACGGTAGAAAACCGCTGCATCATCGGGATGGGCTCGACGATCCTGGATGGAGCAGTGATTGGAGAAGAATCTATTATTGGTGCCAACACTTTGATTCCACCGGGTAAGAAAATCCCGCCTCGTTCGCTTGTAGTCGGATCTCCCGGAAAAGTAGTCCGGGAACTGAACGAAAAAGACTTTGAACTCATCCAGCTTTCGATTGATACTTACGTCCAAAAAGGAAAAGAATACCAACAACAAATTAAATAATCCTTATACAATTGATTTTCCTGCCCTGTTGTTCCCACCATGGCAAAGGAGCTTTAAGGTTCGATCATCAGTGGGTGGTCCATGGCATTATACGATTCATCTTTATGCTTGATTTCATTTCCTTCCCGGAAGACTTGCTCAAAGAAACGGGAAGCCGGCTCTGCCAATGTCCGGTAATAGTCACTGAACAAAGTAGCCGCGTGATTTCCGAGCCACTTCGTCGGCAGCAACTCTTCCGGAAGACCCGGGTCGACGAATAAGAATTTCCGATATTCATGGACAAGACTGGTTCTTTCTACGAAACATTCCGCGTCGGACATTTCTCCTTTTTGAATCTTGTTACGATCGATAATGTACTTCTGGCTATAGTACGAAATGAATTCATTGTATTTCTCATTGATTTCATCAAGGTTCCAGCATTTTTCCACAAGGTTAGAATCATTATTCGGCCCTTTATATTCCGATTCAAAGAAATCGACGTAAGGTTCAATCTCATATTTTTCAATAAGGTTCTTCACCTGTTTCTCTAAATCGTTCGGGGATATCCATGTACTTGTTGACATGGCACCGAAGCCGCTCCACACTAATTCTTTTCTAAACTCATCGCGGGCATTTCTTTTCGTTTCAGGAATCGTGTACATCAACATACGCCACTTTCCATCCCATTCCGCAGGTTTGAATTTAAAAATACGGTCTGCCGCTTCTTCCATACGGTCTATGCCACGCTCTGTCAGATAATAATAGCTTTTGTTCCCTTTCTTTGTCGACTCCACCCAGCCTTGTTTATACATACGGGAAATCGCTGCACGTACTGCCTGTTCATTATGACCGAATTCTTTTAAGAGCGTAATCAAACTGCCAATCCATATTTCATTACCATAATGTCTGATATAATCACCGTATAACGTGAATATCATCGAACGTGTATTCATGCCCATGCCTTTTAACCTCTTTCTTTATCATCTATGATGAAGTTCTATAATTGTCAGAAAATAATGATATCACATACGTGACGGTTCTGCAACGAACCAGCACTTGAACGTCACTAAAAAAGCGCCCAGCTGATGACCAGGCGCATGGATTATTCGTTTTCTTGCGAGTCTTTTCCTTCTGGCCAGTCTGGGCGGAAACCATTTTTCAATTCCCGGATACTATACCCCAAGTCCATCTGTAAGTGCGGATAATCTTTAAAACGCCGCCAGTCCCCACCCCAGTCAAAACCAAGCTCCTTAGCTATATCCACAACTTCCATCCAATCAGAGTCCCCGTTGTCATTGCCATCGTATTCGGTATCCCAAATAATATCCCCATTTTCCTTCCTCAACGCAAAGTCGATGGCCAAACCATAATTATGATAGGATTCACCGCCTTCTGCGTAGGTAACGATGTCACCATCTTCGGACCTGCCGCGCTCGTATATTTCTTCTTGTTCTTCAATGGTACGGAACCCCTCCGTAATCACTACATCGATCCCCTTATCTGCCGCTCTGTCGATGAGCTCATCCCGTTTCTCAGCTACAGCGGGGTGAAGTTCTGTCGGCATCGGGGCGTCACCTTTTCTTTGAGGAAAGTCAAATTTCATGT
The DNA here is from genome assembly GCF_011761345.1 of Thalassobacillus devorans. Lineage (GTDB taxonomy): Bacteria > Bacillota > Bacilli > Bacillales > Halobacillaceae > Thalassobacillus > Thalassobacillus devorans. The sequence continues at coordinate 59,665 of NZ_JAASRY010000006.1, forward strand.
CTTCATCCTTCATATAAAAGACAAAGAATAGCACAATGGCTGTAAATATAATCAATCCTCCGATGAAACTAAGGATTTTATCTATCAATCGATCCCCTCATTTTCTGTTAATTTCCATGTGTTAGTTATATCTAACATTACTGAAGTTATGATTTCAAACTCTAAGCTTAAGTGGATGTAAACAATTGCAGGAATCTACAATTTTTTACAGAAATAGATTGGTAGGAGATAAAAATGGGGGCAACGTTATGACAAAAACAAAAAACAACCAGAAGAAGGTCCAGTTAACCATTGGCGTTCTCGTTATCCTGAGTCTGTTCATCGGTACGCAATTTTTTATGGGGGATCCCGTTATGGATGCTACTCTTCCGGAAACAGAAGCAGAGGACACAGAAAAAGAAGAGACGGACATTCCGGTACAATGGAAAGATGTTGAAACGAAAGAGGAGATTTATGAACACTTTGAATCGTTTATCCCTGGTTTAAAAACAGCTGCTGATAGAGGGCTATTCCAGGATATAAATCAAACTGTAACCATTCAGGATCATGGAGGAGAAGTCTACCTGGACAAAATCTGGTTCTCAAACCAGGGTACTTTCCTGTTTTACAGTATAGGGCTGGAGGATATAGCCAACCTGCCGAGCAATCACCATAATATTGGGATGAATGGGATGACTATGGAAACCATGGATGGAGACCCTTTCCCTCATTCGCCAACCATGCACGCTACTATCCCGGAAAAAGCGGTCTATGAAGGTAACGTATACCTGCTTGCATCAGGCAGCCCTATTCTTGATGAAGAAGGCAGGCCTGTGGAAAAGATGAATGAAACCGTATCTGTTTATTTTAATGTTACACTTCCCGATGGCAGTTATCGGACGGAAGAGACTACATTAGGATTGGAATATGATTTAAAGGATAACCTGCTCGCTTCTTTCCCAGTAGAACAAACCCTTGAACTAGAGGACGGGGATATCTATATTAAGGAAGTTAATCTCGACGTCATGTCGACCGAGCTGCAAATTCAAGTGGACGAGAAACAAAATCATCCGGTACAGGTAGAAGGGCAATTGAAAACAGAAGATCAAGCATACCCTTTTCATATTTATTTCGATCAACCGAGAGCAGAACAGCAAAATAAGGAGCCAGCCATCTTTTCTGCTTATACCAGCCCTTTTTCGGATATACCGAGTGAAATCGAGCTTTCCTTTATAAAGAGCAGTACTGTTAGTGATCAATCCTACAGCTTTGAGCTGGATGTAAGTGATTATGAAGAATGGAGAAATGACCAAGACGCTTCCTATCAATTGCTGAAGATCGAAAGTGCTGATGAAAAGGTCATCACAGAAATATTTGATACAAAGGTTCTGATAGACAGGCTGGAATACAATCATCAAGGTGCGGAGTTGACGATCCGTTACGATTCCTCTGCCGAGACCGAATCCGGGAGTTTTTTGGGTGTAGAAGCTCCAAGTTTTCTTCATGAAGGGAGTGATCCCTGGCTGGATACCAATATAACCATAAAAAATGAAAATGATGAGTCACCGCTCTCCCAGGCTAATATTCATAGAATGGAGCAAAACAGTTTCACGCTCATCTTACCACCATCTTTTCTTGAAGAATCCGAGCAATTGAACATAACTGTCGAAGACTTACTGCATACCAGAGAAATAAGCGAAAGGCTTACGATCAACACAACTGAGTGACCTGATCTCGTAAGACTTCATGCTAACAACCTACTAATAAACCGGCACGCACTCGAATACTATATTATTCAATAGAAATGTGTATCTCTATTAAAGAAGGGCGTGTTGTCTAGATGTCCAAAGTATCAGATGGTGCACAAGAAGCATTAACAGGGATTGAAATTACCTCCTCTCGAAATAACGGACCAGTCCAAATTGCAGGAAATACTGAAGGCTTACAATGTATAGGTATTGGTACAGATGCAGCTGTCTTCCGCCATATCAACACGCCTTCGTTTGCGTATAAGGTGTATGCCAAGGATAAAGTATATAAAAAAGATATCGAGCACTACGTCTACCAAATATTAGGGGAGACAGAAACTTTGCCAAAGCTTTACGAGACCGGGGACCGTTACCTTAAACTAGGCTACGAAGCAGGACCTACCTTATATGACTGCCTGGTGCAGGGTATCCATATTCCTGCACAGGTAATCCTTGATGTTGAGGATACAAGGAGTTATATCCGGGAATGCGGCTTAAATCCAAGGGATATTCATTTAAAAAATATACTCTTGCAGGATGGCCGGGCAAAGGTCTTAGACGTATCTGAATATGTCATGCCTGGCAATGATTTTCGCTGGGAGCATTTAAAAAAAGCGTATGAATGCTATTACCACTTCATTGATAGCAAACCTGTTCCCTATTGGCTTATGGAAACCATTCGTAAATGGTACAATCATTCTCCTAAAGATTTTGAGACGATTGATGATTTTATGAAGAAAATAGCTAACCTGATACAGTTTAAAAGGTAAAAAAAAGAGGACTGGCAAAATTATTTCCCCAGTCCTCTTGGTTATTTCTAAACTTTTATGACTCGTTTACAGCCGGTGACTTCGCTTTTTTCTTTTTCATCCTTTTTCTTCCCGGCTTCACTTCCTGGCGAGCAGCTTTGAAAAAGGAAGCTCCCATAAGAAGCACGACGAACGAGAATGGAAGTGCAGCGATAATCAGGACATTTTGCAACCCTTGCGTCCCGCCAAAGTAGACAATAATAGCCGCCATCGCAGACAGCGTTAACCCCCAAATGATTTTCACAGCACTGGAAGGATTCAGTGAACCTCCCCCGCTCAACATGCCCAGCACAAATGTGGCTGAGTCAGCTGAGGTTATAAAAAAGATGGCGATAACGAAAATCGTGATGAATGACATCAGTGTACCTAATGGGTAATGCTGCAACACACCGAAGGTTGCTGTTTCCATCGCATAATCGGAGATGACAGCGATGCCATTTTGTTCAAGGTTAAGTGCAGAAACGCCAAATACGGCGAAGAAAATAAAACAGACAAGTGACGGGACTACCAGCACACCAAGCATAAATTCTTTAATGGTACGACCTTTGGAAATCCGGGCGATGAAAATACCGACAAATGGCGACCAGGAAATCCACCATGCCCAATAAAATATCGTCCAGCCATTGATCCAGGATCGATTGTCTTCATTCAACGGGGCGATGCGGAAGCTCATATCGAAAAAGTTAGTAATGTATCTCCCAAGCGTGTCGGTAAACATGTTCAAAATATATATGCTCGGCCCTACAAGGAACAGCAGGATCAACAACAGGAAGCCAAGCCCCATGTTAATATTGCTCAAATATTTGATGCCTTTATGGATTCCCGACCATGCAGAGATGATAAATAACGCCGTTGCGACGGCTAAAATCAATAGTTGGAATCCATAATTATTAGGAGTACCGAATAGAAAAGAGAGTCCTTCATTAATTTGGGCCGAACCAAATCCTAAGGTAGCGGCGACACCTACGACAGTAGCAAAAACTGCTAAAGTATCAATCAATTTACCTGGGGTACCACCCATGCTCTTTTCTCCAAACAGAGGAACAAGTGTGGCGCTGACCAGACCAGGATACCCTTTATGAAACTTAAAGTAGGCAAGTACCAGGGCAACTACACCATAAACGGCCCATGCATGGACACCCCAATGGAAGAAAGAATATTGCAGGGAGTCTTTGATCGCTTGATCTGTCCCTACTTCAGCCACGGGAGCACTCAGGAATGCATGAGAAATTGGTTCCGCAGTCGTCCAGAATACCATTCCCATTCCCATCCCGGCACTGAATAACATAGCAAACCAGGTGGGCAGCTTAAAGTCAGGACGGTCGTTTTCTTTTCCAAGCCGGATTTTTCCAAAGCGTGAAAAAATCAAATAGACACAAAAAACCAGCATAATCATAACAATCAATAAATAATACCAGCCAAACATATCCGAGATATATCCGGTGACATTGCCGGATACTGTTTCCAGGTGATCCGGAGCGAATACTCCCCAAACCACAAAAGCAGTACATATGGCAATCGAATACCAAAAGACTAACGTTACGTTTTTCATAGCTCCTCCTTTTATGTACGTTGAATTGTATGACAAAGGACTACAGTTTAATATACTTACCCTATTTTGTCCAAAACAAACGGCTTTCTCAGGGGAATTGATACAGAAAAGGAGTCCAGGCATATTCCCTGCACTCCTTGGCAATATACTGCAGGGTGACCAATTCCCTTAGTTTACTCGCTGATGTGTTCTACCCTTCCCCCAAACTCCTTTGTGAAGCGATCTGCTATCGGCTTTATTATAGCGAGGTTCCAATCCTTCTGTCTGTTATTATGTATATCGATCCATAGCCTGGCTGTCTTGGGCCAATAGGTAATTTCCAACACGCCTTTTTCATCAGGCTTCTTTACATGCCAATGAACCGAACCTTTTTTTGTACTGAGAGTCGTTTTTTGAGATATTAATAACTCAAATTCGAAAATAATCCTCTCTATTTCCTCACTCACCATATCTTTGTCCATGGGCTTGACTCGATCCAGCTGTGAATCTTTGATTTCATACGTTAGCATTTCTTCTCCCCTTTCAATAAAAATCAATTCAGCGCTTTTCCTGATGGGTCTCCTAAATTTTAACACACTTCGTTGGTATGCCTGCCTCTCTATATACAATAAATATAAAACTATTATTCATAAAAAGGAATATTCTTCTAATACATTAGTCCTTTTCATACAGGTTATAAACTCCCTACTCCCCCTTATCATCATGGGACAAAATGATTGTTTTTCCTAATTTATCGGAAAATCATTTGAAATCTACTAGATGAATGTAGTTGAATATTTATGAAAGGGGAGGTTTACATATGCAGAAAATAATCACTAGACTGCTAATTTTAACATTCATAGCTTTCTTGCCATTAACCGCTGCGACAGAGGCAGTATCGGCAGAAGAAGAGAAAAAACAAAGTCCATTTAATGCAAAGCACTATGATTACGTAACGTATGAAGAAATTGTAGAACAACTGCAACGTATCGAGAAAGAAAGCAATCGTGTATCGATGGAAGTGACAGGAAAGTCCACAGAAGGGCGGAATATCTATGCTGTAACTATCAGCGATCCTGCTTCCAAAGGAAAATACGGAAAAATCCAGGCCCTAAGAAATAAAATGTTCCAGAATCCTGGCGACGCCCAAGACTGGGCAGACAAGCATCCGGACTTTAAAGTACCTGTATTGATCGATGGATCCATTCATGGAACAGAATTTGTCGGATCCGACGCAGTCTTGAAACTGATTGAGCGTTTTGCATTCGAAAACGATCAGGAAACAACTGAAATTCTTGAGAATAACATCCTGATCTTCAACGTAGTCGTCAATCCTGATGGACGTGTTGATGCGAAAAGGTTCAATGCAGAGGGAATTGACTTGAACCGCGATTACATTACACAATCGCAGCCAGAAACAGAAGCTTCTATTAAGTTGATGACCGAGTGGAACCCGATGGTGTTCCTTGACCTGCATGGCTATGTCAATTATTCAGATGAGAAGCCTGGCTTGATTGAGCCGACTACTCCACCGCATAACCCGAACTATGAATATGATTTATATTCCAAGTGGGCATTAAATCAAGCGGAAGCAATGGAAGCTGAAATCGTTGAGAATAAGGAAAACTATCAGTCTGATCTCTATCAGAACCTGGAAGGCGTCCATATTCCGGCTCGTGATGCTGATGCAGGATGGGACGACTACCCACCGATTTTCGCACCAATGTATGCCATGTATCATGGCGCCTACGGTGCTACCATTGAAGCGCCTGATAACACGTGGGACGGGGTGGAATGGCAAATCAATTCCGTCATGGGTGCATTGAAATTTGCTACAGAAAACAAGGATGAAATGATCAACGACCAAATTGAGATTTTCGAACGGGGTATCAACTTCCAGCATCCGGACCATGAGGAAGCACACTTCCCATACGCCTACATGCTGCCAGTTGATGAAAATGACCCGAACGCTACCCACAAAGCAGTAGAGCATTTGCAACAGAATGATATTAAGGTAGAAGAAGCGAAACAATCATTTACAGTTAACGGCGAACAATACGAAGCAGGAACCTTTATCGTTCCTATGGATCAGCCTAAAGCAGGCCTTGCGAACACCATCCTTTGGAGTGGCGAGGATATCAGTGATGATACGTCAGCAATGTATGATATATCGGCCTGGAGTTTCCCTGAATTGTGGGGATTTGCAGCGATTCCGGCAGAACAGGAGCTTGAGATCACCTCTGCCCCTGTCAATCAAGTAACAACAAGTGGAGAATTATCAGGAAAAGGTCCATACATTATTCCAAACAGTTCTACAGAAGCTGTGGCTCTTGTAAATGCATTAATCGAGCAAGGTATTTCCGTTTACAAAAGTGAAAATGGCGACTTCTATGTCGAAAAGCAATCTGGAAATACCCTGAATAAGCTTGCCAAAGCATCAGGATTGAAACTTAATACAGAAGAAATACCGGATAATGCGGAAGAATTAGAAGATGTCACCGTTGCCATTCTGAAAGATGGCGGGATGAACAAACAACAGTCCCATGCAGGAACAAGGATTGCCTTAGAAAAGCTCGGCTTTGATGTCGAGGAAATCACTCCTGCTGAAGTTGCCGAACAGGGGTTGAACGATTACGATGTATTCGTATACAGCGGTACCGAAAACCTCATTTCTTATGAGTTGCGGGAAGCTAATCAGCCATTCGGTCTCGAAGATGAACAGCAATTTGATGCTTTCCAGCAAGAGGTAACAAACTTTGTATCAGATGGCGGTCAGTACATCGCTGTTGGTGCAGGAGCATCCAAAGCGAGCAAAACGCTCGGTTTGACGGATGTGGAAATCCAAACAGGAGCACGAAACAGCAATGGAATTGTGAGTGTCGACTACCAGGATTCTTCGTTGACAGCAGGCTATGACAACAATGATATCGGCTTCGTTTATAGCCCGGTATGGTACACCAGCCTGACAGACCAGACTGTCGCAGCCTCATTTGCTAAGGAGGACTTTTTCCAGTCAGGATTTTGGAAAAATAGTGAACAAGCAGCTGGTGAAGCGGTGATCATCCAGGAAAATGACCAAGATGTAACACTGATCGGCTTAGAAGCTGGTTTCCGCGATCACACCTTTTATCTGTATCGCTTACTATCCAACACTATTTTTGAATAAACCATGAAACCACCCGCTTAAGGGTGGTTTTTTGTGGATCTTCCCCAAATGCCTTTGTCTAGTATAGAGCAGCAGTAGTCTAATATTCCACTTTCTTTTCTAATAACACAATTCCTTGCAGCTCAGTTGAGTTTTCTCCCATCTTCCCATACGATTAATTCACCACCACTTATTAGAAAGAAGGCTGTCACTTATGGGAAAGCTGCCAAGAATAATCACGATGTTGTTCAGCTTAGCTGCAGGTATCACTGTGTTTTTAGCTCGTCCGCGTAAAGCACGGGCTCCAATTGTACACGACAACCCGGAAACATACCCTGGAACCGATATACCTATTCTGCCTGGCGACTTGTTGTTTTCCCCGATCGGTCAGAGCGAATCCAAGTATGTCGGCCACGTAGGGATTATCAACCAGAACAGAGAAGTCATTCATTCGATACCATCCGGGCTCATGAAAGATACGCTAGAAAGCTATTTCCATAAATTCCGCTCCATCACCATTTATTCACCGAAAGACCCTGACGTCGGCAGGAAAGCCGCCGATTATCTGGCAAAACTTTATAAGAAGTATCCAAAAGCAGATTACCGCATCCGCACTCCTCTCGGCAGCATGGACCATGAACAATACTGCTCGAAAATTGTTTGGCAATCCTATTATTACGGGGCTGGTGTGAACCTAAGAAACCTTTCCCCCAACCGGATAGCTATTCATCCGGAGTGGCTGAAAGATAAAAAAGCCTTGCAGCGGAAAGCCAGGAACCTCTGACCTCTCATACATGTTTTTCCTTTATTGGTTAAAAATAAGACAGAATTCTTAATATGGAGGGAAAAACATGCAAAATCAAAATCCAATGAACCAGCCTCAAACGAACGGGACCCAACAAGTATCAGCCAATATGGCTCCTAACATGAGCCATGGCGGGCATGAATTATTCGACGCACATGAAGTGATTGGCGGTGTAATCGGTATGCTCAATCAGTATAAAATGTATGAGCAAAATGTCCAGGATCCGGAGCTGAAGGATATTTTGACTCGGCAGGCAAATTTCACTACTGAACTGTATAACATCATGACAGAAAGCTTTAAAACAGGCCAGAAACCGTCACAATCTACTCACGTGTATAACATGACGCAAGATAATGATGTCGTGTATGGAATGCAACCAGGCCAGCCGAAAAAGCCTGCTCAAAACCCGTCAGAACTGACGGATGCCGAGTATTCCTCCTTCATGCTTGGTCAGGTGAAAGGACTGGCATCGACGATGGCCATGACCGCCCTTGAAATGACTAACCCTGTCATAAGAAGAGTGGTTGCGGACAGCGTACCGAATATGGTTGAAATGAGCTACGAGCTTTTCTTATACCAGAATAAGCACGGCTATTATCAAGTTCCACAGCTTGCCCAGCAGGATATGAACCAAATGCTGCAAAGCTACTCACCTGCCCCTCAACAACCTTTAAACTAACTAATACAGAAAAAGGCTGCCACGACGGCAGCCTTTTCTATTGCTGTAATGATTTGTTTCCCACAACAATTATCCTTTAAAAGGGTAACTCGGGGCGCCTGTAACTTCGGTTTCCACTTTAAACAATCCGCCCGCTGAAGGGTACTTCCGCAGATCCTCTTCTTCCATCCCGACACTTGCTGTCGTAATATACAACTCATTCATTTCCTTTCCGCCAAAGGTACACGAAGTGACATTCAATGCCGGAACAGGGATTGTTCTTAATCGCTCCCCCTTATCGGGGTTCCAGACCGATATTTTGGAACCTCCCCAATGTGCAATCCAAAGGTTGCCTTCCGTGTCGATTGTCATCCCGTCCGGCTTTCCTTCCCCATCTGGAATTTCCACGACAATAGCGGGATTCTTGATCGTTCCGGTATCTTGATCAAATTCATAACGTACTACCTGCTTGGTCGGTGTATCGATAAAGTACATAAACCGGTTATCCGGTGACCAGGCCAATCCGTTAGAGGTACTGACATGATCCACCTTTTTTTCAACATTCATGTCTCTGTCAAGGCAATACAAAGCGCCGTTTTCCGGAATGCCGTTGTAACTCATCGTTCCAGCCCAAAAGCGTCCCTCAGGATCACACTTTCCATCGTTGAAGCGATTTTCCGTAATGCCTTCTTCTGGATCAATGATCGGGCGCGTTTCTCCTGTCTCTAAGTCCAATGTATAAAAGCCATTTTCCATCGCTGCTATAGCTCCACCGAAATTCCTTGGAACCACCGCACCTACTCGCTGATCTACTGGAATCTCCCTGTTTTTCCCGGATGAAGGGTCGAAAATATTAAGCTTTTTCCCTTCAATGTCTACCCAGTAAAGAACCTGCTGCTCCCTATCCCAGCTCGGCCCTTCACCTAATTGAGCTTTAGCGTCAATAACCAGCTCTACATTTCCCAGCATCTTCATTCCTCCTTATCGTTCCTTTCCCCTGCTCTCTATCATAAAAACAATGACTTGTCGCCAAATTTCCAAGGCATAAAGGCTCTGTTGTGAAATTATCCATTAATAAGTCCGTAAAGTCGAAGACTTGATTTCGAGATAGAAGGGGGTTCTTTACTATAATAGCGTTAGGGGCGGCTGGGAAACTACTCGCTTTCCAGCTTCATCGCCTAGACACTCGCGACATAAGCAGTCTATCAACGGGAAGAAAAATCACTTCCCTTTTGCTGTTCTGCTTATGCGTGTCGTGTCTCCCGATGGGAGGATAGTACATGGTGAGATCCCGCAGGGCTTTAGCCCGAGGAAGCTCACCGTACGCCCATGGAAAGCGAGTGATTTCCCGGCCCTTCAAAATCTCAGAACCATAACGGAAACAATAAATCTCGACACTGAGTCTTCAAAATATAAAATACAGCCCCTGATAAATACGTTATCAGGGGACTGTGCAAGTATCAATTTAATTGACCATTCGGCCTTTATCTTCCCAGAACGATTTCCGGATGACTACTTTTTGAATCTTTCCTGACGCGGTTTTTGGCAGCTCGTCCGTAAAGGTAATACTTTTCGGCGTCTTGAAATTGGCCAGCTTTTCACGGCAGAATGCGATGATTTCTTCTTCTGTCAATGTTTCTCCGTCCCTAAGGACAACGACTGCATGAGGCACCTCTCCCCATTTTTCATTGGGAACAGCCACAACTGCCGCTTCCAGTATGGAAGGATGTTCATAGAGAGCACCTTCGACCTCAATAGAGGAAATATTTTCGCCGCCGCTAATGATAACATCCTTCTTCCGGTCAACGATTTCAATATTGCCGCCTTCATCTACGACAGCCATGTCCCCGGTATGCAGCCAGCCGTTTCGGATTGTCTCGTTGGTTGCTTCCGGGTTTTTGTAATACCCTTCCATCATCCCGTTTGTGCGAGTGATGATTTCTCCAATCGCCTTGCCATTCTGCGGGACTTCCTCACCAAGTTCATCAACTACTTTGACTCTGCTGCCAATCATTTCATAGCCTGCCTTTGCTTTCAGGCGATACCTGTCTTCGGCTGGAAGATCAAGATCCATGGAGCGTAGTTCAGAGGTTGTAATCAATGGTGAGATTTCCGTCATGCCATATACCTGTACGAATTTCCATTTCAAATCTTCTTCCACTTTTCTGACAAAAGCCGGAGGCGGGGCCGACCCTGCGATGACGACCCGGACGTCCTGCTCAATAACCGGGCGCTCTGCTTCATAAGCTTCTATCACCATATTCAGCACGGTTGGTGCCATATGCAGAATGGATACGTTATGTTTCTCTACTTTTTCTAAAATCAGCTTCGGATCCGTCTTACGGAGCATCACCTGAGTTGCACCATTAGCTGTATAGTAAAAAGGAGAGCCCCAGCCGTTGACATGGAACATCGGCAGTACATGCAGCAGTGTATCCTGATCAGAGACACGCAAATGATGCATCGTAGAAAGCGCATGCAGATAATTTGCGCGGTGACTTAACAACACTCCCTTTGGATTGCCTGTTGTGCCACTCGTATATAATAAAGATGCGATATCAGACTCTTCCAGTTCTACCCGGTCAAAGCTATCATTTGAAAAAGTCTCCAGCCATGCTTCATAAGCCAGACAGCCATCTTTTGCCTCACCATGAACAATGACCTGCTCCAGGTCAGGAAGCTTGGGCAGGACTTCTTCCACCAATGGATAAAGATCCTCATCCACGAATAACACTTTGCTGTCACTATGTTCGAGAATAAATTGATAATCAGCCGGCTTCAATCTGGTATTCAATGGAGTCATGATTGCTCCGACCTGGAATACTCCATAAAAGCCTTCCAGCATTTCAGTTGTATTTGGTGCCAGATAAGCAACTTTATCCCCTTTTTCTACCCCAAGCGCCTGCAGCCCCCGGGAAAGTTGATTGACACGCTCATTCATCTGCCGGTATGTCAGTACACGTTCATCATCGATGACTGCCGGTTTTTCTCCGTAAAGTTTAACTGCCCGATCTAAGAAATCAGTCAATATTAATGGTACATGCATGGCATCAGCTCTCCCTTTTTATTATTAAAGCGTTTACATTTACTATTGTAATGTTTTACCTGTTATATATCAACAACCCCACCAAAACAGCTGTTATATTTACTTTTTTTGTCACATATAAAAGACCTGGCTCGTCACCAAGTCTTCTTCTCTTCTATCATATCTTGCAATAAGGGTAACACTAGCTATGTACGGACATTTTCCACTATAGTAGCGATTCCCTGCCCGACTCCTACACACATTGTCGCCAGCCCGTATTGGACATCCTGCTTCTTCATTTCATGGATGAGAGTCGTCAAAATTCTTGCGCCACTGGCACCTAAGGGATGGCCGAATGCAATCGCTCCGCCATTGACATTTACTTTCTTTTCGTCCAGCTCGAGCTGGCGGATGCACTCCAAAGACTGGGAAGCAAAAGCTTCGTTCAATTCAATGAGACCTAAATCAGAGATTGATAGACTCGAACGCTTCAACGCTTTTCTGGTCGCATAGATAGGTCCAAGCCCCATCACTTCAGGTTCCAGACCTGCCGTTGCAGACACTACATATTTAGCAATCGGCTCTAACCCCAACTCCTCCGCTTTCTCTTTTGACATCAATAATAGTGCTGAGGCTCCGTCGTTGACACCGGATGCATTCCCAGCTGTAATCGTGCCACCGTCAAATAATGGTCTGAGTTTGCCGAGCTTTTCCAAGCTTGTCTGCGGGCGGGGATGTTCATCCGTATCGACCGTGATTTCATTACCTTTTCGGTCAAGATAAGTGACCGGAACAATTTCTTCCTGGAAACGACCGGATTCCATTGCCTGTTTCGCCTTCTGCTGGCTGCCATAAGCGAATTCATCCTGCTCTTTCCGAGGAATCTGATAGCGCTCAGCGACATTTTCTGCTGTTTGTGGCATGCTGTCTGTACCGTATTCGCTCGCCAGCTTGTCATTGACAAAGCGCCAGCCTATCGTAGTATCGAACATTTCCTGATTTCCTCTTGGAAAATCACTTTCCGGTTTCCCCATAACAAAAGGAGCACGGGTCATACTTTCGGTACCACCTGCTATAAACATATCACCTTCACCCGTCATAATTGCACGAGCTGCATAATTAACCGCATCAAGACCTGATCCACATAAGCGATTGACCGTTACACCGGCAACTTCGACCGGCAATCCGGCAAGCAGCGCCGACATCCGCGCAACATTACGGTTATCTTCACCGGCCTGATTGGCATTTCCAAGCACAACCTCTTCCAGTTCCTCCACCGGCACGCCAGAATTCCGTTCCAGCAGGGAACGAATGACAACCGCTCCTAAATCATCCGGGCGGACATGCTTCAAAGCCCCACGATATCGGCCTATAGGCGTCCGGACAGCATCAACAATGACTACTTCTTTCATTTCAGCACTTCCTTTTCCCGATAGTCATAGACACCACGGCCTGTTTTACGTCCTAGCCTGCCTGCTTTTACGTATTGCTCGAGCAACGGCGCTGGCCGGTATTTTTCGCCCAGTTTTTCATGGAGGTATTTCAAATTATTCAACCTGGCGTCAAGACCGACCAGATCTCCGAGCTCAAAAGGTCCCATCGGGTAATTGAGTCCCAGCTTGATCGCTTTATCAATTTCCTCCGGTGTACCGACGCCTTCCTGAAGCATATAAAAGGCTTCATTACCGACCAATGTACTGATCCTGCTTGTCACAAACCCTGGGAATTCATTCACTACTACCGTTTCTTTACCCATCTGCTCAGCGACAGTCCGAATCACTTCTGCGGTTTCATCACTTGTCTCCAGTCCACGTACAATTTCAACGAGTGGCATTTTATAGACTGGATTGAAAAAGTGCATCGCAATCAGTTTCTCCGGCCGCTTGGTGTAGGAGCCAATTTCCGTTGGACTCATCGTTGATGTATTGGTAGCAAAGAAACAGGTGTCTTTGGCGTGCTGATCTACTGTTTCAAAAACCTTACGCTTGATTCCCTGCTTTTCCGGAACCGCTTCGATCACCAAATCGGCATCCGCAACAATCTGCGCTAAATCAGTAGCATAGCTTAATAAACCATGAGCCTGATTACGCTGTTCCGGTGTAATCTTTCCTTTTTCAATCCCTTTATGGAATACTTTCTCCAGTTCGACCTCTGCACTGGCAAGCTGTTCTTCGCTGATATCAACAAGCACTGTCTCATAACCGCCCACAGCACTGACATATGCGATTCCTCTTCCCATCACACCTGACCCGACGACTACTATTTTTTTGATCACGATCTAACCCCCCAGTAATCTAGTATTCTTACTTAACGGACAGCTATTCTGTCCTAACGCAGCAGCATTCTTCCCTGACTCCCCCACATTCCGACTTAACGCAGTACTATTCTTACTTAACACGATCGAAAGGAGAAGGCTGCCTCAAGGAGACAGCCTTTGTATTCACTGCTTTATCATACGCCGAGCGGATTGATCGGCTTGCTGCCGTAATAAGAGATGATACTCTTTGTCTCGGTATATAAATCTAGTGTTTCGACGCATAGCTCGCGGCCGAACCCGGACTGCTTATAACCACCGAATGGTGTGCCCGGGAATGCCGAGAATGGGCAGTTGACCATCACGATACCTGCCTCAATCTGGTTGGCTACTCTCGTTGCGCGGCCATGGTCTTTAGTCCAGACTGCCGACCCAAGTCCATAATCACTGTCGTTGGCAAGCTTAATTACTTCTTTTTCATCACTGAACTTCATGACCACAACCACCGGTCCGAAGATCTCTTCCTGAACTGCTTTCATATCATGGTTCACATCTGTGATGATGGTAGGCTCATACCAATGTCCATCTTCATATCCTTCTACTACCGCCGGCTTCCCGCCTGCCAGAACAGTCGCTCCGTCTTCCACGGCTGATTTCACATAGCCATCGATGACTTCCAGTTGCTGTTTACTGATAATCGCGCCGATATGGGTTTCTTTTTCAAACGGATTACCAAGCTTCAGCTTCTTAGTCTTCTCGACGAATTTTTCCATGAATTCATCGTAGATATCTTCATGCACATACAAGCGGGAGCGCGCTTCGCACGACTGTCCGGTGTTGTAGAAAATACCGAACAAGGAACCATCTACTGCGGCATCGATATCCGTATCATCAAATACAATGCTCGGAGATTTGCCGCCAAGCTCGAGCGTCACACGTTTCAATGTTTCAGAGGCTTTTGCCATGATATCTTTTCCGATAGGAGTAGAACCGGTGAAGGCCACCTTGTCGACATCCGGATGCTCAACTAAATGATTGCCCGCTTCAGAACCTGAGCCAGGCAAGATATTGACAACGCCTTCTGGAACGCCTGCTTCGATGCAGATTTCACCCATTACGATGGCAGTCAACGGTGTAAGCGATGCCGGTTTTACGACGACAGAACATCCTGCCGCAATCGCCGGAGCCACTTTCCATGCCGCCATCATCATCGGATAGTTCCAAGGAATGATTTGGGCACATACGCCGACCGGCTCTTTTTCTGTATAGTTATGGAAGGCACCTGGCATATTGTTGACCGTACCGCGATGGCCGACTATTGCCCCCGCGTAAAACTCAAAATCTTCAATTGCCTGCATGACCTGCCCCTGTGCTGCTGATAGCGTCTTACCTGAATCAAGAATCTCCAATTCTACTAATTCATTAAATCGAGAGCGCATGATACCTGCGATTTTATTCAAGGTACGTGAGCGTTTATTTACAGGATAACGCTTCCATTTTCCGTTATCAAAAGCATTACGTGCCGCGGCTACGGCGCGGTCAACGTCTTCAATCGAGGCTTTGTCCACCTGGGCAATCGGTTCTCCTGTCGCTGGGTTGTGGATCGTCAACGTTTCTCCCGTGGAACTTTCTACCCGTTCTCCGTTAATAATCATGTGGTAACGGTCACGTTTCATATCCAACTGCTCTAACTTCTGCTCTTTTACTTGTGCCATATTTTCTCCACTCCTTTAAAAATAGTTATCCAGTTTGAACTCACTAACCAATTTTCCCGAACGCTTAATCTTCCACCTTAATCCGCTGTTCCTACTTTCCGCTGAATTCCGGCTTCCGTTTTTGCAAAAATGCTTCGACGCCTTCCTTATAATCGGCGGTCAACCCGGCAATCCGCTGTCCCTGCGCTTCTTTTTCCAAATAATCATCAAGCTCCATCGACCAGCTCTCTTTCAAGTTCCGTTTGATCAGCTGAATCGCTTTTGTCGGCATTGCTGCCAGCCGGACAGCAAACTGTTCTACTTCTTTTTCCAAAGACCCTTCCGGCACTACTTTTGTAACCAGCCCGAATTCTTTCGCTTCTTCAGCCGTAATTTTCTCACCAAGAATCGCTAATTCCAGTGCCTTGGCGTGTCCTACCAGACGCGGCAGGTAATACAAATTCCCGGCATCAGGTATCAATCCAACATGGATAAACGCCTCGACCATGCTCGCTTTTTCAGAAGCAATCCGGAAATCACAGGCAAGGGCAAGACTCATGCCAGCACCTGCCGCCACCCCGTTCAGTGCTGCCACGATCGGCTTGTCACACCGGGCAATTTCTTTAATCATCGGTCCGTAATAGGCACGGATGATATCCCCTAAATTGGTTTCTTCATTGACCTCTGATAAATCCTGTCCTGAACAGAATGCTCGTCCTTCACCTGTAATGACGAGGCAGCGGACATTATCATCCTTGTCAGCCTGCTTGACGGCCTGCTGCACTTCCTTGTTCATCTGGCCGATGAAAGCATTGAGCTTATCCGGCCGGTTCAATGTTATCCAGGCAATGTTGTTATGTATCTGGTAGTTGATTGTTTCGAACATATCCATCCCTCCTTACTTCCCTTTGAAGTCCGGCCGCCGTTTTTCGATAAATGCCTTCATCCCTTCCTTTTGATCCTCGGAAGCGAATAACAGATAAAAATTCTTTCTCTCCAGCTGCATCCCTTCGTTCAGCGGCTGATCGACAGCTGCGTCGACAGCTTCTTTGATTAAACGCAGTGATAAAGGCGGCTGGTTCACGAGACGCCGTGCGAATGTTTCCGTTTCTTCCATCAGCAATTCTGGTGCGACCAGTCGGGCTGCGAGACCATACTCATACGCTTGCCGTGCCGTCATTTTATCCCCTGTCCATAACCAGTGCAGCGCGTGGGTTTTCCCTAATAATTTCGTCAATCGCTGTGTTCCGCCTGCTCCCGGCATCACCCCGATATTCACTTCCGGAAAACCGAAGCTTGCCGTATCCGCAGCAAAAATCATGTCACATGCCAGTGCCAGTTCAAATCCTCCCCCCAGAGCAAATCCATGAACGGCACAGATGATCGGCTTCTTCACTCTCGCTATCCGGTCCCAATCGGCAAACGGGTTGTTCATTTCAAAATCAATCGGGCCATCGTCAGCCATTTCATCAATGTCGGCACCGGCAGCGAACGCACGCCCTGTTCCGCTTAGCAGAATCACTTTTACGTCTTCATCCCGGTCGAACATTTCCAGTGCTGAAATGACCTCTCTCACCATCCCCCGGTTCAGCGCATTCAGGACTTCAGGACGGTTCAATTCAATCGTTGCCACCTGCTCCTTCACGCTTGTTCGGATGAATGTAAAGTCATTCATTTACTTCTTCCCCTACCATTAACGTAACGTAATCACCGGCAAACCCCATCAAATCTTTCCCGGATGCCTTTCCTTCATCGGTTTTCATCGCTTCCTGCAACGCGTCATAACTGTCGTAATACATTTCGCACATCAGGTAGTACTTGCCTTCTCCTCCCATAGGAGATCCAGTCACTCTCGTAACCTTCATTTCTCTTAATCCAGGAATTTTCGCGGTGATCGGAGCGTGCGTGTTGAAATAATGCTCATCGAACTTTTCTTTATCCTCCGGGTGTTTGTAAAGCGCGATCATTTTTACCATTTTCTATCATCCTTTCCTATTAAAATCACATCATAGTCGATACAGGTTTCATGGCTTCAAAAGGATTTTTGCATTGCTTGCAATACAAAATACTGCGGCATGCTGTCGGTCCGAATATATTGTCCATGGTCGTGTAGGTCGACTGACAATAGGGACAGTCCACATGCCAGGCCCCATCCGGGTCCAGTTTTTCTGGTGGAGGGGCGATGCCGAACTCTTTCAGTCTTTCACGTCCCTCAGCAGTCACTCTCTCTGACGTCCACGGTGAATCATATACGAACACCGCAGTGGCGCTCTTCACCCAATCCAATTCGAGCAATTTGTTTTCCACGTTAGCTTTGATGATCTCAAGGGCAGGACAACCCATAAAGGTTGGCAGCATTTTCACTTGAACCGATGAACCCTCAACAGTAATTTGTTCTACCATCCCTAAATCCAGCACACTGACGGAATCAATTTCTGGATCTTTCACCAAGGCAAGCTTTTCGCGGACGGCCTTTTCTGACGTTGTCATGACAGGCATACGCTCTCCCTCCTTTCTGGCTGTCAGTTACCAGCTGGCGACTGGATCCTGTTTATACACTTCACTTAATGTAGTAAGCGCGCTGTCTAAGTCCGATGTATGAACGCCACTTCTTCCATCGCCCCGTTTCATCTCCACAGCTGGCAAAGACATTGGCAGCGGGGCAAATACCTTCTCCATCTCTCTATTCCATCGTTGGGTCAGAACTTCTTCTGACTCAATCAGACCAAGCGCGGCCATTTCCTCTTCCTTTGGGCCTAACGCCAGGACGCCGCCCATATCTGCGGATACTTTTTCTATGGCATTCTTCATGCGCTCCGGAGCTTCTCCTTTAGCAGTGGCAAGCTGAGTGAACCATGTTTTCCAATGAAGCAAATGATAATATAATTCCATGTTGATTTTCACAGCAGCATCTGCCAATGGCTGGTAAGAGGAATTTTTCAACGATTCAATTCGAATTTTCTTCGCCTGAGCGTAAAAATAGTGACGTACCACAGCGAAAGCCCAATCATATAGCGGCTTCTTCAAATAATGCCCTGGGCCATTCACTTCCTCCAGCAGGACGGCATTCTTTCGCTGAGATGCTTCCCGGCCATGGGCTAAGGCATCAGCATCCCCTTGCCCTAAGTCTTCTAACAGCTGATAATAGATGGCCGCATGCCCCATCGTATCCTGGTTGATCGATGAAAAAGCGACATCTTCTTCGATATGAGGAGCGAGCCCCAGCCATTCCGAGCCGCGAAAAGCGATGATGAAATCGTCATCGGCCAGCTGGTACAGCAATTCCGTCAGAGCTGCTTGATAATTTTGGTCAGCTTTTGCTTCCTGGGCAGACTTCATTGTTTCTCCTCCCCTCCCCATGACAAAATTTCCTTCTCATCTAAAATGTTCTGTTCGTAATGACGCCATTTTTTCTTCAGGTATCCATACCCTTTGGTTGTTCGGTATTCCTTGTTGTCCAATCGGTGCAACGACTCTTTTTCTTCCTGTGTCATTTTCCTGACATTGGACCTTTTCACCACCCAGATATCCGCGACAGGCTGTCTGCGCATGAAATTCTCCTGTGCCATGACAAGCGCGATCTCTTCATTTGGCGCCAATAGGCTAAACTGATGCTGGACCTGGTCTCCATTCGACTTACTGCTGAAAACTTCAAATTCCTGATAAAAATCCCGTCCATTATTCGTCGTCATTTCCATCCCCCCGTCTTTTTCACACGACTGCGCCGTCTGGACTTAATGCTTCACGTACCCACGCATTATTTTCATAAGCGGTAATTCTCAAATCCAGACGATCTTTTGATTTAGGGCCGTTATTTCGTACAATCTCTTTAAATTTATTCCAATCCGGCTGGCGGTACGCCCACTTTCCCTTCTCCTTATCGTAATGGAGCGTTTCATCCGGAATTGTCAAACCAAGGGAAAGCACTCTAGGGATATATTTATCCAGGAAAGCCTGACGCAGCTCCTCATTGGTCTTTGTCCGGATACGATACTTGATTGTAGTATCCTGCTTCGAAGCACCGGTCGTGCTGGAGCTTGCCGGGCCAAAGAACATGAGCAATGATTCCCACCAGCGGTCAATGGCATCCTGGATCAACGCGCGCTGTTCTTCCGTTCCTTCTGCCAGTGCCATGATGATTGCCTCTCCATGCTGGGCATGAAATACTTCTTCTGCACAAATACGTTTCAATGCCCTGGCATATGGGCCATAAGAAGCCTTCAGCATATTGGTTTGCGTAATGATCGCCGCGCCATCAACCAGCCAGCCGATCAACCCCGCGTCTCCCCATGTAGGTGCCGGCATATGGAACACATTATGAAACTTTAAATCTCCACGGAATAAATCTTGCATAATTTCTTCCCTTGTTTTTCCCAATGGCTTCATCAAGTCTTCCGCTACCCTCAATAGCAGCTGCCCATGACCCATTTCATCCTGCACTTTAGCCATGATTCCCAATTTCCTTCGCAATGATGGAGCTTTTGGCACCCATTCTTTCTCAGGAAGTGCCCCCATGATTTCACTGATTCCATGCATAGATATCAATTTAATCAATGTCATCCGGTATTCGTCGGGCATCCAGTCATCCGCTTCAATCTTATCCCCTTGCTCAATCCGCTCCATAAAATGAGCGTGTTTTTCTTCTTCAGATAGACGATCATAGGATAAAGTCGTCGACATATCTTTACCTCCTTTATAATCATTACGATTCACAAACGTTTCAGTTAAATCTGTAATTGTTGATTGCTGAATGTTTCCTTGTCGTTAAACCTTCCTTCAAGCAAGTACAAGTAGTTTGAATAAGAAAAGGTTATTGGATTATGTACGAAGTGCAACAATTCCATTTATATAACGTTATAAAATCGTAACGATAAATATGTGTTATATTGTTTAACATAACGATACCGTGACAATAGTAAAAAGTCAATACGTTTTCAGAAAATTATAAAGAATACAAAACTATAAAAACCTGAACCATCTGCGGAGAGCTTTGTGAGATTCATCTAACTAGAGCTTTAAGAAATAAATATAAAAGCAGCCGCTCATTGGAGTATGAGCGGCTGCTTTCCTGTTTTCTTATACCGTTTTTCGTTCAATTAGCTGGAAAGGCAATGCTTTGTGAACAACCTGGTCACTTTTGGCTTGCCTGAATGCCTCAGCTCCGATTTCATGAAGCGGGAGCCGGATGGTAGTGATTTGTAATGCCTTTGCTAAAGGCTGGTCGTCAAAACCAACAATAGCAAGCCTTTCAGGAACGGTTATCCCCAGTTTTTCAGCTTCTAACAGAAGACCTGAAGCTACCAGGTCATTGGTTACGACAAGAGCTGTTGGTGCGTCCTCGTGTTTCGTCCATTCCTGAAGCACGCGGGCACCATCTTTCATATGTAAACACTTCTCAAAAATCCATTCATCTCTCATCGGTTCTCCGAGCTTCTCCAGCTGATCGCAATAGGCTTCATGTCTTTTTTGACTATTGCTGCCTTCTCTTCTGCTTATACAATAGCCGATTTTCCGGTGACCCTTTTCCATTAACACGTTCATCCCCAGTTGAAAAGCCTGGTAATGGTCAATAAAGATGGTCGATATCTCATCGTCCAGTTTATTTTCACAAGCTACTACCGGTCCATAGGTACGATATTTTTTCAGGACTTGCCACGGTGAATTCCTCGAAGTGAAAATTACGCCATCGACCTGTTTGAGACGCAGCATATCCAGTGCTTCGATTTCTTTTTCCGCTTCATAATTCGTCTGGATGACCATCAGCTTATAACCGTCACCTTCCGCCGCATCTGCAATCCCTTCCAGCAGCCTGCTGAAATAAGGATGATTGATATAAGGGAGGACCACACCAATCACGGATGTCTTCCCTTTGGAAAGATGGACCGCATTAATGTTCTGCTGGTAATCAAGCTGCTCCACAGCTTCCCATACCGCTTTTCTTTTTTCTTCTTTTACATAGGGGTGGTTGTTAAGCACACGGGAAACGGTGGTGACCGATACATGGGCCAGCTTTGCGATATCACGGATATTGCTCATCCCTTCCCCTCCTTTTTTCCGAAGTCTCCTCAGCGCCTCATGTGGAAAACTTCATTTTCACTAATCTTTTTAAAAAATGGCTCTGTTAAACTTTATTGTTGATTTTTCAAAATAGGCTTATTCCACAATAGGGCCGAAAAGTCGAAGACTTGATTTCGAGACATTATTTGAGGAATAGGAGCGTTGGGGAAGGATTCGCTTTCCAGCTTCATCGCCTAGACACTCGCGACATAAGCAGTCCATCAACGGGAAGAAAGACAACTTCCCTTTTGCTGTTCTGCTTATGCGTGTCGTGTCTACCAAGGTGATTACGCATTAATTTCTTTCCTGCGGGGAACCTGGCGAGCCTCCTCAGGCAAGCCTTGCGGGGTCTCGCCTTGCTCATTCTCCCGCGGGAGTCTCACCCTTCCCCCACGCCCCTTGCCAGATAAGATACTCGAAATTGTGTTTAGAAAGTCCAGCCCTTTTTGTGATTAAAATCCTATCACTATGGTTAATTGACCGTATTTTCTGCTCTAAAAATACTCTATTTCTGATGGAAGTTTCGAGACTCTAACAAACGTAAGGTGGCGGGGAAAACGGTGAGACTCCTGTGGGATGAACATGAGCGGTGAGATCCCGCAAGGCGAAGCCTGAGGAAGCTCACCACATGCCCACGGAAAGCGATCCGTTTTCCCAGCTGCCATAATCGCAATCAAAAGTCTCGAAACTGAGTCTTCAGCAATTGGGAGCTTTGTAAAATCAACACGGAGCTTTAACAGAGCCAAAAAAAATAACCCTTGCTCTGAAACGCGTTTCATAACTTAAAGTATAACCAACAAAGGAGGTGGAAAACATGGTCGGCATACTCGTCTTGCTTATGATGTGTCTCGTAGTACTTGCCGGAGCACATGTTGTCGTGAAAAATCCAACCTCTGCTGAACCGCACAGCATTGAGGGTTTCCAAGATTATTTCATTAAGTGATCCTTTACCCGGTCGAGTGCCTGATAGATTTCATCTTTGATCACCGGGTTATAAAAAACCGCCGCGGGATGGTACAAGGGAATAATCGTGTAGGATTTTTCCGTATAGGTATAGTCTTTCCCATCGGTTTCTATTAACTTTTTCACCGGCGTTTCTATTGGACTCCCGACAATTTTGGTCATTTTATCTTTTCGGCCCGTCAACCGTTCATAAGCGACACTGCCAAGCGCAATGATTAAATGGGGGTTCATCTTTGCGATTTGGTAATCAAGGATGGGAGCATGAGCCAGAATTTCCTTTTGATTCGGCTTCCGGTTGGCCTTACGCTTCCCTCCTGTCCCTTTCTTGTTCGTCTTGACCCATTTATATGGCCTGCTGCGAACCGCACTGGTAATATAGACATCCTCCCTGGTCAATCCCAAATACTCCAATTGTTTGTCCAACTCTTTACCGGCGCGTCCGATGAACGGTTTTCCTTCCACGGCTTCTTGTTCACCAGGTGCTTCGCCGACAATCATGATATCTCCATTTTCATTGCCCGCACCGATGACCAGTCCTTCGGTATCATAGGGAGCAATTCGTTCTTCCGCAAGTTTCACTAATTCTTCTGGTAATTCCATCTCTATCACCTTCATAATTCAAGTTAATGTCCTCTTTAAGCGGTTTTTACCCTTCCTGACACCATCCAAAACCGTACGCTATCTCCTAATTTTCTTTAAGGTATCACAAAAAATGTGCAAGAGACACCATGCCCCTTACACATTCTTTTATTTCATTAAAAACATCAGTACGATAGCAGCTAAATATACTCCTGAGATCAGTAAGGATGGATAGATGTAACCGAAGGTAGTACGACGCTGCTTTCTGGTTATATTATATAAAATTAACAGAACGATCACGATGGTACTGCCACTGGTGACAAGGTGAGTGGGTGCAGCATGCTGGAATAAATTATTTCCAAAGTAAATGGCATCTGTGAAGGAAAGCAGCATCACGTTGAAAGCACTGCTTCCAAGCATGGAACTTACCGCCATGTTGTAATTTCTTAACTTTAACACCGTTGCCACACTTACCGCATCAGGCAAAGAAGTACTAGCTCCGACCAGGATCGATCCTATAAATGTTGTCCCCAGACCGGTGATTTGGGCAATCTGGTCAGCCGTTACCGTCAACACGGAGCCGGCAATCATAATCAACACTCCGTACAAAAGAAACCGGGAAACCACCTGATTTTTAGTATGGTCATCAAAACGACGATTCTCCCTCGACCTGCGCTTCACCTTTTCCTCGGAACGACTGTTGATCCATTTTATTCCTCCGAAATATAACAAGACGAGCACGACCGAAGTGTAACCAACATGATAGATACCCTCAGGCAATGTCAGGGACAACGCAATCATGACCACCATTGTCATGACAATCAATAAATAGCTGTATAATTTACTTTCCTTGTTTGTATGCCACATGACCTGTTGGCGTCGATAATGGATATCTAATAAAGCTAATGCAAATAGATTGAATAAATTACTACCAAGTAAATTACCAATAGCCAAATCCGGACTATCAATAATGATGGCGGTAGCACTCGCCGTTAGCTCTGGCAACGAGATAGCTACCCCAATCAATATCCCGACAAATGCAGAGGATGCTCTCGTCTTCTCTTTCACTCCATCCCCATAGCTTGCCAGCTGAACTGCGAGGTAATAGGCAGCTATTGCGGAAAGCAGAAATAATACAAACATTAATATATCCATAAACTAACCCCTTGTTATTGTCGTTAACCCTATACCATTACCACCGCTATACCATTGTAAAACCAGCTAAACTTTCCCAGATCAGACAATTACCAAAAGCGACTTCTTCAACAACAAGCCCAAAAAGTCGAAGACTTGATCTCGAGATGTATGTCTGGATAACGGTCCGTTGGGGAACGACTCCCTTTCCAATCATGGTAACGGACCCATTATCTTGAAACTGGACCTTCGGCGTAAGAAGCTTAACCTGCAAAAGTATCACGGAGATTTTTTAAGGCTAATGTAAAAAAGGAGGCACCCTTCTACATAGAAGGGCACCTCTCTATAAAGCTATAACCTTATTGATCAATAGATTCTGCAACATCGTAGTCCTCAGGAGACAGTTCCGTCTCTTCTCCTGATGCCAGCCTGGCAAGTTCGGCTCCCAGGTATGGTCCCACGGTAAGTCCTGATGCACCTAAACCATTTGCCATGAGGATACCTTCCAATCCCGGCACAGCACCGAATACAGGTAGAAATCCAGGTGTGAACGGCCGGAATCCTACCCTTGCTTCCAGCATGGAACTGTCTGCTAAACCAGGAGCTATCTTCAGGGCTTTATCAAATATTTCATGCAGCCCTCCAGCGGTAACACGGCAATCAAAGCCAGTATCATCCTCATGTGTCGCGCCCACGACGATGCGTCCTTTTTCAAAGGCAAGCATATATTGGGCCGTTGGAGGCATAACTACAGGCCATGTGCTCGTATCAGCTCCCGGAATTTCTAAATGCACAATTTGTGCACGCTGTCCGTATATTTTAAGGTTCACTCCCAGCGGCCGAAACAATTCTGCGCCCCAGGCACCAGCGGTGACAATTACTTTATCAGCCAGGAGCCGGTTGTCGCCCGTCTTTACTCCAATTACCTGCTTCCGTTCGTGAATCAACGAAGCATTGGCATGACGAAAGTCAGCGCCATTTTTCACTGCGGCGCTGATCAGCGCGTGACGAAGCGCCTTGCCGTTGACCCTGGCTCCCCCGCTGACATGGACAGCCCCATATTCATCAGATAACGGGGGAAACAGCGCCTTTGTTTCTTCCGGGGATAACCGAGTGATCGTACCGATTTCAGGGGCGTCCTCCCTACGCTGATAAGCCCGCTGTTCCATTTTATCTAATTTCCCCTCATCCGTATGGAGACTGATCGCCCCGACTTTTTCATAACCGGTTTCCGTTTCTCCGTCCTCTTTCAATCGATCGATCAGCTCAGGGTAGTACCTGGCTCCTCCTTTTGCAAGGCGGTACCATTTTTTATTGCGGCGTTGTGTAAGCCACGGGCATACGATACCGGCAGCTGCATCTGTCGCCTGTCCCGGTTCGTTTCGATCAATCAAAGTGACCTCCGCTCCTGTTTTGGCTAGATGATAGGCAGTAGATGCGCCAAGGACCCCTGCCCCGACGACAATATAGGATTGCATGTGAAACACCTTTTCTTTGTTGTGTCTTATCACCTAGCTATTCTACAAGACATGGCTTACAGACTCAATCTTTAGCAGCCATTCTCTTTACGGGCAGATGGAGGGTGAATTTCGTGTTGGCCCCCGTATAAGGCTCATAGCGTTCAAAGCCGTACCCTTCTATTTGTACATATCCATTTTCATTAATCCATTTGTGCAAAAAGGGATAAGGATCAAAGCTGTGTTCAGCTGGGTCATAATCCAGGGCAGCGTAATCATGTTCATCAAATGTCCGGGACACCATGCCGGAAGGGAGATTATCATGCCCGTCCACTTCGACTGCAGCTATCCATGTGAATGTCTCCGTGTCCGGGTTCCAGTTTTCAGGGTCGATAAATACTCCATAGGAAACCGGCGCATTCAGGCGATTTTCAATGTTGATCACTTGTTTCGTATGGAATTCTTCCATAAGCCTCGGAATCTTCACGTCCTTCTCGACCATCGTTGTTTCACAAGCTGCTCCCATTACCTTGAAACTTTCCAATTTGACTATTTTCGGCTCTGACAATGTCTTTATTTTTCCGCCCATGTCGAATCTCCTCCTTTTTAGAGAAGTTCTAGACGGAGACCACAATTCCTTCCACAGCTAATGTAAAATCATTCTTATTACTTATAAAAATGAAACATTCGCCCTGCACCTTACTTTTTATAGGCGGATGCTCTCCCCTTCTTCCGCACTTGCACATATCCTAATTAAAATGACGATAGGAGGAGAAAGAAATGTATGAACACCCGGAAAATCATCTGATGGAAAGAGGTTTCTGCATCTTTCCCGGCTATAAATGGTGCGGACCGGGTTGCAGCGGACCTGGCGCGCCAGTGAATGGGGTGGATATGTGCTGTATGTACCATGATATTTGTTACCAACAGTATGGTCCTTCGTGCTACTGCGACCGTGCTTTCATGGAGTGCCTGCAAACCAGAATCAACCCTTACACTCTAGAAGGAAGGCATGCACGCACGATTTATAACTATATGAAATTTCAACAGCTGTTCACCTGTTTGCTTGGATAAAAAAAGAGTAAAACGACTTCTCCCTGGTCGCTTTACTCTTTCTCTTTACTTAATGATCGGGTCTTTCTGTTCTGCCCGCTGTTTATTAATCGCTTCACGGACATGATATAGTTCAGCGAAAATCGCCGTTAGCAAAATAGTAATGATACTTAGGAAAGTCGAATAAATGCCGAGCTGTACGTCTCCAATCAATAGCCCAATCATCAGTCCGACAAATATACCAATTCCTACATACAGTATTATCTTTTGAAAAGTCACCGAGTACATCCAATCTCTCCTTCTTTGTCTACGATTCTACTTCTATTTTTCCATACCCTCTCAGGAGGGGATTTAACACTTACACTTTCCCCGTTATAAGGAGGATGTGCATCTTTCCGTGGAATTATGAAATTATTGACCTAAATTTGGTTATATTAGCCAAAATCCAGATTTATTAGCAAAGTACAGGATTTATTGGCCATTTTATTTACCAGCTCTTACCCTCTGGAAAAAGTTCACATAATATCCAAATGTGAAATGATTCACAATTGAACTTTTCATTTACAATAAATACATAGCCATATTGCAAATAAGGAAAGGAAGCGATTGCGATGACGACTTTAACAGCTCTTCCACAAGCATGGAGAACTTTTATAGATGGAAAATGGCGAGACGAAATTGATGTCCGAGATTTTATTATTCACAACTATTCCCTTTACACAGGAGATGAGGCATTCCTTGCCGGCCCCACCAGTGATACCACAAGATTATGGAAGCAAGTAATGGAACTGACTGAAGAAGAACGCGAACGTGGCGGCGTGTGGGATATGGATACAAAAAAACCCTCTTCCATCACCTCCCATCGACCGGGATATCTGAATAAGAATCTTGAGAAGGTAGTGGGTGTTCAGACAGACTCCCCTTTCAAAAGATCGATGCAGCCATACGGCGGTATCCGAATGGCAAAGCAATCTTGCGAATCTTACGGCTATACGCTCGATGAAGATACGGAAAGAATTTTCACCGATTACCGGAAAACTCATAACCAGGGCGTCTTTGATGTATATACACCTGAAATGAAATTGGCGAGAAAAGTAGGAATTATCACAGGCCTTCCTGATGCTTATGGCCGCGGCCGTATCATCGGTGACTACCGGAGGGTTCCCCTATATGGAGTGGATTTCCTTATTGAAAAGAAACAGCAGGACTATCATCAGCTGGGTGCAGATGGAGTTATGTCAGAAGAAGTACTACGCGATCGGGAGGAACATGCCGAGCAAATCCGTGCCCTTCATGAATTAAAAGAAATGGCAGCAAGCTACGGTTTTGATATATCACGCCCTGCCGTCAATGCCCGCGAAGCATTTCAATGGTTGTATTTCGCCTATTTAGCAGCAATCAAGGAACAGAACGGCGCTGCGATGAGCCTTGGACGTGTATCTACTTTCCTCGATATTTATATCGAACGGGATATAAATGAAGGTGAATTGACCGAACAAGATGCACAAGAATTAATCGATCATTTCGTCATGAAGCTACGGTTAGTCAAATTCGCCCGTACCCCGGAATATAACGAGCTCTTCAGCGGAGATCCTACCTGGGTGACCGAATCTATCGGCGGATTGAATGTCCACGGGGAGCCGATGGTCACCAAGAGTTCTTTCCGATTTTTGCATACATTGACAAACCTGGGACCTGCGCCTGAACCTAACTTGACTGTTCTCTGGTCAGAAAAACTACCAGAACGATTTAAACAATATTGCGCCAAAGTTTCGATTAACTCCAGCTCCATTCAATATGAAAATGATGACATCATGCGGAAGCATTATGGTGATGATTATGGAATTGCCTGCTGTGTCAGCGCTATGGAAATCGGGAAGCAGATGCAATTCTTCGGTGCACGTGTCAACCTGGCGAAAGCGCTGCTTTATGCCATAAACGGGGGAGTAGATGAAGTCATGCATGTTCAGATGACCCCTCCTTTCCGTCCCGTCACAGCTGACATTCTGGAGTACGAGGAAGTGCGCGAAAAATACGATCAAGTACTGGATTGGCTTGCTAAATTATATATGAATACGCTGAATGCCATCCACTACATGCATGATAAATATGCGTATGAACGAATTGAAATGGCCCTCCATGATCCAAAAATACTGCGGACGATGGCTGGGGGAATAGCCGGATTAAGTGTCGTTGCTGATAGCTTAAGTGCAATCAAGCATGCAAAAGTCCATGTCATCCGCGATCAAAATGGCCTGGCCGTCGACTATGAAGTCGCCGGTGATTATCCGAAGTATGGCAATAATGACAAACGCGTCGATGATATTGCCGTAGATATCGTCAAAGCCTTTATGAACAAGTTCAAACAGCACAAAGCCTATCGCGGTGCAACACCGACGATCTCCATTTTAACCATTACATCCAATGTGGTTTACGGAAAAAAAACAGGCAGCACACCGGACGGCCGTACAGCTGGTACACCTTTTGCACCGGGAGCGAACCCACTTCATGGACGAGATGAATCAGGAGCGCTTGCATCCTTGAACAGTGTGGCAAAGATACCATACGAATATGCGCTGGATGGCATTTCGAACACGTTCAGTTTTGTGCCAAAAGCACTCGGACGTACCTTGAATGACCGTGTCGACAACCTGGTTTCCATCCTGGACGGCTACGCCATAAAGGAAGGACACCATTTGAACATCAATGTTTTCGAGCGGGAGACGTTGCTGGACGCGGTGAAACATCCAGAAAAATATCCGCAGCTGACCATCCGTGTTTCCGGATATGCCGTCAATTTCATCAAACTGACCCGTGAACAACAGTTAGACGTTATCAATCGTACATTCCATGAAAAAATATAGTGCTTTATCGTTTAAGGGAGGTATTTTTATGAACGGTCGTATACACTCAATCGAAACTTGCGGAACAGTAGACGGACCCGGCCTCCGATACGTCATCTTTACCCAGGGATGCCTGCTCAGATGTCAGTTTTGCCATAACCCTGACACTTGGAGCCGAACCGGAGGGATGGAGAAATCAGTCGATGATATTATCGAAGATATTAAGGAATACCTCCCTTATATCAAAGCAAAAGGAGGCATAACCGTCAGTGGCGGTGAGCCGTTGCTGCAAATTGATTTTTTGACGGAACTCTTCCAAAGGTGCAAAGAGCTCGGCATCCATACAGCCATTGATTCCTCGGGCGGTTGCTTCAGCAGCTCCCCTGCGTTTTTAGCTAAGATGGAGGAACTCTTGAAGTTTACGGATTTAGTTTTGCTTGACCTCAAGCAGATGGATGCTGATAAACATAAGTCACTGACCGGTATGACCAATAAGCATATCCATGACTTCGCCCGCTTCTTAGCTGAAAAAGACATTCCAGTCTGGATCAGACGCGTGCTTATTCCAGGGTTGACGAATGAAGCGGAAGAACTCCAACAACTCAAAGAATTTGTCGATGGATTAGGCAACGTGGAAAAATTAGAGGTGCTTCCTTATCACACCATGGGGGTCTACAAATGGGAACACCTTGGGTTAGAGTATCCCCTGGAAGGCTATCGTTCACCTTCCGAGCAAGAAATGGAACAGGCAGAACATATACTACAACCCGCTTCCTTTTGAGGAAGCGGGCTTTTTTATGAGCGTCTAGTTTTCCGCTCCGTCTTAAGACCGATGCCATTTACCTTAAATGATTGATGTGATTTCCTTACAATTCTATATAATGTAAATTAGAGGATTTGGAAGGAGCTGGATAAATGGATAGTATCATTAAGGTAGATGGCATACGAAAAATCTATAAAATGCGTAAGACGAAAGAAATTTTTGTGGCGGTAGATGATGTTTCTTTTGAGGTGGAAAAAGGAGAAATACTTGGCCTGCTCGGCCCTAACGGGGCTGGGAAAACAACGACGATCAAGACGATCTGCGGCCTGCTGGTCCCTGATGAAGGCGCCGTCACCATTAATGGTTTTGACAGTGTCAAAAAGCGAAATAAAGCGCTCCGTCATATAAGCGCCGTTCTGGAAGGAAACCGGAACCTTTACTGGCGAATGACTGTCGAGGAAAATCTCGAATACTTTGCAGGCAACCGCGGCATGTCCAGGAAAGCAATGAAGCCGCATATCGATAAATTGCTAGAGCAATTCCGTTTGAAAGAGAAGAGACAAGAGTTAGTCAACAAGCTGTCCCGCGGCATGCAGCAGAAACTTGCAATCGCAGTAGCTATGCTGGCAGATACTGATGTAATCCTGCTTGATGAGCCGACGTTAGGACTGGACGTCGAAACTGGCTACGAAGTACGGGAAATCCTGCGGTCAATCGCTAAAAAAGAAGGCAAGACCATTATTATCAGCACCCATGATATGCCTGTTGTCCAGGATTTATGTGAGCGTACTGTTATCATTAACAATGGAAGAGTTATTGCTGACGAAAGCGTAGATCACCTCCTTCAATTATTCAAAACAAGCGCTTATCAAATCAGCTTGAAAGAACCGATCACAGACGAACAGCAGGAGATGCTTAAGTTTGAGTTCCCGTTGCACTCCTGGAAGGGGCTGGACTTACAAGTCAGCCTGGAAGAAGAACAGGAAATCTACGCTTTGATGGACATCCTGAAACGAAACCATACCCCGATCGAAACCATTAACCGAACTGAAATTAACTTTGAAAAAGTATTTATGCAGCTTGTCAAAGAGGAGGCTGCCTCATGACAACACTCTGGAATGTCATTCGCGTTAATACCAAAAAAGAATATGTGGAGATGAAACGATATTTCGCTAATACTTTGAGCCTGCTGCTGACCTTCTACATTATCTTCCTTGCGATGTTCTTCGGCATCCAGGTGATCGGCGACCCTGCAGAAGCAGGTGCGAACACACAATTTATCATCGTCAATTATATTTTCTGGTACTTCGCTATGATGACACTGCAATCGATTGGCTGGACTGTCTCGGACGAAGCAATGCGAGGGACGCTGGAACAGTTATATATGTCACCGATGGGAGCATGGCGGATTTTACTCTCCCGATTATCTGGAATGATATTCATCCATTTCCTTATTGTCATTTTATTGTTGTTTTTGTCCATGCTCACCACTGGGGAGTGGCTGAACTTGAATCCAGCAGCCACTATACCTATCCTGTTATTGACGATTGCCAGTATGATCGGAGTGGGTTTCATGATCGCTGGATTGTCAATCATTTTCAAACAGATTAGTGCATTTTTGCAAATCCTTCAATTCATCATAATGGGATTGACTTTCGTACCTTTATCTGTCGCTCCATACCTCATTGCGGCGCCATTTGTAAAAGGTGTCGATATGACGAGACAGATCATGATTCATAACTATACGCTGGCTGATTTTTCAATATCGGATTATTCCTGGCTGATCGCGAATGCAGTGGTTTATGGAATAATTGGCGTTTCCGTCTACCTTGCCTGCGAAAGATATGCAATGAAAAAAGGACTACTTGGACATTATTGATTTAAAAAACTCTTAGTTGTGGTATGATGTATATAGATAATCATACAATAAAAAATAGCCGCAGCAAATGCTGCGGCCATAGATACACGCCCCCTCCGGGGGATCAGCTATCCACTACAGGAATAGGCCTCTCCCCTTCTACTTTGGCCGAGTGAATAGGGAGGTCTATTTTTTATTGATCATTTGAATGATCAATGCGAGCAAAGCGATCAAAAACGTGCCGAAAGACCAGATGACGGTCAACACTTCATATATGCTCGTAGGCATCACCCCCCTTCCTGACAGATGGGGGCAGCCGATCCTCCCTAAAAGGACGTGCTCCACTTCCAATTATATCATGTGTACCGGGGTGAATTTTTCACCAACTTTTTTCAGGACTTAAGCCTCATGCAAGGATGCCTCAATCGCATCCCCAAGCTGTGCCAGAATATCCTTAGCTCCTTCGATTCCAATTGAAATACGGACGACGTGCTCATTAATACCGATCTTCTCCTGCTGCTCCTCCGTCAAGGCCCGGTGAGATGTCCCTTTCGGATAAGATACCGTCGTTTCAACACCTGCTAAGGAAGGTACAATTTTAATCCAGCCCAATGATTTATAAAAACGATCCATGTCGCATCTTTCGTTCAATTCAATTGTGATAATTGCTCCATTACCTTTTTCAGAAACGTAAGCAGGATAATATACATGTTTGATATCCGTATGGTTGCGCAAGCTTTCCGCTACATAATCCGCGTTCTCCGATTGCTGCTTCATGCGAAGAGCCAGGGTCTTCAACCCACGCTGACCAAGCCATGCTTCAAATGGACTCAGGTTGGCACCGAGTGCTACCATCTTTCCTCTCGCTTTTTCAATCAGTTCTTCTCTTCCGACCAGCACACCAGCTGATACATCACTGTGTCCGCCAATATATTTAGTCGCACTATGAACGACTAAATCGACTCCTTCTTCGTATGGGTGGAGCAAGTATGGCGTTGCGAAAGTATTATCGATCATCGTTTTCAACTGGTACCGTTCTGCTATATCTACCAGGGCCTTGATGTTTTCGACACGCAAAAATGGATTCGTAACCGATTCACTGTAAAGGAGTTTCGTATTACCCTGAATGGCCCCTTCCACTTCTTCCAGGTTATCGAATGAGGCGAGCGTTACTTCAATGCCGAATGTTTTCAATTCCTGAGTAAGTAACTGGTAGGTGCCTCCATAAGTGTCTTCCGCGGCGACAATATGTTCTCCATTCCCGACGGCCGCCAGAATGCCGCATAGTATGGCAGACATTCCAGATGAAGAAGCCATGCCTGCTGGCGCCCCTTCTAACTGGGCGACGGCATGACCCAGCTCGTCTGTGTTCGGATTCCCGTTTCTTGTATAAAGATACGGCGATTTGCCTTCAAAATAACCTTCCAAATCTTCCAGGGTTTCAAACGTGTAGGCTGAAGTCTGATAGATGGGCGTTGCTTTACTATTGATTTTCTCTGCATCCTGCTTAAGGCTGTTATGTACAACCTTTGTTTCAAATGATTTACTCATAGAATCTCTGCTCCCTTCGATATTAGAAAAGCCTGGCTTGGCGCCAGACCATTAGCGTCTTCAAAAACTTGACTTATCGCCATGTCCTTATGGCGAAAATCTAAGCGTTTCTTATACTTTGATCTTTTAACAAGGTCACACTTTTTTCAAGTGTAAAAAACCCCTTCCTAAGAAGAGGCTTATCAATTCTTTCGTTGAGGGTCTCCCCTCCATAAGCACGCACTTTTTTGAATAGTTCGATTATATCCTCAACTGGAAAACCTGTCAAAAAGCAAATAATTTCCGTGTGGCTTTAATAATAAAAGAAAAATAACCTTGTGAGTGCGGACAGAAATCATCCAAACTGATTGTTTTTTCCAGACCGCTCATTAAATAGCGCCCATTCTTACTTTGCCCTTGTAAAATCTCTTCAAAGCCCTCCAGGCTAAGTCGCATGATGTCTGACACTTCTTCCGTCACCTGAAAGTCCGGGAGCTTTTGCAGTGGATATAAGAAGATATGGCAAAATTCCCGATCGATCATTGTTCCCGTATGTATTTCTTCCCGAAAGCAGCCTTGGTATTGTAAGTCACTCGCTGACACCTCTATACCTAACTCTTCGACAATTTCCCTGACACCTGCTTCCACGATGGATTCCTCCGCCCCAATATGGCCTGCTGCGGTTATATCCAGTTTATCCGGAAAATCTTTTTTATCCTTCGAGCGATGTTGGAAATAGATATAAGGCTCTCCTGCTATCACTTCTACAAACCAGCACTGGAAGGTATGGTGCCATAGGCCTTCGGTGTGTACCTTCTCTCTCTCTTCGACCCCGATCTCATTGCCTTGCCTGTCAAATACAGTCAACTGTTCCGCCATCACAAACCCTCTTTCGGCAACTATTGTAGATGTTTAATTTGTTAATTCCGATGGAATAATAATTAATGATACCACATTTTAAAAAAGGAGGTGGTCCTTGTGGCAGACCGACAACAAAAGAGAGCTAAAGTCCACACCTCCAATGAGCAGGCTGAGGTTTTCACTAAAGGCGTGTCCTTCTCTAAAGCATTTCTCCCTCCAAAGAAGGAACGGGAAGAACATCCGACAGAGGGAGAAATGATGACTGGTAACCATGAAGTTGAAAACGAAGAAAAGTAGCGCACAACCGTAGCTGTGCGCTTGTTTTTATTGCAAGGATACTCCCCTGTCTGTTTTGATAATAATATCTTTATCCTGCAACCGGTTAAGGTGGTTAGAAATGAGCTGAATATAAAATAATAAGTTTTCATCCACATTCCCATTATTGAATTGGAGAGCCAGGTCGTAGCAGGATTTCGAACCATCTTTTAAGCAAGTGATGATTTTCTGATCGATATCAACGATGGTTGCAATCGCTTGTTCAATAGCATCAAGATGATGATCCATGATCGGACCGTGGCTGGGGAAAACTTCTTTAATATTTTTTTGCCTCAATGTATCCAGCGTAAGCAAATACTGCTGCAAATCAATGATTTTTGTTGGAGGGCCATTTTCAATCAGTACGTCCCCACCGTATAGAACATTAGACCCTGGATCATATAAAGAAATGTGATCAAAGCTGTGACCAGGTGTTTCAAGCACTTCTAAATATTCTCCTCCTACATCTATCACATCCCCGTGCTTCACATGCTGGGTAATGGAAAGATGTTCCGCTTGGGCAAAGTCAATCTCATCCATCGATGCTTTCGTAAGCAGCTCCTCGGTGAATTGATCTGGAAGCTGAGGACGTATCCCTTCCAGCTGTTCGTACAATGTGGGCTCTTTTTTAGCAGGGTATCCGGCAAACACCTGGCAATGAAGTTCATTGGCATGGGTCAGTAATGCCCCTATGTGATCCATATCCCGATGAGTTAAAATAATTTGATCGACATCTGCCAGTTTTATTCCGATCTCCTTTAACGCCGTTATCAAACTGGCTTGAGAATCTGATGATGGATGGCCTGCATCAATTAGCGTGACTTTTTCTTTCTTTATCACATATACAAACACGTCGCCTGGAACAGGCTGCGGGACTCTAATTCGAAATACTCCTTGTTTCACTTCCTCCACGTTGCGCATCTCATACCCCTCCGAATTTTCCGAATATTATCACTTCTTTCATTTTAGCACATAATTTACTGATATTGGATAAGAAGTTTGCAGGAAAAATCGACAGAAATCACTACCAAAGTCCTCCCTTGATGAGAAATGCAACTGGATTTGTTAAAGTACAAAAAAGGCTGTCGAGATTTTCTCAACAGCCTTTTCAGGGGGAAATCAAAAGGTATTTCCAGCCTGATGATAGGGATTTTTAGCTAAAGTGTCCTGTATGAAGGAGTGCAAATGATGGTTGAATGTGTGCCAATGTTTTGTCGGCAATTGATGGGTAGCTTTTTCGATATGGACAAGAAGAACATCCTTGCATTGGCGATAATAGTGACTATGCTGGCGGATCCACTTGACACGGGATCCGTACATCAGCAATATCGGGCAGTCTATTTCTCCTAAGCGCCCCGAGCAATCGTAATGAAAAGATTCCTCATAAAAATCATACCAGCTTTTCAAATCTGCTTTTGTCATCTGTCCACTTATCATCTGCTGTATGTTTGTATCTAAAAAGTGAGATCTGGCCAAGAGCCGTATCAGGGAATCAGGACTTGTGGTCAGCCATTTCATCCCGATCCGGTACTCCATCTTCAATAGTGTCGTTTCTACTATGGGATATCCCCCGGATAACACCAGTGCCCGGGTTCGTTCCGGGTAGGATAAAGCAAACTCCTGAGCTATCCCACCGCCCGCGGAATAACCGCAAATGACAGCAAGGCGAGTTCCGGTATGATCCAGAAGGGCTTTAATTTCCGCCGCATATCGTTCCATTGTAACTGGTTCCTTAGCAATGGAAGAATCACCATGCCCACTTAAATCAGGAATTAAAAGCCTGTATTGGCTGCTCAATGTATGCTGAAAGGTGAATACAAGTCTTCCCATGCCTGGTGGATGGATCAATACGAGTGGAATACCTTTCCCTATATCTTCATAATAAATCGTACAGGAGTCATATGTGAATTGTGGCATATACATTCCTACTTTTCTTCATGGTTATCAACACATGCCTTAGCTTATCCGTTTATCCTGATATTTACTCAGGTAACGACACGCGGTTTTGTTGGATCACAAGAAGGATACTCTGCAGCTGTCGATTCCGCTACCTTAAAAAGATAATAGCATTCTTCCCGGAACATGTGATCAGCCATTAGAGCTGTGAATGTACCCAATACCTGCTCTGATAATTCCATTTCTTCGAGTTCTTTCAAGAAAGTCTGGAATAATTTCATTTCGATTTTTGTTTCGTTGTTAAATCGCGATAATGCCGGAAATGATTCCAAGTTAGCTCTAAGATATCCAGTCATCTCTACTGACTTTAAATATAAGTCATTGAACGTTTGACGAAAGGTATCACTTTGTTTTTTAATGTGCTGTTCAGTGGCATCCATACTGTCATTAATCGCCCCGGCATGACCAGATGCATCCAAAAGCCATAACATGTGGTGATGAAGTTCATGAAAAACTGGCGGGACCTCGCCCTTACCCAAATATCCAATAACAAGTAAATATTCCTCTAGTTCATTTACCATGTGATTAATAAATGTAGGCGGTAAATGAATTTCTATTTCCCCTTCAAGTAATCTTCGGATGATTGACAGCTTATACTGCCTGAAACTCCGAACATGTTCCCCCGCCCGCCGGGTAAATTCCTGTGCTTGACTCTTTGACAAATCCCTTGATTTGACCGCCATATCATCGAATATTTCAATAAATGCTTTTGCTATTTCTATATCTTCCTTTTCTGAGGGATAAAGCGAATCACGTATGAATCGGGCATGATCCCCTAATATTTGCAGCCAAAATGCATGTTCAAATCGAGCAGCTTCTAAGTATGTCCTCAAAAAAATCCCTCCTGAGAGATAGTCCTTTTCATAACTATTCAGGCAGGGAGTATTTTATTTTGATTATTGAAGTTGTTGGGGCGGATCCTCAGTATGCCCTTGCTGGGATACCTCGGAAAAAATATCCTTTTGCATGGCAGGTGCTGAATAGTTTGCGATGTTGGGACTCTGAGTTCCCAGCTGGGACAGCTGCTGTTTCAGTGCCATCAATTCAAGCCTGAGATTGTTCACGTCCTCTTTTGTCGCTGGCTGTTTCTGCTGTTTCAATTCAAATCCCAGCTGACCGTTGGGCTCAATGGTTGCATATGCGACATCATTGATATTAGTAACACTGTTCTGACGCAGCTTCATTTCCAATTGATCAACGGTAAACCGGAGCTTTTTCAACCGGTCGACTTGCAACTCCCCGTTCTCGATCACCACTTTCGAACTTCCCGTTATGAACTTCTCTAATGGGTTCGCCTTCACTTGTACATACTCCATTACTAACAACGTCAATACAAGCGTAAGACCGACAATCAACGTCGTCCAAATGTTCTTTCCAACAATCGGCTGTACAAGCCATGAACCGATCCCGATCATGATGACAACTTGAGCAAGCGTCATCTGTGAAATAGATTTTCGTCCGGCTACTCTCAATAGCAGTGTGCCACCGACAACAACAATAATTGCCTTCCATATTAAGTTAAAGTCCACTTATGATTCCCTCCATATCTAATCATTTTCATTACTAGTTAGCTTGTGCAGAACCACTGCCCGGCATTCTTTTATCTTAAGCAGGAGACTGACGCATATAAATAAAATAAACCAGTCCACAATGAGGGAGGCACAATCATGAATGAACTGATCAAAAAAGGGATCGTAATTATTATTGGTAGTGCCTGTCTGGCATTCGGCATCAACTTTTTTCTTGTCCCGGATCATGTGCTTGATGGCGGTGTCATTGGAATCGGACTGATTTTTCATTATTTATGGGGACTCCAAACCGGTTTGAGTATCCTGTTACTCAGCATTCCAATCTTCTTGATTGCCTGGTTCAACTACCGTACATATTTTTATAACAGTCTCCATGGTTTGCTGATATCTTCTTTCTTTATTGATCTGTTTTATTGGCTTAGACATTTTCATTTATCCTTGGACCCTGCCATCAGCTCTATGATCGGCGGAGCTTTTGTCGGGGGCGGCATCGGCCTGATGCTTCGTTATCAGACAAGCACGGGAGGCACAGATCTGCTGGCCCAGATGCTTGCTGATTTTCTGAAAATCAATGTGGGGATTGCTATTTTTGCGATTGATCTTGGGGTTGTTTTATCAGGGGGATTGCTTTTCTCTTCACAGACACTGCTACTTTCTGCCATTACCATTCTTGTAGTAGCCATGACTACGATGCTCTTCACCACGCGTATGACCCTGAAAAATTGATTGTGGTAAAATGAAAGGGCTTAAACTTCCCCTAAGGTGGTGCTCTTATCCGAATCTTTGATGCACACATGCATATTATTGATCCTCGCTTTCCTTTAATAGAAAACCAAGGATACATTCCGAACCCATTTACTTGCGAAGACTATCTGGAAAGGACAAAAGAGTGGGATATAGCTGGGGGTGCAGTAGTGTCCGGTTCCTTTCAGGGTTATGATCAAAGCTATTTAAAAGAGGCCCTTTCCAGGCTTGGAAAAGGGTTCTTCGGTGTAACTCAGCTGCCCGAAAATGTTACGGATGAAGAAATACTTTCCTTAGATGCTCACGGGGTAAAAGCCGTTCGTTTTAATGTTAAACGCGGAGGGATCGAGACACTGACTCATTTGGATTCTTTTGGTCAAAGAGTTTACGAGCTGGCAGGCTGGCATGTGGAAGTTTATATAGAAGCCAAATTACTCCCGGAAATGGAAGACACCATCAAAAAGCTACCCGCCGTCTCCATTGACCATTTAGGGCTTACAACCTCTGGATTTGAAACCTTGCTGAAGCTCGTGGAGCACGGTGTCAGAGTTAAAGCTTCAGGATTTGGCAGAATA
The DNA here is from genome assembly GCF_011761345.1 of Thalassobacillus devorans. GTDB lineage: Bacteria > Bacillota > Bacilli > Bacillales > Halobacillaceae > Thalassobacillus > Thalassobacillus devorans. The sequence continues at coordinate 99,530 of NZ_JAASRY010000006.1, forward strand.
GATATGGATGCAGCGGAAGCCATCCGTGGAATCGTCCGTGTAAACCCTGAGGCACTGATGTTTGGTTCCGACCTGCCATCCACGCGCGCCCCACGGCCATTCCTAAATACGGATATTGAACTAATCCAGGAAACCGTTGGAGATGAACTTGCCGAGAAAGTATTATTTTCCAATGCCGCCCAATGGTATGGAAAAAAAGACTGAACAAACGTTTGATCAAACCATATAAATATAGCCTGGCAGCCGCCAGGCTATTCCTTTATGGCGTGAAATTCCTGTTTTGTGCGCGAACTATTAGAAAAGAGCGCGAAAACTTGTCGAACAGGCGCGATAAACTTAAATCTTGCGCTATAGCCGTTATCTCATAACACTCCCACCGGATATTTTCACCGATTCACCGACGACATTTTCAGCCGCAGCACTTAGTAAAAAGACGATGGTATTGGCGACCTCTTCCGCTTTCGTGATTCTACCTGATGGAATTCCTTCTTCTACTACTTTCATTTGTTCTTCAAAGCTTCGGCCTTCACGCTCCCCTTTTTTCCTGATGGCATTGAGTCCCATAGAAGTATCTACGAAACCCGGACAGACCGCATTGACGCGGATATTTTCTTCAATTGCTTCATGAGCAAATGCCTGGGTGAATCCGGTTACCGCAAACTTCGAAGCACTATAAGCGGAATTACCCTTGGTACCTCTCAGCCCTGATAAAGAAGATAGGTTGACGACTGCTCCTGAATCTGCCTCCCGCATATTTTCATACACAAGTTGTGTCAAAAGTACGGTTGCCGTGTAATTAAGCTCCATAATCTTTCTTAAGTCTTCCTCAGAAAGGTCTTTCACCGGCCCTCCCCCACCAATGCCAGCAGAGTTTACGAGACCATCTATCGTTCCGTTAGCTTCAACCGCCGCTTCTACTAACTTCGCACGGTCTTCTTCACTCGTCAGATCAGCTTTTTGGACAAATACTTTCGCATCGCTTGAAATCTCCTGGCAGGCTTGTCTCAGTTCCTCCAGTTTTTCTTCATTACGCCCGGTTATAGTAACAGCAGCCCCAGACCTTACCGCTGCCTTGGCTGTTTCATAACCAATACCGCCAGTCGCTCCAGTCACTAAAATATGCCTTCCGTTCAAAGCATCTTCTTTAAAAACAAACATGATTACCCCTCCATTTCGATTCTATGATAATGCTTACCCTTTCTAACGCTACTATTAACACAGTGAAAATTCATAAAATAGTAAGATTTTAAGTGATGATTGTCGTGATACACTTCGATATACTAAGGATTGTATTACATTTTAGAGATGGGGAATATAAAGTGAATATTAATAAAGAATTCAACTACGTGCCATGGGTTGTAGGTTTGTCAATCGCTATCAACTTAATTGTCGTAGCTCTGTTGTTTGTACCGAAAATAGACGGCGGCACCAGCTTTGATATTACATTGCTGCCACTGCTTAATGCTATTCTGAACTCGTTTACGTTCGTATTTTTATTAGCAGCCTTGTTCATGATTTTACGAAAAAATGTTACCTGGCATAAGCGGTTCATTTTCGCCGCATTTACTACCACCGCCTTATTCCTGGTATCCTATTTGACTTATCATTCCATGGCCTCTTCCACTTCTTATGGGGGTGAAGGGGTACTGCAGATGGTTTATTACTTCATCCTGATCACTCATATCGTACTGGCTGCTGTAATTGTACCGTTAGCCTTGCTTACGTTGTTCCGGGGGCTTGCCATGAAAGTGGACAAACACCGAAAAATCGCCAGATGGACTATGCCCCTCTGGTTGTATGTCAGCCTCACAGGAGTCATCGTCTATCTGATGATCTCCCCTTATTATTAATTTGAATCAGTTGCACAATATGTTTACTCAACAATATGGCCGAAAAGTCGAAGACTTGATTTCGAGATATTTATTGGAGTTTAGGGGCTCCGGGAAACGATTCGCTTTCCGTGGGCGTGTGCTGAGTCTCCTCAGGCTTCGCCTTGCGGGGCCTCAGCGATCCCGCATATCCCAGAAAACTTAATGCATTAAAAAAAGCTTAGGGGGATTTCCCTAAGCTTTTCTTATAACGTTATCCAAAGAGACTATTGAAGAATTTTGCCAAAGCCTGGATGATGCTTTGCAGGAATGTGGATACTTTATCCCAGAATCCTTTATCTCCAAGCAAATCTTTCACACTGGAAGTGATATCCTCCAGCTGCTTTTGCACCTGATCAAAATTGATATTTAACGCCCGCATTTTCTCAAACAAGTTGATTAACAGCTGACGGTCTTCTTCGCTTAACTCAATATTCAAAGAGCTTAGTTTGTCATTGACAATCTGCTCGATTTCTTCTTTCGTAGCAGGATTCCTATTTGCCATTTCCTGTTTGATCTCGGTTAGCAATTGACTGACCTTTTCTTTATCGACGCCTGATTTTTCAGCCAGCTCAGTCGCTACATCCAACTCTTCACTGGCAACTTCCATCCGGTCTTCGTCAAGCTTGACTCCTTTAGAATCATAAGCTTTATAGATTCCAGTCAAGGCGGAATGTCCTGTAACTTTTACTGGGGAGGCAACATCTACAACTGCATCTTCCACGCCTGCAGTCAACAAGGCATTGGCATACATTTCTTTTGTTACAGCAGTGATATTGTCAGTGGTAACAATATTAACCTCAAGTCCTTCACCTTGTTCCTGAGGAGTTATTTTCACAGACGAAAACATTCGGGAATTCGGGTTGCCATTAATATAATTAGCTATATCCTGGCCGTCTACATAAAACTCATCTACATTCTCACGGTTTTCTACTTGTAATAACTCTCTAACCTCTTCTTCCTGCTCATCTGTCAATGTATCGCCATACACGACAATCGGAACGCCTAGTTTCTCGTTGATTCCTTCACCATTATTTCCATTGGTAGAAGCAGAGGTAACTGATGCCAGCCCTGTACCTGTCCAAATCACCAACGCCAACAGAAAAATTGCTATTCGTTTTATCATCATTACTTCTCCTTATTTTTCAAGATTAATAATAGGTGTTATTCCACACCCACCCTATATTGTACTGATATTTCTCAATAATAGAATCAGCCTTGAGACTTATGATCCTTTCTTAATATTTGAACTGCTTCCATTTCTTACGTATATAAGAGCAAAAAGATTCACTATCTTTATGAAGAAAATGACTCAAATGCTGCTGGAATACTTTTCTTTTAATGCTTCCATAAATACTTCCACATTTTTTGATAGCTCTTCTTCGGCAGGTGTGACACAGGAGAAATAACGGTTCGGCATTTGGATGAACGGCAGGCGGATCATTAAATCTTCTCCGAATTTATTATCAATAATGGAACGCGATATGAACGATAGTCCGAGTCCATGCTGAACTGCTTGCACGACGCCATGATTGCTGCCGATCGTTATTAATTTCCTGACATCAATGCTGTAAGCACGTATCACGGCATCCATAATGTCACGAGTCCCGGACCCCTCTTCCCGCCCCACCCAGGTAAGCCCTTGTAAGTCGTTGAACTGGAGGGTAACTTTATCGCGGATCGGGTGATCAGGGGGAGCAATCAATACCATTTCGTCTTCTAAAAAAGGGAATGCACGTAATTCCTTGTGCTTCACTTGCCCCTCAACAAGGCCAATATCAAATTCATGCAATAATACAGAGCGATTGATTGTCTCGGTGTTATCGATATATACTTTCAACTCAATATTAGGATGTACTTGATCAAATGCTTTCAATAAGGCAGGTAAGATATATTCCCCGACCGTATAACTGGCTCCAATCGTGAGGGAACCAGTCAATTGGTTATGGTAAGCGAACACCTCTTCTTTCGTCTTCTCCACGATACCCGCTATTTGCTTTGCCCGCTGGTATACAAGCTCTCCAGTAGACGTTATATGAAAGTGCTTAGGGGAACGATCTATTAATTTCGTCTGGAACAGTTCTTCGAGATTCTTGATATGCAGGCTGACACTTGGCTGCGAAATCATCCTTGTCTTAGCGGCCTTTGTGAAGCTTTTACCTTCTACGACTGCAATAAAAGTCCTTAACGCCTCTAAATCCATGATTATCACCTACTATTAAAATTATTAATGATTAACATTATTAAATTATATTTTACTAATAATAAGCCGTGACGTATAGTGATTTTAACACTAATATTAATCAGGAGCGTGCGGTTATGTCCAAAAAAGGTGGTAATCTACATTGGATTATGGGGGTATTGTTTACGGCATTGATTGCTGGAATTGGTTTCTTGCTTGCGATGATACCTGGGCTGTCCATGATCGGCCCACTGGCAGCCGCCATCATTGTCGCTGTCTTTTACCGTCAATTTTTTGGCTACCCGGAAAAGATACGTCATGGCATCCAGTTTTCTGCTAAAAAGCTGCTTAGGCTGGCTATCATTCTGTTTGGATTAAAATTGAATATGAATGTCATCTTCCAGGATGGCCTGCCTCTCTTGATCAGAGATGTGGCGGTTATCATTTTCGCCATCGGGGTGACATTACTATTTGCAAAACTGTTCCGTGCCGATTATTCCCTCTCCTTACTGCTCGGTGTCGGGACGGGTGTGTGTGGTGCTTCCGCTATTGCAGCCGTTTCACCGATACTGAAAGCCAAAGCTGAAGACACTGCGATCAGTGCAGGAATCATTTCTTTGATTGGAACGATTTTTGCAATCGGTTATACCCTGATCCGGCCAATGCTCCCGATTGATGCGGCGACATATGGCTCCTGGGCAGGAATCAGTCTCCATGAAGTTGCCCATGTGGCACTTGCGGCTGCACCAGCCGGGGAAGATGGCCTTGCGATGGCTCTGATTGGAAAATTAGGGCGTGTCCTCCTGCTGGTACCGCTCAGCTTTCTGTTTATTTATATCATGCGAAAAAAAGGAAACCAGGATACCGATGAAAAGGTGGCTTTTCCATGGTTCTTGCTCGGATTCATCGCTACCAGTCTGTTAGGCAGTTATGTACTTGGAGTATATATACCAATAAACGAAGCCGTACTCACCTTTATCTCTGCAGCTACCACGTTTATTCTGACCATGGCAATGGTTGGATTAGGACTTAATGTCAGCCTGGCTGCCCTCCGTTCGAAAGCACTTAAGCCAATGCTGGCTATGACCATTACCTCGCTGCTTCTATCAGGCATTACCCTGTTGATTTTATAACGACAAGACATATAGCCTATTTATATTAAGCATAAATACACTGTTTGTAACTCCTCCTTATTGGGAATACTTGCTAAAAAACAAAGGAGGACTCACTTATGACACGATTTCACTTATTAAGCTTTATGATAGCTGTTGGTATAATCCTGGCAGGCTGTGGTACAACGGGAAATGATGATACGATTGAACCAGAAGATACGAACGATCCCGGTTCTTCTCAAGAGGAATCAGACCAAGCTGAAGAAGAAGCTAAAGAATCTTCAGGAGATACCAGCGATGCGATAGACTTAAAGGATGGCGTGGATCTAGTAATTGGTACAGTAGAGGAATTAAACACCACAGTAGAAGAGTCACCTGACGATACAGCTAAAATCAATGAGACAGGAAAAACATTGGAAGAGGATTGGGATAGAATTGAGAAGCAAGTGGAAGAAAACTATGAAGAAGACTATAAGAACATCGAGGAAAGTCTTTACCCTTTAATTGACGAAGCCCAGGCTGACGAGCCAGATACCGATAAAATAAAAGAACTGACCCAGGAAACACAGGATAAACTGGAAGAATTCAAAAACAAACTGGAAACTACCTAATAAACAAAAGCTGTTTTCCCACTACCAGGAGGAGAACAGCTTTTTCCATTGTTATCTTTCGAAAAATAAGTTGGCGGTCTGTTACACTAACAATAGGTTTCAAAAAAAGGAGGCACCTACATGCGTTTAGAGAATAAAAAAGTGATCGCACTCGTCAGTGATGAGTTTGAGGATCTGGAGCTGTGGTACCCGGTCCTTCGCCTGAGAGAAGAAGGAGCCACTGTCCACATTGTTGGAAAAGAGGCAAACAAACAGTATACCGGAAAATATGGTGTACCCGTTGAATCAGACTATGCTTTCAGCGACATTTCACCAGAGGACTATAATGGCATCCTTGTACCTGGCGGCTGGTCGCCGGACAAGCTGCGAAGATATGAAGAAGTCCTGCAATTTGTACGTCATATGGACGAACAGAAAAAAACGATCGGGCAGATTTGTCATGCTGGCTGGGTATTGATTTCTGCAGGTATCCTGGAAGGACGAAATGTAACGAGTACGCCTGGCATTAAGGACGATATGATGAACGCCGGAGCTAATTGGTCCGATGAGGCAGTTGTGAAGGACGGCCACATCATTTCTGCCCGCCGCCCGCCAGATTTACCTCCATATGCGAAAGCATTTGCAGACCACCTTGCCAATAAATAAAAGCTGCAGGAGGAAGCTGTTGACCCAGCTTTCTCCTGTTAGTTTTTAACCCTCATCCTTAGAATATCCCGTTTCACCTGATCACCTTAATTATTAACCGAAAGCTTGATCAGCAAGCGTGTTGAAAACAGCATCATCCATCGGTGGGTTATGCAGCCCGGCACGGACATCACGATAGTATTTTTCAAATGAATAACGTTTTGAAAGCCCACGACCACCGGCAATTCTCATAGCAAGGTCTACGACTTCATTTGCTGTATTGGTTGCTGTCACCTTCACTGCCGCCAGTTCTCCCTGGAGCTGTATCCTATTTTCCGGCTCCTGATCCCACTTCTCGGCTATAGCATACATAAAATAGCGGGCCTGCATCAGTTTCCATTCCATCTCTCCGATTTTTTGCTTGATATGTGGGACTTCAGAAATCGGGTGATTGAGACTGTTCGGTTGAAATTCTTTGGCAAACTTGATCGCATCGTTGCGGGCAGCAATTGCAATCCCTAAATAACAGGCAGGAATGTGCAATAACCAGCCTTTAGGGACAGTGGACTTTTGGCTGGCACGTTCCACGAGCCGATCCTCCTTCACCGATACGTTATCCAGTACAAGGTCGTCACTTCCGGTACCTCTCATGCCAAGTGTATCCCATGTGTGGTCCACGCTGACCCCTTTCCTTCCTCGCTCAATCAAAAACCAGCCGACCTCGTTCAGTTCTTCCACATACGCCGAGACAATATAATAATCTAAAGAATCCGCCATTGTCGTAAACGTCTTTCTCCCATTAATGATATAACGGTCCCCATTACGTACCGCACGTGTTTCCGGCATCCCGCCTCGTGTCGGGCTTCCTGTTGCCGGCTCTGAGGCAGCCCGGTTCAAAACCTTTTGACCTGCAGCGATTTCAGCCGCTACCTCTTCAAACAACTCTGAATCCCACAACTGCTCATCTCTTAGTTCCATCAGGATGCCGCTATGCCATCCCACCGACAAGGCGACCGATCCATCACCTACTGCCAGCCTCTCCTGCATTAGTAAAAATTCATATAGCGACAGGTTATCTCCACCAAGCCGATCTGGAAGCGACAAAGAAAAATAGTTTTCCTTTTTCAGGTCAGCTAAGTTTTGCTTAGAAAAGGATCCCTCCTGATCAGACTCTGTGCTACGTTTCTTTACTTTTTCCGCTAAAGTTTCTGCCTTTGTGTATAATCGCTTCTGTCGATCATTTTTAATCATAGGTTGATATAATTTATTCATTCACTCACCCCAAAAATCCTATATTAATTAAAAGCTTACTAGAACAGTCGGAATTATGCGAATGATTTACTGAATGCACTCTTTCCTTACAATTCCATCATTCTCATAATTAATCTGGTCCAAAAAGTACCAGGGCATTAATTGTTTTCGTTTCAGTCAGATAGGGAAAATGTTAGTCAATGTACTGGAAAGGAGTCACTAGAATGATCGACAACAGCTGCCTGTTAAAGAAAGAAGAGATGAAAGATCGTACGATTGTACCTGATTGGCTTCCAAAAGAATATGAAACATTCCATAAAATTGTTACTGACAAGACATTTCCTTGCTACTTCGGGATGGGAGCAGAAAAGAAAGGAGAGCTTCGCTACTCATTTCTGAACCATGATGATTGGTCCCATCTTCCCAATACAGTAGAGGATTTCCTGAAATTATTCGAAGAGCCCCCATTTATCCGACATGGTTTCTTCTTATTTGTAGAACCGGAGCAAGAAGAAAAATCGATTGAATATTATCGTGAATATTTCTGGGACATATTGAATTATTTAAATGACAACGATCAAGAACCTTGGCCGGTCGATTATCCTACTGACCCGGACCATCACTTATGGGCCTTCTCATTTGCAGGAGAACCATTCTTCGTATTTGGAAATTCACCTGCCTATAAACAAAGAAAAACACGGAATTTAGGAAACTCTCTCGTACTCGGCTTTCAGCCACGAAAAATCTTCGAAGGATTGGAAGGAACCAGCAAGGGAGGAATCATGTCCCGTGAAAAAGTGCGGGAACGAGTAGAAAAGTGGGATCAATTACCGAAACACCCGGATATCAGCCACTATGGCGACCCCACCCACCATGAATGGAAACAATACTTCATCGGGGATGATGTAAAACCAATCACCAGTAAATGTCCATTCCACCAAAATAATAAATAGAACCAAACAGACGCCTGGCTTTCAGGCGTCTTATTTTGTTATTTAAGAAAATTCAACTTTATTACTCTTTTAAAAAGCAGGAAATCCTATCTTTTCAGCGAAATAAACTTATAATCCAATCCTTCCAAAGGAGATGTTCAATTGTTTAAAATCAGTAGTATCTTCATTCCTGTATCGAACCTTGAGGAATCAATGAGATGGTATCAAGAAAACTTAGGAGCCATATTCGTGGATAGCTGGGATTTCGGAGATCGCGGGGCCGGATTCATTTTTGAAGAAGGAGATGCCCAAATGGGACTCGTTGAAGTGGAAAACCCTCAGCCCACGGAATTCGAAGTGGTAAAAGGAAAAAAGAACAGCTACTATAACTTTCTCGCAGAAGATATCCAACAGGCTCACCAAACGCTATATCAAAAAGGTGTTGTTGTCAGTAAAATTGAAGACTTTGGCGGAATGACGGCTTTTGAATTCTTAGACCCTGACGGTAACCCTTTCAGTGTGGTCAATGAAGTGGAAGGTTCTAAGTTTCATAAAACTAACCTCGAAAAGCTTAAACAATAAATCATCAGAATTTAAAAGAGCCAAAATAAAAATCGCCCCTCATTCGAGGAGCGATTATTTTTATTACATAGTCGTTCTTCTGCTTCTACGTTTATTCATGAACTTTCGAATCATTGGATAGATGATTGGTGCGTATTTAATAAACCTTCTGATAAGTCTACCCATTATTTTCACCTCATTTTGATTGATTTCGTGCTTGTTCTATGCTTACCCGGCCAAAGCGCAAATCAAACAAAAGGTGCCTTTAACTCACTTAAACGATTCGCCGTCCATTCTGCGCAAGGGCATAATGGATGCCGTGCTGTAAGTTCTGAAAACATTCGAATTTAGATAAATCAATTTCCGTTTGAGAGATGATCCTCCCTAACTCTGCAGAGATGCCGACAATAATCACTTTCGTACCAATTAAACTCGCTGCGGTACCCATCTTCTCGATCAAACTTGCCGTGTAATTGGTAAGGTCGTTATCCAGTCCGGTCAAGTCCAGGACCAAATAGGTTGCTTTATGCTCCGGCAGGTTTGTGAGTGTCTTCGTAATCAGCTCGTCGGCCCGCTCCTCGTCATAACGGCCCAGCAAAGGAACAACTACGATACCTTCCAATACTGGAATGATAGGAGAAGATAAGGTTTTGACCAGCTCTTTCAAATCCCGTGTCTTATCTTCGACCAGTCCTTCCAGGTACACAATTTGCTCAGCTTCTTTCCGGCGGGCTAAATCATGGATATTATGTTCGATGTCCACTTCTGCGGGAAAGTACTCGATAAGTGTACAATCGTGTCCTTCCAATTGTGAATACTGCACTTCATACCAGATAGATCTTCCAAAAAGCCCAGTGAATATACCTGCATAATGAGCGGGAAGAAAGGAACCTCGTTTCTCTTTTCCCTGTGCTTTATTGATTTTATGTTCCCAATCATTGGCCAGTTTGACTTCCAATGTAAGCTTCTCTTTATTAACATTTTCTATACGAGCTTTTCCCCAGCCAGCTGATGCATATGTATTCGGCAGTATTTCCGCCACTTGGTCAATTCCAACCTCTTTCCTCTGAAAGTACTCTCCAACTACAGAACCCTGACGGAAGCCTGTACTTTCCATCACTAAATTTGCAGCTTCTTCCCCTGATACTTCCTCAATCGTATCAAAGAATGACTTCATCGCGGAGGAAATCCAAAAAAGAACAGCATCCTCGTTTTCAAATAGAAAGCGTCCTTCTTCCAGCTCCCAGGAAAAACCCAGACCGCCGACGTTGATATTAGGCTTTTTTTCCAAACTGCATCCCCCTTCGTTTTTCTAGATGTTGTCTGCTTCTCTTATACTGCCTCTATCATACCTTATTTTTCATTTAAATGATTCCCTATTGGCTAGATTCCACAAATTTCTTTACTTTCGATTGACCGTTGCAGTTATTCAAACGTTTGACCAACCTAGTTATTTTTGACAAAAAATCACCAAAAACAGGCATTTACCCAGTACATTCAGCGTATTTCAACATATACAAATAGAAAGGAGGTGCTTTTATGAGTAAAGGCTACGGCGGCGGTTTCGCGTTATTAGTCGTATTATTCATTCTATTGATCATTATTGGAGCATCCTACGTAGGAGGAGGCTACGGCAGAGGCTGGGGTTATTAATCCCCTCCCCTGTTGATAGGAAAGTCCATGCGGTAAATCCGTGTGGACTTTTTTGTTTTTTATAGGATACATATACCGGGGATAAAACCTGAACGATCAGACAAATTAATACCAAAAGGAGGATAAGACATGAACGACCAACGAGATTTTCATTCTGTCATGAATCAGCTTAATCAGGCAAAGCGAGCAGTAGAAAGAGCTCAGGAAGATCAAAGCGGCTTTACAGAAGCACAGCAGCAGGTGAAACAGGCAGAGGAAATGCTTCATGAAGCAACGCAGAACCCTTCCGCATTCAGAGGAATTGGCAATCATGATATGCAGCGGGCTGCTGATTTATTGCGTTTAATCGAAGAAACCAATCAGGCGAATAACCGATAACTCTATCAGCACATCGTTCAAGGACGATGTGCTTTTTATTTTGTCCTACTCCTCGATGCACGTGCATACACATGGTACAAGCTATGACCTACGGAAGAGGAGTGAAAATGTTGGGTGTTTTTCTCAGTTATATTTTTCTTGGTTTATCATTAGCAGCACCGCTTGGTCCGCTCAATGCTGCCCAAATTAATCAAGGAATCAAAAATGGTTTTTTGCATTCCTGGCTGATCGGGTTGGGAGCAATTGTTGCTGAAATTTGCTTTATCACCGCTGTCTTTTTTGGTGTTGTCCATTTTTTAGAAATTCCCTTCATGAAAACATTTTTATGGTCATTCGGTGCTTTTGTCCTCCTGTATACAGGATTTGAAAACATCGCCAGCTCCCAAACGATTGAAATGGATAATAACCGTCAGAAAGATTCCTTAGCTAAAACATTCTCCACCGGTTTTTTAATTGCTATAACGAATCCATTATCGATTCTATTCTGGCTTGGAATTTACGGATCGATTCTAGCAAATACCATTAACCGATATGATCACATTCATCTGGTTTTATACGGTGGCGCCATTTTAATAGGGCTTATGATATGGGATGTCACGATGGCGATCATTTCGAGCGGATTCAGACGAGCACTCACCCCTCGCACACTCAAACGCATTTCTATCCTCTCCGGGGTAAGCTTGCTCGGATTTGCTTTTTATTTTGCTATGAAGGCCGTTAAGATGTTATTTCACCTTTAAGAGAAACACCCCGCCTTCTTTACCTTCAAAGGCTATTGCGAATAGGTGGCTGAAGTAGTATCGGCACCACAATAGATCAGGAAGGTTCTTCCTTCCACTTTTTTCTCATCAACAAGGCAACGAGCGCGATTACGACTAAAAATAACAGACTGATGAAAAAACCGATTCTGCTTGATCCATCTAATAATGTCCCACTGACGGCTGCCGCAATCAATACAAACCCAATCCATCGTTTTATCTTTGCTGTAGCAGGCAAGTCCACTAATTTATTATAAGAAAATAAAATGAATATCCATGTATAAAGCAGCATCAAACCTGCAGCTGTTGTCAAATATTCATATACTTTTTCAGGCAGCAGCAAAGCGACCACAATGGAAGCTATGAGGCCAGTAATGGTTAAGAACAAGGCATGGTATGGAACGCCTCGTTTTCCGGTTTTCGCAAAAAAAGCGGGGGCATCTTTGTCCTCGGCAAGTGTGGAAAGAATAGTGGTAATGGCGTATAACGATGCAACCATCGTCGAAAATCCCCCTATAATCAAGGCACCATTGAACACATGCGGCACAAAAGCCAAGTCATACTTAGCTAAAGCAGTAATGAACGGGCTCTCATCGGGATTAAATTTGTCCCAGGAAACGAGGAAAACCGCTAACCCCAAAGATGCCACATAAATAACGGCAAGCAGAACAAGCATCACCTTTCCCGATTTCGGAGCTTCCTTCGGTTCTTTCAATTCGTTTGCCATAATCCCCATGACTTCGATTCCGCCGAAAGCATAAAAGGCATAAATTAAAGCCGCCCATAAACCCGTCATACCTGCAGGAAACAAACCTTCTCCGCTCCATTCAAAAGTACGCTCCGGTCTTCCTCCATCCAGTGCCCCAGTCACCGCTAACGCCGCTATGATAATGAACATAACAATCGCCGCTGTCTTGACGACTGCGAAAATATTCTCAAACCGTTCAAAACCAGAAACACCGGTAATGATAACCCCAATACCAAGAACGCCGAAGATAGCAGATAAAAGCCATAACGGCATACCTGGAAACCAGAACTTAGAAAAGATAGCCAGCGCCGTCAGCTGGCTCCCCATAATCAGTAGTTCAGAGGTCCAGTATACCCAGCCAGTACTGAAGCCCGCCCACCTGCCATAAGCTTTTTTGGCATAGGTACGAAAAGAACCTTTTTCCGGATGCTCTGCTGTCATCCTTGCCAGGGCATCAAAAACGATATATGTCCCTGCAGCAGCCAATAGAAAAGTAAAAATAGCTGCCGGACCTCCTTGTTTGATAGCTAACGCGGAACCAAGAAAAAATCCTGTCCCAATCGTGCACCCTACTCCAATCAGGGTCAGCTGCCACCATGGTATTTTTTTATGTGAATCCCCTTGATTTTTATCCATGTCCAGAGCTCCTTTCATCCGCTTTAGTTTTAACCCCTATGATTAAAAACATTCCAACTGTCTCCCATACATAACAAACAATAAAATAGGCTATCTTAACACATATAAAAACAATCCAAGGAGGCATTTCTAATGGATCGGAGCAGAATATGTAAAGCATGTGATGGGGAAGGATTATTAATGGACGATGAGGAATGGAAGTATACTTGCAGTGTCTGCGGGGGAAGCGGCGTCATGACACTTGGTAAAATCCCCGAACCTGACGAGCATATGGATGTGGATGAAATGAATCGAATTCTAGAATAATCAGAAGCCCGGATCCTCATCCGGGCTTTATTCCTGTTTAGGTCCTGGGTCAAAACCAGGATCATAGGGATCTGCTTTTATTTCATAACCCTCTTTATCGATGGAAACGACGATATCACCCGACTCAGCTGTAGAATATAAGGCAGTACCTATGTGATATAACCTGGCAACAACCTTATTTACCGGGTGTCCGTAATCATTGGCTTGGTCGTACGAAAAAACAGCAGCTTCCGGATTGACCGCATCCACAAACGCCTGCGAGTTGCTTGTAGCAGAACCATGGTGCGCGACCTTTAATATTTCAGAACGAAGATCGTAGCGTTTAATCAGCTTTTTCTCATTTTTTTCATCCGTATCGCTCGTCAAAAGTACATCGATCTCTCCATAACTTACCTTTAATACGATAGATGCTGGATTGTTTTCCTCGGCTTCCCGATCTACATGAAGAACTTTTACCTCGACATCCGGATCCAGTTGGAGTTTTTGCCCCTCTTCCGCTACTTTAAAAGGAATCTGGTGTAAAGCAATCAGCTTCAAATATTCAGCATACGTGTTTGTTGTATGTGTTTTTCCGCTGTCTAACAGACGGGTTACGTGCATTTTTGTAAACACTTCTAAAAAACCACCGATGTGATCGATATCAGGATGGGTGGAAACGACCTGGTCGATGGCGGTGACTCCTTGCTTTTTAAGATACTGAACGACCTTCTTTCCGGCATTTCGATCGCCTGCATCCACGAGCATCGTTTTTCCATTGGGAAATTTAATATAGATGCTATCTCCTTGCTCCACATCAATAAAGTGCACTTCGAGATGCTGCTCCTCTTCTGCGGCCTCAAGAAAATCATCCTGGTATGCAGCCGTCCCTAAAGCTAATGGTTCAGCTGTAGATATACCCAGGCACAATAACAGGATAAGCAAACAAGCAGCACGGTTTTTATAAAAATGGCATCGCACCACATGACCTCCCTTCCTAATTTAATATTCGTCTGCTTAGTTTCTGTAGTTTGATTTGAATTACACTGACTTTATTGCTTCCCATTTGTAGAAGGACTATCCACCATAATTTTGGACATTAAAAAACAGAATCCCTCGTTTCACTTTGAGTGAGGAAGGATTCTGCTCAACTGTCTGATACAACTAAAAACATAGGAATTAAATGGGCATATACTCCATAACGTAGTGAAATGTTTATCATCCTCAATTCCGATTTAATTGCATCACAGCAAGCTATGATGCTTGGCTGATGACTGCCTCTAAGTCATCCCCATGAAATAGTTGATCCTGTTTTATTAAATTTTCAGCGCCAAAGACTTACTTCTTTTTAGAAAACATGGTTACTTTTCCGTTCTTTTTCTGAGCTTGTTGTTGTTCTGGCTGCTTTTTGAAAGCTTGATTTTTCATATCTTGCTCCAGCAGCTCACGGCCTTTGGTAAACAGGATCGTCACTTTTCAACCCTCCTTTATTATTGAGTGTACTAGGCGATTCCCCATGTGCAAATGTTAAAACTTAAAATTATATTCCATTTTTTAGTTAAGAATTGAGATGCGAAAAAGACCTTTACAGAAATGGTTCCTGCAAAGGCCTTCTTAATGCAATGTCAACCGCAAACATAGGATTTATCTACGTTCATGCGTATTCTCTATCAGTCTTGCCACCATCATCAGACTTTTTCTGATTGTAATTGATGACCTGCTGCGTCTTATCCCATGTTTCGTTGATCCTGCCCTTATTCACTTTTCCAAAGACCAAGCCTTCAATTTACGGCTTACTTACGCTTTTTCGCAAAAGACAAAAACTTACCACTACGAGTTTTCGCTGGACTGTTTTTTTCTGGTTTTTCCTTGAACGCCTGGTTCTTTGCATCTTCTTCAAACAGTTCCCGGCCTTTGGTAAACAGGATCGTCACAGCAGCTCA
The DNA here is from genome assembly GCF_011761345.1 of Thalassobacillus devorans. Lineage (GTDB taxonomy): Bacteria > Bacillota > Bacilli > Bacillales > Halobacillaceae > Thalassobacillus > Thalassobacillus devorans. The sequence continues at coordinate 115,069 of NZ_JAASRY010000006.1, forward strand.
CCCTCCTTTTAAAAATGTATTAGGAGATTCCCATTTTGGACTCCATTTCAAGTCACTGGGCAATTACCTAACCAGGCTTCATAAAGACTCCAGCACTTTTTTAATTTTCAGAAGATTGAGGGTTCAATCAATTCCAAGTGCTTTATCTTTATTTAATGCAAATTTACCACGGCAGAGGAATGTAACGCAATCCCAAACATATAGGTATTTATTACCAGATTGGTGACAGATTCCGACAGAGTAAAAACACAGGATTTATCTCATTTATATCGGGAAAAGACAAGTACATAAAGGAGTGGATACAATGACCGAACTGAAAGCTGTAATCTTGAATGCATCCTTTAAAACAAGTGATGAAGAACCTTCCAATACGGAAGCACTCTCCAATGAATTGACAGAGATATTCAATAAAAAAGGGGTCGTCCATGAAACCATACGGCTCGCTGACTACTCCATCAAATTTGGAGTCAGTGACGACCTCGGGGGAGGTGATGAATGGCCGAAAATTTTTGAAAAAATCAAGGAAGCCGATATTCTTGTTCTTGCTACCCCGGTGTGGGCGGGAGAAAAAAGCAGTCTTGCCAAACTGGCCATTGAACGAATCAATGGAGGGGCCACCATCACAAATGAAAAAGGTCAATCAATTTACTATAATAAAGTAGCCGGAACAGTGGTGACCGGTAACGAAGATGGTGCTAAAAAAGCAGCCGGCTCCATCCTCTTCTCGCTATCTCACTTTGGTTTCAACATTCCACCGAATGCCGATGCATACTGGGTTGGAGAAGCAGGGCCAGGCCCGTCCTATATTGAAGCCAACGGTATCGAAAATGACTTTACCCGGAGTAATATCACAATGGAAGCTTACAACCTGATCCATTTAGCTAGGATATTGAAACAAAACCCTATCCCAGCGGAAGGAAATGTGATGTGAAATTCAGACACAAAAACACTTGGTTTGATAGCCAAGTGTTTTTTACTTTCATGCCTTCTTTATAGCCGCTGTAAAAGCCTGTGCCACTATTCAAATAACGGATGAAGCAGCCAGACTTCTCGACAAGTTAGTTTCCATTTCCTTGTTTTTTATCTAAATCCTCTTTGTATGCATAGCTGAAAAGAAGTGCTACAAGCAAAGCCCCGCCAATAATATTTCCGATACTTGCAGGAATTAAGTTGAAGAAAACAAATTCATACCACTTATAGGATGAGTCAGACAGCACCCCAAGGCTGAAATACCCCATGTTGGCAGCACTATGCTGAAAGTTTCCTGCTACGAATAAAATGACAGGCAGGGTAGTCCCAAGCAGCTTTCCTGTAATATCCCGTGCAGCTGTCGTTAAGAATGCAGCCATCCCAATCAGCCAGTTTGCCAAAATACCTGAAACGATGATTTCAAACCATCCGGCTGCTCCCAATTCCATAAACTTCATCTTTTTATCCAGCATAAATTGCAACTCTGTATAAAATGGCTGAGACAACGAACCGGAAGATTGAATGAGAACGGCTACGAATAATGCCCCTACAATGTTGCCTAAATAAGAGGAAAGCCAAAACTTCACCATATCCTTGTGCATTAATCCAGCGATATGAAACTTATACGTAGGCAGCATGACATTGATTTCTGTGAACAATACAGCACCTGAAATAAACACCATCGCGTAACCAGCAGCGAAGCCAAGCCCTGTCAATAGATAGTATAGTCCTTCTGCTTCGATGCCGATTCCTAACAGTATGGAGAAAGCAGCTCCAAAGCTCATGAATGAGCCGGCAGTGAACGCCAGCAGCATCTGAGCACGGAACGGTTTTGCGAGGTGGTCCCGGCCTTTTTCACCAAACTCATTCACTATCTGTGAGGGGATATAAAATTGTCTATTCGGACTTTCTGTATCGTCATTTGGCTGCTTTTCAGCCTCTTTCATTTGTTTATCAAGATTTTTTCGGTCTTGTTTTCTATGACTCACATGCATCCCTCCATCCTTCTTCTTTTTATACCCCCTCCGATACTGCTGTAACCTTATGACCCTTTCCAATTTCTTATCACAGGGAGTCTGTTTTTGAATATCTCTATGATATAGGATTGAAAGGAGAAAAATTGCCTATGTATCAGTACTATTACCCGGCTTTTCCACCTCATCCTGTACCTTGTCATATGAATCAGCATGAACTCCCATCAGCACCCTGCTGTTCTCATCGAAAAAAGTATTTCTACTTTATCCAACCAGGCGACAGCATCTATAACATCGCTCACTTTTTTAATGTCCCTATAGAAAAACTGATGGCTGAAAATCCCGGGGTCCACCCATTTTTCCTAATGCCAGGACAGGTGATATCCATCCCTCTTGAAGCACCGGACGAAGACTGTCCGCAAATTTATACCATCAAACCTGGAGATACCTTTTATACCATAGCCATGGAACACAACCTGAGTGTCAAAGACTTAATGACCGCTAACCCGGACATCAACCCGAATGCTTTATTGATCGATCAGGAAATATGCCTGCCCTTGTCGGAGTCAAGATTTACACGTTTATGGCGACTGATGACGGGAATCGGAAATTAGTATTGTTTCAGGGAGTGGTGGACTTGTCTACTTCACACATTATCTTACTGTTATTCATTGGCTATATTATATTTACAATTGACAAGAAGCAGGAAAACTTTCCAGTACCTACCATCCTTGTCATCATAGGTATTGGCCTTTCATTCATTCCTTATTTTTCATCTATTGAAGTTACAAAGGATATGATTTATCACGTTTTCCTGCCAGCCCTGTTGTTTACTTCTGCTTATCGTTTTTCGCCTGATGAATTGAAAAAGAATGCGGGAATCATCAGTTTCTTAGCTACCATCGGTATTATGCTAACGGTAACGCTGCTTGGAGCTGCCATTTATGCATTAAGCGGTCCTTTCGTTTCCCTGTCGTTTTTGGGAGCTTTAATCATAGCGTCTATCCTTACACCAACGGACCCTGTTTCTGTTGTGTCGATTTTGAAAAAATCGGCAGGGGACGAAAAAATCGCTTATGTAGTAGAAGGGGAATCTTTAATTAATGATGGGACGAGCATTGTCATCTTTACCGTATTATCTGGAATGCTTACACAGAGCAAAACATTCAGCATCGTATCTTTCCTGGGTGAGTTTCTGCTCGTTTCTCTCGGTGGTGCAGCTCTGGGAATATTATTCGGCTGGCTGATGAGTAAAGCTGTGCACTTCACTCATAACCGGCAATACCAGGTGATGCTGAGCATCATATTAGCTTATGGCATTTTCAATATCGCCGAACATATCGGCGTTTCTGGTGTCCTGGCAACTGTATTTGCCGGCATCATGCTGTCGTTTGAATATGGAAGAACAATACGGGAAGATCATTTTAAAGATACATTGGATGGATTTTGGGGAATTGCGGAGTTGACCATATTGTCCCTGATCTTTTTATTAATCGGTATCCAGGCAGCCAAATCACTTTTATTCAATGCCTGGGGATTTGCGGCAATCATCTTCGTATTATCCCTGGTCATTCGATTTGTTATCATTACAGGGACCACACAATTGTTCCCTCATTGGAGACATCGCATCTCCTGGCGTGAGGCCAGCCTTATATCCTGGTCTGGTTTAAAAGGGACTATGTCTATCTTTCTAATTTTAAGTTTACAATCAAAAAGCTCGGGTGACATTGATATGATTGTTTCCCTTTCTTTCGCTGCTGTACTGATTTCCCTTATCATCCAGAGCCTTGGGGTCTCCCCGCTATCTAAAAAGCTAATTAATTAAATAAAAAAAGGGCTGTCCCATAGTCTTTAATAGACATAAACGGGCAGCCCTTTTTGATAAAATACCATTGGCCCTCAAATTTTAATGCTCCAGTTGAACTTCCGGCTTTTCGTTGGAAGGTTTGATCATAAATAAGGTAACAATCACAGCCATCCCACTTAATAGTGCGAGACTCAAATATAATCCTGCAGGATAGCGTTCCATTAAAATGGCGATAATAGGCGGTCCTGCCGCCACCCCTACAAAACGCATACTGCTATACAGTGAGGTGACGGTTCCTCGTACGTCCTTCTCAATCCCTTCGGTAATTAATGCATCCAGACTGGGCAGTGATAACCCAATTCCAAGTCCGGCAACCGACAACAATAGAAGCAGCATGACCAGGCCTGTCTCATTCTTTATAAAAACCAGGGTAGAAGCCGCCCCTCCATTCCCGATAATCACTGCCCATTTCATCAGCATTTTATTTTCTCCAATTTTCTTCCCGCTAAAATAAGAAGCAGCGCATAAGAATAACAGAGGAATGGCCAGTACCAAACCTTTATTAGCCCCTTCAATTGCATATTTAGACTCTAATAAAGCAGATAAATGAAAAAGAAAACCGAATAATACAAACATATTGATACATCCAATGAAAAATATCGCCATCAGCCACTTGCCATTATGATGAAATACCTCTTTGATGGACGCTTTGAATTGAGAAAAGCTTTTTTCTTCATCCTCTGGTTTTTCTTTAGGAACTTTCACGAACTTCCATACCAGAACAATGGCTATCAAGGAAAGCAACGGTATTGCAGCAAATGGAATAAACCAAAGAAATACCGCAAGCACAGCACCTAAAACAGGGCTCAACACCTTTCCAAACGTATTAGAGGTTTCTATCAGACCCAGTCCAGCACTTACTTGTTCTTCCTCTTTATACATATCTCCAACTGTAGGGATCACTACAGGAAAAGCACCCGCTGCCCCAATCCCCTGCAAAAACCTCCCGGCGAGGATTAGCAGGTAAGGTTCTGCCATCTTCCAGGCAGCAAATGCAGAAATGGTTCCCCCAACCCCAACAATAATCAAACTTGGAATGATTACTTTTTTTCTTCCTAATTTATCCGATAAATAACCCGCAATAGGAATCAATACGATAGCAACTACGGAATAAACGGTTATGATCAAACTTGATTGGAAGGGTGAGATATTAATTTCCTTTTCAATGATTGGCAAAACAGGTATTAACATGGAATTACCTAACGTCATCACGAGGGGGATAGATGCTAACGCAATAAGGTCCCACTTTTTCTGTTCCATTTCTGCTCCTCCATCTATCTGCTTTTTGAATATAAAAAGAGTGCACACGACCGATGTGCACTCAATCGAAATGTAAATATGAGGGTCGTTTGTCTGACTGCTGTTCTTTTTTCTTATATAAGAAGATCCATGTTTGGATGAAACATTTGTACTTATAATTCGCTGTTCATTATTTTTCATACTTCACTTCAACATCCAAAAAAAGTAAAAAAGCACACCCATGGTATGCTTTTCATTTAATACCCAGCCGGAAACTCCTTTGTTCTTCCTGACTGTTGGGGGAATCCTTCACTTGTTTCAGGGTTGTGCCACAGTTAGGGCAGATACTAGCTTTTGCAGGAATCGATGTACAGCAATAAGGACATTCCTTTTTCGTCATGGCAGCGACAAGGTCCTGGTTCGGTTTCTTCCATCGATTCAGCTGCCTCACTACCATAAAAACAGCAAAAAGGATGATGATAAATCGGATACAGGATGATAAAAACAACCCATAGTTGATGGTAGCAGCGCCAGCTTCTTTAGCTGCCGCCAGTGACGGGTAAGAACCACCGCTCAAGCTGATGAATAAATCCGAAAAGTTCATTTTAGCTAAAATCAAACCAATTGGAGGAAGCAGGATATCGGAAACAAGAGAGTCGATGAAGCCACTGAAAGCAGCGCCCAACACCAGCGCCACCCCAAGTTCTGCTGCACTGCCCCTCATTGCAAACTGACGGAATTCATGGAACAAACGAATTGAGATCATCCCCTCATCTCCAGGTACCACCATTTTATGTAAAACAAAGACGAGCTATGATTTTTAGATGGTTTATTTGAGACTTTCTTGATATATTTGCGAGTACCCCCAACTTACTTATCACCAAATTTGAAGCAAAAAAGCCGAACTATAATTAGTCCGACTCATCGCTCTTATTAGGGATTTCTGCTATGATTTTCGTTCCTTCTTCAGGAGAGGAGATAATCTCCAACTCCCCTCCAACCGAACGCGTACGCTCTTCCATACTGAACAGGCCGACACCGGAGGATAACTGGTTCTTATCAAAACCTCTCCCTTGATCTTCAATCATCACCCGGACGACATCGTCCAGTTCACGAATGGTCACCCAGGCTCGATCGACCTTTGCGTACTTCCATATATTCGTCAGGGCTTCCTGAATGATGCGATAGATGGTTATTTCCTCATGCGGGCCTAACCTTTGATCAAGCACGCATTCGAACATGACATCGATATCATAGTGATCAGAGTAGCGGTTCAGGAAGGATCGGATCGCCGGCACCAGCCCGAGGTCATCCAGAACGGATGGACGGAGCTCCCAGGAGATATCACGTACTTCTTCGATCAATTCCGTCGCTTCATCCCGCATCTGGTCAATCAACGGATGTTCCATTTCTGCGCTCAGCCTGCTGATCGTAATTAAATGACTGTACAGATTTTGTCCAAGCCCGTCATGGAGGTCTCGCGATAGCCGCAGCCGCTCTTCTTCCTGCACCTCTATGATTCGCGTCATTGCTCGCTGCAACTCTGCTTCTACACGCTTTCTTTCCGTAATCTCGGAACGGATAGCCAGGTACTGGTAGGGTTTTCCTTTCTCATTCAAAAACGGCACAATCGTCGTATCCACCCAGTAATAGCTGCCGTCTTTAGCCTTATTCCTTATTTCACCTTTCCATACCTCTCCACTACCGATCGTTCGCCACAACGCTTTAAAAAATTCTTTCGAATGATAGCCTGAATTAATGATCGAATGGGTGCGTCCAATCAATTCTTCCCGCTTATATTTTGAAATATGACAGAATTGATCATTGACGTACGTAATGATTCCCTTTTCATCGGTAATGGCAACAATGGATGACTCATCAAGAGCAAACTTCAAATCCACAAGCTCTTGCATCGATCTTTCCAATTCATCAACGACGCGTTTGAATTCTGTGATTTCTTTACGGATTGCAAGGTATTGGTAGGGCTTGCCCTTATTATTCAAAAAAGGCACAATCGTCGTGTCCACCCAATAATGGGTGCCATCCTTCGCCTTATTTTTGATTTCCCCCCGCCACACTTGACCATTGGCGATTGTCCGCCATAAATCGCGCATAAACTCCTTAGAGTGATAACCGGAATTGATGATCCGGTGATCTTCCCCGATCAACTCTTCCTCCGAATACTTGGATATTTCACAAAACTTGTCATTCACATATTTGATCGTCCCTTTTTGGTCGGTGATCGCTACAATCGTCGATTCATCAAGTGCAAACTTCATATCAAGCAGTTCATTTAAAACCTTTTGTGGTTCCAGGTTGGAGATAGAACTGTCATTATCAGGATGCAAAACAAGCAGGGAGTAGTTGTTCCCGCCAATAGAAAAGGTGTTTTTCCGTATGAATAAGGGAAAGCGCTGTCCTAATGTCGTTACACCAAACTGTTGTGTAAATGTCCCTGGCTCTAACACGTCTATATTCGTCTCGGGTATCCACTTTTTAATATGGCTGCCTGTGCCACTTGCAGTATCTGCTTCAAAAAGTTTCAGCGCTTTATTATTCATCGACTCGATATACCCTGCTTCATCAATGACAACGGTGGCGTCTTCCGCAGTTTCCTGTTGATTACCGTGGTGCGTTCGTGTGGTCACCAAATCCCTCCCTATTCATCGGTAAAATGGGAAGACAAAAATGATTCCAAATGCTGCGCAACTTCCCTTAGATTCTGCTTTTCCTGTTCATCAAACTTGCGGGCATGCCGGTAACCAATCAGAAGGGCGCCTTTAGGAAGATCATTCCAAACTAAAGGAACCGAATAAGCGGCAACCAGCTTTTCGGCTAACATAATCGGGTAATCGGTTATTTTCCCTAAAATAGTTTCAGGAAAATCAGTGATTTCCATCGGCGTTCCACTGGAAATTACTTTTCCGGCAATACCCTTTCCATATCGGACGGTAATGTATTTATGTTTGTCATTTCGATTTCCAATTGCGTAAGGCCAGGTAATATCCGGATTGTTTCGATTCTGCAAAGCGACCCCCACAAAATCACAGGGTATCCCATGCTTCAGCCGGTCACATTCGGTCAGTATCAACGCTTTTAAAGGTTCCATTCCATCACGTCCTTACTGGATCCCATAACCAAGCAACCCTTTTTTCAATGCAAAGGACACCAGTTCCGGCCGTGTTTTCATTTGCAGCTTCTCCATCAGATTCCCTTTATGGGTCTCTACGGTTTTGACACTAATGACCAGCTTTTCTGCAATCTCTTTATTCGAATAGCCTTTAGCTATCAATGTCAGGACTTCTTTTTCCCGATCCGATAGCAGCTGATACGTATCAGCACCATCATTCTTCAAATTCCCCAGATATTCTTCCATTAAGCGTTTCTGTGCGGAAGGATGAAGGTAGGCATCCCCTTGACATACGGAACGAATCGCATTAACTAATTCGTCGTGTGGCGCACTTTTCAACACACAACCGGAAGCTCCCGCCTGTATAGCACGGAATAAATATTCTTCATCGTCATGCATGGTAAGAATAAGGATAGCGGTGTCAGGAAGCTGCTTTTTCAATTCCGCTGTTGCAGATAAACCATCTTTACCATGAGGCATACTCAAATCCATCAAAACAGCATCCGGCTTTTGTTCCAGAGCTTTCTCGATTCCTTCGTTTCCTTCAGAGGCTTCCCCTACCACTTCCATATCCGGTAAGGAATTCAGTAACATCTTCAACCCCATCCTCACCACTGCGTGGTCGTCCACCAACAGAACCTTAATCATCCCATAACCCCTCCTATGACTGGATTGGCAAAACGATGGAAACCGTTGTCCCTTTATCCAACTCAGAGGAAAGGTTGCATTGCCCCCCGACAAGACGCATCCTTTCCCCCATGGCAGCGATTCCCATGGAACGGCCGCTTTCCATCACTTCGTTTGTATCGAACCCTTTTCCAGTATCTTTAATTTCTATTTTCACGGAAAACTCTCCCCATGTAAACGCTATTTTTGCTTTATCTGTATCTGCATACTTGGCGATGTTGATCAAAGCTTCCTGGCAGACACGAAAAGCGGCCAGACTTTCTGGATCGGAAAGCAGTTTTTCTCCCCCCTGGGACTCCACATCAATCAAAATACCGAACGTGTTCGTGAATAACTTAGCGTAACTTTTCACAGCGGCCGTCAATCCTAAGGTTGATAACGTATTTGGATATAATTCAACAGACAGGAGTCTGACTTCACGGATTGTCCGCTCCATCAGGCCGGACATTTCCTTCGCGTAGTTTCTCAACTCCGGCTGTTCGATGCCGGATTCGATGAAATTCAAACCCGTTTGCAATGTATACAGATTCTGGTTGATGCTTTCATGGAGCTCAAGGGCTGCCCGTTTAATTTCTTCTTCCTGAGACTGAATGATATAACTGCACGCCTGGTTGCCAGATTCAAGCTCCATCTCCATCCTCCTCTATGATTTACATGCTTTTTTCAGATTGATTTCCGGTAATATCACTGAACACACCGGCATATTGGATGATTTCCCCCGCGTCATCCTTTATGGCATTGATGGTCAGCCATTCTAAATAGTGTTCTCCGTCTTTACGTTTATTCCAGATTTCTCCCTGCCAGTAGCCGTGCTTCTCTAATGATTCCCACATCTGCTTATAAAACGCCGCAGACTGTCTGCCAGACTTGAGGATACTTGGACTTTTCCCGGCTGCTTCGTCCGATTCAAAACCGGTAACCTTGGTGAAAGCAGGGTTAACAGTGACAATTTTACCCTTTTTGTCTGTGACCATCATGCCGAGCGGTGTCGTTTCCATAATCTGGTTAGACACAGCAAGCTTATCATGATAGTACATCCATATGACCAGAATCAAACTTGCTAAAGCGATTTGAGAAAGCGCCATGAATCCGATGGCATAGTGTCCTGTCAAGCTGTAAAGAAGGGACAGCATCAACGGTGGGAAGAAACCTCCCAAACCTCCCATCGCAGATACAATACCGTTAGCAATTCCAGCCTGTTTGTTGAAATACATTGGTACTAGCTTGAAAATGACTCCATTTCCAACCCCGGCTGCAACGGCAATGGTCAAACTGCCGACTGTATATAGCCCGATCGATGGGGCAAAGGATAACAGCAAGGCAGCTACGGTGAATCCACCAAACACATACATCAATAAAATAAGGGAATGGAAGCGGTCTGCGAGCCAGCCTCCAAGTGGACGCAGGAAAGTGGCGACAGCGATAAATCCAGCCGTTCTCATCCCGGCATCTACTTTATCCAATCCAAAGTTTGCGACTAGAAAGTTCGGAAGATAGACAGTGAACGCCACAAAAGAACCAAAGGTAATGAAATAGAATAAACAGAAGAGCCATAGCTTTTCATTTTTATAGACCCCTTTGATTTGCTTCATTAATGGCATTTTCACTTTCGTTTCCTTTTTATCTCCTAAAAAGAAGTTCAACAAGATGAAAATCCCTAACAGTACAAGGTAAAGCTGCACCGTGAACGACCATCCGAAGTTTGCAGCCACCACTGGTGCGGCGAAAGCTGTGATGGCAGTACCGATGTTACCCGCTCCGTAGATCCCATTGACGAAGCCATGACGACTTTTATCATAATATTTCGGCAGAGAAGTAACCCCGACAGAAAAGATAGCTCCACCGATGCCTAAGAACAGGCCGCCAACCAAAAGATCAATCAGGGAGTCAGCCACACTGATATAGTAGACAGGGAATAGTAATAAGATGAAACTTACCATGAAAATCAACCGTGCACCTAGTAAGTTAGCCAAGAATCCCAGTGGAATTCTTAAGACTGACCCTAAAATAACCGGAATAGCAGTAACCCAGGCAATATGCTCCGGTGCAATAGCGATATCTTCGGAAATAAAAGGAAGTAAGGATGAGATCAATACCCAAACCATAAAACCTGTAACAAGGTTCATTGTTTGTAGTGGAAGTTGAATTTTCGTTTTCATAGCGGTTTCCCCTCGCTTTTGATAACATAATGGAGGCCGGCTTCCTGATCATAAGCAGACCATTCGGTTTCTGTTTGTTCGACCTCACTGGTCAACGGAACAGCAAAAAAGTAATGATCATCAAAATAGATTCTGAGATGGGTATTATCCGGACAATTGGCCAGCTTTTTTACCTTTTTATCCAGCCACGGCGCCATGTCTTCACCAGCTTCCCCATGAATACATACTTTGACGGGAGCGCCTATAAATCTTTCTATATCACTATTTTCAACTGATACCACAACTGCCACACCCCTTTTTCTCCGGTGGATAAACATAGAACTGGTAACCTTGGAGAGCTTTCCAGAATATATCTCCCGCTGTTTCTTCCAGATGATCGATGACTTCCTGTTCGGATCCCCAGCTGCTCATTCCTTTCACTTCGGCCACTACAATTTCAGCATCTTCCGCTGTTTTATCATCTAAGTACCAGTGGAGACGCTGTCCTTTGAAAAGGTGTTCAAAACTTGCGGTTACTTCGGCAGCAAGTGTGCCGGAATTTTCTCTGATAAAACAGAAATCAAGATAGGTTTCGCTCTTCATATCCCTTGCTGCCTCCTTTGTTTTTTTCCTTCTTATATATAAACAGCGCTACCGGAAACAACAGAACATTCAATCCGGCATACAGTAATGTAACCCCATAGTTTTCGTAATAATATTGATGGACGACTAACTGCGTAAACACGATATTCATCATTAAAATGGCTGCCAACAGAATAACTCCGACGTAACTACGCTTCATAACGCTTCACCCTCACTGCGTAAATAACGTCATCTTTCACTTCCACTTTGATTCCTGGAAGCGGCCGGCGCGGTGGTCCTGCTGTCGGTGCACCAGTGGATGCATCAAATTTTCCATGGTGACACGGACAGATCATTTCCTGTTCGTCCTTGACCCAGTATACCGGGCATCTGAGATGGGTACAGGCATTCTGGTAAGCGACGTATTTATTTTCGCTGAGCCTGATTAGAATGGCACTATCATGTTCACTCGGAAAATGGAATTTAACAGAATCCCCAACTTTCACATCCTTAACGTCAGCAATTTTCTGATGCGGGTATTCTTTATCTCCAAGCCCCATCAGTTCCTTAGCGGCGACAGCTCCCCATGGCAAGGTAGAAACAGCGAAGACACCGGCAGCACCTGCTAATGTTTTCATGAACCCTCTGCGGTCGAGCATCCGTTCATTATTCCGATTGATATTATGCGTATAGTTATCTTCGTCAAACGGTACCTTGTTATTGCGATCACTCATGATACTTCCTCCTTAAAAGAGTTTTTCTGTCCCTTGCAAAATTCCCGGGAGATTCACTTTGACATTTGTCGCACCTTCCAGGTATGGCATGCTGGTCACCCATTTGTCATTATCCAGGTCATGACGGCGCTGCTTCTGTTCGATCTCTTCTTCTGTCAGCCATTGCAATGTGTTGGAAGGACAGACACTGGCGCACATTGGCGGGATTCCATCTTTCGTCCGATCGATGCAAAGGTCACATTTGTACATCAGGTTTTGTTCTTCATCAAACTTCGGTATGCCATATGGGCATGCGATCGTACAGTTTTGACAGCCGATACATTTCTCAACAAGTGCTGACAGGACAGCTCCTGTTTCATGAATTTGTATGGCCTGGGCCGGACAGCTCCGTGCACAGGCAGGATTTTCGCAATGCAGGCACATCAGCGGCATCGTCTGTCTGTTCACGTGAGGATTGACATCATAGACATAATTCCTGTTCCGTTCTTCATGCCCGCCGCACTGGGTACATGCGGCAAGGCAGGAACGGCATCCGATACAGTTTTCTAATTCGATATATAACCGTTTCTTCATTTATAGCACCTTCTTAGGTTCGAGTTTTTCCATTTGAGCGGCACATGCCTTGAACTCTGGCATTCTTGATTTTGGATCGAGTGCCGGTATCGTCAATAAGTTGATAGACTCTTCATGTCCGAAATGATAGGGAACAAACACGGTATCTTTCCGGATGGCTTCTGTCACTTTCACTTTGTACACCGCTTCCCCTCTCCGGGTATACAGCCGTATTCGTTCGTCGTGCTCCATATTGTATTTACCAGCTGTCTCTGGGTGTACCTCTACATACGGTTCCGGGCACATATCTTTCAAGAATTGAATTCTTCTTGTCTGGTTGCCGGACAAATAGTGATAGACAACACGGCCAGTCGTTAAGCGAAGCGGGTATTCCTCGCAAGGTTCTTCTGCCGGAGGGCGGTAAGGTAATGCACAAATTTGTGCTTTTCCGTCCGGATGATAGAATTTCTTATCGAGGAACATGTGTGGTGTTCCTTCATCTCCCTCATCTTTACACGGCCAGAATACGCCATCCTGCTTTTCGATTTTATCCCAGGTAGCACCGTAGTAATCCGCGCTTCCTCCCTTGGAAGCTAATCGGAATTCTTCTGCCACATCTTTTGCTGTCTTCAAGTGAGAGAAATTTTCACCCTTGCCAAGCCGTTCTGCCAGTTCTACTTGCATCTGCCAGTCAGGCTTCGATTCACCTAGTGGTTGCTGCGCTTTATTAATTTTGATAATCCGTCCTTCGATGTTGGTTACCGTGCCTTCGTCTTCGGACCAGGTAACGGAAGGAAGGATGACATCGGCGAATTCGGCGCTTTCTGATAAATAAAAGTCAGCACAGACCATAAAATCGAGACTCTTCATGGCATTACGGACAAAATTCAAGTTCGGTGCCGATACAGCCGGGTTGGAGCACAATAGATATAACCCCCGGATTTCTTTCTGATCCATCAATTCGAACATTTCATAAGCAGATACACCTGCTTTTGGCATTTCTTCCGGTGTGATTCCCCATACGTTACAGACTTCCTGGACATGCTGCGGGTTGGTGATTTTTCGGTAGCCTGGCAGCAAATCTGATTTCTGGCCATGTTCACGTCCGCCCTGACCGTTTCCCTGACCAGTGAAAGTCGCGACCCCCGCTTTCGGACGACCGATCTTGCCAGTAACCAGCGCCATGTTAGTGTAGCCGGAGACGTTATCGACGCCTTTATGCTGCTGCTCGATCCCTCGTGCAAACATGACGACTGCATTTGGTGCTTTCCCATAGATTTCTGCAGCTCTTTCTATCTTCTCTGGAGCTACACCAGTCAAATAACTCGTATATTCTGGCGTAAATTGTTTTACCAGTTCTTTTGTTTCTTCAAAACCGTTGGTATGCTGTTTGATGAATTCTTCGTCAGCATATCCTTTTTCTATTAATAGGTGGACAATACCATTCGCTAAAGCCAGGTCTGTGCCTGGTTTCAAATCAAGATGAAGATCCGCTCTTCTCGCAATCGGCGTTTCCCTTGGGTCTACGACGATGATGTAGCCTCCGCGTTCCTGTACATTCCAGATTCGGAACATGGAAGTCGGATGGCACTCGGCTGTATTGCTTCCCGCGATGAACAGGCAGTCTGTTTCATGAATATCTGTCCACGGAAGTGTGGAGCCGCGGTCAACACCGAAAGAACGAAGGAAGCCGCCTGCCGCACTGGACATACAGAACCGGCCATTGTAGTCAATGTAACGGGTACCTAAGGCGACACGTGCGAACTTCCCAGTCAAGTAACATTTTTCATTGGTCATGGAAACTCCGCTGAATACAGACAAGCTGTCCTTTCCGTAATTTTGCTGCAGTTCACCGAATTTCTCAGCAATCAAGTCGTAAGCTTCTTCCCAGCTTGCTTCCCGGAACCCTTCTTTAGTTCCTTTCAAGGAAGCATCATCACGAATCAGTGGACGCAGGATACGGTCATTATGGTTCGTCTGCTGGTAGGCAGTGACCCCCTTCGGACACATTTTTCCGACCGTTACCGGCCAGTCGTAACGTGGTTCCACGCCGATGATTTTATTGGTGGCTGTATTCACCCGAAGGTTCATGCCGCATTGCATCCCGCAATAGCTGCAGTGTGTCTTAATCAGCTTCTCGTTCGGGTGTTCCACATTCTCTATCTCTTTAAAAAATTTATCCCTTTGCATTTTGGTTGGCCTCCTTGGTTTTCACCTCATGGGTCGGAAATCCAGCGAATCTGGAAATGCGGTACTTACGGCGGCATGGGAGACACAATTCAGCTAAATTGAATCCGTCCTTTTCCATCGTAAAATCTATCTCGTTAGTACCGAGAACATTGACGACATCCTGTGACTGTTCAGTTGATACAAATTCATCTCCGCAAACCTTGCATTCTTTCATCGATTGTTCGCCATAATGTTCACGATAATTTCTTGCAAATACGCTAAGCGGACGGAACGGTATATGAGCAAGCTTTCCGAATGGCAGATAAATCAATGTCACAATCACGGAATACTGGTGGATGAGCGACATTGCGTAATGCCCTGCTCCATGTAAAAACACGTTCATGAAAGTCAAAATCAAACCGGTGATACTGATGAAAAGCAATAAGTATAATGGTAGAAAATCATACAGAAATTTCTGTTCTGCCTTCGCCTGCATATTTTTCAAGCGGCGGTACAGCGCCATGCATACCCCGATAATTACCATGATGGCTGTGATATTCAGAGCATTATAAGAAAGAAAAGCGATAACACCATCAGCCGGAACCGTTATCAGATCCATTCCCATGGCGACGATGGTATAGTAGCCGCTCTCCTCCATCGTGAAATACATCCAGCCGAAAACAAGTGGGAATGTAACCAGGCAAGAAAGAATAACACCCCATCCGATCAGTAAATGCTGGGTCCATCGGTAAATTCCCCTATTCCAGATGAATTCGTACGTACCAAGGTGGTTGACGGAAGTTTTCGGTGTAGACTTACGGAACAACAACTTGATCCCTTTTTTGATGATAATCTTTGTTGGCGGTCTTTCTCCCCAGGCAATGAAGCGGTAGAAGAAGCCTGCGATGAATACGAAAGTACCTACCATATATCCGTACAAGTTCAAATCAACATGTGTGAACATTCTCGTTCCGATGAACATCAGCACAATGATTGCACTGACAGTAAGGAACATGGACTTTGCAAATTTCGAAGCAAATGCATCATTAATGGAATGAGTTGCTTTCATTGGTTTTCTTAACACTGTTTCAGCCATTTTCAATTCCCCTTCGCTTAACTTTTTTATGTGTTTGTGTGATCCCTGTAACTTGTTAATTTAATTATAGAAAGCGAAAGAGTTTTTCGTAATCGGGGAACCCCCCCATCCTCTCAGGAAAATCCCCCTATTTATTTTTATTTGGATAATCGTTGTTGATTTTTGTAAAAGGCTTATTCAATTAAAGGGCCGAATTAGATCGCCACGGTTCTACAGAAAAAAAGCTGAAAATCTATCTCATTAACGATGAAAAGACCAATCGCTCTGATTGGTCTTTGTTGTAATACAGTTCGAACTCAAGCAGGACTTTCAACTCCGCTTTATTAAGACCGTCCGCTAAGTTCATTCGTTGTCCAATGGTCTTAAGCTGCCTGATAAAGACCGTCCCGTCTGCACATCCACTGCGCAGCGGTCTTTATACCCTTTCTAATGACCGTTAGCCACTCTTTCATGCTGTTTAGTGGTCTCTATTCATGTACTAAAGACCGCCCCGATACATTCAGTCCTTATCGACTGAAATACCCTCCCCTCGCGATAGAGAAGGTCCTGGTGCTCACATTTTTGATGATGATTTAATCATTCAATCTTTTTCCATCAAGAATATGTCTCAGCGCATGCCCACGGAAAGCGAGTGATTTCCTGGACCCCCGTTACTACCGTAACGGAAACAAATATATCTTGAAACTGAGTCTTCAATTAAAGGGAGTTTAACTGGAAAATCAACAAAAAAAGCAGGAGCCGGGCTGTTCGCCTGGCTCCTGCTTCAATTATTTGCTCTTATTAAATCATAGATAAAATTGCACCGATTACCACAATCGCTCCGATAATCATTAAAATTGTACGGATCATTCATTTTCATCCTTTCTTCACATATCGCTTTCTACTAATAGCTTCCCTTATTTATGGATAAGTTAAACCTTTTTATATCAATGGGAAAATAAACCACCTCCTATAGAAAGATCTTTTTAAAAAACTTTCTGAAAAAGGGTTGTAAAACAGCTGGTTCATTACTATAATGTCCTTTATACGTAAACGAATGTACTTTCTAAAAATACAAAAGGAGGACAAAGGACATGACACAAACAATCTCGATAGGCCTGCTCGGATTAGGCACCGTAGGAAGCGGGGTCGTGCATATTATTGACCAGCATCAGGATAAACTAAAACACCAGGTCGGATGTAATGTAGAAGTCAAACACATCCTGGTCAACAACCCGGACAAAAAGCGCGATGTCGTTTTAAACGGTGCGAGATTGACCACCAGCCCTGATGACGTACTGAATGATCCAGAGCTTGATGTCATCATTGAAGTAATGGGCGGAGTCGAGACGACGAAAGACTATATTGTCCAAGCCCTCCAAAATAAAAAACACGTGGTGACAGCCAACAAAGACCTCATGGCTGTATACGGGAGCGAATTGCTGGCAACAGCATCAGAGAACAGCTGCGATTTATTTTATGAAGCTTCCGTTGCCGGCGGTATACCAATCCTCCGCAGCCTTGTGGAAGGATTATCATCAGACCGCATCACAAAAATGATGGGAATTCTAAATGGTACGACTAACTATATTTTGACAAAAATGACTCAGGATGGTGCTGCCTACGACGACGTCTTGAAAGAAGCGCAGGCACTGGGATATGCTGAAGCAGACCCTACTGCAGACGTGGAAGGAATTGACGCAGCCAGAAAAATAGCTATCCTCGGCACCTTGGGTTTCTCGATGCACCTGGAATTGGATGACGTATCGATCGAAGGAATATCCAATGTTTCTCAGGAAGACCTTGAATACAGCAAGCAGCTCGGTTATACAATGAAACTGATCGGTATCGCTGATCGTTCCGGTGATAAAGTAGAAGTAAGTGTACAGCCTGCTTTGTTCCCTGAAAACCACCCACTAGCTGCCGTAAATGATGAATTCAACGCTGTATATGTGCACGGGGAAGCAGTTGGTGAAACCATGTTCTATGGTCCGGGGGCGGGAAAGCTCCCAACCGCAACGGCCGTAGTCTCCGATTTAGTTGATGTCATGAAAAATATCCGGCTCGGTGTGACAGGTAACAGTGCTGTCTTGCCCCAGTTTGAAAAGAACCTGAAGGATGAGGATGAAATCCAGGCAAAGTATTTCTTAAGGTTGCATGCCAAAGATCAGCCTGGTACATTTTCTGCTTTAACAAACCTCTTTTCCAGCTATGGTGTAAGTTTAGAAAAAATTCTGCAGCTGCCTGCCAAAGAGGAAGACATAGCAGATATAGTCATGACGACTCATACCGTATCAAAGAAGAATTATCAATCTATTCTACAGCAGCTGCATGATCTGGATGTCGTTTCTGAAATCAAAAGCAGTTACCGTGTCGAAGGAGATGAACGCTGATGAACTGGAAAGGCCTGCTTCATCAATACGAAGAATATTTACCAATCAATGAAAAGACACCGAAACTATCCCTGTGGGAAGGCAATACGCCATTGATTGCTCTCGATAATTTATCAGAAAAACTTGGCGTGGAGCTGCACGTGAAATATGAAGGTCTTAATCCCACCGGATCGTTTAAAGACCGCGGAATGGTGATGGCAGTTGCCAAAGCGAAGGAAGAAGGCAGCGAAGCGGTCATGTGTGCATCGACAGGGAATACCTCAGCAGCTGCAGCCGCCTATGCCGCCAGAGCCAACATGCGCTGTATCGTCGTCATACCAGATGGTAAAATTGCCATGGGAAAGATGGCACAAGCTGTCATGTATGGCGCAGAAATTTACGCCATTAAAGGAAATTTTGATAATGCCATGCAAATGGTGCGCAACCTGAGTGAGGAAGCGCCAATCACCCTCGTCAACTCTGTCAATCCATACCGGATCGAAGGACAGAAGACAGCGGCCTTTGAAGTATGTGAACAATTGGGGACCGCTCCTGACTATCTTTCCATACCAGTCGGAAATGCCGGTAATATTACGGCGTACTGGAAAGGTTTCAAAGAATATCATCAACAAAATAACACCGGACTGCCAAGCATGCACGGATTTGAAGCAGAGGGTTCAGCTGCTATCGTAAGAAACGAAGTCGTCGAAAACCCTGAAACACTGGCTACCGCCATCCGAATAGGAAATCCGGCCAGCTGGGATAAAGCTTTGACTGCCACTGATGAGTCTAAAGGAAAAATCGATTCGGTCACGGATGAAGAGATCCTTGAAGCTTATCACCTTCTCGCGCAGTCTGAGGGAGTTTTTGCTGAACCAGCTTCCTGTGCGTCAATAGCAGGTTTAAAGAAAGACATCGAAAACGGTCATATCAAAAAAGGTTCTAAAGTTGTCGCTGTCCTGACGGGAAATGGACTAAAGGATCCAGACTGTGCCATTGAAAACTCCACTTTGAAACCGGTAGTTCTTCCAAACGAAGAAGAAGTGGTGTTCGATCATATTTTAGGACGTGTCAAACCATGAGTGCCAGCGGGATGTTCACGATCAAAGTCCCGGCCAGCACTGCTAATTTAGGCCCCGGATTTGATTCTGTCGGCCTAGCCGTCAACCGTTATTTGACACTGGATGTGTCACCGGACAGCCAATGGTCTTTCGAAGCTGAAACTGAAAACTTAAGAGGACTGCCAGCAGGGAAAGATAACCTAATTTATCAGGTCGCAGCATTTGTGGCCGAGAACCATAAAAAAAGCTCTCTCCCTCCTGTCAACGTTAAGTTAAGCAGCGACTTTCCCATGTCTAAGGGGTTCGGAAGCAGTGCCGCTGCCATCGTAGCCGGCATCGAACTTGCTGACTACCTGCTGGATCTCCACCTTTCACTGAAAGAGAAAGCACGATATGCAAGTCTTTATGAGGGCCATCCCGATAATGTCGCCGCTTCCCTTTACGGCGGCCTGGTGATTGGATGTCATCAGGAAAAAGAAACCCATATTGTTTTAGGTGGACGTCCGGAAGTTGATATAGTCGCTGTCATTCCGTCTTATGAAATGAAAACAGATGCTTCACGGGGACTTTTGCCAGAAAGCTTTCCTTACGCTAAAGCCGTGGAAGCCAGCAGTATCAGCAATGTGCTGGTCGCTTCCCTTCTGCAGCATGACTGGGACCTTGCTGGAAAAATGATGACCGAAGACCTTTTCCATCAACCTTACCGGACCCAGTCGATTCCGGAATGGGAAACAGTCATGACATTAAAAGAATCATTACCAATCTACGGTGTAGCTATCAGCGGTGCCGGCCCGATTCTTCTATGCTTCACCCCACCTGGAAAAGGAGAAACAGTGAAACGCAAGCTCGCTTCCTCCTTTCCAGGAGAAGCAGTGGTGGAGCTATTACTTCCCGCTGAAACAGGAGTCAGCGTCGATAGCTATAAATGCTCGGCAGCAAAATAAACATACAGCCAGCGTGCAGGAGAATGATCCTTCGCTGGCTGTATTTTTTATGTAAGCTGCTTTATCTTTTGACTTGCATGTTGAATGCTGATAGGTTTTGAATTAAAAGGGAGGCGTTATCATGAGCAATGTGCATGGTTTTTCAGCAGTAATGATTACAGGAGACGAAAAGTCCCTGGCTGATTTCAAAGGAAAAGTACTGCTGGTTGTCAACACAGCCAGCAAATGCGGGTTCACACCCCAGTATGAAGGCCTGCAAGAGCTTTACGATAAGTATAACGAGCAGGGCTTAGAAGTACTTGGATTTCCTAGCAACCAGTTCATGAATCAGGAACCTGGAACGGAACAAGATATCCAGGAGTTTTGTAAGGTCAATTACGGTGTTACCTTTCCAATGTTCAGCAAGGTTGATGTAAAAGGCAAAGATACCCATCCACTTTTTCAGCATCTGGTAAAAGAAGCACCCGGAATGGTTTCCGATCAGGTCAAGTGGAACTTCACAAAATTCCTCGTCGATCAAAACGGCAATGTCGTCGATCGCTACGCACCCCAAACAAAGCCAGAAGATATAGAGACGGATATTCAAAAACTATTGAACTAGAATGTAAAGACGGGCGCCGGCGAAGTGCTCGTCTTTTTCTATGATACAGCCTTCCTTCTTCTCCTCATACAAGACCTCCCCTTAGCATATTATGGGAAAAGGGAGGTGGACGAATGAAAAAAAGAGCTTATCAGGAACTTAACTATCCAGAAGATATGATTAAACTATTAAGAGAAGGGCTTCAGCCTAAGTCACGGCCGAAAAAAGTAGTGATAGCGGGTGCGGGAATGGCTGGTTTAACCGCCGCTCTTCTATTAAGAAAAGCTGGACATGAGGTCACCATTCTGGAGGGAAATGACCGTATCGGAGGAAGGGTTTTCACACTCAGGCAGCCCTTTCACCAAGGCAACTATATCGATTTAGGAGCCATGCGTATTCCCGATAACCATGCCCTCGTTTTCGAGTACATACGCCGGTTCAGACTGCCTGTAGCTAAATTTGTTAATACCTCTCCCCACGACCTGCTTTTTGCTAATGGTCGTATCGTCACACGTAAAGAATATGAAGAGAATCCGGATTTATTAAATTTCCCTGTGGAAGATTGGGAAAAAGGAAAGACAGCAACAGAACTGCTTTTATCTGCTGTCCAACCATTCCTCGAATTATACAGTAGAAGCAATGAAGAACAACAAGAAGAACTGCGTGAAACATTTGCCCGTTACTCTATGGGAGACTTTCTAAAGAATAACCCGCTCGGTCAACCCTTGTCGGTAAACGCTATTAGAAAAATCAGCGTTCTATTAGGCATAGAAGGCTTTCCGGAATTCTCATTCGTCGATATTCTGACAGACATCATCTACCCTATTTTCAGTAAGACTACTGAATTTTATCAAATCCCCGGGGGGAACGACCAGCTTCCAAGGGCATTTTTGCCTGAGCTGGGGGATCGAATCTATCTGAACCAGGAAGTCACTAAAATTATTCAGAAAGATAATGAGATATTGTTTCAAACCAAGGACAAGGTGACAGGGGAATCCCATTATTTTCGCGGCGACTTCGGAATCACTACCATTCCATTTACAGCTTTCCAGTTTGTCAAGGTAGAGCCCAATGATTCTATTTCTTTTGAAAAATGGTCGGTCATTAAAGAGTTGCCCAATATCCCCTCTGTAAAAATAGCCCTTGAGTTCAAGAGCCGTTTTTGGGAGCAACAACAACTCGGGAATATTATCTCCGATACTCCGATCCGGTTTTCTTATGTACCAAGCTGGGATATTGGAAGTCCCGGGCCCGCCGTCCTTCTCGCCAGCTATAGTTGGGGACATAATGCTCTCTTGTGGAACAGCCGTCCCAAAGAGGAACATATCCAGCTGGCATTAGATGGGCTTGCGGAAGTTTACGGTCCGCAGGTGTACAATGAATTTATTCAGGGAGTCACATTTAATTGGAGTCAAAATCCATTTTCATCTGGATGCTTTACCCTATTTACCCCTAATCAGGAAGTAAACTATGCGGATATCATCCCTCTACCTGAACAGCGACTGCACTTCGCGGGTGAACATACCTCTTCTTTTCATGGGTGGATCGAAGGAGCGATTGAATCTGGCATTCGCGCGGCTTTTGAAGTACATAATCGTGAATAAGCTGCTTATAATTCTAAAGTAGCTCCTCCGATACGCTTCACGCCACGCTTGGCTGCCATTTCCTCGACCAGCTGAAGCAGTGCGCGATCCTTTGCTTTTGCTTCGACCATTACGTCAACAGATCGGCCGATACGTTTCAAGTCTTTGATCAAAGGCTGCAAAAAGTCCAGACTCACATAATCGGCATGGCTTCGGAACGCCTGTTCCGACTTAGGAGAGGAAACATGAATTTTCGGCCGATGGCGAGTATGATCCCACGTCTTCATAAAGCGTGGAAGAATAGCCTCCAGGCTCTCCCCCTCGTCATGATTAGCTATATAATGATGATAATCAAACATCAACGGAATTGATTCCTGTTCACAGATATCCAAAGTTTCGCCAGCGGTATAGGTTTTATCATCGTTCTCTAAAGTCATCTGTTTTTTTATGTGGTCTGGAAGCTGAATCAGGTTGTCATGAAACCTGCCGACGGCTTCCTTTTTATTTCCATAGGCACCGCCTACGTGAATATTAATGGATAATTCTTGTTCCAGACCCATTGCTTCAGCTACGCTATAATGGTACTCCATATCCCGCACGGCATTACGGGTCACATGCGGTTTGTCGCTTGTAAATAACGTAAATTGATTGGGATGGAAGCTCGTCCGGATTTCATGTTTTTTTACCAACTCACCAATTGCCTCATAAAGCTCCCGGAATGGTGTTATGTAATCCCAGTCCACTTCCTCATGTGTGGCTAATGGAACAATGGAGGATGATAATCGATACAGCTTGATTTCATGAGCAATATTATAATGAAGGGCACGTAGCGTATGATGGAGGTTTTTCCTCGTAATTTCATGTAGTTTAGCTTTTCTTTCCTCTTCCCCTAACTGCTTCCAGCGGGAAAATGTCATTGTTTTCTGCGGAGAAGCATTCCACAGGTTCAAAGCATGAGCGACATAACCGAATCGAATGATCAACACTTTCACCTTCTCTATATGATAGTACTTGCTCCACGTAAGTTTTCCACTATGAATCCTTTCTAAACCAACATCGCTCCTCCTCATCTCCAACATTTAAACAGATAAAACCACAGAGTAATGTAATTCATGTGTTAGGAACAAATACTTATTTATGCAGGCTTATTTTACTGAAAATTCATAATTTATTGTTAATAACATCCAGCTAGGATATACTGAATTTGGAAAAACCCTCCAACCCGGGAATGGAGATCAATACATTATCATTCAGGAGGTTTCCATTTTGAAAAAGAAACAGTTATTGAATTTAACGCTAGCTGGTGCATTGACATTTTCCCTGATTCCTGCCACAGCATTCGCCCATGACGAGCTAGGTGGAGGTGGAGAAAAAGGTGAAAACCTGGAAGGTGCGGAACTATCGGTTCCACTCTTAGAAGGAACTAAAAATGTCGGCCACTGGAAAGAAGTTGCTGCCGTAGAACTTCAGGAAGTGAAGGATGGAGTGAAAAATTCTACAGGTGATGTGTATAGTCACAAGGGCTATGCTTACTTAGGCACTCACTCAGCCAATGGCGGGGAGGGCGGTGTCCGGGTCTTTGACATGAAAGACCCTGCCAATCCAAAAGAAGTAGCTTCCTTCGCCCACCATGAAGGCACCTGGCAGGAAAAAGTGATTGTAAAATCAGTAAACACTCCTGACTTTAAAGGTGACCTTGCAGCTGTCAGCGTGCAAAAAATGGAGACGGGATCAGATGCGACAGGCGGTTTCTTGCTGTATGATGTTACCGACCCCGAAAATCCAGAAAAACTTGGGTTCTGGGAGGATACATCTGGGGCAAGAGGCACTCACGAACTATATTTGACCGTACAAAATGGTAAACCCTACGTGTTGACAGCCAACTGTTATGCTGACTATTATTCCCATGGCGAGCAGATGGACGTTCATTTAGTCGACGTCAGTGACCCGGCGAAACCTGAATCCATCTACCAATTCGATCCAAGGGATCATATCGAAGAAGTTAGCGATGACAACTATGATGGCTACAACTGGACAGATGAAGACGGAATCAGCCGTGCCGCTTTTGCCCATAGTGTCATGACAGATAATAATGGTGAAACTGCCTACCTTTCTTATTGGGATTTAGGAACGATTATTCTTGATATCAAGGACCCTGAAAACCCGGTTTATCTGGGAAGAACTGACTTCGCTCCGACTGTTCAAGGGGCAGCGCATTCTTCCACACTTGCTAAAGGCGGAAATGTTCTGATTGAAACGAGAGAAGTATTCGGTCCTGTTCGTGAAGGCTTTGAATCAGCCTATGGATACACAATGATTTATGACATAAAGGATAAGGCAAACCCTACCCCGCTAAGTTCTTTTAAGACAGACTTTACTGAAACAATACCAGGCGGCGCTACTGTCCATGACCCTAAAGTTAGAGGCAACACCCTTTACCTATCCCACTATTCCGGGGGTGTACGGGCAGTGGATATCACCGATCCGGCAAATCCAGTTGAAACGGGAGCTTATATACCTAGTCGTTCTAACATCTGGGGTGTTTATGTAGATCGGAACTACGTCCTCGCTTCTGATATGGGCCAAGGTTTGAAAGTATTACAAAAGACACCTGATAATGACGCTCCGACTGAAAGTGAATAATTTAAGAACAAAAGCGCAAGCGCCTTGCTCACCCCCGACAAGCTTAAGACCTCGAGGGGGTAGGCGCTGGAGCTGGATGAAACCCACCGCATAAAGTTATCCACAAAAAGAAAATTTTATAATTTCCTAGACATTTAAAAAAGGCGGCCGTTTGGGCCGCCTTTATTTGTTGTGCTGATTTTCTTTTATCATCGCTTTCAGTTCGGCAATTTCTCTTAATAGCATCTCATGGTCCACTTCTTTTTTTCCTTCTTTTTCTTTCATCTTCGTTTCATACATTTCATTAACCTTCTGGACATTATTGACGATTTCCCCGACAAACAAATTAAGAACGATGAAGGTACCGATCAAGATGAAAGAAATAAAATAAATCCACGACCATGGATCCTCTTCAAATATTGGCCGGAACACACCACTCGCCCAGGATTCCAGTGTAACTACCTGAAACAATGTCACCATAGATAAATGAAGGGAACCGAAGTACTCAGGTGCCAGATCACGGTATAAAATAACTCCAATCACAGCAAACACATAAAACACAATCGCTAGTAACAGAAGGATGTTCGCCATAGCAGGAACGGTTCGTAACAATGCAGTGGTCAGACGCTGCAGTGACGGGCTGACGGAAACGGTACGCATTACTCGCAAAACACGAAGAATCCGTAAAGTAGAAATATAATGAGTACCACTGAAAATCAGCACCCCGCCGATAATAATGAAATCGAAGATATTCCAGCCATTTTTAAAGAAATGCAGCACAGGCCGGTGGGCAATAATTCTCAAAATGATTTCTATGGTGAAAAACCACAGAAAGAACCCTTCTATGAAAACAAACCAGTTTTGATATTCCCTGAAAATTCCCGGATAGGTTTCCAAACCTATGGTAATTGAATTGATAAAAATTAGGAATAGTACGGTATTAGTAAAGTAAGGATGGTGCACAAAATCGTATAGCTTTGTCCGGACACCTGCTCCTGAATTTTTCTTCATCACGTCTACTGAAACCTCCAATAAATAGGCTTGCTAGCTTTCTAGTTTATCACAGATTCCTTTCGCAGGTCATGGTTTGTTATCTCTGTGTAACTTTACGATTACTATTTTGTAATAAAGGGGAAGGTATAACTAATAGCACTCATTCTACTTGTAGGAGGGTATGTATTTTTATGAAAAAAAAGACAGAAGACATTATCGGGAGGTCATTGAACGCACTACTGGAAGACGAAACGTTTTTACCGGACTTACAGGGCAATCCCAGACGTCAGGCATTCAAATCCTTGGTGTCCATACTATCGACTCCAAACCATATCAATAAATCCTTTCTTCGAATTGCATTAGAAAATGGAACCGTCGTCCGCATCCCCGCTTTCCGGGTTCAACATAACAATACATTAGGACCTTACAAAGGAGGCATCCGCTTTCACGAATCTGTAAATGAAGATGAGGTCTCCAACCTCGCTAAGCTGATGACTTTAAAGAACGCGCTTCACGAAGTACCTTTCGGTGGGGGAAAAGGCGGAGTCATTATCAACCCCCGGGAATATTCCCCTAAAGAACTGAATTTGATTTGTAAAAAGTATGTGCAATATTTCAGTGATATTTTAGGGACGGAAAAAGATATACCAGCTCCCGATGTCGGGACAAGCGAACGGGAAATGGATTGGATGATGGCTGAATACAAAACCATCCACCCAGGCCAGACTTACCGCGGCAGCTTTACGGGTAAAAGTGTCATAAACGGTGGCTCTTTAGGCAGAAGGGAAGCTACTGGTAAAGGGGTGTATTTTACTTTCCGGTATATGATGCACAACTTTATCAAAAATAACGAAACCTGGATGGAAGACAGTGACAACCGGTTTGCCAGAACAGCCATGGAACATTATGGCCGTCCTCTGACAATAGCCATTCAGGGATTTGGAAATGTGGGCTCTGTCGCTGCTCTTCAAGCTTATCAATGTGATTACCTGCAAAATAAAGTTGTTGCCGTCAGCGACCACAACGTCATGTTGTATAATTCAGATGGGCTAGACATTCCGGCTTTGATTGAGTATACCATGGACCATGAAGGGGACCTCCCTGCCGATGAAGAAGCGTTGGCAGAACATGATATCAAAGCTACTGTCCACGATCGTGATGATTTACTCGAACAGGAGGTAGATGCTCTGTTTCTGGCAGCCTTAGAAGATCAGATTCACCCGGGTAATATGGAAAATATAAAAGCCCGTCTGATTGTGGAAGGCGCCAATGCCCCGGTTACAGAAGATGCAGATGAGTATTTAAGTGAAGGTGGAGTGCTCATCGTTCCTGATATACTCGCTAATGCTGGTGGTGTCATCGTTTCTTACTTTGAATGGATGCAAGGAAGGGAAACACAATTCTATACAGAAGATCAGATTTTTGAGTTGTTATACGATAAGATGCAGCATACGTTAGACACGATCTTTCCGCAATTTTTCAAAGATCCATTCCCATTGCGGCAAAACTGCTATATCCATGCTGTAACCAAACTATCGACTATCCTATATAGACAAGGTAAGCTGTTTTAAAATCTCAGGAAAGACCATCGACCTATCCAAGATGGTCTTTTTTCCCTTAATTAAGGACTTGTCTCTGGGTAAATTGTCGAAATTTTATGTTTGATTAAATAATCAGTTATTGATTTATGTTATGGTGGTAAATACCAGTGACACTAACAAGGAGGTAGGAAAAATGAACATTATTAGTAGTGCATCTGCTGTTTGGAAGCGGATGTGGAATATGCACCATGAAGCAAAAGACCTGCTGCGGTTTTCTGTAAGCGGAAACACCGAGTGGGACACAGAATCTGCTGAAAGCACCCGACATAAGCAGGAAGGTGATGAACCCCCTTCCGGATTCGATACCAGACAAAAAATCGGTCTATGGCTGGGCCCGCTCTTATTTTTATTAACTTTACTATTCGTGAAACCAGAATCACTCTCTGCAGAAGGTGTAGCTATTCTGGCATCGACACTTTGGATAGCCACCTGGTGGATCACAGAAGCGATTCCTATTCCTGCCACATCCCTGCTCCCGATTGTCTTGTTTCCATTGACTGGCGGACTCGACATGGATGCAACAGCTTCTTCCTATGGATCAGATACAATCTTCCTGTTCATGGGTGGTTTCATCATCGCATTAGCAATGCAGCGCTGGAATTTACATAAACGAATAGCGCTGTGGATCATCTCTTTAATCGGAACCAGTACAGAACGAATCATTCTAGGGTTTATGGTCGCAACTGGCGGATTATCCATGTGGATTTCAAATACAGCCACAGCTATGATGATGGTTCCGATCGGCCTTGCAATCATTTATCAAGTATCCGATTTATTGAAGGATGACGACTCTATTGATACAAGCCCTGAAAATTTCAATTTCGGTAAAGCGCTGATGCTGGGTATCGCCTACTCCGCTTCCATAGGGGGACTGGGAACCTTAATTGGAACGCCGCCGAATACGATATTTGCCGGGGTAGTATCCGAATTATATGGGGTTGAAATTTCATTTGCCCGCTGGATGTTATTCGGGGTACCTATTTCCGCAATATTCTTAATTATCGCCTGGATCTACCTGGTGAAAGTCGCCTATAAAATGAAGATGGATCAACTTCCCGGCGGCCAAAAGGTCATCCGTGATGAACAGACAGCTTTAGGAAAGATGACACCAGAAGAAAAAGCAGTCATGGGTGTCTTCACATTTGCTGCTTTAGCCTGGATCACCAGATCATTTTTATTATCTGAATTCATCCCAGGCATCGATGACGCCATCATCGCCATTGCTGCTTCCTTAATTCTTTTTGTCATCCCATCCAAACGCTATCGAGGCGAAGCTTTGATAGATTGGGATACGGCCAAACAATTGCCTTGGGGTATCCTGTTATTATTTGGAGGGGGTCTTGCAATAGCTGCCGGGTTCAGTCAATCAGGTCTGGCAGAATGGTTTGGGGAGCAATTGACCGTGCTTGCTAACGTGAATTTCTTTATTATCCTGCTCGCTGTTATCGGTCTCGTCATTTTCCTGACAGAGATTACATCCAACACAGCTACCGGAACCATGATGTTCCCGATTATGGCTTCTCTCGCAGCAGCCATTAATGTCCATCCATACAGTTTGATGATTGGTGCTGGACTGGCTGCTTCATGTGCCTTTATGCTTCCAGTGGCCACTCCACCTAACGCTGTTGTCTTTGGGTCCGGATACTTAAGGATCCCAGACATGGCAAAAGCCGGTTTCTTTTTAAATATACTGGCTATATTCATTATTTCGATCTTCATCTATTTGCTGATGCCGTTAGTCTGGGGCATTGATATTACAAGTTTTCCAGAACAGTATAAATAATTTTCAAACAGAAGACCTTTCTACTGTGTCTCCTGTATTCACCCAAATTTATCCAAGCTTCTCAAAAATATTTATTACAAAGAGACCCTGGCAGTGTTGCCAGGGTCTCTTTGGCGGTGTCGTATTGTTATGTCCTTTCTGTCTATAACGATCCTACCTTTATTTAAATGCATCCAGAAACTGGAGAATGGCCGGTCCCAGCAGAATAATAAACAGCGTAGGAAAAATGAACAACACCAAGGGGAACATCATTTTGATCGGGGCTTTCATGGCAGCCTCTTCCGCTCTTTGCTTTCGCTGTTCCCGGATATCTTCGGTCTGGACTCTTAGGACAGAAACCATCCCTATGCCAAGCTTCTCTGCCTGGACAATATTATAAATCAATGACTTCAGTTCTTCTGCACCAAGCCGTTCGTTTATTCCGCTTAACGCTTCTTTTCTTGTCTTGCCTAACCGGATTTCTTCCAGACACACTTTGAATTCATCCGATAACACCCCATGCTTTCTGGCTACCACTTTACTTAGTGCAGCATCAAAGCCAAGTCCTCCCTCTAAACTGATAGTCAATAAATCAAGAGTGTCCGGCAGTTCTTTCACAGCTGTTTTACTGCGCTTCAATGCTCTCGCTTTTAAGAAATGGTTAAGTACAACGGAGGAAAATCCTGCACCAAGGACAGCGAACAAAATGATGAACACCAGGCTTGTACCAGCCATTATTCCCGCTCCTGCCCCCACCAGGAAGAATAGGCTGACTAGTACGAGCTGGAATATTTTAAATTCCACAGGAATAAAACCAAATGGCTGCCCTGCCTGTAACAGCTTAAGTTCTAATTTAGAGGCTTTTTCTCTCCCTAAACGTCTTTGATAATGCCGCTTCAGTTTTTTCCACTCGGGTTCTACTACCCGTTTATAAAAGGAGGGGTCTTCCACTTCTATCTCCCCGCCCATACCTGCAGGGGCTGTTATAAAATCATCGATTCGCCTTTTCACCAACCATTTCTTTTCTGCGCGTAATGCTGCCAGTGCATAGGTAAGCAGGAACGAAAATATGAAAAAGCTTATATATATAAACAGCATAATTTACACCTCGATGGTCGTGATTTTTCGAATCAACATAAAACCGATGATTCCCCCAATGCCGGCAGCGACGAGCATCCCCTGACCGATTGGATTAGTGAAAAGTGTACCGATGTAATCAGGATTCATCATATAAATGATAATACCAAGCACTACCGGGAGCAGGCTGATGATGATGCCCGAGAGCCTCCCCTGGGCAGTCAGTGTTTTAATCTGGTTTTCAATTTTTGTCCGTTCCCGGGTCGTTTCTACAATTTTATCAAGCAGGTAAGCAAGGTTCCCCCCGACCTGCCGCTGAATGAGGATGGCTTCGACTAATAAGGATAAATCATCGCTCGGCATCCGCTTTTTCCAGTCAACCAGAGCCTCCTCGATACTTGTCCCGTATTGCATCGCCTTCAATACATGCTGAACTTCTTCTTTTATCGGCGAATAAGACTCTTCTCCCACCATTTGCAGAGACTGAGGAAAGCTGAATCCGGCACGAAGCGAACCGATAATCGAGGTCAGCATTCCTGGCAGACCAGCATTGAATTCCTTCAGCCGCTTCGCCTGCTTCCTTTTGAGCCAAAGTCCTGGCAGGATCAGGCCGATAATTGCGCCGACCAATACCAGGAATATATCGTTAAAAATCAAATGAAAGATTCCACCGATAATAATGACGGCGAACCATTTGAATATAATGAATTCCTCCACTTTCATCGAAAGACCGGCTGCACTGATCTGCTGTTCGAGGCGGGCTTTATTCCTGGTTGTTTTCTTTTTCCTGAGCAGCAGGAGCTTCAGCTGCTGGTTGGCTTTTTTCAGCGCATCCTTGAATGTCAGGGGGCTATTGTCTGCATGAGCATCCGTGTCTGATTGGTTCCGCAACGTAATTGCCAGCATGATGAGAAAGATCGTAAAGAATAGGGAGATCAAAAAAATCCACTGCATCTATCATTCTCCTTTTTCCATAAAAATAGAGGCAGGGAGGTGGATGCCCTCATATTCCATGCGTTCATAAAATTTAGGACGGACTCCTGTCGGCACCAGCTTTCCAATGATCTTTCCATTATCATCGACGCCAAACTGCTTGAACGTAAAAATGTCCTGTAATACGATAATATCTCCTTCTAACCCCTGCACCTCTGTAATATTGGTGATTCTTCGTGAGCCATCCTTCAGGCGGGATTGCTGAATGATGACATCGAGAGCCCCGGCAATTTGTTCCCGGATTGCTTTAATAGGGAGTTCCATACCGGCCATCAATACCATCGTTTCCAGTCGGGCGACCATGTCACGGGGACTGTTCGAATGGCCCGTCGCCAGTGAGCCATCATGCCCGGTGTTCATCGCCTGCAGCATATCAAGCGCTTCCCCGCTTCGCACCTCACCGATGACAATTCTGTCCGGTCGCATCCGAAGCGAGTTCCGGACCAGGTCACGTATCGTAATAGAGCCTTTTCCTTCAATATTAGGCGGACGGGTTTCCAGCGATACGACATGCTCCTGTCCCAGCTGGAGCTCGGCAGCATCTTCAATTGTCACGATACGGTCTTTGTTGGAGATGAACGAAGATAATACATTTAGGGTTGTCGTTTTTCCGGAACCTGTTCCCCCACTGACAAATATATTCAGCTTCGCTTCGACACAGGCTTTGATGAAGGCTGCCATTTCTTCTGTCAACGTACCAAACTTGATTAAATCATGGATGGTAAAAGGATCTTTCGAGAATTTTCGAATCGTGATCGTCGGTCCGCCCAACGCCAGCGGTGGTATAATCGCATTCACCCGCGATCCGTCCTTAAGCCGTGCGTCTACCATCGGGCTGCTTTCATCCACTCTTCGTCCAAGCGGTGCGACGATTTTCTCCAGTACAGCCATAACATGGTCGTTATCCCGGAAAGTGATATCTGTCAGCTCTAATCTCCCGCCCCGCTCGGCATATACTTGTTGAGGACCGTTTACCATCACCTCTGTTACTTCCTCATCCAGTAGCAGTGGGTTGATTGGGCCGTACCCGGTCAAGTCATTGGTGATTT
Source organism: Thalassobacillus devorans (assembly GCF_011761345.1). Lineage (GTDB taxonomy): Bacteria > Bacillota > Bacilli > Bacillales > Halobacillaceae > Thalassobacillus > Thalassobacillus devorans. The sequence goes on from NZ_JAASRY010000006.1 coordinate 147,822, forward strand.
CAGCTTTTAGTTGGGAAAGGTCATTGACCGCATTCAAATCTTCATTTTCATTAAAAATTTCTTCAATGATGCCATCCAAATCAGCGATAATTTCTTCTACATCTTCATCCTGACGTTCCTTCAAAATGTGCTTAAAGATTAAGTCTTTCAGCTCTTTATGTTCATCTGTCACTTTTTCCGCTTTCACTTGTTTTCTTTCTTTCTTCTGCTTCTTCGGCTTGATGGGATCAAGGGCAGGCGCAGCTTCTTTTGTTGTCAGAGGCGGATGACCTTTTTCTTCAGGTACTTCTGCTATCACCGCTGTACGTTCCGTCGTTTCAGCTTCCCCTTGATGTTTTGATTGCAGTTTTGCTAATAAACTCATCATCTTTCCCCCTCAAACCTTTAAACTTTTTAATAAGTCGTCTGGACAGTGTTATGTGTTCAGTCGTTTCCGATAATGCAGGTGGAAACAAGTGCTCATTGATTTTAGCTAATTCTTTAGAAAACGGAAGCTTGGGGTGGCTGATCACCACTGGTATGCCTCGATCAAAAGCAAGCGGAACATGCTTATCTTCATCCGGTAAATAAAAAGCTTCTTCCACTTGTAACAGCTCCGTTATGTCATGGACATCCATTAACGTCGGACCGGTTGATTTATTGACAATTACGCTCGCCTTATCTTTCCATCCGAGAGCATCCAGCGTTTCGATCATTAATTTTGTATTTTTCAATGCAGCCATACCTGGGGTCGTCACAACCAGAATGCGGTCCACTTGTTCTAAAAGCTGGATATTATGTTCTGTCAGACCAGCCTGAACATCCACCAGTAACAATTGCGCACGTGAAGCTGTCTCTTTCAGTATTCTGACCAGGCTGTCAGGTGTAATTAAATCTGCATACTCTGGACGTGTTGGCGCAGCCAGTAACTGAACCCCACTCTCATGCTTCAGGCAATAATTTTGGCTATTGGCCAAATCATGCTTCTCTACGATGTGCTGGATGGTATTTTCCCCTTTCATATCCAGGGCCATCGCCGCATCTCCAAATTGCAGGTCGCCATCGAGAATAGTGACCTTCTTTTTGTTTTTGGCAGCCAGGGCTGCCAGATTGACTGCGATGGTCGTTCTTCCCATGCCGCCGGTAGCACTGCAAACGGCAACTACCTTATTTTCAAAACCGGAATCGATAGCTTGTTGATGCTCCATCGTACCTGTCAGCCCCTTCTCCATTTATTCATCCTTATACTTGATGATTCTTGAGCTGATCCAGCCTTCCTGCTGATCAGGTGTTTCCACGTTCAACCAAATCCGCCCGTCTTCATCAGTTGCTTCCTTTTCTAAATCACGTAACACGGTGCCTTGATCTACAACCGTGATGACACCTTGATCAAGCCCTGGGCCGGAACGAATGACTGATCTGGAAGGCAGTGGATCCAATTCCGCAGCTGTTTCTTTCTGCTCTTTTTCCTCTGCTGTTTCCTTTTCCTGTCCTGTCACCTTACTGTGAAGCGCTAAATGCAGCCTGCCTCGCTCGCTGGCATTGATCACTTTGACCGTATCTTCCTGATTCAGTTCCAGCGTAACGGCGTGATACTCTTCATCTGGTGCATCTGGTTTCTTTTCGACCATCCGCTTTCCGACCGCTAGCACCCTTACTTTTTCCTGAATAAGTTCAGAGGTAGTTGCTTCTTCTTTTCCAATGCTAACTACGATATCAACATAATCCTCCGGCTCGATCATATTGGAGACGGATTTCACGTAGTCAACCTCGATCGAAAAACCCCGGTTTCCTTCTGTAACCTTTCTGGCGATAACTTCATCCTCATCTTCACCGCTTTGCACTCGATGCTTCATCAACGGCTCCCCTGCTTTGATACCCGTAGTAGCAAGTTTACCGGTTATTTCAGCTGTATCTTTGATTGCCTCAGGGTGAACTTCGCTTTCTTCCAATTCCCTGGTTGTAAGCAGTTCTTCTGTGATTGTCTGATTCTTCTCAATGTCCTCACCAGCAACAACAATCTCTATCTTTGCTGCTTCCTTTTCTACTGAACTAGAACTGGCCTGGTTCATGAATAAATAAAAGACGCCTGTTGTAATAAGACCTGATAATAGCGCCAGAGTTAATATTCTTTTCGGTTTCATTCGTGTTCACCTACTCCATTAATCGTATCGCGTATGCACCGCGATCAGGCGTACCTTCCCCGCCTGCCGTGCCATCTCCTGCGCGCCGGATGAAGACCCCTTGGATGGAATCATCATTTTGCCCCATCCGCTCCGTTACATAAAAATAAGCAAACCCGGTTATCCGAACACTCTTTAGCTGATTTGTCGCCTGTTCTTCGGGCTTGTAAACGATGACTTTCATGATTCTTTCACAATCGCGCACTTGCATATTTCCTTCTGGATTCGGACATTCATTGATCCGAAAATCAATTCCTCTTCTTGTAGCTCCCGCGATATTACCTGTCTGGGTGTTGATCACAGTCCCGACTTTCAAATTTTCATCAAACCCGTGCGTCAAACTTTCTTCATAAGACTTTGCGCCCGGACCTTCCAGGGCAAGTACACCAAAATTACCGGCTTCTGAATCGCCGGCATCTACTTTCAATTGATACGTGTTTCCATAAATAAGCTCAACGGATTCATTAATTCCAAGCGGGACAGCCCCCTTCGTTTCTCCCATTGGGTTTATGCCTGCTTTTGCTTCTGCAGCTACAGGTAAGTGCTCCACCCCGAACAATGACGAAAAAAATAATGGTACATCCCGTTTGAGTTTGACATGGACCTGTTTTTCAGGGCTAAAAGGCTCCAACAAACTTTCCCTCTCATCATGGGCTGCCAGTACTTCGTCAACGACCGCACGCACTGCTGCATTATCATTTAAAAGTTCCTGGGCACCGGACAATGCTGCTGCATTCGCTGTCTTTTGAAGGTGGCTTTTATTCATGAATAAATGGCCGCCATCGATGACCAGCCCTGTTAGTGCAATCATCCCTCCCATTGCCAGAGCAACAAGAACGATCGCATTACCATTTTCTTTTTTTATCATGCGGTTCCAAAATCTTTTCATAGTCTTTTCCCTCATTCGACTCGTATCGTTGAACTGGTGGTAACTGTATAAGGAATCGAGGCATTGCCAAGCGGCTGTAAAAGGGTTTCCGGATAGGTTAACGTCACCTTTACATAGTCCCCGGAACTGCGCTCGGCTGCTGTCGGCGTTACTAAGACATTCAGCTTGGCAGGATCTCCTGCATGGAATCGCTCGACTGCATACGATTCAATCGCTTCATCTCCCTGTCCCAGTCCGCCCAGACGGACAGCTTCCTGAGCGACAAGCTCCATTTGCAGGTGGGTATACAGCACCCGGCCAAAATCAAAGATTCCAACCACCAATAGGAGAAGGACCGGAAGGACAAGCGCAAATTCCACAAGTGACTGCCCGTCCTCTTTCCTTACCATGGCAGAAGGGTCCCTTCTATGGCCATCCCCACTACCGCTCCGAGAGCGATCGCTACGCCGTATGGATAGGTAGCCGTCAGGGATCCTCTAGAAATGCCGCCAGGAAGTTTGACGCCGCCTCTTAAACTGGCAAAATAGTAAAGAATCGATTTAAATATTCCCCTCCGGAAGACGATAATCAGCACTGCCATCAAAGCGCCGATTAAAGCGATATAAAGGAACGACTGAAACACAAAAGCTCCCCCTTTGATCGCTCCGATCAGTCCAAGCAGCTTTACATCCCCCGCGCCCATTCCCCCGAGGAAATATGGAATCAGTAGAATGCTGAAGCCAATCAAAAAACCAAGGAAAGAATGGCTGATCCCTGTCCATCCGCTGACTGCGAAATGGAAGATGAATGTAAACAGTAAGGCAGGGTAAATCACCTTGTTATAGATTTTTCTATTTTTAATATCTGTGATGACACAGATTAATAGAATGATAAGCAAGAAAACATCCAGCATAACGGCCATCCTTTCATTCGTTTTTTGATAGATTTACTAGAAAGGACCCTATAAGATAGGGTCCCCAAAGTTTAATTAAACATCTCCACCAACAGTAGGGATTTTATCCTTAAGACCATTAAATAAGTCATTAATACTACCACCCAAAAACCCTAAAGCACCAATTACCACGACAGCGATAAGACCCAAAATCAAACCGTATTCTGTCATCCCTTGACCTTCTTCTTCAATAAACAAACCTTTAAACATTTCTAACATGTGAACCTCTCCTTTTATATAAATGTATAATGACTAACCTACTCAACAGCACGCTTGCTCAACTTCTCTTCTACAAAAGTCACGGTTTGTCCAACTGCGACCTCGGTCTGGGCGATTTTCCTGGCTGGCAGCTCGATAACAGAGTGTCCACCAGAGAAACGCTTCCCCACTTTTCCCGGCTGAAGATTTTCTTCGATGCCTATGACCCTATTGCTCTGATCCAGGTACAGGACATCGATCGGAAACTTCATGAAGAAGGTATGGATCGATGGACAAGGGATAATATGAAGAGCGAAATCATCCGGGATGCTTTTTCTCCCCATCAGCCCTTTGAATCTCAGCCAAAACTTATCAGCTCTTGTTACATTTTCAGCGATTAACTGGTTCGTATCGAGATTGATTACTGCCATGCCATTTCACCTCCAGCTTGTATCCGGTGTTGAGCTTCGTAAGAACAACTTACAAGCTTTATTATGCAATGTTTCGACAGGAAAACATATCCCCCGCCATTCCTGTTATCAAGATTCCTGTCTAATAAGAATCCATTCCTATTCCTATCCTATCCCACCCCCTCCTTCCTATAGGAATTCCTGGTTCATTAGAAAAACCTGGCTTGTCGCCAAGTACTTATAGTGAAAACCTTAGTCTTTTCTTATACTTTAATCCTTTAATAAGTTAATTTTTTAAAGTGAAATAAAAACCTCCCGAAATGGGAGGTTCATCGATTACTGTGCTGATATTTCAGTTGGTAGACCTTCGATATGGCATGCGCCCGGTCAGGCACTTCGAGTTTCTGGAAAATCTTTGTCACATGGTTTTTCACCGTATGACCGCTGATATACAATTCTTCCGCAATTTCTTTATTATTCAAACCCTGGATGACTAATTCCAAAACCTCATGCTCACGCGGTGACAGGCTCATTTGCTCTTTCACCGTACTGTCTGCCACCATCAATTCCGGCGGGGAGCTAATCCCTTCCCGGAGTGTGAATTCCTGCTCTGATACTTGCCTTTCTTTTAAAAAGGTACGAAACTCTTCCACAATTCCCTCTTCGCTTTGCACCTCTGCCTCCCAGTTTTCCGGATGTCTTTCATAGGCAAGGCCCAACGCTACTACCTGACTGCCGATGCTGACTTCATCCCATGCGGGACTTTCTTTATTGTCCAGCAGCTCCAGCCCCTCTTTGACCATATCTGACACCTTATTGTCCCCTAATATATCCTTAAGAAAAGAAGGGGAATAATAAGAGAGCTGGCAGGCGGTAACAATATCTTTCACCATCGGAGCAGGCAGCCCTATTTTCTGAGCAAATTCTCCAGCCAGTGCTGCCGTTGTGTCCGCTTTGTCAAAAGCCTCCTTATTAAACTGCTCAATCGCACGAAACAAGGCCTCCGCCTGTCCTGCTGTACTTTCTGATTCCTGGTTCTGCTTTGCCAATTGCAATGATATTGCCCCAATGATCGCCAGAGTTTCCAAAAATGTCCTTTGCTCTTTTAATTGCTGCTCTGTGCCTTCTCCTATTCCCACGCACAGAACACCAAGCAGTTCCTGTTTGTGAAAAAGCGGACATTCGATTACCTCCGTTCCCCAACTGGTATCATACAATTGTGCTTCTGTGCCAGTATCTGACCTTTCTGTGTAATAGCGTTTGATAACGTCCCTTACATATACCTCCATACTGGCAGGTATATTTCCGCGGGAAACCAGCTGAACTTTATCGCTTTCCTCATCTTTCAAAATTACGCTGGTAAATGGGCCCTCTGCAAGATTCAAGCTTATATCGACAAGAATATAAAGAATCCTTTTCACCTCAGGGGTAGCAGCCATAAGCTTACAGATCTCAATCAGTGACGATAGTCTATTTAACTGGTGGTTATTTTCTTTCTGCAAATCATACGTATATAAACCTGCCTCCAGCATAGAAGCGATAAATTGCCCTGCGTCCATTGCCTGCCTTGATACTCCGGTTACAGACACACTGCCTCCAAATACTACAGCAGTAGTGCCATCATGACGTTGGACAGGATGACAGATAATGGTTTTAGGATAAAAGTTACGCCTGTGGAAGAAAAAAGATCTAGGGTTATTTTCAATGTCCTCCCAATAGTACGCCTCTTTAGTTATAGCGACTCTGCCAAGGAACCCCTCACCAGGTGCAAACAGAGATCCAGGCAGATTTTGAACTTCTTTTCCCGCTACATTAGTGATACTATATTGCTCTTCATCCTGCGTTTCTGCTATTCCGAGAAAATCATAATCTTTCCGCTCTGATAGAAAAAGTTCAAAAAGCCCTTGAATGTCGGGCTTTTCTAATCCTGTTCTTTTTTGTAACAAAGGTAATTGCCATCCAAAACCGCTGCTTCTGCTTTCTTCTTTAAGTAATGCCTGGACAAGGCCGGAGAGCCTTGTACTTCTGAGGATCCACCAGTCCTTATTATCTGGTTTGACTGCAGGAGCTTCTGAAAGCATTTCTTCCCAGTTGGTTTCCGTTCCGTAGCGGTTATTCAATTGTCCCAGTGTGAGCAAGTCGTTTCCTTCTTCTGCTAACACTCCAGCCCAAATCAGGTATTCCTGTCCATCCTCTCCGCTTATGGGAATAACCAAAAAATATATTCCAGGAAGAATATCATAAAATGCCGGCTTTGTTACATCCCACTTCCAAACTGCAGCTTCCTGGATATGACCCCAGAGGTCTCCTTTATCCAGGAGGTGGTTGCACAAAACATTATCACCCGTAATGGAAGATAAGCGCTCTCCATTTTCATCTGTCATCAAAATAGTTAGTCCAAACCGCTCCGCATAAACCTGCTGTAACTCTTCTAAAAGCTCGGATTGTTGCATTATGGGCTCTCCAATGTATCTGGAATATTCATTTCAGTAATAACCATAGGTTCGTTATAGCGGTATAAGGACTTAGGTTCTTTCCCTGTTTTGCGGATGATTCCTTGTTGAACTAATAGTTCCAGTACTGGTTGAAGGTCTTCTTTTCTTCTCCCTAATCTGTTTTCCAATCCAGCTAATGATTCAATCATGTATGGATTGGACTGGAAGAACATCGTACATTCCATCTGAAGCGGCAAAGCCTCTTTTTTCTCCATCGTTTTCCCCCCTATATCAAGCGGATAAACGGGTGCTCTTTCATACTCTCAAGTAGATAAGGTTCGGACAGCTGCCCATTAGATGCCTTGGTAACCTGCAGGTATTGATTCGACCCATCAACCCATGTCTTAAATACACCATTCGTGGTACGTTCCAGGAAAGAAGCCACCTGTTCTCCTACTTCTTTGAAATTGCATAATACCAGTACCGTCATCCCAAGCGACCTTGCAAAGGCAGCTTCTTTCGCAAACGAACTTAGTACATAATCAGTTCCCCGCTCCGTGATAATCGTATTCAAATCATAATAAACAAACCATTCTTTTTCTCCCTCGTGGAGTAAGGGATAACACTGATTCTTTAAAAATTGATTGTAGTCTTCATTAGATAATTGATCCACATAGAAAACGGAGTTCTCCCAGCCAGCAGGTACAGAACGACGATAATGCTCGATAAAGTGAATCTGCTGCTCTCTGACCATTTCTTCCAGCTCAATATGATGATGATAAAGAAGCCTATTTAAATCATCTAGCGTCTGAGTGCTTGAAAGTACCGCCAACAGGTTGTCCCCGGCTCTGAATCGTTCAGAAAGGATGGATCCGATTACGGGCATATAATTGGCACGGCTGTTGGTGTCAAGCATGTAGACTGCTCCCCGGTCCACTCCGCCATCAAGCAGGCGATCAAGCCCGTGAATACCTGTAGAAACTTTTTCTGCCTTTACCTTCTTATGCTCGGCAACGGTTTGAGCAGCAATCATTGGATATAGCCCACGCTCCGTTATCCTATAAGTATGTTCTCCCTCTATAATTCGCGTCCCCCGCATTTTGACCACTTCCAGCGTTCGCTTCCTGAATACATCTAAATGCTTACGGACACTCAGCCGTATTACACCATCGACAATAAAATAGGAATCAGGGACATGGCTTATGTCCAAGTTAGATCGTTCCTGAATCAACAAAGAAGCCAAACCGAACTTCCGCAAAATATTACGCAGCTGATACAATAACCGGCGCTCATCGAAACCATCTGCTTCCGCAAAGTAACGGAACAGGCTGATGCTGTCGATTACTATTCGCTTGCACCCTATTTCTTTGATCATTTGTTCCATAAGCCCTTCAGGCTCCATCATCTGATCCATAAATATATCGGGTGACACACCTACAACCCTTAGCTTGTCTGCTTCCTCCATCTTCCTTAGATCCCATCCAAATGACGATTTTACATCACTATAGATTTGATCAGGAAATTCTTCAAATGTGATCAATATCCCAGATTCATCCTCCTGCATGATTCCTTCATACAGAAACTGTACACCCAGCGTCGTTTTACCTGTTCCCGGTGCTCCATCAATAATGACAGTAGATTTTGCGGGTATTCCCCCGGATAAAATAGTATCCAGTCCATCAATACCTGTTGTAATCTGTTTTTGCATCGGTTCACCTACTCCATCTATCTTTGTATTTCTGCTCTCTGATTATATGGAAAGGTGTCTATTTCATCTTAACTGACCCCCATTAAGATACATATCCCCTACCATTCTTATTTGTTATAACTAGGAGCAGATTTGTTGGTTTATGTAAGAGGACATACTTGGCCTATCAGCCGTCCCCGTTGTTCCCTCTTCCTCGCTATTAAACTCATACCCTTCTCTTTTACTGTAAATCGGTACTTTCGTTTCAAATAAATCAAGACTTTTCTCTTATTTTAGTGTTGTTTCGACATCATCTGATCAAGAAATCCTGCTTGTCACCATCCCTTTAATATAGACTTAGCATTTCATCCAAAGTTAAAGTTAATTTTCTTTATGTACCTGAAAATACAAAAGGACTCCCCTGGATGTAGGAATGGAGTCCTTTTGCCGCTAAGTATCAATACTCTGGATGATCTTCATCGGAGAAGTTAGGAGTCTCAGGGGTATAGGCTGCGCTGTCAGTCATTGGGGTACCATAAACCGCTGCGGTGCTGACGATTAAGAGTAATAACACTTTCAATAGTCCTTTTTTCAACTGATTTCACCTCCTTGATTTAATATTAATTTGTAAAACCCATTCGCTTTTTTATAATGAAAATTTTCTTCATAATAGAGAGCGGCTTTTTGGCAATAGCGATTTATACTTTTTTTATCATTTACTTTCAAAAAGTAAGGCAGCGCGATGTCATTGATATATTGATAGTAATCATCGCCTTCCCCCGCTAACTCCAGTTTTTTCAGCTTGAATTGGATCGTCGTATCCGGCTCATGATCATCGTTTTCAAGCACTTCATCGACCCATGCCATGGCCTGTCCGGTTTCTCCGCGCTGTTGATGGGCATGGATGACGCGAAGTACGGTGCTATAGTACCCTTTGCTGTATTCCTTCTTAATTTCCAACGCTTTGTAATAGTAACGCAGCGCTGCCTCCAGTTCCCCTTTTTCAGCATAAAGAAAACCGAGATTATGATATGTCTTTCCGACCAGCTGGGTATCGTTGATGGATTGACTGATACGAAGGATATCTTTGAAAACTTTCTCCGCACTGTCATACCTATTGATTCTCAAAAAGTTGATTCCCAGGATAACCTGACAGTCTACCCCCCGGTGGATGTTCATCGTCTGATCAAAATATCGTTTGGCAATTTGACTGTAGTAGATAGCAAGTGAGGAATGGCTGATGTGGCTATAGGTAAGCGCCAGGTGGTAAAGCAGTTCCGAATCATGGATACCTTGTTCTTTCGCGAATTCTTCAGCCTCATGAAGATTCAGGAGTCCATCCTTGTAATGCTGCTTCAAGCAATCTATTAATCCTGAAAAGTAAAGATAATAGAAAGTCTGGTAACGATCCAGCTTATTTTCTTTAGCAGAAAGCTTTTGGAGGGACATTTCAGCCTGTAACGTGTCGTGTTTACGTATGAAATAACGAATAGCAATCAATTGGAACCAGATCGTCAAATCAGGATAATAGTGCAAAGGAAGAGATTTCAGTTTCTGATAATAACTTTCCATTTGGCTGTCATTTTTACTTGTTATACAGCTGTACCAATGTTCCATATCTTCCAAAACTTCCTGGACCCGTGATACCTGAGAGCGATAATCAACCGTCAGTTTTTCAAGGAGAAGGGAAACTGTCTCAGGATTGGGATCAGAAATCCGCTGATTCTCCAATTTGCTCAAATATGGGACGGAACATATGCCATGAGAAAGCTCGTTTTGGGTCAATCGTTGTTTCACACGCTCCAGATAAATAAGCTTTCCATAATCTACTTTTTGGTATTTATCTGTTAACTCCACGATACCCCTCCGATTATTCAATTGGTAGAAAAATGTCGATTTTTCCTTACTATCATTGTACCTAATCCATACAGATAAAAAATCAGAAGGTAGACTTATGTGTGTAGGTATATAGGACTATTAATAGATTAAAATCACTTTCGAAAATCGTCTTCATTTCCCCTTTTGAGGCCCATGATGCTGCCGTTTTTTCTCAACAAGAATCTGCAGGATTCTACTTCCTCCTGCGTGAAGTTGTATAGTAACCCAAACAAAGGAGGAAGTAGCATGAAATTAAAGAAAGTTGCTGGTTTGTCCCTGTCACTTGCGTTGTCACTTGCTGTATTACCTGCCGTAGGAGAAGCATCCCCACAGGTGGACCTTACGGAATCCAATGCCTCACCTATGAAACAGGTTGAAAAAGGCACAGCAGATTATGTGAAAGGTGAAGTGGTCATAAAATTTAAGGATAATGTGAAGCAGTCCACGAAAAAAGAAACGCTATCTCAGGCAAACGCCAAGGTGAAGCCGGATGTGGATGCGGTGGAATCGAAATTCGATGTTTTAGAAGTAGGGAATGTAGAAGCTGTAGTGAAAGCATTGAACAATAATCCTAACGTGGAATATGCAGAACCAAACTATAAATTCAACGTTTCCTGGACACCAAATGATACTTACTATAGCGGCTATCAGTATGGCCCGCAAAATACAAATACGGAACAAGCCTGGAACCTCACCCGTGGAAGCAGCAGCCAGGAAATTGCCATCATTGATTCCGGTGTCGATTATAACCATCCTGATTTAGACGGAAAAACTATTCGTGGCTATGATTTTGTTGATAACGATTATTACCCGATGGATGAAAATGACCACGGCACACATGTCGCCGGTACTGCTGCCGCTGAAACAAATAACTCCCAGGGTGTTGCCGGAATGGCACCAAACACCAGAATCCTGGCGGTACGTGCACTCGATGCCAATGGTGGCGGATCCCTCGCTAACATAGCTGATGCCATTACTTATTCTGCTGACCAGGGAGCAGAAGTTATCAACCTGTCCCTTGGCTGTAACTGTGATACCACTACATTAGAAAATGCGGTGAACTATGCCTGGAATAAAGGTTCCGTTATTATTGCTGCTGCTGGTAATGATGGCGTATCGACCACATTTGAGCCGGCTTCCTACGCTAATGTCATTGCGGTAGGTGCGGTCGATCAATATGACAATAAAGCTTCCTTCTCTAATTATGGCACGTGGGTAGATGTAACAGCTCCTGGTGTTGATATTGCCTCCACAGTTCCTGGCGGCGGTTACGCCTATATGTCCGGTACATCCATGGCATCTCCTCATGTAGCCGGTCTTGCTGGACTGTTAGCTTCTCAAGGTAAGAGCAACTGGCAAATCCGTCAGGACATCGAACAGTCCGCAGATGCCATCAGCGGAACCGGGTATTACTTTGAGCATGGTCGTATCGATTCTTACGGCGCTGTTTTAAGATAATCCGATAAATCACAAGCCTCCTTGCACACAAGGAGGCTTGTTTTTTAAAGGAAAATAGGGATTACTTTCCCGACTGGTGAATACATTAACGGTGGAACTATTTTACATATAAGGAGTGTAGCTGCCATGCTGATTACGATCATTCATGAGGAAGAAGTTTCAACTGTTTCCTTTGATTTTTTATCAGCCATCATGCCGATAGCCATTATTCTATTTTATCTACTAATCGCACTGGCTATCATTTTTACAGTTGTTTATCTTTTCAAACGGATCAATCGTATTATTAAAAATCAGGAACAACTAATTCATCTTCTGCAGGAAGATAAGCAAAAACCATGACTACTCCCCGATTGTCCGGACAATCTTTTCTGCTATCAAGTGAGGTTGTAAATCGCGGTCATAGTTTTCAGAAGCTGTTGCCCCCTTCTCAACGGCTTCTAAAAAAGCTGCCGTCACACTGTGGAACCCTCGCTTCAACAGGGTTGGCTCCCAGTCATCGCTTTCATGTAACCAAATGCCTTTATCCTTATGAGTTGTAATATCACTTACATTCTTGACAGTACGAGTCTCACAGGCATTCATTACCTCTACTCTTTCCTCGGTGGTCCCTGCTTCCCGGTTCATAATTCCGATGGCTACGCCTTCTTTCGCTAACAGCTGAATGACGACATGGTGAAGCTTTCCATCCTGCTTTTTTCCCTGTATGTTAATATCCTGAATTGCGTAAGGAAAAAGGTAAAGCAGCGTATCGATAACATGTATGAAATCATCAAAGACGAATGTACGGACATCGGTCGCCTGGTGGCCACGATTTTTCTGCATGACAATCATATTTGGGTCCGCCAACTCTTTCAGCTTTTGATATGGCCGCGCATACCTTCGATTAAAGCCTGTCATCAATATCAAACCTTTATTCTTCGCCTTTTCCACTAATCGCGAAGATACTTCTCCATGATAACTGATTGGCTTATCTATATATACATGAATGCCGTGATCAAGCAATTGGTCTACTATCATTTCATGGGAGTCCGTGGAAGAATGGACAAAAGCTGCCTCGATTCCACTAGAAAGCCATTCGTCCCTGTTGTGGTATGTATGACTGAGGTGATATTTAGCTGCGACTTCTGTCATTACTTTCTCATTTCTTGTACACACATGGAGTTCAATCCCCGGTACCTGGGTCAACACCGGCAGATACGCCTTTTTTGCAATATCCCCAATTCCTATCATTCCAATCTTCACGTTAACACCCCTAACTTTTGATAATTCCATTCTAACGCTGTTTCCCATAGTTATCCATAAGACGTCACCACTGATTGTCTAGTAAATGACGAAGCCGTCGAGTGAAATAATGTCTAGTAATATTCCCATTCTGTTTAAAAAGTCTAGTTAGTCTCCATAATTGTCTAGTAACCACATGGTGGAGTCTAGTATGGAAGCATTATTTCTAGCAATGAACAGCTGCCCACCAATGTTATATACAGAATATAAAAAAGAGGACAACCGCTAGAGTCACAAATTTCTACAAAAAAAGAGAAGTTCCGGTAATGGAACCTCTCTTCTTCTGCTTATTTTTCTTTATAGGTGTTCGGTTTTCTCTCCCAGGCTTCTAAATTTCTGACTCCTGGAATGCTATTTTTATAAAAGACAGGCGTTTGCCCGAGTTTACGTTGTCTTTGATAATCATCAAGGGCAGCGACTGCAATCTTAGTCAACAGAGCAATAGCGATCAAGTTGACGAGCGCCATGGAGCCCATGAATAGGTCTGCCAGTCCCCAGATGATTTCAATTTCACTCATAGATCCGACCAGTACCATGATCAAAAATGCAATCCGGAAAACATGGATATACATTTTACTTTCTGAGATGAACTGGAGATTTGTCTCACCATAATAGTAGTTGCCCAACAGAGAACTGAAGGCGAAAAAGAAAATCGTGATAGCTACAAGCGCATCCGCCCAGCTGCCAAGGTGAGTGTTCAACGCCAGCTGCGTCAATTGGATACCATCCATCTCCCCTACAGTATGAACATCTGCTAATAAAATGATAAATGCCGTAGAACTACAGATGATTAATGTATCCGTAAATACACCAAGCGTCTGAACAAGCCCTTGTTCTACCGGGTGTTTTACATAGGAAGTAGCAGCCGCGTTCGGCGCACTACCCATACCTGCTTCGTTCGAGAACAACCCACGCTGAATCCCATTCATCAGCGCTGCCCCGATACCACCGCCGGCAATTTCTCTGATTCCTAATGCATTACTAACGATAAGAGAAATAATGCCTGGCAATTGATCAATATTGATCATCATAATAATGAAGGCTACGATAATATAAGCTACCGCAAATACAGGAACGATTACCTCAGCAACTACTGCAATACGTCTGATTCCTCCATAAACAACAATTCCAATCATTGCCGCAATAATAAAGCCGATAATAAGCGGGTGAATATTATAAGCGCCTGTAAATGCCTGAGAAATCGTATTGGCTTGCACCGCGTTAAATATCAGTCCGAAACAAAGGGTAATCAGGATAGCGAATAAAACGCCCATCCACCGCTTCCCTAACGCCTTTTCCATATAGTATGCGGGACCGCCCCGGAAGCCGTCTTTGTCTTTCACTTTATACATTTGGGCAAGTGTACTCTCAACAAACCCTGTCGCAGCTCCGACTAAGGCAATCATCCACATCCAGAATACTGCTCCCGGACCTCCGACAGAGATTGCGATGGCGACACCTGCAAGGTTTCCTGTTCCAACACGGGCAGCAGTACTAATGGCAAACGCCTGAAACGGTGTCGTACCTTTTCTCTCTTTAAAACCTGTATGGTCTGTTCCTTTGATTAAGAGGAGGACCATTTCTTTTAGCATCCGAAACTGGACAAAACGTGACCGGACAGTGAACCAGATACCTAATGCGAGCAATAAACCAATAAGAATATAAGTCCAAAGCAGGTTGTTTCCGGCATTGACAAGATCACCGAGCCACGTATCCATTGTCAGCCATTTTTCCATAAAATCGCTCCTTTAAAAATTTTGAAAAAATTTCACACAATATTCATAATAACAAAAAGGAAGCCACAGATGAAGCGATTACATCAAATGGTAATTGATTACACCGGCTCCTTAATGATTTATTTTTACCCTTCGTTCGTTTGGTTCAATCCTTTTTCTTACATTTATATTAAAGAGAATGAGCGCTTCATTTGCCATTTATGAAGCCTGGATTTAAGATGGTTTTCAAAACTTCCTGGAAAAGGAGAAGTCGACTATGAAAAAAGAACTCCTTAACTCAATAAACGTGAAAAATCAATCGCTGAAAAACCGTTTGGCGGTCGCTCCAATGACACGTGTCAGCGCACAAGATGACGGCAGGGCTTCCAACCGGATGAAGTATTATTACTCTCGCTTTGCGAAAGGCGGCTTCGGGACAATAATATCTGAGGGGATCTATCTGGATGAAAGCTATAGCCAGGGTTATAATAATCAGCCTGGGCTTGCCAATGACAAGCATGTCCAAAGCTGGAAGCCCGTTGTTGATGCTGTTCACAATTATGATGCTGTTTTCATTGCCCAATTAATGCATGCAGGCGGACAGGGCCAAGGGAATGCATATGTAACGGAGTCAATCGCTCCATCTGAGGTGCCGCCAAAGGGCGAGCAGCTCGAGTTTTATGGAGGGTCAGGGCCATTTCCAAAACCTAGACAGATGACAGAGCAGGATATCACATCTGCCAAACAAGCTTTTGTAGATGGGGCTCTCAACGCTAAGCAATCCGGCTTTGACGGGGTTGAAATTCACGGGGCTAATGGTTATCTGCTCGATCAATTTTTAACAGATTATTTGAATCAGCGAGAAGATCAATATGGCGGTTCTCTCAAAAAACGTCTTCGGATCATGCTGGAGATCATTGAAGAAGTTCGTAAAGAAGTTGGGGAGGAATTCATTATCGGAATCCGAATTTCCCAAATTAAAGTAGCCGATCCCGATCATAAGTGGATTGGCGGTGAAGACGATGCCTCGTTTATTTTCTCGGAGTTAAGCAAAACTTCCCTCGATTATATTCATGTGACAGATTCCGATGCGACTGCCCCAGCCTTTGGCGAGGGATCTAGAACATTAGCAAAAGCTGCCAGGGATTTTGGGAGCCTCCCAGTAATAGCTAATGGTAATCTCGGGAATCCCGAGAAAGCTGCCAAAATGATTAAGACAGAAGAAGCGGACATCATTTCGCTTGGTACCAGCGCTCTCGCTAATCCTGACTTTCCTAATCGAGTCAGACAAGGTATACAATTAAAAGACTTCGATTTTGAGAATACCCTACTTCCACACGCCCACATTAAAGATAGTGAATTGAATGTGAAGATTACAGAATGATCATACAGCCAGGCAGGCAAGCTGCCTGGCCTTTTTATGTCTTTTCCTTCCTGGTCCTTTTATCATATATAAGTAAACATTTTAAGGAAGTTCGCCCTTATTTTTTTAACATTAGCTAAACAAAAATAAAACACCAGGTTTATCCATGCTAAATATTTCTTCGCTACAGTTATAGTTGAACATAGCGAAGGGAGAGAGGAAAAAATGAAACAATGGGTATCTGCTTTATCTGCAGGGGCAATAGCTATTATGGTGCTCTTTGCTCCGGGAGGAATTGCTTTTGCA
Source organism: Thalassobacillus devorans (assembly GCF_011761345.1). Classification (GTDB taxonomy): domain Bacteria; phylum Bacillota; class Bacilli; order Bacillales; family Halobacillaceae; genus Thalassobacillus; species Thalassobacillus devorans. The sequence goes on from NZ_JAASRY010000006.1 coordinate 164,535, forward strand.
AGCGAGGGCATAGCCACTAAAGACCAAAACCAAGTACTGAACATCGCTCACCGCGGGGCCTCTGGCTATGCGCCGGAAAACACGATGGCTGCTTTTGAAAAAAGCGTAGAAATGAAAGCAGACATGTTTGAATTGGACGTACAAATGAGTAAAGATGGAGAATTGGTGGTTATCCATGACACGACGGTTGACCGTACAACAGACGGTACAGGTAGTGTAAAAGATCTAACACTGGAAGAGTTAAAGAGCCTGGATGCCGGAAGCTGGTTCGATGAATCCTTTACCAGTGAAACCATTCCCACTCTTGGTGAAGTCCTTGATGAATACAGAGGAAGGACCGGGATCTTGATTGAATTGAAATCTCCTTCCCTCTACCCGGGTATCGAACAAAAAGTTGCCGACGAGCTAAAAGCCCGTCACTTAGACAATCCTGAAAATGAAAAAATCATTGTCCAATCATTCAACCATGAATCCGTCCAAACATTCCATGATCTTCTTCCACAAGTTCCAGTCGGTGTTCTGCTTGGTTACAGTCCAGAAGGAATTTCAGATGAGCAATTGGATAGGTTTAAAGCATACGCCGACTACGTTAACCCTAGTAAAAGCATGATTGATGCATTGCTTGTAGAACGAATCCATGACTACAATATGAAAACGCACCCTTGGACAGTAAGAGATCGTGAATCTGCTAATTTTTTATTAGAAGCTGGCGCTGACGGCATCATTACCGACTATCCTGATTACGTAGCTCCACACCCATCGAAATAATAGACACTTCCCTTTAATGACCGGCTCACCAAGAGCCGGTCATTTATTTATTTTTAAAGAGCATCAACTAAAGGCTTATAGGTAAAACTTAATATAACAGAGACCAAGTTTTCTTAATCAAACGTTTGAACAAGGGAAGCTTTTTTGTCGATTACTACCTTTAAAAATAAAAGTTTCTGTCGAAAAGGAAAATCTCCGCCCCTCCCCCACTGGGAGGGAACCCTTAAGGGTTACTTGCCGGGTATTTACTGATTCCTGCGCTAAAGTTTCAAAAGGTATCCCCCAGGGAAAATGATTTAACACTATTAGTATTATTTTTATGGGATTTTTCTAGTCTTTCGACATGTTTTTTGATAATCTTTAGGATGGACAGTAAGAAAGCGTTTTAACATAGAAGGTCACGTTCTTCCATCTAATAATCAGTACAATCTTAAAAGGGGTATAAATATGAAGAGATTAGTCATTTTAGGAGGCGGCTATGGCGGCGTCAAAATACTATTGAACCTGCTTGATAAAGGGCTGCCGAAAGACACCCATATCACTATGATAGACAGAAACCCGTACCACTCCTTGAAAACAGAATTTTATGCAATTGCCGCCGGAACGGAATCAGATAAAAATGTCCGTATTGAGTTTCCTGAACATGATCGCGTCGATTATGTATACGGGGAAATAGAAAAAATCGATACGGATCAAGAGCACATTATTGTCCGTGATAATCGAGAACCGGTGGAGTATGATTATTTAGTCATCGGTCTTGGTTGTGAAGATAACTACCATGGCATAACAGGTGCCAAAGAGTTCACCGAAAGTGTCCAAACATTTTCTAAAGCCAGACATACCGGCTATGTTATCAATAATCTTAAAGCTTATGGCATGGTTTCCGTTGTCGGAGCCGGCTTGAGCGGGATCGAGGTCGCTTCTGAAATAAGGGAGAGCAGACCAGACTTGAATATCCGCTTGTTAGATCGTGGCGAAACTGTTTTAAGAGCTTTCGATAAAAAAATTCAGGACTACGTAGAAGAATGGTTCGAAAAAAATGACGTAGAAGTTATCCATAATGCTAATGTTGAATACGTAGAAAAAGACGGCGTATGCAATAACGGCATCTGTTACGTCAATGATGTAACCATTTGGACTGCTGGTGTACGGCCAAACTTCCTAGTCCGGGAACTTCCATTCGAAAAAGATTCACAGGAAAAAATCATTCTGAACGATTTCTATCAAGTACCGGAGCAACCGAATGTATATGTAGTCGGTGACTGTGCCGCTTCTGAATATTCTCCAAGTGCTCAGTTGGCCGGGCAACAAGGCGAACAAATTGCCGAGGTCTTATCAGCTGTATTGAGAGAGAAAGAACCGGAAAAACCGGGAGAAATCAAATTGAAGGGTGCACTAGGCTCACTTGGAAAATCCGATGGTTTTGGAAACATGCTCCAAAAACCAGTGACCGGATTGCTTCCACGTCTGGCTAAATCCGGCGTTTTATGGTTGAACAAACGACATTAATCAAAGCACAAAAGCGCAAGCGCCTTGCTTACCCCCGACAAGCTTAAGACAAGCCTCTCCGTGACGTTCTGTGTCACAGAGAGGCTTGTCTTAAGACCTCGAGGGGGTAGGCGCTGGAGCTGGATGTGACCCACCGCGTAAAGTTATTCACAAAAAGAAAATTTTATAATTTCCTAGGCATTCAAAAAGGCTGCCCATAAGTCTGCAACTGACTTACTTGGGCAACCTTTTTTTATTAAGGCTAATAGAAGAGAATTGAACTTTCCCTTAGGCTCTTTCCAGCATACGTGCTAAAGCTTTCTTTGCGTTATCAGCAATAGCTGCCCGCACTTCAATGCTATTATGGGGTTCACCTTTTTCTATTGTTTCGAGACACCAGGCCAGGTGAGGAAGGTCTATCCGGTTCATCGTCAGGCAAGGACACATATTCGGGTTTAAGGAAATGATATACTTATCGGGATGGTCTGCAATGATGCGGTTGACAAGGTTCATTTCTGTACCGATGGCCCAGGCACTGCCTGCAGGAGCCGCCTGGATCTTCTGGATAATATAATTGGTCGAACCAGCCTCATCAGCAAGTGCAACTACTTCCCTCCGGCACTCAGGGTGGACGATGATCTTCATGTCCGGGTATTGGTCACGAACCTGTTTCACATTGGCTGTCGTAAAGTTTTCGTGTACGGAGCAATGCCCTTTCCATAGAATCACTTTGACTTCTTCCAGCGGGCATTCATGGATCAATTCCTCCATCAGCGGATCCCACACCGCCATGTATTCCAGCGGTATCCCTAAATTAAATGCAGTATTTCTCCCTAAATGCTGATCAGGCAAAAATAATATCCGCTCTTTTTGTGTAAAAGCCCAGCGTACCATCTTCTCAGCATTAGAGGAAGTGACGGTAGCGCCGGAATGTTTCCCCACGAATGCTTTGATAGCCGCCGTCGAATTGACATACGTAAGCGGTAATATCGTATCATCGAACCTATCCATTAAAGCTTCCCATGCCCTTTCTGTCTGCTGCAAGTCTGCCATGTCCGCCATGGAACATCCCGCACGCATATCCGGCAGATAAACGGTTTGATCCTGCTTGGTTAAAATATCGGCGGTCTCTGCCATAAAATGTACTCCACAAAAAACGATGGCTTCAGCCTCCTGGTTTTCCGCTGATAATTGGGCAAGTTTTAAAGAGTCACCTCGTGCATCAGCGAACTGGATGACTTCATCCTTCTGATAATGATGACCGGGAAGGAAAAGCCGTTTCCCCATCCGCTCTTTTACACCCTGTACTCGCGCTTCTAGTTCACTTTTGCTCATTTGCCTATAATGGTCAGGCAGCATCGGACTTTTCTTCTCTAAAGCTTCTAATAGGTTCATGTTGAAAGACTCCTTTCCATGATGGGAACTTTTGCACTGATATCAAGAGCAGACGCTGAATGAGTCAGGCAGCCAAGAGATATATAATCGACACCACAATCACGAAAGCTTGCCAGCTGATCAATCGCTATTCCTCCTGACGCCTCTGTCTTTATCGAACCAGGGACCAGCTGGACGAGTACTTTGATTTCTTCCGGACTCCTGTTATCAAACATAATGCAGTCTACTTCGGCATTCACAGCTTCTACGACTTGGCCCTCATTTTCTGTTTCTACTTCAATTTTCACCATATGACCCAGTCTGTCCCGAAGTTTACGCACCGCCTCAGTCACTGACCCGGCAAAAGCGATATGATTATCTTTAAGCATGACGGCATCATAGAGCCCATTCCGGTGATTGTACCCGCCACCAGTACGGACCGCATACTTTTCCAACATCCGTAGTCCTGGAGTCGTTTTTCGTGTATCACAGATTCTAGTATGGTCACTGGCAAGACTCTGTACAGCCTGCCTGGTCAGCGTCGCTATACCGCTCATCCGCTGGAGAAGGTTGAGAATGACACGCTCCCCTTTCAGCAGGCTGGCCATATTTCCATAGGCTCTTGCAATCTCATCACCTGCCTGCAGATGATTTCCATCCTGTTGCCATACCTCTATTTCCACCTCAGGATCGAGTATGCCATAGCCAGTGGTAATAATATCCGTGCCACATAATATTCCTTCCTGTTTGGCCAGGAAGCGAATTTCTCCTTTCGTATCCCGGTCAAATAACACATCACTGGTAAGGTCCTGGTCGCCGATATCCTCCATGAAGAACTCCTCAAGTGAACGCCGGAGCTTCAGTAGATTCATATATTTCACCCTGCTTTCTATTTTTTTGTAACCGTATATGTCTTTGCTGCCATCCGCTGTTTTCGTTTGGAAAATCTTCCCGGAAGTGCCCGCCCCTGCTTTCTGTCCGGGCAAGCGCAGATGTAGTGATCAGCCAGGAAGTGATAAGCATAAACACACGGCTTATCTGGCTGGTAGATAGTGCATCCAGGTTTTCAGGTATGGAAAAGGTTTCTAACCATTCTTTTTGTTTCCGCAGTTCGCTCCTTGTCCGCATAATACCGACACGCTCTATCATCGATTGCTGGATTTCCATAACGGCAGGAAGCATTATTTCCGGCTGTTCCTGGTTCCCTGATAATGCGTGGTATCGGGGAACCTCCCAAGCCTGTTGGTTGAGATGGGCTGCCAGTCGTTTTCCATAGACCAGCCCCTCTAATAGCGAATTACTGGCCAGGCGGTTTGCCCCATGAACCCCCGTACAAGCTACCTCCCCAACCGCATATAGTCCATCAACCGTTGTTCTGCCTGCTTCATCTGTTTTGACTCCCCCCATTAGAAAATGAGCGCCTGGTGCGACAGGTATTTTTCCTTTAGTCATATCCACTCCTTTTGCTTTACAAAGTTTCGCGACCGTAGGAAACTTCGCTGTGAAGTCGTCGATGCGTGTAATATCTAAGAATACATCTCTGCCTTGGCTGATATAGTTATAAATAGTCTGGGCTACAATATGACGCGCAGCTAAATCCTCCTGCGGATGGACCCCTTTCATGATCCTTCTCCCACTTACATCGAGGAGAACAGCCCCTTCGCCCCGTACCGCTTCCGTCACCAAACCCTTGATATCTCCGTTGATGGAAAGCATCGTGGGGTGGAATTGGACAAATTCCATATCGACAAGCTCTGCGCCCGCCAGGTAAGCAAGTGCAAGCCCATCTCCAGTCACGGTTTCGGCATTGGAAGTGGCGGCGTACAGCTGTCCACATCCTCCAGTAGCCAATACGATGTGAGGAGCCAGGTAAGTGTTTATCCCTCCATCCCGTCCCTTACTTCTCACCCCATAGCATTTACCTTGTTCATCAGTGAGCAATTGAAAGACAAATTCATGCTCTTTAATGGATACATTGGCTCCCACCTTTTGTAAAAGACAGTCGACAAGGCGTTTCCCAGTCTGATCCCCGCCCCCGTGGACAATTCGATTCCAACGATGGGATCCTTCTCTCCCCAAAACTATTTCTCCTCGCTCATCTTGATCAAACGCACAGCCTGCTTCTAACAATTCGCGGATAATAGAAGGAGCCTGCCTGGTCAATTGGCTGACTGCTTCCGGATCATTAAGCCCTCTGCCGGCTTCTATCGTATCTATGTAATGCTCATACGAATCATCTTCAGGCGCTAATGCTGCTGCCACTCCTCCTTGGGCGTGAAAGGAATTACTCATCTTTACTTCTGACTTTGTGAGTACAATCACATTCATATCCCTGCGTAAGTTGGCCAGCAGTTGTAAGGCCGCAATACCACTTCCCACAATAATTACATCAGACTGTTCCATCGTGCTGGGCACCCCTTTGATTTTACATGTGTCTTGACACTTATATTTACATAGAATTAAACTAATGGCAAGTGCTTTTTTCTGGTACGAAAACGAGGGAGTGATACCTATGAGATACTTTGATTATGCAGCAACCTGCCCCATCGACGATACAGCCTTGAAAATATACCAGGATGTTTCTCAGGACTACTTTGGGAATACGGAAAGCCTCCATGATGAAGGAACAAAAGCTGGCACACTACTGGAGCACTGTCGGGAAATCCTGGCTGATACCATAGGGGTTGATAGTGAAGGGTTATATTTTACAAGTGGTGGAACAGAAAGCAACCATCTGGGAATACGATCGTTAGCAAAGGCTGGGGAAGGAAAACATATTATTTCGTCGCAAGCCGAACACTCTTCGGTTCATCACGCTTTGGAAATGCTCGAGAAGGATGGTTTTGAAATTACGAAAATTCCATTTACAAAAGAAGGCTTTGTCGATATGTATGCCTTGGAAAAAGCTATCCGAAACGATTCGGTGCTCGTAACTATCCAAATGATGAATGGGGAAATCGGTACATTTCAGCCAATAGAAGAAATCTCTCGTATTTGCCGGAAATATGGGATTTATTTTCATAGTGATTGTGTCCAGGCACTGGGAAAAATCGATATGAAAGAATACACCCCACTTCTCGATGGTTTTTCCCTATCAAGCCATAAAATCTATGGTCCTAAAGGGGCCGGAGCTGTTTACCTTTCCCCTTCTGTGCCACTTCCATCTGACGTAAGATACGGGGCACACGAAAAGGGGATACGGTCAGGTACGGTAAACCTTCCTGGGATTTCCGCCTTCACAGCCGCTTCTCAGGAAAACATTCATCAGCTAAGTGTACACCAGGAACATTTCCGCCGCTTGAGACACCTATTTAGACAAGCTCTCTTGCCTGTACACGATCGAATAAAAATCCTTGGGAAAACGGCAGCCGACTCAGCGATCATTGGAGTGCTGATACCAGGAATGGAGGGGCAATGGACCATGCTTGAAGCCAACCGCCGGGGCTGTGCCATCTCCACAGGAAGCGCCTGCTCGATTCATCAGCAAAGCCCTTCGAAAACTTTACTAGCCATGGGATACTCAAAGGAAGAAGCGAAAACATTCATCCGTATTTCATTTGGTAAACATACCACAGCTGACGATGTAGCAGCCTTGGGAGTTTGCCTGAAGGAAGTGATGGACGCCCGCCAAACCACTCCAAGTGTAAAAGTCTGAATAAATGCCCGCCTTTCTGCTAGAATGATAGTAATTGAATCAGAAAGGAGCATCCTGATGATTACTGTTCAAGATATTCACGCAGCTAAGGCAGCTATTTCCGAAATCATCCATACAACTCCCATTCTGCAATCCGAACAACTATCCAGACTGTGTAATAACCAGATCTTTCTAAAGTCCGAACACCTTCAAAAAACAGGTTCATTTAAAATCCGGGGCGCTACCAATAAAGTAAAGCATGCCGTTCAGGAAGGGGCACAATCTATTACAGCCGCTTCTTCCGGAAACCACGGACAGGCAGTTGCTTACATCGCCAATCAACTCGATGTTCCTGCTACCATCGTCATTCCGACAGATGCCAGTCAATGCAAAGTGGAAGCAATCCAGGCTTATAACGGAAAAATTGAAATGTGCGGCACCACGTCAGCCGAACGGATTCCCAGAGCGAAACAGCTAGCCGAAAAGCAGACAGGTGTTTATATTCCTCCTTACGACGACCCTTATATCATGGCAGGCCAGGGGACTGTCGGGCTGGAGATTTTAGAGCAAGTAAAAGATGCAGACGCCATAGTGGTACCAGTGGGCGGTGGAGGCCTCATCTCCGGAATTTTAACGGCTATCAAAGAAACCAACCCAGGCATCAAAGTCTACGGAGTAGAGCCGAAAATTGCTAATGACACGTACCTGTCGCTAAACAATAATAAAATCACAGCCATTCCAGCCACCAGTACGATTGCTGACGGGCTGCGCACTTCTCAGCCAGGTGATTTAACCTTTCCGGTACTACAAAAGTACCTTGACGACCTTGTTTTAGTTTCAGAAGACGAGATCCGCTTCGCTTTCAGTTTTGTTATGGAACGGATGAAGCAGCTGATTGAACCGTCGAGCGCTGTTGCAATCGCCGCACTGATCAACAACAGACTGCCATTGGCAAACAAAACAGTAGTGACGGTCGTTTCAGGCGGCAATGTAGATATAAGCAGAATAGGGGAACTGATCGTTCCTACTAATCACCAATGAAAATGCCCCCAGTTACGAGTTGTAACTGGGGGCATGGTGATGGCACAAATATTATTTTTCAATAGACTCATCGAACAGATCTGTCATTTTAGCTACGTGTTCGTATGTGAACTCAAAGGCCATCCTGATCTCACCATATCCTGGCTGATAAACATAACCTTGGACTTCATAGCTTCCTTCGTTTTCTCTAACCTTTGTGAGGTGGAAGTAACGCTGGATATACTGCGCCATTTCTTCCAATTTCCTATTGCGGACTTTGATCCATTGATCCCTTAGTTCCTCTGTCGGAAAATCCGATTCCTTTAGCATGTGTACACTCCTTTTGAGAGTTATTTATTCCACTGTAACACTTTTGGCAAGGTTACGTGGCTTATCTACGTCACAATCACGGTGAAGCGCTGCGTAATAGGAAATCAGCTGAAATGGAAGCACAGAAACGATCGGTGTCAGCAGCTCATGTACTTTCGGCAGTACAAAGCTGTCGCCGTCCTTTTCCAGACCTTTCATACTGATTACGCAAGCATTTGCTCCACGAGCAATGACTTCCTGTACATTGCCGCGGATCGAGTCATTGACGCCTTCCTGAGTAGCAAGGGCGATGATTGGTGTTCCTTCTTCGATCAATGCAATGGTACCATGCTTCAACTCTCCGCCGGCAAAACCTTCTGCCTGGATGTAAGAAATCTCTTTAAGCTTCAAGGCTCCTTCCACACCAACATAGTAATCGATGCTGCGGCCGATAAAGAAGCAGTTGCGTGTTGTTGCTAAGAAGTCACGAGCTAAGTCCTCGAATACTTCTTTCTGGTCAGCTAAGGCTTCCATAGCATTCGCTACGATGGCGAGTTCCTGCATTGGATCGAAATCAAGCTCGATGCCTTTCGCTTTTGCTGTATCTACAGCTAAGATAGCCAGAACAGCCATTTGAGCTGTGTAGGCTTTGGTAGAAGCTACTGCGATTTCTGGTCCTGCATGCAAATGCAAGGTGTAATCCGCTTCACGAGAAAGGGTGGACCCTGGCACATTCGTAATCGTCAATGCCGGATGTCCTAATTGCTTCGTCTGAACCAGTACGGCACGGCTGTCTGCCGTTTCCCCACTTTGAGAAATATAGACGAAGAGCGGCTTCTCGGACAACAATGGCATGTTGTAGGAGAATTCACTTGCTACGTGTACTTCTACAGGGATTTTAGCAAACTTTTCGATGAATTGTTTCCCGATCAATCCTGCATGGTAGCTGGTACCTGCAGCGATGATATAAATACGGTCACAATCCTTCATCGCCTGGCGTACATCCGGGTCCAGTTTGATTTCATTGTCTTCATTTTGATATTCCTGGATGATTCGACGGAGCACTAACGGCTGTTCGTCAATTTCTTTCAGCATAAAGTGAGGGTAGGTCCCCTTTTCAATATCTGACTCATTCAGTTCAGCTGTAAAAGGTTCACGCTCTTCTGCCTTAGAACCATCAAGCTTCAGGATTTCAACAGAGTCACGGCGCAACAGGACAGTTTCTTTATCCATCAATTCAAGAAATTGATCTGTCACTTGCAGCATTGCCATGGAGTCACTGGCAACGACATTGAAGCCGTCTCCCAATCCTACAAGAAGCGGACTCTTGTTTTTTGCGATATAAATCGTATCCTGATCTTCCGCATCGATTAAAGCAATCGCATAAGAGCCTTTCAACAGTTCTACAGCTTTACGAAATGCAGCCGCTACGTCCTTCATTTCATTATACAGTACTTCAATCAACTGTACGATAATTTCTGTATCGGTTTGACTCTTTAATTCCATATCCCCAAGGTATTCCTTGCGTACTTCCAAATAGTTTTCAATGACACCATTATGAACAATGGTAAAACGTCCGGATGTACTTTGATGCGGATGAGCATTTTCATGGCTTGGCGGTCCATGTGTCGCCCAGCGCGTATGTCCAATTCCAAGCGTTGCCTTGACATTATCATCGACAGCTTCACGAAGTTGTGCGATACGTCCCTTAACTTTTGAAATGTACGCTTCCTCATCATTCAATGTTGCGATACCTGCGGAGTCATAACCACGGTATTCCAGCTTTTCCAGCCCTTTTAACAAAATTTCTTTCGAATCATCATATCCAATATATCCTACAATTCCACACATGTCGGTATTTCCTCCTTAAATTTCCTCAGAAGGGGCAGAGACCGGCACCCGTGAGGGGCAGCTTTCTGCCCCTTTCTCGTGTTTACTATGATTTGTCTACACTTTATCCAGCTTTGTTGTCCGAAAGAGTCGCCTCTTTGTTTTAAAAGCTGAACAGACGGTTGAAGTGTCACAACCGGGAGGCATCCGCCGAAAGCTCGATGAACCTCCTCCTCGTCAACTATTTTCATGCCGAACGAAAATAGTCCTGGCGCTTTAGATAATAGTTCCCGGAAAAACTAACCTCCTTATCTTCCTTGAATGCACCCCTACTCCATTACCTTAGTAAGTCATCTTTAAACCTGCAGGCAAAAAAGCAAGGCTACTAACCATTTTACTCGAGATAGATTTTAAAGGTCAATCATTATTTTTTCCTTTACACAAATGACTTCCCATTGTAACAATCTTATAAACTCGACTATAACAAAATATGCGCAGTCAGCTGTTATGTGCTGACTGCGCATCATATTACATTACTCCATCAAACCCAATTCTTCTTGTACAGCTTCCACTACTTGATCAACATATTTCTCGCAATCTTCTTCTGTCGGTGCTTCTACCATGATGCGTACAAGTGGTTCGGTACCGGAAGGACGTACAAGGACACGTCCTTGCGTTCCCATCTCTTCTTCTACCGCTTTGATTGTATCCTGAATACGCGGGTGAGTCTGAACCGCAGCTTTATCGGTTACTTTCACATTTTTCAAGACCTGTGGGAATTTTTTCATCTCAGCAGCAAGCTCCGATAACGGCTTACCTGTATCTTTCATAACATTGATAAGCTGCAATGCACTAAGCATTCCATCCCCTGTCGTATTGTAATCTAAGAAGATGATATGACCGGATTGCTCTCCGCCCAGGTTGTAGCCGCCCTGTCTCATTTCTTCCATTACATACCGGTCGCCGACCGCTGTTTTATCGCTCTTCATCCCATTAGCTTCAATCGCTTTATAGAAGCCAAGGTTGCTCATAACCGTAGAAACGACAGTAGAATGATTCAATATGCCGGAATTGTTCATATGCTTCGCGCATATGTACATGATATGATCTCCGTCAACAATATTCCCCTTTTCATCCACAGCAATCAGTCGATCACCGTCACCATCAAATGCAAGTCCGATATCGGCTCCTTTGTCAAGAACAAGCTTCCTGACTGCTTCTGGATGTGTGGAACCTACGCCATCGTTGATGTTCAGTCCATCCGGAGATGAACCGATAGAAGAAATATCCGCCTCCAGATCAGCAAACATATGGGATGCAAGTGCGGAAGTGGCACCGTGAGCACAATCTAAAGCGAGATGAAGACCATCAAAATCATGATCAACCGTCTGTTTTAGATATTGCATATAGCGTTGAGCTCCTTCGAAATAGTCGTTCACCTGACCGAGGTCTCCTCCCGTCGGACGAGGAAGGTCATCGCTATCTTTATCGAGTAATGCCTCAATTTCTTCCTCTTGCTCATCGGAAAGTTTGAAACCATCAGGTCCAAAGAATTTAATCCCATTATCTTCCACTGGGTTGTGGGAAGCAGAAATCATGACACCCGCTTCAGCACCAAGCGCCTTCGTTAAATAGGCTACTCCTGGTGTAGAAATGACACCGACCCTCATGACCTCGGCTCCGATTGATAGCAGACCAGCTGTTAAAGCGCCCTCCAGCATATGACAGGAAATTCTCGTATCCCGACCTATCAGAACTTTTGGTCTTTCCACTCCTTTTGTTACTGCATAACCGCCGAATCGTCCTAATTTAAAAGCAAGTTCCGGAGTCAAATCTTTATTTGCTACTCCTCTGACTCCATCTGTACCAAAATATTTACCCATGATGTCTAATCTCTCCTTCATTCGTTACAAACATTCTATTTTTATCCGATTCGTATCATTGCATTGGGGTCGTTCAGTTCATATACTGCATTATCGGGCCCGGTTATTTCAATAGGCACTTCGTGCTCCCCAGCCTCTAAACCTGACACATCAATTTCTGCCTGAAAATCTTCCGCTTGAAGATTTTCAATGTCTTCTTCTTTACCAAGAACGGTCAATGATATTTGTTGATCTTCCGGATCCAGAAAACTTACGGAACCTTCTTCAGGAGGGTTTGCTATCCCGATTTCTATCGAATCGATTACTTGTTCTGCCTGATCCTCGGATTCCATCACTTCAATGTCCACTTCTATTGTTTCTGGTTCTACTTTCCGGATACCATCAGGTACTGGTACCTCCACTTCCTGGGTCCCCGATTCAGATAAATCCGTGGTATCTAAATTGATATTAGCGATTCGGCCAATTTGACTTATTGCTTCCAAAGGGCCGTAGATTGTTACCTCCTCCACATCCGGGGTAACGGATTGAATGGCGTAGCCTTCTGCTGGCTCTCCTTCCGTTTGAACCTCTATCGGTACCTGTTTGCTTGGAACATCAATGGGAACAGTAACGTCCACCACATTCGGTTCTACCAGCACGTCCAATTCGTTTCCTTGCATATCATATACCTTTACAGGAGCCTGGACATTTTCTATCGTCTCCGTAGTGTCCCTGACATCGACCATCGCCTTCACAAGCGCAACACTATCCACGAGCTCTTTACCGCCGGTAATGGTCACTTGCCGCGGATTAATGGTGGCTTCACCAATTTCATAATTATCCACCAGTTCCTGGTCATTGATCAGGTCCACACCGACATCAAACTCCCGCTCCACTTTTTCCTCAATGGTAACCTGAACGGTTCTAGGTTCAATGTTGACGTGAAGTCGATTGGAAATACCACTATGCTGTACATTCACGGTATGAATTCCTGGACCATACCCTTCTAAGTTTACATAGGCTTCAAAATTTTTCTGTCTAACTACTGGTGTCATCACACTGTTCGGACCCTCCAATGTCATCGAAACATTTTGAGGCGCTCCACTGACTGTATACTTCTCATCATCATAGATCAAGTCCAATGGAATGTTATTCAACACTTCAAATTCACTCGACCCATCATTAATCAATAATGCATCGCTTTGGGAGTTATCATCCAGGTTGACAGTCGTCCACAGCAAGATAGCAAGTAATAACGAAATGACACGAATAAACCAGGGGCTGTTAAACCATTTATCCATCTTTCTTCCCCCTCCAGTTCCATGTCTTCACAGGAGCTTTGGTCGGTACATTCAATTCTTTATGAAGAATTTCATTCAACTTTTCCTGACTTAATTCTCGATGTAACTCTCCATTTTTGGTGCACGATATGTTTCCGGTTTCTTCAGAAACAATGATTGTCAGCGCATCAGTCACTTCACTGATTCCCATAGCTGCCCGATGTCGTGTACCCAATTCCTTGGAGATGAATGGACTTTCCGACAATGGCAGATAACAGGCAGCGGCGACAATTTCATCGCCACGTATGATCACTGCGCCATCGTGTAAAGGCGTATTTGGAATGAAGATATTGGTCAGCAACTCGCTCGTCAACCGTCCTTCGATATTGATTCCGGTTTCCACATAATCTCCCATCCCTGTCTCTCTTTCAATCGTAATCAACGCACCAATCCGGCGTTTAGCCATATAATTACAAGATTTTATGATGGCCTGGATGGATTTCTCCACCCCTTGATCCTCAGAAGTTGTTCTACTGAAGAAGCTGCCGCGCCCTAACTGTTCTAACGCACGTCTGAACTCAGGCTGGAAAAGAATGATAATTGCAAGAAAACCCCAGGTGATTGCCTGTGATGTCAGCCACCTTAAGGTAGTCAGCCCGAATAAGTTGCTAAACAGCCATATCGCCAGGACAACGAATATCCCTTTTAACAGCTGGACTGCCTTCGTTCCCCTGATCAACATGATCAATTTATATACAACAAACCAGACGAGGGCGATATCAATAGCTATAAGTAAGTAATCCAATAAGTCTAGTCCCCCATCAAGCATGCCTACACTTCCTTTTATAAGTAATTACAAGATAAAAACAAAGTACATATAATTATAGCATACTTACCAGTCACAGTGATAATGCTCTCCCATGCCACGCTCATAAAAAGACAGAATCGTCGCACACCTTTAAACCCTTAGTACCCCCTATACTTGATCTCTTAAAGCTAAAAAAAGACTGCCCTGCCTGACAGTCTTTCTCATTATTACTCCTTAGCCAGAGAAAATACACTTTCCCATGTATTTTTGATATGATACCACACCCACTCAAACACTTGGTTCACTTCATTGACTTCCCCGCTGACATAAGCCATATATTTCTCTCCATCGAGAGGGGAATCTTCCCTGCTGTCCTGCTTTAAGAGATCGCCGTTTATAATGGTGACATCTCCATTGACTGCTCCCTCAATTCGTAAATCCCCATTTCGAACGACCAGATCACCGTTAACCGTCACATCTTCCGGTACGATGACCACCTGGTTTTTTATTACTAAGTTTTCTTGTTTAGAAACGGTCACCTGCTGATCTTCGGTCCATGCAGAAAAAATACCACCGAACATCATCAGGAAAAACACCGCCGCAGCCGTAAAGAACGGATGGTTTCTGAACCACTTCGTATAATGATTACGTTTCTTCTGCTTTGGAAGATTAGCCATCACGTTTGAGGTGAAGCCTTGGGGTGCCGATACGGGACTTGAACTCTTCACCAGACTGATCGTCCGCTTCAGCTCATGAAAGTGAGTCTGGCACTCCTGGCATGCCTGCAGGTGCATGCGCAATTTCTTTTCTTCCGTTTGTGTTAAATGGTCGTCTAAATATTTATGCATTAAAGCGATAGCTTCTTCTTTACAATTCATCCCTCTCACTCCTTTACACGTGGCGAAGCCTTTTTCGCAACGTTTCCCTCCCCCGGTGAATCCGGGTTTTCACGGTACCTACAGGGATTTCCAATACTTCTGCTATTTCCTGCAGGGACAGCTCATCTAAAAACCTAAGTACGATTACACTACGGTATTTAGGAGGTAATGCCAGAATCTCTTTGTGAATATAAGTCTGTAATTCCAGACTTTCCACTTCTTCCTCGGGCAAAGCTTGATCTGCCGCTATCTGGGAATACATGCTCAACCCTTCCGTCCCTTTTACTTCCGCATCCAGAAAGTAATCCGGTTTCTTTTTACGTATGCGGTCGATGGTAAGGTTGGTGGCAATTCGATAGAGCCAGGTTGAAAACTTCCTCCGCTCATCAAAGCGGTCAATGTTGGTATAAGCCCGAATAAAGGCTTCCTGTGCAAGATCCTCTGCTTCATGGGCGTTTCCTATCATACGAAAACAAATTTGATACACTTTATTTTGATAAAAAGAAACTACATCTTCAAATGCAGCCTGATTTCCTTTTTTTATTTGTTTGATTTTCTCTTTTATCACGGTTTCCATTCTTTATACCTCCGCTATACTTGCGGTATTACCTGTACGAATGAACAGCTCGTAAGGTTTCAAAAAATATCTAAGAAAATTTTCCCATTTAAAGTTTAACATTTTTCAAACCAGGGTATGGACTTTCAAATAAAAAAATAATTACATTTATATTATGGAGGGCGTCATGGAACAAAAAAAGTTGATTTTAGTGGAAATTGAAAGATGCAGAAAAGAAATGAATGATTTGAGCAAACATTTAGATTTATCTTCAGAAGAGGTAGTAAGTATAAGCAGACAATTAGATGAATTGCTTAACCAATTTGAAAAAGCGAGATAATAATAACAGCAACCTATCCTTAAAGATAAGCTGCTGTTATTTTTTTACTTTAAGAAAGATTAACTTTTTCAAAGGTTTAAAGTATAAGAAAATCTAAGAATTTCACCATAAGGACTTGGCGGTAAGCCAAGTTTTCCTAATCGCTTTATAATAATTTTTCACCGAATAAAGAGCCCATCAGACCTACAGCCACACTTGCTGTTTTATTTTTTTCGTCAAGAATCGGATTTACTTCAACAAATTCAGCCGAAGTCACCAGACCAGATTCATGCAGCATTTCCATAGCCAGGTGACTCTCCCGATAGCTCAATCCACCCATGACAGGCGTTCCCACTCCTGGAGCAGTATCCGGATCTAAACCATCCAGGTCCAGACTCAAATGAAGCCCATCGGTACGCCCTTTCAAGTATTCGATGGTTTCCTGCATCACAGCAGACATGCCAAGCCGGTCAACTTCATGCATCGTAAATACCTTGATTCCTTTTTCTTTAATCAACTCTCGCTCCCCTCCATCCAAAGAACGTGCACCAATAATGACAATATTCTCTGGTTTCACTTTCGGCTGGTAGCCATGGATGTTGACCAGCCTCTCGTGGCCTATACCAAGACTGACCGCAAGCGGCATTCCATGAATGTTGCCAGACGGCGATGTTTCATTGTTATTCAAATCACCATGAGCATCATACCAAATGACACCGAGATTTTTATAATGCTTAGACACACCTGCAAGCGTTCCTATTGCAATACTATGGTCACCGCCAAGAATAAGCGGAAAACTTCCTTCTTCGATAATGTCATCTACTCGTTGTGCAAGCTTTTCGTTACCTTCCATTACTTCATTCAGGTTACGTAGATTATCAACAAGTTCCTTTTGTTCACCCTTCTGCTGCGCAATTTCAACATTGCCCAGGTCTTCTATCACAAGCTCCAGCTTTTCTAACCGCTCAAGAACCCCTGCATAGCGAATCGCGCTTGGCCCCATATCTACACCACGTCGGTTTTGTCCCAGATCCATTGGTACTCCCAAAATCGATAGCTTCTTCATCATTTCATCCTCCTTCTTCTACTCTTTATTATTGTAGACGCTTTCAGACAAATGACTCAACCGGACATGATTATGTATATATATACGGTAGCTCCCGCAGCTACTCGTCTCGTACACATGTATGTATGACACTTGTAATAAACGAAAAAAAGCCGACATGGTAGTAGCATGTCAGCTTTTTTCTCGTCTGAATTTATGAAGTCGCTAGTAATGGTACAAGAAATGGTGGAGCCTAGCGGGATCGAACCGCTGACCTCCTGCGTGCAAAGCAGGCGCTCTCCCAGCTGAGCTAAGGCCCCGATATAAGAAGTTTATTCGATGGAGTAAAAGATTAAATGGAGCACTTCCAGTACACGATTGATTTTTAGCATAGATGTAAATTCGACGTAGCCAAAAATCGTATTTATGGAGCACTTTTCAGTACACGATTAATCTTTAGCAAGGATGTTTACTCGACGTAGTAAAAGATTAAATGGAGCGGGAGACGGGATTCGAACCCGCGACCCCCACCTTGGCAAGGTGGTGTTCTACCACTGAACTACTCCCGCATAACAGTGATACAAGTGAGCCATGAAGGATTCGAACCTTCGACCCTCTGATTAAAAGTCAGATGCTCTACCAACTGAGCTAATGGCTCATTATTTAATGAAGTATTACAACCTGATTGAGTAATGTGCTCGTCTCGTTGCTAGCTTATTCGGTGAAGCATACGCTCCTCGCAAAGCCTACGATGATGTAGTTCAAAGAAGTTTACGGCTTCTCTACCAACTGAGCTAATGGCTCATTATTTAATGAAGTATTATAACCTGATTGAGTAATGTGCTCGTCTCGTTGCTAGCTTATGCTTATTAATAAAATGGCTGGCCCAGCTGGATTCGAACCAGCGCATGACGGAATCAAAATCCGCTGCCTTACCGCTTGGCTATGGGCCATTAAAAAAATAGTACAAGTAATAAGTACTATTTGCATTTATTATAAAGTTAATTCATAGGAAAATGAAATAAATGGTGGAGGGAGTAGGACTCGAACCTACGAACCCGATGGGAGCGGATTTACAGTCCGCCGCGTTTGGCCAACTTCGCTATCCCTCCAAGAAAGTCACTTAAGAATTATAACAGAAACACCTTTTATAATTCAACAGTTTTCTACAAGAAATTATTGGTACTTGTTTTCTTTCAATGGAGTAATTCAACGTTGAAAGAAAACTTTGTAGGATGCGCTTTTCAGCACTACTATCGTTTTCCTGCAAGAAGTTTTTTCGCAGTTGTAGGAAAACATTCAATGGTGCCGGCCAGAGGACTTGAACCCCCAACCTACTGATTACAAGTCAGTTGCTCTACCAATTGAGCTAGACCGGCAAATTTTAAAATGCAGACAGATTATCTTATTGCCATGTGCTCGTCTCGTTGCTAGCTTATCCGGTGAAGCATACGCTCCTCGCAAAGCCTACAATGATGTAATTCGAGGAAGTTTACGGCTTCTCTACCAATTGAGCTAGACCGGCAAATTTAAATGGTGGAGGATGCAGGGTTCGAACCTGCGACCCCTTGCTTGTAAGGCAAGTGCTCTCCCAGCTGAGCTAATCCTCCTAAGTGGTGACCCGTACGGGATTCGAACCCGTGTTACCGCCGTGAAAGGGCGGTGTCTTAACCACTTGACCAACGGGCCATTGAAGCAGTTGACAGCCTTATGAAAGGTTGTCCTCTCAAACTGACAAATATTATTATATACAGCCGCTTAGTACTTTGTAAAGAGAAATTTTAAATTTTTTTCTTATTGCTTCCTTCCCCCACCTTCTATTGAAAAAACCACCCTTGAAACTCCAATCATCTACATTGATATTAGCCTTTGGTACTGTCTCATATATGACTTTGGATTATCTCTTACCGTGGACTTTGTCTCTTTTATCTTTAAATTTGTCTCTCATAATTTCCATATTGTCTCTCATTAGTTAAAAATCTGCTCTCTTCTAACATACTTGTCTCAAATATGGGACGCTTGTCTCACTTATTGATAAAAAATAAGCAAAAACTTAATCGTCGGCATAACGCAAAAAAAGCCGCCCCGATCTGGGGCAGCTCTTTAACAACTTATTCTTCTGTATTAATATATAGTTTTCCTTCTGCAGCTTCCTCAGCCACATTACCATAATCATCGGCAGCTTTTACAACAATCTCAGCACCTTCTGCTACTAGGTTGGAGGTTGCTGTCCAGTAGCCAACGTAATGTCCTTCTTCCGTCTCCATCATTGGCAGCTCTGTAGCCTGATCAGAGAAGTTAGTAAGTGGCATTCTGATATAGAAAGTTGCGTCAAGTCCAGGATCGGCATCAAACTCGATCTTGACAGACTCACCAGCCTGCATGTACTTATCTTCTGCTGGTTGTAGATTTTCAATATCAGTTGCATTAAATTTAGCATCTACAGTGACTGACTCTTCCACGCTGTTACCCGCTAAATCTGTTGCAGTGACTTTTATTTCGTTTTCACCTTCTGATAGCATGATGCGTTTGGAGTATGCACCGTCCTCATCCACATCAGCAGTTTGACCGTTTACTTCGACACGATCAAGATTTTCTTCTTCTACTTGACCTGCAACTGTAATGACTTCTTTATTAGTTTTATAGCCATTTGTTGGAGTGTCGATTGTTAAGACAGGATTGTCTTGATCCAATGTCACTACTACAGGTGCAGATGGTTCAGTGGAACCGTTATCCATGGAAGATATCGCTGTCAGCTCATTTTCTCCTGTTTCCAGGGTAATATCAACAGCAAAGCTTCCACCTTCAGTAGCTTCTGTAGTACCTGCTTCCTCATCATCATTGTATACAGTGACTGTTGTCGTTAGTGCAGCACTCCCTTCTACTGTAATGGATTCCTGATTGGTATAGGATCCATCAGCTGGGGATTCAATTACAGGAGCCTCCGCCGCATAATCGACTAGTGCTCTGATCATGTAATTGCCTTCCGCTTCTGGAGATTTGCTCCAGCTGCCACCTACAAGCTGCCAGCTGCGGTCAGCATAATCTCCGTCTTCATCCGTAGCCAGGCCAGGAGCGTATGGGTTAGGTTGTGTCTGGATATACACCATATAGAAATCACCATTAGCGACAATTCCCTTATCGGAGAGGTCTACATGTGTCCATTCCCCATTCCTTAATGCTTCCGCTTCATAAGGACCACCGATTTTTTCACCTGGCGCCCCATCTGTACCTGTATCGTCATAAACTTCTACTTGGAACTCATTGCCGCCCGGTACTGGCCATTCCTCAGTCCAGAAGCGGAACAGTCCCCCAGTAACCATAGCGGATTCCTGTCCTTCTTCCAAGGACATTTTAACAGCCCAGCCATTACCAGCATCATAGAACGCACGAGCGTTTTCGGGGGTACCGTCATCATATCCGATTTCACCAGGATAACCGATGAACGGTGCTAATTCTACATCCACTGTATTGGCAGCATCACCCTCGATGGTAACAGGAACATCTTCGCTGTGATAGGACGGAGCCATCACTCTTAAAATATAATCACCCTCATAAGCTTCTAAAGTGAATGTACCATCCTCTCCTGTTTCAACCGGGGCTACTGCTGCATCCTCGATAAGCATCAAAGTAGCACCCTCGATTGGTTCACCAGTCTGTTCGTTTGTTACAGTGCCTTCCAGTGTACCTGTCGCAATAGGATTCAGTGTGAAATTAGCACTTACTGATCCGTCTTCTGGAACAGATACAGATTGCTCACTTGGATGGAAACCATAAGCATCAGCCACAACGGTAAAGTCACCTGCGGCATGCATTAATCTGTAACTTCCATCGGCCGGGTTCGTACCGACAGACCTTTCTGACTCTATTACTGTTACAGTTGCATCCAACGGTAAAACATTTGGCTGTACTTCCTTCTTTTTCTTACCTTTTTCTTTATATTGAGGGGCTTGTACCTCAATAACTTCTCCTGGAAGCAGCTTCTTAGCGTTAACCGATTTTTTCATTTTCGCTGCCCCCTTATCTACCACTCCTAATTCAGACTTCTTCGTTGATTTCTTATCAGTGGTAGCAGAAGATCCAGATGATTGATCAGTTAAAGCTATATCGTCGATAAACCAGCCCTCTCTTGTAACGCTGTAATCTGTGTCCAAATGGAATCCCACAAAAACACTTTGTCCCGCATAACCGGAAAGATCAACTTCTGATACTGTCCAGCCATTGGTCGTTCCATTGTATTCGGCCAGCTGCTCCCAATTTTCCATATCGGTAGAAACAACTACATGTCCATAGTCATAGTTGTTTTCAAGGTTATACCATGTTTGGAACTGTAGGTAAGTTTCACCTTCAGGGACTTCAACTGGCGGCATGACCAACGTCATATCACCATTGTTATCATAGTCGCCTGTCAAATTGCTTCCATAAACTTTTTCACCTGAGACAGCACTTTCCGGGCCATCTTCAGGTACGCCCCATTCCCAGCTGTTATTTTCGCCAAATGATAACCAGCCACTCGGGATAGTTTCAAAGTCCTGTTCATAGCCAATGGTAATGGCATCTTTGATGGCAACTTCATAAGTATCTGACTCTACTTCATTACCCCCAAAGTCACTTACCACCCATTTATAATGGATTTGGCTTCCGCTTATATCTTCCCCATTAAGGATTGTCTGATAGGTTCCCTGAAGATAATCCCCATCTACCAGGTCAGCTGGGACTGTCTCCCATGTACCTCTCTGGTCGATACGGTAAGAAAGTTCAACTGTGCTTACGCTGACATTATCACTTACATCTGCAACTAATGTTAATGGAACACCTTCATAAGTTTCACTTGGAGATTCATGTTCAATGGAAGGAGCTTCACCATCTTCTCCTTCTTCATATACATGACCCTTGATTTCTCCAATACCGCTGACCACCGCCGATACAGCAGTATAAGCGTTCACAATACCATGGCCATACCCTTCATTTGGATCTTCAGGGTATTGGTCATTAGTAGTTGTATCTGCTGTTTCAAGCATCAACTCTTCTAAGTCATCTACTGACAAAGAGTTATCTGCCTGTAATAGCAATGCGGCAGTACCCGCTACGTGAGGGCCAGCCATTGACGTTCCATTCCAGCCACCTTCATAGCCGCCGCCCGGAACAGAAGAGCGAACGTTGGCCCCGGGTGCTGAAATATCCGGCTTAATTTCTCCATCATAAGGCGAGGGACCTCTGGAGGAAAAGCTGGCCAAGCCGTCAGTAGCAGTAGTTGCACCTATTGCAAGGGATTCCGGATAGTTGGATGGTGCAGCAATCGTTCCATCACCAGGTCCATCGTTACCAGCGGAGAATACTGGTACTATACCAGACTCACGCCAGTTTTGAACCATTGGGCGATACCACTCATCAAGCCCAGGACCGCCGCCCCATGAGTTGTTCACAACATCAGGTGCCTGCTCAGGATGAGGGTTACCATCAGCATCTTTTGGAGCTAATATCCATTCACCAGCTTCTAAAAGGTCGACGTCTGTGCCACCAGCTGCAGTAAATGCTTTAACACCAATCCATTTGGCTCCAGGTGCCACACCTACCTGGTTGGAACCATCTTCTTCAGCACCTACCATTGTTCCCATGGTGTGGGTACCGTGCCCATGGTCGTCGTAAGGAGTGTCTTGTCCTGCAGTCGCATCAAACCAATTGAATTCATGATCGGCAGTATCAGGGTCTGCGGGCTCAAAGCCACGGTATTTTTCCTTTAAAGCAGGGTGGTCCCACTCTACCCCTGTATCAATATTAGCCACCACAACACCTGAGCCATCGATTCCAGTTTCAGACCATACTTGCGGGGCTCCCACACGGTCAATATTCCATTCCGTATTATTGATTTCTGCTTTGTCAGTCGTTTTAGTAAGAGAAGCTTTCGTTTCCTCCACTGCTCCTTCTACCTGAGGATTCAGCTGTCGTGTACGGTTAGGAAGAACTTTTTCTACTTCAGGTAAAGCAGCTATCCTTTTCATAACTTCTTCATTACTAGTAACTGCCATTGCATTTACGATATAATAAGATTGAAACGAGGAGACACTGCCTTGTTTTTCAGCTTCGGTCAGCAGCTTCTTCAATTGCTGCTGCGTTTCGATGGCCGTCGAACGAAGTTCTGTCACAACTGCAGATGCCTTTACTCGTTTCATTTGCTGCGCTGTAAGAGAAGCCTTACTATCCTCTGCCTTGGATAACGCTTCTTGCGCAGCTTTTTTTGTGTCACCCTGCTCTTTCATTTTTACCAGGTAAGTAGCTTCCTTCTGATCAGCAAACAAATCAATCAGGTCTGGATTCACCTTATTATTCACTTTTTGTTTATTATCTTTGATGGATACACTTGGGGAATTCTCAGCTGCGGCACTGTTGTAGTGGAAGAAAGGTACGATCAAGGCTAGAACTATAATTAGACTGAGCCATCTTATAAACCTTTTCTTACTTTGGGTGCCCAAAACAAAAACCCCTCTCTATTATTTTTTTCCAACAAAGACTTACTTTTTACCTACTACCCTCCTTTTTTATTTTTTGAATTTTCCGTCACCTCATAGATGTTGTTATAAATTTACTAAATATTTACATGTTTTGCTAGCTACTACTTAGAAAACAGTAAAAAACACATAGGAAAAATAGGTAAATAGATACAAAAAAAGCGATCTCCTTAATAGGAAATCGCTTTTCATCTAAGAGCTTCCAGCCGGATTTGAACCGGCGACCCCTTCCTTACCATGGAAGTGCTCTACCACTGAGCTATGGAAGCAAATGGCTCCACCGGTAGGATTCGAACCTACGACCAATCGGTTAACAGCCGATTGCTCTACCACTGAGCTACGGTGGAATAATATAAATATGTATATCATGGAGCTTCAATCCAGGTTTTGTGCTCGTTATTCAACTCTGTAGTGTTGTCTTTCTTGCTGAAATACTACTGTTGAATTCCTCGCAAAGCCTGCTTCTTAGTTTTTTCGAAGAGGTTAGCTTCGCTACGGTGGAATAATGGAAATGTTTAAATCATTGAGCTTCAATCTAGGTTTTGTGCTCGTCATTCAACTCTGTAGTTTCTTGGATATAAAGAAAAAGCCTAGCGGCGTCCTACTCTCACGGGGATAAACCCGACTACCATCGGCGCTGGAGAGCTTAACTGCTGTGTTCGGCATGGGAACAGGTGTGACCT
>NZ_JAASRY010000007.1 GCF_011761345.1 Thalassobacillus devorans
TTCCTCATATAATGAAGAAATTATATTGACGTACTGGTTGGTTCGTTCAGTTTTCAAAGATCAAAATTGTTTTGCCGCTCAAATTGGCGACTTAATTAATATATCATGTGGTTGTTTTAATGTCAACAACTTTTTTCATGATTTGTTTGTTTCTTTCTTGTGGTGTGTCGCTCTCTTAACGCGACGTTTAATAATATACCATGGCATTTTTTTATCGTCAATAGCTTTTCAAATAAAAATTCCGCTTTCTTTATATTGCGCAAAGAAAGCGGATTGCAGAGCAATGAAGTTTAGTTTTTCACCTTATATTTACGATGGTAAATCTCCGGTCCTTTCGTATCGTGGAGTTCTACTTCCAATAATTCTTTCTCTGTTAAGTACTCGATCATCGCCGATAAATCAAGGGCATATAATTGAATCTCCGGATGGACCTTCAGCTCACCAAAAGTCCATGCCCCTTTTTTCTCTTGCATAAGCTCTAATAAATGTTTTGCGCTGTTCTTTGCACGAATGCTAACTGAATGTTCTACCGCAAGCAGCATTAACTGCACACGTTTGTCGGTCGGTTCACCGCTTTGAATTAATTCTTCATATAATTTATACACTTCGGCATCGATTCTCCGTACCTGGTTCCACACTGTTACTTCAGGATGAAACCCTTTTTCAATAATAGCAAGCCTGGCCAAATAATGAAGGGAATGAACCATACGGCTGAATGCATCCAGATACTGCCCGGATTCATATAAATCTTTGGATTCACTGTAGCTTCTGATCAACTTAGCGAATTCAATCGCCTTTTTTAAATCACGGGTTTCCTGTGGGAAGTCATCGAGCTTAGCCTTCAGTTCTTCCATATATTCATTGCGGTCAAAAATTACCTTACCATTGATAACCCATTCTACTGCTCTTCGATATCCGCTTGTCTCCACCCATTCCTTCAATAGTTCTTCATCTACAATATGCATGGCCGCTGTTTTATTTTCAAATTCATAATGTTTCACATACCAGGGATCATCAGCACCTCTTACTATAATTAAGAGGATGACATCAAAATTGTCCGTAACCGGACTGATCGGTTTTTTCTTCTCCATGATCAAGACGCCGAGTGTATTAGGCAGACTTGCGCGTTCTTGATAGATGGGTCGTAATAAATCTTCCATTGTACTTTCCCCCAGCGGTTTTTTTATAGTAGGTCACAAACAATTATTCGATAAATTTGTTGAAAATCCTCTTTTCTTCATGTAATTCCCTGCTAAAATTATGCTATACTACCTTTTGAAAGCATGAAGGAGGGTCACCAGTGGGGTTACAATATAGCAGTAAGATAAATAAAATCCGCACGTTCGCACTTGCGCTGGTATTTGCCGGATTTGGTATCATGTATATAGGTTTATTATTCAAACAGACGGAATGGCTGATGATCATATTCATGATTCTTGGAATGGCATCAATCGGCCTCAGTACCGTTGTTTACTTTTGGATTGGTATGTTATCGACGAAAACCATCCAAATCATCTGCCCGAATTGCGACAAGCCGACAAAAATGCTCGGGAGGGTTGATGCATGTATGCATTGCAAGCAGCCTTTGACATTGGATAAATCCCTTGAAGGAAAAGAATTTGACGAAAAATACAACTCCAAACGATTTCAGAAACAAGAAGAACAGAACTAGCCCATCTTATGTTGAATGAAGGTGTGAGAGACACATCATATTGTATAGAAATAGAATAACAAAATAAGCCCCATCCCCGACAAAAGGAATGAGGCTTATTTTTTATGTTAAGATTAATGTGCGTTTTTCGACTGGCAGTCGCTGCAAATTCCATACACTTCCATGCGATGATTATTTACATCAAATCCTGTCACCTGTTCAGCTAAAGACTCCACCTCATCTAAGCTTGGATAATGGAAGTCGACGATTTTACCACAGGATTCGCAAATAACGTGATAATGCTCTGTGGTATTGCAATCGAATCTGCTGGAAGCATCTCCATACGTTAACTCCCTGACCAGGCCGATATCTTTAAATACCCGCAGGTTGTTATATACAGTGGCAACACTCATGTTAGGGAATTTTCCTTCCAGCGCTTTATAGATTTCATCAGCTGTCGGGTGAGTCATTGAGTTAAGCAAATATTCAAGCACCGCATGACGTTGAGGCGTGATTCGCACACCAGAGTCTTTCAATGTTACGATTGCTTCTTGCAGTCTTTTATCAGACACCGTCATGCACCTCGCTTTCCGTTGACTTTAATTTTAGAATATTATTAAATAATAATCTTTATAAATAGTGTACCTCGTCGTGACTAATATTGTCAATATACGTATATTGTAGATTTACGTTACTATACGTCTGCTTGTAGCGGAGTCTCCTCTCCACCCAATTGATGATTGACATAACGCGCTGCAACAAATAACAAGTCAGATAATCGATTAAGATAGGAGACAACCAACGGATTGTTCACTTCATCGCCCAAGGCCACTGCTGTCCTTTCCGCACGCCGTGCTACCGTGCGTGCAGCATGAAAAGCGGAGGAAGCTTCGTGTCCGGATGGAAGAATGAAGTTTTTCAGCGGTGTCAACACTTCTTCCCACTCATCAATATAGGTTTCCAGCTCTTTAATATGTTCTTCCTTCAACTGCCACATTACATCTTTTCCTTTTGGAGTAGCCAGTTCCGCGCCAACATGGAAAAGAATAGTCTGGACTTTTTTCATAAACGCTTTGAACTTATCACTGCTGTCCCACTCTTCCCGCCTCAAATGACTCAATGCGAGTCCAATCATGGAATTGACTTCATCACATGTCCCGTAAGCTTCAACACGTAAGTCATTTTTAGGTACGCGATCGCCATAAATCAATGATGTGGTTCCTTTATCTCCTGAACGTGTATATATCCTCACCCTTAATACCCCCGTTTTGGATCAATTTTATTAATAAATTCCTCTTGCCCTTGTAGATAGCGTTCCAAGTTATCACTAAAAATATCAAAACCTCGATATTGATATTGTGGCGAAACCCCAGACACGTGGGGTGTCACTGTAATATTTTCTTCCTCCCACAGCACATGGTCTTCCGGAAGTGGTTCCTCCTCGAATACGTCAAGTACTGCATGAGCGATTTCTCCATTGCGAACCGCCTCTAATACTGTCTCCGTTTTAACCAGGTCCCCTCTCCCCATATTCAGGAAAATTGAATGGGCAGGCATCTTCTCAAAGTGTTCTGGTTTAACGAATTCGATCGTTTCTGGTGTGCTTGGCATAACGGCTACTACGAAGTCCGCTTTACTTAACACATGTTTCCAATTATCAGAAGGGTGGGTTTCATCGAAGTAAGGTTTAAGTTTTCCTGTTTTTGATACCCCGATTGTCCTCATCCGAAACGCTTGTGCCAGTCTGGCTGTTTCCTGGCCGATGGCTCCTGTCCCGAGTACCACCAGTGTCTTGCCTGTAATCTCATTCATTACGACTTTACGGTCCCAAATATGGGCTTGTTCGTGGGCGATAACCTTTTTCCCTTGACGTGCTGCTTGAAGCAGCATAGTAAATGTATATTCTGCCATTGGGATCGCATGAATTCCTCGCGCATTCGTCACCAATATTCCTTGCTTATCAATCTGGCTGAATGGCATTTTTTCCATTCCTGCCGACAATACCATGATCCATTTCAGGTTTTTGGCCTGCTTGATCAGTTCGTCGCTTAAATCTTCCCCATAAGTAATGAATATTTCTGCTTCCGGCAATTCCGCTTTTGCTTCTTCAATTCCATGACAGAAAGAAAAGTCCAATTCTGGAAAATCAGCTTCAAGCCTGTTGCGGATATCTTCTTTTACATTCTTTATAGCTGAGAGCACTAGCATATATGTACATCCTCCTCCACTGATCCTGATTCTATTTTAGCTGAATTATCACAATTTACAAAAATAAATCACTTTCCTGTAAAGAAAGTGAAATAAGTCGGTTACTATAAAATAAAAAAAGGAGACACCACTTGTAGTGATGCCTCCAGTAAAGGGGAGGTTTTCGGTTGATACTTTACTTTATGTCCTCCCAATTTATTTGTATAGCGCATATACCCATAACGATGAAAAAACGCTCTAAAAAATAGAGCGTTTACACTAGGATAAGTTTTCCCGGATATATTCGAGTGCTGCCTCTACATGCCCCTTCACTCGCACTTTCCGAAATTCTTTAACGAGATTTCCTTCTTTGTCAATAATGAAAGTGGAGCGTACAATTCCGTAATATTCTTTACCGAAATTTTTCTTAAGCTGCCACACGTCATACGCTTCTGCTGCCTGCTTGTCTTCGTCTGCAAGAAGCAGGAAAGGCAAATCATGTTTGTCGATGAATTTTTCATGGCGCTCTACCGGATCCGGGCTGACCCCT
Source organism: Thalassobacillus devorans (assembly GCF_011761345.1). Taxonomy (GTDB): domain Bacteria; phylum Bacillota; class Bacilli; order Bacillales; family Halobacillaceae; genus Thalassobacillus; species Thalassobacillus devorans. The sequence continues at coordinate 4,389 of NZ_JAASRY010000007.1, forward strand.
AAGATGACCGCATCCAGGTCGCCAAAGCTTTCATGATGATCCCGGAAGTCACACGCTTCTGTGGTACACCCTGGCGTCATATCTTTCGGGTAAAAATATAAGACGACATTTTTACCGTGGTAATCCGAAAGCTTGACCTTTTCACCATTGCTTGCTTCTAATTCAAAATCAGGTGCTTTTTTTCCAACTTCCACACTCATAAAACTAATCCCTCCTATAAATGATTCATTTTCTATCATTAAGGTTACAGGAAAGGATCCTTAATTTCCAATCTCAATCGACTTTATGCTGTGAATCATAAAACACTCGGACAAACATGGCAGCAGGTATGGTGTAACCAATCAATGCTTCCAGTAAAGCGATCGGTCTGCCCCAGCCTATTGGAATAATATCTCCATAACCTACAGTCAACAGCGTTACGCCGCTGAAATAGATCGCCTGTCCAATGCGATCAAGTAAAGCTTCCTGCTGCAGGCCGCCTCCCGCCAGCAACGGGATTCCGTTCATGGATAGAAGGAAATAGATGATTCCGAAACCAGTCATGACGATGAGATATAAAACCAGCAGGCCGGTGAAAACAGTCAATGAAAAATGATGGTTGTCTGAAATAAGTTCACGAAAAAACGATGTCAAACTGAGTATGATGAGTAATACGATGAACAGCAATATAACTATTTCAACCATATATAGTTACTCCTCACCCTTTGGAATACCTGCCTTTTACACTCTATGCTGTTCCCCCGCTCCCCTATACATAGTTAAGAATGTCATGAAACGTTTTACATTTTTTTCTAAATATTGAAGTTTCAGGACCGATAAAAGGTATAGGCAATTACAATCACGTAAATAGCTATTTATTACCAGTCTGGATTATACTGAAATTAAACAGGTACAAGAGGTGACGGAACGTGAAACGTATATATGTTATAGAGTATGATAAGCAAGTCGCTTCTTTTCTTGTTGAAACTTTAAAAGAGAGTGGCTATCAGCCTTTTCTTGCCAACGATTATGATAAAATTCTGGCGGAGTTCACCGCATATGAACCTCACCTTGTTTTAATAGCGGTTGGGACACCTGCATTTGATGGCCTGTATTGGTCCAGAGAAATAAGAGCCATAGGCAATTGCCCGATTTTATTGATGCCGGATTCTTCTTATAAGATGTCACAAGTAATAGCATTGGAAAATGGAGCAGATGGTTATTTCAGTAAACCATTGAAGGCAATTCCTTTGCAGACTAAAATAGAACGTACCTTAAAGAGGGTTTATGCAGGTGACAAAGGGAGCGCCCTGAAACTGCGCCCCATGGAGATTGAGTATCGGGGAGAAAAACAGTCCCTGACCAGAAAAGAATATTTTCTCATGAAAGCATTTATGGAACGTCCCTCTCAACTATTAACACGTCAGTATCTTTTACAGCTGCTGACAAACAACATTGGAGAATTGGATGATAATACATTATCCGTTAACATTACGAGGCTCCGAAGGAAGTTATCCCAGATTGGATTAGAAAACGCAATACAAACCGTCCGTGGCAAAGGGTATAAATTCTTCTCGAAATAACCCGCCCTTCTTGACATACCTAGGATGAACACACATCCCAATTTCTCCCCCTTTTCATAATATATTGTAAACGCGCAAAGGGGGGTGGAATGAATGGGTTACGGAGGTTACAACAAAGGCTTTGCGTTGATTGTAGTGTTGTTCATCCTATTGATCATCGTTGGCGCAGCATATGTATACTAAGATTAAATAAGCTCACTCAATTCCCAAAAGACTACCCGCTTGCTCCATTATCCCGGGTAGTCTTTTTACATACGCAAGGTTACTAGTGTCGAACATTAGCCTACCCATGCTACAATTATAATCGAATTATTTCAGGGAGGTTTATGATGAACTTTTCAAAATCAGAACAGTTACATGAAGAAGCACTACAGCATATTGTCGGAGGAGTAAATTCTCCTTCTCGTTCTTTCAAAGGTGTGGGCGGCGGTACACCGATTTACATGGAGCGTGCAGAAGGCGCTTATTTCTGGGATGTGGATGGCAATAAGTATATCGATTACCTTGGCGCTTATGGCCCCATCATCACCGGGCACGCACACCCCCATATTACGAAAGCGATCACCACAGCCGCTCAAAATGGCGTTCTTTACGGCACACCAACCTCTTTAGAGAATCAATTCGCAAGTAAATTAAAAGAAGCGATTCCTTCCATGGATAAGGTCAGGTTTGTGAACTCGGGTACCGAAGCAGTAATGACGACCATTCGTGTAGCAAGGGCTTACACCGGCCGGAATAAAATTATTAAATTCGCTGGCTGTTATCATGGCCATTCCGACTTGGTATTGGTAGCTGCAGGTTCAGGTCCTTCCACGTTAGGGACTCCTGATTCAGCCGGGGTTCCCGCTTCTATCGCAGCAGATGTGATTACCGTTCCTTTCAATGATATTGAACCATTCAAGCAAGCACTGGAACGTTGGGGAGATGAAATCGCTGGTGTTTTAGTTGAACCGATTGTCGGAAATTTTGGGATCGTCGAACCGAAGCCTGGCTTTCTGCAACAAGTGAACGAACTGTCACATCAAGCAGGAGCATTAGTAATTTATGATGAGGTAATCACTGCTTTCCGTTTTGCTTATGGAAGCGCACAGCAGCTGGTAGAAGTTGAGCCTGATATGACCGCTATGGGTAAAATCATCGGCGGTGGACTCCCAATTGGAGCTTATGGCGGCCGCGCGGATATCATGGAGCAGGTCGCTCCTCTCGGTCCTGCCTATCAGGCTGGTACTATGGCAGGAAACCCGGCTTCTATGTCGGCAGGGATTGCCTGTCTGGAAGTATTGCAGCAAGAAGGTGTGTATGAAGAACTGGACCGCTTAGGTGCCAAGCTGGAAGAAGGGATAGAAAACAGTGCATTAAAGTACAATATCCCTGTGACTATCAATCGTCTCAAAGGTGCACTGACTGTTTACTTCACAAGCGAACAAGTGGAAAACTATGAACAGGCAGAAAACACAGACGGCGAAATGTTCGCACGCTTTTTTAAATTGATGCTTAATCAAGGTATTAACCTTGCACCTTCCAAATATGAAGCATGGTTCCTGACCACAGCTCACACAGATGAAGATATTGCTAAAACATTAACAGCGGTAGAAGAAACTTTTAAAACGATGGCAAACGATTAATCTTTTTAAGCCCTCTGTATAACAAAAAAGCGGAGGGCTCTCTTATATCTCCTGCCAGTTATAAGCCAGCTTAGGTCAAATTAAAAATTTTTCTCTACTAAAAGACATCAGCCCCTACCAAAACAAGAGTGATTGCTAATAAAGTATGATTATGATAATATAATATTACATTTCTGAAAATTCTCACGATTTATGCGAGAATTGTTCATTTCCTTCCCTTTTCATATTGTTTCAGCTCCGTGCTGAAGCACTTCTGACTTTTGCATCCTATGCAAAAGTCTTTCTTTTTTATACTCACCTTGTCTCCCTTACGCTCACCTTTTTTGTTTCACTTTCTTCATTAAATAGCTTAAGGTGGTAATAAAGAACAGCAGTAATTTAGAAAGGTGATGCCGATGAAGCTGGGTGCCAGAATGATGAAGACTGGGCTTGCTGTGGCAGTAGCGATTTATGTCGCTTCGTTATTTGAACTGACTAATGAGGTGATCGCAGCAATTGCTGCCCTTTTTTCAATCCAGCCCTCTATTTATCGTTCGTTTCAAACTGTTATTGAACAAATACAAGCGAATATCATTGCGGCTGCTGTTGCAATAATTACTGTATATACCTTAGGAGACAGCCCCTTTATCGTTGGTTTTTCCATTATCGTGGTAATCGCTCTTAATATGAAATTGAAAATGAATGAGAATACGATTATCTTTGCGTTAGTGGCCGTGGTGGTGTTAATGGAGCCGACCGATATGGCCTTCCTGCCTTATGCGGGTGCACGCATTGTTTCCTTGATGATCGGTATATTATCTGCATTTGTTGTGAACCTGGCATTTGTACCTCCTAAATATGAAACCAATCTGTTCCGGCAAATCGATCGCAACACGAGCGATATTTTACAATGGCTGCGGGTAACTACCCACCATTTATCAGACGAGCCAGCCTTAAAGACAGAAATGAACAGGCTGCAGGATGAAATGCGCTACATCGACCAAACCTATCTGCTGTACAAAGAAGAACGTACCTACTTAAGAAAAAAAAGATTTACAAAAGCACGGAAAATGGTACTATTCCGGCAGCTGATTGCAACAACGAAGAAATCATACGATGTTTTAAAAGCATTCCATCGTCTTGAAGGTGATATCGATCATATCCCTAAAGACTTTCAGGAAGTGCTGGTATCCGAACTGGATAAGGTTATTCACGCCCATGAAAAACTGATGCTTAGCCTGATGGGGCGTATCCGTAAAACTCATAAAGAATCTCTAAGAGAGTCAAAAACTCCTGATATTCCTAAGCTGGTGGAACAGCTGATCCATATCTACGAAGATGATCATGACCATGATAAACTAATTTTTCTTCCATTGGCTGCTCAGCTAATGGAGTACCATTACCATCTGGAACACTTAAAACGCATTATTAAAAGCTATCAACGATTTCATTATGAAAGTCACCGAAGTATGTTCGAACAAAAACAAGCACGATAATAAGTATGAACAGGTTGTCGAGAACATCTCGGCAGCCTTTTTCTTTATGAACGTGTAACTGTTTAAAGAAAAAAGAATGCTTTCGTCTTGTGCTTAGTGATAATTCAGGTTCCTCTAATTCTTTATAGACCTTTCCTTTTTATTCCACTTTTTCTAATATTCCCTTAAGGTTTGAACATTTTGTGTCGAAAATTCCACAAAAAATTGAACATTCAATTACAAATTAGTTAATCCGTACGAAAAAGGGTATTAGGGTGCTATAATTCACTTCACGTATTATTAGTTTTCACTATTTACACAGTAGAAATAATAGATTGATAGGAGTGTTTGGCTTCATGAGACATAAGAGACCCCATTTGCAAAAATGGCTGGCATTGCTTCCGCTAAGTTTAGTCTTTTTATTGAGCGGCTGCAGTGAATTGACAGTCCTTGACCCTAAAGGGCCTGTCGGACAAAGCCAAAAAGATCTGATCGTATTTTCCCTTTGGTTTATGCTCGGGATAGTAGTTGTCGTCTTTGCTCTGTTCGCATTTATGGTTATCAAGTACCGTAATCGACCTGGCCGAAACGATAAAGATTATGATCCTGACCTGCATGGTAATACAGCAATTGAAATAGTCTGGACAGTAATACCTCTCATTATCGTTATCATCTTATCTGTACCGACAGTTACAACATTATTCGATTTAGAAAAACCGCCGGAATCATCATCGGATAAAGAGCCGCTGGTCATTTATGCTACATCAGCAGACTGGAAATGGTTCTTCAGTTATCCGGAACAGGATATTGAAACAGTAAATTATCTCCATATTCCAACGGACCGGGCGATTGAGTTCCGTCTATCATCAGCAGATTCCATGGCAGCGTTATGGATTCCGCAACTCGGTGGCCAGAAATACAATATGGCCGGGATGGAAAATACCCTGTACCTGCAAGCAGATGAGCCTGGCACATACGATGGCCGTAATGGGAACTTCAATGGAGAAGGCTTTACGGAACAGACATTTAAGGTTCACGCCCAAGAGGAAGAAGAGTTTAATGACTGGGTACAAGAAACACAGGACGAAGCACCTGAACTGACCCAGGAAGAATATGACGAACTGCTTGCACCTAGTGTCATGGACGAGCAGATGACATTTTCCAATACGCACCTGGGGTGGGTAGACCATGGCACAAATGATGGCCGCGACTATGCAATTAAGCGGCATCGAGATGCCTACCAGGAACTATTACATCTGGAAAACGAAATTAAAGGTGATGACAAGCATGAATAGTTATCAGAGAAAGCAGGTGAACAGCTATGAAGCTAGATGAATTTTTCGTAACCGGTGAACCACTCGTATACGGTGGAATGGTTTCCATTGTATTGGTTACTAGCGCCGTCATTTTTCTACTCACCTATTTTAAAAGGTGGGGATGGCTATGGCGTGAGTGGCTGACAACCGTTGATCATAAAAAAATCGGTATTATGTACATTTTAAGTGCGTTAGCAATGTTATTCCGTGGGGGCATGGATGCCCTTATGATGCGAATACAACTGGCGTTTCCAAATATGAACTTCCTAAACGCCCAGCACTATGATGAAATCTTTACGACTCACGGAACCATCATGATTATCTTTATGGCGATGCCTTTCTTGATCGGCCTGATGAACATCATCGTTCCGCTGCAAATCGGGGCTCGTGATTTCGCGTTTCCTTATGTCAACGCCTTGAGCTTCTGGTCGTTCTTTTTTGGAGCCATGTTATTCAATATTTCCTTCGTCATTGGCGGTTCTCCTGACGCTGGATGGACAAGCTACACGCCATTATCAGGAGCTGCTATGAGCCCAGGCCCTGGCCAGAACTTTTATTTGATGGGCCTACAGCTTTCGGGGATTGGTACGTTGGCGACAGGAATCAATTTGATGGTGACAATTTTAAAAATGCGTGCACCAGGAATGAAACTTTTCAAAATGCCAATTTTCACCTGGTCTACCCTGGTCACCTGTTTCATTATCATTTTTGCCTTTCCGATTTTGACAGTCGCTTTAGCTCTGCTAACAATTGACCGTATTTTCGGTGCCCAGTTCTTTACAGTAACGGGTGAAGGGATGCCGATGATGTGGGCGAACTTATTCTGGATGTGGGGCCACCCGGAAGTTTACATCGTCATTTTGCCGGCATTTGGTATCTTTTCTGAAGTAATCGCGACCTTTGCACGTAAGCGATTGTTCGGGTATCACGCCATGGTCTGGTCGATGATTTTGATTGCCGGATTAAGTTTCCTTGTCTGGGTACACCATTTCTTCACCATGGGTGCTGGAGCATTCGTTAACTCTGTATTCTCAGTATCAACAATGTTGATTGCTGTACCTACTGGAGTGAAGATATTTAACTGGCTGGCCACGCTATATAAATCAAAAATCGAGTTCACTACACCGATGATGTGGTCGCTCGCATTCATTCCGAGTTTTGTTCTCGGCGGTGTCACCGGGGTCATGCTCGGTATGGCGGCAGCTGACTATCAATTTCACAACTCGTATTTCCTAATTGCCCACTTCCATTACGTATTGATTGCCGGAACCGTCTTCGCTTGTTTTGCAGGACTGGAATACTGGTATCCGAAAATGTTTGGGCACAAGCTAAATGAGCGAATCGGGAAACTGGCATTCTGGTTCTTCGTCATCGGTTTCCATGTTACCTTCTTCCCGCAATATTTCGTTGGTTTAGACGGAATGCCGCGCCGTGTTTTCTATATCATTCCAGAGTGGATGCCATTGAATGTCATCTCAACAGTCGGTGCTTTTGGAATGGGTGTTGGGTTCGCTATTTTCGTATTCAATATTTACTACAGCTATCGGAACAGCAAACGGGAAAAAACAGGCGATTCCTGGGATGGACGTACTCTTGAATGGGCGACACCGACACCTGTACCGTTCTATAATTTCGCTACTGTACCTCATGCAGATAAGTACGATGCTTTCTTAGACATGAAGGAAAAAGGCGAAACAACATTTGAGGAAGAAAAACTCGAGCCAATTCATATGCCAAGCAATACAGGGCAGCCGATCATTATGATGGCAATCGCTGCTTTTGCCAGTTTCGCTCTGATATTTGAATGGATTACCCTGGCAGTGATCGGGCTCGTCGGTGTCCTGATCATGATGGGAATACGCTCGTTTGATTATGACGAGGGTTATCATGTTGAAGTAGATGAAATTAAGCGTATCGAACGCGATGCAAGGGGGTTATAACATGAGTGCACATGAATTGAAATCGGGCCCATTAGAATATCGTACACAGGAAGGTCAAATGAGCATTCTCGGCTTTTGGATCTTCCTTGCGGCAGAAGTTGTCCTGTTCTCCACGCTATTCGCTACCTATGCGGTGTTATTCGGACGGACAGCAGATGCACCAGTACCAGGTGAGTTGTTTGAACCAGGTATCGTACTTGTTATGACTTTCCTTTTGCTTACAAGTAGTTTCACTTGCGGGATAGCTATTCATCATATGCGCAGAGGATCTGTTAAAGGTCTGATGACATGGCTGATTATTACCCTGATACTTGGACTTGGTTTTCTAGGATTTGAAATATATGAGTTTGTTCATTACTCCCATGAAGGTGCCACGCTGCAATCCAGCGCATTCTGGTCAGCCTTCTACACACTGGCAGGCACCCATGGTGTCCACGTGACATTAGGTATCGGCTGGGCAGTATTACTCTTGATTCAACTAGCTAAACGCGGATTGACTCCAGTAACAAGCAGGAAAGTCTTTATTATCAGTCTCTACTGGCATTTCCTTGATGTCATCTGGATATTCATTTTCACTAGTGTTTATTTGATTGGGATGGTGGTTTAGTATGGCAGAGCATTCGAAACGTTTTCCCATAAACCATATTATCGGATTTGTATTGTCCATTGTTTTGACATTGCTTGCTGCCTGGGCTGCTCTTGGGTCTGACTTGCCTGTTAAATGGATTATCGCTGGCATTATGACGCTAGCCGTTATCCAGGCAGGCATCCAGTTATTTATGTTCATGCATATGACTGAACGAGAAAGCGGTGGCGGACATGTGCCATGGAATATGATGTTCCACGGTTTCGTGCTGGCAGCTATTATCGTAGCCGGGTCACTATTTACAATGTCGTTTGGCTTCACCCATGACCATGATGATGGTGGAAGCCATCAACAAGAAGAGCAGCAGGAAGAGCACAGCGGACATTAACCACAGGTGGTGAAAAGTTATGAATAACCAAAAAGAGCTGAAAAACTACGAAGCCCCCGTCGCAATGCCCTGGAAACCTGTTTTTGGGTTTATCCTTTGTATTATTTTGACGGCCTTCTCCCTGTGGGGAATGTTTTACGTTGATTATTCCCCTAAAATTCTTTTAGGGCTAATAACTATACTAGCCTTCTCCCAGGCTGTTATTCAGTTATTACATGTCCAGGAACAAATAAAATAAATGAAAAGCCCCCGTTCCTGGCAGCCAGGAACGGGGGCTTTTTAAGTTTATTGGTAGCTTTCTTGTGCCACTCCTGAAGTTTTAACCATACGAATGATGAACATTACCCAGCCCACTTCTGCTGCAAACAGACTTGCATAGAACATGAGCCATGAGATAGAAAATGCAGCTGGTGCTGTTTGAAAAACAGCTTCGAAAAAATACAGCCACATACCAACAAGCAAAATTGTATGAACTAGTGCCAGAACCGTCTTTTTTAATTGTAAGAATAAGAAAGGGGTTACCGATGCAAGCAGCATGAACATTAGGATAATACCCATTTAGAGATCAACTCCTCTTAGTGTCTGGTTTTCATGTAAGCGTATTCTTCTTATTAGTATTGTAACAAATTGTTCGAACAATTGACACAAAAAGTTCACAATATAGGTATTGTTATCCATCCCTACTATGTTTACCACGGCACCTCTATGTTATAGGTGCAGTAAACGATCTTTTTATTTTACTACGGTTCTTTACCATAAAAGTGTTAGTGGCGGCTGGGAAACTACTCGCTTTCCAGCTTCATTTCTTTCCTGTGGGGGAACTGGCGAGCTTCCTCGGGCTATCGCCCTGTGGGATCTCGCCTAGATCCTTCTCCCACGGGATTCTCGCAGTTTCCCAACCACCCCATCCGAAGGATGGGAGAAAAGAACTTCTGTTATAGATGAGACTTTCTTCTACAATCAATGGTTACAAGCATGTTTTTACAAGTGTCTCTCCCTTTGGTTGAACGACTGCATAATGGAAACAGATTCTAATTAAAAAACACATGCTCTGCCCTGATACCTTCATCGATTGTAAGGATCCCAAAAGAGTAGTACGGAAGTCTTCGCTTATCTGTCGGAGATCCAGGATTAAATAGTAAAAGCTTCTTAAAATAGCGCAGCATAGGAATATGGGAATGACCAAATATAAGCATATCAAGATCTTCTCTTTGAAAGGCTTCTAACGCTCGTTTTTCTGTTGTTTTTCCCTCTCCGTCTCCATGCACAAGACCGACCTTAAACCCATTTAATTGCAGGGTCTCTTTATGGGAAAAGTAACTTTTAATGTCTTCTCCGTCCACATTTCCGTATACACCTTTCACTTCTCCGTATTCACGGAGTGCATCGTAGACATCAAGCGACTGCCAATCCCCTGTATGAATAATCAGGTCTGCAGAAGAAAGTTCTGTCACCAGGCGCTCAGGTAACTGTTTTCCTTTTTTCGGCATATGTGTATCTCCGGTAACTACCACCTTCACCATTCATCCTCCTTTTATAGGTAGGTGCATTAAAAAAGAGAGGGTTCCTCCCTCTCTTCTATGTTCCCATATACTCCGTTTTACTATCGTCTAATTCCTGAACTTGATATAAATCATAGTATCCCCCGCGCAGCCCCATCAACTCTTCATGGGTGCCGGTCTCTTTGATCTGCCCACTTTCAATCAACACAATACGGTCTGCGTGTGTAATTGTCGATAGTCTGTGTGCTACGATGAATGTCGTCCGGTCGGAGGCCAGTTTTTCTAATGCTTCCTGAATTAAATGCTCACTTTCCAAATCAAGTGCGGACGTCGCTTCATCCAGTATCAGAAGCGGCGGGTTCTTTAAAAATACCCGGGCAATAGCCACACGCTGTTTCTGGCCACCGGAAAGCTTGACTCCCCTCTCTCCGACCATCGTATGGTAGCCGTTCGGGAGCTCTGTAATAAAGTCATGAGCATTAGCAGCTTTTGCGGCCTCAATCATTTCTTCATCAGTAGCATCCGGGTTGCCCATTTTAATATTCATGGCAATCGATTCACTGAATAAAATATTGTCCTGCAGTACCATACCGATTTTATCTCTCAATGTGCGAGCTTTGACGTCGCGTATATCCTGCCCATCAATCAGAATTCTCCCTTCCTCCACATCATAGAACCTTGGAATCAGACTGATCAGCGTAGACTTACCCCCGCCACTCATTCCGACAAAGGCTATCGTTTCTCCGTGTTTGACATCAAGGGATAAATTCTTGAGTACGAGTGATTCTTCATCTTCATACCGGAAAGAAACATTGTCAAAAGTAACATCTCCATCAACATGGGTCAGTTCCTTGGCATCCTTTTTATCTTTGATATCATATTTTTCATCCATGAATTCAAAGACACGGTCCATCGATGCAATCGACTGAGTTAGAACTGTCGAGGAGTTCACTAACCGGCGAAGCGGGTTATAGACACGGTCCATATAGCCAGTGAATGCAACAAGTGTACCTACGGTTAGATTACCCGTGATTACCTGATAACCGGCAAACGTAATGACAAGCAATGGAGCCAGGTCAGTAATGGTATTAGTGACCGAATATGTGTAAGCATTCCAGTTCGTATGCTTAAGAGCTTTATCAAGAAAGTTTGAGTTCTGAACATCGAATTGCTGTTGCTCATGATCTTCAAGCGCAAAACTGCGGATCACCGGCATCCCCTGTACTCGTTCGTGAAGGTGGCCTTGTACTTCTGCCAGCGCCTGGGAACGTTCTCGTGTCAGGCGCCGTAATTTAACATAAAAGAACTTCACCGCAAGTCCATACAGCGGGAATAAGGATATAGCTACTAGTGTCAGCCAGATGTCCATGTTCAGCATGATGATAATTGCGATCACGATGGTGAACATATCCAGCCAGATATTCATAAGACCGGTAATGACGAAGGTTTTCGTCTGTTCGACGTCATGAATGACACGAGAAATAATCTCCCCTGTTTTCGTACGGGAATAAAACCGCAGGCTCAGCTTTTGAATATGATCAAAAAGCTTATCACGTACATCATAGAGGATTTTGCTGCCTATCCACTGGGCAAGATACTGCCGGATATACTCAACAGGCGGCCTCAACACAAAAAATACTAAAAAGGCCCCGCCCATCAGCCAAAATAACTGATTGAACTGTTCGCTCTGCGTCATGTCGCCTCCGATAATATCATCAATGACATATTTAATAATCAATGGCATTAAAAGGGGAATAGAAAATTTAATGATACCAATTAAAATAGTTAAAATGATTTTGCCTTTATAAGGTTTAACAAAGGCTAAATATCGTTTGATGCTGTCCACAGCTGTCACCTCTTTCTATATGCAAAAGCACCTGCCTGCCTCAAAAGGAATGCCGCGCACACATGAAGCGGCGCGGCTGTTTCATTTTAGTTAGCGATATGTCAAATAGCGTTCGTACCATTGATCAATGAATTCAGGGGAAAACGGACCCTTGCGCTGTCTGACCCAGCGTACAAGTGTGTCTACATTGTTATGCAAAATACGATCAAGCACCTTCGGGTAATTCATTTCCCGTTTATGCTGCTCATACTCGTCTTCATCCAGCAGCGTAAAAGTCATATCCGGGTAGACTTTGACATCTAAATCATAGTCAATGTATTTCAACCCTTCTTCATCATATACAAAAGGAGAACTGATATTACAGTAATAGTATACGCCATCATTGCGAAGCATACCGATGATGTTAAACCAATGTTTGGAATGGAAATAACAGATTGCCGGCTCCCTTGTCATCCATGTCCGCCCATCACTTTCTGTTACAATCGTCCGATCATTCGCTCCAATGACAACATTTCTTGTTCCTTTTAATATCGTCGTGCTGTCCCATATCCTGTGCAGCTTACCATTATGTTTATAGCTCTGTATTTGGACCGATTGTCCTGGTTCTGGTGCAGGCATAAGATCTCCCTTCCCTAACGTCATAATAACCACCGATTTTATCTACTCTAATCATTATAACGATAACTGTCAGTAATTGAAAATATTAGAGTCTTAGCCAGGAGTCAGCAGACGAACTAATCCATAAAAAAACAGACCGTTGCTTCTTCCAATTGGAAAAGAAGCACGGTCTGCCTTTTTCAGCAGCTGCTTTTGTCTGCTATTCGTTTAGAAGATTCGGGGGATCTTCGTTATTTCTTTTTAGCTTGAGACTTTTGGTTTTGTTGACGAACTTCTTGTGCGTCAGTCTCTGCAGCAAATTCAGCACCATATTGTTGTTGCTGCTGACCTTTTTGAGCAGCTTGCTGGTTTTGCTGTCTTACTTCTGCAGCATTAGTTTTGCTTGGGTTTTGTTGGTTTTGTTGTTTTTTAGCCATCTTTATCACCTCCGCAAGAATTAGAATGCCCAAGTTGAAATGTCATTATCCAAAAAAACAAAATTCCATGTTTAACCATTTTTGAATAAGGTGCAGGATTTTTTCCACACTAATAAAGGAGGAGGCGAAAAACATGTATACAGGCCGGGATATGAGCGAGCTGACCATGAGCAGCAAACAGGAGTGGAAAAATGAAGAACTGCGCTTTTTCCACTATTCTTTGTCTCAAATTGCCCCTTATTTGAATCAAGAAGGCACAACGATTCTAAGGGAAATCAACGAAGAAATTGTAAATCGTGGCGGGCTCGCCTATCACATAGAAGATATTCCTGAATATCACAGGAGCGTCCATTCGACAACGATTGCTCCTTTGTAATCCGTTAAAGTAGTTTGTTACCTTATGTTCGCTGCATGAAAACTTTCTTAGAGTGAAAAAAGCTCCAGCACCCTAATGGGGCTGGACCTTTTAATGTACATGTTTCGCTATTTTCTGATGGGAAACTGGAAACGGATAAGATTCCAATTCTTCCAGAGAAACAAACCTGGCTCTTGGATGATCCAATTCTCCAGCTTCGATTGCGCCAGGAATCACTTCCAATTCCCAAATAAGGTGGGAAAAAACGTGTTTTATCTTATCTAAGGATCCACCTGGCTTAATGTTGATCCCATATTCTCCGTAAAACCAATGTACGAGATGGCTGCGATCTATATCGGCAAGGGGAACCATCGGAAACTCCCATAAATTTGCAAGCAGACCATCTGCAGGCCTCTGCTGGATTAGAACTTCTCCTTGATCATTAATAACAATCATGGCCGCATAGGGAACTCGTTTTTGTTTTTTCGTCTTTGTTTTTATCGGAAGCTCTTGCTCGACTCCCTCATGGAATGCACGGCAATGATCTTGTACCGGACATAACATGCAACTTGGAGACTTCGGAGTACAGACCAGCGCACCAAGCTCCATTAATCCCTGGTTGAAAGACGATGGATCTTCCGTTGAAATCACCTCTCGGATGAGAGACTCGAATAATTTTTTGGTACCCTGCTTCGCAATGTCATCTTCCAGATATAAAATACGCGACATGACACGCATGACATTACCATCAACAGCAGGTTCCGGTTTATCGTAAGCAATACTTAAGATGGCCCCTTTTGTATATGGACCTACACCTTTGAGGGAACCTAATTCATCAGCTTCATCCGGAACTTTCCCACCATAATCACTGACGACTTCACGAATGGCGTTTTGCAGATTGCGAGCACGGGAATAGTAACCTAGACCTTCCCACGCCTTCAACACTTCCTGTTCGTCCGCTTCGGCAAGTCTTTCAGGTGTGGGGAATTTTTCAATAAAACGCTGAAAATAAGGGATGACCGTATCGACTTTGGTCTGTTGAAGCATGATTTCAGATACCCATACTCGATAAGGGTCCTGATTATCTCGCCATGGAAGGGTACGCTGTTCCTGTTTAAACCAATTGATCAAATCGTGCTGAAATTCCTTCCGGTTAAACCCGGATAAAATGCCATTAATTCGTGCTTGTTTATTTTTCATTGTGATTCACCTTTCATGATACAATTAAATCAAAAAGCTTATAGCAGTAAGGGAAATAGAATTACTCCCACTTTGTATAGACCAATGAAATCACCAAGAAGTCCATAAAGGAGGTATCTGGATGGATACCGGTACTCATGTTGTCATGGGAGTCGCCTTAGGAGGGCTGGCTACGCTTGATCCAGTAGTTCAAAATGACCCGGCTTTGTTCAATGCCGTGCTTGTCGGTACCATGGTCGGATCCCAGGCGCCTGATTTCGATACGATACTAAAATTAAAAAATAACGCCGTTTATATAAGAAACCATCGGGGAATCACCCATTCGATACCAGCGGTTATCTTTTGGGGCCTTGCATTATCCGGTGTCATATATGCTTTCGTTCCAGAGGTCAGTTTCCTTCATTTATGGCTCTGGACTTTCTTAGCAGTGATTTTGCACGTGTTCGTCGATGTATTCAATGCCTACGGAACGCAAGCCTATCGTCCGTTTACAAAACGATGGGTTGCATACGGCTTTATTAATACCTTCGACCTTTACATCTTTCTAATGCATATCGCCGGTATCGTAGCCTGGAACCTGGGAGCTAATCCTGGATTAACCTGGCTGATCATCTACTTTGTCATCGCGCTTTACTATGTTAAACGTTACTTTGACAAACGCGAGATGGTCAGACTGGTCCATGACCACTTTGAAAATGTTGCGCAAATTGCTACTTCACCGACCATGAAACAAAATAACTGGCGGATCGCCATTACGACAGATCAACATTATTATGTGGGAAAGGCAGAGAATGGGCATATCATCATTTTAGATGAATTTCCGCGGCAAACCATCCCGAAAGATGAACCGATTATGAAAAGAGCTATGGAAGATCATAATATCAAAGCTTTCCTGTCATTCTCCCCGGTATATCGTTGGGAAATGACTTATTACAATGAGCACACCGAAGTGCGATTCATTGATTTACGTTACCGTTCACGCGGAAGGTATCCATTTGTTGCGGTAGCCCAAATCGATGATTCCACTTTGGAAATTATGAATTCCTATACAGGATGGGTATTTACAGAAGAAAAACTGAAAAGTAAATTGGATCCTGTTCCCGTGGATTCATGAATAAGAGGCTGACTCCTAGTGGTGCCTACCCTTTAATCAGGGGAGACACCGATAGGAACCAGCCTCTTATTTTTATTCAATTCAATGGCCTTTTCCTGGTAAGCATATCTTTATATTTAGGATTGTTAGCAGCAAATTCATGCAGCTTCGCTCCATAATGGTTGATCCACTGTGTCACAATCTGCTCGGTCAATTGCTTTCCCTGGTATTCATGCCCCGCCTTCGCTCTTGTCACTTCAAAATCTTCCCATAAGAGCTCAACCCATGTGCGCGCTTCATCAATCGATAACGACGGGTTCTTTTCATATAACTGATCAGCAAGACGCTGAAAAATTTCTTCCATTTTTGTCACCTCATATGTTCCCAATCATTACTTCCTCATTGTAACACATAGCTGTTTTGAATTTACATAAACTATACTTGCATCATGAATTGATGCTATAGGAGGCTGAAAAAATGCGTAATAAAACTGTTGGCTTTCCAGAAAAAAAAATGAACGGAGAACCAAGGGCTAAAGCGGAATTTGCTTCCAAACGGGCCGATGGTTCGATAAACATTCATCCGAAAGAGCGTATGGCCCGCTCTTCACACAGGCTGGACGAAGGGAAAGGTGAAATCTAATGGGTAGAAAAAAAGGACGGAAACCTCACAAAGGTTTTTTTGATAATTTGTATAGTGACCCATTCGATTCCCCACGTGCCAACCCGAAACATGCTGCTCACCAGGTAAATGGCGAAACACAGCAGACACAATCCGAAATCATCACGGAAGTACAGATGAATAAACGTGCCTGACCTCCAGTAATAAAGCGCGCCTCACATACAGGCGCGCTTTTTTAGTTAATTCATTTTTTTACCAAGCATGGAAATCGGCAGTGCTTCTTCTTCCTCTTCACTAACCTTTTCCCCTTGATCGTTCAACCGGTATCCCCAGGCAAATGTGCCATTCATGTATACGATCCTGAAGTTATGTGCTGGATCACCGTCGATCTGGTATTCCTCTCCTGGCTTGAAATCAGCCGGGTTCAACATATAAGATTTTGCCATAATGATCTTTCGCTCATAAACAGCGTACTCATTTACCATCCCCATTTGTTCAGCCTTTCTTGCTTTATCGGTCAACTCGCCAATTTCCCGGCGTAATTCCTCGATGGACATATCACTATATCTGCGTTCCATTATATTCCCTCCTATGGTTATCCATTTACATTTTAACAAGCATTAGTCACAATGGAAATGAGGAACATTGAGGAAAGGGGAATTCATGTGGGAAAAGTTGTAATTACCGGGGGCGGTACTGGGTTAGGCAGAGCATTAGCGCACCGTTATACCAAGGAAGGTTACGAAATTATCCTTCTGGGGAGAACGGAACGCAATTTATCCCTGGTTCGAACTGAAATACTTAAAGAAGGCGGAGCGGCTGAATCCTATATTTGTGATGTCACAGAGCCTGCATCCGTTAGAGAAGCGATCCGTCAATTGGACCGTATTGATGTATTGATTAATAATGCCGGCATCGGAATTTTTGGTGAATTATCTACATTGAAAGAAGCAGATATAGATAAAATGCTTGATACCAATGTAAAAGGAACGATACTGATGACTCAGGAAGCTCTTCCACTACTAAAAGAATCGGAAGGCAGAGTCCTGAACATCATTTCCACTGCGGGGCTCCGTGGTAAAGTGAATGAGTCTGTCTATTGTGCCAGCAAATTCGCTGTTCGCGGCTTCACAGAAAGCCTTCAGAAAGAATGGGAAAGCCAGCCGATATCAGCGACAGCTGTTTATATGGGCGGTATGAACACGCCATTCTGGTCAGAAAGCGACCATGTTGCTGACCCGTCACGTCTGAAAGGTCCTGAAGGCGTCGCAGATAAAATTTTCACTGAAGACGATCGTCGTAAAGAGATTAAAGTCGATTCTTAAATTATGGAGTAAAAACATAAAAAAAGCTGCTGAACCTCATTTTAAGAGGCCAGCAGCTTTTCTTTTTCATGGAAATTACTCTCCAAGTCCTTCTTCTTTCACTTTGTTTACTACTGCTTCTAGTGCTTCTTTTTCGTCTTCGCCATCCGCAGTCAATTTAATATCAGCATCATTTGGGATGCCAAGTGACATAACACCCATGATGGACTTTAAGTTGACGGACTTGTCTTTATACTCCAGGTTCACATCTGATTGATATTGACCTGCTACCTGAACCATTGCTGTCGCCGGGCGGGCGTGTAGTCCGTCTGCTGCTGTAATTTTCATTGTTTGTTCTACCATTTGAATCTCTCCTCTTTTATATAATTTTTTTAGTTAATTTCAATGATACCAGGGTCATTATGACGCACTTCGCCTGGTTTTGCAATCTTTACTTCTTGACCTTCCTGCAAGTTTGTAAAGATGACTGGAGTAATGATTGAAGTTGCATTATCTTTTACATAATCCAAATCTACTTTCATCAACTCTTGGCCTTGCTTGACTTCATCGCCTTCATCAATCATCGCTTCGAAGCCTTCCCCTTTTAGCTTGACCGTATCGATTCCAATGTGAATCAGAATTTCCGTGCCGTTTTCAGCCTGGACACCGATCGCGTGCTTAGTTGGGAATACATTCAATATCTTACCATTTACAGGAGAAACGACCTTACCATCGGTAGGTTTGATAGCGAAACCATCACCCATCATTTTCCCAGAGAAAACTTGGTCCGGTACTTCAGTGATTGGCATGATTTCCCCTTGAAGCGGACTTACAAAATTGAAGTCTTCCCCGCCGACAGGTACTTCTGCATCTTTTGCTTCCTCTTCAACTTCCGAACGATCTTCTGCGACAGCACGAGGAGCTTTACCATTGATGATATCTTGCATCTGTCCCCGCAAGCTATCAGATCTTGGACCGAAGATCGCCTGGATGTTATTCCCAACTTCCATAACTCCGGATGCACCAAGTTTCTTCAGTCGGTTTTTATTAACGTCGCCTTTGTCGTTGACAGAGACTCGAAGACGGGTGATACAGGCATCCAGATGAGCGATATTCTCTTGTCCACCCATTGCCTCGAGGATTTCATATGGAAGATCCCCTATTTCACTATCTTCATCGGCATCTACTTCATCATCTTCACGACCTGGAGTTGCCAGGTTGAACTTAAGAATTGCCCAACGGAATCCAAAGTAGTAAATGACAGAGAAGATTAGCCCTACGATAATTACCCACCACCAGTCGGTACGGTTAGGTAAGATGCCGAACAGGATAAAGTCAATTAACCCCCCGGAGAAGGTTTGACCAATTTTGACATTCAATAGCGACATTGTCATAAACGATAAACCAGCGAAAACTGCATGGATACCGAACAGTAACGGTGCTACGAATAAGAATGAGAACTCAATTGGTTCCGTGATACCAGTCAAGAAAGAAGTCAGCGCAGCAGATGCCATAATACCACCGACTACCTTCTTACGTTCCGGTCTGGCTGTATGATAAATCGCTAGTGCTGCAGCCGGAA
This sequence comes from Thalassobacillus devorans, assembly GCF_011761345.1. GTDB lineage: Bacteria > Bacillota > Bacilli > Bacillales > Halobacillaceae > Thalassobacillus > Thalassobacillus devorans. The sequence goes on from NZ_JAASRY010000007.1 coordinate 23,797, forward strand.
GACCAAACATCATGAACGGGAATTTACCAACCATGAAAGTACCGGCAGTAAACTCTACTCCATCACGAAGCTGAGCAAAGAAGATTTGCTGGTCCCCACGTACCGTGTTTCCAGCTTCGGTCACATAGGAACCGAATTCAAACCAGAACGGTGAGTAGAAAATATGGTGAAGCCCGAACGGAATCAATGACCGTTCAATGATACCGAAAACAAGTGCAGCAATATGGATATTTGTATTAAGCATCAAGTGGGACAAAGCATTCAACCCATCTTGAGCGAATGGCCATACGAAAAGCATAAGAATTCCTAAAAAGACTGCTGAGAATGCAGTGACAATCGGTACGAACCGCTTACCAGCAAAGAAACCAAGGAATTGCGGCAGCTCGATATTATAATATCTATTGTATAAAAACGCAGCTAATATACCGACGATGATACCACCGAATACACCCGTTTGCAGGGTCGGTGTACCAAGAACATCTGCATAAGCCGGCGAATCAGCAGCCATATCAGCATCGACTTGGCCCAATACCCCCATCGTGACATTCATAATCAAATAACCGATGATAGCAGCCAGACCCGCTACCCCGTCACCGCCTGCAAGCCCGATGGCAACACCAACGGCAAATAACAGCGGTAAGTTGGCAAATACGATGTCACCGGCAGATGCCATTACTTGTGAAAAAACCTGAATCCAGTTTGCTTCGAACGCTGGTACACGTTCGAGGAAGGATTCCTGCTGGAACGTCGTACCGAAAGCCAGCAAAATACCAGCAGCAGGCAGTAGCGCAACCGGAAGCATCAATGCTTTACCGACTTTTTGCAATGTACCAAAAGCATTTTTGAACATGGAAAGTTCCTCCTTTTGTTTTAGTGTGATACAGAAGCCATAAGTTAGTCATGGGATATGATTTTTCAGAAAAATGAAATAAACCGCTTCCATTTTAACTGAAATATTAAACGTCAAAAGGAATGACGTTGTAAGTAATAAAAAAAGCATGAGCAAAAAAGTTTTATTTGGCCTCAAAGGGTACAGTTACCCCATTGAAAACCTTTAAAACTTTTTATACTCATGCCTGATCGTATCAGTAACACGTATAATTACGTTTTATGGTTGACTAATCGCTGCAGATGAATCGTCAAATAAATTGCTTCTGATTCATCTACTGGCTTGTTTAATTGTTTCTGCATCACTTTTATCAACTTCCAAGATAAATTATAGCATAATGGATATTCTGTTTTCAACATTTCTGCGAGACGATTTTCTTCTCCGACTTCTTCCCCTACATGTATCCGATCGATGGCACGTCTTAAATGCTGGACCAGCCGGTGATAATCGACACTATTTTTATCAATAGTAACCTCCAGTGACTCTTCAATGACTTCAACCATTTGAGAAATAAGCTGGTAATGTTTATTAATATCACTCAATGTTTTGTCTGTCACCGCGCTATGAATATGCAAAGCGATGAAGCCTGTTTCCCCTTCAGGGAATTCGGTGCCTTCTTTGCGGTTGATCATTTCTACTACTTCCATCGCCACCTGGTATTCTTTTGGATAAAGTGTTTCGATTTCGAATAAAAAAGGGTTGTTGAACTGCAAATCCTGTTTGGCCCGGTTGATAGCGAAAGCGATGTGATCCGTAAGCGCGACATGGATATGCTCGTTCAAGCTTTGATTCATTCTGTTTTCAATGTGCAGCAAAATGTCATTCATGAAATCGATGAAGTCTTCTTCTACATAAGGCAGCAGGTTTACGTACTGCTCCTTCTGCTCCTCATCACGAAGCAGAAACGTCTTATCGGCTTCATCAAATGTAATAGACGAACCTTTTTTCCTATTGAAACCGATTCCCTTTCCAATCAACACCACCTCTTTATAGGTGGGATGTTCCGCGATGACAACATTATTATTCAACACTTTCTCTATAATGACTTGCTGATCCATGCCCTTCCCCCTCATTCGATTTCCCCAGGTCGTTTTACTTTGCCTTGAAGCGTTTTCAATGTATACAATATATCGAGAATAACGTCTATTGTCTATGGTGTCATATGGAAGGGAGATTAGCGAATGATTAAATTATTTGTCAGTGACCTTGATGGTACATTGCTTGGTATGAATCATTTTATAAAAGAAAAGGATATCCATGCAATGGATAGGTTAGTTAAACGAGGAGTGGATTTGGCCGTCGCCTCAGGCAGGATGGATCATGAAATCCGGGATATTTTTGAACGGATCGGACAAAAAGGACACCGTATCAGTCAAAACGGAGCGTTCGTGTATGGAGCAGATAATGCTCATATCCTAGCCGAAACCTTCGACGCTGAAGTGGTGCGTCAGGTTTATCGCGACATTGTCAAGGAGCCGATGGTGACGACTGTCTCTACAGCCGAGGAAACCTTCACCCATCAGCATAACGAGTGGATTGATATGATTTCGGAACAATTGATTCACGATATCCAGATCAATCCTGAATTGGCTGATGCTTTAGGGGCGGAAGTAGATGCATCGAAAATCACAGTCCATGGGAAAGAGCCGGATGTGATGGCCCTGCAAAAAAAGATTGAGGAAAAGTACAGTCAGAAGCTTGATTGCTTCGTCTCACACGAAACATGTGTAGATCTCGTACCGAAAGGGATCAACAAAGCCAGCGGTCTCCAGGCACTGTTTGAACAAACAGGCTTGAAGTCTGAACAAATTGCAGTTATCGGGGATTCTTTCAACGATATTCCGATGTTTCAATTGGCTACTCATAGCTATGCCATGAGTAATGCTCATCCGGAAGTTCAGAAGCAGGCTGCCCATGTTGTCGACCACGTTTATGAAGCAATCGATGACCTTGAAAATAAAAAACTTATCTAAGGGCTGAATCTTGGCCTTATGTGCCCCGTATGGTCTTACATCAATAGCTTTCCGCGGGGAAGACAGGCAACCCTGCCAGGGGCTTGCCTGTCTTCTTTTTCCCGCTGAATTAAAACCATGGCACCCTTATTCTTCCACTACATACTCTTCTATGAATCGTTGGATTTCATCGATTTGGAATCCTTTACGATAGAGTGCACCTTTCACTTTCTGCTTCAGTTCAAACCCTTCTGCTTTTCGTTCGTATTTACGCAGGACTTTTTCTCCTTGATAAACGACCGCTTGCCATTCGGCATCTTCTTCCTCCTGTTCTGGCAGGTTGGCAATGACCTCCTGGACCACATCATTGGTAAATCCCTTTTGCATTAATGTCTGCTGGAGGTTTTGTATCTGCTGCCGGAAAGATTTCTTGCCACCTGACCGCAGTTTCTTCTCTGCAAACTTCATTGCTTTCTCATATTGATTTTCAAAAGAATAGTTCGTAAGTGCCTCCTCAGCTTTAGCAGCTGAAACCCCTTTTTCAATCAGGTCTTTTTTGATCATCAGCGGCCCCTTGCTTGATGTGTGGATTCTGCTTCTTACCAGTGAATTTGCAAATTCCTGATCACTCAATAATTTTTCTTTATACAGCCGGGATATAATTACTTCAATTTGTTCGGGATCGGTTTCTTTTTTATCGAGATACTCCCGTATTTCTTTTTCCGAACGCATTCGGTAGCTTAAATAGTGGATAGCAAGGGAATAGGATTTTTGTAAGTCATCCTTTTCAACAAGGGCTTTTATTTCACCATCATCAAGTTCCATCCCCTTGTGAAGGGATTCCTTAACAAGGATATCTTCGGACACACTGAAACCATAAGACTCTCCCTGTCCGAAGTCTAAAAATATATTAAAACGATCTTTTTTCTTTTTTTGTGTTGTTATCCGCGTGATTTTTGCCAAAACTTATCACCTCTTGCTTTATTTTATCATGATGAACTATCCCCCGGACACTTGTATGAATCGCATTTTCCGGCTAATTAAAGTAAAATTTAACCAAACCTCATAAAGGGAGGAATCTTAGATGAAAATTGCAGTAACAGGCGGTACAGGATTTGTTGGTAAACAGTTGACCAACCACCTGGTTTTAGAAGGTCATGAGGTTTACGTATTGACCCGCAGCCCAGAAAAACATAAAGATACAACGAATATCAAATATATTGGCTGGTTAAAGCCGGAATACACCCCTGGGTCTCAATTAGATGAGCTGGATGCCATTGTTAATTTGGCTGGAGAATCTTTGAATAGCGGGAGGTGGACCGAAGAGCGAAAACGCAGCATTTTAGAAAGCCGCATTAAAGCAACAGAAGGTATCTTAGAACTCGTTAAAAAGTTGAAGAAAAAACCGGAAGTACTTGTTAATGCTTCAGCAGTGGGTTTTTACGGTAATTCTATGACAGAAACATTCACCGAAAAAACGACCGCTCCAGGGAGCGGATTTCTCGCAAATGTCGTCACCGAATGGGAAAAACGTGCTTCCCAGGCGGCAGACGAGGGAGTACGTACGGTTTACTTACGATTCGGTATCATTCTTGGTGAAGAGGGAGCATTACCTAAAATGGCTATCCCTTACAAAGTGATGGCTGGAGGAAAAGTTGGTACGGGAGAACAGTGGCTATCATGGATTCATATTGATGATGTCGTCGGGCTAATCGACTTTGCTATTTCCAACAAAGAGGTTGTCGGTCCGGTTAATGCAACTGCCCCGCACCCGAAACGGAATAAAGATTTCGGAAAAACGCTTGGTGACGCACTGAACCGTCCCCATTGGCTCCCTGCCCCTTCGTTTGCCATCAAGACAGCACTTGGAGACATGAGTACCCTGCTCCTCGATGGCCAGCATGTCATTCCTAAAAAAGCGATCGCTTATGGTTATGATTTTAAATATCCTGAATTAAAATCAGCGTTACAAGACATTTTTAACGATTAGGAGAAACTCTCCTGATCGTTAAATTTGGTTTCAATTAATTTACATAAATGCTCCTGGGGCATTTTTTAACATACTCTTCCAGTAGATATTCGCATATAATAGAGTTGTAATAGAAAAAATCAACCGGCAGAAAGGCAAGAAAAATCATGCAAACTCTAATAACCAATGTGACGCTCTTCCCAGTGACTTCCCCGCGGATTGATAACGGCCAAGTTTTAATTGAAGGAAATAAAATTGTGGATTTCGGAAAGCGTGTAAATCCTCCTGAGAATGCACAGCTCATAGACGGAAAGCAAAATATGCTTTTTCCCGGATTCATAGATGTTCATACCCATTTAGGGTTATATGACGAAGGTACAGGCTGGGCAGGAAGTGACGCCAATGAAACGATTGAAGCAATGACGCCCCACCTACGTGCCATGGACGGAGCCCATCCTCTTGATCCAGCGTTCGGTGATGCAATCCGTGCCGGTGTTACAACTGCTCACATTATGCCTGGCAGTGCCAATATCATTGGAGGCATGACCTCCGTCATCAAAAATAACGGAAAAAATATAGCTGGCATGCTGCTCCGTGATACAGCCGGACTGAAGCTGGCACTTGGAGAGAATCCAAAACGGGTGCATTCCACTTCCCGAAATGATTCCATAACAAGGCTCGGCATTATGGGGATGCTCCGAGAAACATTTTACCACGCCAAACATGCTGATAACCCTGATGATTTACGAGTAAAACCAATTGTCCGAGCGTTAGAACGGGAAATCCCTGTACGAATCCACGCCCATCGTGCGGATGATATTCTAAGTGCTATCCGTTTTGCAGATGAATTCGACCTTGACCTACGCATCGAACACTGTACGGAAGGTCATTTGATTGCTGAAGAGCTGCAGGGGCGTGATTTACAAGTATCCGTGGGGCCGACTTTTACAAGACGATCCAAAATTGAATTGAAAAATAAGACATGGGCCACTTATCATATGCTGGCGAACAGCGGTCTTCAAGTATCTATAACGACCGATCACCCCTATACTCCTATTCAATACTTGAATATTTGTGCTGCCCTGGCTGCTAGAGAAGGATTAGATATCGAAACAGCGCTAGAAGGAATTACGATCACACCAGCCAGAAACCTCGGTGTCGACCACCGCGTCGGTTCTATCGATCGAGGTAAAGACGCTGACCTTGTTCTTTGGAATGGCCACCCGTTCGAATACATGTCAAAGCCATTATGGACGATGGTAAACGGAGAAATCATTTATTACAAAGTTTAACTTTCTTTAAAGTATAGAAAATAATTGGATAAAGGTGTACACTCCGCTGCCAATATAAGGATCCACGACGGATTCCTTGATGCCAAAATTTGTCGGAAAAATAATAAAAAAATTAGTCAAACGCCTATTTATTTTTCTTTCGAAATCGATTATGATTAATCCAACGATCTGAGAAAATCAAAGATTTTTCATAGAGCGGAGTATGGGAAGGCAAATGGTGCGCCACCAGCATGGCTGGTTCTAGTGGGTTCGATTCCCACCCCGGATTTTTGTGAGCAATTGATAAAAATTCGAGGGTGGTCGTGTCCATAGCAGTATCCTTTCCCTACGACCCGACTGCCCTCCTTTTCAGATAAGGAGGGTTTTTTATGTTGAAAAAGCGTGATTTGCATGATGCACCTGTGTTGTTCGAGCTGATGAGCCATCCGGAAGTCTTCCCCTACGTCCGTCATAAAGCCTACTCCAGCGATGAATTTTACTTTTTAACCAGGCATACGATCGAAGCGGAAGAAAACGGTGAACTCATATCCAGGACAATTGTTGATGAATGGAATCAGCCAATTGGAACGATCAATTTATTCGACATAACTGATAACAAAGGATTCCTGGCCACATGGATCGGCCAGCCGTATTTCGGCAAGGGCTACAACCGGCCCGCAAAAGAAGCTTTTTTCGAAGAATTGTTTTTTCAACTTGATATAGAAGCAATCTTCATGAAAATTCGCCGGAACAACCCTCGGTCCATGAAAGCTGCCTTGAAACTTCCCTACGTCACACATGCCAATGCGGACTATCCAGAAATTTATAGGCGTATCAATGAAAAAGAAGACGTTTATGACCTGTTTGCCATTACTAAAGAACAATATCTCTTCCATTACTACAGTGGAGGAGAATCTGAAGAAGTTCTCGAAGCCTAAGCCGGCACCGCCGCTTAGGCCTTTTTATATAGTATAGATTCGTCAGAATTGGAGAGGCTGTAGTGAATAAGGAGGTTTTATCATGAAGGCAAAACAAGGACAGACAAAAGCGGCAAAAGGCGCCCTTTCGAAAACACAGGAAGTGCTCTACGGGCGGGATTTCAAACAAGCAAATAAAATTTATCAAAGATCAAAAAAATCATAGGATTATATTTATTAAAATGGGGTATATACTTAACAAACCAGCATACCTAACCTTTTAGCAATACTTATCCACACAAAAAGACCTTTTGTGGGTAAAACGTTAACAAGCCTATTTTATTGACCTCCCCCATTGTTAATAAAATGTTGACACCTTTGTCCACAAGGGGTGTGAATAATGTTGATAAATCACGCGATGATTTATGTATAAAAGGTTAGGAATGTGGACAATACTGTTTATAAGTGATTGTCTTAAAAATACTGAATGTATTGATTCCTCCCCTGAAATGAATCAATTAGACAATCAGATTGGCCGCTATCCCATTAGGATAGCGGCACTTTTTTTGTCTTAATACGTGTGATCGACTGGTACTTTGATTTCCGGATTTCCATAGACTCCTGGTGCAATTTCATATTTATTGAAAATCAATACGAGCTCGCCATTTTGTATATAAAAAGCAGTTTCTGGCCTTACTCCCCGGAAATCTTCCACAAAATATTGCTCAGGTTTCTCATTCAGCTGTGCTTGTACTTCCTCATCAATTTTGCCTAAGTCCATGATGTCCATCAAAGATATTAGTTGAGCTTTTTCCTGATTATAAAAATTGAACGATTCAACATCTCCGCTGAACGTATTTCCCCGGGAAAGACTGGAGTACATAAGGACAGAGAAGAAATTCTTATCCTGCATTACCGTCGTTTCTCCAAAAAAACGAATCGGGAAGTCCTGACTTTCTGCTGCTTCTTTAACTTCTGCTCTATATCCGTCCACGGTATTTTCAATCAAGCCATTCAACTTCTTTTGAAATGCCGGATCCTTCAATCCAGTAAATTGTGGATATTGAATATGAATTTCCCATTGATTGTCGACTTCATCCACGTTTTTCATTTCATAGAGCATGCCCTCTTTTGCCTGGACATTTCCTGTCGCTCCGGCCCAAAGCATGAGAATAGTCAAAAGACTCCATACTACACGAATTTTCATCCTAAGACCTCCTTTCCCGTTAGTGTCACCTCTTTCCCGAATTCTATTTTATATGTAGAAATTTCATATAAAATCCTTAACATAAGTAAAGCTTAGAGCCCTCCAATAGGGCCCTAAGCTTTTAAGAATAAATTTTACTGTTATTATCCTTTTTATTCTTCGATAAACGTTGTATCGACCAGGCCTTCTAAGTCTGGATGTTCTTTCAGGAACTCTAATTCAAAAGAAGCTGCCGCGAATGCTTCCAGATCTTCCAGTTTAACTTCATAGGTGAAATCAATACGTTCCCACGCACTGTCGATAACGCTTGCAGATAATTCCTGTTCGGTAATGTCCTTGATTTTTTTGATAGCAATTTCTTTCGCTTCTTCCGGATTATCCTGAATAAAAGTAGTCGCTTCTTTATGGGCATCCACCATATTTTGAACCAATTCCGGGTCATTCTCTTTTAATTCTGAACTTGTAACAAACACAGCTGCCGGCAGAGTATCGTTAAATGCTACGTCGTCTCCCTCAACTAATACTTTCCCATGCCCTTCTTCCTCAATTTTTGATGCCCACGGCTCTGGTACAGCTGCTGCATCGATTCGATTGCTGGCAAATAGCTGGGAATATGTCGCTGGTTTCCCGGTAACATGTTTCATTTCACCATTTAATCGATCAGATTTCAGATCATATTCCCTCATCATCAATGCCTCAAATTGTACATCATGGGTACATCCTACCCGTGGAGAAACAAATGTAGAATCCTGAAGCTGTTCCGGTGATTCGATGCCCGAGCCGTCTCTGGCCATGATAACCGTTCCACCTGTCGAACCAGCCGCTACAATGTTAATTTCTGCTCCACTCATATAATGGTTCATCGCTGGACCCGGACCGACAAGACCACCCTGGATTTCTCCTGTTTCTATAGCAGTCATAAATGCAGAACCATCCGGGAAGTACTTATATTCGACTTCTGTCCCATCAGGAAGAGTCTGTTCATACAATTCCTTCTCTTCCGCCACCATGCCTGCCACATGGTTAATATTCGGGAAATATCCAATAACAATTTTATCGTTTTTCCCCTTACTGCCAGATGCAGATTCACTAGTTCCACAAGCGGTTAAAATCAACCCTAAGACAATCACAGATAATAAAGACAACCACTTTTTCATATCTATTCACCTCTTCGTATTATTTTAATAATCCCCATCGCCTCATTACTTTCTTCTCCATTTTGGAGAAGATAAGCTGATCGACAACAGATCCAATCACACCAACAATAATGATAATTCCTATGACAACCTCCATTTGTGCGAAATCCATCGCATACCGGAGCGAGTAACCTAATCCCGGGCCGTTGCTTAACAGTTCACCAGCCATCAATGCTCTCCAGCTGAATGCCCATGCCAGCCGGATACCACTCATGAAATAAGGAAGACTTGCCGGCACCTCTACTTTGAAAAACAGCCGCATTCCTTTCGTACCCATCGTTCTAGCTGCCTTGATGAATTCGGGAGGCACACTATGAATAGCTGTTCTGGTATTCAGTGCCATCACGAAAGTGCCACCAAGAACGACTACAAAAATTACTGCAGTTTCATTCAAACCAATCAACATGATAGCAAGTGGAACCCATACGATACTTGGAATACTCTGCATGGCAATCAAGTACATCCCCGCTGTCTCATCCGCCTGTCTTGATTTCCCGAGTAACACGCCGATCAGTGTTCCGATGCCTATGGCAAGACCAAGACCAATCAACAGGTGCTTGAAACTTGCCAGCAGCGCACTTACCAGCTTACCGTCAGCAAACCCTTCAACCATGGCCTGGAATACCTTCGTAGGCGGAGGGAACTGAATAGCTGGAAAATATCCAGACATATAGACACCTTGCCAAATAGCCAATAAAACGCCAATAAATATTACCCTTTTAAGTAAAATGCTTAGTTTCATGATCCAACTCTTCCTTCAAAACTTTATTGATTTCACCTTTCAATAATTCCATGATTTCCTGCTCCAGTTCGATCACCCGCGAATTGTCACGCTGACGGGGACGTTCCACATCAACTGGAAAATCTGCGATGATTCTGCCTGGTCGTGTCCCCATCACAATCACTCGGTCTGATAACTTGATCGCTTCCTGGATGCTGTGAGTAACGAATAATATCGTCTTTTTCGTTTCTTGGAAGATTTTCATCAGTTCATCGTGGAGTATATGGCGTGTCTGTTCATCCAGAGCCCCAAATGGTTCATCCATCAATAACACTTTCGGATCCATAGCCAGCGCGCGTGCAATCGCTACACGCTGCTGCATTCCTCCTGATAATTCATGAGGATAAGCTTCTTTGAACCTTGTAAGATGGACCATTTTCAAGTAGTGTGCAGCAATTTGATCCTGTTCTTTTTTTGATAATTTATCTTTTAATGGAAAAGTCACATTGTCCCTCACTGTCAACCACGGAAACAACGCCGGCTGCTGAAACACCATCCCCCTGTCTGTTCCGGGTTCCAGGATAGTTTTACCTCCCAGGCTGATCGATCCTTCTGTCGCTGATTCAAGACCGGCAACCATAGAAAGCAACGTAGATTTCCCACACCCGGAGGGACCCAGTAACGAGACAAACTGATTCTCTTGTATGGAAAGGTCGATACCAGAAAACACTTCATGTTGAGCAAACGTTTTTGCCACGTTGTTCATCTGTAAAAACATATACGCGCACCTCATTATAATTATTCCAATAAATTTAGTCGGAATTAATCGTTAATATAGAGTATACGAGGTTTGTTTAAAAGGTGTCAACCAAATTCTAAATTTTCGCATTAGAATTAATTAACTTTTCCTAAGATTCTTGAAACAAAAACACGGCCCCTTTTGGAACCGCGTCTTCTTTGCTTTACCATTCCAGGATAAAGCCTTTGATATTAACATCTCTTCCCTCTTCATTTCTCTGTTTGGCAGTGAAATAGGGATGTTCATTTTCCCAATTGACTTCCACTGATTTCGGATCCAAATACAGCTTATATTCTAAATTATTGATTTTGTGCAAAGACAAATCCGGGATGGTCGATTGGTTGTTCTCTTCATCAATGACCATAATATCAATATTGTTATATCCTTTTTCTAATAGTTGCTCTTTTAAATTCATACTTGTGCCCCCATCATGCTCTTAATTCTTATTTTTTATTTACCCGTTCCCTCCTCTCTTAAAAACATCTTTGTAAAATTTTTGTCATAATCTTTTAATGTCCTGCTTATTAATTTTTTTACCTTTGATGAGGTACGTTGTATCGTTTTGAGCGGCTGCTCATCGAAAACACCCTGTTATATCTGGCTTTATTGCGTCTAAGCTTCTATTATCTTTTTTTTACAAAAAATTTAAATTTAAGGTGTTTATTTACTATTTTTGATGGGTAAAATCCCCGTACGATGGAAAGTTCTTTCTATTATATGTAAGCTGGCAGCCAGCCAAAAAAATCAGAAACATTCACGAACACGAGTTACTTGGAAAATTCGACATAAGGAGTGTTTTATAATGGAAGACTTTTATCCTTCAAGAAAAAATAACCAGCCTGAAATAGTGAAACGAAAGGACCCTGTCATCCACACGGATCGTTCTAAGGATGATCAAGCTCCACTGTCTAAAGAGCAGCTTGATTCGTATGAACAAAACGGTTTCTTGCAGATTGAGAATTTCTTCTCGGAAGATGAAGTATCTGAGCTGCAAAAGGGGATTTTCGAATTACAAGCAGACAGCAAAGATGTTGTTTCTGACAAGGTTATTCGCGAACCTGAAAGTGATGAAATCAGATCCATATTCCACGTCCACCATGATGATGAATATTTCAAAAAAGTAGCATATGACCAGCGTATTCTTGATATAGTCAATCACTTGCTCGGAAGCGACGTCTATATTCACCAGTCCAGAATTAACTATAAACCCGGGTTTACAGGTAAGGAATTCGACTGGCATTCCGACTTTGAAACCTGGCATGTAGAAGATGGTATGCCGCGAATGCGTGCTGTAAGCCTATCCATCGCACTGTCCGACAACTATACGTTCAACGGGCCTTTGATGTTGATACCAGGGTCCCAAAACTACTACGTCAGTTGTGTAGGTGAAACACCAGATGACAACTACAAAGAGTCATTGAAAAAACAGAAGCTTGGGGTCCCAGACCATGACAGCCTAAGATGGCTGGCTGAACAAGGCGGCGGAATTTCAGTTCCGACTGGCAAGGCAGGCTCAATCACATTATTCGAAAGTAACACCATGCACGGCTCTAACGGTAATATCACTCCTTACAGCCGCAACAACCTGTTTATGGTTTACAACAGTGTCGAAAACCAATTAGTAGAACCATTTTCTGGCGGTAAAGAACGCCCTGAATTCATCGCCGTCCGTGACGGTGCACCGAAATTCAGCACCAACTAAAAAACTTTAAAGAACTTTCCTGATAAATATGCTGTCAGCTTACTAGTGAAAAAAGGCTGTTCCAGGACTTCTGCCTGGGACAGCCTTTACTTATATACCTTATGAATATCCAGGGCTATGCGTTCGGTAAGTAAAGAATGAGGAGAATAAAAGAGGCAAAAGCTAGGTAGTCGTTACTCTTTTGGCTGGTCATATCTGCCGAACCAGTCATAGCGATTCTTCGAAACCCACTTATACAATGGAGAACCAATACGGCTTACAAATGGCAGATAAAACAGTAAACCAGCATAAAAGGTAAGCGGCAGGGAAATCAGCAGCTTTCTAATCGTAAAAAAACCTGCCAGCAGTTTGCCGCCAGATGTTCTCATATAGATTTGATCATAAATATCTTTCCCATGTAAAAAGGAATAATCGCTATTATTTTCCGTTTCTTGTACGGCAATCCAATCGATTTTTTGGAACCAGTCGAGCTTGCGCAGTACTCGTTTTACATTGTAGCAAAGGGGACACTGAGCATCGTAGAAGACGGTATGTTTCATGGAATCATCTCCTTTACTTCTACTATTGCCCTATGCTTTCCAGATTAAACGCAGGAACGTTCGATGTAAGAAATGGCGCCCGATCCCGCAGCCATACTGCGGGATTTTATCATCGTAGCATTCAACTTTGACTTTCTTTATCCTGCAACGTTTCTTCCCTTTCATATCGTTCGATTCTTAATTGATATTTATCCGGGAGCACATTCTCTTCGTGAACTTGTTCGATAAACGCCTGAGCCTCTTCATAGGTAGAAAACAACACCGCTTCTTCCTGTTGGGCAAATTCTACTCTTAATTGGTTTGAATCTTCTGCTATTACAATATATCTCATATCTTCCCCTTCCTTTACCGTATTAAAATCAATTAAAAAAGCCGAAAAAGGTTTTATCCCTTTTCCGGCTTATGTCCGACTCTATTTGTCCGGCCCATTTCCACCTGGCTTCTTCGGTTTTAAAATAAATACAATATAACTTTTATCCTCCTGGAAGTCCCAATCTACAAACACATCGATGACTTCTGTTTCGAGTATATTTTCACAATAGGATTTGCTTAACAGACCTTTTTCTAACTGTCTTTTTGTGAGTTTTAACGTTTCGCCAAAACCTGAACGAATCAATTCTTTCTCAATTCGGACTAAAATGCCATCACGCACGACCATTAAAGTACGGTCGTTGAGCATGAAAGAATCAACTTTTGTTGGAGCTTTTTCAGCCTGCTCACTGACCCGGATGATTTCCTCATGAATTTTTTCCTTGTCGGGGTAATCAGAAAGATGGATTTCTTCATTCTCATCCTTTTTGGCTATAACCCCAAGGAACATTCCGGAACGATTGGTCAGAGACCAGTCATAAAAGACATCATCAATCTCATATCCGCTCATCATTCGAAGCGTTGCGCGAATATCAGGGATCAGCTCATCCATTAGTAAATCCCTTGTTTCTTCAACTTTCATATCATTCTGTTGTTTGACAAGCACACGCTCCATCGGTGCTAAAAACTCACGAAGATAGATCGTGATATAGGGCTCTTCGATGGAAACATATACGGAGGAAGGCCCTTTACCGAAGTTATCTCTCAACAGTTTACCTGTATAGCTGGCTATATCAGCCTGTACGGATTGCTTATCCATTTCATTCATTCCTTTTTTAAGTCAGGACATTTTATTCCCGACTCCTAGTCTAGTATAAATCCTTCCTCTTTCGAACGAAAGTCAAACGCAGTAATTTTATTTTTTTACATGTGTTATTACCTACGACGAGTGAGGTTTGACCCATACAAAACTTTTCTCAACTTTGATACAATTTAATTGTTAGAATATTCTAAACTTGTAATCAAAAGGAGGATGACAAATGGACGAGCTTAAACTGATTCCCTTTCAAGTTGAGGAAATCCTGCCCTTATCGTCTAACGTTCCGGAAGGTGTAGAAATGATCGAGGCGCCGTTATTGTGGGAACAGACCGAACAAGGTAAGGGAAATGTCATTGCGGTAATCGATACGGGTTGCCAAACCGATCATCCTGAACTGAAAGATAGAGTAATTGCTGGAAGAAACTTCACGACCGATTATGACGGCGATGAAAACAACTTTGAAGATAACAATGGGCATGGGACACATGTAGCCGGCACCATTGCTGCAACAGAAAATGGAACTGGTGTCGTTGGAGTCGCTCCCCAGGCAGACCTTCTCATTTTAAAAGTATTATCCGGAAACGGTAGCGGAAGAATGGATTGGATCATTGACGCGATTGAATATGCAGCAAACTGGGAAGGACCCGATGGTGAACGTGTACGAGTCATGTCCATGTCCCTCGGCGGTCCACGTGATATTCCAGAACTTCATGAGGCTATCAAGTATGCAGTCAATCAGGATATTGCCGTTGTCTGTGCAGCGGGGAATGCGGGTGATGGCCGGGAAGATACGGATGAGTTCGGCTATCCTGGTGCCTATAATGAAGTGATACAGGTCGGTGCGATCGACTTTGACAGGAAGATAGCCGACTTTACGAATACAAACAATGAAATTGATTTAGTAGCCCCTGGAGTAAATATCCTATCAACTTACCTCAATGGAGAATATGCTCGGCTGAGCGGTACGTCTATGGCCACTCCTCATGTATCCGGAGCGCTTGCGCTGTTGATCAATTTAGCAGAATCACAATTCCAGCGAAGGCTTACCGAGTCAGAAATCTACGCTCAACTCATCAAGCGTACGATGCCGCTTGGATATTCTAAACAAGCAGAAGGCAATGGGCTGATTCGCCTTGGTCTGATTGATAAAATCAATGATATTCTCAGTATTTATACTCAGGATTGGCAAGCGACCATTGCCAGAAACGAAGCCAAAATCAAATCGATGCAGCCTTAAAGACGAAAGGAAAGAACAGCACAGGAATTACTTGTGCTGTTCTTTGTTTTGTCCCAGCTGCTGTTCTGCCATTTTAACCAGTTCTCTGACCATACTGCCACCGATGGCTCCACCCATTCTTCCAGCATCTTTAGCTTTAATTTCCCCATTATATCCTTCTGATAACGGTATCCCCTGTTCTTTTGCCATTTCGTATTTATCATTCGTGCCGTAACGTTCATTCAACAACTTTTCTTTCATTTGATCCAGACCTTCCCGCGCTTCCGGAACAAGAATCTTATTTCTTCTTCCCATCGGGGTTCCCTCTTTTCAATGCTTCACCGTCATGGCTGATAAGCTTTCCATTTTCGTCGACCTGATCGATTTGACCATCGATTGTACCCTCTGTCATCGTATCTGATACTTGTTCATGGGTTATGGCTGCACCATCTGTGAATTGTTCCGTTTTTTGGTTTTGATATTTATTATTTTTAGATTGTCTGTTCATACGACAAACCTCCTTCTCCCTTAGTTTCTGCACATGGCCGGCAATTATAACTAACGTATAAAACCAATCCTTACCGCAAAAAATGTAAGGGAGGAGGACAGGTGTATGAATATTGCAATTATCGGTGCTGGCCTGGCAGGATTATCGTGTGCCCTAACGCTTGAAAAGCACGGATATTCCGCTGATATTTTTGAAAAGAGAAAAAAAGTTGGAGACCGTCCTGTCGTTGGGGAAGTAATGTCCCCGCTTTTACACAGGCCTATTGATGATGCTATTAAATACTTATCGGAATATCATGATATTCACTTGAAGCCCACTACCAATATTCAAAGAATATTCGTCCATTCCCCGAATGAAACTTCCTTTATTGAAGGTCATTTAGGTCATACGAATAAGCGTGGTAAAGATAAAACTTCCTATGAAAAGCAGCTGGCAGAACAAGTAAAGAGCCCAATTCACTTGAAAAAGCAAGTTCAATACGAGGAGATCTCGAAACAATACACCCATGTGGTTCTGGCTACTGGTGATCCACTGGATACGCAGAGCCTCCAATCCTTCGATACGGCGTTTAAAGCTACGTTTGCAGGAGCAATAGTTAAAGGGGAATTTGTGCATAATGAAGTGCATACCTGGTATGACAGTGAGCTTGTCCCAAAAGGATTGGGATACTTCCTCCCTTTTTCCAATACCGAAGGCCACCTCGTTCTGGTATATCCGAAATATAAGGAAAACCTGACTATCGACAAAGGTAAGCTTTGGAAAGCTATACTTAAAAAAGCGGAACAAACGCTAAAACAGAAATTAAAAGTTTCTCAGCAATTCGACCTCGATAATTACGTCATCGGTAAAAGTAAATACCCACGGATAGGGAATACTTTCTTTGTGGGCAACTGTTTTGGAGCCATCGATCCTTTTCTTGGATTTGGTCAGTTCACTTCGATCCTGACCGGTATATACGCCGCACAAGACCTTTGCGGCATCAGCAATTATGAAGAAGATGTCCAAATCCTATATAAAAATTATCATGATTCGCTCTCATTACGAAGAAAGTTGGAATCATTAAATAATGACCAGCTGGATTTAATTACAAAATCTTTGCAATACAAGCCGGTACGAAAGCTGCTTACAGGATCAAACATCAATTTATTGAGAGTGATTAGCACACTCACACATCCGTCCCGCAGATAGCTGGTTTGAAATGGCAGTTTAATTGAGGTCTTATGTCTGTTAGCATGGAGGAAGGGTCGTAGGAAATCTTATGGCAACGTAAATGTTGCAATTGCTCTTAAGTGTGCTTTTCCTCCATTTTTCTGAGTCATTCTACTTTAACCGTTATATGGGACGGGCCCTTGAAAGGAGGAGCTTCAATGGAACCACGCATTTTATTACTTTCCAAACATCCGTCAGACCTCGAACACCTTCAGAATGTTTTTACTGAGGAAGGTATATTCAGCCATTGTGAGGGCCAGAGCACTTCCAATTTGAAATCCTTACTGCATGAACATAACATTAACGTGATTCTACTGGATGAATCCTGCTTCTCAATTTTGCCTAAGATAAATAGTATTGCCCAAAATGCAAGCGTCATCATTTTATTGCATCAGCATGATGAAGATACAATCAAATTATCGATGGAATATAAGGTGGATCATTTCCTCTTAAAGCCCCGCTACTATAACCTCATCCCCACGATTTATAATGTCCTCGAGGAAAATTCATAACATCAAAAGAGCTGTATTTTGACCATCCAGATGGCCTAATACAGCTCTTTTGTTATCCAATTTTATATAAATAAATTTTCCATGGTGAGGAGGGACTTTCAAACACACGTTCAAACGTGAGATCATTTTCTTCATAATTTTGGATCGGAACTGCAGATAGAATATACTTACCGCCCATGCTAGCGAGATGCTCCGTGTTAATATCGAGCTGTTCAATCTGCTTGTCGCTTTCTTTTGTAAAATCATAGTTTTTTCCCAACTCATCGACATACAAGTACAGCCTGCTTCCCCATGTATCGAAATAATGCTCGAGGGATCCGTTCTTTTCCAATTCCGGAGCAATTACTTCCCGCCAGGAATGCTTATAAGATAGGGGAATGGTCGTATTGTACGTGTCCAACGTCCATAAGCCATTGTATTGGGCAATCGTCGGATGCATCCCGATCGACACGACCCGATAATCAGAAGGATCCTCTCCGATATATTCTTTAATATCATCAAAGAGCGCTTCTGAGTAAAACTCTTTATAAGTAAAAGAATCAAACTCGCTGTACTTCGATTCTTCGCCAAGGGGAAATAATATAGCAACCTGGCTAAGGATTAGCATAAGTACAATAAATTTACCTAAAAACACTCTTTTTTGGATGATTCCCATAGCAAGCCCAAAAACAAGATACCAAAGTAATGGATGCAGAAAGTGGTAGCGGCTGAAGTTGAAATTGTTCAACAGAGAAATCGTATCTTTTGGTACACGCCAGCCTTCCCAGTACCAGTAGCCATACCAGATAGACAGAATTAAATTGGCTGCCAACAGGGATATGAGCAGCTTTGGCACCATCCTCTTCCATACAGCAAGAAGAATCGCAGCCATTGCCGCTGGAAAGATGAACCGATAATGGAAAGTTTCATCATGGGTATGTGCAAAGAGAAAATTTTCAATTCCCAGCTGGAAAGCACCAACTGCATCTTTATCTCCCAATTCAAATTCTTCCCGGTGAGGTACATACGCACTGTCCAGAAACATCGAATAGATGACCATATAATTTTTAATCAGAAAAATACTGGTCATCAATACAATCGAATGGAAAAAAGGCCAGTTCAATTGTTTATAGCGAATCCAATCTAACAGCCATATGACACCAATGATTGAGATAAAAAAAGAAAATGCGAGAATGAAATTGGCATGGAACGGGATAAGGGCAAGCATGAGCCAGTATCTTTTCTTTGCATGTCTGCCGAAATCACGAATTTTCATGAATGCAAGCAAAGCAAGCGGCATCCCCGCCATAGAAAGAGCACCGGACGGCCAAAATGGAAGCAGCGCAAACGTCAAGGCAGCTCCCGTAATCGGCAACTGGTAATTTGTCCATGTGCCTGTCTGTTTTTCAAAATAATAAGCCAGCAGAAAATACATCCCAAACAGTGCTACAACGCGCATAATGGTCTGGTTGAGTGTATAAGCCGTAAAAGGCTCAAACAAAGCATACATCCAGACCATTGCATCAAGCCCTGATGGCAGCGCACTTCTGGGAAGTCCATTGATGATACTAGGCAGCATTTCATTAGGTGAAGCAAAAATCAAATTATTTTCTACTACCAGCTTGAACCAGACGATATTAGAATCCAGATTATCATGTACTCTAATGTGGGAATCTTCGCCTAAAAGATAATAAGGCAGCAAGTATGCTGCCAAAATCAAAGAGGCGATCACTAATAGTTTATGCTTCATAAAAAGCTCGAATTTGTTCGACAACATGACCGACATCCTCTTTCGCCATTTCGTAATAAAGTGGTAGACGGAGCAGACGCTCGCTATCCTTAGTCGTGTAGACATCCGGGCCGCTCATTTCTCCAAACCTTTCCCCGGCATGAGAGGAATGAAGCGGAACATAGTGAGGGACAGCCATGACGTCGTGTTCCTTCAAGTGTTCGATGAGCCGCTTTCGTTCCGGCTCATCCTTCGTCTTGATATAAAACATATGGGCATTGTGTTCCCTGTTTTCCGGAACCGTTGGAAGTTCAATTTTTCTCTGCTGTGCAAGTGGCTTCAAACCTTCCCGGTAAGCCCGCCACGTAGCAAGCCGGTCGTCATTGATTGATTCTGCTTCCTGGAGCTGGGCATATAAGTACGCTGCATTCAAGTCACTTAACAGGTAGGAAGAACCGATGTCTCGCCATGTGTATTTATCCACCCTGCCCTGGATAAACTGGGAGCGGTTCGTCCCTTTTTCCTGAATGATTTCAGCACGGTCAATGAAACGTTGATCATTGATGATCAACGCCCCGCCTTCGCCACACGTATAGTTTTTCGTTTCATGGAAACTGAACGCCCCCAAATGTCCTATGGTACCCAGCGCTCTTCCGTTATAGGAACTGACCAGCCCTTGAGCAGCATCCTCGATGACATAAAGGTTATACTTTTCAGAAACTGCCATAATGGCATCCATATCACAGGCTACTCCTGCGTAATGGACCACAACAATTGCCGTCGTCCGGTCGGTGATTGCGTCCTCTACCCGTGAAGCATCGATATTCATTGTCTCTGGTTCAACGTCGACGAATTTGATATGAGCGCCGCGAAGGGCGAACGCATTCGCTGTCGAAACGAAAGTGTAGGAAGGCATGATCACTTCATCCCCTTCCTGAATGTCGATAAGCAGGGCTGTCATCTCCAGGGCATGGGTACAGGATGGCGTCAATAGCACCTTCTCTGCCTTCAAATAGGACTCCAGCCATTCGCAACATTTCTTCCCGTACGGACCGTTTCCGGATAGTTTCACGTTGTTGATGGCATCTTGAATATATTCATTTTCTTTTCCTGTTACACATGGTTTATTGAATGGAATCATTGCTAACACCTCAAATGGATTGACTCGTTACGATAATACCTAGCACAATTAAGCCCAGTCCTATTACTTTCTGAGGGGTGACTGGTTCCCCGAACATCACGACAGATAAAAGGAAGACCAGGACAAACGATAGACTCATGAACGGGTACGCATAGCTAATGTTAAATTTGGTCATCGCCGCCATCCAGAAAATCGATGCGACGAACGCCGACAAAAACCCCGAAAGAATCAATGGATCGAGCAGCAGCTGAAACAAAAATATAATTTTATCTTTAAGCTCTTCGGGCAGACTGCCATACTTTTCAATCCGCCATTTCAGGATCAGCTGGCCATATACCGTAAATAGGATGGTGGAAAAAATATAAAAATAGCCCATCATCATACGCCGTCAGACACATCCGCATTCCACTTATGATAGACATCCACTGCCCGCTTCATTTTGAAACCGAGGGAATAGAACATTTGCATCGAAGGGAAGTTGATGGCTGAGACCGAAGTCTTCAGTTCTTCATGGCCATAGGAAAATAATACTTCACACGCTTTACTTACCAATGGTTTAGCAAGCCCTTTTCCACGTAATTTTTCATCCATTCCGATCAGTAAAATCGAGTTGTCCTGATAAGCGTAGTAGGCAGCAATTTCCCCTTCATACGTAAGGAACATCACCTGGCCCGCCTCATATAGATCACGCAGCCAGTTAATGTACCGCTGTTCAGCTGTTTCTGTCTTCACGTGGAAGTCGCGATGATAACGCCCCATTTTGAAAGCACCCTCGGAAAACGAGACGATCGTATCAAAACTGCCATCACGTGTAATGCCGAATTGATTTTCAGAGAAGGTTACCAGCTGGTCTTTTTTACAGACGGGTGTGATCAGGGTGTCAGCATAAAAGAAACCATGCTCCAAAATTGGCTCCTTGTTAACCATTGGATCGACCTTCAATGTGAAGTGTCCTGGAGTCTCATCTGTTTCTTTTAACGCTTCTTCCTCAGGAGACGTCACTTCATAGGTATCCATCCCGAAATTCCGTCGATCCCATGGCGCTTCTCGTAAGTAGTTTGTCATTGCAATCACCTCATGCCTTCTTCGTCTTCTGTTGTTTCACTGATAATGTATAATGGTCGTCCTTTTGTTTCATTGAATACTTTTCCGATATATAGCCCGAGCACCCCGAAATTGAAGAATACCAAACCGCCGATAAAATAAATCGAAACCATCACACTCGTCCAGCCTGCCACATGATACTCCATGACAAAGTATTTAAAGATCAAATATAACCCATACAGGAAGGAGATGAGTGATATGAAGAAACCGAACTGAATCGATAACCGGAGCGGTTTGTTCGACTGGGAAATGATAACGTCTGTCGCCAAACTGATTAGTTTTCGAAGGTTATACGAAGACTTTCCATGCTCCCGTTTATTATGGTTGACGACTATCCTCGTGGACTTATACCCCATCCATTGAATGAACAGTGGAAACAATCGGTTCTGCTCGCGCATTTGGCGAAAACTTGTTATTACTTTTTTATGACTGATGCTGAAATTAGCGATCGTATGGTCGGAAGATCGCTCCGTCAGGTAATCATATACTTTATAAAAAAGTTTTGAAGACATCCGTTTCAATGCGTGGTCCTGCCGGTCTTCCCGGGAACCGAAGACGACATCATAACCTTCCTGAGCTTTTTCATATAATTTCGCTATATCTTCCGGCTGATCCTGTAAATCACAATCCATGACTACTACCCAATCCCCGTTGGTGTGGTCGAGACCTGCCGTAATTGCATGATGCTGTCCGAAGTTCCGCGATAAATTGATACCTTTTACTCTCGGGTCCTGGTGGTGGAGTTTTTGGATAGTCGGCCAGGCATCATCAGGGCTGGCGTCATTGACAAGAATCAGTTCAAAGTTCATCGGAATCGAACTCATCGTGTCTTTGATACGCGTATATAATTCTTCCAGGCATGCCTCACAACCGTAGATGGGTACGACAACGGAGATCACTGCGCTTGTTTCCTCCATTTATCCATGTACCATGCTACGGTTTCAGCAAGACCTTGTTCCAATTCCACCACGGGCTTCCATCCTAGCGTCTGGCTGATTTTCGTATCATCTACGGCATATCTTCGGTCATGGCCTGGTCTATCCTCTACAAATGTAATCAAATCCTTAAAACTGGAAAGAGCAAGTTCCTGTTTTCTTTCTTGTTGATGTTCATCAAGAAGCTCGCAGATCCGATTCGTCATTTCCATATTCGTCCGTTCATTTCTGCCGCCGATATTATAGGTGTCCCCTTCCTTCCCTTCGTGGAAGACCTTATCCAGCGCCTTGCAATGATCCGTTACATAGAGCCAGTCCCGAATATTCTGACCATCACCATAGATCGGAATTGATTCTCCGGCCAGCGCTTTCCTGATAATGGTAGGAATCAGTTTTTCATCATGCTGTCTCGGCCCGTAATTGTTGGAACTGCTGGAAATGACCACATTCATCCCATAGGTATTGTGGTAACTGTTGACCAGCATATTAGCACTTGCTTTTGATGCGCTATATGGGTTCCGTGGGTCGTACGGTGTCTCCTCCGTGAACGCTCCATCTTCCTCCAATGAGCCATATACTTCGTCAGTTGATATATGGTGAAAGCGTCGTTCCGACAGGACACCCTTCTCTTCCCAATCGCGTTTAGCTGTTTGGAGCAGGTTGACAGTGCCTACCACATTGGTTGTAATGAACGGCTTCGTATCCGCGATGGATTTATCGACATGGGACTCGGCAGCAAAATGAATGATGCCACCGATATCATAATCAGTAAACACCTGCTCGACCACTGCTTCATCTGCAATGTCACCTTCAATGAAATGATAGTTGGCAAAGGTTTCTGCCTCGCGCAGATTTTCCAATGAACCTGCATACGTAAGCTTATCTAAGTTGACAATCTCGTAGTCATCATGCGCCTTCAAAAAATAAGTGATAAAATTGGAGCCGATGAACCCAGCTCCCCCTGTAATCAATAACGTCCTATTATCTCTACTCATTGTTCACCGATCCTATCATAGGGTTTTGATCGACAACGTCCTCCCAATATTGCTGGACGTGTTTTCGGTTAGCAATATCCATAAGATATTTTCCATAATCATTCTTTTCCATCTGCTTCCCTTTTTCATATAATTCTTCACGGGAAATGTAGCCCATATAATAAGCTATCTCTTCGATACAGGCAACCTTGAACCCTTGCCGCTGTTCGATGTTTTTGATGAACTGGGAAGATTCAAACAGGGAATCATGCGTACCTGCATCCAGCCAGGCGAAACCTCTGCCTAATAACTGGACATCCAGGTCTCCTGCTTCCAAATACAGTTTATTGATATCCGTGATTTCCAGTTCTCCCCGATCTGAATAATCCAGCTGTTTGGACATCTGGATTACGCGGTTGTCGTAAATATATAATCCGGTTACAGCAAAGTCAGATTTTGGCTCCTCCGGCTTTTCTTCAATCGATACAACTTTTTTATTTTTATCGAACTCGACAACACCAAAACGCTGGGGATTTCCGACACGATAGCCGAACACAGTCGCTCCTTGATGATTTCTGATCGCTTTGCGGAGCATATCCGTCAAACCTTGCCCATAAAAGATGTTATCACCGAGAATCAAGGTCACATCATCATCGCCAATAAAGTCTTCCCCGACAATAAATGCTTCCGGGATACCGTTCGGCTCTTGCTGCGCTAAATAAGATATATCGATGCCCAACGATGAGCCGTCGCCAAGCATTTTTTCAAATCGTGGTGTATCTTCTTCAGTACTGATAATCAAAATTTCTTTGATGCCAGCAAGCATCAAAATTGATAAAGGATAGTAGATCATCGGCTTGTCGTAGACAGGAAGCAAATGTTTATTAATGCTATCCGTACTAGGGGACAGCCTTGTACCACTGCCTCCAGCCAAAATGATTCCCTTCATAAAATCGCCCTCCTGATAATCAACAGTCACATAGGTTAGATTCTTTTCCTTATACCTTTTAGCCTGCTTGCTTAAACTTACATTTTCGTTACAAATTTCTTACAAGGAAGCAAAGGTATAAGAAAAACTTGGCTTATCGCCAAGTCCTTATGCCGAAAGCCTAGGTTTTTCTTATACTTTAATCTTTTAATAAAGTTAAACTTTCTTAAAGGATAAAAATGGTCCTCGGATGTCGGGTCGTCAGGTGTGGAAGAGAGTCAGGTTCAAATCCTGTGATAGTTTCCTTAATGCTTTTCCCCCAGCGATACTGTTTCCTTTTTTATTGATTGCCGGACCGATAAGACCAATGCCCATTCTTCCTGTTACGACACCAGTTATACCACCAGATACACCGCTTTTCATCGGGAACCCTACGTCTACGGCATAAGAACCTGATTCATTGTACATACCTGAAGTCATCATGATCGCCAGGGTTGTCCCAACATGACGAGGATCGATCATTTGTTTTCCTTCCTTCTTCCCTTGGCGAGCGAGGAAACATCCGATTTCGGCCAGCTCATGACTTGTGACCATAATGGAATTAACACGGAAGTAAAGGTCGAGCGCAGCTTCCAGTTCCTGATGAGGCAAGATTCCGAGACTCTCCATGAAATAGGCTAAAGAGCGGTTGCGTGCTCCATTTTTCACTTCGGCTTTATAAACACCTTCATCCATATCGACTTTCTCATTGCCGGTAATGGTTCGGACAAATTCCAATACACGGTGAAACCTCTCATCTACTGTTGTGCCTTTGATAAGGCTCGCCACGGCAATAGCCCCTGAGTTCAACATCGGATTATATGGTTTCTGATGTTCGTAGTCTTCCAAATTCGAAATGGAATTAAAAAAATCATCGGTTGGTTCTTTATCTACTTTTTGAAAAACCGTGTCTTCGCCGAAATCTTCGAGAGCAATCAAAAGGTTGATTACTTTCGAAATACTCTGCAAGGAAAAGACATAATCATCATCGCCTGCAGAATAAACTTCTCCGTCGTTTGATATGACCGTTATTCCCAGCTTGGTAAGGTGCGATTGATCCTTACCAGGAATATGATCGATAACACTACCGGAAGAAGCAAATGGCCGGCACTCCTTTACGATTTCCTGTATATAGTCATTTGATAGTTTTGTCATAACCCCATTCCTCCGTCTCCTGTACTTTTCTATTCATCATTTACCTTATCGCTGGATGTTAAACTCTAACATATTAAAAAGCATGAACCCTGGGGTCCATGCTTTTTATTCAGCTAAAGTCTGAGGCGCTGGGTATTCAATTTCAAAACCAAGGTCTTTCAGCATCTGATGGTCTTTCGTACCTTCCTGCCCGGCAGTAGTCAGGTAATCCCCGACAAAAATGGAGTTGGCCGCATATAAACTCAAAGGCTGCAGGCTTCTTAAATTGACTTCCCTGCCTCCGGAAACCCTTATCTCTTTCATGGGATTAATAAATCGGAACAAAGCGAGTACTTTTAAACAATACATCGGAGTCAGCTCATTGGTACCTTCTAATGCGGTGCCATCGATGGCGTGAAGAAAGTTGACGGGAATCGAATCTGCATCCAGTTCTTTTAAGGCCTTAGCCATATGAACCACATCCAGCCTGGACTCTTTCATCCCGACGATGACACCAGAGCAAGGAGATATGCCAGCCTGCTTTGCATAATTGACAGTTTCCACTCGATCATCGTATGTATGCGTAGTGGTAATAGCATCATGATGGTTTTTGGAAGTGTTTATATTATGGTTATAACGATCAACGCCTGCTTCTTTCAGCTTGTCCGCCTGCTCTGGGCGGAGAAGACCAAGGCATGCACAGACTTTCATGTCATATTTTGCTTTAATTTCCTGCACAGCTGCTGTCACTTCGTTCAGTTCCCTGTTCGTCGGCCCGCGACCACTGGCTACAATACAGTAGGTTCCCGAACGAAGCCGATGGGCCTGCTCAGCTCCTTGGACAATCGTATCCTTATCCATCATCCTGTATTTTTGGATTGGCGCTTCCGAGTCGATGGACTGGGCACAGTAGCCACAATTTTCCGGACAGAAACCTGACTTAGTGTTTACGATCATATTTAATTTTACTTTATTTCCATAGTAGTGTTTGCGAATTTGATAGGCACTATGAAGTAACTCTAAAATATGATCATCATCACTTTCTAAAATGGCAAGGCCCTCTTCATCTGAAAGTTCATGCCCTGCGAGTACTTGTTCAGCAAGTAGATTCCAGTTCATGCAAATCCCCCTTCTTAAACTGCCTGTTGTTGTTTACGGAATTTCGTATGTGCCAGTGCTCCTGTTTCTAAACGATAGCCAACATACCCGGCAAGTACGGATAGGATGATATCCTTTGGAAGTGGAACTGCCATCCAGGCCCATACCATTTGATAGGTTAGTCCTTCTGGTGCCTCAAACCAGAATAGATAAGCCGCATACATCCAATTGGTTCCTACGATATAATTGATGACCATCCCGACAAGAGCAGCGCTGACGTACATTGGAAAGCTTCTTTTCGCTTCTACCATTTTACCGGCAACATAAGCTAATAGAATAAAAGATACGATAAATCCGAAAGTCGGCGATAACATAACCCCTGCCCCGCCTTTGAATTGAGCAAATATCGGTGCACCCGCTAAACCCAGAACCATATACACAAACATGGAAAACGCACCAAGGCGGCTTCCCAGAACGATACCTGCCAGAATGGCTATAAACGTCTGCAATGTAATCGGAACTCCTCCGATCACCATGAAAGGAGCGATAGACGTAATGTTAGCTCCGACTGCTGTCAAAGCAACAAACAAGCTCCCCATCGTCAGATCAAGTGCCGTGAACTTTTTCTTCTTCATATGTAATATCCTCCTGTCTTTTTCGTTAACGTTAACCTGCATTATTTAATGGTTAACAATAGATTAACATAAAAGACATAATTATTCATAGATTTTTTTTATTGCATAGAAAAACCCCAGAGCTTCCATTTACTGGAGGCCCCGGGGTATAACAAACAATTAGCGTACTTGACCGTTTCCGGACATGATATATTTAACTGTTGTCAGTGCAGGCAAGCCCATAGGTCCACGAGCATGCAATTTCTGAGTAGAGATTCCGATTTCCGCGCCGAAACCGAGTGCTCCACCATCGGTAAAACGTGTAGATGCGTTATGATAGATTGCAGCAGCGTCTACCAGACTCTTAAACATGTTTGCTGTCTCTGCATTCTCAGTAACAATCGCTTCTGAGTGCTTCGTGCCGTAAGTTTCAATGTGATTGATTGCTTCGGCAGCATCGTTGACCGTTTTAATAGCGATATCCTTGCTCAAGTATTCATTCGCCCAATCGGACTCACCAGCTTCAACAGCATCCGGCATGACGTTAACAATTTCTTCATCGCCATGGACGTTGATATCATTATCTTTCAATGCCTTCGTCAAAGCATCAAGATTTTCATTCAACCAGTCTTTGTGGACGATCAGTGTCTCCGCAGCATTACAAACGGCAGGACGGTCTGTTTTTGCATTGACCAGAATGTTTAATGCTTTTTCAACTTCTGCATCCTTATCAATATACACGTGACAGTTACCGACGCCTGTTTCCAGTACTGGTACAGTCGCATTATTTACAACAGCACTGATTAAGGATCCGCCTCCGCGTGGAATTAAAACATCGACGTGTTCTTTCATGGTGAACAGCTGCTGTGTCGCTTCACGTGCTGTGCTGTCAATGAATTGTACTGCTTCTTTCGGTACTTTCGTCTCCTCAAGGCCACGATGCAGAACTTCTACAATTGCACGATTGGAATTGATAGCAGATGAGCCACCTTTCAAGACAATCGCATTTCCGGATTTCAAAGCAAGACCGGTGGAATCGACCGTCACATTCGGACGAGCCTCGTAAATCATTCCGATAACACCTAGAGGAACCGTTACTTTTTCTACTCCAAGACCGTTTTCCAGCGTCCAGTCAGACAAAACGTGCCCCGTTGGATCTTCCAGTTCTGCAACTTCACGAAGTCCATTGGCAAAATCATAAATACGTTCCTTTGAAAGAGCGAGACGATCCATAAAAGCATCTTCAAAGCCTTGCTCGCGGCCGTTTTCCAAGTCCTTTTCGTTGGCTTCAAGTATGGCTTCATACTCTGCTTCCAGCTTATCTGCTAGAAGGTTGAGTGTCTGATTCTTTTCCTCTGTCGTCAACATCGCTATCTTTTTGGCAGCTTTCTTCGCTTCAATCGCCTGCGCTTCCACATTCACTGTTGGTTTGATGGTTGTCATCATTTACCTCCTTTTTATTTACACGCCGACTGGAACGGAAACTTCCAGATGGCAGACAAGATGTTTCTTTTCTACAGCAGCTTGCTTGTATTCGGCAATCTCTTCTTCCGTCATGCTGACAATCTGACTGATTTGTTTAGAAGAATAATTGACAACGCCAAGCCCGATATCCTCTCCATGGACATCCTTGATCCGGACAACCGCTCCTTCTTTAAAGCGGCCTTTGACATGATGAATGTTGCCTGGAAGAAGCCCTTCTTTGCTTTCCACAATCAAGCTCTTACCTTCCTTATCAATGACTACTTCCCCTTCTGGACCGGAATTGAAAGCAATCCATTGTTTCTTATGGTCAAGATTCAACGTTTCCGGCTTCGATTCAAAATAGGTGCCGCGTGCTTTTTGATAGACGGCGTCATAGATGATATCCGCAGCGTTCGCTTTTCCTAGAAACGCTGCAATTCCAGATGCCATCGTGATTTTGAATGCATCAATCTTTGATTTCATGCCACCGGTGCCGACCGCACTTCCAGGATCTCCTGCAGCTGCTTCAATTTCTGGTGTGATTTCATGGACTTTTTCTAGTAGTTTTGCATCTTTGTTTTTGCGAGGGTCTGCATTGTACAACCCGTCAATGTCAGAAAGAATTATGAGTTTATCTGCATCGACAAGGGCACTGACTTTAGCAGAAAGAGTATCGTTATCACCGAACTTCAATCGGTCGATGGTAATCGTATCATTCTCGTTGATGATCGGGATGATTCCTCTCTCCAATAAGACATTAATGGTATTTCTAGCATTCTCGTAACGATTTTCGTCTGAAAAATCGCTGCGTGTAATCAGGATTTGTGAAGCAACATACCCGTGGGATAAAAAGAGGTCTGAATAAGATTCGATTAGTAATCCTTGCCCGATGGATGCTGCTGCTTGCTTCTCCGGCAATGTGCTTGGTCTTGAAAGACAGCCAAGCTTGCGGTAGCCTGCAGCTACTGCTCCTGAGGATACGAGCAATACTTCATGTCCGTCATCTTTCAAACGAACGACTTCATCTACGATCTTTTCTAGTTTTCTGCGGCTGATTTCTCCATGTAAGCTGGTTAGTGAACTACTTCCGATTTTAATGACTACGCGTTTTTTCTGTGATTGTTGTGTCAATCTATCACTCCTATCCTCTCGTTTGACCATTATATTTATACAATTTAATGAATTATTTTTAAATTATTATACACGTTTGTGTATTTTTATGCTACATTTATTTTGTGACAAGTTCTTTTTCTTTTGCGCGGCTCGCTTTACTCATTTCATTGGAGCGAGCTGCCGCTCCTTTTACTGCCTGAGCGATGGCATTTCCGCCGCCATGTTCATTTAATGCATCAAGTCCTGCAGCAGTCGTGCCATTCGGGGAAGTGACTTTTTCCCGCAACTCTGCTGATGTGTCGTCCTGTTCCTGAAGCATTCTGGCTGCACCAAGAATTGTCTGGGCACCGATTTCTCTGGCTGTGTCGCGGTCAAGGCCACCTTCCTGGCCTGCTTTCTCGATGTGTTCCATTAAATAATAGAAGTAAGCCGGTCCGCTTCCAGCGATTCCTGTAAAAATATCCATCTGTTTTTCGTCGATGACAAATACATTCCCGATACATTTTAGTAGCTCTTTAGCTGCAACAACATTATCGATGCCTGTATATTGTCCTGGTGAAATCGCCGTAGCTGATTCACCTACCATGCTGGATGTGTTTGGCATCGCACGGATGACTTGCTGGCCGTCGTTCATGTTTTCTTCCATATGACTAGTAGAAATACCAGCCAATACAGATAGAAGCACTTGATCGGCAGTAAGTTTATCTTTTAACGATTCAAGGACACGATCAATATCTTTCGGCTTCATTGCCAGAATGAAAATGTCCACTTCATTGTAATTCAATTGTTGCAGGGGAGTCGTACGTACTCCATATTTCGTTTGTATATGATTCAACCGGTCCTGATTACTCCGGTTAGTTACGATCACCTGATTGACCGGAATCGTATCGGCTTCCACAATTCCACTGATCATAGCTTCAGCCATCGATCCGGCTCCTAAAAAAGCGATTGTTTTATTAAACAATGACATCTCTCCTTTTTTTCGCAGTTGTCGTGTGTGTGAATTCAATGTTTTTCATAGTAACACGCTGAGGTGATTATTCAAGGGGTTTTTTGTAATTTATATGTATATACGCGAGATAGTCCGTGAAAACGCTCCCATTTCTATTTATCTCATTCCTGACCGAAGAGAAGTCGCTATATAGCTGCTCAAACGAATATTTGCGAGTTTATAAATAGTCCTAATATTTAGTGAAAAAGTAAAAAAACGCCTGTTGCCGGAAAAAACCCGGTAACAAGCGTTTTTTTCTATGCCCTACCACCACGGACCTCCGTACGGATAATACCCACCGTATGGGTAGTAACCCCCATACGGCGCATAAGGATAACCATAATAGCCACCATACAAGCCCGGAACGAGCAGCCCGCCAAGCAATCCTCCGGCCAGGCCAGTCGCAAAACTTCCGATAAACGGATAGTTCCTTTCATCGTCATAATTCCTCATATCGTAATCCATCTCCATTGGTGGATAAGAAGCCACAAGTTCTGGAGCAGGATACGGATAATATTCGTGATCCATACTTACTATTCGCCTCCTTGATTTTAACAGCAAGTCGAATGCCTACGCTTTAGCCTATGACAGGTACCTAATTAAGGGTGGGCTAGTGCGGATTTTTTAAAAATTTCATCCAGAAGCCGGGTTAGCGTATGGGACAACCCATTTTCTTCATATATGTAAGGAGAGAGGGTGGGATATAAATGGAAGTGATCACTGCCGCAGGTTTAACCTTTGTGGCCGGAGCCACGTGTTATGCGGTTTATCTTAAATATCTTAAGAAAACCGATAAAAGTATCGATTATATTTTTTCGAAAAGCAGCCGATCACCGAAGGAAGAATTACTGCGGATCATCGATGCCACCAATCACACACTGGACGTTGCGGTATTCATTTTGACAGAGGAAGACTTTGTCACTCATATTTGCAAGGCTTCAAAACGAGGAGTCCACGTTCGGGTGCTGACAGACGACAGTCAGTCGAAGACACTTAATAAGCAGACTGCCAATGTCCAAAAACTTTTGCAATGCGGGGTCCCGGTCAAAGTAAATAACCATGAAGGGATCATGCACCTGAAAGTAATGATCGCTGACCAGCAGGTGATTTCAAGCGGTTCTTACAACTTCACCTATTCAGCCGAAAACAGGAATGATGAAGTAATCGTCATCATACGGGATAGGAAAATGGCACAGGAATGGACGAAGGTTTTTAACGCGAAATGGAAAGACAGCCGGAATTATAAAAGCTATCATTCTCTATCCAGGAAAAAGTTCGCCTGATTTAACTTTTGGAGTTCCTTCACGAGCTCCTCTTCCCCTCCTTTATTCATGAAAACCTCTCTTCTCGAATATTTTCATAGTACAAGCTGAAAAGAGGTGAATTTTATGGCTAAACGAAGCGACATCATTATTATTGGAGGCAGCGTGATGGGTTCAAGCATCGCCTATCACTTGCTTCAGGACGGCTTCACTGGTGAAGTGACTGTTTTTGAGAAAGATAGACTCTATGAATTTTCCTCAACGCCGCGCAGCGCGGGGGGGATAAGGCAGTTGTTCACCACCGATATTAATATCCAGATCAGCCGCTATAGTTTGAAAAGATATCTTAGTTTCCCTAGGGATATGGCAGTTGATGGCGAGTGCGCGGAAATCGACTTCAAGCAAAGAGGCTACCTTTTCCTGGGACATCAGGAATCTCGTAAGCAATTGGAGAATCAGATGAAAAAGCAGCAGCGATACGGCGTGCCCTCCCAGTTCCTTTTACCCGATGAACTAAAAGATATTATACCGGAACTAAACACGGATGACCTTGCAGGAGGGTTGTATTGCGCGGAAGATGGTTACCTCGACCCCTACTCGGTCATGCAGGGTTATATTAAAAAGGCCAAACAGCTGGGAGCTCATTATGTATATGAAGGGGTTGACCGGATTTTAACAGATCGAAATGGAGTCACTGGTGTACAGCTCGATAATGGCGAGACATATTATGCTCCCCGTGTTATTAATTGTGCTGGCCCATGGGCTTCTGTG
This sequence comes from Thalassobacillus devorans, assembly GCF_011761345.1. GTDB lineage: Bacteria > Bacillota > Bacilli > Bacillales > Halobacillaceae > Thalassobacillus > Thalassobacillus devorans. Next base: position 56,809 of record NZ_JAASRY010000007.1, read on the forward strand.
CTCAGCAATAAATTAAACCTGCCGCTCCCGATTGTGCCATTAAAACGGCAAGTTATCCAATTTGATATAGCTGATCCCCTAACAAAAGAATTACCACTTACTATCGATCCGACCGGAGTCTATTTCCGACATGAAGGAAAAGAAATCATCTCCGGATATTCTGAAAAAGTGAAACCTGGCTACGATTTTCGTTGGACAAGGGCATTCTTTGAAGAGCAATTATGGCCGGTTCTGGCCCAGCGTATCAAAAACTTCGAGCGGGCAAAAATCACAGGTGGATGGGCTGGCCTATATAGTCATAACACCAGCGACCAGAACGCAATTATCGGTCCGCACCCTGGACTAGCCGGCTATTATCTTGCTTGTGGTTTCAGTGGACATGGCATGCAGCAGGCACCGGCAGTAGGAAAATGCCTTGCGGAACTATTGGTGACTGGCGGCTACCAGACACTGGACCTTAATCCCCTTCGATTCGAACGGTTTGAGGAGAATGATCTTGTTATTGAAAATGCTGTGGTTTAGTAAAGCTGGGAGGTTCTAGTTACATGCTCTATCTCAATGAACAATCGATTAAACAGGCGGTATCGATGAGTGAAGTGACAGACAGTATCGATCTTGCCTATCAAACATATGAAGCGAAACAGTATCACATGCCAACAAGAATGCGCGTACCTCATGGTGCAAATGATTTTTTATTGATGCCGTGCGTAACGAGAGAAGTGATTGGCACTAAGCTCGTGGCTGTCCATCCAAAAAACGTTCATACTCCGGCAATTCAAGGACTGGTTACGTTGAATGATGCCACAACCGGCACTCCCATCGCTATGTTAAATGGAACGGTTTTAACTGGCCTTCGGACGGGAGCGATTGGGGCTTCAGCAGTGAGACACCTGAGCAGCCCGGACGTTGCCAACCTGGCTTTAATCGGGACTGGTACGCAAGGTTTCTACCAGGCACTGGCTGCTTGTGCGGAACGAGATATCAAGCATATTCACCTGTTCAACCGGTCCAAAGCCCGGATGATAGATTTTGTCGATCAATTGCAAAAGGAATTAGGTGAACATATTAAAATCAGCATCCACCACTCAGCAGCAGATGCGGTGGAAAAAAGTGAAGTGGTTATTACTGCCACCACATCAAGTCACCCGGTTCTTCCGGATGATGAAGCGTTATTAAAAGGTAAACTGCTGATTGGTATCGGCTCTTTCCGACCGGATATGCGCGAATTCCCGCATGCCGTTTACCGGCTGATCGACAATGTATATGTAGATAGTACTGATGCCATCCAGGAGTCCGGTGATATTGTCCAGCCAATAGAACAAAAGTGGCTCCATCCTTCTCAAGTTATTCCTTTTTCAAAAGTCGTCACGGGCGTCCAATCGATCAATCGTGAGCAAACCATCCTGTTTAAATCAACAGGAATGGGTTTATTTGATGCGTTGTCAGCCTACCACATCTACCAAAAGGCACAACAGAAAAATCTTGGCACCTCGCTAACGTTATGAGATGCCATACTTACTAAAGGAGAGATTAGATGAATAATATCATTATTGTCGAATTCATCCTGTACTGTCTTGTCATTCTGGGAATTGGTTATTATTTCAGCAGGACGAAGTTAGACCATTCTGCCTTTCTTTTAGGAGGGAAAAAACTGCCTGGGTGGGCGTTGGCATTTTCCGAGCGTGCCACAGGCGAATCGGCCTGGCTGTTACTTGGGTACACGGGTTTTGTATTTGCCACGGGTTTATCCGGTATCTGGGTAGCAGCAGGTATTGCACTCGGAATTATTTTTTCATGGTTGTTCCTGGCTAAAAAATTCATGCAAGAGCGGGATAAATATAACGTACTCACCCTTCCGGATTACCTGGCGGCCCGCTTCGGCGGGCAGGCGAATCTGATCCGCTGGTTTGCTACCATATTGATAAGCAGTTTTCTCATGTTCTATTTAAGCGCTCAGGTTGCCGGGGCCGGAAAAATGTTGTTCACCACCTTTGGTTTGAATGAAACGTTAGGGGTTATTCTGGCTACCATCGTTGTAATTGGTCTCGCTTTTACCGGAGGGTTTATCTCTGTTGTCTGGACGGATATGATTCAAAGCATCATGATGCTGATTACACTTGTCGCACTTCCAATTGTAGCCCTTTTGTATATCAATACGAATGACTTATCTATTCCAACAGCTTTAGCTGATGCAGGGTCCACGCACGATGCCTGGTTCGGTGGTGCTGCCGGATTTGCCATCGGACTATTGTTCTTCAACAACTTTTCCTGGTTTTTTGGATTCCTTGGCGGCCAGCCTCAGTTAAGTGCCAGATTCATGGCTCTAAGAAGTGAAAAAGATGTGAAGACCGGCCGCAATGTCGCCATTCTTTGGACATTTCTAGCCTACGGGGGAGCTTTCATGATCGGCGTCACGGCCATCACCATTTACAGTCAGGGTTCCTTTGCCGATACGGAAACAGTCCTTCCGGTAATGATTATGGACCTCATGCCGGCCTGGGTTGCAGGTATTTTACTGTCCGGTATCCTTGCAGCCATCATCACGACAGCTGACTCCCAATTGATGGTAGTCACAAGTTCCATTAGTGAAGACATCCTGCATAAAGCATTAAGGCTGGATCTTTCTGAAAAACAGTTACTGACTGCCTCCCGTGTCATCATCATTGTTTGTGGATTAATCGGTATGACGATCGCTCTCGTCTCAGATACGCTGCTCTATTTAATAGTTGGCTGGGCATGGGCCGGCGTTGGGGGCACCCTCTCTCCTGCTATCATCCTGACATTTGTCTGGAAACGTTACTCTGGCGTCGGGGTAATTGCCACCATCGTTTCCGGATTCGTTTTCACCGTATTATGGATCAGCACACCCCTGGACTCCATCATTACGTCCCGCTTCACGACCTTCTTTATTGCAGCATTTTTCGGTATCGTATTCAGCTTGCTTTTCCCGAACAAAAAATCACAGCAGGCATAGAAAAGAGAACGCGGATCAGCTATCCGCGTTCTCTTTTCGTTATCATCCCGTTTTCCATTGTTTCGTTACGGGAACAGTCTCTTTCTTTTCTTTTATAAAATTCATACAGGTGATAAACAACCCACAAACGATCAACAGACCAACCATGCCGGCCAGCCCTCTGGCAAGCAGGAAGTCAAATGAGCTGAAGAAGACGATGGCCAGTCCGACAGCAGCGACCAGGGAATAGAACCCTGCACTGCGGAAGGACGCTTTCCAAACCCAGTTTCCGGCATTGTCGATCAGGCTGACTGTTACAATCGTGATAATATTGATGCCCATTCCTATCCATACCGGGTGTGTATTCATGAAAAAGTCATTAATCGCCCATCCACTGAGATGATACCACAGGAGACCGGATGCCGAACCAGTAAACAAGGATATTAAAGCTGCACGTTTTGTTACGACCGGCCAGAAAATCGCCGCAACAACCGGGGCAAATGTCGCAGAGTTTCTCGTTACCCATGCCACGACGTTCCACCACGCGGATTGTTCGGAACGAAGCAATGCAAATACAATCATTAACCCAGTCAACAACAGCAAGGACCATTTGGTATATTTGATCAGCTGTAATTCATTGGCCTTGGGATTCAAAGCTTTTCCTACATCACGGCCAAGGCTTGTTGCACCTGAGAATTGACAAGGTGCTCCCCAACTGAGTGCAGCTGCCCAGAAACCTAAGAAAAACAGTCCGACTAACGGTGCCGGCAGGGTTTCCATCAAGTACAGAGGAACTGCCACCAGTCCGCGTGTTTCCCCAGGTACTACTTGAGCGGCCGCCATTCCGAATAGTACAGCACCGATGATCAATGGGATGCCGAGCAGCGAAGCGTAGATTAAACCGCGGCGTCCTTGTTCCGGCGTTTTACAGGACAATGCCATCTGGAATGCTGCCTGAGCAAGAATGACATTGAAAAGGAAGGTTCCGAACCAAGCCAGGATCGTCTGCAGGCCGGCTGCGTTCCATGATGCGTACTCTGGTCTTTCCTGGAACAGCGTCTGGATGCCGTCAATCCCTGGATTGATAAAAAATGCGTAAGTCCCGATCGCCAGCATAATGAAAAACACTACGACGTTACTCAATTGTGTAAATCCGACGGACCACATACCGCCGAATTGAAGATAAACAAATAGTAACAAAGCAGTTAAAGCGACGGACAATACCAGTGAAATTCCTGTAAACACGGACAATGCGGATGCAAATGCCAGTGCAGTCGCCACCGACCACATCGGGAATGTGAAAGCCGTGATTGCTCCGGCAAGTCCACGAACCTTTTCACCGTACCTGTCACCCAGCAGTCCCGAAATCGTCACCAAAGCACGCTTACGGAATGGAGCAATTAAAACAAGGGCAATGATCAAGACATGCAGTGTTTCTGCTACGCCATACCAGATCGCAGATACCCCAGTCAGATAGCTGAGCTCCAGAATCGCTATGTATGACGATCCGGAGAACAATCCGGTAATACAAACGGTAACAAACAGAGTATTGAACCCACGCCCTCCTACGAAAAATCCGTTACCATCTTTCGCCCGCCTCATTCCGAGCTGGCTCATGAAAATCAAAAAGAACGTATAGGCTAATGCAAAACCGATGAACCAATATCCTACTGTTGTCATTCTTCTGCCTCCTTAAAAATATGTTAAACTTCTTAGCTGCCTAAAATCTGATTAGATTTATCTGTTTAATGAGTTTAAAATTAATAAAAATCCCCCTGTCATTTAGAAAACCCTTTTTAAGGAAGACCTTTCAGATAATAAAAAGAAAAGCCTCTCCCAGAGGAAGAGGCTTTTCTCTTCCTCATCTTTCAGACAACAGCGTCTGTTGGACGTAGCACCTTATTATTTTCTTCGAGAAAATAACAGGTTGCTGCAGGTTCACGGGACCAATTTCCTCCCCTGCTCGCGATAAGGATGTTTTCCGTAATTAAGTTAAATCTTACCCTACAAGATGCCAGGGAGAATGTCAATATATTTTCTGACTTTTTTATCTATTCTCACAATGAAAACCTTTACATTAGTGAAAATAATTCTAATTGCCTAATCGCCATAAAAAAGCGGACTCCACGCTGAGAGTCCGTTTTTTCCTTTTATTCTTCACTACTAAATTCGTATTCTGCCAGTGTGATAGCAATTTCATCTTCAATATCCTGAACCGATCCAAGGTAATTATTCAATACTACAGCGAAAATCAGCTCTTCCCCATCCTTGCTGGTCACATAACCGGACAGTGAAGTAACTCCGGTCAAAGATCCGGTTTTTGCTTTAACATTGTCTTCTGCCGGTGTATCATTCATCCGGTAACGGAGTGTTCCCCCGACAAATCGATCACTATTTCCGGCCACAGGAAGGGAAGCTAAATATGCAGGATACCACTCTTTTCCTCTTACTTGATATAATAGTTCAGAAATTTCATGGGCAGGTACCATGTTGACATGTGACATACCGGAACCATCCCGTAGTCGTAGCGTATCAGCTTCCACCCCTATATCCATCAGGAAATCTTCCACAACTTCCAGCCCTTTTTCCCAGCTGCCTTCACCGTGAACGACTTTCCCCATTTCTTTTATTAAAGTTTCCGCATGTCCATTGTTGCTTAGTTTCATAAAGGGAACCAAGAGCTCTTCCAATGACATGGACTGTTTGGAAGCAAGTAATTCAGCAGACTCAGGAGCTGATCCCTCCCCGGCTAATTCCCCTTTTACCTTTATGTCTTCCTTATCTAACGCACTTCCGAACAGATTCAATGCTAATCCGGAAGGTTCATCGACAGCAACCCAGGAGCGTGAACGGAACCCTTCAACAGGAATCTCACCTTCTACAATAATCTGGTTGGTGCCATGCTTACGTTCAATAGAAATATCCTTCTCTTGATCCATTGGTACTGTTTTTGCCTTGTTAATAATTTCTACATAATCGTTCTCCGGTACAACTTTGACCTCCGCAGGCTCCCCGGCTGTATCAGCTGGATGTGCTTCCACGATGACGGTGCCTGCATCGTAGTCTGCATTAGGAGCGGCTGTCAGGGCAGAAACCTGAGCGGCATAATAGTTTGTTTCATCGTTCCAGGAAATATCTTCGGACAACCGGACATCATCATACCAGCTGTCATCCGCTATCACATTCCCTTTCACTTCCTTGATACCGTTTTCCTTTAAGGCGTTTACCAAATCTTCAAAATCCTCTTCCATCAATGTAGGGTCGCCTTTCCCTTTCAAATATAGATCGCCATGCAATTTATTTCCTTTTATTTCTCCCTCCGCAAGAACTTCAGTCGGGAAAGTGTATTCAGGGCCAAGAACCTCTAATGCAGCAGCCGCGGTCAACAGCTTCATATTTGAAGCCGGCTTCAGCCGCTTACCAGCGTCATGTTCGTAAATCACCTCTCCTGTTTCGGCAGAGCGGATACTGACGCCTGCCAGTGCCCCTTCTAATTTTTCATCTGCCATAATCATATTCAGCTGATCGGTTAAGGCCTCATTTTCAGAAGAGGCGGTAACTTGCTCCTTATCATAAGTTTGATAAGGAGCAAACAGTAATAAAGAACATAGCAACATAACAACCATTTGTTTCGCTTTTGCAGGCAGCATCTTATGTATCTTCCTCCTTGAATAAAGTAATACTTCCACCGTAGCAAAGAGTACTGAAAATTTTAACAATTATTAAAAAAACAGCTAATTGGTCTGGTGTATTTATGACTTTTGACTGGTTAGATTTTTTCCCATTGAAAAGACTGTCAGAAAGAAGGATTTTTTGTTTAAAAAGTGAATGTAGTAAAGAAGTGACAGAAATTCTTTATGAGGTGAGCCAAATGAAAACAAAAGCTCCAATCGAATTAGGAAACCGCATCCAGTTGATTGATGGTTATGATTTGGGGATGCCCGGCAGAACAGGCACCTATGTACTTAATGAAGATCAAATGACCCTGATTGAAACAGGACCCAGTCCTTCCATCGCCTATGTACTGGAGGGCTTGAAAGAGTTGGATATCAACCCTGAAGCTATCCGTTATATCATTGTGACCCATATTCACCTGGACCATGCAGGCGGTGCAGGACTTTTATTGAAAGAATGTCCTAATGCCGAAGTAGTCGTCCATCCTCGTGGAAAGCGCCATCTCGCTGATCCATCCCGATTGATTGCCGGCGCCCGTGCCGTCTATGGGGACACGTTCGATGAATTGTTTGATCCCATTGTTCCGATTCCAGAAGATCGCCTGCTTGTAAAAGGGGATGGAGAAACCCTGAATATCAGTCCGGACTGTACCTTGACCTTCTATGATTCACCTGGTCACGCCAAACACCATTTCAGCATCCATGACTCCAAAAGCAACGGCATTTTCACTGGAGATACAGTTGGCGTAAGGTATCACCAAACCCAGGATAAGGGATTGACCTTCTACTTGCCTTCTACGTCTCCGAATCAGTTCGACCCCGATGCTATGCGTGCTTCCATCGACAGATTCCGTAAGATGGATGTCGACCGGATCTACTTCGGCCATTTCGGTGAGTCTGCTGAACCAGAAGAAGTATTCCAGCAGGTAGAAGCATGGCTCCCACAGTTTGTAACAGCAGGCGAAGAGGCCTTAGCTAATAACGAAGGCCAAGCCGGTGTCAAAAAACGGCTTCATGCAATGGTTTCGGATTACTTACAAACGTATCACATACCGGAAAGCCATCCTGTCTACCAGGTGCTGCAGGTGGATTTCGAAGTATGTGCCATGGGGATCGTTGATTACCTGAATAAACATTAGAAAACTTGGTTTATCGCCAATTCCTTATGGCGAAAGCCTAAGTTTTTCTTATACTTTAATCCTTTAACAAAATTTAACTTTCTTAAAGTAAGATAAATAATAAGATATTCACGCTAGAGCGGCCAGATATTAACTCTGGCCGTTCTTTTATTATGAAGGAAGTTGCCCTTCTCTAAACCCTATCATCCTAAAGTCGCAGAGTTTAGAATTTCTATAAAATGGTTATAGCCCATTACAACACGGAAAGGATGTGAAGGAATGAAAGCAGTAACTTTTCAAGGAAAAGAAAACATGCAAGTGAAAGATATTGAAGCTCCATCCATCCAACAGCCGGATGATATGATCGTAAAAATTACAGCCAGTGGCATATGCGGCTCTGACCTTCATTTATATAAAGGCGGAATCGAGCCGGAACAGGATTACATTGTGGGTCATGAACCTATGGGTATTGTAGAAGAAGTTGGACCTGAGGTGAAGAACCTGAAAAAAGGTGACCGCGTTGTCATCCCATTCAACATCGGGTGCGGCGAATGCTTTTTCTGTAAGAACCAGATGGAAAGCCAATGCGACAATTCCAACCCACACGGTGAAATAGGCGGCTTATTCGGGTTTACAGAAATGTTCGGTAACTTCCCCGGAGGCCAGGCAGAGTACTTAAGAGTGCCTTATGCTGATTTTACTTCGTTCAAGGTTCCAGAAAACAGCAACCTGGATGACGAAAGCGTATTGTTTTTATCTGATGTCATCCCTACCGCTTACTGGAGTGTGGAACATAGCGGTGTGAAAGAAGGTGACACTGTCGTCATATTAGGAAGTGGACCAATTGGTTTGATGGCTCAGAAATTCGCCCGTCTCAAAGGGGCTGAGCGAGTCATTACGGTCGATCAGGTCGACCACCGTCTGGAGCATGCAAAGAAAACCAATCAGGTAGAAACGTTCGATTTCAAAGAAAATCCGGATATCGGATCACTATTGCATGAAGAAACAAAAGGCGGAGCGGATGTTGTCATCGATTGTGTAGGAATGGATGGGACCGTGCCTCCAAATGAAGATTTCGGTTCCGAACATGACAACCAATTTGGAACAATCAGTCCGATCGTAACAGCTTCTCAGGCTGTCCGTAAGTTTGGTACTGTCCAATTGACTGGTGTCTATGGCACGGAAGCGAACGGATTCCCGATCGGTGACTTCTTCAGCCGTAATGTTTCCCTGAAAATGGGACAGGCTCCCGTTATCCACTTAATGCCGAAACTATACGATATGGTCGAAAACAACGAATTCGATCCGACTGATATCATCACTCATCGCATGCCGATTGACGAGGCAGCCAAAGCTTATGATATTTTTGATAAAAAAGAAGACGGAAACATCAAAGTAGTACTGAAGCCATAAACGAATATCTTGAATCAAGCGGCCATGGGAATATGGCCGGTTTTTAATTAAAAATTACCATAGTCGCGCATGTACTGGGCCTGGATAGTAAAAGATAAATCTACCAGTGCTTTTGAAGGAGACGTGGCTATGCTTGATTCAAATTTATTTCTATTTATGATGATTGGTTTACTCGGTATCGGTTCTCAATGGGTCGCATGGCGGTTCCAATGGCCTTCCATCGTCGTCATGTCGGTCGTCGGATTGTTAGCCGGACCTATCTTTGGCTTTATGAACCCGGAGGAAACCTTTGCAGGTGTGTATGACCCAATCATTTCAATCGCAGTTGCTATTATTTTATTCGAGGGGAGCTTAAAGCTCTCATTCCGGGAGATCAAAGGGCTTGAACGTTCCGTAGTAAGAATCGTTACGCTGGGAGCTTTCCTGGGGTGGATTCTTGGTTCCTTCACGGCTCATTATGTAGCCGGATTATCTTGGGCTGTTTCTTTTGTAATCGGCGGTCTGTTAATTGTGACAGGGCCGACCGTCGTACTGCCGATGCTGAGGCAGGCGAAACTAAAACCCCGGCCGGCTTCGATACTGAAATGGGAAGGAATTATTGTTGATCCCCTCGGTGCACTTCTTGCTGTATTCTCTTATGAGATTATTCGTTTTCTCGTATTAGAAAAAGTGTCGGTTACCGAACTGTTATTGTTTTTCCTTGTGTCAGGATTCGCTGTTCTTCTAGGATGGCTGTTAGGCTGGTGTATTGCCTGGATGTTCAAACATGGCTACATCCCTGAATTTCTGAAGTCGCCAATTGTATTCGTTGTGGTCATTCTCTGTTTCACCATCCCAAATGAAATCATGCATGAAACAGGCCTGCTTTCCGTAACGGCCATGGGGGTGACGATGGCCAATATGAACATTTCTTCAATTAATGACATGCGCCATTTCAAGGAAAACATATCCGTCTTATTAATCTCAGCGATATTCATCATGCTGACTGCTTCCCTGTCACTAGACACCTTGCTTTCCATGATGGAAATGGAAATCCTTTGGTATGTCATCCTGATGCTGTTCATTGTCCGCCCGCTTTCCATCTTATTATCGACGATTCGGACAGAACTTTCTCTCAAAGAAAGAATATTAGTCGGATGGATTGCTCCTCGTGGAATCGTTGCATTGACGGTTTCTGGTTATTTTGCCAGTGTGCTTGTCGCTGAAGGGTTCGAGGATGCCTCCATATTAGTGCCACTTACCTTTGGATTGGTCTTTTCCACTGTTGTAGTCCATGGTTTTTCTATCACCTGGCTGGCACAGAAGCTGGGCATTGCCGCTAATGCCACCCCTGGGGTATTAATTGTCGGCAGCAACCATTTTACAATAAAACTGGCATCTGCCTTTCGTGATCTTGAAGTTCCAGTATTGTTAACAGAAGCTTCGTGGGAGCGTGTCCAATTGGCGAAGCAAAACGATTTTAAAAAGGTTTATTATGGGGAAATTCTCTCAGAAAAAACCGAATACCGTTTAGACCTTACCCCATATGATAAGCTGGTAGCGGCAACAGAGCTTGATTCTTATAACGCGCTCGTAAGCACAAACTTCATGGCAGAATTCGGTCGCAGCAATGTCTACCAATTAAGCCTGAAATCAGACGAAGAAGGTCACCTCAATGACCTGGCTCATACAACCCATGGAAATATTTTATTCGAAGAAGGCATGAGCTGGGAGGCATTGACGAAGCGAATAGAACACGGCTTTGTTTTCCAGGCCGAAGAGCTTTCGGAATCCTTCACACTGAAAGACTACGAGGCTCAACTTCCAGATGATTCTGTCATGATAGCCATATTAAAAAATGAAGGAAGCGTTCAATTCTTTACCTCGGAAAATAAACTGGAAGGCCAGCCCGGTGATAAGGTGTTGAGTTTAGTAACACGGCAAGAAACTTAATCTTTTTTCAAATATTCACAGGCATTACCTGGTCTGGTAGCCTTATAGCAGGCATGGGGGTAGAAGTTATGTTGAAAAAGATATTTGGATATTTGGCTGCCGCAATTGCTGTTTTACTTATTGTCGCCGCTCTAATTCTCGCCTACTTAATTTTCGCTGACTTCCAATATAATGAGAATGAAGATGATTTTAACGAAAATGGGAATACGGAAAGCCAATACCAATTCGAAATTCAAAGAATAAGCTTGTAGACAATCGGCGTCTACAAGCTTATTTTTGTTTATTTAGCTGATTTCCAAGATTTTTGACTTTGAATGGAAAGGGTTGCCATTCTATTGCGGTTCGTGGCGATGATATAGACGGCAATCGTGCTGATAATAGCTACGATAATCGAACCGATATTGAAGATTCCTTTTTCCGCGGTCCAAACAATCTTGTAGCCAAGACCGCCGGCAAATGTAGCATAATACAAGAACGGGAATATTGTTTTTCGTATGATATCTCCTTCTTTCCCTACTAAACCAACGACGGCACATGCTGCTACGACGTTATGAACACAAATCATATTGCCAGCAGCTCCTCCGACTGCCTGGAGTGCCACAATCCAAGGTGCATCGACACCAATCTGGGAACCAACGTTAAATTGGAACAAGGAAAACATCATGTTGCTGACAGTGTTACTCCCGGCAATAAAGGCACCCAATCCGCCAACAAATGTAGCAAACAGCGGCCATAAATCTCCTGTCAACGTTGCGACTCCTGTAGCGAGTTCCATTGGCATGCTTTCATAACCGGCCGTGCCACCACCTGAGTTCAAGAATACCTGAACCATTGGCACGGTAAAAACAAGGGCGGCTGAAGCTGGAATCATCGTCTTGCCTGAATGTTTCCATGCACTTTTATAGGAGGTGCTGTTCATTTGATGGATAAAATACGTAATGATCGAGACAAGTACAAAGATGGTGCCTGGCAAATAGAGCGGCTGAAAACTGGCTGTAATTTCTGTTCCGAATATGTTCGGCATTGTTACATTCCACGCCTGGAGCCAATCCACAAAAGGAAGCGCTTTCAATCTTGTTATTACAAGAAACAGCCCAATCAACAAGTATGGCGTCCAGGCACGAACCATCGACATGCTGCCACTTTTATGAGCGATATCTTTGATTTCAATACTTCCAGTCCATGATGGGTCCCAACGTTCCTTTTCCTCAAAGTCCCAATGCTCTTCTTTCGGGGGCATTAAGAAACCTTTTTTAGCTGCTGATACGACAATAGCCAGCCCTACCAGTCCCCCAATCATGGATGGAAATTCCGGGCCAAGGAGATTCGCTACAATTACGTACGGTATTGTCATGGCAAAAGCAGCGAACAAGGCGAACTTCCAAATTGCAAGCCCTTCGCTGAACGATTTGTTTTTCCCAAAAAATCTTGTCATCAAGGCCACAACGAATAAAGGGATCAAGGTACCTGTAATGGCGTGAATGATGGCTACCCTGCCCCCAACCATGGTAACTAACGTCAGGAAGTTATCCGTTATCGTCGCATCCGCTGCCAGACCTGACTGGACCCCGACCAGAATCGGTGTACCGACTGCCCCGAACGAAACTGGCGTACTTTGGATAACCATCCCTGCAACGACAGCGGCCATGGCCGGAAAACCGAGACCGACAAGTAAAGGGACCGCTACAGCTGCCGGTGTTCCGAAGCCAGCTGATCCTTCAATAAAAGAACCGAACAACCAGGCAATGATGATGACCTGTACACGTCTATCCGGTGAAATGTCGATAAATCCCTGACGGATGGTTTTGATTCCTCCGCTCTCCTGTAACGTATTTAATAAAAGAATTGCACCAAATATGATATAAAGGAGTGTTCCAGCGACAACCAGGCCATTGACAGAAGCTGCAGCAACCGTTGCTCCAGGAACTTGCCAGACAAACAATGCCAACAGAACTGCGACTATGTAGGAAATCGGCATGGCTTTGCTCGCCGGCCACCGGAGTCCTACAAGGAAGATACCAACTGCAATAATCGGTAACAACGACAAAAGTGCTAAGGTTCCAGTATTCATTACTCACCCTCCGTTATTTTATTATCACTCGTTTTTTAAAAAAGACTAACTTCTCTTACACCAGTGCCCTCCCTTCTTTAAGATATGTACGTGGGACGAAAAGAACATATAAACTAAAAGCCAGGGGCTTCGCTACTCGTATTAAACCAACTTCACAGCTAAACCCCTGACAAATTCATCCATTCAGTTTCCGACCGATATAGAACTCTTTACCATTTTATTGCTTAACATGCCGATTTCATCTATTTTGCAAACTATAACATCATCAGATTTGATGAGGTAAGCTCCTAAAGGGCTGCCAGTCAAGATGCAGTCACCTGGCTTCAAGGTCATTACTTTCGATAGATAAGAAACCATTTCAGCCAAAGGAACAATCATAAGGCTTGTGGGACTGTTTTGCTTTTCCTCTCCGTTGACCTCTGCTTTCACATACACCTCATATGGGTCAAGCTCTGTTTCGATATAAGGACCTAGCGGCGTGAACGTATCGAATGATTTACCCAATGTCCAATGCCCGGCCTCATGGAAAAATTGCGGAGCCGTAACATCATTGCCAATCGTGTAGCCGAATACATAGTCCAACACTTCTTCTTTCGGTACATTTTTCATTTCCTTTCCGATGATAACAGCCAATTCTGATTCGAACTTCACTTCTTCAATTCCCTCTGGAATCTGGATATTTTCATCTGGTCCGATAACAGATGAAGAAGGCTTGAAAAAGAAAACAGGTAAGTCAGGTATCTGCTCCGGCAGTTCTTCCTCGCTACTGACATAGTTGGCCCCAATTCCGAGAATTTTTTCTGGTATTACTGGTGCCAATAATTGAACTTCTTCTTCTGCCAAGACTTCTCCCGTGTATTCCCATTCTGTATACATATCACCGCTAATTACCTGGATAGCTCCATCAGCAGCCACTCCAGTGAGCGTTTTCCCCATGTGTATGAGTCGTGCGAATTTCATTGTCCTTCCTCCTGTCTATTCCCTGTGTTATTTTACTGCTACCGTGTCTTTTACGATCGTTTTGATATCCATACAACGACTTGGTGTCGGGAACAGCTTCCCTTTATTGAGCAAGTCATCAGGATTGAATACGTCTCTGATTTTCGTTTGGGCATCCAGTTCTTCATCCGTAAAAATAAAACGCATTTCTTCTTTTTTCTCAATACCTACCCCATGTTCACCGGTTATCGACCCACCAACATCGGCACATGCTTTCAAACAGGCAGTACCTGCTTCCAATGCTTTTTCGGTTTCACCAGGGATACGGGAATCAAACAGTATCAGCGGGTGAAGGTTGCCATCACCAGCATGAAAAATATTCGCAATCCGAAGACCGGATTCTTCGCTGATTTCTGTGATGCGCTGCAACACTTCAGGCAGTCTGCTCCGTGGAATAACTCCATCCTGAACGAGATAATCCGGTGAAATCGCCCCCATCGCTCCAAATCCCGTCTTCCGGTTTGCCCACCATTTTCCTCTTTCTTCTTCACTCTCCGCTACTTTTACTTCACGAACGTTCCTCGATTTACATACCTTAAGGATCTGTTCGATTTGTTCGTCGATTCCTGCCTCTATACCATCTACTTCAATCAAAAGCAGGGCTTCAATATCTTTCGGGTGACCGACAGGAAAGGTACCGGCTTCTACTCCCTCGATAGCGGTTTTATCCATCATTTCCAGCGCTGCCGGCACAATGCCCGCTGATATGATGCCGGAAACAGCCCGGCTTCCATCCTCCACATTATCGAAATAGGCAAGCACCGTCTGTTTACCTTCCGGGTTCTTCAAAATTCTCACCGTGATTTTCGTAACGATACCGAGCGTCCCTTCCGATCCCGTCAACAGCCCCATCAAGTCGTATCCAGGGCTGTCCGGGATGCCATCTTCACTGATTTCGATGATTTCTCCATTTGGAAGGACGACTTCCAGACCTAAAATATGATTGGTTGTCACCCCGTACTTCAGACAATGGGCACCACCAGCATTCTCCGCGACATTCCCTCCGATGGTACAAACATACTGGCTGGATGGATCGGGGGCATAATAATAGCCTTTACTTGAAATTGAATTCGTTAATTTTAAATTGACGAAACCAGGCTGTACGACCGCCTGACGATTTTCAAAGTCGACATGGAGGAGGTGCTTCATTTTCCCAAGGCTGATAATCACTTCTCCATTTAGCGGAATCGCTCCACCACTCAGTCCTGTGCCAGCTCCACGAGCCAAAAACGGAAGGTCATGTGCCGCGCAATATTTTACAAGTGCAGCTACTTCCTCCGTGTTTTTCGGGAAAACTACTGCTTTTGGCATCGCCTTGTGTACGGTGAACCCATCACAGTCATAAGAAAGCAGGTCCTCCTTTTCAAAAAGGATCTCGCTTTGCCCTACAATAGCGGCCATTTGTTCGATGTGCTCATCTCTACGTGTTTTCTTCTTCCTTCTAGATTTGAACAAACTCACTCACCCCTTGCCCGTTGTGGATTTCATGGCCTCTTTATCTTTTTGATAAGCCCAATCAAGCAGCTGCACCGTATGGACAATCTCACTTCTCCGCCCGTGTTTTTGTACCCCCATTGCCATTTGCAGCATGCAGCCTGGGTTCCCCATTGAAATCATCTCTACTTCTTCTGGGACATGTTCCATTTTTCTATCTAACACAGCACCAGCCATTTCGGGATTGGTAATGTTATAGATTCCGGCACTGCCGCAGCATGTATCGGAATTGGCCATTTCGGTATATTCTACGCCTGGGATATCATTCAGCAGTTGGCGTGGTTCATGTCTGACCCCTTGCCCATGAGCTAAGTGACAGGCATCATGATAGGTGATTTTTTTATTTATCTCACTTTTTGGTTTCTCATAACCTGTATCATAAAGGTATTTGGAAATGTCCTGGACTTTCTCTGAAAAAACTTCCGCTTTTTCTTTCCATACCGGGTCGTCCTTAAATAATTCCGGATATTCTTTTAGTGCACATCCACAGCCTGCGGCGTTGACGACTACTTTTTCAGCATCCTCGAATGCTTCAATATTCTGCTTTGCGAGTTTCCTCCCCATATCCCGGTCTCCAGCATGGACATGCAGCGCCCCGCAGCAGGTCTGCTTCTTGGGAATCTCGACATCATTGCCATTATGGGTCAACACATTGATGGTAGATTCATTGATATCACTGAACATGACATCCATGATACACCCGGTCAGCATGGCAACTCTTGCTTTTGTCTGTCCTTCAGCAGGAATAAACTTATAATCTTTGAATTTCTTTTGTACGGGCTGCTTTATCTCAGGCATGATTGCCTCCATATCAGCCAAATGGGAAGGCATAATCTTAAGTGCCCCCGTTTTACGCACGGCCGACTGCAGGCCGCTCTTTTGATAGAGTTTAAGAAAGCTGCCGACCGTCTGCATCCGGTTCGGATGAGGAAAAAGCCCTTTCAGGAAAAATCCGCTGACCGCACCTTTCCATCCCTTCAGCGGCAGCGCCTGACGCACCTGGCCGCGCGCTTCTTCTATCAGCCCTCCCACATCGACATCTGCTGGACATGCAGTCGTACAGGCACGGCAGTCCAGACACTGGAAGACAGGATCAGCAAATTGTTCAGTGACACTGATCTGCCCTTCCGCAACCGACTTGATCAGGTGTACGCGTCCCCGTGGGGAATGTTGCTCTTTCCCGGTTTCTAAATATGTAGGGCATGACTCCAGACACATGCCGCAGTGGACACAATCGGCCCATTTGTTTTCATCAGGATGGTCCTTCAGTAAATAATTACTCGGACTGGCTTCCGCACATGGCGGAGCTGCTTCTTCCAGCTGTGCCGCTAAACTCTTAGCCATTTATATCCCTCCTAAGAAGCGCTGGTAATTCAACGTATTGTTTGGATCGTTTGTCTTTTTGATACCTTCAAGTAAGAAAAAGTAGGCCGGTTTCTTTCCCCATACATCGATTTCCTTCCGAAG
This sequence comes from Thalassobacillus devorans, assembly GCF_011761345.1. GTDB lineage: Bacteria > Bacillota > Bacilli > Bacillales > Halobacillaceae > Thalassobacillus > Thalassobacillus devorans. The sequence continues at coordinate 73,930 of NZ_JAASRY010000007.1, forward strand.
CTTAACAGGCAAATGCTTCACAACAGCATAACCTTTTTTACTTTCTGCTTCCGCTCGGAAGTGTTGAATAGTTTGCTGCACTGGATATTCTTCCCCTGTAATAATGACGGTAGTGATCCCGTGCCCTAACCCGCCATGTATCTCTATATCCAACTGACCGATATCCGACATGGTTTCCTCCACTGCCATCATGGCCAGGACATCCATATTCTTCGTGCCTATTTTCAACACAGCTTTTGTACTGCCTGATTCTTGATCGGTCAGGCTGTTCGGAGCCAGGTTGGCAAAATCCTTCCAGAATTCCTTTGCCTTATCCCGGCCGAAAATTGCTACACTCAATCCAGCTGGGACATGATCTTCCATCCACTGTTCCTGGTACCGGACTGAGTTTTCCACATCTTCAAAAGAAACCAGTAACGTATATACTTCCCGGTTAAATAGCTTTTCGGAAAGAGCCGGGTTAAGCACTTCAAGCGAAGCAGGTTCGATCATCGAATCCTGGATTTTAACGATGAATTCTTTTAGAGCCTGCAGCTGCTCCTTAGGTACAAACAGCTTCACCAGGCTTTCTGCTTTTGGGACAGGGCGCAGCTTCATGGTGATTTCCGTAATCACTCCAAGTGTGCCCATAGCACCAATAAATAGCTTATTCATATCATAGCCGGCAACATTTTTTACGACCTTCCCACCCGTGCGTATGATCGTGCCATCAGGATAAGCCACCCTTAAACCGATGACCTGATCTCTTGCTGAACCATACTTCATTCGTTTGGGACCGCTTTCATTTGCGGCGATGATACCTCCAATTGTTGCTTGTTCCGGCCATGCTGGATCTAAAGAAACCATCTGGCCAAAATCACTAAGAAACTGCTGGAGTTCTTTAATGGTTGTACCCGGACGAACGGTAACTGTCATATCACCAGCTGTATGCTCGACGATTCCTTTATATTGAGACAGCGAAAGCAGGATATCGTAATCATTTTTCAAACCGCCATATCCCCGCTTCGTACCTCCGGAAACTATAGCCACCTTCTTACCTTCCTCATTCGCTCTGCGAAGAACGTTCGCGATTTCTTCTTCGCTTGTTGGCTCTGCTAATTCAGCACCGCTGTTTCCGAACTTCTCATCTTTCAGTACAGGTGAAGCTGTCGATTGGGGAATATCCCTAATTTCCATCCCATCCCCCTCCTTTAATAAATTTTTATAAAAGGAGCCACTAACGGATCGTTAATGGCTCTTGTTCAGTTCGTTTACTTTTTTGCCGGCTCCTTGGCTTTTGCTTCGATACGACGACTGTGAAGAATCGGCTCTGTATAGCCGCTCGGCTGTTCACATCCCTTAAATACCAGATCACAAGCAGCCTGGAAAGCGACAGACTCTTCATAACCAGCCGACATTGGACGATAATCTGTATCTCCTGCATTCTGTTCATCGACGATCTTAGCCATTCGCTTCAACGTTTCCATCACTTTCTCTTCTGTGCAGATGCCGTGATGCAGCCAGTTTGCTATATGCTGACTGGAAATTCTCAAGGTCGCCCGGTCCTCCATCAAATCGATATTGTTGATATCCGGCACCTTAGAACATCCCACGCCATGTTCAACCCAGCGGACGACGTATCCGAGGATTCCCTGCGCGTTATTATCCAATTCCTCCTGGATTTCTTCCTGGCTCCAGTTCGGATTTTCAGCAACTGGAATTTGCAGGATATCATCTTCATAATTACCAGGAGTTTTAGCAAGTTCGTTCTGCACTTCCGAGACATCGACTTTATGATAATGAAGAGCATGCAAAGTTGCTGCTGTCGGTGAAGGTACCCAGGCTGTACTGGCCCCTGCTTTAAGCTGGCCATCTTTTTGTTCCAGCATGGCAGCCATCAGATCTGGCATTGCCCACATCCCTTTTCCAATCTGTGCTGTCCCGCGGAAGCCTGTGTCAAGACCGACACTGACATTGGACTTCTCATATCCGTTAAGCCAGACAGACCCTTTCATCTCCCCTTTTCGAATCATTGGTCCTGCTTCCATAGATGTATGGATCTCGTCGCCAGTACGGTCTAAAAACCCAGTATTAATAAAGGCGATTCTGTCTTTAACTTTGTTGATACAGTTTTTCAAGTTTAATGTCGTGCGACGTTCCTCATCCATAACGCCTATCTTTAATGTATTTCGTTCATAGCCGAGCAGCTCTTCCGTTCGACTGAATAGTTCTTCGGCAAATGCCACTTCCTCAGATCCATGCATCTTCGGTTTAACGATATAAACAGATCCTTTACGTGAATTTTGGTAAGTTCCATTACCGAGCACATCATGTTTGGCGATAAGTCCCGTAATCACAGTATCCAGGATGCCTTCCGGTACTTCTTCTCCATTTTGATCCAATACGGCATTATTGGTCATTAGGTGCCCGACGTTCCGCGCAAACATCAAGGAACGGCCGGACAGTGTCAATCCCCCGCCATCCGGTGTCGTATAGGAGCGGTCCGGGTTCAGCTTACGGGTAATCTCTCTTTTGCCTTTTTGGAAAGAGACACTTAAATCTCCTTTCAAGAGTCCAAGGTAATTTCGATAGACAAGCACTTTATCCTCGGCATCAACCGCTGTTACAGAATCTTCAAAGTCCATGATTGTGGTCATGGCGGATTCCACCAGCACATCTTTCACACCAGCTTTGTCAGACCTTCCGATTGGATGTTTACGGTCTACCTGGACTTCAAGGTGGATGCCATTATTCTTCAACAGCACTGCCTCTGGCTCTTCCACCATTCCAACATATCCGGCGAACTGGGATGGTTCTTCCAGCCCTGCATTACTGCCATCTTCCAATTCAACAGTAAGCTTGCCGTCATTTACTTTGTACACGGTTACCTGTTTATGAGAAGTCCCTTTCAATGGGAAGGTTTCATCTAAAAATTCTTTGGAATAGGCAATGACCTTGTCCCCACGGACCGGATTGTAGTCTCCTTTGATTTCTGCTCCCTCATCTTCACTGATCGCGTCAGTGCCGTATAAAGCATCATACAGGCTTCCCCAGCGAGCATTGGCAGCATTGATCGCATAACGCGCATTATTTACAGGTACGACCAGCTGTGGTCCAGCCTGGACTGTAATTTCATCGTCAACATTTTGTGTCGTGACTTCAAAGTCCTCGACCTCCGGCTCCAAGTAGTCCATTTCTTTTAAAAAGGCTTTGTAATGGCCTGCATCAAAGGATTTATTTTCTTTATGCCAGCTGTCAATTTTCTTTTGAATTTCTTCCCGTTTATTCAGTAATGATTTATTCTCAGGCGCTAAATTATAAATGATAGCTTCTAATCCGCTCCAAAAGTTATCACTTGTGATCCCGCTTTCAGGGATTGCTTCTTCGTTAATAAAATCATAAAGTTCAGGAGCTACTTGAAGATTACCGATTTGAACGTATTCTTTCACTGTAAATTCCTCCTTAAAATGAATGGTTGGAACAGATAGCAGGATATACACCCAAAACCTAGGAACAACGATTTAAAATTCCGAATTTTCTATCCATTCGTTACCTTTTATCTTATAATAAAAGCGCACATATCAAAAATACATATTTGGAATTTACATTATGCCTTTTAGTTATAGTACAATAAAAAATAATAAATCACTGTTTTATTACAGGGTATAAAAATATATAACTGGAGTGATCAATGTGGATATTCGTCATCTGGAATACTTTTCCGAGGTAGCCAAACAATTAAGCTTCACGAAAGCAGCTTCCACCTTGCATGTTTCGCAGCCGTCTCTCAGTAAAGCCATCAAACAGCTGGAAGAGGAATTGGGCGTGCCTCTTTTCTACCGGGCGAAACAATTGGTATTGACTGACGCAGGGAAAGCTGTTCTGGTTAACGCAAAAAATGTGCTGGATGCTTTCCACAATCTTAACTCGGAACTAAATGACGTTATCGATTTGAAAAAAGGTGAGGTAAAAATCGGAATCCCTCCGATCATCGGTGCCGCCTTCTTTTCCAGCGTAATTACGTGCTATAAAGAAAAATACCCCCAGGTAGAAATCCTGTTGAACGAGGTCGGATCAAAAATGATTAAACAAGGAGTGGAAGATGGCTCATTAGACATCGGTTTAGTCTGCAATTTACCTAGTAAAAATGAAGATTTGTTTGACGTGATTGAGGTTATCAACGATCCATTGACACTAGTCGTCCACAAAGATCACCCATTAGCATCGGAGACACGCATAGATCTGGCTTCCTTAGAAAACGAACCCTTCATTATGTACCGTCAGGACTTCACGCTGCACGATCGGATTTTAGATGAATGTGCGAAGAAAGGTTTTACCCCAAATGTCGTCTGCCATAGTTCCCAGCGTGACTTTATGATTGAGATGGTAGAAGCAAAATTGGGAGTAGCTTTGCTGCCTGGAAAAATAGCTGCAGAAATAATGGATCGCTCCCTGGTTTCCGTCCCCCTGATCGATTCGAACGCCAGCCTCGAACTCGGGATGATTTGGAAGAAAAATAAATACCTGCCATTTGCAGTAAGAGAATTTATAGAAACCGCTGATCAATTATTAGTAAAAAAAGAACTGGTTTCTGCTGTAAATTAAAATTTTATTCTGCGGAAAGCGGGCCAGAGTTACCGGATATGGCTCCTTCCCTATCAATGAGGAAGGTTACGAGGGGGCAATCACAAAGATTTAAACCTAACAAGGCGCTGCAAACGCTGCGCCTTGTTAGGTTTCTACTTATCTCATAAACTATGGACAGGAAAACCTATCGCTTTGTCAGCCGCTTCCATGATACTTTCTCCCAGAGTCGGATGGGCATGGACAACAAGGGAAACATCTTCTGCAGTAAGACCGGACTGAATAGCAACAGCAAGCTCATTTATTAACTCCGGCGCCCCTTCTCCTGCTACTTCTGCCGACAGGATTGTCTGGTCAAGTGAGTCAACTAACAGCTTCACAAAACCTTTACCGCTATTCATGGTTAACGACCTGCCATTATGGCTGAAAGGGAAATGGTGTACATTTACTGTGACTCCGGATGTAGTTAATTCCTCTTTCGAAGGGCCGACGACAGCAAGTGGCGGATCCGAAAACACCACCGCTGGAATGACATAATCGGATAAATCCACCATGTCTCCAATGATAGTTTCTGCAGCAATCTTCCCTTGCAGAGAAGCACGGTGAGCAAGAGCCTGACCTGAGGTCACATCTCCAATAGCAAAAATATGATGCTGATTGGTACGACAGGTGGAGTCTATTGGTATGAAACCTTTCTCTGTCACTATAATTCCCGCTTTTTCTAATCCTAAGGCTTCTGTATTCGGTTTTCTTCCAACCGTGACCAGTGCATAATCCGCTGAAATTTCTTTGGATTTATCGCCGACATTAAAGTTGACCACAACGCCATCATTTGAGTTTTCCACTGTAGATACTTTTGCCTCGGTGTGAATGGCGACATTTTCTCTTCCATTCAGCTCCTCCTGAACGAGTGTGCTCATTTCTGGTGAAAATCCTGAAAGTATTGAGGGTAATCCCTCAAGGATCGTCACCTTTGTTCCGAAGTTTGCAAACATGGTTCCCAGTTCAATTCCGATGTACCCTCCTCCAATGACAGCGAGGGAGGAGGGCTTTTCATTTAATGATAAAACTCCTTCAGAAGAAAGAATACGCTCTCCAAAAGGAAATCCAGGTACATTTACAGGTTTGGAACCTGTAGCTATGATACACGAATCAAAAGTCACCACCATTTCTTCAGGGCCTGAAATGGCTACAGAGTGTGGGTCAAGGAAAGCCGCCTCTCCTTGTATTACATTTACATTTCGATGGTGAAGCAATCCGGCAACCCCGTCGGTCAGCTGCCTGACAATATTATTTTTCCAGGTTTGTAATTCGGCGAAGTTCACTTTCGCTTCTGGATAATGCACACCTGCAGCTGCAGCTTTGTGCGATATTGCTGCATAGTGGCTTGCCTGGATCAATGCTTTAGAGGGAATACATCCCACATTCAAGCAGGTGCCTCCCAGCTTCTCTTTTTCCACTAGTGTGACCTTCATTCCAAGCTGTGCTGCCCGTAACGCTGCCACGTATCCGCCTGGCCCGGCTCCAATAATGAGAACATCCGTATTAAGCATGTTGATTTCTCCCTTTCTCACAATAGCATTTGATATGGATGCTCAAGATAATAGACGATTTCATTTAAAAAAGAACTGGCAGGATCTCCATCAAGAGCTCGATGATCAAATGTCAAGCTAAGTGGTAAAAGGGTCCGTTCTGCTAATTCCCCGCCCTGGAATACGACCGACTTCTGATAGGTTCCTACTCCTAAAATCCCGGCTTCCGGCGGATTCAAGATCGGAGTGAAGTATTCAATTCCGGAAGCCCCTAAATTGGTTATTGTAAATGTGGATCCCTTCATTTCATCGCTTGAAAGCCTGTTTTCTCTTGCTTTTTTACTAAGCGAGTAAATATTCTCTGCCAATTCCAGGATGGTTTTATTTTCAGCCTGGAAAACGACCGGAACAACCAGGCCATCATCCAAAGATGTTGCCATCCCCAGATTAATCGTTTCGTACGTATGGATTTCATCATTGATATAAGCACTGTTAGCTGATTTATGTTTACCTAAGGCCATTACTGCTGCCCTGGCAATAAACGCTGTTAATGTTAGAGAAATGTCGGCATCTGTTTTTTGAAATTCCTGTTTCGCTTGTTTTTGAATTTCCTGTAACTCGGTGATATCTGCCTTTTTCATCAGAGTCAGCTGGGCGCTCTCCTTCAGGCTTTGATGCATGCGATCTGCAATTACTTTCCTCATTCCTTTAGCTGGAGCTACTTTGGAATTTGCATGGTCCTGTGAAGGTTGTTCATGTGAAGAATCCGGTGCAGCTGCCAGACTTTCCTTTTCTGCCTCATCAGCTGAATTTTGGTCTAAATAATTCTGTACGTCCTGCTTGGTAATCCGTCCTTGTGGGCCTGTCCCGACTAATTCTTCCATTGGAATTCCATTGGATTTCGCCATTTTTTTAGCAGCTGGTGATATTTTAATTCTCTTACCCGTATCTGGTGCCCGTTTTTCCTCTGTCATGACAGCAGTGGCTGCTACCTCACTTGCAGCTGATGTTTCTTTAGAAGATGTTGAAGGCTTGTCTTCCTCATTAGAAGAAGTGTCGATATTTTCACCTGCTTCTCCAATATAGGCTAATGTATTGCCCACTTTTAACGTTTCATCTTCTTTCGCCATAATTTTCAAGATTACTCCATTCGCCGGAGCCTCTAATTCATTGGTTATTTTCTCTGAGCTGATGGTAACCAGGGGTTCCCCTTTCTTCACTGGTTCGTTTTCCTTTTTCAACCATTCAGCAATGGTGCCCTCCTGCATGCTCATTCCGAATTTCGGCATCACCACTTTCTCCGCCATGGCATTCCCACTCCTTCTTTCATCAGATTAAAAACTAGTTAGATAGTTACGACTGATTCATCATCTATCAATTCAGAAACTACGGCTAATATTTTTTCAGGTGTTGGCAAATACAAGTCTTCTAAAGCTGGCGAGAACGGTACCGGGCTGTGCGGTGCAGTAACCATCTTGATCGGTGCATCGAGGTAATCAAACCCTTTATCTGCTACCAGTGCTGAAATATCGGTTGCTGCATTGCAGCGTGGGTTGGCTTCATCGACGATGACCAGCCGGCTTGTCTTCTGAACGGATTTCAATATTGTATTCTCATCCAATGGAGATAGACTTCTAGGATCAACAACTTCGGCTTCGATTCCTTTTTGGGCAAGCTGTTCAGCCGCAGCAAGCGCTGTGTTCACTTGCTTTCCGATTGCCACAATCGTTAAGTCATCTCCCGCCCGCTTGATGTCCGCCTTTCCGATCGGGATAGTATAATGTCCTTCTGGTACTTCTCCTTTTACATTGTAAAGTGTTTTATCTTCAAAAAAGACCACCATATCGTCATCCTCAATAGCAGAAATCAGCAGTCCTTTTGCATCAGCCGGGGTGGAAGGCACTACAACCTTGACACCTGGAATGGCGGTAAACATGCCATAAAGGGTCTGGGAGTGCTGGGCTGCTGCACGGAATCCTGCCCCGTGCATTGTCCGGATTACTAGTGGAATTTTTGCATGGCCGCCAAACATGTATCTTAATTTCGCACCCTGGTTCATCACTTCATCCAGACAGCTGCCGATGAAATCATTAAACATTAATTCAGCAATTGGTCGCATACCAGTGGCAGCAGCACTTACAGCTGCTCCAACATAGCCTGCTTCAGCAATTGGCGTATCAAGAATCCGATCCCGTCCAAATTCCTGGACTAAGCCTTTAGTGACCCCCATTACTCCGCCCCAGGCATCTTCATCTCCGAGATGATCGAGGTCCGCTCCACCGGCTACATCTTCTCCCAGCAAAATAACATTTTCATCATTTCTCATCGTTTCCTTTATCGCTTCATTAATCGCATCAGCAAATGAAATTTGTCTAGCCATGGTTTATTCCTCCCCGCCTGGTTTATAGTTCACGTACACATCCGTGGTCAGCTGATCGGCTTCCGGCATTGGACTTTTTTCCGCAAACTCCACTGCATCTGCGACGGCCTCCCGGACATTTTCATCAATGGAGTGGAGATCATCCTCTGATGCATGATTATTCGATAATAGATATTCCCGAAAACGAATAATTGCATCTAATTCATTAAGGTGCTGCTCTCGTTCCTCTGAGGTTTTATAGGTCTGCGCATCGCCTTCAAAATGTCCATAGTTTCGATAGGTGACACACTCGATCAGACTAGGCCCTTCTCCATTACGTGCGCGTTCTACTGCTCGCTGTGCCGCTTCATATACGGCCATCGTATCTTTTCCGTCCACCGTTTCTCCCGGAATATTATATCCGGCTGCCCGATCAGCAATTGATTTACAGCTGGAGGCATATTCAAAAGGTGTCGATTCTCCATATCCATTGTTTTCCGCTACAAAAATGACAGGAAGGTTCCAGATTGCTGCCTGGTTGATTCCTTCATGGAAAGTTCCGTGGTTGTTGGCACCATCACCAAAGAAGCAAACCGCAACCCCACCGGTTTTTCTCAACTTTGCTGATAACCCTGCGCCAGTCGCCAGCGGGAAACCACCGCCTACAATTCCATTTGCTCCAAGCATTCCTTTACTGACATCGGCAATGTGCATGGAGCCGCCCTTTCCTTTACATAAGCCCGTGGCTTTTCCATAGATTTCTGCCATCATGCCTTTCAAGTCGCACCCTTTAGCAATACAATGTCCATGTCCACGGTGTGTACTCGTAATGTAGTCCTTGTCATCTAAATGGGAACAAACGCCGACCGCAACCGCCTCTTCCCCAGCATATAGATGCACGAATCCGGGTATGGTTCCTGTACTGAATGTTTCATGGACCTGATCTTCAAACCGACGAATCTCTACCATCTTCTGATACATCCATTTGGCTTTTTCAGCTGTCAGTGCTTCTTGCTGGACTTCCGACACTCTCATACACGTCGCCCTCCTTGATTTTTGTAACGCTCTAACGGAATTTGCCTATGGAGCGTTCTACTTTTAACTGTTGCAAGTTTCATGCCAAAAAAGAAAACGCTTACATAATAAGCGTTTTTAAACATTTACCTATTAAATTTCGACGGGAAAACGGGACAAAGTGGGAAACTGTCTCATTCTGTCTCAAAATGTTCCATTACCCCAATTCGTATTTCTTCAATTTCCGATAAAAAGTGCTGCGGGGAATACCAAGCTGCCGGGCAGCGGCCGAAGCTTTTCCTCCATGCTGTTTCAATGCTTTTTCAATATACTCTTTTTCCATCTGCTCACGTGTGGATAAATCACCAGAAAAACTTACATCTCTTTCATGTGGAGTTATTTGCCGAATATAGGCTTCAACGTCTGAAGGTTCTGGTGATTGCTCACCATATTCTGTATAAATCCCTTCCAATACATTAAAAAGCTCCCGGATATTCCCTGGCCAATGGTAGCTTTGCAAAGCACGAATAGCTTCTATTCTCCAGGTGAATTGCCAATTTCTTTTCTGAAAATAATAATCTACTAACTCTGGAATGTCCGACAGCCTGTTTTTAAGCGGCGGCATATGAAGAGGATAGACATAGATTCGATAATAAAGATCTTCCCTGAATTGCCCCTTCTTAACTAGACCTCCAAGTGACTTATTGGTTGCTGTAATGAGACGAAATGAGACAGGTATTGGCTTTTTCCCGCCAATAGGCACTACCTTTTTTTCTTGCAGCGTTCGAAGCAGAGCTACCTGAGTCTTTACCGAGATGTCACCAATTTCATCTAAAAATAAGGTTCCGCCATTGGCCTGGACTATTTTTCCCTCATAACCATTCCTTTGAGCGCCTGTGAATGCTCCTCCTGTATAACCAAACAATTCGCTTTCCAACAGGTTTTCTGGTATGGCCCCACAATTGACTGCCACAAACGGCCTATCTGGTTTACTGCAAACATGAAGTGATTTAGCCATTACTTCTTTTCCTGTCCCTGTATCCCCAGTAATATGGATAGTGACATCTTTTTCAGCAGCCTTTTTCGCACGCTCCAATACCTTTTGAAAAGTACTGCTCTTCCCGGCTACACCCTGAAATTGGAACGAAGAGTTCCAGCCTTGGAATGCAGGTGATTTTTTTTGATTTGTTAAAGTGATTTGATGCCCGATGATTTCACTTGAATCTTTTCCATATACAGGAGACTTATTGTGGTTTGTCGGTAATTCAGAAATGGCAGCAGGAATATTTGTAATAGCAGAGGAGGCGTAAACCAGCTGGTGGTTACGATTATAAAGTATGAAGGAACGGTCACTGCCTCTTTCTTCTTTCAACCCTAAATTGATTAACTCAAGCTCTTCCTCCTTCATCCTATGCTGCCACATGCTTTCAATCGCATATGCAGCAGCAACAACTGTGGCAAGCACATGTTGATAGTAATCGGGGATAAAAGGACTTGAGATGTCCAATGCACCAATCACATCGCCATTTTCATCTTTAATCGGCGCAGCGGAACATCCCCATGTTTGCGATGCTACTGAAAAATGTTCCATACCATTGATGGCGATTGGTTCTCCAATTGCCAACGCTGTTCCTATTGCATTCGTTCCTACTTGTTCTTCCGTCCATTTCACACCCTCTGTAAAATTTATCTGACTTGCCGTGGCTTTCACTAGTTCCTCGCCTGCCATCCTCAATACATAGCCCTCACGATCGACAAGGAGCAAAATCACATTAGAATCATGGTACATAGTTGCAAGCTTTTTAATAAACGGTTCTGCCAATTCTATTAACCAGCTATTTTCTCTTCTCCGCTTCTGTAACGCATCATATGACAACATTTGGGTGCCTTTCCCATTGTAAGGATCGACCCCAAGTCGTCTGCAATGGTTCCATGATGCTCGAATCCGCTCGTTAATACGTGAATTATCCAATACGCCTTCCTGAACAAAACGTCTCCAATCTCCTTTTGTGATTTGTTCCACCACGGGATACTTCACCTCTTTGAATGGTATTAAAACTAGTCAACAAGAGAGCATTCTACTTCTAATATTCGATTAAAATTCCTCTGTTTCCTCCTTGTAACTGCTTATATTCTGAAAATTCCTACAAAATTCTCAAACTATTAAAATACTGTGCATAAAGGGTTTAGCAACTTGAAGGTGAGTTTATTTCCCGATTTTTGTAAAAAAAGATCGATAAATGTAAAACGAATATAAAAGGGATTTTTTGTCGGTTTGTCGAAATTAAGCAGTATGCATAAAAACTTAAGACATTATGAAAGGGTGTAAGTATGTTGAAGAATAGTCTTTTCAAATGGCTGCCCTATAAAGACCAGGATACAAGTGAAAAAAGATTAGTAGAAGTGATGAAACGTCTAAAGATCGGTGACTACCATTTTAATTGGGATCGCAGCAGTTGTTATATAGAATTCGATTATAAAGATCATTCTTACCGTCTGGAACATTCTGTCGAGAAGGCAAAACGGAAAGGGATTTTGCTGAAGAATGGCCTCGATTGCTTAGCAGCATTAACCCAGACACTAGAGGACCTTTGCGTCATTATCGACCGGGGCACTTACCAATTCGAAACATGGATAGCAGGGATGCAGGACCATTCAAAAGAGGAAGCTCCAAGGGTTGATAAAACGCATCAAAATGAAACATATGCAGAGTCCCCCGGCAAGGAGGAGTTTAACAAGGAATTCATTCCTTTTCGCAATGACTCAACCATCAGAGATTTTGAACGAAAGCAGGTTGTCCAGGGAGGAAAGCGTAAATAATAAGGGAAAGTTATGTAATTTTAATATCAAATCGATTACATTAACTATACCCACGTGCTGCTTTCTTAAGCAAAAAACCAACCAGTGAAATCTGGTTGGTTTTTTAGGCGGAAAATAAATAGTAATAGAAAAACCCTTGTAATTAAACAAGGGTTTATAAGTGGAGCATAGCGGGCTCGAACCGCTGACCTCTTCGCTGCCAGCGAAGCGCTCTCCCAGCTGAGCTAATGCCCCGTAATTCAATTATTAACTCGACAATGAGTATTATATAACGAAGTCTCTACCTATTTCAAGAGGAAAATTACAACCCCTGCCAATTTTTCAGCAGAGGTTGTGTAAATTAAATGTTTACTGATGATAAGCGTTAAAGTAACGGGTCATCGCTACTGCGAAATCACCACGCGTAATTTCTTCAGTCGGTGAAAAGTATGCCTCGACAGTCGGTTCTAAATCATATGAACCTTGTCTCACTTCAAAGTTTGCATTGATGATGTTTAAGTCAAGTGCATACTGTACATACCCTTTCAATGAATCAGCAATTTCATCAGCATCTACTACTTCTATTCTTTCCCCTTTATATTCAACCGTTACGTTGTCTGAAAAAGATTGGGCCTCCTCTTGCAAACCTAAACCTTGCACTAAGGAATATGCTAACTCTTCTCGCGTAACTGCATCATCTGGTGCAAAGCCAGTAGTTTTTGGCATTATTACTCCATCATGCTCGTGTTTTAGATCTAGAAATGCTGCTCCATTTGCAGTTACTGCTTCCACAAATGGGAGGTCATCATCATCTACATCTGAAAAGCTTGGTCCATCAGTAGGCAATGACTGGCGAATTTCTGCACCCATCACGAGATATTCCGCAAGATCGCTGCGTACCAGCTTCTGATCAGGCTTGAATTCTCCATCAGCATAACCGTCAAATAATCGTTCCTTAACACCTATTTGAATCGCCCCAGCCGCCTGATGTCCTGCAATATCATCAAGTCCTGTGTAGCCATCTACTTTAGTATAAGCTAACGTTCCTTCTACTTCTTCCGGTAACCCAAGACCATCCGTTGGGTTCAATTCATCTCCCCTCAAACCTCTGAGTTCTGCTTTCCAGGTTCCTGATTGAGGGGAATTAACAGTGACGGTCCGGTCTGAATAAAGCGTGAACAATAGGCTGATGCCAGAACTATATTCTGTTCCATCCGGGGCAATCAGTACAAGGTTTACCGGATTGCCTGTTTCACCAATAAGTCCTTTGCCATTTACTTGGGCAGTCAACCCGCTCAGTCCTTCCTCAACTTCGAATTCGTACTGATTATCGGATACATAGGTTAATGGGTTGTAATCAATAGTAAAAGGAGCTCTTTCCGTTGTGCTTTCTACATCACTGTGGAATGATCTTTCTGCATTGACTGTAGCTCCGTAATTTTTATTGAACAGGATACTGTCAACAGCCGCATAAGCATTCAGATAACCTGCACCGGCTTCCCATGTTTCATAACCAGGCATATTCGTAGCCGTCTGCTCAATAGTTTCCTTTACATCATCAGGTGATAGCGTTGGATCTGCTTCCAGCATCAGGGCGACTACACCTGCAACATGAGGAGTTGCCATTGACGTACCGCTCATCATTGTATAATAAGGGACATGGGCCGTATCGATTTCTTCTAAATCAGAATCGATGGCCAATGAACTGACGGGAGCAAGAACACGAGTTGAAATAATGTCTACCCCCGGAGCAGTAATGGTTGGTTCGTCTTTCCACGTCCATGACTTCCCATCCATTTCGAAAGTTCCACCGACATCTTTCGTACCACGGGAAGAAAAGTCAGCAAGCTTGCCATCTTTTTCACCGGCACCAACAGAGATTACCCATGGTGCTTTAGCGTAAGGATTATGTGTATTTTCACCAGGACCTTCATTACCAGCGGCAAATAATACGGTAATGCCTCGATCATATGTCTTCTTACTGGCAATGTTCACTGGATTTTCCGGGTCAAAGTCACCGGAAGATCCCCAGGAATTTGTGATAATACGTATGTTGTATTCGTTTTGATGTGTAATGGCATAGTCGAATCCACCAATCGTGTCCAATACAAACAATGCCGCTCCAGATCCATACCCGATAAGGTCAGCTCCCGGGGCCGCGCCTTCATACAAGCCTCCGGACATCGCTCCGGTCCCACCAACAGTTCCTGCCACATGTGTACCATGACCAGAGTTGGTGTCTGTGTTCGGTACATTCTCGGTATAGCTGACAGGGAGAAGCCCTGGCGAAAGACTGTTCAGATTGGTTGAACCTGCTACATTCTGAACGAGGTTACGGCCGAGTTCATGGTCTTTATGTGTGCCATCAACACCACTGTCATTGACGACTACTCCGACACTTTTCCCAGAAACAGGCATGCCGCCATTTTCTGCTGTCATGTCCGAATCTGTCCGTACTTTATCTACTCCAGTAATTTCAGTGGCATCAGCATTAAAGTACTCTAGTTTTTTGTTCAAATAAATAGACCGTATTTCACTATTTTCTTCCAGGTATTTGATCTGGCTTTTAGTTGCTATCACTCCCATGATTGGCAGTGACTGCATGGCAATTCCTGTATCGATGCCTATTGATTCTATCAAGCTCAGCTGGTGATTGGTTATTCCTTCGTCACCATGAAAAGTAACGATAACTTGATAGGGTCCTTCTTCATTTTGTAAGACTTTTGTCAACTCAGGATCAATCGTCACGCTGTTTTCTGTTGCATGTACCAAACTTCCTCCAGCAAATAAAGAAAACAAAAGTATACCTGTACAAATTAAGCTGATCAGTCGTTTCATCCAATTGCTCCTCTCTCATAGAGAATATTTTATTTTAAATAAGCCTGAAAATAACGAGTGATTGCCACCGCATAGTCAGCTCTTGTAACAGTCTCATCCGGCTTGAAAGCTGCTTCAACTGCCGGCTCTAAGTCATAGTCTCCTTGGTTGACAGAAAAATAAGCATTTAACATATTCAAATCAAGTGCCAACTGGACATAGCCTTTCAACTCTGCGGGTACATCCGCTTCATCTACCACTGGAATCCGCTCTCCGTTATACATGACTGTCAAAGGCCCTTCTTCCCTTTGCTCAGCTTCTTCCTGGAGGCCGAGGCTTTGGACTAGAGAATAAGCCAGTTCAGCACGGCTGACTGCTTGCTTTCCTGAGAACTTTCCATTGTCACCTGGGAGCATTACCCCGTTATAAACCTGCAGTTTATCCAGCAATGCAGCCCCTGTTGCTGTCACTGCTTCTGCGAATGGTTGATTATCTGCTTTTACATCCCGGAAGTTGAAATCTCCCTCTGCTGGGAGCGACTGTACTACTCCTGCCCCCATCACTAGAAACTTAGCTAATTCGATACGTTCTAATGGCTGGTCCGGCTTGTAAGTATTGTCATTAAAGCTGTCGATCAATCGTTCACTGACTGCCATTTTTATAGCCGCTTCTCCAGAATGTCCATTGATATCATTTAATCCTGAGTAGCCTGCAGCTGATTTAATAGCTAATTCCCCTTTTATCTTTTCTGGGAGGGAAAGTGTCCCTTGCAATCCTTCTAACCTGACCTTCCAAGTACCAGGGATCGGGTCAGTTACCTGAACTGTGCGGTCCGTGTAAAGCGGAAATAGTACGGAAACCCCTGAGCTGTAAGTTGTTCCATCGGGAGCTTCCAAAAGCAAATTCACTGTATTCCCCGTTTCTTCTAATAATCCCTTGGCATTGATGCGAGCAGTGACCTCATCCGCTCTTTCCTCCACTTCAAAAACATAGGAGTTATCGGACAGGTTTAGTGGGTCATACTCAATCGTAAATGGGTCATAATCTACAGTGGTGTTAACCTCAGCATGGAAAGTGCGATTCATATTAACCGTGCTCCCATAACTTTTGTCGGAAAATGCCGCATCTACTACTGCATAAGCATTGACATAGCCCGCACCGACTTCCCAAGGTTCATAACCTGGCATATTGGTTGCTGTATCCTGAATTACCTGTTTTACTTCCAATGGGGATAACGTTGGGTCAGCCTCTAATAGTAAAGCGATGATACCAGCGATATGAGGAGCTGCCATTGACGTTCCACTCATAGTCGTATAATACGGGAGATGGGAAGGATCGATGTTTTCCACATCATCTGCGGCTCCAAGTGAGGATAAAGGTGAAACAACTCTTGTAGAAATTATCCCTTCGCCAGGTGCCGTAATAGTCGGTCGATCTTCCCATGTCCATGTTTCTCCATCGACGACGACTTCACTGCTTTTTTCTTTAACCCCTCGGGAAGAAAAGTCCGTCAGCTTTCCATCCTTTGTTCCAGCTGCAACTGTAATGACCCATGGTGCTTTCTTGTAATTTCCTGATATTGTGGCTTCTCCAGGTCCTGAGTTTCCCGCTGAAAATACAGTTACAATTCCACGGTCGTACAATCTTTTAGTCGCAACGTTTATCGGATCATGAGGGTCAAACTCAGTTCCTGCGTCACTTGTGCTCCCCCAGGAATTCGTAATAACACGTATGTCATATTCCTGTTGGTGGGTCAACGCATAATCAAAGCCGCCTATCGTATCCAGAATCGTTACTGCAGCACCAGAACCATATCCGATTAAATCAGCACCAGGAGCCACTCCTTCATATTTACCGCCTGACATTTCACCGTTGCCTCCGACAATGCCAGCGACATGGGTCCCATGCCCGGAATCTGTATCTGTATTCGGAACGTCTTCAAGGTAGGTAATTGGCAGGAATTCACTCACGGCATGGAGGTTTAACGATGCATCAACATTCTGCACCAGATGATTCGGATATTCATGATCTTTATGTGTACCATCCACCCCACTGTCATTGATGACAACACCCACGCCGCTTCCTGATACAGGAAGGCCGCCATTATTTTCACGGAAGGAATCGGAAGTACGGACGCGGTCAACACCGGTTAGTGCTGTGGCATCACCATTTTCATATTCCACTTTTTGATTGAAATAAATAGAACGAATTTCACTCTCCGACTTCAATTGTTCTATCTGATCTTTGGTAACTAAAGCTCCGGTCATAGGCAGACTTTCAAATATTATCCCTTTTGTTATACCGGCATCCTCCAATAAATTAAGTTGTGCATCTGTTAAAGCATTCTCCCCTTCAAATGTGATGATTGCTTCAACAGTACCCTCCTGATTTGCTAATTCCTCCAATAGAATATCATCGATGATAGGTCCTGAAATTGCTGCTGAACCGCTGCTGGTATTGGATAATATTCCTATCAGCAGGCCCAAAGCCAATACCATTGTTGTGCTTAGTAATTTGACTCTCATATACACCCTCCCCTTAATTTAGAATAATTGAAATATTAATTTAATTATCCCATTTTACGATTCCAGCAACTATTCACTAAGAGTTGTAAAAAAAGTTCTTCCAAAGTACTAAATCTATTTACTACTTTGGTACTATCAAAGAAATGCTTACCATTTAGGAGGCAAAAAAAATAGCCCTTCCAAGAAGAGCTTAGGTGCCAGGTGGTAATGGTACCAATTGATTCTGTACCGCATAAATGACAACTTGCGAACGACTTTTCACATTAAGTTTCTTGAAAATTTTACTGACGTGGATTTTCACAGTCTTATCACTTATAAACAGACGTTTTCCTATCTCTTTGTTACTTAAGCCTTCTACCAGACATAAAAGGACTTCTTTTTCGCGTTCTGTCAGCTGACTATCGTTATTACTTTCCCCTTTTTGCTGGTGAATGGCAAACAGTTTTTTAGTCATTGATGGGTGAACCACAGATTCACCGTTAAACACATTATGAATTGCTTCAATCACTTGTTCGGATGGAGAGTCCTTCAATAGATAACCCTCCGCTCCTTCCTTAATGGCTGACATAAAATACTCATCATGATTGTACATCGTCAACACCAGTACCTTGATTTGCGGGAAATCCTTTTTTATCATCCGGGTGACTTCAATCCCATTCAAGTCAGGAATATTGATATCCATTAGAATCACATCGGGAGCAGTTTCTTCAACGATTTCCAGTGCTTGTATACCAGAAACTGCTTCTCCGACTACCTTAATATCATCTGCCATCCCTAAAATATTTTTCAACCCATCCCTCAAGACAGCATGATCATCCACCAGCATAACTTTTATCATTCGATTCCTCTCCTCCCACTTCCATTTTTGGAACAAGTAGTGTAATTTCTGTCCCTTCTCCTTCTTTACTATCAATCTGAATGGAAGCATTAATTTTTTCAGCCGCTTCATTCATATTCAAAATCCCGAAATGGGGGCTGTTCTGCGCCTTGATGATTGCTTGATAAAGGGAAAAACCGACCCCATTATCTTTTACTCTTATAAGCACATGTTCTTTCTGATAACTGAGCAGCACATCGATCTTGCTGCTTTGTCCATGCTTGATGCTGTTTTGCAGGCTCTCCTTGAAGATATCGAACATGACCTTTTCTACAAATGGAGTCAGCTCCTGTTCGTCCCCTCTGATTTCAAAATTTATTTCTAATTCCTGATCGTCATCAACAGCTTCAATCTTCTGCATGATTGCCGAGGATAGCCCGACACGGGCAGTCGGGTAAGGGCGTAAAGCATATATCGAATCCCTAAGCTCTTTTAGAGAATGTCTCATTTTCTGGATGCTTTCATCTAATAATGCTCGTGTATCATCTTTATTTGTATCAAACTTCTTATCTGCCGTTTCTAATTTCATTAAAGCTCCAGCAAGAGTTTGTGCCACACCGTCATGAATATCACGGGCGATCCGGTTTCTTTCTTCAACAATCAACAGCCGCTCCTGCTCCTGAAATAGATTCCTTGTCTTAATCACAACCGCCAGTTGGTTAGCAATCGTTGAAAGCGAGGTGACATCATCTTTCGTAAAGCTCTTCGTCCTGCTCCTGGCTACAACGAACATTCCCACCATTTCCTCCTCCAAAAGTAAAGGAGTATATAATAGTGCATGAAGCTCTTGTGAAAAACACTTTCCCGCCACACCCGAATCCCTTTTTGCATTATGATAGAGAACTGGATCATTGATGGTGAGGAATTTTTCTTTTGTCTCTTTCGGGAGACGGACATCCTTCTGTACTCTTCCATCCTCAAAGCTTCGTTTCCACTCTCCGTTTTCTCTTATCCATAAAATAGCCACATCCGAATCAATAAACTCTTTCAAATTATCAGCCAGGTTACCCATCCACTTATCAGAAGGAAGCATATGATTCAACTTTGTAGATATGGAGAACAGGGAATGAAGGCGACTTTTTTCTTTTTTAAGTCGAGCGATCATCGAACTGAGCAAGGCAAGCCCTACTAATGGAGAAAAAAAGAAAAAATATGAAAATATATCAATCTCCCCTCGGTTTTGAGTACCAACCAGATAAAAAATGATGCCATAAGTTAAAGAAATACTAGCACTCATAAATTCAGTGGCCATTTTTTGTTTCCATGCTGACAACGTATATACCTGAGGACGCAGCAGTAGAACAATATCGACAAATAGATTGTTAAAAAAGTAATAGTAAATAACTATAATTCCAAAATGAAGAACTCCACTAGTGAAATGGGTAGGAAATGCTGGCATAAATAGTTCTGTCAATTGAATGGCAAGATAAAAGCTTAAAATCAATTGGGAGGGGTTAAAAAAGACGATGCGCAGTGGGTATCGGCGGATCAGGTAAATCATAAAGACGATACTAGCGAATATTGTCAGTGTATATGCCAGTCCAAACACCAAATACATGACATATATAATAGGGAAATGCAAGGACGAATTGCCCCTCCATACGGGGATCGGATAAAACTCAGCCAACCATAAAAATACACCAAGCAATAATAGAATATGCCCATTATCGATAAGGTGAAGATCAAAAAGGCTTCTTAAAATCAGCAGCCAACCGAATATCGAAATAAGGGTCATGTAAATTTTTGCATTATATTCTTTTTGGTTTGGGGTCAGTTTCTTCATGCGATCACCTTTTATAATATTCTGTCAATAAAATATTAGCTGATTTATGGATGTATAGCAAATTATTAAAAGCGTGTTACAGCCGTTTAGGCCGTTTTCATGCAGGGAAACGATTACTCTAAGGAGGCGATACTAATGCAACCAAACTATCAAATTTTTAGTGATGACGAACAAATGGGTGAATCTATCGACAGGATTAAAAGTCATGGGGTAGATGAGGATAATATCTACATTCTTTCACATGACAATGATCATGTCAGAAGAACTAAGAGACAAACTGATGCTAATAAGATTGGTGTTAGTGAAACGGGTCTTGGAACAGCCACAAAAAATGTCTTCCGCGGAAAAGATGACAAATTAATTTCTAAGATGAAAGAAATTGGTTTTGAACAATCTAAGGCCAAGGATCTTCATAAAGAATTAGAAAAAGGAAAAACTTTATTAGTTGTAACAAATGAGGAGGATGTTAAATTCTAAGACCTGAATTCCAGGTCTTTTTTATTTTGCGGGCACCTTTCCACTTGTAGTTTACCCAAAGAAAAACGGACTGGTCGAATGAACATTCACTGACCAATCCGTTGTTACTCGCTCCAATGAGCGATAACTTGTTTCTATTATTACAAACAATCATAAAAGTAGCTATTAGCTAAATGGAGTAAACCATTAGTACTTTAGTTATAAAGAAAAGGTTATTTAACAGGAACTTTGATATACTGGTTCAGCATATTTTGCATCAATTGCTTCCCTTCTAGTGTCCCTATCGATTCCGGATGAAATTGGACGCCTTCGATCGGATACTCTTTATGCCGGATACCCATGATTTCTCCGTCTACTGTTACAGCAGTTAAATCAAAGGTTTTTGGCAGACTTTCCATATCGACAATCAAAGAATGGTAGCGCATGGCTTCCATCGGGGATATCAGCCCCTCGTAAATTCCTTTTTCCTCGTGATGAATGTAGGATGATTTGCCATGCATCAACTTTTCCGTCTGTACCACTTCCGCGCCGAATGCCTGGGCGATGGCCTGATGCCCAAGGCAGACACCGAAAATGGGAAATTCACCTTTAAACTCATTGATGACTTCTAATGTCATAGGGGCATCGCTCGGTGAACATGGTCCCGGTGAAAGAAAAATCAAATCAGGCTGAAGATTTTTTATCTCTTCCAGGCTTACCTTATCATTACGACGTACAAGAATTTCTTCCCCAAGCTCGCCGAGATATTGCACAATGTTATAGGTAAAGGAATCATAATGGTCAATCATATAAATCATATTGCTCAGCTCCTCTCTGCTCTTCCTCCTCTGCTACTCAACTAGTTCACGTACATTCTCATAAAAACGGTTCAAGGCTTCATGGCGTTTGCTATCATCTTTTAAATTTTCTACTTCTGCTTCCACCAGCCGAATGATTTTGCTCCCGATAATGACACCATCCGCATGCTGCCGGATCATTTGGACATCTTCATTCGTCGAAATGCCAAAGCCAACTGCAACGGGAACAGGGCTGTGCTCCTTCACTTTTTGGATAAAGTCAGTGACTTCTGACGACAACTGATTTTCGCCACCGGTAACCCCAAGCGTTGATACGCAATAAAGGAATCCGCGCGCTTCAGATGCTATCTTTTGAATCCGTTCCTCTGAGTTAGGAGCAACTAATGAAATATATTCAATATCGTGTTTTAACGCCAGTTCTCTGACAGACTCGCTTTCTTCATGCGGCAAGTCTGGAATCAATACTCCTTCTGCTCCATGTTCCTCCAATAGTTTGAAAAACTTTTCTTCTCCAATACGGAGGACTGGATTATAATACGTGAATACGACAACCGGGATCTCCAGCCCATTTGCACGCATGTCAGGTATCAATTCGATTGCCTGCTGCAAAGACATGCCATTGTCCAGGGCACGTTTTGCAGCCCGCTGGATCGTCGGCCCATCGGCCAGTGGATCGGAATAAGGAATTCCTAATTCCAAAATATCAGCACCAGCCTCCTGGAGTTTCAAGGCGAGGTCAATCGTCACCTCAGGGGTAGGATCTCCTGCTTCAATGAATGGGATGAACAAGTCTTCTGTCTTGTTCAATTTCCCTTGGAATGAAGTTTGTGTCAGCATGTTATTCCTCCCCCTTGAAATGATTCATAATCGTAGCCAGGTCTTTATCTCCACGTCCCGATAGATTGATGAGAATCGTTTTATCTGCTGACATGTCCTTTGCTTCTTTAAAAGCCTGGGCTAAAGCATGGGCGCTTTCCACAGCAGGAATGATGCCTTCCGTCTCGGTCAGCAGCTTCAATGCGTCCATCGCTTCCTCATCGGTAACCGCTTCATAGCGTACCTGTTTGGAGTCAAATAAGTACGCATGCTCCGGGCCGATGCCTGGGTAGTCGAGTCCTGCCGAAATCGAGTAAGGCTCGGTAATTTGTCCGTGTTCATCCTGCAACAGGAACGTCAACGAACCATGAATAACCCCGCGATCACCCTTCGTCAATGTGGCGGCATGCTCTTCCGTATCTACGCCTTTCCCAGCCGCTTCGACGCCGACAAGCTCGACATCATCTTCCAGGAAAGGGTGGAACATGCCGATGGCGTTGCTCCCGCCGCCGACACACGCATAAATATAATCCGGCAATGTTGGCTCCCCTTCAAGAAACTGACGCTTGGATTCGTCACCGATAATCCGCTGGAAATCTCGGACCATCCGTGGGTAAGGGTGCGGCCCAACGACAGAGCCAATCAAATAAAAGGTATCTTCACAGTTGGCAACCCAGTAACGTATCGCCTCGTTGGTTGCATCCTTCAAGGTACCTCGTCCGCTGGAGACAGGAATCACTTCTGCTCCAAGCATTTTCATCCGGAAAACATTCGGTTCCTGGCGGCGGATATCTTCTTCCCCCATGAACACTTTACATTCCAATCCGAATTTAGCAGCGACCGTCGCAGACGCTACACCGTGTTGTCCTGCTCCCGTTTCAGCAATGATTTTTTGTTTACCCATCCTTTTCGCAAGCAATGCCTGACCAATGGCGTTATTGAGTTTATGGGCTCCAGTATGGAGTAAATCCTCCCGCTTTAAATAAATCTTGGCTCCACCAAGTATCTCGGTCACTTTATCCGCGTAAGTGAGTGCCGTCGGTCTTCCTGCATACTTTTCTAAAACACCGTGATATTCTGCGATAAACTCTCTGTCAGCCATCGCTTCATCAAGCGCCTCTTCGAGCTCCTGTAAGGGAGCCATCAAGGTTTCCGGTACATATTTTCCGCCAAAATCACCGTACCGCCCTTGTTGATCCGGATATACTTGTTCCATAGTTTTCCACCTCTCTCATCAGCGCTTGAATTTTATTTCGATCTTTTTTATTGTCCGTTTCAGTCCCACTGGAAAGGTCGATTCCTCCCGGGTGGTAGTTTAATACTTCTGCTGCGTTTTCATCTGTAATACCACCGGCAATCAGACACGGAACTCCCTGGTGCTCTGCTTCTTTCATATATGACGGGATGGCTTTCCAATCAAACCGCACGCCGGTTCCACCGTAGGCACCTTTCACTTTGGAATCTACTACAAAGCCATCGACAGCTCCTTTGAATAAGTGCATATAATCTACGCCAAAATCAGCGTGGTGGATGACTTTATAAACCGGTACAGCAAAATGTTCTTTGATTTGCAGAACTTCAGAAACCGTTTCATTTCCATGTAACTGGATGATGTCGAGTGGGACATAGTGTAAAACTATTTCCAGCTCTTCTAGTGTCGGTTCGACAAAAACCCCAACCAGTTTTTGATGCGGCTTGATTTCATAAAGCCAGCGTCCGACAAGCTCAGGACGGACATATCGTTTCGTCCCTTGTACAAAGATGAAACCAAGATGAGTCGCCTGCGAGTCTGCACTATAGGCTAAGTCCTGCTTCGAGCGGTTCCCGCATAGTTTCACTAACGGTTCGGTCATGAGCGGACGCCTCCCATCAAACGGGTCACCGCTTGATTGAGGTTATCCTGACGCATCAACGCTTCACCAACCAGGATGCCTTCCGCTCCTGCCGATACGACCTGTTCGATATCCTCATAGGTGAAGATGCCGCTTTCCGAAACTAGCAGACTCTCTTCTGGAACCATTGGGGCAATTTTCTTCGTCTGTTGCAATGTAGTTTCAAAGGTTTTAAGATTCCTGTTATTGATACCGATAATTTTCGGTGTGAAAACTTCTAAAATTCCTTCCATCGTCTCGCCTGAATGAACTTCCACAAGTGCTTCCATCCCGAGTGACTCGGCTTGCTCATAGAGCTCATGAAGCTGCTTTGGTTCCAATGCTTCTCCGATCAAGAGAATCGCATCCGCTCCGATACGGTCGCTTTCTTCGACCTGGATAGGATCGATGATGAAATCTTTACGCAATACCGGCAGCTCCACTACCTTTTTAATGTCATTTAAAAAGTCACGGTGCCCCTGGAAGAAATGCTGATCAGTCAATACAGATACCGCCTGTGCTCCCGCTTTCTCATATTCCCGTGCGATGACGACGGGATTGAAATCATCACGGATAATTCCTTTCGATGGCGATGCCTTCTTCACTTCTGCAATCAAACCGGCAAGGTGAGGGGAATTTCTTAACGCATCACGCAAGGAACGGCGTGTCGTCTTCTGTTCATCTGGTAATAAGATTTTTTCTATCTCTTGTTGTTTGATGGCGAGAATTGTATCAAGCATATTTCTGCTCCTTTGTATGTGTGATTGCTTCAAAGTATTCCCTTACAACATCTTCCTCAAGCGCTTTTTTCACCTGCGCTACCCCTGCCTGGATGCTATCCGCCTGCCCGGCAATATATAATCCAGCTGCCGCGTTCATCAGTACGATATCCCGGGCGCTGTCATTCGCATTGTTATAGACGATATCTTCAATGATAGCGGCACTTTCTGTCGGATGGGAAATTTGGATATCCTCCAGCTTGCCTCTTGATAGCCCAACCTCTTCCGGGCTCACTGTAAACCTCGTAATCTCTCCATCTTTCAATTCCACGATATCCGTTTCCCCGGTAATGGTTATTTCGTCCAGGCCGTCACGGCCAGTCACCAATAGTACGTGTTTGGACCCAAGTGCCTTTAACGTACCTGCCAGTTTTTCTCCGTAATTCGTATCATAGATACCAATCAGCTGACGTTTCGTCTGCGCGGGATTGGATATCGGTCCAAGCAAGTTGAATACAGTCCGGAATCCAAGTTCCTGTCTTGCTGGTACGGCGTGTTTCATCGCCTGATGGTAAGTTGGTGCATATAAAAACGTCATCCGCTTTTCGTTCAGCGCTCGCTTGCCTTCCTCCGGGGTGACCTCTAACGGCATTCCTAATAACTCAAGCACATCGGCGCTGCCACTTTTAGAGGAAACTTTGCGGTTGCCATGCTTTGCAACCTTTACACCCATCGCAGCCAGGACAATCGCGACGGCAGTGGAAATGTTGAATGTCGAACTGCCATCCCCGCCAGTCCCGCAAGTATCAATGACCGCGTCATCTTCGAGATCCATTTTCAGCATATTGCTTCGCATCGCTCTGGCAAAGCCCGTCATCTCCTCGATTGTTTCCCCACGATAACGCAGCACGCTCAATACACTCATCAATTGCCCTGTAGAGACTTTCCCCTGCATGATCTGGTTCATCAAATCAAAGGCGTCCTGTTCACCAAGCTTTTCTCCTTCAACGACACGTTTCAATAATTCTTTCATCTCTGCTCCACTCCTTCTCTGCTCTTCTCAAATGTTTTCTCAGCTAATTCGATTGTCTTCTTTAATGCACTAGCTTTATTTAATGTTTCCTCATATTCGCTTTGTGGGTCCGAGTCTGCTACAACTCCTGCCCCCGCCTGGATATAAGCTTTTCCTTTATAAAGGGTCATTGTCCTTATAGTGATGCAGGAATCGATGTTCCCGTCATACCCAAGGTAAAGAATACCTCCTCCATAAAGGTGCCTTGGCGTTGGTTCCAGCTCCCTTAATATCTGCATCGCCCGGACTTTCGGCGCACCGGATAATGTCCCGGCCGGGAATGCTGAGTACAAAGCCTCTATCGGATGGATACCGCTGCGAAGCTTTCCGGTCACTTTACTGATGATATGCATCACCTTGGAAAAACGTCCGATGACCATGAACTCCGGCACCTTCACGGAACCGTATTCCGCTACTCTTCCTATATCATTCCGTGCTAGATCGACAAGCATCCGGTGCTCGGCCCGTTCTTTTTCATCTGCAAGGAGTTCATTAGCCAGGGCTTCATCTTCTTCCTCAGTCATCCCCCGCTTTCTAGTTCCGGCAATCGGGTGAATTTCTAATTCCCCGTCCCGGACTTCTAACAATCGCTCCGGGGAACTGCCGATCACTTCTAACTCACCGAATTTCAAATAAAACATATAAGGGGATGGATTTACTTTCCTTAATACCCGGTACAGCTGAAACCCACCAAGTGTGGTTTCAGCTTCGAACCGTTGGGAAAGGACCGCTTGAAAAATATCTCCTGCATGGATATAATTTTTCACTTTTTCTACATCTTCAAGAAATGATTCATGCGAATAGTTGCTTTTCAATTGGATTTCTTCGTGAGATTCCTCATCGTTCGTCAGCATCAGGTCATGTACAAACCCGTTGGTCATCAGCTGATCACTTAGTTCTTTGATACGGTTTCTCGCCTGAAGGAATTTATCCTCTGGTTTATCATCATCTTCCAGCCGGGCAAACTGCATAATTGTGGCTTCTTTCGTTTTATGGTTATAAGCAATCAGCGTCTGACAAAACAGGAGGTGATAATTCGAAATCGGGATATCGTCCTCGATCGCCTCGGGAACAGGCTCTATATCCGAAATAGCATCATAAGCGATATAACCGACAGCGCCACCACGAAACGGGACAGCGACCTCTGGTTCCTTCACCTTCAGATACTCCAATGAGCGATCGAAGGCTTCCTTTAAATCAGGAGCTTCCATCACCTGTGCTTTTTGTAAATCTTTAATATGAAATATCTCCCCATCCTGTTCGACTTCCAGCATAGGTTCAATACCGATGAAGGAAAAATTGGACCAAGGGGATTCTGGATCCTGACTTTCCAGCATATAGACAGCTTCGTCTTTCAATGCCTGGAACATATGAATCGGAGTCAAAGTATCCGTATAAAATGATTCCGTTACAGGGATTGTCTGATATGTGCGTGCAGCTTTTAGAAAAGCTTCGCGTGTGGTCATGTCCTCACCTCTCCATAAATGTTATGGAGAATGAGAGTTTGAGGGTGAAAAGTGGATGATAAAAGAAGGTTCGGTACAGGCAACGGTTCAGGCTCTCCCTGATGTCCCTCTACTCGCTCGGCTCAACTCATCCAATTACCTCAACTCAGCTCACTCATTCTCATCTCTCAACTCTAACTTGTTTGTTAGTTTATAGAATACTACGCTGTATGTCAACCAAAAGTTCTGACAATTTAAATATACATTCTGTTAAAGCTCTCAAATGCTGAAGACTCAGTTTCGAGACTTTTTGATTGTAATTATGGTGACTGGGGAAACGGATCGCTTTCCGTGGGCATGTGGTGAGCTTCCTCAGGCTTCGCCTTGCGGGATCTCACCGCTCACCCAACGCCCCTAAACTCTCACAATTATCTCGAAACCAAGTCTTCGACTTTTCGGTCATTTTTTTGGGATAAGCTGTAGTTGGGAATGCTGGGGTATTTTTTTATCAATATTTCTATAAAAATTTGAAGCTTTTTCCTATAATCATACGTAAGATTAGATGTATAGGAATTTTAGGGGGGATCCATATGGCAGAGTTATTTGAAAGTGTCAACTGGGCACTTATCGCACCGTTGATTGTCATCCAGCTGATTTTACAAGTGGTGGCGCTGATTGACTGGTTCCGGATCGAGCGGACAAACGGTCCAAAAATCATGTGGCTGTTCATCATCCTGCTTCTTAATATGATAGGACCGATCTTGTATTTTGTGATCGGAAGGAGACAAGAGTAATGGCGCTGCTGACAGTCAAAAATTTAAAGAAGAATTATGATGGCAGCCCTGTTATCCGTGGAATCGATTTTTCAATCAACAAGGGAACATGTGTCGCATTACTTGGTCCCAATGGAGCGGGCAAAACGACGACGTTACGGATGTTGTCCGGTTTAATCCGCTCAAACGGAGGAAGTATTTCTTTTGAAGGACTGGATTACCAGACGGATATCCGCTATCACATCGGCTACCTGCCCCAGCACCCCGTATTCCATTCCTGGATGTCAGGCAAAGAGTTTCTAGTATATGTAGCCAGGCTTGCCAACCTTGATAAGAAAACAGCGGCTTCACGGGCGGACGAATTACTTGCCCGTGTCGGCATTGCTGATGCAAAAAATAAGCGGATAGGAAAGTATTCTGGTGGTATGAAGCAGCGGCTCGGCATCGCCCAGGCTATGATTCACCAGCCGAAGTTGTTGATGCTGGATGAGCCAGTATCTGCGCTTGATCCGATTGGGCGCAGGGAAGTACTTACTTTGATGGAAGAGTTGAAGCAGGAAACCACCTTGCTTTTTTCTACTCATATATTAAATGACGCAGAAGAAGTCAGCGACGAGCTCCTGATGATGCATAATGGTGAAATAGTCGAGTCAGGACCAATGGAAAAGGTAAGGGAAAAACACCGTGTAGATAAAATCAATGTGGTCTTACAGGAAGGTTTTATACCTGATGAAGATTTAATTACAGCTCTTCCATCCGTCATTCGTACAGAGGTCGCCAGAGGGGTTCATCACATTTTCGTAACGGACACAAAACAGGCAAGAGACGAGCTTCTGCAATTGATTCAAGCGGAACGCTGGCCGCTGGAACGGTTTGAAGTAGGACGGGCCTCATTGGAAGATTTATTCATGAAGGTGGTGGATTCATGATGCAGTTCTTGACTGTTTTTAAACGTGAAATGCTTGAATCGGGCCGGAATTTCAAATGGATCTGGGTGCCTCTTGTCTTTATCCTGCTGGGGTTATCTGATCCATTGTCGACTTATTATCTTCCACAGATCATTGAATCCGTTGGCGGCCTACCTGAGGGAGCATCTTTTGAAATACCGACACCTCCGCCTCATGATGTCCTGATGATGAGCCTGGCCCAGTTCAGTCAGCTTGGCGTACTGGTGATTGCCTTAATGTCGATGGGACTTATAGCAGGCGAAAGAAAAAGCGGTGTCGCAGAACTGGTACTGGTGAAACCGGTGAAATACAGCACGTATGTATCTGCAAAATGGGCGGCTACCAGTGTGCTGGTGCTGGTCTCTTTGTTTGCCGGGTTATTGGCAAGCTGGTATTATGTCAATTTACTGTTTGGTAACATTTCCTTTTCAAACCTTTTAGCCACATGGTTTTTCTATGGGTTATGGCTGTTGTTTGTCATCAGTATCTCTGTATTCATGAATAGCTTATTCAAAGTTCCTGGACTGGTCGGGTTTATGACAATAGTGCTAGTCATCCTTACCAGTATAATGACGACCGTACTGGATCATATTCTGGATTGGAGCCCTGCTAAACTGAGCCCTTATATTAGAATGATGTTAAGCGAAGGAACCATATCTGGAGACCTTTGGGCTACTGCCCTAATCACGATCGGAATTAGCATTGGCTTACTGGCAGCAGCCATCTACACTTTCCGCACGAAAGAAATGGCCTGATTCCCAGTATTTGGAGGGCTCCGGGGTGTTTACGTAAACACCCCGGAGCCCTCCAAAATTTAACAAAAGGGAGGGTGCAAACTCCCGCACTCTCCCTTTCTTCTTTAATCTTGTAAATTGTTGTCGCCAAACATGAATTCACGCTGATGGTAATGGACAGCAAAAGCGAGCCCGATTGCCATGAGGTTCGCGAGCAGCGAGCTGCCGCCATAACTGATGAATGGGAGCGGAATACCTGTGATTGGAAGAAGCTGAACGGTCATCCCAATATTTTGGAACACGTGGAAAGTAATCATACTGACAACGCCAACACAAACATAGGCACTGTAGGAATAATTTGCCCGAATAGCCAGCTGGATCAAATGGTAAATCAATAAAAAGAAAACCAGAATCACCAGACAGGCGCCGACAAATCCGAACTCTTCGCCAATCACACTAAAAATAAAGTCGGTATGACTTTCAGGGATATACACTTCTCCCCCGCCGAATCCTTTACCGGTTAGCATGCCAGACCCAATAGCCTGTAAAGACTTTATGAGATGATATCCTTCTCCGGACTGGTATTTATACGGCTCGAGCCAGGCATAGATTCTTCCAAATTGATACTCCTGGATTCCCAAATACTTTCGCAGTACATCAGGAGCCTGGATGACGAGATAAAACACCGTCCCTCCCACTGCGCCAATCAATCCATAAATCGGAAGAATCAGCTTCCAGGTGACACCCGCAACAATAATCAAGCCTGACATGATTCCTAGATAAACGAGCGCAGTCCCGAAGTCCGGCTGCTGCATAATAAGCATGATCGGAGCGAATGTGACCCCCATAATTTTCATCAGGAGAACGAAATCAGTCTTAGTAGTCTTGAATTGATTCTCCTTATTATGGTTGACGATTACTCTGCTTAAAACAAGAATCGTAAATATTTTCATAAACTCCGAGGGCTGAATGGAACCTATCCCCGGCAGGAGGAACCAGCTTTTTTGACCATTGATTACCGGGGCTATGCTTGCCGGCGCCACGACAAGAGCTAACAGCACCAACATGCCGGCTCCATATACATACCAGCTCAACCCTTTATACTGAATCGGCTCGATCATCATCATTCCAGCTATGATAAAACTGCCAAGTATGTACCACATGATCTGTCTCAATACATAGTTATCAGAATACTGATTCGTCTGTATTGCGCTATATATGGCGACACAACTGATGGTAAACAAGGCTAACATAATAAAAAACAGGCGCCAGTCAAAGCGCTCTTCAAATGTCATTCAAATCATCCTCAAGGTTTATCAAAATGATGGAAGAGAAAAAACTGTTTTCCATACATATAGATTCTAATACAATATCCGGGATGATGAAACATATTTATACTAGATTCAACAATGAAAATCACACAAGGAGGCCCAATATGAAACAGATTTTGCGGAGCTATGATTTCGGACTGCTTGCCATCATACTGCTCTTGAGTATATTCGGACTGTTAATGGTCTATAGTTCCAGTTTTGCCTTTGCAGAAATCAAACATGGAAACCCTCAGTATTTTTTCACTAAACAATTGATGTGGCTGATCATTGGGCTTACGTTATTTTTTTTCGTCAGCATCTTCCCCTACCAATTATATGGACGATGGATCATACCAATCGTCTTTTTGACATTCCTTTTGCTGATAGCAGTCCTGATTCCTGGTGTCGGTATTGAAAGAAACTATTCGCAGCGATGGCTGGGAGCCGGTCCGTTGATTTTCCAGCCATCAGAACTGGCAAAAATAGCGTTCATCGTTTATTTCAGCAAAGTATATACCAATAAACAAAAAGATATAGAAAGCTTCACAAAAGGGGTACTCCCTCCATTAATTATACTTGGGGCAGGATTCGGACTGATATTAATACAGCCTGATCT
Organism: Thalassobacillus devorans; assembly: GCF_011761345.1. GTDB lineage: Bacteria > Bacillota > Bacilli > Bacillales > Halobacillaceae > Thalassobacillus > Thalassobacillus devorans. The sequence goes on from NZ_JAASRY010000007.1 coordinate 105,776, forward strand.
CGGAACTGGCACGTCAATTCTGCTTGCTTGTGGAATGATATTGTCTGTATCAGGAATAAGACAGGTACATTTTTGGTCATTGGCAGGTACTGCTGCTGCAGGGGTCGCTGTTTTGGCATTTTCTGCTTCATACAGGCTGGAGCGGCTGACCTCCTTCGTCAATCCTTTCGCTGATCCTGATGGAAGTGGATTTCAACTGGTCAATTCCTACCTGTCAATTGGAACTGGCGGTGTCACCGGAACCGGACTTGCTAATAGTGTTCAAAAACTTGGATACTTGCCGGAAGCACATACGGATTTCATCATGGCGATCGTAGCTGAGGAGTTGGGGTTCCTTGGGGTAGCCATGACTATGATCCTATACTTGTTGCTTTTGTTTAAAGGATTCCATATATTTCAAAAAACGGAAAATCCGTTCGGGAGGTTATTGGCCTTAGGGTTCACCTTTCAAATCATTTCTCAGGCGATGATCAACCTTGGAGCAGTAACAGGGATGCTCCCAATTACAGGGATCACCCTGCCATTGATTAGTTATGGAGGGACTTCCATGGTCATCACCTTTATCTCCCTCGGTATTATGATGAACATTTCTTTGCAGCAAAATTACCGCTTAAAGTATAAGAAAGCTGGGAATACTACCCCTCCAAACAGGGTAAAAGGTGAAAAGACGTACCACAGTCCGGTATGGAACGGATGACGTACCTGTTGTAAAAGGGGGGAACACGTTGACTGCAAAAATTGAGTATGACAGTGAACTAATGTTAGAGATCTTAGATTTAGTCAAAGAAAACAATCAGCCACAATTAATGGAAACACTGGATGATATCCAGCCTTATGACTTACGGCAAATCTATCTCCAACTACCTGAAAAGCTTAAAACTAAATTTTTGTCTCTTGTGGACGAAGTACAGCTGGTAAAGCTGATCCAGGAACTGGAACAACCAGATCAGCTGAAAATGCTCAACCAATTGAGTACTAGTAAATCTGTTGCTGTGTTGAACAAAATGGATAATGACGATCTTGCTTATATGCTTGATCAATTTCCTAAAGAACGGGTAGAATATTACCTTTCGCGCATGCAAGACCAGGAATCCATGCACGTGCAGAACATTATGCACTATCCACCGGAAACAGCGGGAAGGCTGATGACGAACCGCTTTGTATGGATTTCTAAATCCGCAAGCGTACGCGATACAGTCGACAAATTGAAAACTTTTGCCACTATAGCCGAAACCATCAATTACCTGTATGTCATTGATGAGGACAAAAAGCTGGTTGGCGTCGTCTCTTACCGTGATTTGATTCTGGCGGATATGAATGAAACGATGGAGGATTTGATTTCCCATCGGGTTATTTCCGTACCGACAGAAATGGACCAGGAGGAAGTAGCGCAGGTAATCGAGCGTTATGACTTCCTTGCCGTCCCGGTTGTAGACGACGAAAACCACCTGAAAGGGATTATCACGGTTGACGATGTCATTGATGTCGTCATCCAGGAAGCTAATGAAGACATCGAAAAGTTGTCTGCTTCCGGTAAAGATATTACCTTCGAAACCAACTCATTGACCGCTTCCTACCGCCGACTGCCATGGCTGATTTTATTATTATTCATTGGCCTGGTCTCAGGGAGTATCATCAGTACCTTTGAAGAGACATTGGATGCTGTGGTTGCACTTGCCTTCTTCATGCCATTGATTGCAGGTATGACTGGGAACACAGGGACTCAATCATTAGCAATTGTCGTCCGGGGGTTGGTTTCCCATGACCTTGACAAAAAGACAGTCGCCAGGCTGCTATTAAGAGAAATGCTCGTCGGAATCATCATGGGGTTGATATGTGGTGCACTTATTTTAGTGGTAGCCTATATTTGGCAAGGAAATATTGCTTTAGGGGCTGTCGTAGGGTTATCATTGGTGCTGACCATTATTATCGGTACCTTGACTGGAACAAGTATCCCGCTCCTGCTTCATAAATTCAATGTCGACCCGGCGGTTGCTTCCGGACCACTGATTACGACTATCAATGACATTCTATCCTTATTTATTTACTTTAGTCTAGCAAGACTTCTAATCGAGTTTATGATGTAAAAAGGTCTGCCCTTGTTAGGGACAGACCTTTTATTATTTATTCGATTTCAGCTACATACTTTCTCAATTTTTCGTTTCTTTCCTCACGTTCTTCTTCAGAAGCTGTATCGTATTTTTTCAAGAGATGGAAAATATCATTAAGCTCTTCTTGAGAACGAATATCCTTTAAATAGATATGCATTTTCACTGCAAGTTCATCAGGTAAGAATTCTTCCTGACTAATCAGTTTTTTCTTCACATCGTCTTGACCATGATCAATATTGCACTCTGCCATGTTTAACAAACCTCCATCTTTAATAATTTATATTGAGACTTACTACATCCTTACCCATAAAAATCCCTAAAAAAACTCCCCTCTTTTATTCGCTCTATAAAATCCTCTCTAGCTTTTAGGAATTTACATAAATAAGATAACTCGAAATGAAGTAGGTGATAACCATCAATAAAGATGGAAGGACATACGTTAGTTTATTTTTCACCTGGACACGGATGATTGGATAAATCGCTAACAGCCCTAATGCCATCGCACTCAGGGTCGTAATAGCATGGGTATTGCTGACTGTTTGGAGGATGGCTTCTTGCCAGTACAAGACATCGGTTCCTACCAAAATCATCAGATTAAACAAGTTGCTCCCCAGGATGGAACCAATCGCTAAAGGATAATTCCTTAATTTCAAAGCTACAAATACAGAAACCGCTTCAGGTAATGACGTGGAAGCAGCGACAAGAAAAGTACCGACAAAACTTGAGCCCAGCCCGGTAATGACTGCAATTTTATCTGCTGAGATAGTCAAAGCTGAACCCGCTGCCAATACTAAAATGGCAGATATGATAAATCCGATGACTGCACGCTTCAAGGTGACATGTTTATAGGCCCCATAAACTTCCACTTGTCCCTCAGATTCAGATTCCTCCTGCCCGTCCCCTGCTTTTGAAATGATCTTCGCGCCTATGACATACATAACTACCATGGCAATGGATTCCCATCCGATGCCGAAAAAAGAAAAAGGAATCGGGATAAGGATTGAGACGACTACCGTTAGTGACAGCAGCATAAATAATCCCATGGTATAAAAGTTTTCGTTGGTTGCATGGTTAAAGATACGTTTCCTTCTGAAAATCGCATCCATGACAGCCAGTATCAATAAGTTGAACATGTTGCTTCCCATTACATTCCCGACTGCAATATCCGGGTTATCAATGATGACAGAGGTGACACTGGTAGTAACCTCCGGTAATGAAGTGGCGCCACCAAGCAGCACCCCTAAAAAGGCTGCTTTCAATGTTGATTTTTTATCAATGACATCCACGTAGTTGGAAATTTTAACACTTAAATAGATGGTAGCGACAGCTGCAATTATAAAAATGACATAAATCATGATGACCCTCCGTTTTTATTCTACGGGTATATACCCAGTACGCAAAATATCAACCATATGATTACTGTCGCTTTACTGATCATCCATAAATTCGAGATTCTTAAAATTCCTGCTGATTGGCCGTGGCGCTTTCAGCTTATCAAAGAATATGAGATACGTATTTTTCTTCTCATCAACACTTTCGATTTTACCTTCACCAAACACAGGGTGCCTGACGCGTGATCCTTTATGAAAGCCATTGACTGATGCCTGGTCAGGATGAGCATATGCCTGAATATACCGCTTCGCTTCTTTGATCAACTCTTCATCCAATAAACCGATGCGCTGGTATGCTGCTTCTTCGATTTCAAAAATAAACCGGGAGGGATACTTTTGCAGGCCGCCGCTCTGAAAACCTTCTGATTCCGTCAGATACAGTTCCTTCTCTGCCCGGGTCATAGCTACATAGGCAAGCCGCCGTTCTTCTTCCAGGCCACGCTCTTTCCGTTCTCTTAAGGTCCGGACATTTGGGATGATTCCTTCAGTCATTCCGATAAAAAAGACATATGGGAACTCCAGACCCTTGGCCGTATGGATGGTCATCATTTTGACAGTTTCCGCTTGTGCTTCACGGTCATGTTCCGTATAAAGAGTCAGCATCTGCAAATATTCTTCCAGCTCAATATCTTCACCCAGTGTCTGTTCATACTGCACGATGGAATGAAGAAGTTCGGTGAGATTATCCAGTCGGTCCTGATCCCCGTCTTCCCGGATATAAGCTTCGTAGCCTGTCTGCTGAAGAGCTTCCTGCAATAGCTCAGAGATGTTCAATGTTTTTCTTTTTACTTTTAACGATTCGATCGCTTCGATGAAAGATTGCGCTCCTGTCCGGTGTAACCGGGGATGATCAGCATATTTTTTCAATGCATCATATAAGGATAAGTCTTCAGCTTCCGCCCGTTCCCTGAGAAACTGCATCCGCTTCTTTCCGATTTGACGTTTCGGTACATTGATGATTCTTGAAAAAGACAAATCATCTTCAAATGCTACCATCCTAAGATGAGCAAGGGCATCTTTGACCTCCATCCGATCAAAAAACTTGAAGCCGCCAAAAATGGTATACTCTATACTTTCTTTGATAAGCGTTTGTTCGATGAAACGGGATAAATAATTGGCACGATATAAAATGGCGATGCTGTTATAACTGGCCTGCTTCTTGTCAATCAGCTCTTTAATTTTATCCACTACCCAGGCCGCCTCTTCCTGCTCGTCCTTGCCATGATAATGGATAACCTTCAAGCCACCTGCATTATCGGTTACCATTTCCTTATCGACACGGAAGTAGTTATGCTTGATCAGCGAATTGCCTACCGATAATATTTCGGGCGTCGACCGATAGTTCCGGTTCAGGTAAACCGTTTCAGCTGAAGGAAAGTACTCCTGGAAGTCGACAATATATTTGGGATCGGCCCCCCGCCATTCGTAGATCGTCTGATCCGGGTCACCAACAACGAACAAGTTCCCATGCTTTTCCGCCAGCATCCGCACGAGTTCGAATTGTTTGGCATTACTATCTTGAAATTCATCTACTTGAATATAAAACAACCGGTCCTGCCACTTTTCCAATACCTCGGAATATTGACTGAATAACACAAATGTAAAATTAATCAAGTCATCAAAGTCCAGGCCGAATACCCGTTTTTGTTTTTTCAAATACATTTGGATAATCCGACCATCCAGGTCATCCCCCGCCTCTTCTGCCGGCATCTCTCCCCGCTGAACCATTTGCTGAACATAATGGGTGTTTCCTTTCAGCATGCCTATCTTATCAAGCAGCCGCTTGAATATTTTATCATTCAGCTTCAAACCCAAGTCTTCGAAAATCTCCCGGAGTATTGTTTTTTGATCTTCCACATCCAGAATGACAAAATTTTTCGGATAGAAAAGCCGATGGATGTCCTCCCTTAGCACACGTACACAAAACCCATGGTATGTGGTGATAAACCCGGTATCCCGCTCTCCGCCAATCAATTGTTTGACCCGTCTCCGCATTTCATGGGCCGCCTTATTGGTGAACGTCACACACAGCATGTTGGAAGGCTCGATCCCTAACGCATTAACAATGAAGCCATAACGGTGTGTCAACGCTTTTGTTTTTCCTGATCCTGCCCCGGCGATGACTCGTATGTATCCTTCAGTAGAGGTAACGGCCTGCTGCTGCGCTTCATTCAATCCTTGCAGTAAATCATCCATGCCTCTCCCACCTTTTTCAAGAACGTTTGTTTGTATTATATCATAATTGCAGGAGCAGACACTTGTCCTCGGAGCTATCGTCTCAATTATGGATGAAAATTCTCTCTTTTTCTAAAATTTGTCTCTCATATTTTTAAAATTGTCTCTTTTGTCCCTGAAATTATCTCTCTTCTTTTCATGAATTCTCCTTTAACCTTATGTTTTCTCTCTTTTAGCCATTTTGTCTCATAAACCCAACAAAAATAGAAACCAGCCGCCTCCGAAGGTTGGCTGGTTTCTATGCTACTCCCGAACCGCGCAACGGTTTGGACCAATCTCCATTTTCCGCTGAGCTCTTTTGTTTCTGATTTTTGTTTTCCCATATTTGTTTCACGGATATACTGGTAGCTGTTTGGCTGTGGTAGCAAGTTGTCTGTCACCGCGCTACGTAATTCCCATTATTATTTATAACCTTTCTTCTAATATGCTGAGTTATTATTGCCATTGGCATATCGGTAAAAAAAAGCCCCCCCAATTGGTGTGCTTGAAAATAATATAATTATGAGTGCCATTTACATTCCTTCCAACTCTTTTTCTGGAATATCCGCTTCCTCATTACTGGACTTAATAATTTCTACATGCCTTAAATTACCGATACTGTCAAATTCTATGGCTAATGTATCTCCTTCTTTCGCAAAAGCAATCAGTCTTTCTTTTAACACCATCATTTCATTATGCTCGTTGCCTTTATCAACAAGTACAGCGTACAGCCCTTCAAAACGGTCCAAGGTGTATTGATTAATCATTAGGATGTCTCCCTCTCTTCGTAGTTTAGTTGGAGATATTAGCCTGGATCATTTCTTCTCTTAGTTAACACTACCCTTGTCAGAAAATTAAAAACAGGTATTTCATGGATTTTGTCGAATTAATTGGGTTTTATGACGGGTATGGACTCAGATTAATCAAAATAGATTATGACTAAAGACTTATTTGTTACATTCTGTAAAGAAAACGTAATATAAATGTCGTCTTATTCCCTGTTTTATTATAGAATATACATAGACATTATGAAGGAGGAACAACAGTGCGCACGTTTTTATTAGCCTTATTGGTCATTTTCATGATCAGCTTCGGAGTCATTGGCTATACGGACACGGGAGAAGAAGGCGAAATTGAAATCAAGGACGATAATCAAACCGAACATTTGGTTATCCAGAGTATTGCCACCTATAACAAAAAATAAAAATCCGCCTGTCATTGATGACAGACGGATTTTTTACTGGTTGATGACTTTTTCAAAATTGAACTCAACACTTGGCGTAATATCAGCAAATAATGACCGCTTCATAATCTGTAATGCATTACTGTTATCATTTTTATCTTCCGACGCAACCAGATCCTCAGGGATATAAAGGTCATACTCGCGCATGTAGGCACCGTTAGCTGTAAACAATACACACATATCTCCTGTTAATCCTGTCAGGATGAGCCGATCTACTCCCATTTGTGTCAGGAGGATATCCAGCTGGGTACCATAAAAGCCGGAGTGTTTTGGTTTGATAACAAAAAAGTCGTCATTAGCCGGTCTCATCTTTTCAACGATTGGTCTTCCTATTCCTTTCCTGCACTCTTCAACTATTTCTTCAGCATTATCCTGCCAGAGACCAAAGTTGTCATTAACATAAATGACAGGAATGTTTTTGGCTTTAGCCTCTTGCTTAAATGTATGAAGGTTGTCCATCATTTCCAAGCCATTTTCAAGTAAGTCTTCTCCTCCATCAAAATCCATTTTATTAATGACGTCTATAATCAACAAGGCTGTTTTGGATTGCTGCATTCTATTACTCCTCTATGATTCAAATTGTGACGGTTCAGCCGGCATGATTCGTTTATGAGCCGATTTCCGGTGAAGAGCTTCAATAATTTCTTTATCTTTTTCCGCTATTTCTTCGCCTCGCAAGTATGCGTCAATCGTATCGTAGGAAACACCCATTTCTTCCTCATCCGTCTGACCTTCCCACAATTCTGCACTAGGTTTCTTATCGACAACCTGAGAAGGTACACCAAGATAGCGAGCCATCTCCTTGACTTCTCCTTTAGTCAAGTGAATAAGTGGGACAAGATCGACACCGCCATCCCCATATTTCGTGAAGTATCCGGTGTAATGTTCAGGAGCATTATCTGTCCCTACCACCAGATAGCCGTAATTTGCAGCTACTGAATACAAAGTGCTCATACGCAGTCTCGCCTGCAGATTAGCACCGTTTAACTGAGCGTTCTCTTCATTCCAATCCTGACTTTGCCGTAACTGTTCCTGTATTTCGTTATAAGTGGTCTGATAGCTCTGGGTCAACTCGATACCTACATATTTCAAATCAGCTTCTTGCACTACTGCCAGTGCGTCCTTTTGATCTTCCACTCGCTGATTAATTGGAAGGATGACACCGATGGAGTTTTCCGGGAAAGCCCGTTTGATCAGATTCGCTACTACCGCGGAATCAATTCCTCCACTTACACCTACCAGGGCACCGTTAAGTCCAGCATCTTTCACTTGCTGCCTTATCCAAGTAACTAGATGTTCGACTCGTCTTTCCATACTCATTATATCTCTCCTTCTTTTTAACCATTTCTCTATACCTCAAGTTCCTTTCCAGACCTGTTTCTAAACATTCCGGTTTACTCGGTTACATGTAAGGAAATAATCCTATACAGATTGACATGTAAGGAGAGAGATTATGCCAAAGCCGTTTAGACGCGCCGTTCAATTCAGCATGACACTTGCTGCTTTGATTTTCATCATGACCATTGTGTTCATGCAGTTCGAAAACTATACATTTTTTGACAGTTTTTGGATGACAATCGTATCCGTTTTGGCCATCGGATACGGTGATTTGGTTCCTGTCAGCAATGCAGGAAAAATTTTCGCCATGTTGTTTGTTCCGCTTACCATGGGGTTTTCAACCTACCTGCTGACCTTTGTGGCGGCATCCATGATTGAAGGTCGACTATCTAAAAAATGGGAGAGAAAAAAGATGGATAACCAGATTAAACGGATGAAAAATCACTATATTATCTGTGGCTATGGCCGCGTAGGAGAACAGGTTCTAAGAGAGTTTTCCCAGCAAAAATATAATGTTGTCATCGTAGACAATGATAAAGAAACAGTAGAAAAAATTCCGGAAGACATCCCTTACATTATGGATGATGCGAAAAAGAATGACGTGCTCAACCATGCAGGGATAGATAAAGCAAAAGGAATCGTCATCACTACTTCAGATGATGCTGTGAATGTCTTTATAACACTGACAGCCAAAGGATTAAATAAAGACATAGAGACAATTGTACGGGCAGAAGAATTTGAAACAGAAGATAAAATGAGACGTGCCGGTGCTGATCATGTCGTCAACACGAATGATTTAGGCGGAAGAAGAATGGCTCTCTCTATGATCAAACCTGCCAGCATCCATTATATCGATTCTATCATGCATGCAGAATCCGGACATCATAAGGTAGAGGAAATTACCATCAGCCAAAACTCTAAGCTTGCAAATAAAAAAGCTACCGAACTTCGCACCCAGGATAATTACGGAATCTCCGTCCTTGGGATTGAACGTAACGGAGATTTTATTGGACTTGCAGATACAGATGCCATTATTCAAACGGATGATAAATTGATCCTGTTCGGTGATGGAGAGAACATTAAATTTTTCATAGAAAGCTCATTCGAATAAGTACTCCGGGCAAATGACTTTAAAAACTTCTTATCGTACGTGATAATAACAGACAGATGAATTATTATTGCAGTCGTTTTTAAAGGAGTGCTGATCATGATTGAAAAAGAGAGACAGGTGCTAGTCATATTCCCCCACCCGGACGATGAAGCGTTTGGTGTTTCCGGTACAATTGCGTCCTATATCAACCAGGGAACGCCGCTGACTTACGCCTGCTTAACATTGGGAGAAATGGGAAGAAATCTTGGCAAACCTCCGTTTGCCAACCGTGAAACCCTCCCATTAATTCGAAAAGAGGAACTGAAGCTTGCTGCAAAAGCCATGGGAATTGAAGACTTGCGGATGATGGGGTTTCGTGATAAAACATTGGAATTCGAAGATGATGAGAAAATGACCCAATTGGTCCGCGACCTCATTACAGAACTCAATCCATCATTAATTATTACTTTTTATCCAGGGTATGCTGTCCATCCCGATCACGAGGCTACTGCCCGCGCTGTTATTCGCGCAGTCCGTGAAATCACACCTGCAGACCGCCCGAAACTGCACTGTCTTGCCTTTGCCAACAATACATTTGAAGAACTTGGCGCTCCAGATGTCATCAATGATATCTCAGCAGTGAAAGAGCAGAAACTGGATGCCATGCGGGCCCATATATCACAAACGGCCCGAATCCTGGAAATGATCGAGGAAGGCATGAAAGTCAATGATCCAGAAGCGATGAAATGGGTGACCAAAGAGAGCTTTTATTCGTATGACTGGAACAACGATACCGTAAGCTGAAAAGCTGCCTTTAGTGCAGCTTTTTAACTTGTGAGGAAACCCGCGTCTTCCTAAGCAACTCCTTAAACCACCCCAACGATAAAGATGCTTACATCGTTTAGTGCTCCTGAGGGGCGGGTAAATGTTAAATACAACATTGAATAGAAAGGAGCATACTTTCATATGGCAGATAAAAAAGGTCTAAGCGATAAAATGAAAGCCGGCGTGTCAAAAGCAAAAGGCGAGATAAAGGATCAAGTCGGTAATGCAAAAAACGACCCTAAGATGCAGGCAGAAGGAAAAAACGAAAAAGATAAAGGTGAATTTCAGGAGAAAAAAAGTGAAATGAAAGATCGTATTAATAACGGAAAATAAAAGCAAAGAACAAAAGCGCAAGCGCCTTGCTCACCCCCGACAAGCTTAAGACAAGCCTCGCCGTGACGTTTTTTGTACTTTTAGACCAATTAAGTTTAAAAAGGTTTAAAGTATAAGTAAAACTAAGGCTTTCGCCATAAAGCATCGGCGATAAGCCAAGGTTTTCTAATCACAGAGAGGATTGTCTTAAGACCTCGAGGGGGTAGGCGCTGGAGCTGGATGGGACCAACCACGTAAAGTTATCCACAAAAAGAAAATTTTATAATTTCCTAGACAAGCCGCTTACTGTTTCAGGATAGCGGCTTTTCTTATGTTATTCATTTCTTTAGATTTTCGAACAATGCTGAGCACACCAGCTATTATATAGAATAGCCCGGCGACTACAGCGACACCAATAGTTACAATAGTGGCCATAACCGCAATGACAATTAATAATATCCCGGCAAGCTTTGGCTTTTTATTTCCTTTTAACATATAGATGGCCCATATACCTGCGAGTACATTTTTTCAGCAATATAGTTTACTTAAAAAACCCATTTGCCTGATGGTTGTCCAGGCAAATGGGCATCTATTACTTCTCTACATTTTGCAGTTTTTTCTTTTTCGCTTCTTTTTCACGTTCATTCTTATTCAAAATCTTTTTACGGATACGGATGGATTCAGGAGTGACTTCACAGTACTCATCATCATCCAAATATTCAATCGCTTCTTCCAGCGTAAGTTTACGCGTCTTTTTGATTGTATTCGTGGTGTCTTTGTTAGCAGAACGGATGTTGGTCAAATGTTTTTCCTTCGTAATATTAACCGTCAGGTCATTATCACGATTATGCTCTCCGACCACCATGCCTTCATAAACCTCTGTACCTGGATCGACGAAAATCGTTCCACGATCTTCCAGGTTCATAATGCCATACGTGGAAGATTTCCCTTTATCCAGTGACACAAGTACACCTTGACGACGACCGCCAACTTGCCCTTGGGCAAGAGGAGCATAACCATCAAATGTGTGGTTCAAAATTCCATAACCACGAGTCTGAGATAAGAATTCAGTCGTGTAGCCGATCAGGCCGCGGGACGGTACAAGGAACTCCAAACGGACTTGTCCGTTTCCATCATTGACCATATCCTGCATTTCACCTTTACGTAGTCCAATCGATTCCATGACAGCACCTTGATATTCTTCCGGTACATCAATTTGTACGCGTTCCACAGGTTCACATGTTACCCCGTCAACTTCTTTCAAGATGACTTTCGGCTTGGACAATTGCAGCTCAAATCCTTCACGGCGCATGTTTTCTACCAGGATAGACAGGTGGAGTTCTCCTCGGCCTGCTACAATCCATACGTCAGGTGATGCTGTAGGTGTAACACGCAGGCTGACATCTGTTTCTAGCTGGGTCATCAAACGTTCTTCAATTTGACGGGATGTAACATACTTGCCCTCACGTCCGGCAAACGGACTATTGTTCACAAGGAACGTCATCTCCAGTGTCGGTTCATCGATACGTGGAATTTCCAGTGCCTCTTGATGATCAGGAGGACAAATGGTTTCCCCGACGTTGATATCTTCCATACCGGAAACAGCAATGATGTCTCCAGCTTTCGCTTCTTTAATTTCGATGCGTTTTAGACCGATGAAACCAAACAACTTAGTTACACGGAAGTTTTTAACCGACCCGTCTTTTTTCATCAGTACGACTGATTGTCCAACTTTAATACTGCCGCGGAAAATACGGCCGACTCCAATTCGTCCGACATAATCGTTATAATCAAGCAAAGTAATCTGGAACTGTAATGGGTCTTCTGAATTCTCGACAGGTGCCGGAATATTATCCATGATCGTCTGGAATACAGGGTCCATGGTTTCTTTTTGAGTCTCTAATTCAGCTTCTTCACTGGAAGTTCCATTTAAAGCAGATGCATAGACTACCGGGAACTCTAATTGATCTTCATCAGCACCAAGCTCGATGAAAAGGTCCAATACTTCATCAACGACTTCTTCCGGCCGGGCACTAGGACGGTCGATTTTATTCAATACGACAACCGGCGTCAATTTTTGTTCCAATGCCTTTTTCAATACAAACCGTGTCTGCGGCATACACCCTTCATAAGCGTCGACAACCAGTAATACGCCATCGACCATTTTCAGGATCCGTTCTACTTCGCCGCCAAAATCCGCGTGACCTGGAGTATCCAAAATGTTTATTCGGGTATCATTATAGTTAATCGCGGTATTCTTAGCTAAAATCGTAATTCCGCGTTCTCTCTCTAAATCATTAGAATCCATTGCGCGTTCGTCCACATGCTCGTTGTCCCGGAACGTGCCGGAATAACGCAACAATTGGTCGACTAATGTAGTTTTTCCGTGGTCAACGTGGGCGATGATCGCTACGTTACGGATATCATTTCTGTGTTGCATGGTGCATACACTCCTCTTTTGCTTTTAGAAAAGCCTGACTTTACGTACAAAAATTATTCAACTTGACTATTATAACACAATAACAACTATGATAATACACCTAACTTATATTTTGCTATTCTTCCCATTTGCCATTCAATAAAATCAATTATTTAATTGCAATTGTCACTTCATATTCTTATATAACATAAATAGATATTTCAAAAAAGTGTCACAAAGTTGCCACAAGGTTATACGACAGGTTCATAGTTTTTCTTTCATGCAAATGATAAGCTATAAATGAATGTGATTATTTACAAGTAAGGGAGTCATTATGATGAGAAGACCGTTGTTTTTACTGGGATTTTTTATTACGGCAATTGTACTTACTGCTTGCGGAGGAGATCAGTCCGGAAATGCTGAAGAAGAGGAAATGGAGCCGATGATCGCAACAGAAGTAATCATGCCTGAAGATATCCAGCCTGGCGAAGAAGCTACTTTTCAGGCTAAGGTTACCCAGGGTGACGAAGCTGTCGAGGATGCTGACTATGTGAAATTTGAATTCTGGGCGGAAGGTACTGAGGATGAAGAGAATGAAAAAGTAGAAGCCGAACATAAAGGTGAGGGTGTATACGAAGTAACCTATACTTTACAGGAAGAAGGAGTATATTTCTTATATGCACATACCCAGGCAAGAGATATGCATGTCATGCCTAAAGAGCAATTCAAAGTAGGGAATAGAAAAACGGGAGAAACACAGGAAAAGGCCGAGAAAGAGGAAGATCATTCTGATGATCACCATGATTCTAAGGATATAAAAGTTGGATTTGATTCCAACGAAGAGTGGAAACCAAATGAAGAAGCTACACTGAAGGCAGATATTACTCAAAACAAAAAGCCGTTCGAAAATGCAACCGTCCAATTTGAAATTGTTTCTGACAAGCTGGATAAACATATATTTGTTGACGCCACTGAACAAAAACCAGGGGAATATGAAGGAAAATATACCTTCCCTGCTACTGGTAACTATGAGCTAATAATACATTACGTAAAAGAAGACACCCATGACCATATAAGCAAACAAGTGAAAATAAACGAATAGGTACAAAAGCGCAAGCGCCTTGCTAGTAATGACGTTCGACTAAAAACGGCACGTCCTGTGCGTCGGAGCTGGATGTAACCCACCACGTAAAGTTATTCACAAAAAGAGAATTTTTTAATTTCCTGGATAGTTAATAAAGCAGACCTGTCTAAAGGTCTGCTTTTAGTTATCATTGCTTTATACTCTTAAAAAGCCTGTCATATTCATTAGCACTTGTAATGTCTAATTCTGTCAGCCCTTTGGCATTCCAGGAAGTTAATTTCATAGTGATTACTTTATAATCGATATTTATTAAAGGATGATGCTGTATCTCCTCGGCATATTCAGCAACCTGATTGACAAAATGCACGCCCGTCAAATAATCTTTGAAACGATATCGTTTGACGATCCACTTATCATCTTCCAATTTCCATCCATCAAGCTGCTCTACTTCCTTGACCTTTTGTGCATCAGAAAACCTTTCCACTACCCTTCCCCCTTTATTGTTATTCTGCTGTGGTCCCTGCGGTCAGCTTTAAAAACTCTTCCACATCTTTTATACATACTTTCATGGCATCTTCCCAAAATTCCTGCTGCTCAAGATTTACCCCCAAATGCTTTTCTGCCAAATCTTCCACCCGCATTTTCCCGGTATCTTGCAGTAAAGAAATGTACTTATTTTCAAATTCATTCCCTTCCTTTAACGATTGGGCGTAGATTCCTAAACTGAACAAATAACCAAACGTATATGGGAAATTATAGAAAGGCACACCGGTAATATGAAAATGAAGCTTGGATGCCCAGAAATATGGATCATATTCTCCTAATGCTTCCTGGTAGGCTTCTCTTTGAGCATCGACCATCAGCTCATTTAATCGCGCTGTTGGTACCATCCCCTGCTTTCTTTCTTCATAAAAACGTGTTTCAAATAAAAATCTGGCATGGATGTTCATAAAAAATGCGACGCTGCGCTGTACTTTATCTTCCAGCAATACTGCTTTTTCCGCTCCATTCTCCGCATGCTTGACAGCTGCATCAGCAACAATCATTTCCGCAAATGTAGAAGCAGTCTCAGCCACATTCATGGCATATCCCTGGTTTAAAATGGGGAGGTCATTCATCACGTGCTGGTGATAGGCATGACCCAGCTCATGAGCCAGTGTTGCCACATTAGAAGGTGTACCTGAATATGTCATGAAAATCCTCGTTTCCTTGCTGTCTGGAAAACTGGTGCAAAAACCTCCCGGGCGTTTTCCTGGCCGGTCCTCCGCTTCAATCCACCTTTTGTCAAAAGCCATTTCCGCAAACTCAGCCATTTTAGGACTAAATTTACCGAACTGTTCAATAATAAAAGCTGCCCCCTCATCATAAGACAATTTCTGGTCGGCTCCCCCGATCGGCGCACCTACATCATAAATCGCAAGCTTATCCAGGCCTAGTAAATCCGCTTTTCGGCTAAGATACTTCGTGTAATATTTTTTATATTTTGTGATAGCATTCCACATAGCATGAAGGGTTTTTTTATTCATACGATTAATGTCCAGGGGTTCTTTTAATGTATTATTCCAGCCCCGGTGTTTATATGTTTGCAGTCGGAAACCAGCTAAATGATTAAGGGTTTCGGTAAATAAATCACTCTTCTCTTCCCAGGCCTCCTGCAGTTTACCTGCTGCTTCTTTTCTTACTTTCCGGTTGGAAGAACTCAATTTATTGGAAGCCTGCCCGACCGATAACTCCTTTCCTTCTACCGATATCGCCATTTTTCCTACTATGCTGTTATATAGTTGTCCCCAGGCATGATAGCCATCCACACTCAAATCATTGATTAAAGATTCCTGGTCTGCTGGAAGCTTTTCTTTAGCACGTTTACGCCTTTCTTCCAGTACAAAAGATACAGGCGAAAATGAATCTTCTTGAAGCAGCCCTTCCCAATGCTGATCCCCGACCTCCATCAGTTTCTCATCGAGTTTCGTCAGGATGTTGCTGTAATCTGCCCCAAGTTGACTTCGCTTCGCCAGCCATTCTTTCGCTTTGATATCGTTGACGTCCTGGGCAGTTAAACAGCTTACGAAAGCACCTATTTCTCTAATTCTCTTGGTCACTGTCTGGAGTACATCCAAGACCCCTGTAAGTAATACAGCATCACCTTCCTCGTTTGCGAATGACAAATCTTCTACCTTGTCTTTAAGTTGAAGCATGAATTGTTCCGTCTTCTGTACGTAGCTTTCAAATTCTTTGGAATTACTTTCTCCAGGAAATAAACTATCAAGGTTCCACCTCAGATTATATGTATTCAATACAGGCGCCTCCCTTATATGTATACATTTTCCATTATAGAGAAATTTCAGATAATTATCTACTTCGATATAAAATAAAAAACCTATGCTTAGCCAATCGCTTATACATAGGTTTACATCGTCGCTATTTGTTTTTCGCTAAAGTCTTTTGATTCATCCTTTTCAATCGTAAAATGATATTTCCCTTGCATGTATCCAGTGTCTTTAAGTAAGCGAATGAACTTTTCTGCTTCTGCTTTCGTTTTAAAACTTAACTCTCTTTTGCTTTCATTACAAAGAAAATTTATTTCTGTTCTTTTATTAAACCAGGCAACTACTTTAAAACTCATCCGTATTCCCCCTCCACAAAATAAATAGTGAAACTGATCCTAAGCATGTTTCTACAACGGGAGGTCAAGACAATGTAGTGAAAGACTACAAATGTTTCAATTTTTTATTTTATATGTATATTTTAACATTATCCGACTTCCTTTTAATATATTTTCATAAAAGAACAGGAGATAAGTCTTATGAAAGATAACTAAATTTTCTGAATTATATTTCATTTTTAGGCAATTAGACACGGTCACTGTCAGGAAGCAGATGTTTTGTAGACAGGAATGTTTTCATTCATAATAAATGAACTAGTTATCGGAAGGTAGGATGACAATGAAACACCATGCAGGTTACCAAAAAATGATACGTCCCGGACACCTGTCTTTTGGTTTGTCGATACCAATAGAGAACCATGGTAAACAGGTGCCTCATATGCACAACCAGGTAGAAATGGCTCAGCTTGCTGAAAACAATGGATTCAGGAGTTTATGGCTGCAAGATGTTGTATTAGAAGATCCTACGTTTGAAGACCCTGCTACCGGACAAATTTACGATAGTTTTATCTATTTAACCTACCTTGCAAGCCATACCCGTTCCATCAACCTTGGAACAGCAGCAACTGTTTTTTCTTTACGCCATCCGCTCCGAACGGCAAAGGAAGCAGCCAGCATCGAACGGTTGTTTCCGGAACGGCTAATGCTGGGAGTGTCATCAGGAGATAGACGGAAGGATTTCGCAGGTTTGAATATCCCAATCATGGAACGGGGACAATGGTTCCGAGATGCCTTCCACTACTTTCAACAAGTACTTTATAACGAGTTTCCATCCATTGAATCACCGATGGGTCACATAGAAAAAGCCAACCTTGTTCCTAAACCGACGAAAGAAATCCCCATCTTCCTAACTGGGTATGCTCAGCAACCATTAGAATGGGTTGCCAAACATGGACATGGGTGGATGTTCTATCCACAACGTCCGGACCAGCAGGCCACAACGATTACAGAATATCGAAACCTGGCAGCAAAGAAAAATCCTGAGGAACACCGCGCCTTCCTCATGCCATTGCCTTTGGATTTGACTGCTGATCCTCACCACCCTTATGAAAAAATCCCTGCCGGCTACAGGACCGGACGGAATGATTTACTAGATATATTAACAGCCTACCGGGATGCCGGAGTAAATCATATCTTTTTCAACCTATCCCAGAGTAAACGCCCGGTTGAGGAGGTTATCAGTGAATTAGGCGAGTATATAATCCCGTATTTTCACTGGTAAGAACATAAAAAAACAGGAGGTGATAAAGATGGCTTCGAAACCTGAAATTATTATACTAGGGACTTACCATATGGCCATGAATCCTGAATCGGTTAATCAACATCAGAGGGAGATATCAGAGATCATTCACGAGTTGAAGGAATTCAACCCTACAAAAATTGCAGTAGAAAAAAGCTTTTTGCTTAGCAAGGAAGTCAACCGCAGGCTGCAGGAATATATTTCAGGTACTTTCAGGCTGGGTTACGACGAAGTGGACCAATTTGGTTACCGCCTGGCCAAAGAGCTAGGTCATAAGGAACTTTACACAATTGATGAAGAAGTAAACATGACCAGCCCGGCTTTGAACCAGGTATTTGAATGGGCGGAGAATTATCAGCCTGATTTATTAACGGAGATTATTGAAATTCAGCAGCAGCTGGCGAATATGGAGCCGGAAGACTCCTCCCCACTGCTCCGTCTTAAAGCTATCAACCAGGCAGAATATCATTCCACGCTGGAAAAATTATATTTAAAACTTACATTGATTGGTAACCATCAGCATCAAGTAGGAGCAGCATGGTTGAAACAATGGCACCAGAGAGACTTATCGATTTTTGCTAATGTCAGCCGTTTGGCAGTTAATGACGATCGCGTTTTGCTGCTTATCGGCAAAGACCATCTCCCGCTTTTGAATCATTTCTTCGAAGCAAGCGGAGGTTTTGAAATGGTTCCAGCATACGAATATCTCCCCAAGTAAAAACCCTCCACTCGCTACGAGTGGAGGGTTTGCCTTATTTGTGAGGGGGATGATCCTCATTGTGTTTCCTTTTCCTTCTCATTCGTTCTAAAATACGTTTACGGTTGATATGAATAGTTTTCGGCTCATACCCTTCACTTGCCTGGATATCTTCATTAGAAGCTTTCATGAAGGATAATGCCAGCATGAACATAATAAAGATCAACGGAAAACCACCAACGATACTGGCCGTCTGCAACGTGCCAAGCCCTCCAAGGAACATGAGTGCCAAGGGAAGCAGACATAGAGCGAATGCCCAGAATAACCGGTTCCAACGCAATGGCTCTCCATCCACTTCTTTTTGAACGACGGCAGAAAGGATGTAAGAGCTTGAATCAAAGGTTGTGGCCAGGAAGATGATTGCTAACACAGTGAATATCAGCACCATGAACTTTGCAAATGGCAGCTGGCCGATAATCGCAACAATAGCAGCTGGGGCTCCATATTCATTCATATAACTAATGACATCAAAAGACCCAGTCATCTGCATGTAAAGCCCGAAGTTCCCCATGATTCCAAAGAACAGGATACACCCGAGCGTTCCGTATACCATTGTACCAAGGATCATCTGCCGGATCGTACGCCCTCTGGATATACGCGCCACGAACAAACCGACAAATGGAGCATACACAAGCCACCATGCCCAATAGAAAATGGTCCATCCTTCTGGGAATCCAGTTTCTTCAAATTCACCAATATTACCAAATGGTTCTGTCCAAGTTGCCATTTTGAAGAAATTATCAAGTAATATGCCAATACTATTCGTAGTCGTCTCTGTGATAAACCTTGTCGGACCGAATACAAAGATGAAACCTAACAGGAAAAGTGCAAGCCATAAGTTGATATCACTAAGCAGCTTGATCCCTTTTTTCAAACCAGAATAAGCACTGAAAGCGAAAATGGCCGTACATAATAGCAGTATGAATGCCTGCATCGTCATATCGGCTTCAAAACCAGTCAGATCGCTGACACCTTCTGCAATCATTGGAGTACCAAGCGCCAGGGTTGTGCCTGCTCCTCCCATTAATCCGAACATAAATAAAATATCAATGATGTGCCCGAGTGGACCATCTACTGTTTTTCCTAATAATGGCCTGCAAGCCTCACTGATCTTCAGTACGGGCTTTTTCCTCACATAGTAGAAATAAGCGATTGGGAGTGCCGGAAGTGTATAGATTGCCCATGCGATCGGTCCCCAATGAAAAATCCCATATGCGGTCGACCACTGGATCGCCTCTTTCGATTCCGGTTCGATGCCAAAGGGCGGTCCTTGATAATAATACGCCCATTCGATGACGGCCCAGTACAAAATACTGGAACCGATACCAGCCGCGAATAGCATAGCTGCCCAGGAGAAAGAATTAAATTCAGGCTTCTCCCCCTCATCCCCTAATAAAATATGGCCATTTTCACTGAAAGCCACAAAAATCAGGAAAGCAAACACCAATAAACCCATTACTAAGTATAAGACGCCGAAATTAGAGGTCATGAAAGTGTTCGCCTGATCCACCAATGCTGCCCCGGCTTCCGGAAAAATAACAAGTGGAATAACCACCAATAGCAACAAGGCAAAGGCTCCTATAAACGTGGGCCAGTCAATTATTTTAGTATTCATTTCACTACCTGCCTTTCATATTTTGTTATGATTACTGCAACCACAATTTGAAGTGACTTAAATAGAGAACAAGTATATAAGATGTTCTTCCTTACACCAGTTAATTACTGTATCAAAACCATGATAAAGCAACAAACCGGCTATACTCGCTTTTCGCAGTGTGACATTAAAATATCTCACGCCAGAAAGAGTCTCTGTCGAATTACATACTATTTTGTCGAAATAAAACGAATCTCCAAATTGCGGAATGGAGGTCTTATCATTCGTGGGCTTTCTAAATACTTTGACATACAGCCTGTTCGTTTTATTTATCAATGTTATTAATCGATTCGGCGGTATTGGAGCGTGGGCTCAGGGTTGCGGGAATAATGATTTCTGTTTCTGTCGAATCGACCTTTCTTAATCATTACCGTAATATTTGCAGACCAAGTAAATGTATATTCCCGCAGACAGAACCTTCCATTGGAGATTTGCCTTGTTTTATGACTTTAACAGCTTTGCTATTAAGTCTGCTCTATTTCCTCCCATTTATTAATCATCTATTTAATGTTGGAGGCTATTATATGGAATTGAAAATGCAGGAACATTTAATACAACGTTATACGGACGAGTGAATTAACAAAAGAGCTATCGTATTACTGGATGGAATATAGGGTTTGTATTATGATTTGGAACAGCAGGAAGTTTGCTCGGAGTCTTGCTTTTGTAAGGAAGGAGTAGAAATAAAATGAAGGATTGGAGAAAGTGGGATGAATGGTTCAATCCCTTGTATTTTCCATTAGTGACAGCCATACCTGTCGAAATATGGCTGTTGATTTCTGTTCAAACTAAAACGTGGAATGCAGTGGAGTTGACCACCTTTATCATATCTGCGCTATTCTTAGTATTTGCGGGTATTGTAGAATTGAGCGCAGAAGAAATAAAACATCGTTTTTTCGGCCACCTTTACTTAGGAAGTGCTGTGATCTTCGGGGGATTAGGATACCTCTTTTTTTGAGTTTCCTGCCCCCTATTGTTATATAAAAAAAAGCCACGGCAGGATCATCGGGATCATAATGATCAAAGTCACGGTAAGCCAGGCAGTAGAGTTTTGATTCGCCAATTGCTTACGGTACGACATCCCCCATGCCATTAGAAGCAGAAGGGTGACAATAATGCTTCGTAAATGAAACGTGTCATCTTTATTCATCATGAATATATAGATTCCACCTTCGGTAAGAAGCATAATACCTACTAATGAATTGAATATATGGGTGAAACGTCTGCTCACGCTGGTTCACTCCTTGACTAATAAGTTCATTTACATTATATCATTCGCTTAAAACATTATAGTATTACTTTTGCTTTTACAAGTTGTAAAGATTAAAATTATAGATGGCAGAATATTCCCTTAATTATACAAGTTTCCCTATAGGAGGACTCCCGGTCACAGCTTACATGCCAATCTGCGGTATATGCGTTAAATAAAGAAAACCTGCCTGCAATTACAATCCAGCCCGGAGAGGCGCTTAACATGGAAACTTAGGATTGCTTTGAAAAACCAAATCCAAACGGCCGGATTTTTTGTACCGAAACATGTATTATTCAACTTTTTTAAACAGAACGCCAACTCCTTGTCCATGAGTTGGCGTTCTTTAAGTTATTTTATTCAGGAAATCGGCTTATAAAAACCGGTCGATTTCTTCCTATACCCCCACTTTTCATATATATGATGGGTCGTTTGCCGTTCAGGACGATTACCGCTATTCAGGATTATAGAAGCTGCTCCGCGCGCTTTCCCCCATTGTTCTGCGCGTTGGAATAACTCTTTTCCAATTCCTCTTCCCTGATGTTCCTCCTCCACAATAGCAGCAACCACCCTCACATAGCTTTCATTCTTTTCATAACGGAAGCTATGGATCATCCCAATCATTCCGTTCAGTTGCCCTGATTCTTCATATACATAAGTCTGATAGTCCGTCTTCATTTTGATTTTCGCAAACCGTGCGGACATTTCCTTTATAGTGGTCGGATATCCTAATAAATTTACCAGCTTTGCTAACTCACCTGCGTCTTCTAACATTGCTTCCCTTATCATATGCTTCCTCCTTAACCCGTAATTCAGTCGTTTAACCGCCAAGTCCTATTATGAATAAAAAAGAAGTATCTTTACTTATTAATATAGTAAAAGAAAGCCTTTCTCTAATAGAGAAAGGCAAATTGTTTGCGGTTCATTCAGGTTTTGTCTGTTCCAGCTCCAAGCTCTCCCATTTTTCCTGTTGATCCATCTCCGGACTTTGAACTTGGAACGGAATAACAGCCACAGCTATACCTATAACGATAATAAATGCGACACGTTTGACCTTATTCACGTTCTTCCCCCTATACAGGTTAGTAATCTAAGTGTAACATACCAAGACCTTCCTAATAAGGCGGGAGAATGATTTCAATCTGAAAACCAGGTGACACCTTTTGCCACCTGGCTATTTTTATTTATGTTTGCTGCTTCTCCCTTTGCCTTAATTCGACTCTGCGGATTTTACCAGAAGTGGTTTTTGGCAACTCTCCAATAAAGTCGATCTTTCTTGGGTATTTATAAGGTGCTGTCAATTCCTTCACATGGTTCTGTAGTTCCTTGACCAGTGTTTCATTACCATTGACATTTTCCTTCAATACGATATATGCTTTCACAATATTACCGCGGACTTCATCTGGACTTGCAACTACGGCACATTCCTGGACGACAGGGTGTTTCACTAAAGCGTCTTCCACTTCGAAAGGCCCTATTGTATATCCAGAGCTGATGATGATGTCATCGCTTCTTCCTTCAAACCAAAAATAACCGTCTTCATCCTTGGAAGCCTGATCCCCTGTTACATAATAATCGCCACGGTAAGACATTTTCGTGCGTTCTGGGTCTTTGTAGTACTCTTTGAAGAGCGCTGGAGTTTCCAAGTGTACGGCAATATCGCCAACTTCGCCAACTCCGACTGGCTGTCCCAGTTCATCAATGATTTCTACCCGATTTCCTGGAGTTGGTTTACCCATAGATCCTGGCTTGACATCCATGTCCTTCATTACCCCGACTAACAGCGTGTTTTCTGTTTGTCCGTAGCCATCACGGACGGTAACATTAAAATGCTTCTGGAAAGTGTCGATTACTTCCCGGTTCAGCGGCTCTCCGGCAGAGACAGCACTGTGCAACGCCGGAAGATGATAATCATCCAAATTATCGACTTTTGCCATCAGGCGGTATTCTGTTGGTGTACAGCACAGCACATTAACCGTATAGCGTTCCAAAATGCTCAGATAAATTTTTGGATCAAACTTTCCTTGATATACCAGACCAGTAGCTCCAGAACCTAACACAGAAAGAAATGGACTCCAAATCCACTTCTGCCACCCTGGGCCAGCTGTCGCCCAAACGGTATCCCCGTCCTGGATACTAAGCCAATTTTCGGCTGCTGTTTTCAAATGGGCATACCCCCATCCATGTGTATGCACTACACCTTTGGGGTTGCCAGTAGTCCCAGACGTATAGGATAAGAAAGCCATATCATTTCGCGATGTATTCGCCACCTCCAATTCAGCGGCTACCTTGTTTTGGTCGAGGAGTTCGTCAAGAAAAGTCCACCCTTCAACCGCTCCACCGACTGTAAACTTTTTAAGTGCATCGACTTCTATTATGTCCTTAAACTGCCCTGTGTAGGGGTGGTAGCTTACAACCCCACTTACTTCACCATGGGAAATACGATATTGAAGGTCTTTCGTTCTTAACATTTCAGAGCTTGGAATCACAACAAGACCAGCTTTTAAAGCCCCTACATATACCTGGTAAGCCTCAATCAGACGCGGAATCATGATCAATACCTTATCGCCTTTTTGAAGCCCTTCCTGTTTGAAAGCGTTACCAATTTTGTTCGCATTTTTTATTAATTCGGCATATGTAATTTCTTCCTGGTTCCCCTGTTCATCTTCCCATTGCAGCGCTTTGCGATCAGGATCACCCGCATATTTCTCAATTTCACTGACTACATTATAAGTTTCTGGAGCAATTAATGATTCTCTATTCATCTCATATCCCCTTCCAAAAATCTAGTAGCTTCTTTCAATCGTATTATATCAAATAATTCATAATTGTTGTAATTATTTCAAAAGTAAAATGGGACGAAAAGTCGAAGACTTGATTTCGAGATGTTGTTTGGTCCGTTACCGCGTCAACAGGAAAGGCTGCCGGGAAACGATTCGCTTTCCTGTGGGGGACTGGCGAGCCTCCTCGGTCGTTTCACTCCCTGTGGGGTCTCGCCTTGTCCCTTCTCCCACGGGAGTCTCACCGGTTCCCTGCCGCCTTATCCGTTATTGGATAACGGACCATTCACAAAGGTGAAGATGTCTTTCACATTTTCTCTTTAAAGACCATGGATTCAGATAACAGGCCATTTTTCAAAAGGACCCTTACTAAGTTTGAAGTGATTTATAATGATGTTTCCGTTCTCTCATAAACGCAATGAGGGCCGGGAAATTGCGAGACTCCGATGGGAGGATAGTACATGGTGAGATCCCGCAGGGCTTTAAAGCCCGAGGAAGCTCACCGTACGCCCATGGAAAGCGAGTGATTTCCCGGACCTCCACAATGTTATTACCGTAACGGCAACACTATATCTTGAAACTGAGTCTTCAAGAAAAGGGAGATTTAATGGAAAAAAACCGGTTGAAACTTTTTGTTTCAACCGGTTTTTCTACTAAGCCAGACGTTTGAAGTTCTCGCCTAATATCTCATTCATGGAATGCACAGTAACAAATGCGCGCTCATCAATGGAAGAAATATATTTTTTCAGACGCGCAAAATCCTTACGACCAAGGATTGTCGTTATAACTTCTTTATCTTCATAGTTAAAAGCACCTCGGGCAGTATGAATAGTTGCCCCCTTCCCAAGCTGCCGAACAATAAATTCACGGACTTGCTCGCTTTCCCTGCTAATGATGACAATTTCATTTTTATGATCGAATTGCTGAAGAGCATAGTCGATGACTAAACCATTCAGAATGACCCCGAAGAAAGCATACATTCCGATTGCTGGACCAAATAGGAAAACAGATGAGGCAGCAATAGCAATATCAGCCATCAGCACACCTTTCCCTACTTCAACAGAAAAATACTTATTCATAATCATAGCCAAGATGTCCGTTCCGCCTGTCGAGGCACCTTGATGGAATACGATGGCCATCCCGGTGGCAGCAATAATCTGACCAATGATTAACTGAATTAAAATATCATTACTTAGCGGAGCTCCCATCGGGTAGACTACTTCCAGCCCCCATACCATAAAGGAAAGGGCTAAGCTTGCGTAAATAGTTTTTGCACCAAACTGAAACCCTAAAAAAATGATACCAACTATGAATAACAAGATATTCAATATCAACATGATAAGACCGAGTGACATATCTGGAAAAACTTTATTCATTACAATCGAGAGCCCACTGACTCCACCAGTTGCCAGATCATTTGGTGACAAGAAAAAATGCACATTCACCGCCACAAAAAATGCACCAAGATTCATAAGTAAAAATGACCACAATTTTTTTATCATCAGAAAGCCCCCTTGTGTTATTTTATAGTTATTCAGCACGTTTCTTATTTCGACACAATCGGGATTATAACGAGGCTTTCGAGGTTTGTAAACAGCTATGCACAAAACTACAAAAAAACTTTCATGTAAGCGATTCAAGCAATTTCATCATTCATAATTGTACAAATCTTTTAACTTTAAAGGGGCTATTCCCCGGGAAATATGTCGAAAAAAAACAGACCCAGTATAGGTCTGTTTATTACATTGGAAAAGCTATCGCAACACACGTACCCTTTCCTTCTTCACTGCTATATTTAATAGTGCCACCTAAATCGTCGACCATCTTTCTAGTCACCATAATTCCTAAGCCTGTACCATCTTTTTTGGTTGTAAAAAAAGGTTCTCCGAGCCTTTTTAGCCTTTCCTCGGATAAGCCTTTACCATTGTCTTTAACTACTATTTTAGCCTCACTATAGTCACAAATGACATCAATGCAGACTGTACCTTTATATTCTACAGCTTCCAGGGCATTTTTAATGATATTTATCAATATCTGCTTAAACCTGTTCGGATCAGACTCCAGCGTATATTCGCCGCAATTGATTGAAGTATCAATGTTAATGGCCTTCTCTGCAATCAACGATTGGTAGAGTTCCAATACATAATCAATCATTTGCTTAATATTGACAGCTTCTAACTGCTTTGATGAAGCCGGCTTGGCAAGCATCATAAAATCATTGACAATCGACTCAATGCGATTGACCTCACTTAACAATAAATCATTATAAGAGTCCCTCAATTCTGGATTAGCGGCACCAAGCTGCATGAATCCTTTCAAAGCGGTTAACGGGTTTTTGATTTCATGGGCGATACCAGCTGACATCTGGGTAATCGTGGAAAGCTGTTCAGATTGGCGCATGAAAGCTTCCTTTTCTTTCATCTCGGTAATATCCTCACTGATACCAACAATGTATTTTTCATTGCCTTCCTGGACCGGGAATCCCCTGGTCCGTATCCATTTCACTTCTCCAGAAGGTGTGGTGATTGGGTATTCTATCTGACAGTTTTCGCTCCTCATCTTTCGATATCCTTCAAGGATATAGTCATAATTTCCTTCTTCCGTTAACTGCTTCCACCAGCATAGCGGGTCATCTCTTCTTTTTTCTAATGAAATACCGAATAAGTCACTGAAGCGTGGACTGACATACATCAATTCCATGAATGATTCATCACAAATCCAGAAGACGTCTTTGATATTATCAGCTAACAAGCTAAATCGTTTTTCGGATTCTTGCAAGGCCTGAAGATATTTCTTCCTGATTGTCACATCCTGGATAAAGATAGTGAATCCGTCATCTGTCGGATAAATCGTGATTCTCGCATACATCTTCCGTTCTTTCATGTAAGCATCAAAAGTAACCGGCTGTTCCATTTCTAACGCCATATAGTAATGGCGATAAAAAAGGTAGTAGTCACTGATCGGATATAATTGCCATAATTTATGTTTATAAAGGGACTGCAGATTTTTACCAAGTATCCGCTCCATTTGCGGATTAGCATACGTCAATTGCCACTGCTTATTAATCAGTGCTAAACCATGCGGAAAGTTTTCCGTGATCGCTTTCATTTGTTTATGCAATTCAGCAAAATTCATTTCAGGAGGCTTGTCCGTTAGTGTTTGTTTTTCTTGTACTGCGGCCAGTACATTGGAGCTTTCTTTAACTTTTGATGTCTTTTGGTTATACTCAGCAAGAAGCATATGGTGGGAAATGCTATTATCATCCTTATGTAAAGGCTGGATAACAACAGCAACTCTTCGATGGGATAGCGGTTTAAACGCACATCGCACCCATTGATGATGTGTCTTGAAGAGAAGGCGCGCTTTGCTGTATAAGGTCTCTTTCTTTGTGACATGCTTCAATGAATGTTGTATGCCGAATTGGTCGTAAACATAGAACAAGTCCAGCCAGTCATCGAGAAGGATCTCTTCCTTCGTAGAAATTTCTTTCTGCATCGAACGACTGCATGTTACCGTTTTAGTTTCTAAGTTAATGAGACAAACATTCTGATCAATAAGATCAAACAGCGCTAATACGTCACTTTCCTCCAAACCATATTGCATCCTCTCAATTAACATCAATGGAATACCTCTTTCCTTATGATACTTAAGGTAACGATTGTATGCTCCGTAGGTACTATTATAACAAAATTATTTAAATTTTGAATATATTCTTACAATTTTGTGGAAATTAGGTAAAACCCCTTACAAAGGTAGATGATAATAAAGGCATTGTCATAAATAGGAATACACAGGGCTACCATCTTTTTGATCAACTTTAAAACAGGTCCTTGTACCTATGCGAAGTATTTGAAACCTCTGTCCCACGGTTTGTTTACCATTTATGATTATCTTACCAGACAATATATAAATATTTTGTCGAAAAACATCAAATAGAGACACTTTTTTCAGTGTCTCCATATCAGTACCAATATCCGCCTCTTGGCAGCAGTTTTTTCATCATTAAATGATCCAGGCTATGAAACGTATAACCTTGTGCACGCAAATCATCGATTATCTTTTCTAAGGCAAGTGCATTATCTTCGGAAACGCTATGAAGCAACATCACAGCCCCGGGATGAACCTGACTCATCAAGCTATCATAAGCATACTTCCAGCCTTTTTGCTGGCCGGTATTCCAATCCACAAATGCAATGGACCAAAAGGCATTAATATAACCCAATTCTCTCGTCAATTCCAATGACTTAGCTGTAAATGTGCCACGGGGAGGGCGTAAATAAAGCATATCTTTCTGGTCAGTCAATTGGGCTACCGCTGTTTCTACTTTGTCCAGCTCTTCTTTAATTCGCGACTTCGAGGACGAAGTAAAGTCAGGGTGATGCCAGGAATGGTTGCCGATTATATGGCCTTCTTTATTCATTCGTTTCACAAGCTCAGGAGCACTGTTTATATAATGGCCTGTAATAAAAAATGCTGCCGGCACCCTTTTCTCTTTTAATATGTCAAGAATTTGACCTGTATATCCTTCTTCATACCCGTTATCAAAAGTAATATATATTTCTTTGTCGCCTGACTTATCTATATAAAAGCCATCATGTTGTTCCAATAATGGCCCATAAAAACCAACATCCGGAGGGGAACCATCCTTATTTTTTTCATACCCCCAACCATAAGCAGCGGCTGATATCGGAAATAAAGGCAGTATCAAAATGGAAAGGATTAGAAGTGTTATCTTTTTCATCGTTGTACACCTGCTTTTTTCTTAGTTTACAGCAAGTATCCACTGATATACCTGACTTACTTTTCCATCTTAAGCAAAAAAAGCACCTGCCGAACAGGTGCTTCTTAAACAACCAAACTATAGAACCATGGCTGCAATCCAGCCAAAAATGAACAAAGGAACATTATAATGCAAGAAGGTTGGTACACATGTGTCCCAAATGTGATGATGCTTCCCGTCAGCAGCAAGCCCTGATGTTGGTCCCAGCGTGCTATCTGATGCCGGAGAACCAGCATCCCCTAGTGCCCCTGCTGTTCCAATCAAAGCAGCCAATGCCATCGGAGAGAAACCTGCAGCAACACCGATAGGTACGAATAGCGCTGCCAGGATTGGTACTGTACCGAAGGAAGAACCAATTCCCATGGTAACCAAAAGACCGACGAGTAACAGGATGAAAGCGATTAGACCTTTGTTGTCACCTATCATATCAGAGCTTGATTCAACTAACGCATCGATTGAACCCGTTTCCTGCAGTACATTGGCATAGCCGGCGGCAATCAGCATAACAAATGCTATCATTCCCATCATGCCAATACCATTCGTGACCACTTCGTCACCACGACGGAAAGGTACTACAAGAAATACAAACATAAGAACAAGTCCAGTCAATGCTCCTAATACTAAGTTTTCGGTCCAAATTTGTACTCCTAGTGCTCCTGCCACGGCTACAAGCGTCCAGGCATGTTTCGCACTAAATGAAGCATTTTCAATGCCTTTTGTGACTTCTGTCTCTACTTCTGCTTCATTGACTTGGTATTTATCTCTTGGTTTACGATAAGAAAAGAACACAGCTACAAGCAAGCCAATAATCATCCCCGAACCAGGAATCAATAATGACAGAGCGATACTTCCGATACCTACATCAACTCCGCTGGTCCCCATGGCGTCCTGAATGGTCTGATGGAAAATCAACCCAAAGCCAGCGGGAATCATCACATAAGGTGCTTTCAAACCAAATGTTAAGGCAGCAGCTACCCCGCGTCGATCCAGTTTCATTTGGTCAAAAAGCTTTAACAAAGGTGGAATTAGTATAGGTATGAATGCAATATGAACGGGAATGACATTCTGAGATAACGATGCCACACCAGCAATTACTAATAACATGATGACACGCTTATTTTTCAACACTTTCAATAAATAATTCACTAATATATTCGTTATGCCCGAGTAACTGATCGCCACTGCGAAGGCACCTAATAAAATATAGCTTAAAGCAACGCTCGCCTGATTCCCCATCCCATTAATCAACATATCCAAGGAATTTTGCAGCGATTCTCCAGCTATGAGCCCTGCTGATAAAGCTGCAGCAATGATTGCGATAATCACATTAACACGCAATAGACTGAGCACAGTCATTATCAGCACTGAAATAATAACAGCCCACGCCATATAAATTCTCCTCTCACCCATTTTAAATTTAGTTCGTTAACGATTTACCATAATAAAGGAAGGTGTTATAAAAATCAACCCCTTATTGTTTCATTCCCATATAATAACAAGTCCCTCCCCTCTAAATAATAAAAACCGCACGTTGATGGGTGCGGTTTTGTCTTGGAAGTTACATTTTCTTTTCAAGTTCTTCAAGCATTTGTATAAGCTGATCAATATCCTGCACGGATGTCTCTTCCGGTTCCATTTCATCCAGTCGTGACATAAAGGCTGCCAATCTTATTTTCAGGTCTTGAAGTTTTTCTTCTTGAGCCATGCATAAACTCCTTTGTTCATTGTATTCTTTACGAGTTTCTTCGATTGATACCATGCACTATCATAGTAGAAATAATCCGGTTTGTCCATGTAGTACAGGAATATAACTTTAGAATTACTGGTGAAAGCCTTCCCCCTGTAACAAAGTTAAACATCTAAAAGTAAAAAACACGCCTGATCCAAGTGACCGGATCAAGCGTGTATGCTGGTTATTTCAACTGGAAAGAGTAAGATACATGGTCCTGAATTGGTATCCAGGCTCCAATTCCTTGTTTTTTTATGTTTTTTACGATTAATTGCTTTTTGGACCCTTTCAATTGAATATATACTTCACCAAAAGCAACTGTTCCTTTTTCATTGACTGCTGGAGCATATGCTTGTAATGAACCAATTTTTTTAGACGGAACCGCATAGGTATTCTGCTGTTTCGTACCACTGCCCACGACCGTATGAAAAGACAACGGAAGGTTGGTATTGTTTTGGGCTTCTAATAGAAGCATGCGTTTCACTTGATCAGGGGTATCAATTTTGGCTGTAAGACCACCTTTAATATGTTTTTCATCTTTTTGGAGGTAATTCATTTTTTCTGTTTGTTGACTCGCCTGATTGTTCAGTTCATTTGTGTTGATATGCTGATATTCCCAATTTATGCTCGTCTCCTTGGAAGTGTAGTTCAATGGCCACTTTCCTAAGTAAA
Source organism: Thalassobacillus devorans (assembly GCF_011761345.1). Taxonomy (GTDB): domain Bacteria; phylum Bacillota; class Bacilli; order Bacillales; family Halobacillaceae; genus Thalassobacillus; species Thalassobacillus devorans. Next base: position 137,326 of record NZ_JAASRY010000007.1, read on the forward strand.
CCTCGCCGCGATACCCAATGGCTAATGGAGAAGGTTTCAAATTCGTTTCATTCAATAATTCAATTAGCTGTGGATTCGTGATTTTCACCTCAGCTTCTTTTAACAGTTCATCTGTCAGTTCACTTGGCTCAAGGACAACCTGGTCTTCTGTTGAGTTAGGATAGGTATTGTCTTTAGAGATATTCAAAACGTGACTTGGCAGCCGTCCTTCTTCTTTCTTATCTTCTGCTTGTAGAAGAAGCGGCTCAGCCGCGAATAACACCAATAATAATGCCATGATGGACAAGATCCACGTTCTCATATAAGGGAGCCCCTTTCTTTTTTGATTATCATTTGAAATAAAGGGCTTTTTATTCATCAGGTCATCTCATCCATATATTAAAAAACGCGTCCTATCAACATAGGACACGCTTTACAGGAATTATTTACATGCTAAGCTCGATATAATCTACCGTTTCTTGCACCTCGATACTGTCTTTAACAGACTGTACCATCGAACAGTTATTACGGGCGATTTCCAAGTTTTTCTGCAGTTTATCCCGACTGATGTTATGTCCTTTCACAACATAATGAATCGCCACCTTTTCAATCCGATTAGCTTCATCTGGATTGCGGGTTACATCTGCGGTAACTTTAATATCTTCATACTTCACCCGTTGTTTGTCTAAAATTTTACGATAGACACCTACACTGCAGCCAACGATGGACGAAACCATTAATTGGTAGGGGCGGAAACCAAATTCTTCATTACTGGATATATTCAGTTCTCCATATTCCAATTGCGTTCGAATTCCATTCTCTCTAATAAAAAATTCCATTATACCACTCCTTTATGACGTTCTTTTTCTCATTTTAACAGAACAAGCTCAGGGAATAACATCTTTTACTCAAAGTTTGCATTTTTCTTGCCATTACCATTATTCTCCGATAGGATGAAAGAAGTTTTTTGAGGGGGAGGATAAAGAATGGTCCAAGCTAATACTCGCTTCAAGATCCTCATCGCCTTAGTAGCGATTTCAGGTTTCTCTCAAGGCATGCTGCTTCCATTGCTTGCAGTCATTTTAGAGCAAAAAGGAATTTCTTCATCCATTAATGGCCTCCATGCCACTGGACTGTATATTGGAGTGCTGATAGCTTCTCCTTTTATGGAAAAACCGATGCAAAAAGCAGGGTATAAGCCAGTGATTCTAATCGGCGGGGCATTCGTATTCACCTCCATGGCTTTATTCCCATTTTGGCAGGCGCTTTGGTTTTGGTTTATTTTACGGATGACTATTGGTATTGGGGACCATATGCTTCACTTCGGAACCCAGACTTGGATTACATCCACAGCTTCTCCTGAGACCAGAGGAAAAAGTATCGCATACTACGGTTTATTTTTTAGTGCAGGCTTTACAGTAGGTCCATTGATGACAAACTTATTATCTATTCATATATATTTACCATTCTTGCTTTCCGCTTTGCTGAGCGCCATCGTCTGGTCCAGTATGTTTTGGGTCAGAAATGAATTACCAGCGAAAGATAGCCATAACGTTCATATGGGCAGTTCGATCAGCAGATTTGGACAGGCCATCAAGTTAGCCTGGGTCGCATTTCTCCCCCCGCTTACTTATGGTTTTCTGGAAGCTACCTTGCACGGGATTTTCCCAGTTTACGGCATGCGGATTGGTCATGATGTTAACATTCTTTCATTGATCATCCCTTTTTTTGCAGCAGCAAGCCTTTTATCCCAAATACCATTGGGTATGTGGAGCGATAAAGCAGGTCGTAAAAAAGTGATTTCCCTTGTCGTAGCAGCCGGTACTTTAGCGTTTTTTCTTGCTGCATTACTCGAAGACTCCGCATTCTGGCTCTTCGTACTATTTGCGCTGGCAGGGTTATGTGTCGGTTCTCTCTATTCCTTAGGGCTTTCCTACATGACCGATATTCTGCCAAAATCACTCTTACCTGCTGGAAATATTATGTGTGGCATCGCCTTCAGTGTCGGCAGTATCAGCGGCCCGTTTTTAAGCGGTGCTTTTATTGATTTGTTCCCAGGCACTTCCTTCTTCTATGTCATCGTAGCATTGCTTTTAGTCGTACTGATCGCTACTATATTGAAGAAAGAGCCAGCAGTTAACGACCACCTGCAGCATTCTTCATAAAAAATGGGGCTGTCCCATAAGTCTGTAAGAGACTTATAGGGGCAGCCTTTTTTCGTTATTGTTGATACCGGAAAAGTGGGGCAGGGAAACGATTCCCTTTCCGCGGGGAAGACGACAAGTCTCCTCGGGCTTCTCGCCCTGCGGGGCCTCGTCAGCCTTGCCTCTCCCGCAGGAGTCTCATCGTTTCCCTGCCCAAATTGGCCATCAACAATGCAAAAATCTTCTTTTTTCCATACAAAAAAATCGCCTCATTCGTTATAATGTAAGCGACCAAACCAACAAAAAACGAAAAGTGAGGCGATTTTTTATGAGTAACTCTTCAGCTACTTTCATTGATTATAACATGGGGCAGTTAGTTCTACCAATGGACTTCAGTGATTTAATTCCCGAGGACCATGTGGTCCGGGTCATTCACGCCATGGTGGAACAGGTGAACGATGACCTCTTTTTCTCCCAATATCAAGGGGGCGGTCGGAGCTCCTATCACCCAAAAATGATGACAAAAGTTATCTTATACGCCTACACGCAGAAAATC
>NZ_JAASRY010000008.1 GCF_011761345.1 Thalassobacillus devorans
AATCGTTTCCCAGCCCCACTTTTCCGATATCAACAATAAACGAAAAAAGCTGCCCCAATTAGTCTGTTACAGACTTATGGGACAGCCCCTTTTTTGTATTCTACAAAGAATATGCATATAAATTAACCGATGATGACTCGTTCAGTTGGATAGTGATAATGTTCTTTGATCTCTCTGCCTCTAATAATGAATAACAAAGAGAATATTCCAATCCGGCCTATAAACATGAGTATAATGATGACAATTTTGCCTCCTGTACTTAGCTCTGGTGTGATTCCCATCGATAAACCAGTAGTCCCAAAAGCAGAGGAAACTTCAAATATGATTTCTGTCAAAGTGAATGCATCCTCAATCGTTGCCATAGTAATCACTGCAAATGCGCAAATCAATGATGCCGTCATGATCACAATATAAGAACGAATAACATCTTGCTGATGAATTTCCCGGTCAAAAATCTTGATTGTAGTCTTTCCTCGCGCGAAAACAAAAAGGCTTAATACCGCGATTGCAAACGTAGTAGTACGTATGCCGCCGCCGACACTACTAGGAGAAGCCCCTATAAACATCAGCATTGCTATACCTAGTAAAGTTCCAGTAGCAAACTCACTGACATCCATTGTAGCCAGTCCGCCATTGCGTGTAGTGACTGATTGAAATAAAGCATAAAAGAAGCTTTCATGCCACTCTTTTCCGGCCAGGAAGTTCCCTTGTTCAAAGATTAAAATAAAAATCATACCTACAGCTACCAGCAGGAAAAATGTCGATGTAGTCAATTTGGTGTAAAGAGAAAAACGATAGTTATCTCCCTTATAAGTTAAGAATTCTTTCAGTTCAATTAACACAGGAAAACCAATCGCTCCAAAAATCAATAATACTATATTTAAAAATTGTACAAAATAGTCATCGGCAAACGGGACAAGCGAGCTTCCAGTAATATCAAAACCTGCATTCGTTGTAGCACTGACCGCAGCAAATGCCCCCTGATAATAAGCCTCCTGCCAGGTTGGGAAATATTGCAAGAAATAGGTACCCAAAATCAAAAAACCTATAAACTCAATGACAAGGATAAGTCCTAGTATTTGCTTCATCAGTTGAACAAGCCCGGAAAGAGTAGATTGATTCTGATCCGTCATAATCAATTGCCTTTCCCGCAACCCGATCCGCTTACCAAATAGAAGCCATATGAAAGTGCCCAGCGTCATGATACCGATTCCTCCGAACTGAAGGATGAACATCAACACAAAGTACCCTGGAACACTGAAAGTATCAGCAGTAGAAACAACCGTAAGTCCGGTAACACTAATGGCACTGACGGCAGTAAACAGCGTATTTATAAAAGTCACATCGACCTCAGGACGATGGACAAATGGCAGACTGAGCAGCATTGTAGCAATGACTACTGCTGATAGATAATATAAAACAATTATTTGGACAGAGGTGAACCGATGTATTCGATCAAGACTTTTCATTTTATGATGTTTTAATTTCATTACATCTCACAGCTTTCATCTTTTTATCTAATGACTGTTATCCATACCCTATAGAATAAGCAACAATCCATTTCTTAGCAAGAAAAAATTCTGTAAGATCGCCAGGATATGTCGTTGCAAAGTACAGGTTTATAAAAGTTCTCCTATATGTAAACCAGTAATAAAAGTGAGCAAACTGCCTAATAAGGAAAGAGATACATAAATCCAGACTTTTTTATAGCTTCCCTTCCGCACAAGCTCTACTGTTTCAACAGAAAAAGTTGAAAAAGTTGTGAAGGCCCCAAAAAAGCCGATTCCTGCCACTAAAAACCATGTATCATCATAAACGTATTCAGGAATTTCTCCATAGATAAGGCCAAAAAACAAGCCAAGGCCAAAAGAGCCAAGCACATTGACAAACAACATGGCTACTGGGACACGGGGATGAGGAAACCGGTTCATGATAAGGAGGCCAAACAGGTATCTTGCCACTGCGCCAAAGGCACCTCCAATAGCGACTGCAAACATATTCATGATTCCCTCACCTTCCTATAACTTTCACTCCATTGTGTTCCCAGTATCAACCCTCCAAAAGCAAGCAGTACGCCTCCGAATAAAGAAACTGTAAGATAAATGACGGAAGCCATAAAAGAGAATTGACTGCCGAGAACGAACGAGTCACTAGCTAATGTCGACATCGTCGTAAACCCTCCGCAAAAACCTACCCCAATCCCTTTATTAATCCACTCTCTCGTGCTGCTATGTAACATCCATCCCGTAACCATTCCCAGCATTAGACTCCCAGTGAGGTTTTCAATAACCGTGCCTGTCGGGAGGCCGGTTGATAATAACTGAAGATTAATCAAATATCTGAATACCGCTCCAATTGCGCCACCAGCGGCAATAGCTGCTATGTTTTTATAAATCAACGCTCTCCCTCCTTTTTGATATGGAATTAGTATACCTCAATCCTCTACTATACAAAAATCCAGAAAACAGCATACCGCCAAGGCTAGCTTCCATTCTTCAAATAAAAAACAACCCCATAGCGAATATTTTCCGCTATGGGGTGAATTACCGCTATAAAAACTTCTTTTGTACCTTTTTGCCACTGTAACTGAACAGTACTTCTTTCTTCTCGACAACTGTTTCCATATGAACTGGACGCCCCCATAGCTGATAAATATAAGGCAGGGTTCGTTCCAAATATTCCAGATCCAGCTCGACATCTTCATAATGGTGCTTCAAATATAGTTCCCCGTTTTTTAGAAAATCACCGTCGTTCACGGTGATATATGGAAAACCACCATTTACACGCATGGTTACTAGCTGATCGCGCACGGCTTCATAGTCTTTATCAGAAATCTTATAGTCCTTTCCCTGCTTTTGGAACAGATACAAATCCTCGTTTCGGCACAAATCTTTGGTTAGATAATTTCGGATGAAAGAAATATCTGACTCGATTTCACGAACCTCAAACATTTTTTCTCGACCTGAACCTGGTTCGACTCCGCGCTTTTTCATCTCTTCCGTTGGATTGTCATAGCGTTCTTCAATATCTTCAAAGATTTTAAGCCCTAAATAATATGGGTTGATTTGTGTTCGAGATGGCTGCACGACGCCTGCATTCAATTTTGCAAACTCGACTGCTTCACTACTGGTAAGATCCATTTCCCGCAAGATTCGAGCGTGCCAGTACGAAGCCCACCCTTCGTTCATCTAAGGTGCTTCTGCAATATTTGAGGCTCTGTTAAAGTTTAAAGTTAATATTTATAGAAAAACAGAACTTCCAATTACCACCTGGAAGTTCTGTTTAGCGATATTGTCTTATTGAACTAACGCACCTGTTAGTTGAACACGTACATTTTCTATTGCACATTAGGGTCGTACTATTCATTAAGCCGTTTATATCCTTTTTTTCAGAATGAAAATTTTTCCACTATTACCATGGTTTTCTCGTCCATCCCTCTCAGGATTAAGAACATATATTATCAATGTGAGATATATTCTTACCAATAACTTTTAAGGAGGTGAGTTTAGCTATGTCTGACGGCAGAAATAGAAATAACTTTGAGTTGATTGTTGTGTTGTTTATTCTACTGATTATTGTAGGTGCAGCTTTTGTAAAAGACCGTTACTAGTATGCCTAAAAACAAATTTCTAATAAGGAGATTTGTGCCTTGGTTCAAACCGCCATTCCCATTCTTCCCACCTTATGAAAGATTTTTAATAATTTTATTGGGACTGCGAATCCACAACCTCCCCCCACGTAGTGGTGGTAGTCCTTATCCCTTAAGTCGAAGCATTGCTTCGACTATTTTTATTTATCATGGATCTCTCCATACCATAAGCGTATTATTTTCATGTATTTCTAACTGCGTAATATCTGTCTATTGTGGCATCAAATATCCTTTCCTTCTTCCGCAAACCTCCCCCGTTAGTAGCTCTCTAACATATATTCAATTAATTTAATCCAATGATTAAGATGACGAGTTCTATTTATTCTTATTTTTAGAGATTTCTTGCAGTACCATTCCTGTTGAGGATGATGCATTAAGAGCATCAATTAAATATTCTCGTAAATGATACTTTTCCGCTGGATTAATTTTTTGATTGGCTTTAAGGATATCAATTGCTGTCATAGACATCACCAACTTATATTTGATGATTTTATTACAGAATATTTGTTCGATTTAATCAAATATCAACAATTTTGGTCAATTACTGCCCCGCGCTCCATATTTATTCCTCCTAGGAAATTAATGTGTACGAAACACACTATTGCCGCAGATCCCTTAAACAAACTTAAAAATAATTCCTTCTTGATATTAAATTCTCGCTCATAAAACACCCCATAACGAATATTTTCCGCTATGGGGTGATTTCCTGTTATAAAAATTTCTTCTGTACCTTTTTCCCGCTGTAACTGAAAAGTACTTCTTTCTTCTCGACAACCGTTTCCATATGGACTGGACGCCCCCATAGCTGATAAATATATGGCAGGGTCCGTTCCAAATATTCCAGGTCCAACTCGACATCTTCATAATGATGCTTCAGATAAAGCTCCCCGTTTTTCAAGAAATCGCCGTCATTCACGGTGATGTATGGAAAGCCGCCGTTGACCCGCATGGTTACCAGCTGGTCTCTTACTGCCTCATAATCCTTATCGGAAATTTTATAGTCCTTTCCCTGCTTTTGGAATAGGTACAAATCCTCATTTCGGCACAAATCTTTAGTTAGATAATTTCGGATGAAAGAGATATCTGACTCGATTTCACGAACTTCAAACATCTTTTCGCGGCCTGATCCTGGTTCGACTCCGCGCTTTTTCATCTCTTCCGTTGGATTATCATAGCGTTCTTCAATATCTTCAAAAATTTTAAGCCCTAAATAATAAGGGTTGATTTGTGTTCGTGATGGCTGCACGACGCCTGCATTCAATTTTGCAAACTCGACCGCTTCACTGCTGGTCAGATCCATTTCACGCAAAATCCGTGCGTGCCAGTAGCTCGCCCAGCCTTCGTTCATGATCTTCGTTTCAAGCTGTGGCCAGAAATATAACATTTCCTGACGCATCATTGTCAGCACATCACGCTGCCACGGCTCCAGTTCCCTGCTGTACTGCTCGATGAACAGCAAGATATCTTTCTCTGGTCTAGGTGGAAATTTTCTTTTTGTTCTTCTCTCAGGCTTTATGCTTTTATCTGAGGATTCGCTAAGTTTCCATAAATCATCATAAGGTGTCGGCCTTGATGCTGGTTCATCTTCCTCTTCTACTTCTTCGACATCCTGCCATGTCCACTCTAATTTTGGCCGCACCAAGGATGGATCGATATGTTCCTGGATAGCCAGTATTGCATTTAGAAAATCTTCCACTTCTTTCTTACCATATTTCTTTTCATATGCAGATATACGTTCGGCTGTCGCCGACATACTCTCCACCATATCACGATTCGTATTTTGGAAACGAACATTGTTTTTGAAAAAATCACAGTGTGCCAATACATGAGCAACAATCAATTTATTTTGAATCAGACTGTTGGAATTCAGCAAAAATGCGTAACAAGGGTTGGAGTTGATTACTAATTCATAAATTTTACTTAAACCTAAATCATACTGTAGTTTCATTTTGTGGTATTGCTTCCCAAAACTCCAATGGGAAAAGCGCGTCGGCATACCGTAAGCACCAAATGTATAAATGATATCCGCTGGACAAATTTCATAACGCATCGGGTAGAAGTCGAGTCCGAAACCCTCTGCGATTTCAGTTATTTCACTTATCGCTCTATGCAGTAACTGTTGCTCCTCAGATTTCAATTAGTTCTCCCCCTTAATGATTATTACTCTAATGTATGACCATTTATATGGAATGATGAAAAGGATTGAAGTAATCTGTTATGCCCGTCCTAAAGAGCATGGATACTATCCAGCTAATTAGTAACATAGTTGAGCATTAAAGGGTTCTGAGAGGAATGGGAGATTAGTGAAAAAACCGAAATCTGCGTAGGCACTCATTATAAGTATAAATAGAAAAACAAAACGACCAGAACTTATATCTGATCGTTTTGTAATATTTTAAGATGATAAGTTTTGACTCCAGTCGATGGTAACTTCACCTTCCAGGTACTTCTCGGCATCCATAGCTGCCATACAACCAGTGCCTGCGGCTGTAACCGCCTGGCGATATTTGTTGTCCTGCACGTCACCACAGGCGAAAAGACCAGGAATATTCGTGTTTGTTGTACCTGGGGTAACCTGGATATAGCCATTTTCATCCGTATCGACTTGCCCCTTCAAAAATTCCGTGTTCGGGTTATGCCCAATGGCAATGAAGATGCCGTCCGCTTCAATAACTTCCTCTTCTCCGGTATCATTATCCTTCACTTTAAGACCGGAAACTTTCATGCCGTCAGAGATAACCTCCACTGGTGTCTTATTCAGACTCCATGTGATTTTCTCATTGTTTTTCGCCCGATCCTGCATGATTTTAGAAGCGCGGAGCTCATGACGGCGGTGTACGACGTTCACTTCACTTGCAAACTTCGTCAGGAAATTGGATTCTTCCATAGCGGAATCCCCGCCACCGATAATCAGTACTTTTTTATCCCGGAAAAAGAAGCCGTCACAAGTAGCACAGGTGCTGACACCTTTCCCCATATTCTCTTTCTCTCCTGGAATTCCGAGCATTTTTGCGGAAGCCCCGGTGGAGACAATTACGGTCTCAGCTTTCAGTTCGCCAAGTCCGTCTACAGAAAGCTTGAATGGACGTTCTGATGTATCCACGTCTGTCACCCAGCCTCGTTCAAACTTTGCTCCAAAGCGCTGGGCTTGTTTTTTCATATTATCCATCAGTTCCGGTCCCATAATGCCATCCGGAAAGCCGGGATAGTTCTCTACTTCTGTCGTCAACGTCAATTGTCCGCCTGGTTCTGGTCCTTCGATGACCAATGGTTCCATATTCGCACGAGCCAGGTAGACAGCCGCAGTCAACCCGGAAGGCCCTGTTCCTAGAATAATCGCTTTATGTGCCATTAGTTTTTCCTCCTAACAGTAGCTTGGTTAGTTAATAGTATGCCCAAATATTGTGCTCTTTTACTGAACCGATCTTGGGTTCCATTATCACTATTAACCAAGCTGGGGATGTTCGAAACATCCCAGCCGATTCCCTTTAACTTATCAAGATTTTTGTGATGTATAAAAAAGCCAGGGTCTCCTTCCCTGGCTTTCCCTTTATTCTCCTTCTTCAGCAAAACGTTTGATGCGTGCTTCGATTTCATCACGGACCCGCTGGAAGACCGCCCATTTCTCCTCTTCGGTGCCTTCAGCTTTAGCTGGGTCATCAAATCCCCAGTGATAGCGTGTCACATGCGGTGGAGTCATGGGACACTTATCATTTGCATCTCCACACAAAGTAATCGCATAAGCGGCATGGTTCAGGATATCATTATCAATCATATCGGACGTATGGCCGCTGATATCAATATCTGCTTCCTTCATTGCTTTGACGGCATTGGGGTTCAAGCCATGGGCCTCGATCCCTGCAGATAATACTTCATACTGATCACCCAGGTATTTCTTCCCAAACCCTTCTGCCATTTGGCTGCGACAAGAATTGCCTGTACATAAGAAATAAATGACTGGCTTATTAGACATAATGATTCTCCTTTATGAACAGATTTAAATTAGTAATAGCCATAGATATAAACCAACTAACGTAATGAATAGTGTTGGGACAGTCAAAATAATTCCCACTTTAAAATAGTATCCCCACGAAATTTTCACACCTTTCAGAGAAAGCACATGGAGCCATAATAAGGTAGCTAGTGAACCAATTGGTGTGATTTTCGGTCCTAAATCCGAACCGATTATGTTTGCATAAATCAAGGCTTCCCTGATTGTACCGCTGGTATTTGTATCAGCAATAGCAAGTGCGTCAATCATGACCGTCGGCATATTGTTCATGATTGATGATAAGATCGCGGCAATGAAGCCCATCGAAATGGTAGCAGCAAACAAACCAGTATCAGCAGTCGCCTGGATGACATTAGCCAGGACATCAGTCAATCCAACATTCCGGAGCCCATAAACTACCACATACATCCCAATAGAAAAGAACACAATTGCCCATGGAGCTCCTTTGACAACTTTTGCTGTTTCCACAGCTGGACTTCTACGCGCCATAATCAGGAAGAAAATAGCGACGACACCAGCAATAATCGATACGGGAATTCCGATGAATTCACTGGCAAAATAACCAACCAGCAAGACACCTAATACGCCCCAGGAAAGCCGGAACATTTTATGGTCTTTGATGGCTTCTGCCGGCTTTTTCAATTGATCCATATCATAATCAACAGGGATATCCTTTCGGAAAAATAAATACAGCACCAGAATACTTGCCCCTAAGGAAAAAAAGTTGGGTACGATCATACGTGACGCATATTCAACGAAACCAATATTGAAAAAGTCTGCCGATACTATATTAACGAGGTTACTTACTACTAATGGCAATGAAGTAGTATCAGCGATGAACCCACTGGCCATAATGAACGGCAGGATCATCGTTTCCTTGAAATTCAAATTACGCACCATTGCAAGAACAATTGGTGTCAAAATCAATGCAGCCCCGTCATTGGCGAATAATGCTGCAACAATGGCACCGAGCAAGGTGACATATACAAACATCCGAATTCCGTTTCCTTTAGCGACACGCGCCATATGAAGAGCGGACCATTCAAAAAATCCGATTTCATCTAAAATTAAAGAGATGGTAATAATAGCAATAAACGCCAAGGTTGCATTCCAGACAATTCCTGTTACCGTCACAACATCATTAAAATCTACGACGCCGGCGACAAGTGCAAGAATGGCACCTCCAATAGCTGTCCAGCCAATGCCAAGTCCTTTCGGCTGCCAGATGACTAGGACAAGCGTTATGATGAAAATAATCGTTGCTAATAATACGGGAGCCAAAAACTATTCCTCCTGTCAATCACATTGAATCCGTTTACCAGATTTCTCTAATGCTTCTAATTTTTCTTTTTGTTCTGGGATATGTTCCAAAACATTTGCTACTAGTGGAAAGATATCACTACTCTCATTCAATTTATAAAAAATCCAGTGACCTTTGCGTTCTTCCTGAACAAGACCTGCATCCCGCAGCTTTCTAAGGTGCTGACTGATTGCAGGCTGGCTCATTTGTAATATCTCGACAAATTCACAGACGCAGCATTCATTTCCCTTAAGCAGGCCAACAATTGTCAACCGGGTTTTGTCACCGAGGAGCTTTAGCGCAGTTGTTGCTCGCTCAATGTCTACCATTGTTTTTTCCATTGCTCCACCTCCGCTACAAATCACTATATAAGTATATGCTTATATTTGCAAGTGGAAATAACATTCTTTACATTTCTTTAATATTATTGCCTGCTAATTGTGAAATACAAAAAGCGTCCCCTAAAAGGACGCTTTCCTTATCAATGAGCTTTCGGTTCAAATGTCTTACAGTCGGTTTCTTTTTGATCTTCCGCTTGGTTGCCAGTATGACTGACCACATAAATTTCTGATGCACTGCATCGGTTACCTTCTACGTAATAGACACAGTTATTTACTTCACAAAGTACATCTTGAGCCACTTTCATTCACCTCCACTGCTTATATTTTGCACGCTTACTTGACTCCACATGCCAAATAACTACAGAGAGTTTTTCCCAATATAAAAACAGGCTGCATGAAACAGCCTGTTTTGTAATTATTCTGCATCCGGGAAGATGCGATCAACCATTTCACCAAATTGACGGAAGAAACCTTCTACCGGCTCTCCTCTATCTACATCATTAACATAGTTATCGGTCAAATCAGCGAAATCAGCATTAGCGGATACATAAACGTTATCAATGTCATTATTTTGGTTCTTCACGATATCAGCGATTTTTTTCTTCATTTCATCACTTACATCACCGTCTTCGTTTTCACCAATATCCATTCCACCGTCGTCTCTCACGCCCTCAGCGTTGTTCATCTGGTTGCCAAGGTCTGAGTTATTATTTTTTGCCTCCTGGCCATCCATAACAACAGCAACATAAGCATTATTACGAGTAGTTAATACATTGGCACGCTCGACACCTTCTACTTTATCAGCGATGGTTTGGGCAGCCTGTTCCGCAACTTCGTAGTTATTATTGCCCCGGTCGTTGACGTTCATGTTGTTGTCCCGGTTAGCCATGTCCTCCGCATTTCTTTCGAACCGAGTGTTTTCCACACCATCATTTGTATTATCATTCCTTGCTCCTTCATCATTTGCCTGGCAAGCTACTAAAGCAGAAGATGCAAGCAGACCAAGAGCGATTGCTTTTAGTTTCATTTTACTTCCTCCTTCTTATGGTTAGATATCGTTGATTATCTTTCCATAAAAAAAGGAAAATATACCGATATATTTTTTAATTATAATTTGCTTTTTAAAGAGTGAAAATCACCGATTAAATGAGACATAAAAAAGATGGAGGAAACATCCTCCACCTTACACAGTCAGGCTGTCAGCCCCCACCACATATTTAAAAAGACCATGTACAAAGTCAGCAAGGCATTTATAAACAGGAAGACTGCAGGCACGACTTTTAATACATTATCGATCCGGGAATAGGAAAGCCTTATAAATACAACGGAAGCGATCAGGGTTATATAATATGTAATGAATAATAGCCAGTAATTGCCCATAGGCTCACCAAGCCCAATCTCATAACCGATTGCAAAAATTGCCCAGACACTCAAAAAAGAAACCACTGCAATTGAAAACCAGCGCCGCTCGTTCGTAAAATAAATAATCCCGGCTACCCCGGCCGCTAACGTCATGACACCGAATATTTCCGTCAATATCACCATGACACGTAAGGCTGTATCAGTGCCGGCTACTGTGAAACTGAATAGCAGGAATAACCCAAACACAGCAATTCCACAGACATTAGCAAAATACAACTGGTCTTTCCTGTCCATTCCTGTAAATAGTTGTTTTGTTCTCTCCATTTCCATGGCTGACTCAGCTCCTCCCCAACACGAATGGTAATCAAAATGATTATACCATAAGTTAAGCTGGTTACTCCGGGTAAACCCCAGAGTAACAACAGCTGGATCAATGTGTTTTTTTTGCTTTTGGCCCTTTTTTAGAGCGGTATTCTTTTCCTTTATTCTGGTCTCCTGAAGCAATTTCTTTACCGAATTCTTCGTTCATTTTTCCACCTGGAAGTTTCCCGGTACGTTTGGGTGAACTTTGGTTTTTGCTGCCTTTACTTCCATTATGACTTGTCATAGTATCTGCTCCTTTCAATGGATTACCCTTATTTTCTGCCAGTAAAACCGTTTCATTCCGTTAAGTGTTGGCATTTTTAGTACCAATCAACAAGGAAGACAGAACAGAATCCGGACATAATAAAAGCAACCCTTCGCTTTAGAAAGGGGCGGAATAACGATGCATTACAGCGACTATGACAAAGCTTTATATTACACGCTTTGGGGACAATGGGACGACTTGTTGATTTTGATGGTACGGACGGAGGACCAATTCTTATCAAAGAAAATTGAAGTTTTCCTTCACGCATTTCATTATCACTCGACGGAAAAAGAAGTACTTGAATCCCATGAAAATTTACTATCCTATATCGACCATGCGATGGTATCGACAGCACCTGTCATGATGGTTTAACCTTAGAAAAAACTGGGCTTAGTCTATATGACGAAAGCCTATTTTATAAAAAAGCAGCCTGTGAGGGCTGCTTTTTCTTATGGTCTAGGATAGGTTTGTGTCAGTGGGTGTAAATGCAATTCATCAATCAGCATATGTTTTGGCACACCTGCCATATAGACGATCGATTCGGCAATATTTTCCACTTTGAGCCATTTTTCTTTTTCGGGAAGTCCCTGTTTACTATTTGCAAAATACGTATCGACCATACCGGGATTGATAGTCCCTACGCGAATGCCTTCTTCGCGGACCTCCTGTGCCACTGCTCCCATAAAACCTTGTACCGCATACTTTGTGGACGTATATAAGGACCCCGCTTCAGGGATTGTATAACGGGAAACATCTGAAGCCACTGTAATAATTGTGCCGAATTGATGTTTTTTCATAATCGGCAAAACAGCTTTTGTAGCAAGGAAGACACCCTGAACATTAATGGAAAATGTTTTTTCCCATTCTTCAACGGTAACATCTTCTACTTTTTTAAAAGCACCGATCCCAGCATTATTAATGAGTATATCAATTTTCCCATAGGCTTTTTCTGTCGCCTGAACGACGCGTTCTATGTCATTTTCTTTACTGACATCTGCGACAAAGGACTGAATGTTTTCATATTCCTCTTCTTTTAAGTCTTC
Organism: Thalassobacillus devorans; assembly: GCF_011761345.1. Taxonomy (GTDB): domain Bacteria; phylum Bacillota; class Bacilli; order Bacillales; family Halobacillaceae; genus Thalassobacillus; species Thalassobacillus devorans. The sequence continues at coordinate 12,336 of NZ_JAASRY010000008.1, forward strand.
TGCTGTCTCATGGATATCCTGTGAACTTCCGAGAATGGCAAGTTTCACACCCTTTTCTGCCAGCTGCCTTGCTACTTCTCTTCCTATTCCACGTGAGGCTCCAGTTACAATGGCAACCTGATCTTTTAACATCGAATCTTCCTTTCTTTACGTACGTTCTGGTTTCACCACGGTATCTAATTTATAATCCAACTCGAATAAATCCCTTCTGCGATCATGGAGTTGTCGTACGGTTCCTGATTTTCGCTGTCGTCTTAAGATTTCAAGATCGACATCCCCGACAACGACGGTTTCCACGTTGGCATTACATTCGCCAACAATGCCGTCTCTTGCGAATTCAAAATCAGACGGAGTGAAAATCCCGGACTGGGCATACTGTATGTCCATATTTTCTACTTGTGTCAAGTTGCCGACTGTACCAGCAATGACCGTGTAGACTTGATTTTCAACGGCACGTGCCTGGGCACAATATCGGACACGCAAATACCCTTGACGATCATCCGTACAGAACGGCACAAAGATAATATTCGCTCCTTTATCGACAGCGTAGCGGGCAAGTTCAGGAAACTGGATATCATAACAGATTTGGATGGCAATTTTACCACAGTCCGTATCGAATACTTTTACAGCATCTCCCGGTTGGATTCCCCACCACTTTCGCTCATTCGGAGTGACATGAATTTTATATTGTTTTTCTATCGTACCATCTCTGCGGAACAGATAGGAAATATTATAAATATGGTCGTCCTCTTCTACAAAGTGTGATCCGCCGATGATATTAACGTTGTATTTTACCGCCAGATGGGTGAACAGCTCAATATAATCTTCGGTAAATTCCGATAACCTGCGAACCGCCTGTGATGGGACTTTTTCTTCCAGAAAGGACATCAACTGGGTTGTGAATATTTCCGGGAACACAGCAAAGTCAGAACCGAAATCTGCCGCGACATCCACATAGTATTCACACTGTCTCGCAAATTCTTCGAAGGAATCGATATTCTTCATCATGTATTGAATAACCATGATCCGGACCGGGTAGCTTGTCTTAAAATGCCGCTTCGTTCTGGCACGATAATCAACATTATTCCACTCCATTAAAGTAGCATACTTGGAAGACTGTGTATCATCCGGCAAGTAGTTCGGGTTGATTCGCATGACAGTAAACCCGTTCATTACCTGAAACGTCAAGACCGGGTCATAGATTTTTTTATTTAATACTTCTTCCACATATTCCCTAGGCGACATCTCCTGTTCATATTTATGATAGTTAGGGATTCTGCCGCCAATAATGATACTTTTGAGGTTCAGCTGTCTTGCCAGTTCCTTTCTTGCTTCATAGAGGCGCCGGCCGATTTTCATCCCTCGGAACTCAGGGTGGACCATGACCTCTATTCCATATAAATTGTAGCCTTCATCATCATGATTCGTGATATATCCTTCATCGGTAATATCATCCCATGTATGCTTATCGTCATATTCATCAAAATTGACAATCAAACTGGAACAGCTCCCGATAATTTCTCCGTCATACTCCACGACGAACTGCCCTTCCGGGAAATGACGGAGGTGGCTTTCCAAATGCTCCCGCTTCCATGGTTCCATATTTGGAAAACAGACTGCCTGCAATTTCAATATGGGTTCGATATCTTTATCCTGGAGATTCCTGACCGCCAGTTTTTTTTCAAATTGGGATAAATCAAGTTTGGACATGAAATTTTATCCTTTCCTGGTAATCATTTTAGTCATAATATAGCTTACTGAAAAAAGGATTCCCTTGTCTAGTTTTACCCTTTTACCGATTTCTCGTAACTGCTTCTTAATTGATGGTAACGTACCAACAACATACACCTTTAGCGTAATAAATTTCATAAAAGAGTACAAACTATGGTTAAGGAGGCGATCTATATGGCTGAACAAGTAGTGGCAGTAAGAAAAAATAGTGATGGGGATATCATAGAACTGAAGCTGACTTCCGGCCAGGTTGTCGATTATAAGCAGGCCCGGCAGATGGCAGATAGTGGGGAGATCGAGCATGTGAACACCTTCCGAGGTAAGGATGGAGATAAGCATCTGAGAAGTGATGCAGACGGAGATCCAACCAACAACCTCGATAACCTGCCAACATTTTAATACCAAAAAAAGAGCCTGCACACAAGCAGGCTCTTAATTATGGCCTAATGTTTCCTTACCGGCACGGACGATATTTGCCAGCTCCCCACTATAGTCGTTGGCGGCAAAATGAAGCAAGTCTTTCATCCCTCCATCAAAAACAAGCTCCCCTTTATCCATCAATAACAGTCGTTTACTCAGCCTGGTAAGCTCATACCAGTCATGGCTGATATAAATGAGTGTTACACCAGATTCATTCAACTTTTTCAGCCAATCAATAATTTCAACTTTGGCGGCAATATCTATTCCAGCGGTAGGCTCGTCTAATAGACAAATTTCCGGCCTGTGCAATAACCCAATGTATAAATGGAGTTTTCGCTTCCATCCTCCTGATAAATCCTCTGTCCGCTGGTTCATCACCTCATCCAGTCGTAATACTTCCAGCATATTATTTACGTAAATATCATCGATTACTGATGCACTGAGTTTACGCCAGGAATTGATTTGCTCCTTCACTTTCAACCCTTCAAACAAAGCGATCTCCTGGGAGATATAACCTATGCGTTTTCGAATATTTTTCACCTGGTTCCTGTAAGGATGATCTTCAAAAAGCAACGTCCCGCTTGACGGCTTTTCAATCGTAGCTAGCAATTTTAATAACGTTGTTTTGCCTGCTCCATTGGGACCAATGATGCCAAGCGATTCCCCAGGATTAATATGAAAGGTCAGATCATGAAGAATCGGTTTCCTTTTATAACTTTTAGTTATCGCTTCTGATCGGATCATACGAGTCCCTCCAGCCAAATTTGATGGAACAGCCAGCCGTGCGGCAGCCATTTTTCCAAAAAAACACTATCCACACTTTCTAAAGGTATACCTCCAAAAAGAAAAGAAACCACAATAATAGCGGTAGTTACGCTGATAAATACTCTTTGATTTTTAACGAGTATTGCCAGCACCAGCCAGCATGCATGGACAATACTGATGACACCTGCAACTTTTAGCAGCGAGGGGAGCAGCAGAGTCCAGGAAATTGGAAAAACAAACGTAACGAGTGTAAGTACTAGGAAAGTAACACCAAGTAATATGCCTAACGACAATAGGAATAAAACAACGTAGTAAGAATAGACATGGCTGCCAGTCAGCTTCATCCGCGTCAATAATCCTGTACGGCGATCATGGAATAGGGGTAAGTAAAGATAAATAGCTGCCCCCATGAGATATACAAGCAAAATGGAAAGCACTCCCTTTACCGCCAATGGAATTGCTTCTTTTTCCTTCCCCAGCCCGCTGACCCAATGGAAATCCATTTTAAAAAGTGGATCTGGCTGCCAATAACTATCCGCTTGTGTGAACGTATCCCCCCAAACCGAATCCCCCTGATACTCCGCAGCGAATTGAGCGGATTTACTGTTAAGCAGGAGACGGGTCGCTTCTGAAGCGACTTTTTCTTTTGCAAAAGCGTCGAAAGCGGAAGCTTCCGTGCGAAGCCAACGGATTGTATCCCCCGTTTCCCCCGTTTTCAGTTGCTCTTCAAAACCAACCTCAATAAGGAAAGCTGCCTCTAATTCTCCGATCTGCACCAGCCTTTTTGCTTCCTCTAAATCAAGTTTTTTCAGGTTAAGGCGTTCATTTTCTTCAAGACGTTCATAGACGAGTGAAGAAAACTGCGTATTATCCTGATCCACCCACCCTACTGGCACTTGACTCCCTGATACAGTGGCAGAAAGAAACGGATAAACTCCAAGGACACACACGAAAGGGAAGAAAAACAGAAATAACAGGCTTCTCCAACATTGCATGAACCGGATGAATTGCAGTCTAAGCTGGGTACCCATTACGCTTCTCCACCTTCCGAATAATAAGCCAACATGTAAAGACCAGTGCCAGTCCCCACCCCGATGGAACAAGTAAGAAAAATAGGGATGTCTCCTGCAGCCCCTGATAGATACGATGCCAAGGTAAAACATCCTGCACGTTATTCAGCCACTGAGGCAAATAACTGCGTGGAATTAACACTCCGCTTGCCAAGAGTAAAGGGAGTGATAAGATACCATACCATAAAGCAGCTTCCACTTTTCTTCTGGTAACAGCAAGGAAAAAAGCTGCCAGACCCGCTTGTAACAACGCATGAAACAATAGCAGTAACTGAGAGGGTTGAAGTGCTTCTTGGACATAAAAACCATAAACAAAGAAAAACATCTCATTCCCAATTAAAATAAAAAGAAAGAATAAGGCGGCATGGACAAGATATATACGCCCTTTTCCTATATTCATCGTTTGCAGCCGATCTCTCACACCCCCGTGCAGCAACGACTGTCGGGAAGCGATGAATAAGCTAAGTGACAACCAAGAACCCAGCATCCAGGCACCTATTGCAGCATGATTCACCCAGCCAATGGATGCTCCTCGCTCTATGTTTTCCGTCACAAACAGACCATTCCGATCGAGCGCCTCCAATGTAAAAGTAATGATGACCTGCTGCAGTAATTGTTGACGCTCCTCCGAATTTTCCATGGGTTGTATTACTGATTGATACACCGCATTGACGCCACTTTGCGCGGCAGATATGTAACTTGCTGCGCTGTCCAGTAATAACTGCACAACACCTGACTCTAACGGTTTAGTGTCATTCAGCCATACTTCCATTGGAGTGTTAGTACCACTTCTTAAATCAGCAGTGAAACCTGCTGGAATGATTACGGCCCCTGTCCATTCCCCGTTACGGAGCCCTTTTTCTACTTCATCTATTTCTTCCGGTATGAACCGTAATTGGTCGTTTAGCGTCTCGTCTTCCTGCAGCTGGTTGATCAGGGACTTTGTTTCAAAGGTCTGGTCCCCATCAACAATAGCGACCTTAATCGGCTCATTCTCTCCATTCAGGAACCCTGCTATTCCATATCCTAACAATCCTAAAAGTAAATACGGTGCAACTACACATAAAAAAAGAAGGAGCGGCCGCCTGGCAGCCGCTCTGATTTCTAGCAAAAAAAGCGAGATGCTTTGCACGACCGTTCCTCCTTCACTCTTTAAAAGGCTCCCAGCCCTCCAAAGTTACCGAACATATCCATATAATATTTTTGCAGGTTCATTTCTATTTCCTGCATAATTGATTCCATTTCCTGATCACTTGTTTCCATTACATTCACGGTGCCGGTTTCTGTAAGGTCAGGAAAATCCAAAGCATTTGTAAATTCGGTATCGGTAATGATATTAAATTCAACCATACCACTGACTGGGCCTATCATTGGGTCTTCCATAGCGAAATCTAACCCGACATCCAGGTTTTGATTTGCCTTATCCTCATCTAATTCAGAAGCTGTATTGATATAACCACTCAGTTCAGGAACGGGACCGCCGGCAAAAGCGGCACCATCCATTACAATATCAAATGTAGTTTCGGTGCTTGCCCCTTCCAGTACAGAAGAAAGGGTCACTCCTATAGTAGAGGTCTGGCCTTCCTCTTCCATCGAAAAGGAAATGTCATGATCCACATGAAGCGCGTCTCCGGATTTTTCTCCGTTTTCATCCAGACGGAAGGAGAATGTTCCATCTTCACCGGACGGGACAACGTCCATCGCTACCTTAGATGTATAAGCTTCATCCTTTTCCTCGTAATTCGTACGTAATGAGATAGCAGCTGATTCCTCTGCTTCTGCATGACTTATCGTAAAATTGATGTCCCGATAAGCAACTAAATCCCCGTCAAGGTAGGCTTCCAGCTTGAAGCCATCCGGCATTTGAATATTATCTACTTCGTTTTCCAACTCTTCCACAGCGGTTTTCCCATCCTCGACATCCCCTGCAGCCATATTCAATTTCATTTGTGTTTCAACCAAATCCCAAATACGATCATCATTTTTCAATTTATTTAACAACACTTTTATAAGGTCTTTTGATTCTTGCTCCGAAAGGCTCAGGGTGACTTTGTCATACTTAGCATTTTCGTAACGCACACCGTTTTCCATTTCGAATTGATCTTTGTCCAGCTCTTTGATTAAAGTTGTCGTATAGTCTTTCGCAATCTCATCCAATTCATCAGCTGTCAAAGTGGCAGATTGGTATTCAGCCAGGTTCGGCAGTTCCTCCATGCCGGCTGCCTCTTCCCCATGCTTACGCAAAAATTCACCCAGTTGATCGTTTGGCAAGGTAAAATAGTCTTCATAAAGAAATGGAACTTTTAAAGCTGCTTGACTTTCGTTCTGGTAAATTTCCGCGTTTCCCAGGCTTTGGCCCTGGAACAGCAAGTCTAACGCCATGAACGTCTCTTTAGTGCCAGGGTCCACCATCTGCTCTGTCTCTAATTTAGCAGACGAAACCATCCCTTTAATCATCGGGAGCATAGCACCGAATGACTGAGCACCATCTTCGACATTAAAATCTGCTGTTACCGTAGAAGAACTGTGATAAGCACTTTCGGTCATTTTCTCTTCCAATTCTTCCATTTGTTCTGATTGGCTTTCCAGAAAAGTCATCTGTTTTTCAATTGTATTCTGCTCTGCAGTCAAATAACGAGTCATCGGATCTTTATCCTTCATGACACCGAAAGCGGTGGCGCCAATTCCCGCAACAATGATAACTGTCGCCATTATAAATATCCAGTTTTTTACCCTGCCTCTTCCTTTAGCGGTCCCCTTGTTTCGTTGGTAGCTCATGTTTCTCCCCCTATTTTGTGTAATCATTCTCCCTAATTGTTATACGACCCTGGCTACTAAAAGTTTCAAATAAATACTAAATATTACAAGTTGATGTCAGTATACTATTTTCAAAGAAAAATAGATATATGTATTTGCTTGTCCAATTAATATTATTCACCTTATTCGAAAACCATGTTAAAAAACTAAATCGTCGCCAATTCCATCTGAGGACAATCCAGGGCTTTCTTTTACTCTACTCCTTTAAAAACTGAAACAATTATAAATACAAAAAACCGCAGGCCATATACAAGCACCTGCGGTTTTCGTTCATTTTCTATTTTCTTTTTTTACGTGTCCTGGCGGTTGAGTATCTTTACCTGTATCTTTTTTCTTTTGCCCAGGGGGAGTCTTACTATTATCCGGTCTTTCGGTAGATTTATTTTTGGATTTATCTGCACCAGAAGGAGAATGACCCTTCTTTTTTTCTTGACCAGGCGGCTGTTTTTCTTTCACCTTGTCGTTTGCTTTAGTGGAAGGTTCATTCCCTTTTGTATGGTTTTCTTTTTTCTCAGTTGAATTTTTTCCAGGTTTTTTCTTTTCAAGCCCTTTTCCTTGGCCAGGGTGATCGTTCTTCTTCTCGCCAGGCGATGACTTTTGTTTTTCCTTACCAGGAGGAGTTGTTTGTTTCGCTTTTTCAGTTTTAACCTGCTTTTTCTTTGACTCCTCTTCCTTTTTCTTCACGGGGTCCTTTGGTTCTTCTGATTTATAAAAAGATTGAATGATATCCTTATCTTCCCCATCCAGCTGCGGAACCTCGCTAGTAGAAACATCCTGATCTTGTACAGTGGAACTGTCATCCGATAGTGTTTCAGCCATATATTGATTGACCGGTTTGTTCACTTCTTTCGCCTTATTACGGACACTTTCAGGCACAACAAAAGCCGCTACACTTAAAGTGGCTAATTGTTCATCGACATAATCTTCGATCTCTTCGGTAAAATCAAATTCCAACTCTTCGTTCAAATAACTGACCCCTACCAGAACACTGTCAAGTTCATTCATCATTCCTTGTTCCTCACTAAGCTCAATAAATCGGACAATTACTTCTTCTGCAGCTTCATGCTTCCATGAGGAAAATCCATCGAGCAGTTCAGCTGCATCCTCATTATGGGGAATCATGTCCAGTACCTGTCTGTCTTCATTAATTTCCATTTCAACACTTGGATTGATATCGACATTTACATAAGCATATGCTTTATTACTGTCATACCAGGAATATAAAGGTAAAAGTGCAAGAAGAATTGCTGTTACCATCGCTATTATCCGCAGCCTGGCATGCTGCGTTTTCAACAGAAAAAATCCAGCTGATCTCTTTCTTTCCGGCAGAAGCTCGTAATGGGATTCCATTCCGACTTCTACATCATTCAGTGGTTTTGCTTTGTGAAAAGTACCAAACTCGGTAAGAACAATGGTATAACCACGGTGGTGTTCCATGACAATTCCTTTTCTCACAACCCCACCCCCTTAATATAGTCTTTTAGGTACACATATTCTTCACTAAGAATGATGACCATCGCCAGAATAAATTTCCGGTTCCGTTCCAGCGTTTTTTTACTGACATCCACACGTCCAACGAGATCTTTGATTGGCAGTCTGCCCTTTTTCAAGACTTGTTCCCTTAGTTCTGCATCTGTGTAAATTACCCTGGCTACCCGAATCGCTGATTCACGAGCGTCCCGGTGCTGAGGAGATACTTCGGTTAGTTCTTTGAAAGATAGCTTGTACTGCTTCAACTTCAATTGAAAATCCTTGATCTCTTCCCGTCGGTACCATGCTTCTGTCTGGCGTTCGTATTGTTCTTTAGCGGCCGTAATCTCAGATGGGTTCTCCATCTGCTCTTCATTCTCATAATCTTCATCAAGGGAAGCAGCCATCAAGTGGCGCTGCTCATTCCGGATAAAATCAATCACCTTACGCTTAATGACCAGGCGCGCAAAAGATAAGAAAGAGCTTCCCTTTTGGGAAGAGAAGGAGTCGATCGCTTCATTGAATGCCATCAGCCCGATGCTGAATTCATCATCCTTATGTTGATCAATATACCGTTTACATACTTCAGAAACATTTTTGGCGATAAAAGGTTGATATTGTTGTAAAAGGTGATTACGAATTTCTTCGTCTCCCGCTTGTGCTAATGTCACTTGCTCATTAAGGGAGGTGTCAGTTTTCTTATCAAACAGACTCCTGATCAACCTTTACCACCTCCAGCTATTAAGAAATTTCGTGAGAGCCTTTTATTTTATGGGTGTTCTTATCAAAATTCTTTCAATTATGTTACAAAGATGTTTCAACCAACCTTATTTCTGAAGTATAACCTAACTATATTAAGGGGTCTATTCTATTACACTAAAATGTTCAACGTGACTATCTTATCGAATTATCATCTTGTTATCTAGCACAGGTTGTTTACATTTTATTAAATGATGATTTCAAAATATAGGTCTTATTTCCTGTGGACAGAATTCTGGCAAGAAAAAAGCCTCACCATCTGGTGAGGCCATAAACCATATTCGTATTACTGCCAATAGGGTTCTTTGCGATATTTCCGATAAATCATCTCTTCAAATTCTTTTGTCACTGTTTGGTCTTTCTCATAATTAGGACCGTCTTCAATAGTTTCGAGTTTTAGATCAATATAAAAATCATTCGTTAACCAATCTACCGATTGGAGCCAATCGGGTGATAACAGCACCCGTTCATTTGTGGACCATTCACTAGTATCTACAAGTAAATATCTTATTCTCCAAGTACCTTCATCAATCATTAAATCTTTAATATAGCCGATTTTGCCATTTTCTCCGTGCACAACTCCGTGTTTAAATTCACCTTTGATGCTTTCACTACTGCGCAGTTTATCCTTCCTATCATGAACATTATCATTAATAGGTGGTTCCTGAGTCGTTTGAGGCTCAGCTGCTCTCGCTGGTTCTTCCACCGGGTCCATCGGTGTCAAATAGCCACCCCATAGAAATTCACCTGCCCAATATTGTTTCCACCCAAAGGTGTCGGATAATTCCATTTCTTTCTCATAAGAAAAATCCTGTTTTTCTTCCAAGGTCGCATTATGCCGGATATCTTCTTTATTATTTTCCACATGGACTACTTCTTCTCCGGTGTCAACTGCCTTTACCCCGGAAGGTGAGACTACCACTTTCTTTCCGGGCAGCCATTTCCGTGTATCAGCCACTAAATAGCGGACAGTCCATTTCTTGTCATCAAAATATAAGTCTTTCACTTTACCAAGCTCCCCGTCGTTGGCCTGGATATTATAGTTTTTTAATGTACTAGCAAAATATAACATGTAACCCCTCCTCATGAAAGGCTGGCAATTTATAACTATTTTTCCCTGTGTAATTTAGAGTCAAACTTATAATAGGTAAGTTGTTCCGGATGGTTTATCTCTTTTTCATAACAGGTATAAAGACAATAAGCGTGATGGCGAAAGGAGGGTGAAGGTTGAAAGCAGTTCTATTAAACACCACATTAAAACGCGGAACAGACGCCAGTGAAACAGAACAATTACTCCATGAAGCAACAAAAATATTACAGAGAGAACAGATCGATACGAACCGGATTCATTTAAGAGATTTCCATATCTCTTTCGGTATCACCGACCGTCTGGATGGCGATGATGACTGGCCATTTATATTCGATAAGATCAAGGAAGCAGATATCGTAATTATCGGGACACCGATTTCTATGGGAGAAAAAAGCAGCATTGCCAGTCTGATACTGGAACGGCTGCAAGGCTATCAAAACTTGCAAAATAAAAAGGGACAGTCCCTTTTTTATAATAAAGTTAGCGGAGTAGTCGTAGCCGGAGCAAAAGAAGATGGAGGCCGCTCTGCTGCTCAGTCAATTTTCTACCAGCTCTCTATGATTGGATTTACCATCCCTCCCCATGCTCACGCCACCTACGAGGGGCGACATGACTCAAGTCAAGAAGAAGCAGTGGATATCTCACGAGATCATGTGGCACTCGATAATATCGAACGAATGACTTACAATTTGATTCATTTTGCTGAATTATTCAAGTTCCACCCCATCCCCACCCTGGGAAACGTGATAGATTCATGAGCGCAAGCGCCTTGCTAACCCCCGACAAGCTTAAGACAAGCCTCGGCGTGACGGTCTTGGTACTTTTAGACCAATTAAGTTTAAAAAGGTTTAAAGTATAAGTAAAACTAAGGCTTTCGCCATAAAGCGTTGGCGATAAGCCAAGTTTTTCTAATCACAGAGAGGATTGACTTAAGACCTCGAGGGGGTAGGCGCTGGAGCTGGATGTAACCCACCATGCAAAGTTATCCACAAAAAGAAAATTTTATAATTTCCTAACTATTCAAAAGGAACCCCGTTACACAGGTAACGGGGTTCCTTCTGTTTACTACTCAGTATTTTCATGGAAATAATCAATCGGGACCGCAAGTCCGACTTCCCCATGCTCGTCATGTTTCAGTGTGGCGAACACCACACCTATCACTTGCCCTTCCTCATTGATAACAGGACTCCCGCTGTTTCCCCTATACACTGGGGCGTCAAGCATCATCACAGGCTTTTCCCAGCTGTCCAGCTGTGTATAATCTATAATGGTCCCCTGGTTGGCAATTCCTGTAAAACGAAGGGGGTTACCAATAAAATAAAAGGATTCATCCGTTTCAAAGGTAGTTCTTTCTGCCAGCTCAAGATGAGGAAGAGACTTGCCTTCCACCGCCAGAACGGCCAGGTCGACACCAGGGTAAGAAGCCTTAACCTCTGCATGGAACAACCCTTCTTCCGGAAAAGCTACAGATATCCTCTTTTCATCCTCAATGACATGATGATTTGTAATAATTGTGCCATTACTTGATATAGCGAACCCCGTTCCTTTACTCTCTCCCCCTTGCACAACAACTACAGCGTCCTGGTACTCGTCAATATCCGGGTTGGCAGATAACTTAGCAGAAGTAACCAAAAAATCAATGGCAGGGATCGAATAAGTTTGCGGGATGACCGCGCCCAGATTCAAGACCATTACGATAGCGACAAGCCAAAACGCCCATTTGGGAAACGGGCGCCTAGGCTTCTCTTTTTCTTCACGGGCACGAGCGATGGCTTTTCGCTTTTCTTCCTGGACAAGCTCATACAACTCTTCTTCATCTATTTCTTCATAAAGATCTTCGTCAATAATATCTTTCTTCTGTTCATCTTTCCCCATCTTGCCGCCACCTTAATAACAGAATGCAGGAAATCACATTGCAGCTGCTTTCACTTTTCCCTGCTGCATTTGATACATTTGATAATACAGTCCTTCTTCAGCAAGTAATTGCGCATGTGTTCCCTTTTCCATCATTGTACCATGCTGAAGCACAAAAATTTGATCCGCCTGTTGAATCGTAGATAGTCGATGGGCGATGACAAGGGTAGTACGACCCTGTTTAAGGACTTGGAGTGCGTTCTGAATCAGTTTTTCCGTTTCCGTATCGATATTGGCGGTCGCTTCATCAAGGATTAGAATCGCAGGGTCAAAAGCAAGCGCCCTGGCAAAAGAAATTAGTTGCCGTTCGCCCATGGAAAAAGAGCTCCCTTTCTCTTTAACAGGTTCATCATACTGATTTGGCAGCTTTTTAATAAATCTATCTGCCCCAACAGCCTTCAGGGCACGAATCGCCATTTCCCGGGAAATATTAGGATCATTCATGGTAACATTCGACAAAATAGTTCCCGTAAACAAAAATGGATCCTGCAATACTATTCCCATATGGCTTCGTACTTGCTGGCGTGACCAATCTTTCGTATCCTGCCCGTCAATTGTAATAGTCCCTTTCTGAGGGTCATAAAAACGGAACAGCAAATTCATGATGGAACTTTTCCCCGAACCGGTATGGCCGACAAAAGCTGCCGTTTGTCCTGCTGCTACTTCAAAGTCGATATCTTTTAAGATATATTCATCTTTTTCGTAAGCAAAAGACACATGCTCAAAGCGGACATGCCCTTTATAGCGGGGCACTTTGGAATCTTTGACATCCTCGCCTTCCTCTTCCAGCATTTCAAATACCCGCCCAGCTGCTACCCGGGCCTGTTCCAGCTGTGGAAGCTGGTTGACAAGGTCATTGACAGGCTGAAACAGCCGGGTTAAATAGTCGACAAAAGCGTAGAGAACGCCAATCGTGATTACACCCTGTGCGCTGATGGATTGGGAGCCAAAATACCAGATGAATGCTACAAATGCCAGGTTCCTCAAAACATTAACCAGGTTGTGGGAAGTTAATGCACTCAGACGAATGAGCTTCTTCTGATAAATGAAATGCTTACTGTTCAAAGCCTCAAATTCTTCTGATGTCTGTCGTTGTCTTCGAAAAGCCTGGATAATCGACATGCATTGGATTGCTTCATTGATGTTTCCATTCATGTCACTAACCGTAGAACGGACAACCTTGTTATATTTTCCACCAAAATATTTATAAACACCCATCCATATCGCTATAATCGGTACCAGAAGCAGACACATAACCGCCAGCCGTACATCAAGCAAAAACAAAGCGATATAAATACCTGTCATATAAACAAAACTAGTCACAAACGTAGCCAAAACCCGCACGTAAAGCTCGCGTATCGCTTCTGTATCATTCGTGACACGGGCAACAACCTTCCCTGCCGGCTGATTGATAAAGTAGCTGATCGGCAGCCGCTGGATATGGGCGAAGACATCTTCCCGCATCTGCTGTATGATCCGATTCGACGTCCGCTGCAATAAAAATGTATTCCAGAACTGAAATACTGCCGCAATTAAAAGTAAACCAACATACAAACCTAACAGACGGTATATCGCCGGCCGCTCCGGCTCAAAGAAGCGATAAAGTTCGGTAAGGGACAGCTTTTCTGCCTGTGCAGACAGCTTTTCATCCGGAGTCTGTATCGTCAGCGTATCGCCTTCTACTTCTCTTTTCCCTGTCGTAGGAACCGCCTGATCAACAAAATAATAGCTGCTTCCTACTTGAAGAATTGTGGCTGGATTATCAGTAGTTTCACTCCTCCCAAGACGATCTTCCCGTTTATAAATGTCTCCTTGATAAGCAACCGTATAATCATCTTCACTTTTCACTTGATGCCAGGTCGATTCAATGCCGACGACATGCTGATCAATCAGCCTTTTTGCGATAAATGGACCAGTAAGTTCCAGTGCTACTGCAAGAACAAGGCAAATTAGTCCGATACTGATGGGTTTACGAAACATCCATGCGTAGTGAAATAATTTCTTCTCTGTCTTGTGTCCTGCCTTCACGAGACCGCCCCCTTTTCATCCATTTGCTGAAGTTCATATTGGGACCGGTACCAGCCACGGGATTTCATCAATTGCTGGTGGCTACCTTCTTCTACGATTTTGCCATCATCCAGTACAACAATATGGTCAGCATGGGCAACAGCTGAAAGTCGGTGGGCAGCAATCAATGTGGTTTTCCCTTGTCGTTCTTCCTTAAGATGTTGAATGATATTGGCTTCAGTCTTTCCATCAACCGCTGACATCGCATCATCCAAAATCAAAATCTCCGGCTCCATGACAAAGGCTCTTGCAATCGCAACGCGCTGCTTCTGACCTCCTGACAAGGTGACTCCGCTTTCACCGACCTTTGTATCCAACCCTTCACTTAAGTTTTTGATATCCTCGAGAAAATGAGCAAGCTCCATTACCCGGTAAATTTCGTCATCACTGGCATCCGCTTTGCCGAATTGAATGTTTTCCCTCACGGTTTTTGAAAATAATACTTGTTCCTGAGGTACATATCCAATCCACGCCCGTGTAGTTTCTAATGAAAAGTCTGAGATCAGCGTGTTAGAAATCGTCAAAGAACCGGTCATACCAGGATAGTCTCTTAACAACTGTCGAAACAGTGTGGTCTTCCCTGCTCCTGTTTTACCAACGACACCGATTGTCTGCCCGGGTTCAATTTCCAGATCAATTCCCTGCAGGCCTGGCAATGAGCTTCCAGGATATTGGAAGGAAACATCCTTAAATACAATTCTTCCAGGTCGCTCCTGTTGTTTCGGCTGACAAGGATCAGTGACATCGGGTTTATGGTTCAGCGTTTCATTTACACGATCAAGCGATGCATTCCCCCGTTGCATGACATTAATCAGTTCTCCAACTGCAAACATCGGCCAAATCAGCATTCCAAGATAAACGTTGAAGGAAACCAGTTCCCCAAGCGTCATCACATTTTGAAAAACCAGGGATGTGCCATACCCCAATCCAATCGTATAAGAAATTCCCACTAATATCGTTATGGTCGGTTCGAACATGGCATCAATTTTAGCGACCTCGACATTCTTGTCATAGACATCTTCCGTCATCGCCTTGAATCGATTTTCATCCTGTTTTTCCTGCACAAAGGCACGTATGACCCTTACACCTTTCACGGATTCGAGGACATCATCGTTCATGTTTCCAAAAGCTTTCTGTGCTTCCATAAATCGCTTGTGTATCGCCTTTCCATAGCGGTTCATCACAACAGCCATGATCGGTAATGGAATCAGAGCTGCCAGCGTCAGTTTCCAGCTGATTGTAAATCCCATAACTGCAATCAAGAGAAACATAAAAATCGTGGAATCAACGAGGGTAAGAATACCGAAACCAGCCGTCATATTCAACGCCCTTAAATCATTGGTAGCTCTCGCCATCAAATCCCCAGTCCGGAACTTTTGAAAGAAACTTGGCGTCATTTTGAGAAAATGATTCATCAGTTTCGAGCGCATCGTCTGCTCCATCATGATTGCGCCCCCGAATAACGTATAGTCCCATAGGAAGGATATCGTGTAACTTGCAACAATCAGGCCGCCATAAATCAACATAATTTCTGCTAACCGCCCTAAACTGAGACTGTTGAATTGAATTTCATCAATTGCCATCCCCACTAATTTTGGCGGGATAATATCAATCACACTTGCAATCACCAAAGCAATGATTGCAAATGTGTACCTTTTCCAATGTAATTTAAAAAACCACCCTAACTTACTGAACACACCAAACATGAACTTCTCCACATCCCTTCTGATTTAGTTGCTATCCGCCATCTTTCCATTCTTCTGTTATCTGCTTCTTCAAACGCTTACAAATTTCCATACTAATTCCTCCTAAAAAATTTATAGTAAGCAATATGCATTGCATTACCAACGTAAAAAGGCATACGTCCGTGACGTATGCCGAATACATATAAAAAGGCCACGAAGCTATACGTGGCCCTTTTTCCGCAAAAATTTAAATAGGATGGCTGTGCATGATTACTATTCAGGCATCAACCCGGCCACGTCTCTTATGAAGTTGGACTTGCACGTGTAAAACTTGACGCTTTTTCATTGTCGTGGCCTCCTTTTCTTAATGATTATTTATTATATAGTTTTCAAAATATTTAATCAACAGTTTAATGAAACTTTCGTGCTATATATTTCGACAAATGTCCATTATACTTCTTGTCCGAACAAGATGGTTAATGCCAAAATGATTACCAATAACGTTACAAATACAATCGACAATGGTCGGGATACGTTGGCCTTTTGCACCTCTTCCCAACGGACGGGGCGAATCCCTGCAATCGAAAAAATTGAGACAGCAGCTAATAAAATAGAAGAAATATTAAGCATCAGCAGTAAAAACGCCCCATATGCATTTCCCCATAGTCCCTCGCCGATGGAAATCCCGAAGGCCACGGTGGGGGGAAGTAAAGCTACCGCTACCATTACACCGACCAAGTTTCCAGATAGTCGGTTCAAAAAAGCCAGAGCCCCGGCTGCCCCGGAGGCGATACCCAGGAATATATCTGACACAGATACCTCTGTTCGGGCCCAGTACTGGGTGGTTTTTAAATCAACATTAAAAAAATAACCAAGTGTCACTAAAATGAAAATAACGATAAGTACCCCAAATAAAGATGCCTGAAAGGCCTTCCATAGACGTTTATAATCACCTAGTATCGAAGCAAAAGCGATAGCAATGACGGGACCTATCATGGGAGCAATTACCATTGCACCAATGACAACCGCTTCACTATCTTTAATAAAGCCAACGGTTGCTACTATAGCAGATAAAACGATCATCATCGTATAATTCAAATTAATATTGCTGCTTTTTTCTACGTTACTGATCAATTCATGACGACTGGCCCGCAATAGCAATTCTTCTTTATCTGCTGCCTTCTTCTTTTCCTCTTCTTCCTTTTCTTCAGCTTTGTTGACGGTTTCTTTAGAAAAATATGCCCTAACCGGAAGAAGCATCGTTTCAAACCCATCTACTACACCTGATACGCCCTCCAAATAATCCAATACATCTTCTACATCTTTTGTCTTTACCAGGATACGTACCAGCTTTCGGTCTTCTGACTCATTCGAAACCCACATAGATTGTGCCTCGAAACTTTGCAGCTTTTCGTATACCGATTCAAACCGCTTATTGGGAATATAAACCTCTACCAGTTGCATGTCCATCCGCATGTCTCCTTACACGTCGTGCCGATTGTTTCCTAAATCATACCCGAATTATCAAAATACCTGCAAATCGGATGCTTTTTCGTTAGAATATTAGATAAGCTTATTAGGAGGGATTAGATGTTATTAGATGAGATACTGGATTATAACAGTAAATTCGTTGAAGAGGAAAAATACTTAGACTACAAGACGGACAAGTTTCCGAATAAAAAGCTTGCCATCTTAAGCTGTATGGATACTAGACTTGTGGAATTGCTTCCTCGTGCCTTGAATGTAAAAAATGGCGATGTCAAAATGGTCAAAAATGCCGGTGCCATTGTCACCGATCCATTTGACAGTGTGGTTCGTAGCTTGTTTGTCGCTGCTTATGAACTGAAAGCTGATGAAATCATGGTAATCGGACACCATGGCTGTGGTATGAAGAACTTCGATGGCGCAAGTACAATCTCCAAGATGAAAGATCAAGGAGTCAACGAAGAGACGTTCACCACATTGGAATATGCTGGTGTCAACGTGAATGATTGGCTTCAGGGATTCGATAGTGTGGAAGCATCCGTTCAGAATAGTGTCGATATTCTTCGCAATCATCCACTGCTTCCAAAAGATACACCAGTCCATGGACTCGTCATTGACCCGGAATCTGGCAAACTTGACTTGGTTACAAAAGGCTATCAGCAATAGAACGATTCATAAGGCTGTCCATGATGTGGACAGCCTTTTACTTTTGTGAAACTGATCAGGCATTCTTTTTCGCTTTGCTTTTGGAGGCCGTACTCTTTTTGGTTGTATTGCTTTTCTTTGCAGTCGTTTTCTTTTTCCCTGTTTTCCCTCCACTTTTATTTGCTTTATCAAGAGACGCCTGGAGTGCGTCCATCAAGTTGGTTACATTATCAGGCGCTTTTTTGTCCTTCGCTGTCGCCACTTGATCTCCACTTTTCTTCTCCTCAATCAGTTCCAGCAAAGCATTACGGTAATCGTCCTGGTATTTTTCCGGATCAAACTCTGTTGTCAACTGATCAATCAGCATTTTCGCCGTATCTAATTCTTTTTCAACGGTCTCTCCTTGTTCAGGTACGTTAGGTACATCTGCCGTCTGACGAACTTCATCCGGATAATGAATCGTCTCCATTACCAGCGTATTCTGATAGACGCGGATAACGGCCAGCTGCTCCTTGGAACGGATCAATATTTTAGCAACACCGATTTTACCAGTATCCTGCAAGGCTTCCCTCAGAAGTACATAAGCCTTGGAACCGCCCTCGTTAGGGGAAAGAAAGTAACTTTTTTCAAAATAAATCGGATCGATTTCCTTGAGATCGACAAAATCAACGATTTCCACTGACTTGTCGGTGTTCTCCTTTTTTAATTCTTCCATCTCTTCGTCATCGAGCAATACAAATTTATTCTTTGCATACTCATAACCTTTGACGATTTCTTCCTGTTCCACTTCCCGCTCACAAACGGGACATACTTTTTCATACTTGATGGGGGATTGACATTCCTTATGGAGCTGACGCATCTTTACATCTTTATTTTCTGTTGCCGCATGTAATTTGACCGGGATATTTACAAGTCCAAAACTGATAGTCCCTTTCCACATCGTGTGCATTGCTTCACCTTCTTTTTCATTAGTTTGAACATCCCGGGAATAATTATGTTTAGCATTTCTATCGATTGCCAAACTAACGCTAAAGGTGGTGTCGTCATGAAGTATAAAACCATGCAGCCTGTACTTGATAATAGCTTGCCAAGCGGAAAAAGTTGGGTATACGAATTAAAATATGACGGGTTTCGCTGCCTCGTCCACTGGGATGAGGCTAAAGTGGAGCTAATCAGCCGTAACGGCAAGTCACTGACAAAACAATTCCCGGAAGTCAGTAACTTTTTCACCGAGCAAACGAGCCGGATTAAGGAGCACCTTCCAATTGTTCTCGATGGTGAATTAGTGGTGTTGAACACCGTGCACCAATCCGACTTTTATACCTTACAGACACGGTCGCGGATGAGCAACAAGGAACGGATTCTTAAAGAAATGAGTAAACGTCCAGCCCATCTGCTTGCCTTCGACATCCTCGAATGGAAGGGTAATAAATTGACAGCCCCTTATATCGAAAGAAAAAAACAGCTGGAGCGATTATTCCGGTTATTAAATCTATCCCTTTCTATCAAATACGCTGTGCCTTTCGGGTACGTGAAACAATTCAATCGAAAGCAGGACATCCAGCAGCGTATGGACGACCACCTTGGAGAAGGGATAGTTGCAAAGCTTAAAACGGCACCTTATGAAGTCGGGAAAAATGAAAAATGGAAAAAGATCAAGAACTGGCGAACGATTACAGGCATTGTCACCGGTTATCACCAGCAAAACGACTATTTTGATATAGCTATCCTTGATAAAAATAGCTCCTTGTATCCAATTGGTAAATGCAAACGTGGCTTGGACCAAACTGAAAAGAAAACGCTGGTCCAGGCAGTAAAAGAACGAGGATCAAAGAAAGGGGATTATTATCAGTTACCACCCGCTATTTGTATGGATATCCAGTGTCTCGGGATCCATGGAGGGGAATTAAGAGAGCCGGTTTTTCACGGTTTTCGTTTGGATGTCCAGCCAGAAGGTTGTACGTTAGCTCAATTGGACTGGCAATTGAGCATGCCTCCGAAGGATGTCGCTTACACCAATTTAGATAAACACTTATTTCCGGAAATATCTTTAACGAAACGTGAGCTTATCCGTTACTTGCGACACATTTATCCTTATATGAAGCCGTTTTTAGATGACAGAAAACTCACCGTTATCCGTTATCCGGATGGTATCGATAACGAAGCATTCTTTCAAAAAAACCTTCCCGATTATGCTCCTGACATTTTTGAGAAACAGGAGGATGGTAACCAATTGATTTCGAAGGCCGCTCATATAGCCTGGTTTGGAAATCAGGCGGCAATCGAATTTCATCTTCCATTTCAAAAGCGGGACAGCAATTATCCTTCAGAAATTGTGTTTGACCTTGACCCTCCAGACGACAAATCTTTTCACCTTGCCGTCCAGGCTGCCAAGCATCTGCATACCATTTTTCAGGAGCTGGAGATTCAGGATTTTGTTAAGACTTCAGGAGGAAAGGGGCTTCAGGTCTATCTGCCATTACCGGACAAGTCTTTAAATTATGAACAGACAAGCCGGTTTACAGAAGTAATCGCTGCTACCTTAGTCAATTATCAGCCAGACTTGTTCACGATCGAACGGTTGAAGAAAAACAGAAAGGGCCGGTTGTACATCGACCATGTCCAACACGCCCCCGGGAAAACGATCATCGCCCCATATTCCCCCCGAGGAAATAGTGCAGCCAGTGTATCTACTCCTCTATTTTGGGAAGAGTTGGAGTCACTGAAGGATCCAAAACTGTTCACGATCCGCAATACGCTTGACCGCCTGCATGAAAAAGGATGTCCCTTCCGGACAATGAATGAAGTCAGAGAGCAACAGCCTTTGGAAAACATGAAGCGACTGATTTAGCCTCGCTTTATTCAATTTAATATATAGACAAATTATTTCATCTTATGCTTGTTTAACTGGACAGCTTCCATTTCGGGCAAACGTATATTTTGGTGTTACTAGAGACAAACCCCCATGCATTTTTGCTAAAAACACATATTTTATTATTAAAAGAGGAGCACATGCTCCTTGAAAAAATAATCAGTAATTCCCCTTTCTGATTATAATATAAAACGACCTTATCCCTCCCAGGGTAAGGTCGTCTTTTTATTCCAGCATCCGAAATGCCTGGTTACCATCTTTACAAGCAAAATTTTCACAAACATAAATTGTTCTCTTCTATATTTTCACCTCCCCTGCAATGGAACGGTACCACCGCGCACCTCTTAGTATTAATAGAAATAGTCTTCACATAAGATAATATAAAGGCTTAGAAGGTAGTGATGATATGGTGGAATGGATTCTAAGCTTCTGGGAAGCGAATCGAAATAATATTATCGTATCTTTTGTCAGCGGGTTATTGTTCTTTATTCTCGGACCGATAGGCTTATGGTTTTCTGGAAAAAAAATAAGAAAAGAAAGAATCCATAAAGCGATCGATACGTTACTGGATATCGTCGAGAGCATGTTAGTCAGCGAAGAAGATATTTCGCGACATAAATTAATCATGATATTCCGTTCGGTGGAAAGAGATCTGAGTGTAGACTTAGAAGCTCATTACGACCTAGACAATCTATTAGGAGACCTGGTCTTACGATTTGAAAGAAGCAAGCATTTGGATGCCGGTCAAAAAGACAGATATTTTCATAAAATTATTAATCTGGAACAAAAAGTGAACGGAAAAGAAGAACAGAAACATAACCACCAGGTGATACCAAAAGCCTTCACTAAGGTGATGAATGAATTAAGAGAAGCTACTGATTTAAAAGACCAAAAGAAGATTCACCATCTGTTGGATGAGTTAGAGAAAAAATTAAGTAACAGAGAATCGTTGGCTGAACCGAATATCTCACTCCTTAAAAAGCCCAAAGTGTTTTTTATGACCCTGCTGCTTTACCTTGTGTTCCTAGTCCTCGTTTTTACGCTTATTTCTTTTGTAGAAGGCAGCTTGCCTCTTTAAAAAAGATGGCTACATTAAATATTGTTGCTGATATTTAATAAGAGACTTATTCCACAAAAGGAACGAAAAGTCGAAGACTAGATTTCGAGACTTTTGCCTGCATATCGGACCGATGGGGAACGACTCCCTTTCCGCGGACATGCGCTGAGCCTCCTCGAGCTGACGCTCTGCGGGGTCTCACCTGTCATGCTCATCCCGAAGGAGTCTCGCCGTTCCCCACCGGACCTTGCCATAGGAAGTTCTCGAAATCACACTTGTGGACACCATCCTTTATGTCCACTCTTGATGCAGGAAAAATTAACACGGTAATTTAACCACAACTAATAAAAAAGGCATGGCGCTTTTCCGGCCATGCCTTTTTGTTCATTTTAGTAATCGAATGTGTCGGGGTGAGGGCCGTTGCGGCCTTCTTCTCCCAAGTCAAGCTCATCAATACGCTTGATTTCCTCTTCGGTCAATTCAAAATCAAAAATATCGGCATTCTCCTGCTGTCTTTCTTCCTTCACAGACTTAGGAATGGTCACAATACCGCTTTGGTAATCCCAGCGCAAGATGATCTGGGCTGGTGTTTTATCATATTTCTCGGACAGTTCTTTCAAGACAGGCGCATCGAAATACTTGGCACGCGCAAGCGGTGACCAGGCAACAACTTGAATCTCATTTGCTTCACAGAATTCTCTTGTCTGCTGCTGATGGAGTGCCGGATGCAGTTCGATCTGATTCACCATCGGCGTTTCTTCTGCATCCTTCATGACCTCTTCCAAGTGGTGCGGCAGAAAGTTGCTGACACCGATTGCTTTGACTTTTCCATCTTTATAAAGCTTCTCTAGCGCCTTCCAGGTATCCACGAATTTTCCTGGAACCGGCCAATGAATGAGATATAGATCAAGATATTCAAGACCCAGCTTATGAAGGCTGCGGTCAAATGCTTCTAATGTATCCTCATACCCTTGTTCATCATTCCATACCTTTGTGGTAACAAATAATTCTTCGCGAGGCACGTCACTCTCTTTGATTGCCTGTCCGACACCTTCCTCATTTTTATAAAAGGAAGCAGTATCGATATGACGATAGCCAATTTCTAAAGCATTTTTAACGGAGTCAACCACTTCCTGACCATCCTCCATTTTATATACGCCTAACCCTACCCAAGGCATTTCAACTTGATTACGTAATTTAGTCGTTTCCCTAAGACTCATACTCTATCTCCCCTTTGCTTGTTTCTTCCTACATAAAATGGTTCACTTTAGTTGTCTACCCTTTCATACATTCATGTAAAACCTTCTAATATCCATTCTTTGGCATTATACTGTTTATAAGTTAATGGAAGGGAGCGGAATTTCATGACAGAAAAACCATTAACGAATAACAAAGCGATCACAACTGCTTAACTGCCACTTTAATTTAAGTACAGGTATTATCTCTTTTTACGTGTGCTTATTTTAGGCAGTGTAAGCTCAATGAGTACAAATGATAGAATCCGTAAAAAAACCGGATATAAAGCGACCAGGCCAATTAAATCACCAATCATGCCGAGCGTGTCTGTAAACAGCATCCATACAGCCAGAACAAACATGATGATAAAGCTGAGATTACCTGCAGGACCATTGACGGGATTCCAGGCGTTAATGCTAACGGTTATTTCCTGCTCTTGTTCCTTGAAGCATTTATAATGAAAAGGCTTGATTCGAAACCAATTCGAAGCAGTAACCAGCTCATCCCTGTCCTTCACTTTTTTTTTACAGTAATGACAAATTACATGTTTCACGATAATCGACTCCTGATCCCGTTATTATCTTTCAGAGCTTAGTATCAATTGTACAACTTTATCTTTGACTTGCTGACTTTGATAGTTTTCCATATTTCGAAGTATTTCCTCTTTAGCACTAAACAGCTTATCGATTTCTGCTACCAGCCGATCTTCCGTCAAATTTTCTTCTTCCAGTTTTCTCGCATACCCTTGCTTGACGAATGAATCGGCATTTAAAATCTGATCACCACGGCTCGCCTGGCGGGACAATGGGATCAATAGCATCGGCTTACGTAAGGCCAGGAATTCAAAGATAGCATTGGAACCTGCCCGGGAGACGATATAGTCAGTCGCAGCAAAAAGATCCTTTAATTCATCCGTTACATATTCAAATTGGGCATAACCCGGCTGTTTTACTGAGTCATCCACATTCCCTTTCCCGCAGATATGAATGATTTGCATTTTAGCCAGCAATTCATCCAGTTGGTTTTGGATCGAATCATTGATTTTTTTGGACCCCATACTTCCCCCCATGACCATCAGGACAGGCTTTGAAGCAGAGAAGCCGCACATCTCTAATCCTTTTTGTTTATTTCCTTCAAATAGTTCTTCCCTGATGACAGCTCCGATGTATTCTTTCTTTCCTTCAGGTAGATATTCCATGGTTTCCGGGAAAGTCGCCAGGATTTTTTTCGCAAATCGTGATGCCAGTTTATTGGCAAGTCCAGGTGTATAATCCGATTCATGGATAATTGCCGGTATACGGTTCATCCATGACGCCGCTACTACGGGCACAGATACAAAGCCGCCTTTTGAGAAAATGACATTGGGTTTCCGTTTCCGGATGATATTCCACGCCTGCAAGGTACCTTTCATGACTTTGAAGGGGTCTTTTAAGTTTTCTTTCGACATGTAGCGACGCAGTTTCCCAGTAGAAATAGCGTGATAGGAAACGCCATTGATGTCTTCGATCAACTGGCGTTCTATCCCATTATGGGAACCGATATAATCAATTTCATACCCTTGTTTTTTGAATTCCGGAATCAAAGCGAGGTTCACAATAACATGTCCAGCGGTGCCTCCACCAGTGAATAATATTCTTTTCTTACTCATAAAAAAACTTCCTTTCTCTTCGTCATCCTATCTATTTCATCATTTCATGTAGGTTAACTTTTGATTTTGTGCTATAATCCTCTCTATCCTAAGTGAATTGTATCAGAAAAGGAAGATACATATGTATGAAACTTCAACCTTGAAACAGAAAATCAAGCTTTTCCTCATCATCCTCATCCCAATTCTTATCACACAGATCGGCATGTATGCGATGAATTTTTTTGATACGATTATGGCCGGTCAAGCCGGCGCTGAGGATTTAGCTGGTGTTGCCATTGGTTCCAATGTATGGCTGCCTATTTTTACCGGGCTGAACGGTATTATGCTGGCCATCTCTCCTATTGTGGCACAGCTAAAGGGAGCGAAACAAGACAGTAACATTCCTGTCGCAGTCAAACAGGGGGCATACCTGGCAGCCGTAATTGCCATCTTTATCGGTGTCGCTGGATTCTTTTTGATCGACCCTGTACTTGGTCTAATGAATATTACAGATGACGTTACTTATATTGCTAAATATTACTTGATTACACTCGGGGCAGGAATCATTCCGTTATTCGTATTCAATATCTATCGCAGTTTCATAGATGCTTTAGGATATACCAGGATATCGATGATCATCATTCTTCTTACCCTTCCGACCAATATTCTATTCAACTATGTATTCATTTTTGGGAAGTTCGGATTTCCGGCACTCGGCGGTATCGGCGCGGGTCTGGCAACTGCTTTGACCTACTGGGTCTCTTTCATCATAGCTGTCATCATCCTTCAAAAGGTTCAGCCATTCCGCCATTATCGAATCTTTTCCAAATGGATCCGCCCCTCGCTGAAGGCCTGGGGAGAGCAGCTGAAAATCGGCATTCCCATTGGATTTGCGATTTTCTTTGAGACCAGCATTTTCGCAGCGGTCACTTTTTTCATGACTGCTTATGATACGTATACCATTGCCGCGCACCAGGCGGCCATCAATTTCGCATCTTTGTTGTACATGATTCCGCTCAGCATTGCCTTCACCCTTACGATTGCGGTCGGGTTTGAAACAGGAGCAAATCGTCATCGGGATGCTCGGACTTATTCGTACTTAGGTATCTTGATTGCGGTAGCGATGTCTGTGCTGGCCGGTGGGATATTATATATTTTCGACGACGGCGTTGCCCGCCTTTACAGTTCTAATCCAGCCGTGATTGAATTGACGAAGAACTTCATATTCTTCGCGATCTGGTTCCAGTTGTCGGATGCTGTCGGAGCCCCTATCCAAGGGATATTGCGGGGATATAAGGATGTCAAAATAACGCTTGTCATGGCATTTGTCTCCTACTGGGTAATCGGACTTCCAAGTGGCTGGCTGCTTGCCAACTATACAACACTTGGCCCTTATGGTTATTGGATGAGCTTGATTATTGGTTTGACAGCAGGAGCCATCACTTTATATGTGCGGATGTTTTTTCTGCAACGAAGAAATATCAGGCTATATAATATGTAAAAACCAGCCGGCAACTATGTGTCAGCTGGTTTATCACTATCATTGGTCAAGGTTGAAAACAATCAACCGCTCTTCGGTCATATCCTCAATTGCATATTTTGGCCCTTCTTTACCCCAGCCACTGCTTTTGACACCGCCATATGGCATCAAGTCGACACGATACTGTGAAGAGTCGTTGATCATAAGACCTCCAACATGGACATGTTTAGCCGCATAGAAGGCTGTTTCCAGATTCTTCGTAAAAATTCCTCCCTGGAGCCCGTATTGGGATTTGTTCACTTCATCAATGCATTCCTTGAAATCTGAAAAAGGTATCATGCTGACAACTGGTGCAAAAATTTCTTCACAGACGACCTTCATATCATTTTTCACATTGGCAATCACCGTTGGATGCAGTAATGCTCCTTCACGCTTGCCGCCATAGACAACCTTTGCGCCGCTTCCTTCTGCTTCTTGAATCCATTGCTCGGCGCGTTCGGCTTCTCCTTCACTGATCATTGGTCCTACATCCGTCTCCGGATCATTTGGATCGCCGACATTCAATTGGTCGATAGCCTGGAATAATTTGTCCTGGAATGCTTCTTGAATATCTTCATGGACATAGAGACGCTGAACGGAAATACAGACTTGCCCCGCAAATGCGAAACTCTTCTGAGCAATGTTGCTCGCAGCTTTATCTAAATCTGCTTCTTTGTCAACAATGACTGGTGAGTTATTTCCTAATTCAAGTATCAGCTTGTTCAAACCGGTATTCTGTTTTAATTTCAAGCCGACATTAGCACTTCCGGTGAAGGTGTATAAATTGATCCGTTCATCTTCCATCATCTGCTGCCCTACCGTCGAGCCGGAACCGACAACAACATTTAAAAATCCTTTCGGAAGTCCAGCTTGCTCAAATAATTCAGCAAGCTTCAACGCAGTTATCGGTGTGTTGCTCGCAGGCTTCAATACAACGGTATTCCCTGCTGCAATCGCAGGAGCGATTTTATGCGCTACAAGGTTCATTGGAAAATTGAATGGACTGATTGCTCCGACAACACCAACAGGAACTTTCATCGTATAGGCCATCCGGTTTTCTGAACCAGGAGCCGCTTCCACCGGAACGCCTTCCCCATGAATGCGCTTCGCTTCTTCTGCTGATAATTCAATCGTCTGGGTCGCGCGGTCAATTTCCGTTCGTGTCTGCTTTAACGGCTTACCAGCTTCCATTGTAATATTTTTGGCCAGCTCTTCTTTATTTTCCTGAAGCAGCCCACTGACTTTTTTTAAAATTTTATAACGCTCGTAAGGAGGTAGTGGATTTTCTTTAAAAGCAGTTTCTGCAGCTGTGGTTGCCTGCTCTACTTCTTTCTCTCCTGCCTTGGATACTTTGGCATAAACCTCCTGTGTATATTTATTAAGTACTTCCAGCTGATTGTCTGTCTTCACCCATTCTCCATTAATATAAAGGTGATGTGTCTGTACCATAACATCGCTCCTTATTTAGTATTTGTAGTGAATTATTTCCGAAAAACCGATGGCCAAAACACTTCTGCGATTTACAGTAAAGCTCCCTTTACTTGAAGACTCACTTTCGAGATAGTTGGATCCGTTACCATGAAAGGCAATGATGGGCATGACAGGTGAGACCCCGCAGAGCGTCAGCTCGAGGAGGCTCAGCGCATGTCCGCGGAAAGGGAGTCTTTCCCCACCGGACCATTATGCAGGCAAACATCTTGAAATCAAGTCTTCGACTTTTCGGTTCTTTAATTGAATAAATTCCTGATGAAAAAACAAAAAAAGCACTATCCTTGTCATCAAGGATAGCACTTTTTATCAGTTTCTTATAGGAATAGACCAGCGATAGTCGCAGATAGAACAGATCCTAGTGTAGCACCAATCAATAGTTTCATACCAAAGCCGGAAACTCTTCCGCCTTTTTCGGAGTCGATCCCTTGCACCGTACCAGCGATGATACCGATAGAAGAGAAGTTGGCGAAACTGGTAAGGAAAACAGTGACGACACCAACTGTTTTCTCAGAAACCTGGTCCAGCATGGTCTGGAATTCAAGCATTGCTACGAATTCATTGGTTACAATTTTTGTACCCATAATTGCACCAGCATCGATAGCCTCAGCCCATGGGATACCCATCAATAAACCGAGTGGAGCAATAATATAACCTAACGCTTCCTGTAAGGTGAATCCATTAAAGATTCCGGCAAATGCCCAGTTCACTAATTCCAGTGATGCAATGAAAGCAATCAACATGGTTGCAACAATCAAAGCAATACGTCCACCATCCAGGGCACCGTTACCCATCGCTTCGAAAAAGCTCTTCGCATTGGATACATCCTGGATTTCTACTATGTCTTCTTTCTTATCTACTTTGACAGGTGCAATAATAGAAGCTACAATCAAAGCACTAAACATATTCAAAGGCAACGCTACAAGGACATATTGTGCCGGCAGCATTCCCAGATATGCCCCTACGATGGAAGCAGATACAGACCCCATGGCAGATGCACTGACGATATAAAGACGGTTGTCACTCAATTGATGGAATTGAGATTTAATCGCAATCAAAGCTTCGGACTGACCGAAGAAGATACTGTTGACCGCGTTAAAAGACTCGATTTTTGGAAGTCCTGTAATATAAGACAGTGCCTGTCCTAGATATTTGATGATGAAAGGCAAGATTTTCAAATAAGTCAATACAGAAAGAATAGTCGCAAAGAAAATGATCAACAACAAGACGTTGAAAAAGAACACGCCTCCGCCGCCTTCTTCAACAGCGATTCCCCCAAGTACAAAGTTGACACCTTCTGTACCGAACTCAATCAATTTATTGAAACCGGCTGAAATAGCACCGATGATTGCTTGTCCGATATCTGTGTTAAACATGAACCACGTGGTGAACAGCTGCAAAGCAAGCATGATTCCAATTCCACGAAGGTTGATGTTCTTTTTGTCATTGGACATCAAGAATGCAATACCCAATACAATGACAATGGCCAAAAGACCTAATAAAATTCCCATTTTTTGTTCCTCCCTCAAAAGTTGTCCGCCTCGGAATGAAAATGCTTTCATAAGTTCAGTATCATATTGGATTTTATCAGGTTGTCAGACGTCATGCAAGCGTAATTTTTCGTAATATAACTGCAAACGTTGGCGTAGCAGTGTTTACAATTTTTGAAAGTATTGTGAACGGTCAACCTTTTTTACTATTTCCCTCAGGACTTTATTCACCTTACCAAAATTATTAGGGAACGTCACCCTTATTATGGCTGTTTCTGTCATTTTTGAATGAAAATTTGTACCCAGTATCCTCTTCCATTCATTCCTTCTGCATACCCTACACCGATATGTGTCATTCTCGGGTTTAATAAGTTTTGCTGATGGCCTGGATGTTTCAGCCATTGGGAAACGACTTCTTCTGGTGAAAAGGGTACAGACGCGATATTTTCAGATGCCCGATCGAACTCAATTTTGAAATCACGAAGCATCTCAAAAGGAGAACCATACGTTGGGGATTGATGACTAAAATAGCCATCATCAGCCATATCTTCCGCTTTGACAGCCGCGACACGCTGTAACGCTTCATCCATATGGAGCGGCTCGATTCCTTTTTGAATCCTTGCTTTATTCGTTAACCTAACCACAGTGTCTGTAAGGCCTTTTGAGGGAATCAGCAGCTGGTCGCCCGGATAGATTATCTCCGGTTTCTCGATATGTCTGTTGGTCTCTACGAAGTCACGAAAGGAAAGATTATAACGAAGGGAAATCTTCCACATAGTATCCCCTGGTTGGACGTGGTAGTTCATTGTATTGGCATCAACATGATTCCCAGTCCCGTAAAACTGCAAGAAAATAAACCCCAACAAGCAAACAATCGCTTTTCCCACGTTTTTCTCTCCTTCACGAAGATATCGTATCTGCCTTAGTTTTTCTACTTTTTCAATTTTAATGTATACAGAAAAAATGAAGCCGCCAGACCTATTGGTTAAGGTCTGGCGGTTTATAATCATTTGTATTCGCTTTGGCAGCTTGACAGGCTGACAGGAAAATAAATGAAACAAAACCAAACTAGATGACGACTTTTGTGCCTTTCATAACTCTTCCCCCTGGGTAAAAATTGCTATATTTCTGTAGACGTTTCTATCCCAGGGAAAGTTTCAAATTTTGACAAACTTTATCCTATAGTGCCATGTTCCTGAATAACCACATTGACTTTTGGAGTAATCGTTATTGTCTTAAATTCTTCTTCCCAATCCATCTGTTTCCACGTATCATAATGAAAAGCTTCTGTACGCCTGCCAATCCCAAGGACATCACTGTGTGCCTCCTGCAAAAGTGAAATGACCTCTTCCGCTTCTTTTGTCAAAGTTTCCGATAGTTTCTTTTCTAATTCTGTTATTTTTTTCGGATCTGTCAACTTATCAAGCGGGTACTCTACCACATTCACATATAAATCCAAGTTGATATCTACAGAAACCGTTCCTCCGGAAGGTATGATCTTCAAATCACGATTATGTTTGGTTACCTCCGCGCTTAAATATCTAGCCATCCTGGGCTCACCTTTTTCACTTACTTTCCGAGTGATCCTGGCGACCTTTCCCTTTTTATTATCCATCAATAACAATAACGTGGCTTGTTCAGCATTAAGGGAAGTTCCATGATATTGTTTATCATGGAATAGCGCTAATCCTTTATAATTTATTTTGTTTGCATCTTTATCTACCGAGAGTAACGGTAGAGCAATATCGATTCCCGGTTCGAAAAGCTCAGCACAGATCAGTTGTACATTGTCCCCGTGAGAATGAGTGGTATCAGCAACAGCATCAAGCAACCCGACAATATGTTCAGATATCCGGGGCTCCTGATCTGTAGTAATGGTAAAAACTTCAGCAGCTTCTCCTTCTACTACTGCTATCTCTGCGCTTAAATTATTTCGTGGTGCCCGATAATACCCATCTAATATAGAATAAATATCCTGCTTTGCAATTTCTTCCCCAATGAGCAATACTTCCAATTTAGAAGGATCAAACTTATAAGCTAATTGTTGATCAATCTTACTCCTGGCATCAAATAAGTTATTCCCAATGCCGGTTTCGATATGGGCGCTTCCTTCCGATGCCCTTTCTGTCCCGGCGTCTGGAATCAGTACTGATACGGTATCTTTCACTTGTCCATCATCCGTAAGATCAAAAGTTGCCCCCATGATCAACTTAGCATCTTTGAACAGACGCTGATCCCAGCATCCTGTTAGTAGCACCAAACAACAGAACAGCAGTAACAAACCTTTCTTTTTCATTTGGAATCACTTCCTGTAAGCTTCTTTTTACGAGCCAAGAATATTAATAATAACAGGACAGGGAGTAACCCAGAGAACAGATAGCCGAATTTCATGACGATATCTCCATATTGGCCGATCAGCTGTTCACCCCTCCCGAAAGTCAATGCTAAAGTCAAAGAAATGGCAGCCATCATAATCATGAAATGCATCTCCTTGTTACTATTAAACATGTGCTTCAGTCCTTTCCCGGCCATATATAGATAAGTGGTGAAAGATGTGGTCACTGACACGATCCAAACGGAGATGAAAAATAGGTCCAATCGTTCAACAACGCTGAATTCATATGCCTTCAACATATATAATACTGGCTCCGGGACGAGCAAGATTTCTTTGGCCCCAAAGAAAGTAAATGTTGAAAAAACAACTAACAAGTAAAATCCCAGAATAAACCACTGGGTATAGAATATGATTTTTAGTTTCTCTTTATCGGTACCTTCTACAAGCGGGTAGATGATTAAGATGAACACAAACCCTAACAGGGAAAGCACTCCTTCGTTAACTCCTTTTAAAATATTTTCCAACCCCGCTGCACCTATTGGTAAGATGAAAATAAAATTGGCATTTCTGACGCCGTAAATCAATGAAACAATCAGGATAATCATCAGCCCGGAAAAAAGTGTGTAGGCCCTTGCCAACACTTTTATGTTTCCGGAAATCAGATACAATCCGGCAGTCACCATAAAGGTCGTAAGGATCCATTTTGGCGTATTGATCAGCATCCATAAATTGATGACCCTTGTATAAAGCATGAGTATTAAAGCCCCAACTGCAATGAAATAGAAGCAATATAACAAAGTAACAGCCTTCCCTGGCCATTTCCCAAAAATCTTTTCTAAACTCATAAATAAATGCTGTTTGGGTGTGTTTTTTAGAAGCAGCCAATAAAGTAACAGGAGCAGTTGGACAATCAGACTTGCCCCTATAAGGGATATCCACCCGTCCTGTTTCGCGACTTGCTGGAGGTTGTAAGGGAGAGATATGACCCCGACACCAATTTGAGTCTGTACAATCAAAAAGAAAAATTGGAGGCGGGTGATTTTCGTGTTAAGAAAGGCTGCATCATTTTGACTTTTTTGTTTGCTTTGATTTTTTTGATTTGCCATTTCTCTTCCACTCCCTTGATTCTCCCATCGACTGCTCTTTAATTGGATTAGCATCTTTCGGTCTGTTATCTAATTTAAATAATGGAATCCGAACAAACGTATCTTTTAAATCTTGAAGCCGTAGCGGTGACACCGGAGCGAAATACGGATTCCCAAATGACTCTAACTTGACCAAATGAATGAGAATGAACATTATTCCAAACACAATTCCGATAAACCCTAAAGTACTTGCCAGAATAATCAACGGGAATGTCAACATGCGTAGTGTCGTACTTAATTCGTGAGAGGGTACAACAAAAGAGGCTATCGCTGTCAATGCCACAACAATCACCATTAAATTAGAAATAAGGCCCGCCCTGATGACTGCATCTCCAATAACCAAACCACCTACAATACCAATTGTCTGTCCTACAGGTTGCGGAAGCCTCATCCCTGCTTCACGAATCAATTCGATGATAACCACCATGATGAATGCTTCTACAAACGGTGGATAAGCAATCTGATCAATAGCACTCTTAACGGGTGGGACCAGATCATCCGGAATCACTTCAAAATGAAAACCAATAATCGCGATATACATAGCAGGTAACCCGATAGCAATCAGAAAACTCATTAAACGGATAATTCGGATGAATGTACCGGAAAACCAACGGGAATTGTAATCATCCGGGGATTGATAAAACATGAAAAAAGTTGATGGTAAAATCAGTACAGTAGGACTGCCTTCTGCAATTAAAGCTATCTTACCTGACATTACATTAGCTATCACCCGGTCGGGACGTTCTGTACTTAATACCTGGGGAAACGGCGATCCTGGATTGTCTTCGATAAACTCTTCCATAAAACCAGGACTGAGAATAGTGTCCGCAGTGACACTTTTAATCCTTTTCTCAACTTCCTCCACTAATTCAGGGTTTGTAATCCCATCCATATAAGCTATAGCAATATTGGTGTTTGTTTTCTTACCTACGCGGAAAAATTTAATCGTGAGGTCCCGATGTTCTAACCTTTTCCGCAGCAAGTTGATATTTATCATCAGGTTTTCAACAAAGCCCTCATGGGACCCACGGACAACTTTTTCGTTCTCAGGCTCTTCAACACTCCGATTAATCTCTGTAGTGACACTAAAATAAGATAATTTTTTATTCCCATCTTCTATATAAAGAGCATGCCCCCGTAACAATACCTTCAGGGCTTCCTCCAAATCCTCTGTATGCTTTCCATTTGGTAATTCAGCAATAGAATCCCATTTTCCAAACTCCATCTGTGTGAAAATTTTCTCTTGCACTTTTTCCTGATCCGCCAGTGTCTCAAAGTAAAGAAGAGCTGCGTTGCCATCATTTAAAACTCTTACCTTCAAATCGTTGGAATGCTTCAAGGCTTTGGTGAGATATTCAATATTTCGAGACAACTGAGAATAACTAGGCTGTGCTGGTTCCTTAACGTCTGCTTCACTGCCCGGTTGTTCTTCCATTAATTTTTCCTGTTCTGACTTGCGCCTACGATATCTCATCTCACTCACCGCCTTTATATGTAGTGTTTCTTAGTATGAACGTTCCTCCATTATTTAGTCATATATGGAAAAAAGACCATAAAAAAATGCCACCCGACTATGCGAGTGACATTACTTTATCAATGGGCGGGAAAGAAAATCATCTGTAAAACAAAAATGAAACCGAAAAAATATAATATCCAGTGTACCTCTTTCCCTTTTCCACTAACAAGCTTTAATAAAGGATAAGTGATAAAGCCGATCGAAATTCCAGTTGCAATACTTGAGGTAAGCGGCATCGTCAAAAGTATTGCAAAAGCAGGGAAGGCTTCGTCAAAGGTCTTCCAATCGATCCGGGCAAGCCCCTCCATCATAAAGCAGCCGACAATGATCAATACCGGAGCTGTAATAGCAGGCAAATCAGAAATTGCCGCTACAATCGGTGATAAAAAAATCGACAAGAAAAACAACGAAGCCACAACAACAGATGTAAGTCCAGTCCGCCCTCCGGCAGCTACACCTGATGTAGATTCAATATACGCCGTAGAAGGACTTGTGCCAAACATCGCTCCTGTGGTCGTGGCAACCGCATCAGCCATTAAAGCTGACTTTGCCCTCGGCAGGCTTCCATCTGCTTTTATGAAACCAGCCTGCTCTGCGACTCCGATCATCGTGCCGGTTGTATCAAAAATTGTCACTAATAAAAATGCGAAAACAACCGTATATAACCCCTGGGAAAATACTCCAGCTACATCGATATCAAAAAATACCGGAGCAGGAGGAGCTGAAATGAATCCTTCAAACTGCAGTTGTCCGCTAATATAACCAAGGATCCCCGTAATTACCATTCCCAGAAACAGCGCACCTTTTACTTTTCGGGCCATCAGTCCGAGCGTGATGAATAAACCAGCCAGGGTCAGCAAAGTGACAGGCTGGTGCAAGTCGCCAAAAGTCACCATTGTCGCTTCACTCGGAACGACAATTCCTGACATCTTCAACCCAAGAAATGCAATAAACAATCCAATCCCGGAAGTGATCCCATATTTCAATGAATCAGGTATCGCCATAATCAACGTTTCTCGTAGCTTTGTCAAACTTAATAATATAAATAATAGACCAGCTATAAAAACAGTTCCAAATACAACTTGATAGGATACCCCTTGAGAGGCTACCACACTGGCAAAGTACGCATTCAGCCCCATCCCTGGAGCAATAGCAATCGGGTAATTGGCTGCAAACGCCATGATCAATGTCCCAACGAGCGCAGAAATAACCGTAGCCATGAACACTTGTTCAAATGGAACACCTGCTGAAGATAAGATAGCAGGGTTGACAACAACAATATAGACCATAGTAAGAAAAGTGGTCACTCCTGCCATTACTTCTGTTCGTGGATTTGTATTATTTTCTTTGAGACGAAAAACTTTCTCCATGTAAAACACCCGTCTTTCCGAATTATATAGACAACATTTACTATATTATTCGTTTCTAAAGACTTATGCAACCTTTTTCCATAATCGCTTCTGAAAGATAAAACTGACTAATTTCCAAGATAATTTGTGGTGACTCTTGAACTTTATGAAACCACAAAAAAGAAGCCGAAAGTCCGGCTTCCCTTATTTTTTACTCTCGGAAAGGAATTTGGCTCGTTTTGTGCAGGCATCCATTGCGGACTGTACCGCACTCCTGAAGCCTGCTTCCTCCAGAGCCGTTACAGCTTCAATCGTCGATCCACCTGGCGTACACACGTCATCTTTCAGTTTCGCAGGATGTTGGCCGGTTTCTAATACCATTTTAGCTGCACCTAAGACAGCTTGAGCCGCAAGCTTATAAGCTTGTCCTCTCGGGATTCCCTGCTGGACCGCTCCATCGGCCATCGATTCAATGAACATGTAGACATAAGCCGGTGCAGAACCGCTGACAGCTGGAATAGCATCCATCAGCTTCTCGGCCATCACTTCCGCTTTTCCAAAGCTTTCGTAAATAGTTTTAACTTCCTGAAGTTCCTCTCCGCTTACAAATTCATTCGGGCAAAGTACACTCATTCCTTCCCCTACGAGGGAAGGCGTATTAGGCATGGTTCTAATTACTTTGACCCGATGGTCGAAAGAATTTTCAATATCGCCTATGGTTATCCCTGCTGCTATGGTTATGATAATGGCATCATCACGCACATAATCCTTGATTTCTTGAATTATCTCTTTATAAATATACGGTTTGACAGCAAGGAATAAGATATCACTTTCACTTGCCAATCGTTTATTGTTACTAGATGTATCAATATCGAACCGGCAGGCCGCTCCTTCGATCGTTTCATCGGTAATCGCTGTTGCTGACACTTGGTCTTTAGTGACAATGCCAGCTCTCAACATGCCCTGGATCATCGCCTGCGCCATATTGCCGCAGCCGACAAAACCGATTTGCTTATCCATCTTCTTACCCACTCTCCTTTAAAATCTAACGCACAAGCACCTTTGCAGCTGATGTACTTTTTTAAATGTTTATTAGTATTCCATGAACATATTTATAGTTTTAGGGAAAAACAGTTACCATTGTAGAATAATTATTGTAAAAATACAATTCGCTCTCCCCGGCATTCGACATTATTCGCCTTTGTGAGGTTTCCTTTTATATTCCCCAAATATCCCTTAAATCCCTCCCTATTCCTTTATTCTTTCGTAGGAAATATGAAAAATGGCATAAATTTCTGCGAAAGGGTTTACAAATGAAGGTCAGTTTCTTATAATTAACCATGTAATATTCATATCATAGCGATTCACCAAAAATATCATAGCTGCTACGAGAAAAGCCGAGCTGACGCCAGCTCGGCTTTTCTCGTGTCGGTTGAATGATTTTATTCTATAACCTCTTCGGCACTACCATTGACTTCTTTCAGCAGCTCCTGCACTTGCTTTTTCACACGTCTGGATACTGTGACATATAAAGTATCCCCAGCCTGTATCGCTGTTTGGCCATAGGGGGTGATGATATCACCGTCTCTGATAATAGCATTGATCAAGGCTTTATCTGGAAGGTCCATATTTTCCAGTTTTTCTCCCACAATTCTATTATTTTCAGATACATCAAACTCAATGATTTCCACATTTGCTTTTCCGATCGAAATCAGTTCAAGAGAATGAACCGGATTGCTGAGTTTATCAGAAACAAGGGAAAGTTTTTCCGCCAGCCAAGTAATTGTCGACCCTTGGATGAGCGCCGAAGTAAGTACGATAAAGAATACGATGTTGAAGATCAACTGACTATTTTCCACACCAGCGAGCATCGGAAAGATGGAAAGCACAATCGGAACAGCGCCACGAAGGCCTGACCAGGATAACAAAACTTTTTCTTTATTAGTGTAACGGAAAAATACGAGACTAAGATAAACAGCGATGGGTCTAGCAAGAAACATGAGAATTAATGAAATCAATATCCCTTTCCACATAATATCTGCAGTAAACACCTCAGATGGAAATACAAATAAACCCAAAATGACGAACATCAAAATCTGGGCCATCCAACCGAATCCTTCGTTAAATCTTAAAATAGAATACCTGTAGGCAAGTTCAGAATTTCCGATCACTACTGCCGTTATATAGACAGCCAATAGACCACTGGCCTGCACGAGGGAACTGATGCTATAGGATAATAGTGCGAAGGCAATAGCAAAGAGCGGATAAAGACCACTTGAATCCAAGTTGATTCGATTTAAGGAAAAACTTGAAATATAGCCTAGGAGAAGGCCAACGATTGCCCCTGCCCCCATTTGCCAGAAGAACAACATAATTGTACCTAAGATACTTGAAGAGTCCTCGGTTAATAACTGGATAAACGTAATAGTCAGGAATACTGCCATCGGGTCATTAGTACCGGATTCCGCTTCCAGTGTTGCTCCGAGTTTATTGCGGATATTTTTTCCTTTCAATACAGCAAAAACGGCAGCTGCGTCCGTAGAACCAACAATAGAACCTACAAGAAACGCTTCCAGCCAGGATACGTCAAGAATGAATTTTGCAAGCAATGCAACCATGCTTGAGGTTAATAAAACACCAAGGGTGGCTAATGTAATAGAGGGAGCAAGAACCTTTTTCATAGCGCCCCACTTCGTCTGCATCCCACCCTCAAACAAAATGATCACTAAAGACATGACACCGATGAGCTGTGCCAGTTCAGCATTATTGAAATAAATGATATTTAATCCATCCGAACCTACACTCATTCCGACCATGATAAATAAAACAAGGGAAGGAACACCTAGCCTTGAGGAGAACTTCGTTACCAGAACACTGCTAACGAGCAATAGTGCAATAAGGAATATATTTTGATTAGATTGCAGTACTTCTTGAATCATTGCGATGAACACCCTAACTGATTGCTTGTCTACTATGATTATAAACTTTTTTCCTTGTAAGCAAAATTATTCCACTTGCTATATCTCCTAAAACATTTTCATTAAAGCTTATTCAATTAAAGGGCTGGAAAAGTCGAAGACTTGATTTCGAGATAACAAGGGTTCTTTACCTTAATAGCGGCAGGGTTGGCTGGAAAACCACTCGCTTTCCTGCGGGGGACCTGGCGAGCTTCCTCGGGCTATCGCCCTGTGGGATCTCGCCTAGATCCTTCTCCCGCGGGAGTCTCCCAGTTTCCCAACCAACCCATTCGAAAAGGAAGAAAAGAACCCACGCTATATTGTAGATGTCATCTACTTTTAATGGATAATTGAACAAAGACGTGGTTTTAATCTCACATTTCATGCGTAGCTCACTCTTTGTTTGAAGAACGATATATCAATGTTTCCGTTCTTCTCATAAACGCAAGGAGGTCCGGGAAATTGCGAGACTCCGATGGGAGGATAGTACATGGTGAGATCCCGCAGGGCTTCAGCCCGAGGAAGCTCACCGTACGCCCATG
Organism: Thalassobacillus devorans; assembly: GCF_011761345.1. GTDB lineage: Bacteria > Bacillota > Bacilli > Bacillales > Halobacillaceae > Thalassobacillus > Thalassobacillus devorans. The sequence goes on from NZ_JAASRY010000008.1 coordinate 51,387, forward strand.
GAAAGCGAGTGATTTCCCGGACCTCCAAACCGTTACTAACGTAACGGAAACAATATATCTTGAAACTGAGCCTTCACTTAAAGGATTAAAGAGACATTAAAAAAGAACCAGCTCTTTGATAGAGCTGGTTATACAGTCATCTCTTCTTCTTTTTCGCTCAGGAACTTCTGCATGGCGTAAAGCACATCTGCTTTCTTTCGCAAAACATAATAACTGAACTTTGGATGTTCGATTTTCTTATACACTTGCATCAGACTGGAGTGCCGGTTGTACTGATTCACTTCCCCATATCCAAACAGACTGGATACCTTCAGGAGCTCATCGATAAGCTGCAGACATCGTTTGTTGTCGGATGTTAAATTATCTCCATCTGAAAAATGAAAAGGATAGATATTATAACGTTCTGGAGAATATTTTTGATCGATCAGCTCAAGAGCTTTACGGTAGGCTGAGGAACAAATCGTACCCCCGCTTTCTCCTTTGGAAAAGAAGTCATCTTCACTGACTACCTTTGCCTCCGTATGATGTGCGATGAATTCAATATCCACGGTTTCATATTTAGATTTCAAGAAACGATTCATCCAGAAGAAGAAGCTTCTTGCCATATACTTTTCCCATAATCCCATCGAACCTGAAGTATCCATCATCGCTATTACTACCGCCTTTGATTCAGGCTTCACAACGTCGTTCCATGTTTTATAACGGACATCTTCTGGATAAATCGGTGCAAATGAGGAGGTCCCTTTCATGGCGTTTCGTTTGAAAGCCTCGAGCATCGTACGGCGTTTATCAATGTTTCCCGTCAGACCTGTTTTCCTGACATCACTGAATTCGATATCCGTCGTGACAATATTGTCTTTCTCTTTTTCCTCCAGGTTCGGCAGCTCAAGTTCTTTGAATAATGCCTCTTCCAGTTCAGCGAGACTGATTTCTGCCTCGTAATAATCTTCGCCTGCCTGATCGCCTGCGCCTTCACCTTTACCTGCTTTCTTGTCACCCGATCCGTCTCTTGCAACAACGTCACCTACTTGGCTATCTCCATCCCCTTGACCAACATGTTTATTTTTGTCATGGTTGTAGCGGATTTTATATTCATCCAGTGATCGAATAGGTATTTTAACAACATGTTTGCCTTTTGACATGATGATGTTTTCTTCCGTGATCAAATCTGGGAGTTGATTCTTCATGGCCTCCTGAACTTTTTCTTGATGGCGCTTCTGGTCGTCATGTCCTTTTCGGTGGAGGGACCAATTTTCTTCTGCAATAACAAAATTCTTCTCTTCAGCCAACTTCATCCCCTCCTGCTATAGTATTATTCTATACTATGCAGGTTTGTCGATTTTGATTAAATATTCAGACTATTAATTTCAAAAAATACCACTCATATTTCAAATATAGGCTTTAAAAACCTTGATTTGATAATGATTCCACCAGCTTGTTTTCTATTCTATTAATTTTATGGAAAATCTCATAAAAAAAGAGAGACATCAAATAAAAAACATCTCATGGGTAGACCCATGAGATGCACACTGACATTTTATTGATCCTCATCATTTTCTTCATTTTTCTCAGCTTTCATTTGGGAGAGGAGCTCTTCGCTAGCTTTTTCTGCTGATGTCACTTCCGTCAGCCCCATAAAAGACCAGCCCTTCGATTCGACCCAGTCCATGAACTCATTCAAAAATTCATCATGGGTGAGATCAACATCATAAATCGCTCCGTTGATGGAGATCGTTTTCTTCGGGTATAAAATCATGTTGAAAGAACGTGGTGTCTTCATATGATCCCACCTTTCCTGTTGATACTAACAATGTACCAGATAAAACGAATCCTCGCCATAGACTATGGCGAGGATTCACAAAATGTTTAACCTTCCAGCAATAGATCGTACGGATCTTCAATCAATTCTTTCACACGTACCAAGAATTGTACCGCTTCTTTTCCATCAACGATACGGTGATCGTAGGAAAGAGCGATGTACATCATCGGACGTACTTCGATGCTGTCATCCGGCATAACCATGGCACGCTTCTGAATGTTATGCAGGCCAAGGATACCAACCTGCGGTGCATTCAAAATCGGTGTGGAAAGCATGGAACCGAAAGTTCCTCCGTTTGTAATCGTAAAAGAACCTCCTTGCAATTCATCCAACTGCAATTCTTTATTGATCGCTTTCTTAGCCAAACGGGAAATGTCTTTTTCAATTCCAGCGAAACCTAATCGGTCTGCATCACGAATGACTGGTACAACCAGACCTTCATCTGTAGAGACTGCCATACCGATGTCATAGAAGTTCTTCTTAACGATTTCGTTGCCTTGAATTTCCGCATTCAGTAATGGGAACTCTTTCAATGCGCCGATGACTGCTTTTGTGAAGAAGGACATGAATCCAAGCTTGATATCATGTTTCTTCTGGAAGTCTTCTTTACGTTCTTTACGCAGCTGCATGACAGCTGACATGTCTACTTCGTTGAAAGTAGTCAGCATCGCAGAGTTTTGCTGTGCTTCAACAAGACGCTTCGCAATCGTTTGACGACGACGGGACATTTTTACGCGCTCTACCGGCTTATCAAACTCAGTTTTTTCATTGTTCTGCTCCGCTTTTTTCTCTTTCTTAGGTGCCTCTTGCTTCGTCTCTTTTTCTTTAGAACTGCTTTTTGCAGCGTCTACATCTTCAGGACGAATGCGGCCTAACGGATCGCGGGCACTGATTTCACTCAAGTCGATTCCCAATTCACGGGCACGTTTTCTGGCAGCCGGGGTTGCTATAACTTCACCTTTTCCATTTTCACCATCGGCTGTTTCTTCTGCCTGTTTACTTTCTTCTTTCTTTTCTTCCTTCGCTTCTTTTGGTTCTTCTTTCTTCTCTTCTTTAGGCTCTTCTTTTTGTTCTTCTTTATCGGAGGAGTCATCAGAAGATCCGCCAGCTTCACCATTTTCATCTACTTTAGCAATGACATCGCCAACTTCAACGTCATCTCCGGCATCTTTTACGATTTCGGTCAATACTCCGCTGGCATCAGCGTTTACTTCAACGTTGACTTTATCTGTTTCAAGCTCCAGAATCGGATCGCCTTTCGATACCTTATCACCTTTTTTGACAAGCCACTCGGCAATCGTTCCTTCTGTAATGGACTCAGCTAATTCAGGGACCTTAATCTCTTTCACTTGAATTTCCTCCTTTAGACATCATTAGTGCTTCGTTTATAATGCGTTTTTGTTCTGTCTTGTGGATATTCGGTTCACCAACTGACGGAGATGCACGATGCGGACGTCCGACATAGCGGTGAATTTGGCCTTCTTTCAATAACCTGTGGAGGATACCCTCGACGAAGTACCAGCTTCCCATGTTTTGTGGTTCTTCTTGTACCCACACCAGTTCTTCCAGGTTCGGGTATTCATTCATAATTTCTTTCAGGCGCTCGTCAGGGAAAGGATAAATCTGTTCTACCCTTACTCCGGCAATCGACTCAAAGTTTTGCTTTTCTGCTTTTTCTGCAGCGTCTTCAATTTCAACCATAATTTTACCGCTGCCAATCAGTAATGTCTTGACCTTATCCTTCTTTTCGCTTAAACCAGGCTGGTGTTTAAGTGTTTCAAACTTGCCTTCAGCGAAATGTTCTCCAGAATCAGCTACTCGCTGGTTACGCAACAGACTCTTCGGTGTCATTAACACCAATGGACGTGCTTCTTCCTTACCACTGATTGCCGCTTGTCTGCGTAATAAGTGGAAGTACTGAGCAGCAGACGTAACATTGGCAACCGTCCAGTTATTTTCCGCTGCGAGTTGTAAGAAACGTTCCAGACGGGCACTGGAGTGCTCAGGACCTTGTCCTTCATAACCATGAGGCAGCAAGAAGACCATGCTTGTCTTTTCTCCCCATTTGGCACGGCCGGCTGCTACAAACTGGTCAAAAATGACCTGACCGGCATTGGCAAAGTCACCAAACTGCGCTTCCCAAAGCACGAGTGATTCCGGAGCCTGCACACTGTAGCCGTATTCAAACCCTAACACACCTGCTTCCGATAGCGGGCTATTATGGAGGGCAAATGATGCTTTCGCCTGCTCCAGTCCATGCAACGGGTTATAGGTTTCACCTGTTTCGACATCATGTAGAACCATATGACGGTGAGCAAATGTACCACGTTCACTATCCTGACCGGTAAGTCGGATCGGCAGGCCATCTTCCAGAATAGAGGCGAACGCAAGTGCTTCAGCTGTCGCCCAATCTACTTTACCGCCATCTTCGAGCATTTTCTTCCTGCGTTGGAGAATTTTTTCTAGTTTCTTAAAGCCATTGAAACCTTCCGGACGCTTCAGCATTCCTTCATTCAATGCCTTGAGGCGATTGATATCAATGGCGGTTTCAATTTCATCCAACGTACTTTCTACAGCTTCTGGAAGCTTCTTGGCCTCTGGTTCGGCTGTTTCATTTTCTTTCATATTCCTGTAGAGTTCCCGGAGCTTGTTTTCGACTTTTTCTGTCATGCCCTTGAACTCTTCTTCTTTAATGACTCCTTCCTGCTGCAGTCTTTCCTGGTAAATATTCGCTGCAGTCGGATGGTTGTCGATTTCCTTATAAAGTTGCGGCTGTGTAGCACGCGGTTCATCCATTTCGTTATGACCATAACGACGATAACCAACCAGATCGATCAGGAAGTCCTTATGGAATTTCATGCGATATTCATACGCGAGTGCTGCTGCTGATAAACACGCAACCGGATCATCCGCATTAACATGGACAACCGGGATTTCAAAACCTTTCGCCAAATCACTGGCATAACGAGTAGAACGTCCATGTTCACGGTTCGTTGTAAACCCGACCAGATTGTTGGCAATGACATGAAGTGTACCACCAGCACGGTAGCCAGGCAGATCACTCATGTTCAAAGTTTCTGCCACGACACCCTCGCCAATAAAGGCTGCGTCCCCGTGAATTACAATTCCAAAAGCTTTATCCTGGGAATGCTTCGGAGCTCCAGCCTGGGAGCGATCATCCTGGGCAGCCCGTGTAAAGCCTTGTACCACTGGATTGACAAACTCCAAATGGGATGGGTTATGTGCGAGCGTCACACGCGTTGAATGCTGTTCGCCATTTTTTATTTCACGACGTGCACCAAAGTGGTACTTCACATCCCCTGTCCATCCGTAGTTGATTCCCATGGAACCTTCGGATGGTACCAGCTCCTTGTCAGGAGAATGGTGGAATTCGGAAAAGATCTTATCATATGGCTTACCAAGAATATGGGCCAGTACATTTAAACGCCCACGGTGAGCCATCCCCATCATAATATGTTCTGTTTCATCTGCATAAGAAGACTGGATGATATGCTCAAGCATTGGCACCATGATATCCAGGCCTTCAATCGAGAAACGTTTCTGTCCGACAAACGTCTTGGCTAGGAAATTCTCAAATCCTTCGACATCAACCAGCCTGCTGAGCAGCTGTTTCTTTTCTTCATCGCTTAAAGATACAACAAAGGATCCAGTGTCTACTTTATCTTGCAGCCATTGTCTCTCTTCCTCATTATGCACATGATCATATTCAAAAGATATCGTGCCTGCATAACGCTCTTTCAACGTCTTGACTACTTGCAAAGCGTTGTTCAATTTGACCGGGGAATCTGGCCATACCCAATTTGCGGGGATAGCTTCCAAATCCTCTTCCGTCAAATTATACGTAGCAGGATCAAGCAGCTCGGAATACCGTTCTTTACCCCCAACGGCATAAATATCTGCTTCTAAATGTCCATGACGACGAATAGCCTCAACAAGCTTGTATGCTGAGGTCACCTTTGCAATGTCTTGTTCCGATGGTGCAGCAGCGCCGTTGCTTGTTGAGCGCTCGACTCCCGCTTCCATCCATACAGGAGCCCCATGCTCATCGAACATTTCCTTCAGTGAAGGATCGACAGCATCAGGGTCTTGCGTATAAAGTTCATACTGTTCTTCAATGTACCCCATGTTGGGGCCGTGAAAGTTTTCCCAGAAGCTTTCCTGAGACCCATTGTTTGACAAGTTGATTACCCCCATGTAGATTTGTCTATCGTTGCGATTTACGTAAACGTTTGCAAACCTAAGTTACATTATAGGTTCGAGTAGTTTGTTCTTCAAGAATTATAACCTATTTTTTCGACTGAAAACAACAAAACCATTATAACAAGAAAGACGCACCTGTGGGTACGTCTTTTACAACTTTTCGACAATGTTTAACATGAAAAGGCTGGAAAATTTATGTCAAAGAGAAAATGCTGCGATATTTTCTTAAAATCAGTTATTTTTCGTGCTGTTTTGGATCTGGATCCTGACCTTTGTCTTTCACTTCTTCATTCGTCTTCATACGCTCCATTACTCTGCCTTGGTATTTGACCTCTTTCATATCTTTTGCCATGGAACTATTATCTGGCTTATTCTTTTCCATTCTTTTATCACCCATAACTCCACCACCTTTTTTATTTAAGATACCCTGCTTCCCTTCTGGAAAAACCTGAAAAGAAGGTGAAAGACCTAAGGGAATAAAAAAAGCATGGAAAAGGAAATCCTTTCCATGCTTTTTGATATTATCTGTTTAAGAGACTGCCGACGTAACGAAGCAGTTCGTTCGCTGAGCTGGAGTTGTAGCCATATTCATCGACCAGGGTTGCGATGACTTCGTTCATTTTCTTCAACTGCTGTTCATCAGGCGTCTTTGTCGAGGTAGTAATCTTGACGATATCCTTCAAATCTGCAAATAATTTTTTCTGGATCGCTTCGCGCAGGCGTTCATGAGAATGATAATCAAATTTCTTCCCTTTACGGGCATAGGCGCTGATTCGGATTAAGATTTCTTCACGGAATGCTTTTTTAGCATTTTCAGAAATTCCAATTTGTTCTTCAATCGAGCGCATCAGTTTTTCATCCGGATTCATTTCGTCTCCTGTAAGTGGATCTCTGATTTTAGCTTTATTACAATAGGCTTCCACATTATCAAGATAATTGTCCATTAATGTTACTGCTGATTCTTCATAAGAGTAGACAAAAGCTTGCTGGACTTCTTTCTTCGCGAGCTCATCATATTCTTTACGAGCGACAGAAATAAAATTCAAATAACGTTCCTTATCTTCTTTAGAAATGGAAGCGTGGCTATCCAAACCATCCTTAAGTGAACGTAATACATCGAGCGCATTGATCGACGTCATCTCTTTTTTAATGATAGTAGAAGAAATCCGGTTGATGACATAACGTGGATCAATCCCACTCATTCCTTCATCCGGATGTTCTTTACGCAGTTCCTCTACATCTACGTCACTGAACCCTTCTACATTCTCTCCGTTATAAAGTCTCATTTTCTTCAATAAGTCTACTTGCCCGCGCGTAGAATCTTTCAGTCTCGTCAATATCGTAAACATCGCAGCAATCTTCAGCGTATGTGGTGCGATATGGACATTCTTGATATCACTCTGACGAATCATTTTCTCATAGATCCGTTCTTCCTGACTTACTTTTAAGTTGTATGGAACAGGCATGACAATCATCCGCGAATGGAGTGCTTCATTTTTCTTATTGGCAATGAAGGAACGATACTCCGCTTCGTTCGTATGCGCAACGATCAACTCATCTGCTGAAATTAATGCGAATCTTCCTGCCTTGAAGTTTCCTTCCTGGGTCAGCGACAGCAAGTGCCACAGGAATTTTTCGTCACATTTCAGCATCTCCTGGAACTCCATCATCCCACGGTTTGCCTTATTCAATTCTCCATCAAAACGGTAGGCACGCGGGTCTGACTCAGATCCATATTCGGCAATGGTCGAAAAGTCGATAGAACCAGTAAGATCAGCGATATCCTGGGACTTCGGATCCGATGGACTGAATGTTCCAATGCCGGTACGCTTATCCTCAGAAAAGAAAATACGTTCTACCATTACGTCTTCAATCCTGCCGCCATACTCTTCTTCCACCCTCATCATATTTAGCGGCGACAGGTTTCCTTCAATTCTAATGCCATATTCTTCTTCAAAATCAGGACGTAAGTGGTGAGGAATTAAATGTAAAGGATCTTCATGCATCGGGCACCCTTTGATGGCGTATACTGCCCCTTGGTCCGTATGTGAATACTTTTCTAAACCGCGTTTCAGGATATTGACGAGCGTAGATTTACCGCCACTGACAGGTCCCATCAACAACAAGATCCTCTTGCGGACATCCAGTCGTTTCGCAGCCGGATGGAAATATTCCTCAACCAGCCGCTCCATCGCTTCTTCCAGACCATAAATCTCATGTTCAAAGAACTTGTACTTATGATGCCCTTCTCCCTCTTCAATCCCTGCGTCTTTAATCATATTATAAACACGCGAATGTGCAGATTGAGCTAAATAAGGCCGTTCTTTCAACAACTCTAAATAATCAGAAAAGGTTCCTTCCCATTTCAGCTTCTCCTCTTCTTCCCGGTAACTTTGAATCTTTTTCAAAATATCCAATGTACTACCTCCCCTGTAGATAATGGGCAAAAGCTGATTAGTAAAGTCTATGTAGCTACCGTATAAGTAATGAATAGATAATGAGAAGAACTGAAAAAACTTGTCCATTCAAACTTTGACAGGTAACAGATAGGGGAGCAAAACAGAAAAAGACTGACCAATTAGCGGTCAGTCGTCCTCATCCATATAGCGCTTTTCAAATTGGTATTGCTTCCGTCTCCTTAATCCTAAGATAAGGAAGACAACAAAGAGGGTAATATTCAGAATTCTGAAATCAGGATAGATAAATGCTAAAACGGCCCAAATGGCTGCACTTGCTAAAAACAATATACTGGAATAAAGCGTCTGGCTCACCAGGGACTCCTCCCTTATCGTGTAGTTGGCTTGCCTCTCCTGTCCTTCCATACTTTCCTTTATCTTATCGACAAATAAATCGGATGACAATCCTTTACAACCTGTATCTACTTCTTTGCAAACCGTTTCAAATCGTATGCTTTAGCTGTCTTATCTTTTTTGACACATAAATAGCTGCCTTGTTAAACTTAATCTATGCATTTTACTTAATTAAAGTACGAACTTTTAACAGAGAAGAGGATCATAATGAGTGAGACTTGGTATTATGTCGACACTGGCCATGCAACTCCTGCCTTCAATATGGCAATGGATGAGTTGCTGCTTGATTGGCATAGTGAAGGTAAAATCCCACCAGTATTGCGCTTTTACGGTTGGGAACCTGCCGGCCTTTCGGTTGGCTACTTCCAAAAAGTAAAAGGGAAAATAGATCTTGATGGCGTCAAACGCCACGGTTATGAGTTAGTCAGGCGTCAGACAGGTGGCCGTGCTGTGCTTCATGACCAGGAATTGACCTATAGTGTTATTGTATCAGAAGAGCACCCGGATATGCCTAAATCTGTCAAAGAAGCTTATCTTGTGATCTCTAAAGGACTGTTGCACGGATTCCGGAGCCTCGGCGTCGAGGCTGATTTTGCCATCCCGGAAGGAAAGTTGGAAACGACAGGTTCTGCTGTCTGCTTCGAAGAGCCCTCCTGGTATGAGTTAATTGTAGAAGGTAAAAAAGCAGCCGGCAGCGCCCAGACCCGGAAAAAAGGCGTTATCCTGCAGCATGGATCGATTCCAATTGAAGTTGATGATGGCAAATTATTCGATATGTTCATTTACCCGAATGAACGTGTGAAGGAACGTGCGCGTAAAGCGTTTGGGGATAAAGCGGTAGCTATCAATGATATCATTCCATCCCCTGTCACATTCGATCAGACAAAAGAAGCATTCAGACAAGGATTTGAGAAAGGGCTAGAAATCAAACTGGAGCCTTATCAATTGACTGCCGAACAATTAGAAGCAGTGGAGCAATTAGCAGAAAAACGTTATCGTAGTGATGAATGGAATTATATCCGATAAGATTATTATAAAAGGAGTGTACACTAGCATGGCTAAAAAAGAAGAGTACATACGGAAACCGGAATGGCTGAAAATCAAAATCAACACGAACAAATCGTATAACCGTTTAAAAAAGCTAATGCGCGATAAAAAACTCAATACGGTTTGCGAGGAGGCACGCTGCCCTAACATTCACGAATGCTGGAGTGAGCGAAAGACTGCTACCTTCATGATTCTTGGCGATACGTGTACACGAGGCTGCCGCTTCTGCGCTGTCAAAACAGGGCTGCCTAATGAGCTCGACTGGGGTGAACCGGAACGTGTAGCAGAATCAGTAGAAATCATGGGGCTTAAACACGTTGTAGTTACAGCCGTTGCTCGTGATGACTTGAAAGATGGCGGTGCAGCAGTTTTTGCTGAGACTGTCAAAGCAATTCGTCGCCGAGTACCAGGCTGTACAGTGGAGATCCTTCCTTCCGACATGAAGGGTGACTATGAAAGCCTGCATACATTGATGGACGGAAAACCAGACATCTTCAATCATAATATTGAAACTGTGCGTCGTCTGACAAAGCGTGTTCGCGCTCGCGCTATGTATGACCAATCACTCACTCTTCTGAAGCGCGTAAAAGAAATCGCTCCAAATACCCCGACAAAATCAAGCATCATGGTCGGACTTGGAGAAACGAAAGAAGAGATCATTGAAGCGATGGATGATTTGCTGGCACACAATGTTGATATCATGACAATTGGCCAGTACTTGCAGCCAACGAAAAAACACTTGAATGTGGAGCGTTATTATCATCCCGATGAGTTTGAAGAGCTGAAACAAATTGCCATGGAAAAAGGCTTCAGACACTGCGAAGCCGGCCCGATGGTTCGTTCTTCTTATCATGCGGATGAACAGGTAAATGAAACCTCTGCCCAGCGACGCATCAAGTATATGCAGGGTTATGAATCCCAGGGTGAAAAACTTGATAACGTGAAATTTTAATCAGAAAAGCCATCCTTAGTCAGGATGGCTTTCGTTCTACTATTAATAATAATAAGGTGGATAGTAATATGGTGGATAATAAGGTGGGTAATAATAATATGGTGGGTAAGGGTACAAGGCACTTCCGAGCAATCCGCCTAATACACCACCTAAAAACGGCGCCCCATAAAACCCTCCTCCGTAGTAGTAAGGCCTTCGCGGACGTCTTCCTGGCCTCGGGCGCTGCCGCTCATCATCCATTTCCACCATTGTGTCTGGTAAATACTCAAAGTTCATTTTTTCCTCCCCCTATTTGTACAGTAATACCTATGGTTCACTGTATGTGGGGACATACCCAGATGTATGGGCGAACGTGCATCAATCCATTCGTTGATATTTTACACGATTAGTAATTCACATCTTTGGATAATTTAGTTATAATAAGTGATAGTTGAACTTGTACAGAATAAAGGAGGCGCCATTGTATGAAATTAGCATTGATCATCGGAGTATGTGCTGTATTCTTTACATCCATCTTTTCAGCTGGATATGACGAAAAGCCAGGTACCCCACAAAAATAATCATAAGAAAGTTAAAACCCGCATCGAAAGCTAAGATGCGGGTTTTTTATAAAGTTATATATTCACTTGAGCCCAGGAAAGCCCTGTTGTCGCAATGCTTCATAAATCAATATAGCAGCAGTGTTGGATAAATTAAGTGACCGGACTTTATCCGTCATATGGATACGAAGGCAGCGGTCTTCCTTTCCTTCCAGTAAATCGAGCGGTATACCATTTGTTTCCCTTCCGAATACAAAAAATAAATCTTTTTCCGGGAGATTGAAATCATAATCGGTATAATGCTTCGTACCGAAATTCTCAATATAATAGAATTCCCCCTCCGGGTAACTCTTATATAAATCATCGAGACTATCATGATAATGAATGTCAACATCATGCCAATAATCAAGTCCAGCACGGCGCAGCATTTTATCATCAGTCGAGAACCCGAGTGGGCGAATCAGGTGTAAGCTGGAATCGGTAGCAATGCAGGTTCTTGCAATATTTCCGGTATTAGCGGGTATTTCAGGTTGATATAATACGACATGGATCGGCATGTTCTTCACCTCTAGTTGCGTAATGACCCGCTTATTATAACATATTCAATCACCAATCCGGAAAAACTTGTATTCGATATTTGGCGTATAGGCCGTGGAGTCTTCATAAGACCAATAACGATGCCTGCTATTATAGGTATGGGCATTGACCAAAGGCATGCCATCGCTGTCTTTCATGACGACAATCGTGTTGTGATTCCACTTTCCGTCCCCTTCAAAATCGTAGCAGATGACATCTCCAGGTATCAGATCCTTCGGTGAATCTATTTCTTTCCCCGTCAGTCCCTGTCGTGCCCCACTTAAATACCATCGAAAAGAGTGAGCGACTGCCCAACTGTAACTCCATGAATTTCCAGAATACCACCATCCTTTTCCCCGATTAGGAGACCCCCACATCGGCGCACCGCCTGCTCGCATGCATTGGGATATAAAGTTGGTACAGTCATCCGTAAACTTCCGGTATTCGGGATTGTAGCTATTCCACCAGCGTTCGGCATACCTTACAGCACTCCTTCGATCATAGGTGAAACGTAATTCCGTGACTTGATCCATTGGGATTGGTTCATATTTTTTATCCCTTTCAACCGGAGCTGACAATTCTTCTTCAAATTCATGCCTGTCGATTACTCCATTTTTCAACTGCGCCCGGCAGTCCATCTCAGACTCTTCTACATAAAAATCTTCTTTCTTTTTGAGTACAAAATTTGTTTTCAACAAATACCGTACATCCGTGTTCCTGTCTGAATCCTCCAGTTTTTGATAGGGGGTTACTTCCCCGGTTACACGGACAATGCGATAGCCCCTGTCCCTGTGAAGCTCCCACTTTCGTTTCAGCCAAGGGACGGTTTCCATATCTCTTTCATTCGTCAAAACCCCGTTCCAGTATTCCGTCAACATTTTTCCGTTTTCCATTCCCCAGATCCCTCCCCTATCAGTTTATGAAAGGAATCAGAATTCATTAGAAAAACCTGTTATGGCAGATCTACAAAAAAAGTCGTGGTTGGACGGGTCCAACGCACGACTTTGCAGTTAAAAGTTGAAAAGCATTTGCGGCATTTCCAACTCCAATAATTTTCTTTTCTTCTCTAGGCCACCGTTATAGCCTACTAATTTACCATTTGATCCAATGACACGATGACAAGGAATACTGATGGATAATGGATTGCGGTTGATCGCTCCACCTACAGCCCGAATTGCTTTCGGAGCCTGAATCGCTTTTGCAATATCTTTATACGATCGTGTTTCGCCATAAGGGATTTCCGTAGATAACGCCTTCCACACCTTTTGTTGAAAAGGGGTACCATACATTTGGTGATCAAAGGAGAAATGATGTCTGGTTCCCTGGAAATACTCTTGGAACTCCTTAATGGCCGCTTCTAACAACTCACCATCCTGAACAAACTTCGGACAAAGGTAGTACTGTCTCGCCCAATTATTATGATGTGTTGCTAATTCCTGATAGCTTCCATAATCGATCCGACAGACACCGTCTTTGTCAGCGACTAATGTCATCGTACCTAGTGGAGTTTCCAATTCATCATAATAAAGAAAGGAACGTTTAGTCATAAACAACCCCCTTCTTTTTTAAAAAGTTTGTTTTATTATACTAGAGAAATGCAAAGATGGGAAGGAGTTTTCTGTTAATTCAGCTGAAACCCAAGCCCTTTTTCCATTTCAAATTTAACTTGCTCATCTGTTTCCTTTTCCATTGCCGCTTCAATTGCCTCGAATACTCCAGGGGAGCCGATTTTCCCCAGGGACCAGGCAGCCGTTCCACGAATGACCGGACGTGGGTCCTCTTTCATTAACCGAATCAAATCGTCTACTGCCGTTTCATCTTTGTAGTGTCCTAATGCAAGAATAGCATTTCGCTGAATCGGCTTCTTGCCACGCCATGACCCGGCAATCGGACCGAACTGCTCCTTGAACTCCCTGTTCGATATCGAAAGCAATGGCTTCAGCCTCGGCTTGGTCACTTCTGGATCCGGTTCAAATTCCTCATGCAGGTGAAAATCTTTCTTTTTATTTTTCGGACAAACTGTCTGACATGTGTCGCAACCATATAAACGGTTGCCAATCTTCACACGGTATTCATCCGCGAGAAATCCTTTTGTCTGCGTCAAAAATGCGATGCACTTATTGGCATCAAGTTGTCCGCCCTGGACAAGGGCTCCAGTCGGACAAGCATCTACACAGATATTGCAGTCGCCGCAACTATCCTCGACAGGTTCATCCGGTTCAAATGGAATATTTGTAATCATTTCCCCGAGATAGACATAGGAACCAAACTCCGGGGTGATGATAGCGCAGTTTTTGCCACTGAATCCAATTCCAGCGCGTTCTGCTACGGCGCGATCGGCAAGCTCACCTGTGTCTACCATCGATTTGATGCTGACTTCCGGAAATCTCTCTGTTAAAAACTCAGCCAGCTTTTGCAGGCGATCCCGCAGAACATCGTGATAATCTTTTCCCCACGAAGCCCGACAGAAGATCCCCCGCCGGTCACCCTTTTTACTTTTGGGTGCATCTTTCATTTTAGAGGGATAAGCTAAGGCAATCGAAATGATCGATTGAGCTTCTGGTAATAGTTGTGCCGGTTCGGTACGTTCCTCGATACTTCCCTTTTCAAATCCTGACTGATAAGAAAGCTCTTCCTGTCGCTTGAGGCGTGCTTTCAATTCACCGAACACATCTACAGAAGCAAATCCAATCTTATCGATTCCGATTTCCTTACTATAAGCGATGACTTCATCTTTTAATTTTCGATAATCCATCCTATCCCTCCTTTCTCGTTTATTATGATAAAGGTTTCACCTTTGCTGTCCGCATCCGGTTTAAAGTTGCTGCAATTTCAAATCGCCGCGGCCTAGCAAGCTCTCCTGGATGCTGGTCTTGGAATGGAGCAAAAGAAGACAGCCCTTTTTCATCCAACTGATCCTCGACGGCATCTAGTAGTTCTTTTAATGACCATTCTTTTTCCAGCCAGCCCTTTTTATCAAGGTGAAGCAGCATATCCGCAATCATCCTCGTTTGGGATTGATCTACCAGCTGCTCGACATAATGGAGAGAAATCTCGGTATTTCCTTTTAGAATCATTGATTTGCTCTTCGATTGCACTTTTGATTTTCTCCCTTTTTGTGTCTGCAGACTGCCAGGTAAAAACCTGCGTTTTGTTACCGCTCCAAAATTAATGTCTTTGTCTGCTATCCGCTGTTGGGGGTGACGATCGGCAATTTCTTTTGCCTTTATGGTTACATTATACGGCAGATACTGATCCATCATAATCACCTGATCCGCAGCATCAAAATAGTCACCAGAACCACCCATGACAAGAATAGTAGATACGGCAAGTTCATCACGAAGCTGCTTGATTTTATCAATGAAGGGGGTGATCGGTTCTTTTTCCTTCACGACAAGCTGTTGCATTCTTTCGTCCCTAATCATGAAGTTCGTCGCACTTGTATCTTCATCTATCAACAGGGTAGAAGCTCCTGCCTCTAATGCCTCCACCACATTCGCAGCCTGCGATGTACTCCCGCTGGCATTATCTGTTGAAAATCCTGTTGTGTCCGTCCCATGAGGAAGGTTTTTGATGAAGGGTGAAATATTTACCGTAGAAACTCTGCGCCCATCTTCTGCCCGGACTTTAACAGCAGCCGGGTCAGTCAGAACATATTCTCTCCCATCCCCTTTAATATGAGGATACACCCCACGTTCAATCGCATTCAATAGGGTACTTTTACCATGGTATCCTCCCCCGACAATCAAGGTGATTCCTTTCTTCAAAGCCATGCCTGTCAACGGCTCATTGCGATGTGGCAAGTTGATTGACACACGGTCTTGCTCCGGACTTTGAAATGAAACAGCCTCTTCCATCGGACGGTCACTGACCCCACTTTTTCGCGGAAGCACAGCTCCATCCGCTACGAAGGCAATCCAATCATTCGCTTCCATTTTGTTTCGAATAGCCTCGTGCTGATCGGCAAGCCTGACTACATCTTCAATCTCCTGATCTTTTATGCTGAAAACGGAGTGATCCATCAGTTGTGGCAGCACTTGAAAAAATAATTTCTCTGCTTGCTTTCCATTGATTCTTCTGCCATTCGCAGGTAGACCGATGGACAGGCAGATAATCATATGATTTTCATTCAATTCCACAGAAGTCCGTTCCAGAATTTCCTGCCCTGGCCGGTCGATTGCTACTAGTCCACTCTTACCTGAACCTTTCACATTAGCGCTTAGCTTCAGTAAAGCCTTGGCAACTTTTCTTGTTATCGTATCCTCTGCATAAATGCGGCGATTCCTATCTTTCCGCCATTCTTGTTTAATCGGACGCTCCTTATAAGGGATTTGTATCCGGATTTTTGAAGGAGCCGCAAACGGATCTCCCTGAACGTAATCAATCCAAAGTTTATAACGCTCGAATTGATAACTGCCCTGTAATTGTTTATATCCTTTATAACTTTTACCATCTATTTGCCGTAATTGCTGTTGAAGTTTATTCAAAATGAACCTCTCCAATCCATTTAATCGAATCAATCTACCATTTAGCCTAGCCATTTTTCCAACATAAAAAACGCAATGCTTCGTTGTCACATAGAACGAAACACTGCGTTGGTTAACTTGATTGGGGTAATAAATCAATTGCCGGAACTATGCGGCAATAAGAGCGGGTGATGGGAATCGAACCCACGACATCAGCTTGGAAGGCTGAGGTTTTACCACTAAACTACACCCGCACGTTAATAAATCTGTTGCTTCTGGACTGTTCACGAACCATCATGTCTCTTCCTCTGCAAGCTTATTCTTGGAAGCAAGATCCGTCGAGACAACTCGCAGCTTACTCGGTGGATGCTTTGCTCGTGGCTGAGGTTTTACCACTAAACTACACACGCACGTTAATAAATCTGTTGCTTCTGGACTGTTCACGAACCATCATGTCTCTTCCTCTGCAAGCTTATTCTTGGAAGCAAGATCCGTCGAGACAACTCGCAGCTTATTCGGTGGATGCTTTGCTCGTGGCTGAGGTTTTACCACTAAACTACACCCGCATGATGACTCCCCTTTTCAAAATTACATTTTTCATTATAACAAGCGTAATAAAGTGCTGCAATGGAATTTATGAATTTTTTGTCGAAAATTTGCTAAAAAAAATATTAGCCGGCGATATATCAAAAAACTGATTACAAACTAAAAAGAGGCTTAACACCTCTTTTTATAACGTACAGTTTCGCACTCCACATAGATCGCACATCAACAAAGAACGAAAGTACTCGATATCACAGATAAGAAATTTTTTAGCTTCATTTTCAATGAGCCCCTGGTCCTTCCATTTGCTTATTACCCTGCTGGCCGTTTCTCTAGTAATCCCTACGTATTTAGCCACATCCTGGACAACCACAGGTTCAGTAATTTCTATCCCCCTGTCGGTCTCTTTCCCATACATATTACTTAATCGGATGAAAATTGAAGCAACCGCCCCTTCCGAACCGAAGACCAGATAATCCCGCAGTTTTGCTTGGCTGGCTTCTAGTGACTCGGCGAGCCATTTGGTAATCTGCAATGCAAGACGACCATTTTGAGCCATTAACGTTTCCATGTCGCTTTTAGAAATATAAAGCAAGGAAGCATCCGTTAATGCCACAGCAGAACAGGAATAAAATTCACTGGAAAAAATCCCGATCTCCCCAAATGCATCATCAGCTTTCCGTAGAAACACAGTCACTTCTTTATTTTTTTTCATTTGTTTATGAACACGGATGGTCCCATCCATAATAAAATAGAGGTCGGAAGCTACGGATCCTTCTTCAAAAATAATCTCCCCTCGCTTAACAGAGACTTCCCTGGAGTTCGCAAGAAGCAGTTCCCTTTCATTTTCTTCTAATCTATTGAGTAAAGGCTTCATTGTGCCTACCCCCTATATGGTGAATATACTAATAGAATATAGGAGAAAACTTAAGGAGGCTGTGATATTTATCACGTTTTCACTATCACAATAATTAAAAGTTGACTTAAAAGAAAAAAGACACCGAAATAGCCACAGTGTCCTTACTTAGCTTTCTAAGTATAAGAAGTACGCCAGGATAAATATTAAGATAATAATCATCAATGCAGAGACTAATGAAACAGATGTATTGGATGGAGTGAAGCTTTCATCATTCATGATCTGTTTCTTTTTATTGAAATAAGCGACAGTTGCTAAAACGATAATAATGAAACCTAACAAGACTGCAAACACACCTAAGGACAGGCTGATCATATCGATGGCACTGTTTCGCTGTACGCCGATTGTAAAATGCAGACTTGTATTTAAAAAGCCAATCCCTACAATAGCGATGACAGTACGAACCCATGCCAGGTAGGTACGCTCATTTGCAAGGTGCTGCTGGGCGTATTTCAATTGATTTTTCTCTTCTTTTTTCATACCATCACTCTCTCATTTTCTTACTAGTTATTTAAGTTGTGTCACTCTGTATTAATCATACGATTAAGAACTTTAAAAAGCTAATGCCTAAAATCGTGGTACAGTGGATATACATTCCCTGATATGTAATCGGTTTAACTTTTCAGAAAACTTTGTTAATATCTTAAAGTATACAGAAAGGAGAATGGCAAATGGAAGTAATTACAGCAGAAGAAATCAAGGGGAAATTTTCCATGAAAGAAACAATGGAAGCAATTGAAAGCTTCTACAAAGAGAAACAAGAAGGCTACATATCTCCAGATCGTATGCATATCGAAGATGGGAATAATACTGCTCTCCTCATGCCAGCATTTTATGACAATTACTATGCAACTAAATTAGTAGGAGTTGCTCCATCAAACACCGGGCTAAATAAAGACACTATTCATGGATTAATGATCCTTTATAACCGTGAAACGATGGAACCATTATTTTTATGTGATGCTATCGCCATCACTTCCTTGCGTACCGGAGCTCTTGGCGGCTTAGGCATGAAGTACTTAGCGAAAGAAGATGCAAAAACGCTGGGGATTATCGGCACAGGCACACAAGGATGGAGTCACCTGCAATCAGGACTTGCTACTCGTGAGATTGAAAATGTATATATCTTCAACCGTACTGAAAAAAAGGCACATGATTTTAAAAAGCGGGCAGAGGCTGCATTTCCATCGGTCACCTTTCATGTTACATCCGTAGAGGATCTCGTAAAAAAATCAGATATTATCGTTACAACAACTACTTCCACACAACCAGTTTTGCCTGAACTTGAACCCTCCCAATGGAAAGGGAAACTAATTGTCGGGGTAGGATCATTTCGTCCTGACATGCAGGAAATCTCAGATCAAGTGTTGAGCGAGGCCGATGAAATTTATGTGGATGCCGCTAGTGCATTACATGAATCTGGAGATATGATCCAAGCGAAAGATCTTCGTACTAATTTGGATAACGCCTGGGACCTCGAAAAAATCATCCAAGAAAATCACCGCCCAGTTGACGTCCATAACAAATCAATTGTGTTCAAATCTGTCGGTGCCTCTATTTTTGATTTAGTAGCAGTTAAAGCAATTTATGAAACCTATTACAAATAGGAAGGAGATAGAGAAATGAAACAACTGACAAGGAAAAAGTGGAAAGACCCTGGTATCGTAATGGTAATTATTCTGTCACTCGTGTCCTTATTCGTATGGGTCTGGTGGCCAACGGATACCTTTATTGGCGGTATATCATTGGCTGGGTGGGCTATGTTTGTCTGCTTCTTCATCTGGTTAGTCCTGACCGTAGCTTATGTCATATGGATGGAAAAAATAGAAAAAGAAGAAATAGAATAAAGGGAGTGAGAAAGCATGCAAGTAATGGAAGCAATCATTTTAGCTATTTATTTAATTATCATGACCTTCATTGGAATATGGTTCGCAAAACGGGCTCACTCTTCCGAAGGAGATTACTGGACTGCCGGGGGCCAAATTAACAGTTTTGTTGGATCATTCGCCTTTTTTGCAGCCGTAGCAAGTTCGAGCTCCTTAATGGGAGCGGTTGGTTCCGGTGTCGCTTTAGGTGTTCCCTTCTTATTAGCCTATGGGTTTGGAGCGGTAGCGATCCCCTCGTTCGCTATGTTTTTAATTTCCGGTCAGATAAGGAGAACAGGGGTAAAAACATTGCCTGAGTTTTTTAAGAGCCGATACGGAAAATCTGTTCAAATAGTTTCAGCTATTCTGGTCGTATTGAGTATGACCTTCTATATGATCCCGCAGTTAACAGCCTCAGGACTGATTGGTTCTTATGTCTTAGGTATCGACTATGTAACAGCGGTCATCATCCTGGGGTTAGGGTTCACCCTTTATGCCGCGCTTGGAGGTATGTGGGCGATTACATACACAGACTTGCTTCAGGGTGCTGTCATGGTCATAGGAATGTTCATTCTGGCAGTCATTATCCTAATGGATCATGGTGGTGTCGGTTCCCTTATCCAGGATGCTTTAGCAGTTGATCCTCAATTTGGATCGATCACCCAGCCGTGGATGTCTTATTTCGGACTATTTGTAGCCTTCTTATGGTTTGGAGTGGTATCGCCTTCTGCCGTAATGAGGAACTTTGCAGCACGTGATGCTAGAACTGCCCGTCGTTCTGCCTTAGGTGCCTGTTTTCTTTATGTAACGGTATTTCTATTCGGATTCGTGATCGCCTCCGCTGGTGCAAGCCTGGGAATTGCAGAATCCTTGGACAACCAGGATATGATTTTCATTTCAGTGATTGAGCATTATATGCCTGCATTATTAGCCGGAGTCATGCTTGCAGGCTTACTGGCGGCAATTATGTCTTCTGCAGACGCAATGCTGCTGGCAGTTTCTGCAGGTATTGCCCATGATATCTATAAAGAACATATCAATAAACAAGCTTCTGAAAAAACAGTCACTCGTTTAGGGCTTGTCGTTATGATTTTAGCCAGTGTAGTCGGTATCATTTTCGCTATCGATCCGCCTCAACTGATTGCTGTTATGGTAGGCTGGGTAAGTGGGGCCATGCTTTCCGCATTTGGTTTTCCACTTGTGTTGGGACTTTGGTGGAAGCGTACCAATACAGCAGGAGCTTTGGCGGGAATGATTGGAGGAACAGTAGCATTCATCATCATGGCATTATTGCCGTTCGCATTAGTTTCGGAACATTTGGTGTCTGCACCTATCTCTGCTATTCTCACCATCGTGGTAAGTTTAATGACAGAACCACCATCCGAAGAAATACAATTGCAAGTTGATCGTTATCATACCAACATTGACGCTTAAGTAGGTGACATAATGAATGTGAACGTATTAGGAGAAGACACACTGGAAAGTCATGAACTTCCAGGCTATATGTATAAAAATTTAAAACCATCTTTAAAATTAAACAGACAATTGAACAAAGAACTTATAGAAAAAGGGATTGTAAAAAAGGAAAAAGTCTATCATCCGATGTGGATCGTTAAAATGCTTGAAATTGCAGACAGAAAACCCTTTCCACCACGCAAGCGACCAAACATGTTGTTTGTAGATGCTGTTTCAGGCTACCGGGGGCTATTTCCTAACGTTCCGCCCATTACCCAAAAAGAAGAGACTTCAACAAGAGTGAAGAAAGCGTCGATAACAAAACAAGAGTTACTAGGAAAGTATATAGTTGATGTACAAGAAAAACAGATCAATCGAAAGTATGTACTAAAGAAACCGGGATATGAAATTAAAGAAATAGAAATGGTTTACTTGCCGTTATGGCTAGTAGAAGTCGAAACTGCTTTCTTCAGCAAAACTTTCGTTTTAAATGGAAACACTGGAGAGTCAGAGGATTTGTTGATGAAGCTTTGGAAGTCAAACGAGTGGAAATTGTAATATACAAAAAGTGCTTGCATGGCAGCAAGCACTTTTTGTATATATTTATCTTTGAATACCGGTGGTCGGGGGCGAACCGACACTCCTCAAGGAAAACGATTTTGAGTCGTGCGCGTCTGCCAGTTCCGCCACATCCGCAAAGTATTAAATAGTACAACGCCTCTAAATCGTATGACAATAAGAAAAAAGACTCTTTCAAAAATGAAAGAAGTCAATTCTCTAACAAATAAATTGTTAAGCAGTACCGGTGGCCGGGGTCGAACCGGCACTCCCGAAGGAACACGATTTTGAGTCGTGCGCGTCTGCCAATTCCGCCACACCGGCATATTCTTTATGGAGGCGGCAACCGGATTTGAACCGGTGATAAAGGTTTTGCAGACCTCTGCCTTACCACTTGGCTATGCCGCCTTGTGATATATAAATAAATGGAGCGAGAGACGGGATTCGAACCCGCGACCCCCACCTTGGCAAGGTGGTGTTCTACCACTGAACTACTCTCGCAATTTAAATGGCTGGCCCAGCTGGATTCGAACCAGCGCATGACGGAATCAAAATCCGCTGCCTTACCGCTTGGCTATGGGCCAATAAAGATTGAAATAATGGGGCGACCGATGGGAATCGAACCCACGAGTGCCGGAGCCACAATCCGGTGCGTTAACCCCTTCGCCACGGCCGCCATAATGGCAGGGGTAGTAGGAATCGAACCCACATCAAAGGTTTTGGAGACCTTCGTTTTACCATTAAACTATACCCCTATATATGGTGGAGGGAGTAGGACTCGAACCTACGAACCCGATGGGAGCGGATTTACAGTCCGCCGCGTTTGGCCAACTTCGCTATCCCTCCATATAGTTGAAAACTGCTGCACTTTTCACTACTTACGCTTTTCAACAAGAAGTCTATTCGACGTTGTAGGAAAACATTCAATGGTGTACTTTGCAGCACTACTATCGTTCCTTATCAAAGAAGGTTATTCAATGTAGTCAAGGAACAATTCAATGGTGCCGGCCAGAGGACTTGAACCCCCAACCTACTGATTACAAGTCAGTTGCTCTACCAATTGAGCTAGACCGGCTAATCAGAAATAATGGTGGCTTGGGACGGAATCGAACCGCCGACACACGGATTTTCAGTCCGTTGCTCTACCGACTGAGCTACCAAGCCGACATAAGTATTAGAAATTAATGAAACTATGTAAATGTGATAGTGGCGGTCCGGACGGGACTCGAACCCGCGACCTCCTGCGTGACAGGCAGGCATTCTAACCAACTGAACTACCGGACCATAAAAAGTTGAAAAATTTGGTTGCACTTACAGCACACGATTTTCAACTAGCTAAGAAGTTTATTCGACGTAGAAAGTTGAAAAAATTGGTTGCACTTTATAGTACTACTATTTTTCACTAGCAAAGATGTTAAATCGACGATGTTAGTGAAAATAATTTGGTTGCGGGGGCAAGATTTGAACTTGCGACCTTCGGGTTATGAGCCCGACGAGCTACCAGACTGCTCCACCCCGCGATAGTGTAAATGCATTAGTTTATAGCACTTACGAAAATATAAGATATTATATCTTACGATATTCACCTGAAAATGTGAATGATATGGTGGAGGATGCAGGGTTCGAACCTGCGACCCCTTGCTTGTAAGGCAAGTGCTCTCCCAGCTGAGCTAATCCTCCTATGTAAGTGGTGACCCGTACGGGATTCGAACCCGTGTTACCGCCGTGAAAGGGCGGTGTCTTAACCACTTGACCAACGGGCCAATATGTTATGGCGGAGAGCGAGGGATTCGAACCCTCGAGACCGCGGTAACGGTCTACACGAATTCCAATCGTGCTCCTTCGGCCAACTCGGACAGCTCTCCATGGCTCCACCGGTAGGATTCGAACCTACGACCGATCGGTTAACAGCCGATTGCTCTACCACTGAGCTACGGTGGAATAATTATACTCATTATATCATTGGGCTAAAATCAAATTTCTATGCTGTGGAATAACTTTAGAAAAAAGATGACAGGCTTGGCGGCGTCCTACTCTCACGGGGATAAACCCGACTACCATCGGCGCTGGAGAGCTTAACTGCTGTGTTCGGCATGGGAACAGGTGTGACCTCTCCGCTATCGCCACCAAACCTTTTTCTTTTTTTAAGGACAAGGTATATTATATGCACCTTTGACCAAAATTTCAAGGGTTTTTATAAAAAATATGTAAACCCTCAAAACTAGATAAGCAACATTCAACGACGTACGTCATTCACGAATTTAATCCAGCTCCGACTCCCAGGTCCTCGCTGTTCTAAGTAATCCTTCTGCCGGGCGCATACGCCCTTTCGCAGGATTGCTTAGCCAGTCGGACCTTAACGGTCGTCTCCGCTTTATACGTTAGTTAAGTCCTCGATCGATTAGTATCCGTCAGCTCCACGTGTCACCACGCTTCCACCTCGGACCTATCTACCTCATCGTCTCTGAGGGATCTTAC
>NZ_JAASRY010000009.1 GCF_011761345.1 Thalassobacillus devorans
CGGAGAGGTCACACCTGTTCCCATGCCGAACACAGCAGTTAAGCTCTCCAGCGCCGATGGTAGTCGGGTTTATCCCCGTGAGAGTAGGACGCCGCTAGGCAATCGAAAAACCCGGAAGTTTCCCAAAGCTTTCGGGTTTTTTGGTTGTCTAGGAAATTATAAAATTTTCTTTTTGTGGATAACTTTACGTGGTGGGCTCCATCCAGCTCCAGCGCCTACCCCCTCGAGGTCTTAAGTCAACCCTCTCTGTGACAAGGAACGTCACGCCGAGGCTTGTCTTAAGCTTGTCGGGGGTGAGCAAGGCGCTTGCGCTTTTGTTCTTTCTTTTTTAAAAAACAGGTATAGAGTGCTATACTGTTCATACTTATATATAATCAGCATATATGCAAGGTTGGAGGTGAGGGTGATGGAAGCTATCCCTTTTTTAGATGACGACTTTAATACTTATTTATTACGACTGCTTATCGCTCTTCTTTTATCAGGCTTGATAGGCTTTGAACGTGAATTAAAAAACCATTCTGCGGGTTTTCGAACCCATATACTAGTCGGGGTCGGAGCTTGTCTGATGATGCTTTTATCGTTGTATGGATTCGAAACATTTATGGAGTCATCAAATAATATCAGATTTGATCCGGCAAGGATCCCTTCATATGTAATCAGCGGGATTGGTTTCCTGGGAGCAGGCACGATTATTGTCAATGGTATGACTATCAAAGGGCTGACCACTGCTGCATCGATCTGGACGGTGGCAGCAATCGGTTTGGTGATCGGTGCCGGGATGTATGACGCTGCTATTCTAACTACTATTTTAGTACTGTTAAGCCTGGTAGTCTTGAATCAAATTGAAGAAAAAGTAATGGCAGGAAGAGGAAGGAATTTTGTTCGTTTGTTAGTAGAAAAAGAAGTCAACATGGGAGAAGTGGTGGAGACTTTTGATCAATTCGGTCTAAATGTAAAAAGATTATCGATTGAAAATGAACGAACAGGAGAACGGACGCTTTTTATTGAAATAGAGAGAGGACAAAAGTTTGACCAAACGGTTTTATTTGATTGTCTTTCTAAAATTGAACATGTCAAATTGGTATACGAACGAAAAGCATGAAACCACACCTAAGCTGTACTGCATCTATGTAGTACGGCTTTTTTCTACATAATCTCTTATAAATCATGGTTTTAAAAACATGCAAATTAGGGGAACATGAATGGTATGAAAAAATTATAAACTTTTTAGTTGCATCCAGAAAAAATTTAAGTATAATAAAATTAAAGTCAAAGATAGTCAAAGTCAAAAGAGGAGGGGGGAAGATGCGGAATATATCCGACATCATTGAAGCTTATTTAAAACAAATACTCGATTCTAACCGTCAAGATGCAATCGAAATAAAGCGAAGCGAAATAGCAGAGCGATTTCAATGTGTTCCCTCTCAAATTAATTATGTGATTAAGACCAGGTTCACTGTGGAAAAAGGCTATATAGTAGAAAGTAAACGGGGTGGCGGAGGTTATATCCGCATTATACGTGTCAAACACCAGGATGATACGAAACTATTAGATGAAATCTTAGAAAACATCCGGGATAAAGTGACACAGACAGCCGCCATTGATATTATTGAAAGACTATTAGAAGAAGAAATCATTACAGAGCGGGAAGCCAAATTGATGGTTAGTGTAATGACCCGCCAAGTACTGACCTTTCAATTACCATTACGAGATGAAGTTAGAGCAAGGATTTTAACAGCAATGTTAACGACCCTTAGATATAAGATGTCATAAGGAGAAAGGGGAGAAGTTGAGATGGAGTGCCAAGAATGTCATCAACGTCCGGCAACTGTGCATTTGACCAAGGTTATCAATGGGGACAAAACAGAAATTCATGTGTGTGAACAATGTGCCAAAGAAAAAGGTTACGGAGAAACTTCCTTTTCATTGAATGACTTGCTATCTGGCTTATTCAACTTTGATCATGCCACCTCGATTAGCAGCGGCACAGCACCAACTTCCACGCAGCCTGCTAAGCAGGTGCAATGCCCTAAATGTGGTCTTACGTATCAGGAATTTGCCAGAATTGGTAAATTCGGATGCGCAGAATGTTACAAGACGTTTGATGAGAAGCTCAATCCGATTTTTCGACGCGTGCATAGCGGGAATACCCAGCATAATGGGAAAATTCCAAAACGTGCAGGCGACAACCTTCACCTTAGAAAAGAAATAGAACAGAAAAAACATGAGTTACATCAATTGATTGATAGAGAAGAATTTGAAGAAGCAGCTAAAGTACGCGATCAAATTCGAAAGCTGGAGAAACAGCTGGATGATGAGCAAGGAGGAGATGTCTGATGTCTCTTCAGAATTTCATGAATGAAGCGATTAGTCCATGGATGAAAGAGGAAGGGCCTGACAGCGATATTGTGCTCAGCAGCCGTATTCGGCTGGCCAGGAACTTCGCGCAGGTAACTTTTCCTATCATTGCAAAAGAAGAAGAGCTCAAACCGATTCTTGATTTTTTTAATCAAGAATATGCTCATCAGTCATTTAAAGACTATAGAAATCTGGAATTAGTAGAAATGAGCAGGCTGAAATCGATAGAAAAAAGAGTGCTGGTTGAAAAGCATTTGATCAGCCCTCATCTTGCTGAACATTCAGATCATTCGGCCGCATTGATTTCTGAGAATGAGCAAATATCGGTTATGATCAATGAAGAGGATCACCTTCGTATCCAGTTATATTATCCTGGCTTTCAGTTAGAAAAGGCTTTACAACGTGCCTCGGAGCTGGATGATTGGCTGGAGGAGAAGATAAATTATGCCTTTGATGAAAAGCGAGGGTATTTAACAGCTTGTCCGACAAACGTCGGTACAGGGATGCGGGCTTCTGTCATGATGCATTTGCCGGCCCTTGCCATGACGCAGCAAGTGAACCGGATGATTCCAGCTATCAACCAGTTAGGGCTGGTAGTAAGGGGGATCTATGGAGAAGGAAGCGAAGCGTTAGGCAATATCTTTCAAATCTCCAACCAGATCACGCTTGGAAAGTCAGAAGAAGATATTGTAGAAGATTTGCAAAGCGTGGTCAGGCAGCTGGTTGACCAGGAAAGGAAAGCGCGTGAAACACTGATGCAGCGTTCCGGCATCCAATTAGAAGATCGGGTGTTCCGTTCTTACGGAGTGCTGAAAAATAGTCGGATCATCGAGTCTAAAGAAGCTGCCAAATGTTTATCGGATGTTCGACTGGGAATTGATTTAGGATTTATTAAAAATGTATCACAAAATATTTTGAACGAGCTGATGATTTTGACGCAGCCAGGATTTTTACAACAATACGCTCAGGAAACATTGACACCAGATCAGCGGGATGTAAGAAGAGCCTCGCTGATACGTGAGCGGCTACAATTAGAAAAAAAGTAACACTACTTTAAGGAGGTTATGTCCATGATGTTTGGGCGATTTACAGAAAGAGCACAAAAAGTGTTGGCACTGGCACAAGAAGAGGCAGTACGACTAGGGCATAATAATATTGGAACAGAGCATATTCTGCTTGGTTTAGTACGGGAAGGTGAAGGAATTGCAGCTAAAGCCCTCACCGCTTTAGGCCTGGAAGCGGAAAAGATCCAGGGAGAAGTGGAGCAGCTGATTGGAAGAGGAGAGAAAGTTTCTCAAACCATTCATTATACACCGCGAGCTAAAAAAGTGATTGAACTATCCATGGATGAAGCTCGAAAGCTTGGCCATTCTTACGTAGGCACAGAACACATCCTGCTAGGCTTGATCCGTGAAGGTGAGGGAGTCGCAGCACGTGTGTTGAACAACTTAGGAGTGAGCCTGAACAAAGCTCGTCAGCAAGTTTTACAGCTCTTGGGGAATAACGAATCATCAAACGGTCAGAATCGTCGTGGAGGTTCCAGCCAGGCAGCCAATGCCAACACCCCGACGTTAGATTCCCTGGCACGTGATCTGACTGCAATTGCCAAGGAAGGAAATATTGATCCGGTCATTGGCCGTGGTAAAGAGATCGAGCGGGTTATTCAAGTACTCAGTCGACGCACCAAAAATAACCCTGTTTTGATTGGTGAGCCTGGTGTAGGTAAAACGGCTATCGCAGAAGGTCTGGCACAGCAGATCATTAGTAATGAAGTGCCAGAAATTCTTCGGGATAAACGTGTTATGACCCTTGATATGGGTACGGTCGTCGCGGGGACGAAATACCGGGGTGAATTTGAAGATCGTTTGAAAAAAGTAATGGAAGAAATCCGTCAGGCTAATAATATTATCTTATTCATCGATGAATTGCATACCCTGATTGGAGCGGGTGGTGCTGAAGGTGCGATTGATGCCTCAAATATCCTGAAGCCATCACTAGCCCGTGGTGAACTGCAATGTATCGGTGCTACTACAATCGATGAATACCGTAAATATATAGAGAAGGATGCAGCGCTAGAACGCCGTTTCCAGCCGATCCAAGTCGATGAGCCGACAACAGATGAATCGGTTCAAATATTACAAGGACTGCGTGATCGTTACGAAGCTCACCACCGTGTAACCATTACGGACGAAGCGATTGAATCTGCAGTAAAACTATCTGACCGTTATATTACGGACCGGTTCCTGCCGGATAAAGCAATTGACTTGATTGATGAAGCAGCATCCAAAGTCCGCCTGCAGTCTTATACTGCTCCGCCAAACTTGAAAGAATTGGAACAGAAGCTGGAGGAAGTACGCAAGGAAAAAGATGCTGCTGTACAAGGCCAGGAATTCGAAAAAGCAGCTTCTCTACGCGATAGTGAACAACGTCTTCGTGATGAGCTGGAGCAGACTAAAAATGAGTGGAAGGAAAAGCAAGGGCAGGAAAGCTCCGAAGTATCTACCGAAGATATCGCAGCAGTCGTTTCTACATGGACGGGAGTCCCGGTATCTAAACTTGCTAAAGATGAAAGCGAACGTCTGCTGAATATGGAGGACACCCTTCATAAGCGTGTCATTGGCCAGGATGAAGCGGTCAAGTCCATTTCTAAAGCGATTCGTCGTGCTCGTGCCGGACTTAAAGATCCAAAACGTCCGATTGGTTCCTTTATCTTCTTAGGACCGACTGGTGTAGGTAAGACAGAGCTTGCCCGCGCGCTTGCTGAAACGATGTTTGGTGATGAGGATGCCATGATTCGCATCGATATGTCCGAATATATGGAAAAACACAGCACTTCTCGTCTGGTAGGTTCACCTCCAGGATATGTCGGCCACGAAGAAGGCGGTCAGCTTACTGAGAAAGTCCGTCGTAAGCCATATTCCGTTGTCCTGCTGGATGAGATTGAAAAAGCTCACCCGGAAGTATTCAACATCTTGCTACAGGTGCTGGAGGATGGACGGTTGACTGATTCAAAGGGGCGCGTCGTCGACTTTCGTAATACCGTTCTGATCATGACATCCAACGTAGGGGCTCAAGAATTGAAACGGAATAAATTCGTAGGTTTCAGCCTGGGTGATGACAATCAGGATCATTCCGATATGAGGTCAAAAGTATTGGGTGAATTGAAAAAAGCATTCCGTCCAGAGTTCCTGAACCGGATTGATGAAACAATCGTATTCCATTCTCTAGAAAGAAAACACATGACAGACATTGTCACGCTTATGGCTGAGGAACTGCGTAAGCGCCTGAAAGAACAGGAGATCGACTTCACCTTATCTCAGAAAGCCATTGAAAAAATCGCAAGCGAAGGTTTCGATCCAGAGTATGGGGCAAGACCGTTGCGTCGCTCTATCCAGAAAAACGTAGAGGATCTGCTTTCTGAAGAGCTCTTGAAAGAGAACATTGAAAAAGGGCAGAAAGTAGATATTGATATCAATGACCAACAGGAATTTGTTGTTTACGCCAAATAATGGAATATTAGAAATCGGAAGGTTTTTGCCTTCCGATTTTTTTCTGTTTTCGCTATGCTTTCAGTAGGGAGTCTTTCTGGTTTCCAAGTTTTAATATAGGAGAAAAATAAATAAATTTTGCAACTTTTTCATTACTCTTTTCGTATATAAAATTAACAGAAGTAAGGGGAGATCAGCTTGGCAAAAAAGAAAAGTAAATTTGTTTGCCAGGAATGCGGCTATGAATCGGCAAAGTGGATGGGCAAATGCCCGGCCTGCCATCAATGGAATACATTAGTAGAGGAAGTGATTTCTAAGGACCCTGCCCGCCATGTTTTCCAGGCAGACAGCAGTACTTCTAAGAAGCCCGAGAAAATAACTGCAATTCAGTCGGGAAAGGAGCCGCGTATAACGACGAAAATGCCGGAGCTTAATCGGGTACTCGGCGGAGGGATTGTGCCGGGTTCTTTGGTTTTAATCGGGGGGGATCCGGGAATTGGTAAGTCAACTTTGTTATTGCAAGTATCTTCACAGCTGGCAGACAAAGGGATGCCGGTTTTATATATATCCGGAGAGGAATCAGCCAGACAGACAAAATTACGGGCTGAGCGGCTATCGATAAACTCGGAGGAACTTTATGTCCTTCCGGAGACCAACTTAGCGGAAGTAGTCAACCAGATTGAATCCATTGACCCGAAATTTGTGGTCATCGACTCGATTCAGACCATTTACCGGGAAGAAGTGACCTCCGCGCCTGGCAGTGTTTCGCAAGTACGGGAATGTACGAGTGAACTGATGCGTGTCGCGAAAAGTAAAGGGATCCCGATTTTCATTGTCGGGCATGTGACCAAAGAAGGCTCAATTGCAGGTCCTCGGCTGTTGGAACACATGGTAGACGCCGTCTTGTATTTTGAAGGGGAACAACATCATACTTTCCGCATTCTGCGAGGGGTAAAGAACCGTTTTGGCAGCACCAATGAGATGGGGATTTTTGAAATGAAAGAAAAGGGACTGGAAGAAGTGGATAACCCTTCTGAAATCTTTTTAGAAGAACGTTCCCAGGGAGCAGCTGGCTCTACGATCGTAGCCTCCATGGAAGGGACACGCCCGGTACTGGTGGAGATCCAGGCGCTCATATCTCCCACTACATTCGGAAACCCTAGACGCATGGCAACCGGACTGGACCACAACCGTGTGCCATTATTAATGGCCGTACTGGAAAAACGTGTCGGTCTTCTTTTGCAGAATCAGGATGCTTATTTGAAAGTGGCCGGTGGAGTAAAATTGGACGAACCGGCTATCGATCTGGCTGTTGCCATCAGCATTGCTTCAAGTTTCAGGAACCAGGCATCCAAGGCAGATGATGTTGTGGTAGGAGAAGTAGGACTGACTGGTGAAATAAGACGTGTTGCCCGGATAGAACAACGTGTCCAGGAAGCAGCCAAGCTGGGTTTTAAGCGAGTCATCATCCCGCAGAAGAACCTTGACGGCTGGACACCCCCTGACAATATTAAGGTGGTCGGAGTCAATACAGTACAGGAAGCATTAAGCATAACGTTAGGAGAGAGATAAATGGAATGGCATGAAATGAAAGAGTCCGTCATCGGCGATATTTTACAATTTGTCGCTCCTGGGACTCCAGTCCGTGAAGGCATCGACAACGTGCTGCGTGCTAAAACCGGCGGACTGATTGTGGTAGGGTATGATGAAAAGATGCATCATATCGTAGATGGAGGCTTTCATATCCAGTCTGTTTTCACCCCTGCCCATTTGTATGAATTAGCCAAAATGGACGGAGCTATCATTTTAGATGATCAAGGTGAATATATTTTATACTCTAACGCCCAACTCATCCCGGATTCGACTATCACGTCGACAGAGACCGGGATGCGCCACCGGACGGCAGAGCGTGTAGCTAAACAAACCGGGCATTTAGTAATTGCCATTTCTCAGCGGCGGAATGTTATCACCCTTTATAAGGGAAGTCTCCGCTATTCGCTGAAAGATATTGGAGTCATTTTGACGAAAGCGAATCAGGCGATCCAAACGCTGGAAAAGTATAAAAAGGTGTTGGATCAAGGGATTACGAACCTTGGAGCGCTAGAATTTGAAGAAATGGTCACCTTTTCAGAAGTGATCCAGGTGATCCACAGGATTGAAATGGTCCTTCGCATCAAAACGGAAATTTTGAATTACGCAAACGAACTCGGCACCGAAGGCAGGCTGGTCCAAATGCAGTTGACCGAGCTGGTGTCGAATATTGAAGAAGAAGCTACCCTTCTACTGAAAGACTACAGTAAGAACGCTGACTATGAACCTTCTTACTTGTTGAAGAAGATGCAGGAAGCTACCGATTCTGAATTGATGTCTGGGGAGAAGGTTCTTAAATTACTTGGTTATTCCCCTAACCAAAAAATGCAGGATTCTATTGAACCGAGAGGGTATCGCATCCTGAGAAAAATTCCACGCCTTCCGCCTTTGATTATCGAACATCTGATTAAACGTTTTGGTACCCTTAATCATATTGTGATGGCTTCTTCGAAAGAGCTGGTTAAAGTCGATGGTATTGGCGATGTACGTGCAAATAAAATCAGAGATGGGCTGGATAGGGTCCAGGAACAGTTATTTGTAGATAGGCATATTTAAAAATTGACAACTTTATTTCAATATGGTAAAATTTTATGTTAAAAAATTGACTATATTTGTAAATTGTGCTACCTTAGAAAATATATAACTTACTGCTTTTATGGTTATAGCAACGCTATTTTGGTCATACTGTTGGCTAGGAGGTGAACATAGTGCTTAAAAGAATTGTGCAATTATTTATAATTATTGCGGGTGCTACATTAGGGTATTTGTATATTCCTGATTTGATGAAGCTTTTCACTGACCAGGGGTGGTTACAATCTTCTTATGTCGGCGCTATTTTGGGAGCACTTATCTTATTTTTATTAACATTTTGGCTGGTCGATTCGATTGTAAATTTACTGAGGTGGTTTGAGGATACGCTTGTAAAAGCCCCGTTAGCTGATTTACTGCTAGGAAGCTTCGGTCTGATTATCGGACTAGTGATTGCATTCTTAATTAATATGATCATCCAGGATATTCAGATTCAAGTCGTCAGCCAGGTTGTCCCTATTTTTCTGACCTTTTTCTTAGGATATTTCGGATTCCAGGTGGGTTTTAAACGTAAAGATGAAATATTAGCGTTATTTGGTAATAGTACGAAAAAAGATAAAAAACAACCGGAAGAAGAAAATACTGCTCAGGATACAGCAGAACTTCCTAAGCCGAAGATTTTGGATACGAGTGTCATCATCGATGGCCGGATAGCCGACATCTGTCAGACTAATTTTCTTGAGGGGACCATTGTAATACCGCAATTTGTGCTGGAAGAACTGCAGCATATTGCCGATTCCTCTGATGGGTTAAAGCGTAATCGCGGTCGACGCGGGCTGGATATACTGAATAGACTTCAGAAAGATCTTCCGGTCAACGTGGAAATCTATGAGGGGGATTTTGAAGAGATCCAGGAAGTGGACAGTAAATTGGTCAAGCTCGCTAAAGTAATGGATGGTGTAGTGGTCACGAATGATTTCAATTTGAATAAAGTTTGTGAGTTTCAGAATGTAGCTGTACTGAATATCAATGATCTTGCTAATGCTGTCAAGCCGGTTGTGCTGCCGGGTGAAGAAATGAAAATCCAGGTGATAAAAGATGGTAAAGAGCAGAACCAGGGGGTTGCCTACCTGGATGATGGTACCATGATTGTTGTGGAAGAAGGCAAGAATTACATTGGTGAAACCATCGATGTCATTGTCACGAGTGTGTTGCAGACATCCGCCGGCCGGATGATTTTCGCTAAACCGAAACCACTTGAAAAAGCCTTATAAAAAGGGTATAAACAAATAAGGAAAAGCAAAAGTGATAACAGATGATGTTATCGCTTTTGTTGTTTACAAACGGTTAGGATGGATGCATGATGATTGATTATACAGCAATAGTGCTCGCAGCTGGTCAGGGAAAGCGAATGAAAGCGGGGAAAAACAAACAGTTTCTGCTGCTTGATGATAAACCTTTAATTATACATACCTTATCCGTTTTTGAGAAAGACGAGTGGTGTCGGGAGATTGTGTTAGTTATTAATGAAAGAGAGAAAGAGAGTATGCAGTCTCTGCTTGATGCTCACTCCTTTAAAACGGTTATCCGGTTGACGGCTGGAGGGAAAGAGCGTCAGGATAGTGTGTATCAAGGGTTGAAGTCGGTCTCCAATAAAACGATTCCAGTGTTCATTCATGATGGAGCAAGGCCGTTTGTGGAACAGTCCCACTTGCATGAGTTGGCAAAAGAAACGATGGAACATGAGGCGGCATTGCTGGCAGTACCGGTTACAGATACAATCAAACAGCGGCATGGAAATAAGCTGACGACCCTGGACCGGACGACCTTATGGGCGGCCCAGACGCCACAAAGCTTTTCCTATCCATTGATTTTAGAAGCACATGAACAGGCGGAACAAGCCGGATATACGGGGACTGATGATGCTTCGCTTGTGGAACGGATGGGAAGAGATGTCAAGGTTGTACAAGGAAGCTATGATAATATGAAATTAACAACTCCAGAGGATAAGGCGAAAGCACTATCGCACCTTTCCCATAAAAACAACAAGGCGGGAGATGAAGGCATGTTTCGGATAGGACAAGGGTTTGATGTACATCAGCTTGCCGAAGGGAGGAAGTGCATCATCGGCGGTGTGGAGATCCCTTATGAAAAAGGATTGCTCGGCCACTCCGATGCAGATGTATTGCTTCATACAGTGGCAGATGCTTGTTTAGGCGCAATTGGGGAAGGAGATATTGGCAAACACTTCCCAGATACAGATGAAGCATATAAGGACGCAGATTCTTCCAAACTGCTCGAAGATGTCTGGCAGCTGGTTCAGGAAAAAGGGTACAGCCTGGGTAACCTGGATTGTACAGTGATTGCGCAAGCACCGAAAATGGCGCCTTATATTGAGGAAATTCGGAAAAATATTGCTGCGTTATTACAAGCGGATATTAGCCGGGTCAATGTCAAAGCGACAACCACGGAAAAGTTAGGTTTTCCTGGAAGAGGCGAAGGAATTGCCTCACAAGCTGTTGTCCTTTTGCAGAATGATAACTAAAAGACGGAAAAAATGATAAAATAGGACAAAGTGAAGAACGTCCTTCCATGGAGCGGAAACTAGAAAGGGGTAAACATACTATGAACAACGAAGTGAGGGTGCGCTATGCACCAAGTCCAACGGGCCACCTGCATATCGGGAATGCCCGCACGGCTTTATTCAATTATTTATATGCGCGTCATTTAAATGGAAAATTCATCATTCGGGTGGAAGATACCGATGAAAAGCGAAACGTCGAAGGTGGCGAGAAAAGCCAGCTGGATTACTTGAAATGGCTTGGCATCGAGTGGGATGAAGGTGCGGATATCGGAGGAGAGTACGGACCTTACCGCCAAATGGAGCGGCTTGATATTTACCAAAAGTATGTGGACGACTTATTAGAACGTGACTTGGCTTACAAGTGCTATATGACTGCAGAAGAGCTGGAACAGGAACGGGAAGAACAGCGGGCGAAGGGGCAAGTACCTAAGTATTCTGGTGCTCATGCCAACTTGACGCAGGAACAATGCGAGCAATTCGAAGCGGAAGGCCGTGAGCCGAGTATCCGATTGCGTGTACCGAAAGACCACACTTATACGTTCAATGATATTGTCCGTGGGGACATCAGTTTTGATTCCAGTGACTTTGGTGATTGGGTAATCGTAAAGAAGAACGGTACCCCGACATACAATTTCGCCGTTGCCATTGATGACCATCTGATGGGTATATCCCATGTATTACGAGGAGAAGAACATATCTCCAATACACCGAAGCAAATGATGGTATATGAGGCATTCGGATGGGAATCGCCTAAATTTGGCCACATGACATTGATTTTAAATGAAAACCGTAAAAAGCTGAGTAAGCGTGATGAACACATCCTGCAGTTCATCGAGCAATACAAAAACCTTGGTTACTTGCCGGAAGCTTTGTTCAACTTCATTACACTGCTCGGCTGGTCCCCGGTAGGTGAAGAAGAAATCTTTACTAAAGGTCAATTTATCGAGATGTTCGATCCTGACCGTCTGTCCACTTCACCAGCTGTATTCGACCCGGCTAAACTGAAATGGATGAACAACCAGTACATCAAGGCGGCTGATTTCGACCAAGTGGTCGATTTAACGTTGCCGCATTTAATCCAAGCTGGACGTCTTCCTGAAGATTTGGACGGGGAAGAACGAAAATGGGCACTTGAATTAATCAGCCTTTATCATGAACAATTAAGCTATGGTTCTGAAATTGTGGAATTGACAGAGTTATTCTTCAAACAGGAAATCGAGTATGACAGTGAGGCAATGGAAGTATTGGAAGGAGAGCAGGTTCCTGAAGTATTAAGCACCTTCAAGCAGAAGCTTGCCGAACTGGAAGAAGTGACACCGCAGAATATTAAAGCTCAAATCAAAGCGGTCCAGAAAGAAACGGGGCATAAAGGGAAGAAGCTGTTTATGCCGATCCGTGTAGCTACCACCGGTCAGACACATGGTCCCGAACTTCCTGATGCTATTCATCTGCTAGGTATCGATACGGTGACTGTCCGTTTGAATGATGTGCTGAATAAACTGGAAGCCTAAATAATTCACAAAGGGTCATGATTGTAATATAGTAATAATACATTTAAGAAACGTATCATTAGGAACGTCGATGAGGAAAAGTAGAAAGCATCCCCCTTACACAGAGAGAACCACCCTGGCTGAAAGTGGTTTTAAGGCCTGCTTTTGAATTGCCCCTCTGAGTCTTGCGTCGAACGAAGTAGGCGGAAGCGGGTTCTCCCGTTATAGAGAATTGAGTTGGAGAAAGGTACTTTCTCAAACAGAGTGGAACCGCGCGTGGAGCGTCTCTGTGCTGATCAGCAGCATAGAGGCGCTTTTTTATTTTTTAAGAAAGTTTTAGATTTACGAATGCTTTCGTCATAAGCCAAAGGCGATAAGTAGGTTTTCTAATATATTTAAGGAGGTCAAGTATGGGGCTATTCAAAATGTTCAAGGAAGATGTAGATGTCGTGTTTGACCAGGATCCGGCAGCTCGCACGTATTTTGAAGTTATTCTTACCTATTCCGGGCTGCATGCCATATGGGCGCACAGGGTGGCCCATGCTTGTTATAAACGGAAGTTTTTCTTTATCGCCCGTGTGATCTCACAAATCAGCCGCTTTTTCACAGGTATTGAGATTCATCCCGGTGCCACAATCGGACGTCGTTTTTTTATCGACCATGGTATGGGCGTGGTAATTGGGGAAACCTGTGAAATAGGAGATAATGTGACTATTTTCCAAGGAGTCACGCTAGGGGGCACAGGGAAGGAAAAAGGAAAAAGACACCCGACTTTGCTGGATAACTCCCTTGTCGCTACAGGGGCGAAAGTGCTTGGTTCGATAACCATCGGGGAAAATTCCAAAGTGGGAGCAGGGTCTGTGGTATTGAAAGATGTTCCTGATAATTCTACCGTAGTAGGGATTCCGGGAAGGGTAGTCATCCAGGACGGGAAGAAATTAAGGAAGAAGGACCTGGATCACCACAAGCTTCCTGATCCGGTTTATGATCGATTGAAAACGATGGAAGAAGAAATCATGCGGTTGAGACAACAGATTGACGATAGCGAAGGAGCGATTTACGATGGCCATAAAAATTTATAACACGCTTAAACGGACGAAAGAGGTATTCACACCTCTCGAAGAAGGTAAAGTGAAAATGTATGTATGCGGACCGACCGTATATAACTATATCCATATCGGAAATGCCCGTCCGGCTATCGTATTTGATACTGTTCGCCGGTATTTCGAATATAAGGGTTATAACGTCGATTATGTACTCAACTTTACAGATGTTGATGACAAGCTGATTAAAGCAGCTAATGAAATGGGGGAAGAAGTGCCCACGATTGCCGACAGGTTCATAGGCGCCTACAAAGAAGACGTCAAAGCACTTGGTGTAAAGGAAGCTGCCCATCATCCCCGTGTTACCGAAAATATGCCTGAAATCATTGAATTCATCAAGGGTTTGATTGAGAAAGGGCATGCCTACGAATCCGACGGAGATGTTTATTTTAAGACACGGTCTTTTGATGAGTACGGCAAACTGTCCCATCAGTCCATTGATGAACTTCGCACTGGGGCACGGATTCAAGTTGGTGAGAAGAAGGAAGATCCGCTTGACTTTACTTTATGGAAGCAGGCGAAACCGGGAGAGATTTCCTGGGAGAGCCCATGGGGCAAAGGGCGCCCGGGCTGGCATATCGAATGCTCGACAATGGCCAAAAAGTATTTAGGTGAAACCATCGATATTCATGCGGGAGGACAGGATTTAACATTCCCGCACCATGAAAATGAGATTGCCCAATCGGAAGCACATAACTGCCAGACGTTCGCAAATTATTGGATGCACAATGGTTATATCAATGTGGAAAATGAAAAAATGTCCAAGTCGCTTGGCAACTTTGTCCTTGCCCATGACTTAATCCAAAAGCATGATCCAAATATCATCCGCTTCTTTATGCTAAGTGTCCATTATCGTCACCCAATCAACTTCAGTGATGCACTTCTGGAAGGGGCGAAAAACAGCTTTGACCGTATCCGCAATGCCTATGAAAATCTTCAGCATCGTAAACAAGCGAGCATGGATCAAGACGGCCAGAAGGAGTGGCTGGAAAAAGTGGCACAGCATAAACAGCAGTTTGAAGAAGAGATGGACGATGATTTTAATACCGCCAATGCGATATCGGTATTATTTGATTTGACGAAAGATGCCAACCTGTATCTTCAATCCCCGCAAACTTCTACAAAAGTGATTGAAGCGTTCGAGGAAGCTCTGGTTTCGCTTACGGGAATTCTCGGAGTAGAATTGAAGCAGGAAGAGCTGATTGATGAAGAAATTGAAGCCTTAATCCAAAAACGGATTGAAGCAAGAAAGAACAGGAACTTTGAACTTGCCGACCAAATCCGTGATGATTTGAAAGCAAGGGATATCATTTTAGAAGATACACCACAAGGGACACGCTGGAAGCGGGGATGAACCATGGAGAAGATGGAAGTGAAACAAATGAAGAGCCTGGCCCTTGCTTATATGGGTGATGCTGTATATGAGATGCATGTGCGGCATCACTTATTAAACCAAGGTGCTGTAATGCCGAATCAACTGCACCGTTCTGCGGTCCGCTTTGTTGCAGCTACCTCCCAGGCGGCTGTCGTACAAGCCTGGATAGCCGATGACTTTTTGACTGAGGAAGAGCAAGGGGTCGTAAGAAGGGGAAGGAACGCTAAGTCTGGTTCCATTCCAAAAAATACCGATGTGCAAACGTATCGTTACAGTACAGGATTTGAAGCACTGCTTGGGTACCATTATCTCTCAGGGTCTTTGGGTCGTCTCGAGGAACTTGTAACAGACGCTATCCGACAAGTAGAAGAGAAAGGAGTTGATAGGAATGAGTGAAGAATGGATCATCGGGAAAAATCCTGTATTTGAAGCGTTGAAGTCAGGTCGTACCATCAACAAAGTATTTGTTTCTGATCAGTTGCAGCATCAGGCATTTCAGAAGATCCAAAACCTGGCGAAAGAAAATGGGGCGCTGGTTCAAAAGGTGCCTAGGAAAAAAATCGATCAACTGGTCGACGGTAACCACCAAGGGGTAGCGGCATCGGTCGCTGCCTATGATTACAGTTCGTTAGATGACTTATTCGCAAAAGCAGAGACCTTGGGTGAGGCTCCTTTTTTCATCATGCTGGATGAAATCTCAGATCCCCATAATCTTGGTTCTGTTCTGCGAACAGCAGACGCGGTCGGGGCTCATGGAGTAATTATTCCTAAGCGTCGTTCAGTCGGGTTGACTGCTACAGTAGCCAAAACATCAGCCGGTGCCATTGAATATATGCCGGTCGCCCGGGTGACGAACCTCTCTCGTACGATAGATGAATTGAAGGAGCGGCATGTGTGGGTGGCAGGAACCGACGCGGAAGGTACAGAAGATTATCGCCAATTGGATGGTGAGATGCCAATTGCCCTGGTGATCGGGAGTGAAGGGAAGGGAATCAGCCGGATTATCAAGGAAAAATGTGATTGGACAATCTCACTTCCGATGAAGGGTAAGGTAACATCTTTAAATGCTTCCGTCGCTGCGTCCCTCTTAATGTATGAAGTCTATCGTAAACGAAATCCAATAGGACAATAACGATGATTGTACTATTAGTAGATGGTTATAACATGATCGGCGCCTGGCCTGAGTTGAAGATTTTAAAAGATAAAGACCTCAGCCAGGCGCGTGACCTGTTGATCGACATGATGGCTGAGTATCAGTCGTATACCGGTGACCGTGTCATCATCGTGTTTGATGCTTATCATGTGAGGGGACTGGCAAACAAAGAAAAAAACCATCGCGTGGAAGTAATATTCACCAGGGAAAATGAAACAGCGGATGAGCGGATTGAGAAATTAGCGGGAGAGTTGAATGATGTACGGACCCAGGTGTATGTAGCTACCTCGGATTACGCGGAGCAGCGGACAATCTTTGGGCAAGGTGCTTTTCGAAAGTCTGCGAGGGAGCTGTACATCGAAGTGAAAAATATTGAAAGAACCATCGAGAAGGATGTAGAAGCTCATAAACAACTAAAATATCAGCCTAAAATACCGATAAAAAAAGAGGTGCTGGACGTTTTTGAGAAATGGCGCCGGGGTGATAAATGAGCCAAGAGCCTTGTTGACGTTTTGGAAGGGCTTACTGTATAATATTTCTATATTCAGGGCACTATGGGTCGGGGGGAATCCTGAGTGAGCATCGTTCAAAAAGAAGTGGACATCAATGATTACGAAAAGCTGGAAGATGAAGAAATCATCGAACGGATTAATGAGGGTCATAGCCAGGCGCTCGATTATCTGATCAATAAGTACAAAAATTTTGTCCGTGCCAAAGCCCGGACGTATTTTCTGATTGGTGCAGATCGTGAGGATATTGTGCAGGAGGGTATGATCGGTCTTTATAAAGCCATTCGGGACTATAAAGAAGATAAGCTCTCATCCTTTAAAGCCTTCGCTGAATTATGTGTCACCCGCCAGATTATTACCGCCATCAAAACCGCCACTCGTCAAAAACATATTCCGCTTAATTCTTATGTATCCTTGGACAAGCCGATTTATGATGAAGAATCCGACCGTACCCTGCTGGACGTGATAGCTGGATCAAAAGCCATTGATCCGCAAGAATTAATTGTTAATAAAGAAAAATTCGACGACATGGAAGATAAAATTTCAGAATTATTAAGCGACTTGGAGCGAAAAGTACTCACTCTCTACCTGGATGGAAGATCCTATCAGGAAATTTCTGCTGAGTTGGACAGGCATGTAAAGTCGATTGATAATGCCTTGCAGCGAGTGAAGCGGAAACTGGAAAAATACCTGGAAGTAGCTGAAATCATATTATAATCCTGCATTGACATGCCTTGACATGCGTGCTACATTTATGAGAGTGAAAATTCCTCTTATTTGAGGGGTGTATGATGAGGAAAAAAGTAGTCTTAGCCTGTACTGTTTGTATGAATAGAAATTACAGTTCTTATAAAAACCCGTCGAACCAAGCGGAACGGCTTGAGGTTCGTAAATTTTGTAAAAAATGCGGCAAACACACATTGCATCGAGAAACAAAATAGAGAAAGAAGCCGACAG
Source organism: Thalassobacillus devorans (assembly GCF_011761345.1). Classification (GTDB taxonomy): domain Bacteria; phylum Bacillota; class Bacilli; order Bacillales; family Halobacillaceae; genus Thalassobacillus; species Thalassobacillus devorans. The sequence continues at coordinate 17,637 of NZ_JAASRY010000009.1, forward strand.
GCGCAAGGTTGGGGGAGGTTTAGCATGTTTAAGTTCTTGAAGAACGTGTCTCGTGAAATGCAGAAGGTCAGCTGGCCTAAAGGTCAGGAACTTGTGCGCTACACGATAACTGTTTTAACTACAGTGGCATTTGTTTCTGTGTTCTTCGCAGTCATCGATTTAGGCATTTCTTGGGGTCTTGAATTATTCTTCCCTGAATAATGCTGTCGGATTTATGCTATAATGGTGAATAAGATTGACGTTTAAAAACCCGTTCCGCGGGTTTTTTCAATGCTCAAATTTTGAAAGATAAGGGAGGGAAGGGCAAGGAGCTTGTCCTGTATACATGGAAAAAAGATGGTATGTGGTTCACACCTATTCCGGTTACGAAAATAAAGTAAAAACGAATTTAGAAAAGCGTGTCGAGTCGATGGGAATGGAAGATAAAATCTTCCGTGTACTAGTGCCCGAAGACGAAGAAACAGAAATAAAAAATGGGAAACGGAAAGTAGCGAAGAAAAAAGTATTCCCTGGATATGTACTGGCTGAAATGGTGATGACCGATGATTCCTGGTATGTTGTCCGCAACACACCTGGTGTGACCGGGTTTGTCGGATCGACAGGCTCCGGTTCAAAGCCGACCCCTCTCCTGCCTGAAGAAGTAGAGACGGTGCTTAAGCGTATGGGAATGAAAGAGCCGGTCACCGACATCGATTTTGAATTGAAAGAAAGTGTCTCAGTGACCGATGGTCCTTTCGCCAATTTCACGGGTACAATCGAACATATCGACCTGGATAAACAAAAGGTGAAAGTCCACGTAAATATGTTCGGGAGAGAGACTCCGGTAGAACTGGACTTCTCTCAAATTGAAAAATTATAACTCTCCTCTTGCAAACAGGTCATAAAGATGCTAAAATTTTTATGTTCTTTATGTGCCTCGGACAAAGAGGAAGTCAACATATTGTAATCTGAGTGGGAGGGCATCGCCCCATTACCACATCACGGACTTAAGGAGGTGTGTCTCGTGGCTAAAAAAGTAATCAAAGTAGTAAAGCTTCAAATCCCTGCAGGTAAAGCTAACCCAGCACCGCCAGTAGGACCAGCGCTAGGTCAAGCGGGTATCAACATCATGGGTTTCTGTAAGGAGTTCAACGCTCGCACACAAGAACAAGCGGGAATGATCATTCCAGTTGAAATCACGGTATTTGAAGACCGTTCATTTACATTTATTACGAAGACTCCGCCAGCTGCAGTGCTTCTTAAAAAAGCAGCCGGTATTGATACTGCATCAGGCGAACCGAACCGTAACAAGGTTGCAACGCTTAAGCGTGACCAGGTAAAAGAGATTGCGGAAACAAAAATGCCTGACTTGAATGCTGCTGACGTTGAAGCTGCTATGCGTATGGTTGAAGGTACTGCGCGTAGTATGGGTATCGTTATCGAAGACTAATCCCACAGCGTCGCTCTTATTGGAGTTAAAGGTTGCGAGAATGGAGGTTGCTTTCATTCCGCAACCTTTATTCGTGGGAGGTATAACCGTTAAAACCACAACGAGGAGGAAATAATAATGGCTAAACAAAGCAAAAGGTATCAAGAAGCTCAAAAGCTTGTTGATCGTGAAAAAGCATATGAAGTAAAAGAAGCAGTCGAATTAGTGAAAGAAACTGCTAAAGCTAAGTTTGATGAGACAGTAGAAGCTGCTTTCCGTTTGGGCGTAGACCCTAAGAAAGCTGACCAGCAAATCCGTGGGGCAATGGTTTTGCCGCATGGTACAGGTAAAACACAACGTGTTCTTGTATTCGCTAAAGGTGAGAAAGCGAAAGAAGCAGAAGCTGCTGGCGCTGACTACGTAGGCGACCAGGACATGATCAACAAAATCAACCAAGGCTGGTTCGAATTTGACGTAGTTGTAGCTACTCCGGACATGATGGCTGAAGTAGGTAAGCTGGGTCGTGTGCTTGGACCTAAAGGTCTAATGCCTAACCCTAAGACTGGCACTGTCACTTTCGAAGTGGAAAAAGCTGTCCAGGAAATCAAAGCTGGTAAAGTGGAGTACCGTGTAGACAAGTCTGCTAACATCCACGTGCCAATCGGTAAGGTTTCTTTCGATACAGATAAGCTGGTTGAAAACTTTGAAGCCATCACAGAAACTCTTGTAAAAGCAAAGCCACAGGCTGCTAAAGGAACTTACATGAAGAATTCCGCTATTGCTTCTACAATGGGTCCTGGAATTAAAGTAGATATCTCCAGCTATATCCGTAAATAATTCGCTGTTGACTTTTAATTGCATTAAGCATATAATGAATGATGTTGTTTAAATAAATACGTTATACCGTAGACAGCAGGTGCGTTTTCGCGCTTAATTTCCTGCCGAGGTGTGTGAATAAACGAAACGGTTGCCCGTTTATAATCGTTTCTCACCATAAAGCCTCCATGTCTACATGGGGGCTTTTTTCATCTTGAACACTTGCCGTTTGAAAATGAAACAGGCACCTGACGGTATGATGAAAAGTCAATAGGAGGTGGAATGATGAGCAAAATTATCGAGCACAAAAAACAGATTGTATCTGAAATTGCAGACAAGCTTCGCAACAGTAAGTCTACTATCCTTGTAGATTACCGCGGACTTGATGTTGCTGAAGTGACTGAGCTTCGTAAACAGTTGCGTGAAGCCGGCGTTGATTTCAAAGTGTATAAAAACACAATGACTCGCCGTGCGACAGAAGAAGCTGAGCTTACTGAGCTTAACGAGACCTTGGTTGGTCCGACTGCGATTGCTTTCAGTGATGAAGATGTCGTAGCACCTGCCAAAATCCTTAACAACTTCGCTAAGGATCATGATGCCCTTGAAATCAAAGGAGGCGTCATCGAAGGCAATGTAGCCAGCCTTGAACAAATCAAGGAACTTGCAGATCTTCCAAACTACGAAGGTCTTGTATCTATGCTACTCAGCGTGCTTCAAGCACCTGTCCGCAACTTCGCTTACGTTACAAAAGCAGTTGCAGAGCAAAAAGAAGAACAAGGCGCGTAATAGCGTTTTATGCTTACGGTTAAATTATAAAACTAACATTTTTTAAGGAGGAACTTAATCATGAGTCATGAACAAATTATTGAAGCGATTAAAGAAATGTCTGTTCTTGAGCTTAACGATCTAGTTAAAGCTATTGAAGAAGAATTCGGAGTAACTGCTGCAGCACCAGTTGCAGTTGGAGGCGGCGGTGCAGCTGAAGCTGCTGAAGAGCAAACAGAATTCGACGTAGTACTTGAGAGCGCTGGAAGCTCCAAGATCAAAGTCGTTAAAGCTGTCCGCGAAATCACTGGTCTTGGACTGAAAGACGCTAAGGACCTAGTTGATAACGCTCCTGGCGCTATCAAAGAAGGCGTATCTAAAGAAGACGCTGAAGAAATCAAAGGCAAGCTAGAAGAAGCAGGCGCTTCTGTAGAAGTTAAGTAATTTCATGCTTGAGAGGTAAAGCTCGCTGTTCATCGGCGAGCTTTCTTTTTCTTATACTTTAAGTAACGGCCAAAGACAAAGGATTTCTTCATTAGAACTTGTCGATAATCCGAGTTATGTTCGAAAGTGATGATCGATCCCAAGGAAAAGCAGGTGCATGATATTGACCGAGCACTATTACTCCAATAAAACGGAAACTCAAAGCGAAGAACGGACATGGCAGTTCACCCTTAAAGGTGAAACATTTCGTTTCACCACAGATAATGCAGTTTTCTCGAAGAAGGAAGTAGATTTTGGCTCCCGTGTATTGATTGATGCTTTTCAGCCTCCGGAAGTAGAGGGGAATTTGCTGGATTTAGGTTGTGGCTATGGACCGATTGGGTTGTCTATTGCTAAAGCAAATCCGGAGAGGATAGTTTATATGGTTGATATAAACGAACGTGCGGTAGAGTTGTCACGAAAAAACGCCGCACAAAATGGCATACCAAATGTAGAGGTGAGAGCCAGTGATCGCTTAAGCGAGGTAAAAGATACCTGTTTTGCTGCCGTGTTGACCAATCCTCCTATTCGTGCCGGGAAGAAAGTGGTCCATTCTATGTTTGAAGAAGCTCACCGATCCCTGATTGCCAAAGGTGAACTTTGGGTAGTCATTCAAAAGAAACAAGGGGCACCGTCTGCCCGCAAGAAACTCGAAGAATTGTTCGGTGAGGTAGAGGTAGTAGATAAGCAGAAAAGATATTATATCTTTCGAGCTAAAAAGGTTTGACTGCCATATACGTTTGTGCTATTATTGGAAAATGCCTATATATGCACTCCTGTGTCAAGGTTTTTTTCGTGTTTTATGTATAAATTTAGTGAACGTGGTTCACAATGGTAAAATCGAAGAAATAACAGGGTGGCATACGGTTTGTTTCTATAATAGAAGAACGTTTCTTTTTTGTCTAACGTTAGAGAGAAATGAAGTTTCTTTTTTAGATCCCATCCGCATTTGCGGATGACAATATATATCAGCTTGTGGTCGACATTATCTTCCATAAGCTTGTTCGGCATGTTTGCCGGACCCTTTTTACGTAAGATTGAAAGTGGGAAGTGGAATACTCGCTATCAGCTTGATATGCTTCCGCTTTTATTATTAAAATGCTTGATTTGAGGGGTGAAGCAGTTGACAGGTCAACTAGTTCAGTATGGACGACACCGCCAACGCAGAAGTTATGCGCGCATCAGTGAAGTACTAGATTTACCTAACTTGATTGAAATTCAGACAGCTTCCTATGAGTGGTTTTTAGAGGAAGGTCTGAAAGAAATGTTCCAGGATATTTCTCCAATTGAGGATTTCACCGGTAATCTATCGCTTGAGTTTGTAGATTATAGTTTAGGTGAACCTAAATATCCTGTGGACGAATCGAAAGATAGAGACGTTACCTATAATGCTCCTTTACGTGTGAAGGTCCGCTTGTTGAATAACGAAACAGGTGAAGTGAAAGAGCAGGAAGTATTTATGGGTGACTTCCCGTTGATGACAGATACAGGTACTTTCGTCATCAATGGTGCCGAGCGTGTCATCGTATCACAGCTTGTCCGCTCACCAAGCGTGTATTTCAATAATAAAATTGATAAAAACGGTAAGAAAGGCTATACAGCCACCGTCATTCCAAACCGTGGTGCATGGTTAGAGTTTGAAACGGACGCAAAGGATGTCGTCCACGTTCGTATCGATCGTACTCGAAAGCTGCCAATTACGGTTCTTTTGCGTGCGCTGGGCTTTGGTACCGATCAAGAAATCATTGACCTTATCGGGGACAATGAATATTTGAAAAACACATTAGAAAAAGACAACACCGAGAACAGTGAAAAAGCGCTTCTTGAAATCTATGAACGTCTACGTCCGGGAGAACCACCGACTGTGGAAAATGCCAAGAGTTTACTGGTTTCCCGCTTTTTCGATCCGAAGCGTTATGACTTGGCTCGTGTTGGCCGTTATAAAATGAACAAAAAACTTCATATTAAAAACCGTTTGTTCAATCAAACGTTAGCTGAAACACTAGTAGACGAAGAAACTGGGGAAGTTTTAGCAGATAAAGGTGATAAAATTGACCGTCGTTTGTTGAACAAACTGCTTCCATACTTGGAAGGGCAGGATGAAAACACTGGCGAGGAACTCCTTGAACCGCATGATGGAGTGCTGGAAGACCAAATCAAAATCCAGTCCATCAAGATTGTTGATCCTACTGATCCAGAAGGCGAAAGAACAATCAACGTAATCGGCAACTCTAATATTGAAAAAACAGTCAAAAATATCACACCTGCTGATATCCTTGCATCAATCAGCTATTTCTTCAACTTGCTTCACCAAGTTGGGGACACCGATGATATTGACCATTTAGGTAACCGTCGTTTGCGTTCTGTCGGTGAATTGCTGCAAAACCAATTCCGTATCGGGTTGTCCCGTATGGAACGTGTGGTGCGTGAGCGTATGTCTATCCAGGACACCTCTTCCATTACACCGCAGCAATTGATCAACATCCGTCCAGTAATTGCATCAATTAAAGAGTTCTTCGGAAGCTCTCAATTGTCGCAGTTCATGGATCAGACGAACCCGCTTGCAGAATTGACACACAAGCGCCGTCTGTCTGCCTTGGGACCTGGTGGTTTGACTCGTGAACGCGCCGGATTTGAAGTTCGTGACGTACACTATTCCCACTATGGGCGTATGTGTCCGATTGAAACGCCGGAAGGACCGAATATCGGTCTGATCAACTCGCTTTCCTCTTATGCAAAAGTGAATGAGTTCGGTTTCATCGAAACTCCATACCGTCGCGTGGATCCGGATACCAACAAAGTTACGGATCAAATCGACTACTTGACTGCCGACGAAGAAGATAACTACGTGGTAGCTCAGGCGAACGCGAAACTCGAAGAGGACGGTTCATTTACAGATCCAGAAGTAATCGCCCGTTTCCGTGGTGAAAACACGGTTGTCAGCCGTGATCGTCTTGATTACATGGACGTATCACCAAAGCAGGTAGTATCTGCTGCGACGGCATGTATCCCATTCTTAGAGAATGATGACTCCAACCGTTCCCTGATGGGTGCGAACATGCAACGTCAGGCGGTACCATTGTTAAACCCGGATTCGCCTATTGTTGGTACTGGCATGGAATATGTCAACGGTAAGGACTCCGGTGCGGCTGTCATTAATCGTCATGAAGGGATTGTCGAGCGCGTGGAAGCGAAAGAAATTCACGTACGTCGCATCTCTGAAGTTGACGGCAAAGAAGTAGAAGGCGATTTGGATCGTTATCGTCTGCAAAAATTCATTCGTTCCAACCAGGGAACTTGCTATAACCAGCGTCCGATTGTTTCCAAAGGAGACCGTGTTGCCAAAGGTGAAATCCTTGCTGACGGTCCGTCGATGGATAAAGGTGAGCTGGCGCTTGGACAGAACCCTCTAGTAGCATTCATGACATGGGATGGTTACAACTATGAGGATGCCGTCATCATGAGTGAACGTCTGGTGAAAGATGATGTATACACATCTGTTCATATTGAAGAGTATGAATCAGAAGCCCGTGATACAAAGCTTGGACCAGAGGAAATCACACGCGATATCCCGAACGTCGGGGAAGAAGCGTTAAAAGACTTAGATTCCCGCGGTATCATCCGTGTCGGTGCTGAAGTCAGCGACGGCGACCTGCTGGTAGGTAAAGTTACACCTAAGGGTGTGACAGAGCTATCTGCAGAAGAACGCCTATTGCATGCAATCTTCGGTGAAAAAGCTCGAGAAGTACGTGATACTTCCTTGCGTGTACCTCACGGAGCAGGTGGAATTGTGCTGGACGTGAAGATTTTCAACCGTGAAGATGGCGATGAGCTCCCTCCTGGTGTTAACCAGCTGGTACGCGTCTATATTGTTCAGAAGCGTAAGATTTCTGAAGGGGACAAGATGGCTGGTCGACATGGTAACAAAGGTGTTATCTCTAAAATCTTGCCGGAAGAGGATATGCCATTCCTTCCAGATGGTACACCGGTAGATGTCATGTTGAACCCGCTTGGTGTACCGTCCCGTATGAACATCGGGCAGGTACTGGAATTACACTTAGGTATGGCAGCGCGTCAGCTGGGCATCAAAGTAGCTACACCGGTGTTTGACGGTGCACGAGAAGAAGATGTCTGGGAAACATTAGAAGAGGCGGGAATGCCGCGTGATGCGAAGACCATCCTTTATGATGGGCGTACCGGTGAACCGTTTGACAACCGTATCTCTGTCGGCGTGATGTATATGATCAAGCTGGCACACATGGTTGATGATAAACTCCATGCACGTTCAACTGGCCCTTACTCCCTCGTTACACAACAACCGTTGGGTGGTAAAGCGCAGTTCGGTGGACAACGTTTCGGTGAAATGGAGGTATGGGCACTGGAAGCATATGGTGCAGCATATACCCTTCAGGAAATTCTAACTGTCAAATCCGATGACGTTGTTGGCCGTGTGAAAACGTATGAAGCGATCGTCAAAGGGGAAAACGTACCTGAACCTGGTGTACCAGAATCATTTAAGGTCTTGATCAAAGAGCTGCAAAGCTTGGGTATGGATGTGAAGATTTTGGCAGGAGACGAATCAGAAATTGAAATGAGAGATATCGAAGAAGAAGAAACGAAAGCTTCTGAGAACCTGAATCTCGACCCGGAAGAATAAAAACTCTTAGCAATAGTCCTGATGTTCTAAGCTTAGGGAAACCTGGATACTAAAAGGGAGGTAGGCCCCTTGCTAGATGTAAATAATTTTGAGTATATGAAAATAGGTTTGGCATCACCGGATAAGATTCGTTCTTGGTCATTTGGTGAGGTCAAGAAACCTGAAACAATCAACTACCGTACGTTGAAGCCGGAAAAAGACGGACTGTTCTGCGAGCGCATTTTCGGACCTACAAAGGACTGGGAATGTCATTGCGGAAAGTATAAACGTGTACGCTACAAAGGTGTCGTTTGTGACCGTTGTGGTGTGGAAGTTACGAAAGCCAAAGTCCGCCGTGAGCGTATGGGGCATCTTGAACTAGCTGCCCCTGTCTCTCACATCTGGTATTTCAAAGGTATTCCAAGCCGTATGGGGCTTGTACTGGATATGTCACCGCGTGCATTAGAGGAAGTCATTTACTTTGCTGCATACATTGTGACAGACCCAGGTGAAACAGCTTTAGAGAAGAAACAGCTGTTATCTGAAAAAGAATACCGTGCTTATCGAGAAAAATATGGAAAAAACTTCGGTGCTCAAATGGGCGCGGAAGCAATCCGTAAGCTTCTTTCCGATATCAATCTTGATAAAGAAGTAGATATGCTGAAAGAAGAATTAAAAACAGCACAAGGCCAGCGACGTACACGTGCGATTAAGCGATTGGAAGTGCTGGAGGCATTCCGCCACTCAGGAAATGATCCTTCCTGGATGATTCTTGATGTGCTGCCGGTAATTCCGCCGGAACTTCGCCCGATGGTCCAATTGGATGGTGGCCGTTTCGCCACTTCTGACCTGAATGACCTTTACCGTCGTGTCATCAATCGTAACAATCGTTTGAAACGCTTGTTGGACCTTGGTGCACCAAGCATCATCGTGCAAAACGAAAAACGTATGCTTCAGGAAGCTGTCGATGCCTTGATTGATAACGGTCGTCGCGGCCGTCCTGTAACCGGACCTGGTAACCGTCCTTTGAAATCTCTTTCTCATATGCTGAAAGGGAAGCAAGGTCGTTTCCGTCAGAACCTTCTCGGTAAACGTGTCGACTATTCCGGACGTTCCGTTATCGTAGTAGGACCAAACCTGAAGATGTACCAATGCGGTCTTCCGAAAGAAATGGCACTTGAATTGTTCAAGCCATTTGTCATGAAGGAATTGGTCGAACGTGGCTTAGCTCATAATATCAAGTCAGCCAAACGTAAAATCGAACGTATCCATCCAGAAGTATGGGATGTGCTGGAAGATGTCATTAAGGAGCATCCGGTTCTGTTGAACCGTGCCCCTACATTACACCGTCTTGGTATTCAGGCGTTCGAGCCGGTATTGGTTGAGGGACGAGCGATTCGTCTGCATCCGTTAGTATGTACAGCCTATAACGCTGACTTTGACGGTGACCAGATGGCTGTTCACGTACCATTATCTGCTGAAGCCCAGGCAGAAGCGCGCATCCTGATGCTGGCAGCACAAAACATCCTTAACCCTAAGGATGGAAAACCGGTTGTTACTCCTTCACAGGATATGGTTTTGGGTAACTACTATCTGACAATGGAACGCCCGGGGGCTGTTGGCGAAGGAATGGTATTCAAAGATCTGAACGAAGCATTGATTGCTTATCAGAATGGATACGTTCATCTGCATACCAGGGTCGCTGTGTATGCTGGCTCATTAAATAATGAAACACTTACAGAAAAGCAAAACCAACAACTGCTATTGACTACTGTAGGTAAGTTGATTTTCAACGAAATGCTGCCGGCTTCATTCCCTTATATGAATGAACCGACACAAGAGAACCTGGAAATCAAGACTCCAGAGCATTACTTTGTAGAAAAAGGAACTAACATCAAGGAAGAAATCGCCGGACGTGACGAAATACTTCCGTTCAAGAAAGGTATCCTTGGTGATATCATCGCCCAAGTATTTAAACTGTTCTCCATCAGTGAGACATCTAAAATGCTTGACCGCATGAAAGACCTTGGTTTCTCTTACTCTACAAAAGCTGGTATGACAGTCGGTGTTTCCGATGTAGTCGTATTACCAGAAAAGCAGGAGATCTTAGATGAAGCTCAAGGTAAAGTAGATAAAGTATTGAAACAGTTCCGTCGTGGTTTGATTACAGAAGAAGAACGCTATGATCGCGTCATTGAAGTTTGGTCGAAAGCCAAGGATGACATTCAGGACCGCTTGATGAAATCCTTGAACCCACGTAACCCGATCTTCATGATGAGTGACTCTGGTGCGCGTGGTAACGCTTCAAACTTCACACAGCTCGCAGGTATGCGTGGTCTGATGGCCAACCCGGCTGGACGTATCATCGAGTTGCCGATCAAATCCAGTTTCCGTGAAGGTTTGACGGTACTAGAGTACTTTATTTCCACTCACGGTGCTCGTAAAGGTCTTGCCGATACAGCACTGAAGACTGCCGACTCTGGTTACTTGACGCGTCGTCTTGTAGACGTTGCTCAGGATGTCATCATCCGTGAAGATGATTGTGGAACAGATAGAGGCTTGACCGTCAGCTCGTTGACCGAAGGTACAGAGTTGATCGAACCGTTGATCGACCGTCTGATTGGACGTACAGCCTATCAGACCGTACGTCATCCGGAAACGAATGAAGTGTTGGCTTCCCGCAATGAAGTCATCTCCGAAGATGGAGCGAAAGCTATTGTGGAAGCTGGCATTGAAGAAGTGGTCATCCGCACAGCCTTCACTTGTAATACGAAACATGGTGTATGTAAGAAATGTTACGGTCGTAACCTTGCTACCGGGGACGAAGTGGAAGTTGGAGAAGCAGTGGGAATCATTGCTGCCCAGTCCATCGGTGAACCAGGCACACAGCTTACGATGCGTACATTCCACACGGGCGGGGTTGCCGGAGACGACATCACACAAGGTCTTCCGCGTATCCAGGAATTGTTTGAAGCCCGTAACCCTAAAGGGCGTGCTGTCGTTTCTGAAATCTACGGTACAGTCCAAGAGGTTAATGAAGTCAAAGAGAAACAGGAGATTGTTGTACAAGGTGATGTAGAAACTCGTACGTATACAGCTCCTTATGGCGCTCGCATGAAAGTTGCTGTTGGAGATCAAGTTGGCGCTGGTCAGGAACTTACAGAAGGTTCCGTTGACCCGAAAGAACTCTTGACTATCAGTGGCTTGGACGGCGTCCAGGAATATCTGTTGAAAGAAGTTCAGAAAGTTTACCGGATGCAAGGTGTTGAAATCGGAGATAAACACGTCGAAGTCATGGTCCGTCAAATGCTTCGCAAAATCCGTGTGCTCGACTCAGGGGATACGGAAGTATTACCTGGTTCCTTGCTGGAAATCCATCAATTCCGCGATGCAAACAAAAAGGCATTGCTGGAAGGCGGACAACCGGCAGTCGGACGCCCTGTGCTCCTTGGTATTACGAAGGCATCACTTGAAACAGATTCCTTCTTATCTGCCGCTTCCTTCCAGGAAACAACTCGTGTCCTTACAGATGCGGCAATCAAAGGTAAACGCGATGAGCTTCTCGGCTTGAAAGAGAATGTTATCATCGGTAAACTCGTCCCAGCGGGTACCGGCATGACGCGTTACCGCAAGATCCAGGCTGATAAAGAAGGGCAGAATCCCGATCAGGCTGAATTGGATCAACTGACTCAATAAATTCAAAGTTAGCAAATAACTTGGGTAAATAATCGGGAAGCGCCTTGAGAAAAAATCACCACGAATATTGTTGACATGAAAAACCGTGAGTGATAATATAATCAAGGTGCTTCCATTTATCCTTGTTACTTTGGAGGATATGCTTAAATGTCTTATGAAAAAGTAGCACAGGCTAATTCTAATATCGTTATTGGAACGAAACAGACACTGAAAGCCATGAAAAGTGGCGAAGTGGAAGAAGTCTTCGTGGCTGATGATGCTGATCAGCACGTTACAGACAAAGTAATGCGCCTGGCGAAAGAATTAAACATTCCATGCCAGCGGGTTGATTCGATGAAGAAACTCGGAGAGGCCTGTGACATTGAAGTCGGTGCAGCAACAGTGGCGATAAAGCAATAAAGTTTTGGCGGTGTTATCCGCGAAAGCTTTGTTTTTTGCCTTATTATGAACCACCTGGATGTGTGGTATTGAAAAAGTGAGGAAGGGAGGACAAAAAACATGCCTACTATTAACCAATTAGTACGTAAAGGACGTGTGAGCAAAGGACGTAAGTCTGACTCTCCTGCGTTGAACAAAGGTTACAACAGCTTCAAGAAGTCATTGACAGACCAGTCTTCTCCGCAAAAACGTGGAGTATGTACTCGTGTTGGTACTATGACACCGAAAAAGCCAAACTCTGCATTGCGTAAATATGCGCGTGTACGTTTGACTAACGGGATTGAAGTTACTGCATATATCCCTGGTATCGGCCACAACCTGCAAGAGCACAGTGTTGTTCTTATCCGTGGCGGACGTGTAAAAGACTTGCCAGGTGTGCGTTATCACATCGTTCGTGGTGCGCTTGACACTGCAGGTGTTGAAGGCCGTATGCAAGGCCGTTCCAAGTATGGAACAAAACGCCCTAAGAAATAATAGCCAGAGGGGCTTCATTATAAAAATACAACATGGAAGGAGGGGGACATATGCCACGTAAAGGACCAGTAGCTAAGCGTGATGTACTACCAGATCCGCTTTACAACTCTAAACTTGTTACTCGTTTGATCAACCAGATCATGGTTGACGGACAACGCGGTAAGGCCCAAAAAATTCTTTATAAAGCTTTCGATCTTATCCAGGAACGCAGCGGTAACGATCCGATGGAAGTTTTTGAACAAGCAATGAAAAATGTAATGCCAGTACTTGAGGTGCGTGCTCGCCGTGTAGGTGGGTCAAACTACCAGGTACCAGTTGAGGTGCGCCCAGAGCGTCGCCAGGCACTAGGATTGCGTTTCATCGTGAACTATTCCCGCTTGCGCGGTGAAAAGACGATGGAAGAACGCCTTGCTAACGAAGTATTAGATGCAGCTAACAATACAGGTGCTTCTGTCAAGAAACGCGAAGATATGCATAAGATGGCCGAAGCGAATAAAGCATTCGCTCACTATCGCTGGTAAAATCCTACCAATCACAAAACTTATATTCAGGAAGGAGAAAGATTCATGCCTAGAGAATTCTCCTTGGAGAAAACACGTAATATCGGTGTCATGGCTCACATCGACGCCGGTAAAACAACTGCTACTGAACGTATCCTTTTCTATACAGGACGTATCCACAAAATTGGGGAAACTCACGAAGGTGCATCCCAAATGGACTGGATGGAGCAGGAGCAAGAACGCGGTATCACAATCACATCCGCAGCGACAACTGCTCAATGGAAAGGTCATCGTATCAACATCATCGATACACCAGGCCACGTGGACTTCACTGTAGAAGTTGAGCGTTCCCTGCGTGTCCTAGATGGTTCTGTAGCTGTTCTTGACGCTCAATCAGGCGTTGAGCCACAAACAGAAACAGTTTGGCGCCAGGCTACCACATACGGTGTTCCTCGTATTGTCTTTGTAAACAAAATGGATAAAATCGGTGCAGACTTCATTTACTCCCTGGGCACACTTAGTGACCGTCTTGGAGCAAATGCAGCAGCAGTACAACTTCCAATCGGAGCGGAAGATGAGTTCGAAGGAATCATCGATTTAGTAACGATGGAAGCATATTATTACATGGATGACTTGGGCACACGTGCGGAAGCGCGTGAAATCCCTGACAGCCATAAAGAACAAGCGGAAGAATACCGCAGCAAGTTGATTGAAGCTGTAGCAGATTTTGATGAAGACTTAATGATGAAATTCCTCGAAGGGGAAGAAATCACTAATGATGAGTTGAAAACAGCTATCCGCCAAGCAACATTAAGCGTAGAATTCTATCCGGTCTTCTGTGGTTCTGCCTTCAAAAACAAAGGTGTTCAGTTATTGATTGATGGGGTTATCGACTATCTTCCATCTCCACTGGATGTACCTCCAATCGAAGGTCATGTACCGCAAACAGAAGAAGAGGTTGTTCGTAAAGCGGACGACAAAGAACCTTTCTCCGCTTTGGCGTTTAAGGTTGCAACAGACCCATATGTAGGTAAACTTACTTTCTTCCGTGTTTATTCCGGAACCTTGAAAGCCGGTTCTTACGTAAAGAACTCCACGAAAGATAAGCGTGAGCGTGTTGGTCGTATCCTGCAGATGCACGCAAACTCTCGTGAAGAGATCTCTGAAGTATATGCCGGAGACATCGCGGGTGCTGTAGGTCTTAAGGATACAGGTACTGGTGACACATTGTGTGACGAGAAAAGCCTTGTAATCCTTGAGTCTATGGAATTCCCTGAGCCAGTTATCTCCGTTGCGATCGAGCCTAAGTCGAAAGCAGACCAAGATAAAATGGCTGTTGCCCTTGGTAAGCTGGCAGAAGAAGATCCGACCTTTGTAACTGAGACAGATACCGAAACTGGTCAAACGATCATTAAAGGTATGGGTGAGCTTCACCTCGACATCATTGTCGACCGTCTCCGTCGCGAATTCAAGGTAGATGCCAACATCGGTGCTCCACAGGTTGCCTACCGCGAAACATTCCGCGGAAGCGCTGAAGTCGAAGGTAAATTCGTACGTCAGTCTGGTGGTCGTGGACAATACGGTCATGTTTGGGTCAAATTCGAGCCAAACGAAGAAGGCGCAGGCTTTGAATTTGAAAACAAAATCGTCGGTGGTGTCGTTCCGCGTGAATACATTCCTTCCGTAGAACAAGGTATTAAAGAATCCTTGGAAAACGGTGTACTAGCCGGATATCCGATGGTAGACATCAAAGCAACACTTTATGATGGTTCTTACCATGATGTCGACTCCAACGAAATGGCGTTTAAAGTTGCCGCTTCCATGGCACTTAAGGAAGCCAAGAATAAATGTAAACCAGTACTTCTTGAGCCATTGATGAAAGTGGAAGTTGTAATCCCTGAAGAATACATGGGAGATATCATGGGTGACGTAACATCCCGTCGTGGACGTGTAGAAGGTATGGAAGCCCGTGGTTCTGCACAAGTGGTTAAAGCATTTGTACCACTTTCTGAAATGTTCGGTTACGCAACAGCGTTGCGTTCCAACACACAAGGCCGTGGAACTTACTCCATGCACTTCGACCATTATGAAGAAGTACCAAAGAGCATTGCTGATGAAATCATCAAGAAAAATGCCGGTCAGTAATTGATTTTATTGACTAGATAAAGTATAAATTATATTGTAGGCTTAGAGGTAATTCCGTATTGCTTCTGAGCTTCCTATAAAAAAGTTAAACTATAACAATATGTTATTTATTTAAAGGAGGAACTATAAATGGGTAAAGAAAAGTTTGATCGTTCCAAGTCCCACGTCAACATTGGTACAATTGGCCACGTTGACCATGGTAAAACAACACTAACTGCTGCAATCACTACAGTACTTCACAAGAAATCTGGTTCTGGTACTGCAATGGCATATGACATGATCGACGGTGCTCCAGAAGAGCGTGAGCGTGGAATCACAATCGCAACTGCACACGTTGAGTACGAAACTGACAACCGTCACTATGCACACGTTGACTGCCCAGGCCACGCTGACTATGTTAAAAACATGATCACTGGTGCTGCACAAATGGACGGTGCTATCCTGGTTGTATCTGCAGCTGATGGCCCAATGCCACAAACTCGTGAGCACATCCTTCTTTCTCGTCAAGTAGGTGTACCTGCGATCGTAGTATTCCTAAACAAAACTGACATGGTAGACGACGAAGAGCTACTTGAACTAGTTGAGATGGAAGTTCGTGACCTATTGACTGAATACGAATTCCCTGGTGATGATGTGCCAGTAATCAAAGGTTCTGCTCTTAAAGCCCTAGAAGGCGACGATGAGTACGAAGCTAAAATCTTTGAACTAATGGATGCGGTTGATGAGTACATCCCAACTCCAGAGCGTGACACTGACAAGCCATTCATGATGCCAGTTGAGGACGTATTCTCAATCACTGGCCGTGGTACAGTTGCAACTGGCCGTGTAGAGCGTGGTCAAGTTAAAGTCGGTGACGAAATCGAAATCATCGGACTAATGCCAGAAGCTAAGAAAACAACTGTAACTGGTGTTGAAATGTTCCGTAAGCTTCTTGACTATGCAGAAGCTGGTGACAACATCGGTGCCCTTCTTCGTGGTGTATCCCGTGAAGATATCAACCGTGGACAAGTACTTGCTAAGCCAGGTTCTATCACTCCACACACGAAGTTCCGTGCTGAAGTTTATGTACTATCTAAAGAAGAAGGTGGACGTCATACTCCATTCTTCACTAACTACCGTCCACAGTTCTACTTCCGTACAACTGACGTAACTGGTGTTTGCCAGCTGCCAGAAGGAGTAGAAATGGTAATGCCTGGTGACAACGTTGAAATGACAGTTGAACTTATTTCTCCAATCGCTATCGAAGATGGAACTAAGTTCTCTATCCGTGAAGGTGGCCGTACAGTAGGCGCCGGCGTTGTTGCTGAAATCACTGAGTAATAACGACATTAACTATAGAAAGACAGCGATCTCGCATCGCTGTCTTTTTTGCATTTAGTGATGTTCGAGAAAACTCTTAAGTACTTAGGCTTTGTTAAACATCATTTCGAATGTTCCATTTAAGCTCCCTTTTCTTGAAGACTCAGTTTCGAGATAGTTTGTTTCCGTTACGGTAGTAACGGTTAGAAGGGCCGGGAAATTACTCGCTTTCCATGGGTGTACGGTGAGCTTCCTCGGGCTAAAGCCCTGCGGGATCTCACCATGTACTATCCTCACCCCTGATATCTCGAAATCAAGTCTTCGACTTTTCGGCCCTATAATTGAATAAGCATAGCGTGTCGATGACGGACTAGCCACGAATAATTGCTTTATATTTATATAGAAGAAACTCGTCACATTCTCGTTTCCAGCTTTTACTTCTATATAATTGAAACTTACTGGCGCAGGGGGTTGAAATGAGCACGAGAAGTTTGTATAATGTTTTGAGTGTTGCTTCATAGATTCATTGAATTTATGCTTGCATTCACCAACTTTCTTCTATATAATGAATAATGTTGGTCATAAAAGGCGATGAAGCGAAAGGTTGTTGGCACACCCGGCCCCTTTGCCATGGCGGATGAGTCAAGGAATTTTCGCGGAGAAAGTCTATTTAACAAAATGGGCGTAAAGGAGGGAAAATAATGGCAAAAGAGAAGATTCGTATTCGTTTAAAGGCGTATGATCATCGTATTCTAGATCAATCCGCTGAAAAAATCGTGGAAACTGCGAAGCGTTCAGGTGCTAATGTATCTGGTCCAATCCCGCTTCCGACAGAAAAAAGCATTTACACAGTTTTGCGTGCGGTGCACAAATACAAAGATGCTCGTGAGCAATTCGAAATGCGTACTCACAAACGTCTAATCGATATTGTAAATCCAACACCACAAACTGTAGATTCACTTATGCGTTTAGATCTACCATCTGGTGTGGATATCGAAATCAAACTATAATAGTATTTTTTAATTAATAGGAGGTGTAACGGATGGCGAAAGGAATCTTAGGACGCAAAGTCGGCATGACTCAAATTTTCTCTGAAAATGGCGAGTTGACCCCAGTAACAGTGGTTCAAGCCGAACCGAACGTTGTTCTTCAAAAGAAAACAAACGAAAACGACGGTTATGAATCCCTACAATTGGGCTTTGCTGATGAAAAGAAGAATCGCGTGAACAAAGCTGGGCAAGGACATGCTGATAAAGCAAACACCACCCCTAAGCGCTACGTTCGTGAAATCCGTAATGTAAATCTTGACGATTATGAAGTAGGTCAAGAGGTTAAGGTTGATATTTTCGAAGCTGGAGACATCATTGATGTCACTGGAACATCCAAGGGTAAAGGTTTCCAAGGTGCTATCAAGCGTCATAACCAATCCCGCGGACCAATGACTCACGGTTCTCGCTATCACCGTCGTCCAGGTGCTATGGGTGTAATTGACCCAATGCGTGTATTTAAAGGTAAAAACCTTCCTGGTCAAATGGGTAACGAGCAAGTGACATTGCAAAACCTTGAAGTAGTGCAAGTGGATGTAGAACGTAACTTGCTGCTTATTAAAGGTAATGTTCCTGGCCCGAAAAAATCTTACGTTAAAATTACAAGTGCAATCAAGGCTAGCAAATAATTAAAGGAAGGGAGGATTAGTCATGCCTAAAGTAGCACTATTAAACCAAAGTGGCTCTCAGGTAGGCGATGTGGAATTGAATGATGCCGTATTCGGTATTGAACCAAATACACATGTACTACATGAAGCAGTTGTTATGCAGCGCGCATCTTTGCGTCAAGGCACACACAAAGTAAAGAATCGTTCAGAAGTGAGTGGCGGTGGTCGTAAACCATGGCGTCAAAAGGGTACAGGTCGTGCACGTCAAGGATCTATCCGTTCCCCACAATGGGTTGGCGGTGGAACTGTGTTCGGTCCTACACCACGCAGCTACAGCTACAAACTTCCAAAGAAAGTACGCCGTCTGGCTCTTCGTTCTGCGCTTTCTACTAAAGCGAACGAGGAAAACGTCGTTGTGCTAGAAGCTCTATCTTTTGACGCTCCAAAAACAAAAGAAGCTGTCAACGTCCTTAAAGCTCTAGATGTTAACACGAAAGCGTTGATCGTAACAGCGGACGAGGATGAAAATGTAACTCGCTCAACAAACAACATTCCAAATGCGAAGACTATCACAGTCGATCAACTGAATGTCCTGGATTTGTTGGCGCATGACAAGCTGATCCTGACGAAGGAAGCAGCTGAAAAAGCAGGGGAGGTGCTTGCATAATGAAAGACGCTCGTGATATCATTAAGCGCCCTGTCATTACGGAACACTCTGCTGACCTTATGGGAGAAAAGAAATATACGTTTGAAGTTGATACAAAAGCGAACAAAACACAAATCAAGCATGCTGTTGAGGAAATCTTCGGTGTGAAAGTTGAACGTGTAAACACGCTTAACCTGAAAGGTAAATTCAAGCGTATGGGTCGTTATGGTGGATACCGTTCTGACCGTAAGAAAGCAGTTGTCACTTTGACTGAAGATAGTAAAGAACTAGAATTCTTTGAAGGTGTATAAATAAAAATTCAAATGTGAAGGAGGGAAAAACGATGGCGATTAAGAAATACAGACCTACTACAAATGGTCGTAGAGGTATGACCGGTTCCGATTTCGCTGAAATCACAACCGACAAGCCAGAAAAATCCTTGCTGTCTCCGTTGCACAAACGTGGTGGCCGTAACAACCAAGGTAAATTAACAGTTCGTCATCAAGGCGGCGGTCATAAGCGTCAATACCGTATCATCGACTTTAAGCGTGACAAAGATGGAATACCAGGACGCGTTGCTACAATCGAATACGATCCTAACCGTTCCGCTAACATTGCTTTAATCCATTACGTAGATGGTGAAAAGCGTTATATCCTAGCCCCTAAAGGGTTGGAAGTAGGAAATGAAATCATGTCAGGTGAAGGTGCTGATATCAAAGCTGGTAACTCTCTTCAATTGAAAGATATCCCAGTTGGTACGATCATTCACAACATCGAACTTAAGCCTGGCCGTGGCGGCCAAATGGCTCGCTCTGCTGGTGCACAAGCACAAGTACTTGGACGCGAAGATAAGTACACACTTGTACGTTTGACTTCCGGAGAAGTACGCCTGGTATTGAGCACTTGCCGTGCGACTATCGGTCAAGTAGGTAACCTTCAGCATGAACTGATCAATATTGGTAAAGCTGGACGTTCCCGTCACCTAGGCAAGCGCCCTACAGTTCGTGGTTCTGTTATGAACCCTAGTGATCACCCACACGGTGGTGGTGAAGGACGTGCGCCTATCGGCCGTAAATCACCAATGTCTCCATGGGGTAAACCTACGCTTGGTCTTAAGACTCGTAAGCGTAACAAGCCTACAGATAAGTATATTGTACGTAAACGTAAAAAATAAACGGGGTTGATCGACGGGGGATGAAACCCGTCTCTCAATCACGAAGGGAGGTTTATGTATGGGTCGCAGCCTGAAAAAGGGACCTTTCGTAGATGACCATTTGATGAAGAAAGTTGAGAAATTGAATGAAGACGACAAGAAACAAGTGGTGAAAACCTGGTCTCGTCGTTCTACTATTTTCCCTAATTTTGTCGGACACACAATCGCAGTTTATGACGGACGTAAGCATGTACCAGTCTATGTTACTGAAGACATGGTAGGTCATAAGCTTGGCGAATTCGCGCCATCCCGTACGTTCAAGGGTCACTCCGGCGACGATAAGAAAACAAAACGCTAATTGAGAGGAGGCACTCTACATGCAAGCTAAAGCCGTTGCAAAAACCGTTCGTATTGCTCCTCGTAAAGTTCGTATTGTTATCGATTTGATTCGAGGAAAAAACGTAGGCGAAGCGATCGGTATTTTAAATAATACTCGACGTGGCGCTTCTCCGGTTGTAGAAAAAGTATTGAAATCTGCTATTGCAAACGCAGAGCATAACTATGAACTAGATCCAGAAAACTTATATATTTCTGAAGCATATGTAAACGAAGGTGTGACAATGAAACGTTTCCGTCCACGCGCAATGGGACGTGCGAGCCAGATCAACAAACGTACCAGTCACATTACAGTTGTCGTATCAGAAAAGAAGGAGGGATAATCAGTGGGTCAAAAAGTTAATCCGGTAGGTCTTCGTGTCGGCGTTATCCGCGACTGGGAATCCAAGTGGTACGCAGGTAAAGATTACGCAGACTTGCTACATGAAGACATTAAGATTCGTGAATATATTGAACAACGTCTTAAGGATGCTGCTGTTTCAACCATCGAAATTGAACGCGCAGCTAACCGCGTGAACATTACTATCCACACAGCTAAGCCTGGTATGGTTATCGGTAAGGGCGGTTCTGAAGTTGAAGCACTTCGTAAGTCATTGAACAGCCTTACTGGCAAACGTGTTCACATCAATATCGTTGAAGTTAAAAAAGCAGACTTGAACGCAACATTGGTTGCTGAAAATATTGCACGTCAATTGGAAAACCGTATTTCTTTCCGCCGTGCTCAAAAACAAACAATTCAACGTGCTATGCGCGCAGGTGCTAAAGGTATCCGTACACAAGTATCCGGACGTCTTGGCGGCGCAGACATCGCTCGTGCAGAACATTATAGTGAAGGAACAGTACCACTACACACACTTCGCGCAGACATCGACTACGGAACTGCAGAAGCTGACACCACATACGGTAAACTTGGTGTTAAAGTGTGGATCTATCGTGGAGAAGTCCTTCCAACTAAAAACAACAACTAAGGAAGGGGGAAAAGCATTATGTTAATGCCTAAACGTGTCAAGTATCGTCGTCAACACCGTACTAGTCTGAAAGGCCGCGCGAAAGGTGGAACTTCAGTAGCATTTGGTGAATATGGTTTGCAAGCTGTAGAGCCTGCATGGATTACTAGCCGTCAAATCGAGGCAGCGCGTATCGCGATGACTCGTTACATGAAGCGTGGCGGTAAGGTTTGGATTAAAATCTTCCCTGACAAGCCTTATACTGCTAAACCCCTAGAGGTCCGCATGGGTTCCGGTAAAGGTGCTCCAGAAGGATGGGTTGCAGTAGTTAAACCCGGGAAAATCATGTTTGAAATCGCAGGTGTATCTGAAGAAGTAGCACGCGAAGCGTTGCGCCTTGCTTCACACAAACTGCCGATTAAAACTAAATTCGTAAAACGTGAAGAAATTGGTGGTGAAATCAATGAAGGCTAATGAAATCAGAGAATTAACCACTGCCGAAATTGAACAAAAAGTTAAATCTTTAAAAGAAGAACTTTTCAACCTACGCTTCCAGCTGGCAACAGGTCAACTTGAGAACACAGCACGTATCCGTCAGGTTCGCAAGTCTATCGCAAAAATGAAGACCGTTGTTCGTGAAAGAGAGCTAGGCGTAAATAACTAATAGTTGAGAGGAGGTTACCCTCACATGAGTGAACGTAACAATCGTAAGGTTTACACTGGTCGTGTAGTATCTGACAAGATGGATAAAACCATTACGGTAATGGTTGAGACGTATAAATTCCACAAGCTATATGGCAAGCGTGTCAAATACTCTAAGAAGTTCAAAACCCATGACGAAAACAACCAAGCTAAAAACGGCGACATCGTACGTATCATGGAAACTCGTCCGCTATCAGCAACAAAGCGTTTCCGTTTGGTTGAAATCGTTGAAGAGTCAGTTATTATCTAATTAAAGTTCGCTCGGAAGGATTCCGAAGGGAGGTTACAACGATATGATCCAACAAGAGAGTCGTTTAAAAGTTGCAGACAACTCTGGTGCTCGTGAAATTCAAACTATTAAGGTGTTAGGTGGTTCTGGACGTAAGACTGCTAACATCGGTGACGTCATCGTTGCTTCGGTAAAACAAGCAACACCAGGAGGCGTTGTCAAAAAAGGTGAGATTGTAAAAGCAGTAATTGTACGTTCCAAGAGCGGAGCTCGCCGTAAAGATGGTTCTTACATTCGATTTGATGAGAATGCTGCCGTAATCATCCGTGACGATAAAGGACCACGTGGTACTCGTATCTTCGGTCCAGTTGCTCGTGAATTGCGTGATGAGAAATTCATGAAAATCGTATCTCTAGCTCCAGAAGTACTATAAAGAATGAATCGCGTTGTTAAGGAGGTGCGTCAAGCATGCATGTAAAAAAAGGCGATAAGGTAATGGTCATTTCCGGTAAGGACAAAGGCAAGCAAGGCTCTGTACTTGAAGCTTACCCGAAAAATGAACGTGTACTAGTTGAAGGTATCAACGTCGTGAAAAAACACGCAAAACCTTCTCAAGATAACCCACAAGGTGGAATTCTAAACCAGGAAGCACCTATCCATGTATCTAATGTAATGCCGATTGACCCGAAATCAGGCGAACCAACACGCGTTGGATACAAAGTGGAAAACGGAAAGAAAGTTCGTATCGCTAAAAAATCTGGTGAAACGTTAGGTAATTAATTAGCGACGAAAGGAGGGCCATACGATGAACGAACTACAGAATAAATATAATGAAGAAGTTGTGCCATCTTTGATGGAAAAATTCAATTATGACTCTATCATGGAAGCACCTAAAGTTGAGAAAATCGTAGTCAACATGGGTGTTGGTGATGCAGTTCAAAATGCGAAAGCTTTAGACACTGCTGTTGAAGAACTATCACTTATCACTGGTCAAAAACCAATGGTAACACGTGCGAAGAAATCAATCGCTGGCTTCCGCCTTCGTGAAGGAATGCCAATCGGTGCGAAAGTTACTCTTCGCGGTGAGCGTATGTACGAATTCTTGCAAAAGTTGATTTCTGTATCTTTGCCGCGTGTACGTGACTTCCGTGGTATTTCCAAGAAAGCATTTGACGGCCGTGGAAACTACACGCTTGGTGTAAAAGAACAATTGATTTTCCCAGAGATTAACTATGATAAAGTCAACAAAGTGCGTGGAATGGACATCGTTGTAGTAACTACAGCGAACACTGATGAAGAAGCGCGTGAACTCTTAGCTCAGTTTGGCATGCCGTTTCAAAAATAATGAGCTAACAAAGGAGGGAAAATTGTGGCTAAAAAATCAATGATCGCGAAACAAAAGCGACCGCAAAAGTATAAAGTTCAGGAATATACACGTTGTGAGCGTTGTGGACGTCCTCATTCCGTACTACGCAAATTTAAACTTTGCCGTATTTGCTTCCGCGAACTTGCATATAAAGGACAAATTCCTGGCGTCAAAAAAGCTAGCTGGTAAAGACCCCGATAGGGAAGGAGGTAACAAGTTATGACAATGACAGATCCGATTGCAGATATGCTGACACGTATTCGTAATGCCAACATGGTCCGCCATGAGAAGCTAGAACTTCCAGCTTCAAACTTGAAGAAGGAGATCGCTGATATCCTTAAGCGTGAAGGTTTTGTACGTGATTTCGAGTATGTAGAAGACAATCATCAAGGTGTTCTACGTATTTTCTTGAAATACGGACAAAACGACGAGCGTGTAATTACTGGACTGAAACGTATCAGTAAACCAGGATTGCGTGTTTACGCGAAAGCAGAAGAGCTACCAAAAGTCTTGAATGGCTTAGGTGTCGCTATCGTATCCACATCAAAAGGTGTATTAACTGATAAAGAAGCACGTGAGCAGGCTATTGGCGGCGAAGTGCTTGCCTATATCTGGTAATCTTAAAGAGAAGACAGGAGGTGCAAAGATATGTCTCGCGTAGGTTTTAAATCATTAGAACTTCCAGAAGGTGTTGAAGTTAAAAATGACAACAACACTGTTACAGTTAAAGGTCCAAAAGGGGAACTTACTCAAACATTCCATGAGGACATGACAATTAAAATTGAAGACAATGTTCTTACTGTAGAGCGTCCAAGCGAAAGTAAAGAACATCGTGCCCTTCATGGAACAACTCGCAGCCTGATCGGAAACATGGTTGAAGGAGTATCCAAAGGTTACGAAAAAAGTCTTGAAATCATCGGTGTAGGTTACCGTGCGACAAAGCAAGGTAACAAAGTGACCATCAACGCTGGTTATTCCCATCCTGTAGATGTAGAACAGCGTGACGGTATTGAAATCGATGTTCCTTCCAACACAAAACTTGTTGTAAAAGGTATCGATAAAGAATTGGTTGGCGCTGTAGCTGCCAACATCCGTGCCATTCGCCCGCCAGAGCCTTACAAAGGTAAAGGTATCCGCTACGAAGGCGAATATGTACGTCGTAAAGAAGGTAAAACTGCTAAGTAAGGGCAAGTAAGCAACAGAAAGGAGTGACCTTGATGATCACTAAGCCTGATAAAAATGTGACACGTAAGAAAAGACATGCTCGTGTACGTCGCAGCATTTCTGGAACTGCTGCACGCCCACGTTTGAACGTATATCGCTCTAACAAGCACATCTATGCACAATTGATCGATGATGTGAATCAAGTGACAGTAGCTAGCGCTTCCACTAACGACAATGGTTTCGACATTGAAAGCACTGGTAACGTTGAAGCAGCTAAAAAAGTCGGAGAACTGATTGCACAACGTGCACAGGACAATGGTTACAAAAACGTCGTGTTCGACCGTGGCGGATACTTGTACCATGGACGTGTAAAAGCATTAGCAGAAGCCGCTCGTGAAGCCGGCCTTGAATTTTAATCGTTAAAGGAGGGACATATATGCGTACAAACATCGACCCTAGTAAACTAGATCTAGAAGAACGCGTGGTAACAGTCAACCGTGTAGCAAAAGTAGTTAAAGGTGGACGTCGTTTCCGTTTTGCAGCATTGGTTGTTGTAGGAGATAAAAATGGTCATGTCGGATTCGGTACTGGTAAAGCCCAAGAGGTACCAGAAGCGATCAAAAAGGCGATCGACGATGCGAAGAAAAACTTGATCAGTGTACCAGTCGTTGGTACGACTATTCCACATGAAATCCATGGACAATTCGGTGCTGGTAACATTCTATTGAAACCAGCT
Source organism: Thalassobacillus devorans (assembly GCF_011761345.1). Lineage (GTDB taxonomy): Bacteria > Bacillota > Bacilli > Bacillales > Halobacillaceae > Thalassobacillus > Thalassobacillus devorans. The sequence continues at coordinate 43,290 of NZ_JAASRY010000009.1, forward strand.
GCAGAAGGTACCGGAGTAATCGCTGGTGGCCCTGTCCGTGCCGTACTTGAGCTTGCTGGTGTAGGTGACATCCTATCTAAATCCCTGGGATCCAACACACCAATCAACATGGTCCGTGCAACAATCAGCGGCCTTAATGAGCTTAAGCGCGCTGAAGATGTAGCTAAACTACGTGGAAAGTCTGTAGAAGAACTGTTAGGATAAGGAGGGAAATAACATGGCTAAAAAGTTGGAAGTTACCCTCACGCGCAGTGTGATCGGCAGACCTGAAGACCAACGTCTAACTGTCAAAACACTTGGCCTGAATAAAATTCGTCAATCTGTGGTACTTGAAGACACTCCATCCAACCGTGGAATGGTTAACAAAGTATCTCACTTGGTTGCAATTAAAGAAGTAGAATAAACATTAAGCGCAAAGAGGAGGTGCTCGCATGAAACTACATGAATTGAAGCCATCAAAAGGTGCTCGTAAAGAACGTAACCGTGTCGGACGCGGAATGGCGACTGGAAATGGTAAAACTTCCGGTCGTGGTCATAAAGGGCAGAAAGCTCGTTCCGGCGGTGGCACTCGTCCAGGATTCGAAGGTGGACAAATGCCATTGTTCCAACGTCTTCCTAAACGTGGATTCACTAACATCCACCGTAAGGAATTCGCTATCGTAAACCTTGATGCACTTAATCGCTTTGATGAAGGCACAGAGGTTACTCCTGAGCTTTTACTTGAAACTGGCGTAGTAAGCAAAGAAAAAGCTGGTATCAAGATCCTTGGTAACGGATCACTTGATAAAAAACTTACAGTAAAAGCTCACAAGTTCTCTGCTTCAGCTAAAGAAGCAATTGAAGCAGCGGGCGGTCAAACTGAGGTGATTTAATGTTCCGGACAATCTCCAATTTTATGCGCGTGGGTGATATTCGGCGAAAAATCATATTTACACTTCTGATGTTGATCGTTTTCCGCTTTGGCACGTTCATTCCCGTACCATTTACGGATAAGAATGCCATCAACTTCATGGATGAACAGAATGCGTTCGGTTTCTTGAATACTTTCGGGGGCGGCGCGCTGCAAAACTTTTCCATTTTCGCGATGGGGATCATGCCCTACATTACTGCTTCCATCATCATGCAGCTATTGCAAATGGACGTAGTACCTAAATTCGCAGAGTGGAAGAAACAAGGGGAAGTGGGCCGGAGGAAATTAGCTCAGTTCACCCGTTATGGCACCATCGTTCTTGCTTTTATTCAAGCAATTGGAATGTCCATCGGTTTCAACGCGATGACACAAGGACAGCTTATCCAGAACCCTGGAGTCGGCAAGTTTTTTGTTATTGCGTTAGTATTGACTGGTGGTACGGCGTTCTTAATGTGGCTTGGTGAACAGATCACCGCTAACGGGGTGGGAAATGGAATTTCCATCTTGATTTTTGCCGGTATCGTAGCTGCCATTCCACAAGGTGTAAACCAACTATATGATCAGTACCTTGCTGATCCTGGTGAACAATTGTTTCTCAACCTCGTAATATTGGCAATCATTCTACTAGTTATCGTAGCTGTGGTGGTTGGGGTCATCTTTATCCAACAGGCACTACGCAAAATTCCAGTTCAATATGCCAAACGTCTAGTAAATCGTTCACCAGTAGGCGGGCACTCCACGCATTTACCGATAAAGGTCAATGCTGCCGGAGTAATCCCGGTCATCTTTGCCATTTCCTTCATCATTGCTCCGCGGACAATCGCTGGATTCTTTGAAGGAAGTGAAATAGCCAGTACGATCGAATATATTTTCGATTATCAAAACTGGCCAGGGATGATCATTTATGTCGCTTTGATTATTGCCTTCACGTATTTCTACACATTTGTTCAAGTTAACCCTGAACAAATGGCAGAAAACCTGAAGAAGCAAGGTGGATATATTCCTGGTATCCGTCCAGGTCAAAACACGGAGACCTATTTGACACGAGTCATGTATCGTCTAACTTTCGTCGGCTCGATCTTCTTAGCCGCCGTTTCAATTTTACCGATCATACTTGGGTCAGTGGCTAATCTGCCGCCTACCATTCAAATTGGGGGCACCAGCTTGCTCATCGTAGTAGGTGTTGCACTTGAAATGATGAAACAGCTGGAAAGCCAATTAGTGAAGCGTCACTATAAAGGGTTTATTAAATAAACACCCTTGGAAATGTTTCGAAGGGTGATCAACATGAGAGCGAGGGGAACAAGTTGAATTTAATTCTGATGGGTCTTCCTGGTGCCGGTAAAGGTACTCAGGCTGAAAAGATAGTCGAAAAATATAACATCCCTCATATCTCAACTGGAGATATGTTCCGTTTAGCTATCAAAGAAGGAACAGCATTAGGTAAAGAAGCAAAATCATTCATGGACAAAGGCGAATTGGTTCCTGATGAAGTAACCATCGGAATCGTGCGTGAACGTCTCAGCAAAGATGATTGTCAAAAAGGTTTCTTGCTGGATGGTTTTCCAAGAACAATCGCTCAAGCCGAAGCCCTGGAAAATCTTTTGAAGGATATGAAAGAATCCTTGGATTATGTCCTTCATATTGATGTTCCAACCGATCAACTGGTAGAACGTTTGACAGGCAGACGTGTCTGCCCGACATGTGGTGCTACGTATCACGTCATCTATAACCCTCCTAAAGTGGAAGGGAAATGTGATAAAGATGGTTCCGAGTTGATTCAACGTGAAGATGATCAACCAGAAACTGTCCGGAAACGTTTGGATGTAAACATCGAACAGACACAACCAATGTTGGACTTCTACAAGGACAAAGGCTATTTAGTAACAATTGAAGGTGACCAGGATATCAACCAAGTATTCAAGGACATCGACGAAAAGCTCGGGGGCTTATCTAAATGATCATCACGAAAACACCACGGGAAATTGAAATCATGCGTGAAGCGGGCAGAATTGTTGCCCTGACGCACCGAGAGTTGAAAAAGCATATTCAACCAGGTATCACTACAGGAGAATTGGATAACATTGCTGAGCAGTTTATCAGCAGTATGGATGCAATTCCTTCCTTTAAGGGTTATAATGGTTTCCGTGGTAGTATTTGCGCCTCAGTCAACGAGGAACTTGTTCATGGAATTCCGGGTGACCGGAAGTTAAATGAAGGAGATATCATCAGTATCGATATCGGCGCAAAATACAAAGGATATCATGGCGATTCAGCCTGGACCTATCCGGTCGGTGAAATTGATGAAAAGACAGAGGATTTGCTGAAAGTTACTGAAACATCCTTGTTCAAAGGACTTGATGAAGCAAAACCAGGTGTACGCCTTTCAAATATATCGCATGCCATTCAAAGTTACGTTGAACCGTTAGGATACTCGATTGTTCGGGAATATGTAGGACATGGCGTCGGGCAGGAACTGCATGAGGACCCACAAATTCCTCATTATGGACCTCCCAACAAGGGGCCGCGTCTTAAGCCTGGCATGGTATTGGCGGTTGAACCGATGGTGAATGCAGGTAAAAGGTATGTCAAAACGCTTGCTGATAATTGGACTGTCGTCACTCAAGACGGTAAAGTGTGTGCTCACTTTGAACACACTATCGTCATTACTGAAGAAGGTTATGAGATTTTAACCAAAGCCTAAGTGAAGGTGATCGTTATTGAACGAAACTGAGTCGAGTCCACGAATAGGTCAAGTTGTTCGTATTGTACAGGGACGTGAAGCAGAGCAGTATATGGTTGTCATTGATTTGCTTGACGATCGTTTTGTGCTGCTTGCTGATGGGGAGAAACGAAAGTTTGATCGACCAAAGAAAAAGAATCTGCAGCACGTGGAGCTGATGGATTTCGTTTCTCCAGAAGTCCAAAACAGCCTTCTAGAAACTGGTCGCGTCACAAATGGTAAGCTGCGTTTTGCCGTAACGAAATTTATCAATGAAGTAGTGACTGATTTGAAGAAGGGAGATCAACTCGATGGCGAAAGACGATGTAATTGAAGTGGAAGGTACAGTCGTTGAAACTCTGCCGAATGCAATGTTCAAGGTAGAGCTTGAGAACGAACATACCGTTCTGGCACATGTATCTGGTAAAATTCGCATGCATTTCATTCGAATCTTGCCTGGTGACAAAGTGACGGTTGAACTTTCCCCTTATGATTTGACAAGAGGACGAATTACGTACCGTTATAAATAGCATGAAATGCTCCGATCTAAAAGGAGGTATGGATCATGAAGGTAAGGCCTTCTGTAAAACCAATTTGCGAAAAGTGCAAAGTTATCCGTCGTAAAGGTAAAGTAATGGTAATTTGCGAAAACCCTAAGCATAAACAAAAACAAGGCTAATTCTGAAGGAGGTGCACGTAACCTATGGCACGTATTGCAGGTATAGATATTCCTCGTGACAAGCGCGTCGTTGTTTCTTTGACTTATATCTACGGCATTGGTAAATCCGCTGCTAAAGAAGTACTGGCTAAAGCTGGTGTTTCTGAAGACACACGCGTCCGCGACTTGACTGAGGACGAACTAGCTAAAATCCGTAAAGCAATCGAGGACTTCAATGTAGAAGGTGACCTTCGCCGTGAAGTTTCTCTTAACATCAAACGTTTGATTGAGATCGGTTCTTACCGTGGAATCCGCCACCGTCGCGGCCTTCCAGTACGCGGACAGAAGACGAAGAACAACTCCCGTACTCGTAAGGGACCACGTCGTACCGTTGCGAATAAGCGTAAATAATCGTTAAATAAAGGAGGTAAATAAAACAATATGGCACGTAAAACTAACACTCGTAAACGTCGTGTGAAAAAGAATATTGAGAGTGGAGTGGCTCATATCCGTTCTACTTTCAACAATACGATCGTTACTATCACCGATGTCCAAGGTAACGCAGTAAGCTGGAGCAGTGCTGGATCCCTAGGTTTCAAAGGTTCCCGTAAGTCTACTCCATTCGCTGCACAAATGGCTTCTGAAGCTGCAGCTAAAGCAGCTCAGGAACACGGTATGAAAACTTTGGAAGTAACCGTTAAAGGCCCAGGTGCTGGTCGTGAAGCTGCTATCCGTGCACTTCAAGCTGCAGGCTTGGAAGTAACAGCTATTCGTGATGTTACACCTGTACCTCACAATGGTTGCCGTCCGCCAAAACGTCGTCGTGTATAATTTTACTGTATAGAATTTGTAACCCTGTCTATAATGGGTTATGATAGCTATTTAACAGCACCGCATGAATAACAGACAATACGAACGTTATTTGTTCTAAATCGGGGACTGCCTACCTGAGGAATTTCGGTTAGACAGGAGGTCTAACCGAGGTTTCGACGTTTTGAAGGAGGGTTTTGTTTAATGATCGAAATTGAAAAGCCGAAAATTGAAACGGTTGAGATCAGCGATGACGCCACATTTGGGAAATTCGTTGTCGAACCGCTCGAACGCGGGTATGGTACAACACTAGGTAACTCCTTACGTCGTATCCTACTATCCTCGCTTCCTGGCGCTGCTGTGACATCTGTTCAGATGGATGGGGCACTTCATGAATTCTCCACGATCGATGGGGTAGTTGAAGATGTAACGACCATCATCCTGAACCTGAAGAAACTGGCTCTGAAGATTTATTCAGATGAGGAAAAGACTTTAGAGATTGATGTACAAGGCGAAGGAAACGTTACTGCTGCTGACATTACGCATGACAGTGATATCGAGGTCTTGAATCCGGAGATCCACATTGCAACACTTGGCCCGAATGCCAGTCTGCAAATGCGTATCACAGCTGAGCGTGGCAGAGGATATCGCCCGGCAGAGGGGAACAATCACGAAGATCTGCCAATTGGAGTCATTCCGGTTGATTCCATCTTCACACCAGTATCACGTGTAACATACCAGGTGGAAAACACACGTGTGGGTCAATCAGCTAATTTTGATAAACTTACGTTAGATGTTTGGACAGATGGAAGCATTCGTCCAGAAGAGGCTGTGTCTCTTGGTGCTAAAGTCTATATGGAACACCTCAATATCTTTGTCGGCCTTACTGATGAAGCACAAAAAGCGGAAATCATGGTTGAAAAAGAAGAGGACCAAAAAGAAAAAGTACTAGAGATGACTATCGAAGAGCTTGACTTGTCTGTACGTTCCTACAATTGCTTAAAGCGTGCAGGAATCAATACTGTACAGGAACTTGCTCATAAGTCTGAAGAAGATATGATGAAAGTCCGCAACCTTGGACGTAAGTCACTGGAAGAAGTTAAATATAAATTAGATGAACTCGGCCTTGGTCTAAGAAAAGACGATTGATCGATAGATTGCATCAAAGAGAGTCAAAACAAGGGAGGGATAATCAATGGCTAGAAAATTGGGTCGTACTACAGATCAACGCTTGGCGTTGTTGCGCAACCTGGCGACAGATCTAATTATCCATGAACGTATTGAGACGACTGAAGCCAAAGCGAAAGAGCTTCGTTCTGTCGTGGACAAAATGATCACACTCGGCAAGCGTGGGGACCTACACGCTCGTCGTCAAGCAGAAGCGTATCTATATAGTGCTTCAGCTGATGAAGAAGGAGATCAGACAGCACTACAAAAACTATTCTCTGACATCGCTCCACGCTATGAGGATCGTCAAGGTGGTTATACTCGTGTACTGAAACTTGGCGAACGTCAAGGTGATGGCGCGAAGATGGCGATCATTGAATTAGTTTAATGAATAACAAGGGTGCAAAAGGGCAGGACGGAATCTCAGCTAGAGGTTGGTTCCAGCCCTTTTTTGTTTTGCATCTAACCAGCTATTTCCCTATAATTCTATAAAAACGAACATTATTTCCGGGGAAATATTAGGTAAGTCGAGCAGAGGGGGAGCTAAGTTTGTCATATTTTATCGAGTTTAGAGACGTATCATTCCGCTATAGGGAAGACCAGCCCTGGGTATTAAAGGATGTAAGCTTTAATGTGCAATCCGATGAGTGGCTGGCCATTATCGGCCACAATGGCTCCGGGAAATCTACCATCGCTAAATTGATGAATGGACTTCTTCTTCCTCAAAAGGGGGAGATCCTTGTTGACGGGGTGCAAGTAACTGAAGATACGATTTGGGAAATCCGCAAGAAAGTAGGTATGGTTTTTCAGAATCCTGATAACCAGTTTGTCGGTACGACGGTAAAGGATGATGTGGCTTTTGGCATGGAGAATCATGGCCTGCCACGGAAGCTTATGGTGGAAAGAATCCAGACAAGCTTAGCTGCAGTCGGCATGAACGATTATGAAGCCCACGAACCCCACCGTCTCTCTGGAGGTCAAAAACAGCGTGTTGCTATAGCCAGTGTGCTGGCTGTGGCACCTCAACTGATCATATTGGATGAAGCTACCGCTATGCTTGACCCTAAAGGCAGACTGGAAATTATGGAAACCATACGTAACGTGCAGGAAGACCAGGATCTATCACTCCTTACCATTACCCATGACCTCCAGGAAGTTGTAAAGGCAGACAGGGTAATTGTGATGAACCAGGGTAGCAAATGGTTAGAAGGCACCCCGCGAGATGTATTTTCTGAAAAAGATAAATTACGGAATATTGGCTTAGATACTCCCTTTGTAACGAAGCTGGCTGCTGAATTATCTGCTGCTGGATTACCTATACAGCGTGAGCCATTAAATCACCAGGAGTTGTTGGAGGACTTATGGACATTACATTCAAAGATGTAAGTTACATCTACCAGGCTAATACACCATTTGAACATCGTGCTTTGAGTGGGGTGTCATTTCATATCCCTTCCGGGTCCTTTGTTGCTGTTATTGGCCATACAGGCTCTGGTAAGTCCACATTGCTTCAACACTTGAATGGTCTTTTACGACCCACAGAGGGGAAAGTGATGATTGGAGACTACCAAATCAGTGCAGCGGAAAAAACGAAAGATATCAAAAGCTTACGAGAAAAAGTTGGGGTAGTCTTTCAATATCCTGAACATCAACTATTTGAAGAAACAGTTGCAAAGGATATCGGATTTGGCCCATTGAACTTTAACGTGGAACCTAAAGAAATCGAAAGAAGAACAGGTCAAGCCATTAAGGCGGTAGGTTTGCCGGAAGATCTTCTCCAGCGATCACCATTTGACCTCAGCGGAGGCCAAATGAGAAGAGTAGCTATAGCGGGTGTTCTTGCCATGAACCCTGAAGTGCTTGTATTAGACGAGCCGACGGCTGGATTGGATCCCAGTGGTCAAAGAGAAATCATGGATATGTTTTCCCGTCAGCATAAAAACAACAACCTTACCACCGTTCTGGTTACCCACAGTATGGAGGACGCACTTCGCTATGCGGACCATATTATCATCATGAAAGATGGCGAAAAGTATATGGAAGGCGCTCCTTTGGAAGTGCTTGTCAATAAAGAGGAACTGCAACGGGTACAGCTGGATCTTCCAGAGGTAATCCAATTTTTGCATCAGGCAGAAAAGCAGTTCGGAAAAGCGATCCCCTATCGGAAACAAGGCATAGCACAATTAGCAAAGGAATTGACTGCTGTTGTAAAAGGGGGAGAGAGCCATGGGTAGCAGCATGATCATTGGACAGTATGTACCTGGCAACTCGTTTATCCACCGTATTGACCCCCGGACAAAAATAACCATCATTTTTTTCTTTGTCTTGATCGTATTCTTTGCTAATTCTGTTATGAGTTACGGGTTATTGACGTTATTTGCAGTAGGAAGCGCTGCTTCAACAAGAATCCCTGCTCGTTACTTAATTAAAGGGTTGCTTCCCGTTTGGTTTTTGATTGTTTTCACCTTTATTCTGCACTTATTTGTTACGAAAGAAGGAGAAGTACTGTTCTCTATTTTTTCCTTTGATTTTTATACAGGAGGAATTATTCAAGGTTTAGCTATTTCTTTACGTTTCTTTTTATTAATCCTGGTGACATCACTCCTGACTCTGACGACTACCCCGATAGAAATCACAGATGCGATTGAGGGGATGTTAGGCCCATTGAAAAAGATTCGTTTCCCGGTGCATGAGCTTGCGTTAATGATGTCGATCTCACTACGCTTCATTCCAACATTGATGCAGGAAACAGAGAAAATCTCAAAAGCTCAGGCATCGAGAGGAGTCGATTTTCGTACAGGCTCCTTCAAAGACCGTATCAAGGCAGTGGTACCTTTGTTAGTTCCGTTGTTTGTCAGTGCTTTTAAACGTGCTGAAGAACTGGCAATGGCGATGGAGGCAAGGGGATATCAGGGTGGCGAGGGAAGAACGAAGCTGAGGGAACTTAGTATCGGTAAGCTGGATATCTACACGTATATCCTTTTTATACTTGTAATTATAGGTTTAATTTTGACCAGATCATAGGATGGAGGAAGCATTGTGCAAAAGTTAAAGGGCATCATCCAATATGATGGAACAGCATTTGCAGGTTATCAAGTACAGCCGAACGGCCGTACCATCCAGGCCGAGATTGAAACTGCCCTGCAGAAGATGCATAAAGGTCAAACGGTGAAGGTGACAGCCTCAGGGCGGACCGATGCTGGTGTGCATGCGGTGGGGCAAATGATCCATTTTACTTCAGACCTTGATATCCCGCCCGAAGGCTGGGAACGGGCTTTGAATGCTATGCTTCCTGATGATATTCGTATCGATGACATCCAATATGCCGATGCAGGCTTTCATGCCCGTTATGACACCAAAGGAAAAGAATATCGCTATAAAATATTGAATCAGAAGGACCCTGACCTGTTCAGACGCTATTATAGTTATCATGTTCCTCAGAAATTGGATATAGCAGCGATTAAGGAAGCATGCAGGTACCTGGAAGGGGAACATGATTTTACTTCTTTTTGTTCTGCCCGCTCTACAGTAAAAGGCGATAAAGTCCGGACGATAACTAAGGCTGATATTCAGCCGGAAGGAAATGAACTGGTATTTATTTTCCGGGGTACAGGATTTCTTTACAATATGGTCCGCATTTTGGTTGGTACTTTACTTGAAGTTGGGAAAGGAGAACGAAAACCGGAAGAGGTCATTGCTATGATTGAGGCTAAAGATCGAAGCGCAGCAGGGAAGACTGCGCCGCCCCATGGTTTGTTTCTCTGGGAAGTTTTTTACTAAGCATTTGAGGATCATAATTGCCAGCGGAAAGGTTAACATTTCTTATAATTTATCTTTTTTTAATAATTTATAAAAAACAACTCTCCCTGGTGTAACATTTCCTTGACATTGAGGGTACAAGTATTATAATATATTCTATGGCATTTTATTTCTATACCACGATTAGCCCCGGAAACTAATCGTATCGAGATAAATGAAGCTCTGTGAAACATTTAAACAATTCAGGAGGGAAACCGACATGCGCACAACTTTCATGGCTAATGAAGGTAACGTTGAACGTAAATGGTATGTTGTGGATGCAGCGGGTAAGACACTTGGTCGTCTTTCCAGCGAAGTTGCTGCTATCCTACGCGGTAAGCACAAACCAACTTATACACCGCACTTTGACACTGGTGATCACGTAATTATCGTCAATGCAGAAAAAATCGAACTTTCAGGTAAGAAACTTAACGATAAAATTTATTACCGTCACACAAATTATGTAGGCGGTTTGAAATCTCGTACAGCTAACGAAATGCGTACGAAATACCCTGAGCAAATGCTTGAAATTGCAATCAAGGGTATGCTGCCTAAAGGAAGCCTGGGACGTAAAATGGGTAAGAAGCTTCACGTGTATGCTGGCCCAGAGCACAAGCACGAAGCACAACAACCAGAAGTTTACGAACTTCGCGGATAATTTAAGGAGGTAATGAAGAGTGGCACAAGTACAATACAACGGTACTGGACGTCGTAAAAAGTCAACTGCACGTGTACGCCTTGTTCCTGGAAACGGCCGTGTAGTAGTCAACAACCGTGACGCGGAAGACTACTTCCCGTATGAAACCCTTCGTACAATTCTAAAGCAGCCTTTAGCTGTTACAGAAACAGAAGGTAACTATGATGTATATGTAAACGTTGATGGTGGTGGATTCACTGGCCAGGCTGGTGCTGTCCGTCATGGTATCGCTCGCGCCCTGTTGCAAGCTGATCCTGACTACCGCACACCATTGAAGCGTGAAGGTCTACTGACACGTGACAGCCGCATGAAAGAGCGTAAGAAATACGGTCTTAAAGGCGCTCGTCGTGCACCACAGTTCTCCAAGCGTTAATTTTATATTGTTACCAAAGTCTCTGGTCTATTACAGATCAGAGGCTTTTTTATATAATTTTTTTAAGTAACAGGTAAGGGTTAGACGAGCATATTTTACTGCCTTGTCCCATATAGTTGAAAGAGAATGTTATGGGAGAGGGTGGGAAAGACGTGTACCATCGTCTGAAAGTATTTACGTGGTTATGTGGGCTGGCATTATTGATTTTTTTAATTGCATATCCTGTTCAAGAAGCAAAAGATACATGGCAGACATGGTCGCTTCCGTTAGCCGGAAAGGTGATTGTACTGGATCCGGGACATGGGGGAGTTGACGGAGGAGCCGAAGGACCGGAGGAAGATAATGTACAGGAAAAAGATATCGCGCTAAATATCACCAAATACTTGCAGGACTATCTCCAGCAGGGAGGAGCGCTAGTATATTTGACGCGCAGTGATGATCGTGACTTAGCCGCGGAGGATACGGACGGGTATTCCAGGAGAAAAACTGAGGATCTACGGAACCGATTGGCATTCATTCATGAGAAAGAACCGGATATCTTTTTAAGTATACATTTGAATGCCCTTCCTGCTTCGGAATGGCGTGGTGCTCAGACTTTCTATTACCCTGACTTGGAGCGAAGTGAGCATTTGGCTAAGTTTATCCAGGCGGAAATCGTCCGTAACTTGGAAAATACAGAGAGGTCTGTACTCGCTATTAATGGCATGTATCTCCTCAAGCATGCTAATGTTCCAGGAGCGCTAGTGGAGGCAGGCTTTTTATCGAATCCCCATGAGCGGAACTTATTGAAAAAAGACAGCTATCAGCGAAAGATGGCAGCTTCTATTTATGAAGGTATTTTGCGGTATTCGAGTGAAGAAGAATATGCCGGTTCCAATTGACAGATTTCACCATCCTTGATGCAAATCACTTATAACGTATATGAAATATGTTATACTTGCAGTGATTGAAACAATAAAAAGGATGGTGAATCATACGTGTTGACTAAAGAAGAAGTACAAAAATTGCTTGATCCAATCGAGGATCCGTTTTTACATAAAACGTTAGAAGAAACCAGTGGTGTAGAAGAGATTAAGATCAAAGAAGAAAAGAACCATGTCAGTGTCAAAATCGGTATTGCTAAAACTAATACGGCAGAACAAATGCAGCTGCAACAGGAAATTGTAAACATTTTGAAGGGTGCTGGAGCGGCTACTGTCGGTTTACGTTTCAGCCAGCTTCCAGATGAAGTCATTGAAAAGTATCAAGGCAGCGCTCAACAAGCCGAAGAGGCATCGTTGATGAATGGTCAGACAGGGACTACATTTATCTCGATTGCAAGTGGTAAAGGTGGCGTAGGGAAATCTACCGTAACTGTAAACCTTGCCATTGCTCTTGCACGTCTTGGCAAAAAGGTCGGTATTATCGATGCTGATATTTATGGTTTCAGTGTCCCGGACATGATGGGAGTGGAGGAACGTCCTGTCGTACGAGGAGAAAAAATCCTCCCAGTAGAACGGTTTGGTGTGAAAGTCATTTCTATGGGATTTTTTGTTGAAGACAACTCACCTGTGATCTGGCGTGGTCCAATGCTCGGTAAAATGCTGACAAGCTTCTTTAAAGAAGTGGAGTGGGGTGAACTGGATTACCTTCTTCTTGATTTACCGCCGGGTACTGGTGATGTAGCATTAGATGTCCACTCTATGCTTCCATCCTCTAAAGAAATCATCGTTACGACACCGCACCCGACAGCAGCTTTTGTTGCAGCGCGTGCCGGCCAGATGGCTATCCAGACGGAACATGAAATTCTTGGGGTAGTGGAAAATATGGCTTACTTTGAAAGCCAGGTGACAGGCGATAAAGAATATGTATTCGGCCGTGGCGGGGGCGAAAAGCTTGCAGAACAGCTGAAAACAAATGTGCTCGGTCAAATTCCTTTGCGCCAGCCGTTTGAAGAAGAAGATATCTTTGCTCCATCGGTTTATCAGGAAGACCATCCAACCGGACAGATTTACCGGAATGTAGCAGCGAAAGTAATTGATCGCACATCCTGATATGATATAAGAAAGGTCACGTTATCCCACGGTAGGGAAACGTGACCTTTTTATATAAGGTAGAAGCGGGTTTGATACGGATATGGATATTACTCCGTCGTACCGCCGCCACCTCCAGAACCGCCTTCCTGGGATTGCCCGCCTTGGCTTTCGCCTCCGCCTTGCCCACCTTCTTGCATTTTTTCAGCGGCTTTTAGCAATGTTTCAGACATTTCTGCTTTAAACAAAGGACTGTTCAGGGTTTCTTGAATAGTTTTCTCTAAATGCTCACGGAATTTTTGTCCTTCTAGAACGGTTTGCATCTGTTCGATCATCTCAGGGTTCTGAAAAACATCGATGAGGAGTTTCTGGTATTCAGAATCCTTCATCAATCCCTTCAGCAGTTCCTCGTGTTCTTTTTTCATCGAGTCGGCAAAACCTTTGACAAACTTTGGATCTTCAAACATTTTTGTCCAGAATTCCTGGCCTTTTTCAGAAGTCAATGCCTGATGGACAGCGTCAGAAACGACCTCAGATTCGAGAGCCATCGCCTGCTGCATTTTTTCATCAGATAATACTTCTGTCATGGCTTTTTTACCATCATCGGACTTTAATATATCTACAACCATTTTTTTAGTGGTGTCGTAATCTGCTTGTTCATTTCCAGAGGAATTCCCTGCACATGCGGTGAGAAACAATGCAAATAATCCTATGAACAATAAGCTGCGTTTCATGGACATTTGGAATGTCCCCTTTCTTTGTCCTATTATTTATTAATATGGGGAAGCGGGAGAAAAATATTCGCGGTAACATTAAGGAAAAAAACGGGTGTTCATGATAAAATACCAAAGGAAAGGTTATAAGAAGGTTAGGGGGATACATCGTGACAAGTCGTAAATGGGTGCATCTTTTTTGGACGACTTTAGTACTGGGCGGAGCACTGACACTTCTCACCAGCTTTGTTGTCAAAGCGGATGCTTATGCACAAGTATTACAGCCATTCGATTTTTTTGAACTAATCGGGCTATTGTTATTTTTTTCAGGATTAGGTTTTATATTCAGTATCATAAGTCAAATGGGCTTTTTCGCGTATTTGACCGTCAATCAATTCGGACTGGGAATGTTTAAAGGCTTATGGCCTGCGATCCAGGTATTTCTTATCGTGTTCACCTTGTTTGACCTTGTTTATTTCCGTTACCAGGCAGCTGATGAAGGGGCTTCATTGTGGCCTTACCTGCTTACAGCATTTGCCTTGTTGGCAGTCAGCTATGTTGTGGCTCGTATAAAAAGAAAAGAAACCAACAGCAAGGCATTTATCCCCGCTTTATTTTTTATGGTGGTAGTGACTACAGTTGAATGGGTGCCTGCTTTACAATCTGAAGGCCAGGACTATGTATGGCTGATGATTATTCCGCTGCTTGCGTGTAATGCTTATCAGTTATTACTGCTTCATCGCTTGAATAATAAGGAACCGAAAAGCAAATAATAAAAGCCGGCCATTTGGTTGTCCGGCTTTTTTATTTTTTAGGATAGATTAGCTTGTATGAGTACTTGACGGAAAGCCAAGTTTTTCTAATTTAGTTTATTTCTTGTGCGTTCGCTTCGCTTCCTGCCACCATATCTGTAACCCTGACGAACTTCAATCCTTTTCCTTTCAACCCCGGTAATATTGTATCTAACGCCTTCGGGGTTTGCTTAGCTGAATCCGAGGCGTGGAGGAGGATAATATCCCCTTTTGAACTCTTACTCATCACATGATCGACTATTTGCTCCGTTCCTGGATTTTCCCAATCCCTCGGGTTTACACTCCATTGAACCACGTCATACCCTTTTTCGTCTGCAATTTCCAATACTTCTTTATTAAAGTGACCATGAGGAGGGCGCAATAGAGTGAGGTCTTCGTATCCCAATTTATCGAAAATTTCTTTTGCATAGTTCAGGTCTTTTCTGATCTGCTCCGGCTGTTGTTCCAGGTAGCTAGTATACCGGTAACCCATCATTCCGATTTCGTGTTCTCCTTCGTTAATTTTTTTCATTAATTCCGGATGCCTTTCAGCCCATTCCCCGCTTACGAAAAAAGTGGCCTGCACATCATGGTCAGCTAATTGTTTCAATACAGCATTCACCTTTTCAGTCCCCCAGCTTATATTGAACGTCAAGGCGACAGCAGCTTGTTTGTCATCTCCTTTGCTTAGAGCCTCTGGCCCATTTTCGCTTGAAAAAACAGACAGGGAATTAAACTGACCAATCCATAAGAATAAGGCACAAACCAAAGCTAAAAGTACAATGATTGCATATCGTTTTATTGTTTTAAGCTGCCATACAAAAAAATGCATACAACCCCTTCTTTCCAAGTGGACTTGCTACATTCTATGTTCAATCAGGCCAGGCTATGCGATTCGGTAATTTTTTCTAATAAATAATTGGAATCAAGGGAACAATATAAAGACAATCTTTCAATGAGGTGATCTCGTGCTTGGTTTGTTGATGAACGAAAATGAAAGAGAAGAAATAGAATATCTAATTAAAAGAGAAATGGACGAGCTTTTGTTCGACTTAAATGACCACCGCATCGACCATATGGTTAAGCGTGCGATGCAAGAGCGATATCAATTACTTTTTGAATTGTTTAAACGTGTTGCCAGCCATCATGAATGTTTGAAGTACATGCCGAGGAAGAAAAAACAGCAATAAGGAAGAGTGTGTTATATTCAATATAGGAAGAACAACAGGAGTTTGTAAGGGAGTGGGGAAAATGAAAGAGATAAGAGGAGTGCTTTTCGACTTGGATGGTGTGATTACCGATACTGCTGAATATCACTTCGAAGCATGGAAGAAGCTTGCCGAAGAGTTGGATATACCATTTGACCGGGAGTTCAATGAGCGGTTAAAAGGTGTGGGCAGGATGGAATCATTGGAGTTGATTTTAACACACGGGGAAAAAGAATTATCAGAAACGGAAAAAGATTATTTTGCCTCTAAGAAAAATGATCATTATAAAACCATGATTGCTAATATTACGCCGAATGATTTACTTCCGGGTATCCTGGAGTTCATGGAAGAAATAAAAGAAGCTGGTATTAAAACTGCTCTTGCTTCATCCAGCAAAAATGCGCAGGTAGTAATTGAAAGGCTGGAAATCACTCACTTACTCGATGAAGTAGTGGATGCAGCTAAGCTGGAACGAGGGAAACCTGACCCGGAAATTTTCCTGAAAGCTGCTGAACAAATTAATGAGCCGGCAACTGCGTGTGCAGGTGTAGAAGATGCGCAGGCAGGAGTAGATGCAATTAAAGAGGCTGGGATGTTTGCCGTAGGGGTCGGCAGTTATTTGAAAAAGGCTGACTGGATTGTGGAAGATACCAGCCAGTTGAAATTAAAAACGTTACAGGCCAAATTTCAATAACTCGTGAAGAGAAGTTGGGAGCGGATGCTCCCTTCTTTTTTTATTGGCTCATCCCATGACCAAAAAGACAAATTTCATTTTTTATAAAAAGTTTTAAAAACACTATTGCATAAAATATAATTTATATGCTATATTTATCTCTGTTGTCGGAAAAACAACCGAAGCCAACAAATCACAACAAAAAAACTTGTAATAAATTGTTGACAACGGTTCGCGGCCATGATATATTAATATTCGTCGCAAAAACGACAAACAACAATTTTGATCTTTGAAAACTGAACGAACCAACCAGTACGTCAATATAATTTCTTCATTATATGAGGAAATGAACAACGCACTTTAGCAGTGC
>NZ_JAASRY010000010.1 GCF_011761345.1 Thalassobacillus devorans
AGTTAAGCTCTCCAGCGCCGATGGTAGTCGGGTTTATCCCCGTGAGAGTAGGACGCCGCTAGGCAATCGAAAAACCCGGAAGTTTCCCAAAGCTTCCGGGTTTATTTTGTATCTAGCATTGTACGAGCATGTTAAAATACACTGAAAAAATAGTATAAGAGATGATAGATTGGTCCATACTAAAGCCATGGAGGTGATAGTGTTGAAATCAATCAATCGCTGTGGCATATGTGAGCGTAATACGACAGAGGGCATTCATATCTATCAATTATTTGTTTGTGAAACTTGTGAGAAAGAAATCATAGAAACAGAACCTGGAGATGCTAGATATTCTTTTTATATTAATAAGTTGAAAAATATAGTGCCCTCAAAAATTCATTCTTAACATGAAGATCTTCGCAGTCCAAGCGAAGGTCTTTTTTCATCGGAGTCTCGCAATTTCCCGGCCCTCCTTACGCTTGTATGGGTAACGGAAACGCTCTACGTTGGTAATAAAAGCTATAAATTGAGGGAAAAGCGGCTTCTATGCAATTACAAAGCAAGGAACCTTGCATTCGGATAGTTCGCGGGTTCGTTAATGT
Organism: Thalassobacillus devorans; assembly: GCF_011761345.1. Classification (GTDB taxonomy): domain Bacteria; phylum Bacillota; class Bacilli; order Bacillales; family Halobacillaceae; genus Thalassobacillus; species Thalassobacillus devorans. Next base: position 582 of record NZ_JAASRY010000010.1, read on the forward strand.
TTATAACAGCCGCCCTTACTCCTGATTCGGCAACGGACCCAAATTATCTCGAAATCAAGTCTTCGACTTTTCGGCCCTTTAGTTGAATAAGCCTCTTACCAGCGTCTATGCTTGTAATCACTCGGTGAGTTAGATAAGATGAAGGGGATTTTCATTGTAACTAAAAAGGGGTAGCCTTTTATGTCTTTAGACCAAACAAACACGCCACTTTACGATATGCTGGTGAATTATAAAAATCGCGAACTTGACTCCTACCATGTACCAGGGCATAAAAATGGAAAAATATTTTCAAGCCGAGGTATGGATGAGTTTCAATCGCTCCTTCAGATGGATGCTACGGAGATTACCGGTATGGATGATTTACATGATGCACACGGACCAATACAACAGGCACAAGCATTGGCGGCTGATTTCTTTCACAGTGATTCATCCTACTTTTTAATTAATGGAAGTACTGCTGGAAACCTGGCGATGCTCCTAACGATATGTCAGGCGGGAGATAAGGTGATTGTCCAGCGGAATTGTCACAAATCCATTTTACATGGTTTAGAACTGGCTGGGGCTCAGCCCGTCTTTTTGGCGGCCAGCTATGAGGAACAATCAGCAAGATACAGCAAAATAGAGGTGGAAATAGTAGAGGAAGCACTGGTTCGTTTTCCAGAAGCAAAAGGACTGGTATTAACTTATCCAGACTACTTTGGCCGTACATATGAAATGGAAGAAATCATCAAGACAGTCCATCATTTTGAAGTACCTGTACTGGTTGATGAGGCTCATGGCATTCACTTCCACTTAGGCCGTCCTTTTCCTCCCCCCGCTTTAGAAGCAGGGGCAGACATCGTCGTCCAATCAGCGCATAAAATGGCACCCGCTATGACCATGGCTTCACTGCTCCATGCAAACGGGGAGCGTATTGATTTCGAAAGGCTCCGTTATTTTCTTCAAGTTTTCCAATCGAGCAGTCCTTCTTATCCTCTCATGGCGAGCCTGGACTTAGCCCGGCATTTTCTAGCTAACGCCACCGAAGAGATGGTTGGGAGGGCTATTCAGCATGCATCGAAAATCAGAGAAATTTTAGCTGAAGGGGACGGGTGGACCGTACTGCCAGTTAGCAGGTGTGATGATCCTCTTAAAATCACTCTGCAGGCAGATCGAGGCTGGAATGGCCTTCAAATAGCAGCTCTATTGGAGGATGCAGGCGTATTTCCGGAACTGGCACTTCCCGATCAGCTATTGCTCGTAACAGGGCTAGGGGAATACATTAATTTATGTCGCCTTAAAAACTCGATTTCTATCGTTAACGAACAATTAAAAACAACACGAAAGCATGCTACAATAAAGACGGTCAGCCTGTATACGGAAACGATTCAGGAACTAACGTTTTCTTATGAAAAAATGAAAAAGATGCAAAGCGTATTCACCCCATGGCAGGAGGCAGCAGGTAAGGTAGCGGCTCAGCCGGTAGTACCCTATCCTCCCGGTGTCCCTCTGCTGGTAAAAGGGGAAACAATTACAAAGAAACATATAGAACAAATAGTGCAGTTAATTGACCAGGGTACCCGTTTTCATAATGAGGAAATTAAAGAGGGAATGGTCACCTTTAAATAGATTTGAGGAGAATGAGTGTGGAAGGAATATTTATAACGTTTGAAGGCGGCGAAGGCGCAGGAAAAACTTCTGTGCTTAAAACTGTTGCAGAAGAATTAAATACTAAGGGTTATGATGTATTAGCAACCAGAGAGCCTGGTGGTATTGAAATAGCAGAAAAGATTCGTCATATCATCCTGGACCCGGCTCATACTTCAATGGATGGACGTACAGAAGCATTATTATATGCTGCTGCACGTAGGCAGCATCTCGTTGAAAAAGTACTGCCTGCATTGAAGGAAGGGAAGGTTGTGCTTTGCGACCGTTTTGTTGACAGCAGTTTGGCTTATCAAGGCTATGCGCGTGGCCTCGGCATGGATGAAGTATTCCAGATCAATCAGTTTGCCATCGAAAACCGCATGCCGGATATTACTTTATTTTTTGATATCAAGCCGGAGGACGGTCTAAAAAGAATTGCTGCTAATAAAGGCAGGGAGCAAAATCGTCTGGACATGGAAAAGCTGGATTTTCATTATCAAGTCTATGAGGCATATCAGAAGCTGATAGAAAAATTTCCTGAACGTATCCATGTTATAGACGCCTCACAATCGTTAGAGGCTGTTCAAAAAAAAGTTCTGCGAGAGCTGCAGCCATATTTGGTAAATAGTAATTGTAATAGCTGATATTTGATATAATATAAAAAAGGAAACGGGAGGCTGCAATGTTATGAAAATGATCATTGCTGTTATTCAGGATAAGGATAGTAGTCGTTTGACGGACGCTTTAGCAGAGCATAACTTCCAATCGACTAAATTAGCTACTACAGGCGGATTCCTGAAAGCAGGAAATACCACATTAATGATCGGTTGTAATGATGAAAATGTCGATGAAGCATTAGAAATCATCAAAGATAATTGTAGTCAGCGGGAACAAATGGTTGCACCTATTTCTCCAATGGGAGGAAATGCTGACTCCTACATTCCAAAACCGGTCAAAGTAGAAGTTGGTGGTGCGACCGTTTTTATCTTGCCAGTAGAATCCTATTTCCAATTTTAGTGTAAAGGGGTTTATGGAACGTGAAAATCAGTCAGGAAATACGCGCGCAGATAGATGCCGCTCAAAAACCCTCTAACACTAGCGGGAAAGGCCGGAAAGAATTCGATGCGCTTGTACAATCTCATAATCATAAAATGAAGGAGCAGGAGCTCCATAAATTATTAGGGGATATTAGTGCACAGGGTGAACGTGTAGCCCGTCATCGGTCTTTCCGGGATCTGGCTAAATATAAGCGGATGATCAAAAGCTTTCTCCAGGAAACAGTGGAGTCCGGCATGACTACCCGTCATTCCCACAATTGGAGTATGGATGGACAAACCCGAAAGCTTACTACCATTGAAGCGATTGATGAAAAATTGACCGAGCTGACAACCGCTGTAATGGATCAGGAGAAAAGGTCGATTGATATTTTAGGGATAGTTGGTGAGGTCAAGGGTTTATTAATCAATTTGTATACTTAAGGGCGGAATCGTAATGCATACATGGGAAGATATGAAACAAGTCCAACCCCTAGTCAGTAAAATGCTGATCAACAGCTTTAATAAAAATCGTATATCACACGCCTATCTCTTCCAGGGTTCCCAAGGAACAGGAAAAAGGGAGATAAGTCTGTTATTTGCAAAAGCAATTTTTTGTCCAAATCGGGATGGGGCAGAACCATGCCATCAATGCAATGCCTGTAAAAGAATTCACTCAGGAAACCATCCGGATCTTCATTGGATCAAGCCGGATGGGCAGTCGATAAAAAAAGATCAAATTCTTCACCTCCAAAAAGAATTCACCTATACGGGCCTGGAATCGAATCAAAAAGTCTATATTGTCGAAAGTGCTGACAAAATGACGGTCAATGCTGCAAACCGACTGCTCAAGTTTCTGGAGGAACCCAGTAAGCAGACAACAGCCATGCTACTGACCGAAAACAGTCATGCTATTCTGGATACGATTCGTTCCAGGTGCCAGTTGATGGCTTTTCAGCCGCTCAATTCTCAGGGTATCGAAGAGAGACTGACCGGTGAAGGTGTAAGTGAATCAAATGCAAAACTGCTTTCGCAAATGACGAATAATTTGTCGGAAGCATTGGAAATTCAAGCGGATGATTGGTTTGCTAATGCACGAAAATTAGTGATACAATTAATAGAAGTGCTGAACAATAAACCAAATGAAGCGCTTTTATTTATCAATCATCAGTGGATGCCTCATTTTAAGGAAAGAGAGCAGCTTCAACGCGGTTTGGACTTATTGATGTTCTGGTATAAGGACATGATCAATCATGAGTTGGAACGGGAAGAGGCCATCATTTACCAGCAAGAAAGAGATAGAATGGAGCAAATGTCTATGACCTTGACGCGTCAAAACGCAGTCAGCGGCTTATCATCTATCCTTGAGGCGAAGCGGAAGATAAATCAGAATGTCCATCCAACCCTTGTGATGGAACAACTTACACTTCACTTGAAGAGGTGATCATAATTGATCGAAGTGATAGGCATCCGCTTTAAACAAGCGGGTAAAATATATTATTTTGACCCAAGGAACATCCAGATGTCCACGGATGATTACGTAATAGTAGAAACAGTCCGTGGGATCGAATTCGGGAAAGTGGTCATTGCCAACCGGCAGGTAGACGAAGAAGACATTGTATTGCCTTTAAAAAAGGTCATCCGGATCGCAGATGAAAAAGATAAATTGACGGTGACCGAGAATAAAGAAAATGCAAAGGAAGCTTTCGCTGTCTGCGAAGAAAAGATTAAAGACCACAAGCTTGATATGAAGCTTGTTGATGTGGAATATACATTTGACCGCAATAAGGTGATTTTTTATTTTACTGCCGATGGGCGAGTAGACTTCCGGACACTTGTTAAAGATTTGGCATCTGTATTCAAAACCAGGATTGAACTTCGCCAAATCGGAGTACGGGATGAAGCGAAGCTGCTTGGCGGTATCGGACCTTGCGGAAGAATGTTATGCTGCTCCACATTCCTTGGTGATTTTGAACCAGTTTCCATTAAAATGGCCAAGGATCAAAACCTCTCGCTGAACCCGGCGAAAATTTCAGGACTATGTGGACGTTTGATGTGCTGCTTAAAGTATGAGAACGATGACTATGAAGCAGCCAAACGTGAACTTCCTGATCTTGGTCAGCGGATTACCACTTCAATGGGTAAAGGAAAAGTCGTAGGAATCAATATGCTGGAACGCCTTGTTCAAATTGAATTCCCTGAGCTCGAACGTACCCTTGAATATACGTTGCAGGATTTAATTGATGAAGGAGCCGTTTCAACCCAAGCCACAGAATGACGGGGTGGAAGGAAGCGTGAACAAGAAAGAAATTTTCGAGCAAGTATCCCATTTAGAATCACAAATTGGAGAACTATATCAGCAATTAGGTGATTTAAAAACCCAGTTGGCGCATCTTTTAGAGGAGAACCAACACTTATCCCTGGAAAACCACCACTTAAGGAAGCGGCTGGACAGGGAGACAGAAGTGCCTGACCGGCAACAAGCATCAAAAGGAAAAACCACTTCCAAGGATTCATATGTAGGGGAAGGTTATGATAACCTCGCCCGGTTATATGAAGAAGGCTTCCACATTTGCAACTTACATTTTGGCAGTCCAAGAGATGAAGATTGTTTGTTCTGTCTATCGTTCCTGAACAAGAAAAAATAAACGGAACACCGCCTTTCCTTCCCATAAGGAGAGGCTTTCTTTTTATAAGATAATAGAAATGAGTAAGAAAGGTAGCTGGAAAACAGATGGTTGTATTGAAAGATGATGAACGGATAGATGATTTATTAGCGGATGAGACGATGCAAATCATCCAAAGTCCTAGCGCTTTTGCATTTTCCCTCGATGCGGTCTTGCTTGCTGACTTCACCTACGTTCCAATCAAGAGAGGGAAAATCATTGATTTATGCACAGGGAATGGTGTCATTCCCCTGCTCCTGTCCCGTCGCTCGAAAGCCCAAATAACAGGAGTTGAAATTCAAGAACGGTTATATGATATGGCGGTGCGCAATGTCGAACTGAACCAGTTGGAGGGTCAACTGGAAATGATCCATGGTGATTTGAAGGACATGCCAGGACGATACGGGAACCGAAAGTTCGATTTAGTGACCGTCAATCCTCCCTATTTTCCTACACCTCGGAAAAAAGAGCAGAACCTAAATGATTACTTGACGATCGCCCGACATGAAATATACTGTTCCCTTGATGAAGTGGTACAATCGTGCAGTAAGCTTGTCCGCTCTGGAGGAAAGGTATCTATGGTACACAGACCGGGCAGGATGGCAGATATATTGACGCTGTTTCGAAAAAATAAAATCGAACCGAAACGGCTCCGACTCGTGTACCCGAAAGTGGGAAAAGAAGCTAATATTTTACTGGTGGAAGGAATCAAGGACGGGAATGCCGATCTGAAAATCCTCCCACCACTCTATGCCTTCACGAATGAGGGTGAATATACGGATGAGTTAAGGAACATCCTTTATGGAAAATAGCCATTATGTATATATGTTGAAATGCAATGATGGTTCCTTATATACGGGGTATACCAATAATTTAGAACAGCGCCTCGCCAAACATGAAAGGGGCAAAGGTGCAAAGTACACCAGAGGCCGCGGCCCATTTGAACTGGTGTACTGGGAAAGTTTCGAAACAAAAACAGCCGCCATGCGCAAGGAATTTCAAATAAAACGGTTGAGCAGGATTAAAAAAGAAGCATTGATTGCTTTAAAGAGTGAGGGAGACTGAATGGAAATACAAAAAAGTTTTGCTGCATCTGATTATGGCACACTTTATATTGTGCCAACGCCAATCGGTAACCTCGAAGATATGACCTTCCGGGCTGTCCGAACGTTACAGGAAGCTGCTAAAATAGCTGCCGAAGATACGCGCAACACAAAAAAGTTATTGAGTCACTTTGACATTCATACGCCTTTGGTAAGTTACCATGAACATAACAAGCACGCCCGTGAAAATCAGTTAATCGAGATACTGGAAAACGGAGAGGACCTTGCCATCGTCAGTGATGCTGGAATGCCGGGAATATCTGATCCTGGTTATGAACTGATCCAATCTGCTATCGCCAGCAATATTCCGGTGGTTGTACTTCCCGGAGCGAACGCAGCTCTATGCGCTTTAATTGGATCAGGGCTGGAAACAGAAAAGTTTTATTTCTATGGGTTTTTGCCGCGCAAAAAAAAGGACCGGGAACAAGAATTGGAGGGTATCAAGTCTTTTAGATCCACACTCGTATTTTATGAATCGCCGCACCGCTTGAAAGAAACCTTAAAAGCGATACAGAATGTGTTAGGAAAACGGAAAGCTTCTTTATCGAGGGAGCTGACGAAGCGCTATGAAGAATACCTCCGGGGAAATATCGACGAAGTGCTCGAGTGGGCGGAAACAAATGAACTTCGCGGAGAGTTTTGTATTGTGGTGGAGGGTAATAAGACTGAGGTACTACAGGATGAGCTATGGTGGAGCAGTTTATCGGTTATCGATCATGTTGAGCATTACATTAATAACGAGGACATGTCCAGTAAACAAGCGATCAAGCAAGCGGCAATCGACCGTAAACTTCCAAAACGTGAGGTGTATCAAGCGTACCATGTAGAAGAATAGCATGTTCCTTTCAACCGTCATGGAATTTAAAAAAGCACTGACTGCCAGTCGTTTCAGTCAGTGCTTTTTTTATTTTACATCTCTGTCTCTTTATCTGTTTTACTTATTTAATGCTGTCCTCGATTTCTTTCATCAATTTGCTCGCGCCTTCGCGGCTGAGTACCAATTTGCCATTTGCTAGAGAAAGGTTGTCCTCAGATACCTCACCAGTAACGTGGCATGTCATGTTCGGCTTATATTTTTTCAATACAATCCGATCATCATCCACATAGATTTCCAATGCGTCCTTTTCGTTGATTCCTAATGTGCGACGAAGCTCAATCGGAATAACTACGCGTCCAAGTTCATCAACTTTTCTTACAATACCAGTAGATTTCATTTTTGTTTCTCCCCTCAATCAAAAATTTTCGCCAGATTTCGACATCTGTCTAAGGTCATAATACCAACCTTTGCCAGCTATGTCAATTCTTAATTTTTCCAATTGTCTCAACACATTAACTCGTTAAAGCTACTAGATATAGTACGTTATTGAAGTATTTAGTATCCATGTTGGGATATTGCTGGTTTTTCAAGATTCAACTTTGTAACATTTTTGATAATTTATTACAATTAATTGAATATCTTTACCAGGGATTCCGACCATACCATTCGACAGATTTCTGTCAGTATATGGGGGTGTTTCGACAAAAAATATAAAATTACTTTGATATGCGCTCAATAATCTATCTTTGTTCCTGGGTCATTTTTTGAATTTCATAGGTTTCTACGGTATATTTTAATGTTAGGAATGGAAATCCTTTATATAAATCGATACAATAAGGAGATACGGAAAGTTATTCAATAAAGGCTAGACGCTAGCCTTTCGAATATAGTCTGAGGAGGGAAAAGGATGCCAGAAGAAAAGAATACATTCTATATTACAACACCAATCTACTATCCAAGCGGCAATCTCCATATCGGTCATGCCTACACTACCGTAGCAGGAGATGCGATGGCGAGGTATAAACGTTTACGAGGGTTTGATGTGATGTATTTGACTGGAACGGATGAGCACGGTCAAAAAATCCAGCGTAAAGCAAAAGAGCAAGATGTCACGCCTCAAGCCTACGTAGATGATATCGTAAGTGGAATCAAGGATCTATGGGAAAAGCTTGATATTTCCTATGACGATTTCATCCGCACGACCCAGGACCGTCATAAAAATATTGTCGAAAAGATTTTCTCCCACTTGCTTGAAAAGGGGGATATCTACCTCGATCAGTATGAAGGCTGGTATTGTACGCCTTGTGAATCCTTCTTCACAGAGCGTCAGCTGGATAATGGAAAATGCCCTGACTGTGGAGGCCCGGTGGAAAAGGTAAAAGAAGAATCTTATTTCTTTAAGATGAGCAAGTATGTCGACCAGCTGCTTGCCTTCTATGAAGAAAATCCGGAGTTCATCCAGCCGGAAAGCCGTAAAAATGAAATGGTCAATAACTTTATCAAGCCAGGGTTGGAAGATCTGGCTGTTTCTCGTACCACCTTCGACTGGGGTGTACAAGTCCCAGGTAACGCCGAGCACGTTATTTATGTGTGGATTGATGCACTCAGTAATTACATCACTGCGCTGGGTTATGGCACGGACAATGATGACAGGTATCAACAATATTGGCCGGCGGATGTTCATCTTGTCGGAAAAGAAATCGTACGGTTCCATACGATTTACTGGCCGATTATGCTGATGGCTTTGGACTTGCCTCTACCGAAGAAAGTCTTCGCTCACGGGTGGATTCTGATGAAAGACGGCAAAATGTCCAAATCAAAAGGAAATGTCGTCGATCCGGTGAAACTGATTGATCGTTATGGACTCGATGCCCTTCGATATTACTTGCTTCGTGAAGTGCCATTCGGCTCTGATGGTGTATTTACGCCGGAAGGGTTCGTCGAACGTACCAATTATGATCTTGCCAATGATTTAGGGAACTTGTTGAATCGTACGGTGGCAATGATCAGTAAGTACTTTGGCGGCGAGATTCCGGCATTTAAGGCTGGTGAAGATCAATATGATGAGAACCTGGAGCAACTGGCGAAAGATACTAAAGCACAAGTAGAAGATAACCTGGAAAATATGGAATTTTCGGTAGCTCTCTCCCAGCTTTGGACTTTTGTCAGCCGCACCAACAAATATATTGATGAAACACAGCCATGGGTATTGGCGAAGGATGAAGGTAAGAAAGAACGCCTTGGCAATGTGATGGCACACCTGGCCGAATCCTTGCGTCATATCGCTGTCATGCTGCAGCCATTCCTGACGCAGACTCCGGAGAAAATTTTCAAGCAGCTTGGAGTAGACCAGGAAGAGTTGAAGCAATGGGACAGCCTGGAACAAATCGGGATGCTTCCTGAAGGGACCAATGTTCAAAAAGACGATCCTATCTTCCCTCGCCTTGACGCTGAGGTTGAAATTCAAGCAATCAAAGACATGATGAAAAAGCCTGCAGCAAAACCAGAGCCGAAGAAGGAAGAACAGTCAGAAGAAGTTACGATTGACGACTTCATGAAACTGGATTTCCGTGTAGCGGAAGTAACGCAGGTAGACAAGATAAAAAAAGCAGATAAACTGCTAAGAATTCAATTAAACCTTGGTTATGAAAAGCGCCAGGTAGTATCAGGGATTGCAGAACATTATACGCCGGAAGAGCTGATCGGGAAGAAAGTTATATGTGTAACAAACCTGAAGCCTGTCAAACTTCGCGGCGAACTTTCCCAGGGAATGATTTTAGCTGGTGAAGATGAGAGCGGTAAACTTGCCTTAGCTTCTATTGACCAGACCCTGGAAAATGGCGCGAAAGTTAAATAATTGGACAAAAGGGAAAGCTAAAAATGGCTTTCCCTTTGCTTATAAAAGCCTCTGTTAAGAACATTTATTTTGATTTACCATAAGAGTCTTATTCCACTAAAGGGCCGAAAAGTCGAAGACTTGATTTCGAGATATTTATTGGGGATTAGGGGCTCCGGGAAACGATTCGCTTTCCGTGGGCGTGTGCTGAGTCTCCTCAGGCTTCGCCTTGCGGGGCCTCAGCGATCCCGCATATCCCACAGGAGTCTCACCGTTTCCCTACGCCCCTTTGCCATAGGAAGTTCTCGAAATCACACTTTTAAAAAATGCCCTATGATAATAGAAAGAAGATTTTGGTACCCTTACATCCTTTCTTAATGCCTGAGGATAAAGGTTTTATTGTAGCTCTTTCCCCTTTTGAAGGGTCCGTTTATTACAAAAATAGCTGGATGGGCAGGGAAACGGGGAGACTCCCGCGGGAGAAGGGGCTAGGCGAGATCCCGCAGGGCGTAGCCCGAGGAAGCTCGCCAGGTCCCCCGCAGGAAAGAAATGAATGCGTAATCGCCTTGAGAGACACGACACGCATAAGCAGAACAGCAAAAGGGAAGAGATCTTTCTTCCCGTTGATGGGCTGCTTATGACGCGAGTGTCTAGGCGATGAAGCTGGAAAGCGAGTCGTTTCCCAGACCATCCCTTTCCACTTATGGTAACGGACCCAACTATCTCGAAACTGAGTCTTCAGCAAAAGGGAGCATTAATTGTAAATCAGCAAGGAGTTTTAACAGAGTCATAACTATAAAAAGCTTAACTTTGAAAGGTGGTTGGAATGATGTTATTTGATACACATGTCCATTTAAATGCAGAACAATTTAAGGAAGATCGCGATGAAGTCATCCAACGTGCAAAGGATGAAGGAGTAGAATATATGGTCGTGGTGGGATTCGATCGACAGACCATTCCATTAGCGATTGAGATCGCAGAGTCCCATGATAATATATATGCTGCTGTTGGCTGGCATCCCGTGGATGCCATTGACATGGAAGACATGGACCTTGACTGGCTGGAGGAACTGTCTTCCCACCCGAAGGTAGTTGCCTTAGGGGAAATGGGTCTTGATTATCATTGGGATAAATCTCCTGCTGATGTCCAAAAAGAAGTGTTCCGCAAACAAATACACTTAGCCAAAAAGGTGAACATGCCGATCATTATCCATAACCGGGAAGCGACCCAGGATATCGTGGATATTTTAAAAGAAGAAAAAGCGGAAGAAGTAGGAGGCATCATGCATTGCTACAGCGGTTCCGTAGAGATTGCGGAAGAATGTGTGAAAATGAATTTTATGATTTCTCTCGGGGGACCAGTCACCTTCAAAAATGCTAAACGGCCAAAAGAAGTGGCAGAAGCGATTGATCTTGACTACTTGCTGGTAGAGACCGATTGTCCATTTTTAGCTCCTCATCCTAACCGCGGCAAACGAAACGAGCCGGCTTATGTTAAATTAGTGGCAGAGCAAATTGCTGATTTGAAAGGCGTTTCATTGGAAGAAGTGAGCGAAAAAACGACTAGAAATGCCTTGAAATTCTTCAACATTCACCAATAAAAGAATAAAAACGGTGAATTTTTTCCGTCCTCTCAAAAGAGGACGGTTTTTTAAATTCAAGAGCACAGGAAGAAAGTCGTACAGAAATGTGGTGTTGCTTGTCTTTTTGATGTCGATTTTTGTATGAAAGGTACTTTATTCCTATTTTATTATACAAATGTATGAGAATTGTAACATGTTTGTTATTTTAATTCGAAGGTCGGACGTGTATATTGGGTATTGTGCAACCGAGCGAGCAAGCTTTGGTTTTACATACGCAATTATTTTTTATGAGGAATTTTTTCTTATACTTTAATCCTTTAAGAAAGATAAACATTCTTAAAGTACAAAAAGGGGGAGGCACGGGGCATGAAAATATTTTCTAAGTTGTTGCCAGCTTCAAAAACTACGCTGGTCTTAACTATTATTAGCAGCGCCGTATTGTTTGCCTTACTTGGAGTTATAACTCATGAAGCAACCAAAGCAGAAGTCACTGTCAATCATAACGGGGAAACAACCCAGCTACGTACACATGCCGACACAGTGGGTGAACTTCTGCAGACATTAGAGATCAACACCTCAGAATATGATGAATTATCGCATCCAAAAGATACTGCATTGGCTAACGGAATGGAAGTCGATTATCAAAGTGCCGAGCCAGTCCATGTAGTAATCGATGGCGAACAAAAAGATTATTATACAACTGCCGATACAGTCGGAGAGTTTTTTGAGGAGCAGGATCTTCATTTTAAAAATCGAGACGAGGTTTCTCATACGGAAAAGGATCCGATTGAGCCTGGTATGAATATAGAAATTGCAAAAGCATTCCAGGTCACCATAAATGATGGCGGTGAGAAAACAAAAGTCTGGACTACCGCTTCCACTGTCGGTGCCTTCCTGAACGATCAGGAAATCGAGTTAGGTGAGCTGGATGAAATGAAACCTCAAGCGTCCAAACAACTGACAGAAAAGACACCAGTGAAAATCACACGTGTAGAAAAAGTCACCGATGTAGTCGAAGAAGAAATAGACTTTTCTGTAGTAACTAAACAGGATAGCTCTATTCCGAAAGGGGAAAGAAAAACGGTTACGGACGGTGAAAAAGGACTGGTCACAAAGAAGTACGAAGTGACATTGAAAAATGGCGAAGAGATCGACCGGAAGCTGATCAAGGAAGAACAGCAAAAGGAAAGTCAAAATAAAATCGTTGCAATTGGTACAAAAGAAGAGGAAAAGAAAGTTGTAACGCAAGCATCAAATAATACGAGTAAATCTTCGGATTCCAATAATAGTACTACGAAGAAATCGAACACAAGTAATAACGACAGTGACACCACAGTTTCCCGTGGAGACTCAGATAGCTCGGCCAAAACACTGCAAATGAGCGCCACTGCTTATACTGCCAGCTGCAGTGGTTGTTCCGGCATTACGGCGACAGGCATCAACCTGAAAGCGAACCCTGATGCGAAAGTTATTGCTGTCGATCCGAACGTCATTCCACTTGGTACAAGAGTATGGGTAGAAGGGTATGGAAATGCAATTGCCGGAGACACAGGTGGAGCGATCAATGGTAATAAGATCGACCTGTTCATGTCTTCCAAGAGCAAGGCGCAGAGCTTCGGACGTAAAACAGTGCAAGTGAAAATACTCGAATAATAACAACAAGCAGGGGACCCGCTCCTCTGCTTTTTCTTTTGCCTTCATTTCGTGGTATGCTGAAAACTACTAGCGTATTTCTGCACGGAGGAGTATAAGTGAGAAAAATTAAAGAAGTGATTGTGGTAGAAGGAAAAGATGACACAACTAAAGTAAAGCAAGCGGTGGACGCGGATACAATTGAATCCAACGGATCAGCTATCAACCAGGAAATAATTGAGCGAATCAGACATGCCAAAGAAAAGCGTGGCGTCATTATCTTTACAGACCCTGATGCTCCAGGTGAGCGGATTCGTACGATAATTTCTGATGCCGTTCCTGGATGCAAACATGCTTTTTTACCGAAAGATCAGGCAAGGTCCAAATTTGATCAGGGGATCGGAATTGAGCATGCGTCCTTAAAAGCGATTCAAGAAGCTCTCGCCACTGTATATGAATTAACCGAAACAGAGAACAATGAAATTACAAAGGCCGATTTATTAGCCTATGGATTGTTAGGTGGGCACCATGCAAGTCGAAGAAGAGACAAATTGGGGGAACGCCTTCGAATTGGGAAGACCAACGGTAAACAATTACTGAAGCGTCTGAATATGTTCCATATTTCGCAACAGGAATTCGAACAAACAATGGAAATGTTGATACAGGAGGAAAACGATGAATAACCAAAAAGCAATAGCCACCCCGACGAGAACGAAAGAAATTCTCGAACAATATGGTTTTTCCTTTAAGAAAAGTCTGGGACAAAATTTTTTAATTGATGCCAATATTTTAGAGAATATTGTGCGATATGCCGGGGTTGATGAACGGTCTGGCGCAATTGAGATAGGGCCGGGTATAGGAGCACTTACCGAGCAGCTGGCGAGAAATGCTGGTCGTGTGGTTGCTTTTGAAATTGACCAGCGACTTGTCCCGATATTGGAAGAAACCCTGTCTTCATACAATAATGTATCGGTCATCAACAAGGATATTTTAGAAGCGGACGTCCATGAAGTGATCAAAACAAACTTTGAAGCGGGACAGAGTTTAAAAATTGTTGCTAATCTTCCTTACTACATTACAACCCCTATTTTGATGAAATTATTGATGGAACGACTTCCGGTCGACAATATCACTGTGATGATTCAGAAGGAAGTGGCAGATCGAATGGCAGCTTCACCAAATACAAAAAGCTACGGATCATTATCGATAGCCGTTCAATACTATACAGAAGCAAAAGTGGTGATGAATGTCCCTAAAACCGTATTCATGCCCCAGCCAAATGTCGACTCTGCTGTCCTGCAGTTGATTCTTCGTGACGTGCCGCCCGTACAAGTCACCGATGAAGACTTTTTCTTCTCAACGGTTCAGGCAACTTTTGGTCAGCGTCGTAAAACATTGATGAATAACCTCTCCCGTCATTTCAAAGGGAAGCTGGAAAAAGATCAAATCAGGGAAACTCTGACGAATATCGCAATTGAGCCATCCCGCAGGGGAGAATCTTTGACGATGGAAGAATTTGCGATTTTGGCCAATGCTTTTTATGAGAAACAAAAGACGGTTTAACCCTTAGGGAGTACACATCTTCATATATTTCACATAGGCTATGTTAGTGAAATGTATGAGGTGGTGGCAAGATGATTGTCAAAGGGGATTTAGTAACGCGCATCTCTTATCAACACGACTTGTTATTCCGCGTTCAATCTGTCAAAGAGGATCGGGTGCTTTTATTCGGAGAAGATTTCCGGCTGGAGGCAGATGCACGTATTTCTGATTTGAAGAAAGTGACAGGTGAAGAATACCGAGCACATAAAAAGAAAGTGAAAGTGCAGGAAGACTATTCTTATCGGTTGTTCCGCCAGGACTATCAGCTGCTGAAAGAAAAAAGGGATCATGAGTCGACAGATGGCTTTAAATTTGAAAATAATTATTTTCAAATAGCTCCACGTGTCCTCCATGTTGACGGAGATCAACTTTTTCTGAAAAAGTGCATCCAACTCTATCAACAGTTAGGCATACAAGTACATGGAACCCATATGGGTGAAAAAGAAATGCCGATTCAAATAGGAGCCTTAATTGAAAGGATCCAGCCTGATATTGTCGTCATTACCGGTCACGATTCTTTTTCCAAGCATAAAGGATCGGTTCGTGACTTACGTGCGTATCGACATTCCCAATATTTCGTTGACACGGTTCGTGAAATCCGAAGTAAGGCATCGCACCTGGATCAACTGGTTATTTTTGCAGGTGCCTGTCAATCCCATTTCGAGTCGTTGATTAAAGCCGGGGCTAATTACGCAAGCTCACCACAGCGAATAAACATTCACGCTTTGGATCCTGTCTATATCGTTGCGCGCATCGCCTATACGTCATTCATGGATAAAGTTAATGTAAGGGAAGTATTGCGTAATACCCTGACAGGTGAAGAGGGGCTTGGCGGGGTCGAGACGCGAGGCCTGCTCAGGGTCGGTATGCCTTTTCGCTCCTTGGAAATACTGGAAAAGAAAGAAAATGAAGAAAATGATAAAGAAGAAGACACCAATTCAAAAGTTTAGTGTACCCAGAATATAAACGGATGATCTAAAAGGGAGAATAAGCGCATTAATTCCTATGCTTTAGCCTTTTAGATTGATCCGTTTTATTTTTTACTTTAAGAAAGTATAACTTTGCTAAAAGATTAAAGTATGGAACCAGTTTTTCTAATATACATATTTTTACCTTTTTCAGGAATAATAAAGATATCGTGACACAAGCAATTATTTTATTGACATTAAAATTGTCATACTGGTATAATATAAGTTTTTATTTGACATCGTCGATGGCTTGTGTTATATTTATATACAGTGAGGTGGAGTGTAGTGGCTAAAACGTTATTCGAAATAAAAGAATCCCTTGAAGGCCAAATTGGTAAGCGATTGACATTGACAGCAAATGGAGGACGGAGAAAGACCATCCAACGTTCCGGTGTTCTGGCAGAAACGTATCCATCTGTGTTCATTGTTGAGCTTGACCAGGAGGAAAATGCTTTTGAACGAGTATCTTATAGCTATGCGGATGTACTTACGGAAACTGTGGAATTAAGCTTTGATGAAATGAACAAACTAGCTACAAGCTAGCTATCTGGAACAGTAAACATTGGTTTACTGTTCTTTTTCATTTTATCAGAAATAGTCCATAATCATGTCAGGGAATTTTTCCCGTGGTTACCCATTAGTTACTGAATGAATACCCCTGAATGACATATGCTAGGAATGTCCGTAACTAAGCTTTTTGAAAGGAGCTGTAAACGGATGAGCAGAAGAAGAGGGGTTATGTCGGATCACCTTAAAGAAGAAATTGCGAAAGAACTTGGGTTCTATGACACGATTAAGAAGGAAGGCTGGGGTGGAATTACAACCCGCGATGCCGGAAATATCGTGAAACGCGCCATTCAAATGGCCGAGGAACAAATGATAAGGGAGCGGTCCTGATGGACGCTCCCTTTTTTGAAAGGAAATATGGTACAATCTCCTATAGGAATGATGAGGAAAAGTAGGTGGAACCATGTATGTGTATGAAAAAGCGCCGGCGAAAATAAACCTTTCATTAGACGTTCTATATAAACGTGATGATGGATTTCATGAAGTTGAAATGGTCATGACGACGATTGATTTAGCAGATCGAATTACGCTGGAGGCGTTGGAGGAAGATCAGATCATTATCGAGTCTGAAAGCAGGTTCGTTCCTAATGATGAAAGAAATCTCGCCTACCGGGCAGCCAAATTAGTAAAAGATACATACCAGGTTGAGGCAGGCGTCAGGATATTTATCGAAAAAAACATCCCTGTCGCTGCAGGGCTTGCTGGAGGAAGCAGTGATGCGGCGGCTGTACTACGCGGCGTTAACCGTCTTTGGAAGCTTGCGCTGAACATTGATGAACTTGCCAGTTTAGGGAGTGAAATCGGCTCTGATGTTTCCTTTTGTGTTTATGGGGGGACCGCGTTAGCAAAAGGCCGGGGGGAGCAGATCGTAAACCTGCCTGCACCGCCTGCTTGCTGGGTCGTCCTTGCAAAACCTGCCATTGGGGTCTCTACTGCTACAGTCTACAAAAAATATCAGGGGGAAAAGGGGGAACACCCCAATACTTCATCGATGATCGAGGCACTTGAAATTGGAGACTTTAAACAGCTATGTGATAATGTCGGCAATGTTCTGGAGTCTGTCACGTTAGAACTTCATCCAAAAGTCAGGCAGATCAAGCATCAAATGGCACAAGCCGGGGCGGATGCCGTGCTGATGAGTGGAAGTGGCCCTACGGTATTTTCACTTGCTCACCAAGAAACGAGAGCGCAACGCATATTCAATAGCTTGAAGGGTTTTTGTGATGAAGTATACCTCGTCCGTATGTTAGGATACCGTTCCAACACTTGATTAAAACCGTATGAATCTGGTAATATTAGATGATAATATTCGGATTTTGAGGTGTGCGTATGAAAAGAAGTGAACGACTGGTGGCAATGACCCACTATTTATTAGATCATCCGAGAGAATTAGTCTCCTTGCCGTTCTTTTCCGAGACGTATCAGGCGGCTAAATCTTCTATTAGTGAAGATTTGGGCATCATCAACCAGATGTTCCAAAAAGAAAGCATTGGTTATTTGCAGACGGTATCGGGAGCGGCAGGCGGCGTTAAATATATCCCACAATTTTCCAAAGCCTATAGTGAATCTTTTGTCAGCCGATTATGTGAACGGCTGGAAGACCCTGAACGGCTCCTTCCTGGAGGCTACTTATTCATGAGTGATTTGCTGGGTGACCCCCATACGGTCCGTGATATCGGGCGCCTGTTTGCTTCAGCCTTTGCCGATAAGGAAGTCGATGTCGTGATGACAGTGGCGACAAAGGGAATACCACTTGCTTACGCTGTAGCTTCTTAT
Source organism: Thalassobacillus devorans (assembly GCF_011761345.1). Lineage (GTDB taxonomy): Bacteria > Bacillota > Bacilli > Bacillales > Halobacillaceae > Thalassobacillus > Thalassobacillus devorans. Next base: position 18,791 of record NZ_JAASRY010000010.1, read on the forward strand.
TTGAATGTTCCGGTCGTCATTGCACGTCGAGATCCCAAAGTGACGGAAGGGTCCACTGTAAGTATCAATTATGTTTCCGGATCCACCAAAAAAATCCAAACGATGGTGTTGACGAAGCGCAGCCTGAAGGAAAATTCGAGGGTATTGATCATCGATGATTTCATGAAGGCGGGAGGCACCATCGCAGGTATGCAGAACCTTTTAAAAGAATTTAACGCCGTTACAGCAGGTATCGGTGTCCTGGCTGAAGCGGAAGATGAAGACGAAGACCGTGTCGTAGAAGATTATTTATCCCTCGTCCAAATTTTGAATGTGGATGACCGTAATAAACAAATTAAGGTTGCAACTGGAAATTTATTAGATAAAATCACCTAATAAAATTTATTAGTATATAAATGGTTACAAGAAGCGGAACCCCTGTCATACCAATGGCTGAGGTTCCGCTTTTTCTATATTAAATACTATTAATTTCTTGTCAAACTTCAAACCGTGAAAAATTTTTATTAAATAAAGAAGGAATTTTTGCCGTTTTGTGGAATTTATGTAATAAGTTCTTTTTGGGAAAAGGTGGTGAATATTAATGGAAGTAACTGACGTTAGACTGCGACGCGTGAATACTGAAGGAAGAATGCGAGCAATTGCTTCTATTACTTTAGACCAGGAGTTTGTCGTACACGATATCCGTGTCATTGATGGCAACAATGGTCTATTCGTAGCTATGCCAAGTAAGCGCACGCCTGATGGTGAGTTCCGGGACATTGCACACCCGATCAACTCGAACACTCGTGGAAAAATTCAAGACGCTGTACTTGAAGAATACCACCGTGCTGGTGAAGCAGAAGTAGAGTATGAAGAAGCCGGCGCTTCGTAAGTGAATATCATGACAACAGGGGGGTCTAACTTCACAGGAGTTAGGCTTCTTTATTTTGTTTAAACAATACCCGGTTTCGACCGGGTTTTAACATGTCTTTTTTTGGTATCCCTCCCAGTTTATAATTATCGTCATTTCAAGTAGGGTATTGTTGAAATAACACTTGTTTTAAGATATGATTTTTATGGATAAATAGGATGGAGGGTTACTTCATGAGTAATAGATATGCCGTTGTGCTTGCGGCTGGTCAGGGTACAAGGATGAAGTCAAAACTGTATAAAGTTTTGCATCCTGTATGCGGCAAACCAATGGTACAGCATGTTGTAGATCAGTTGAACACTGTCGAGTTAAGCGAATTGATCACCGTGGTAGGGTTTGGAGCTGAGAAAGTTCAGGATCAATTAGGTGAAGACAGCCATTATGTCATCCAGGAAGAGCAGCTTGGAACCGGACATGCGGTGCTGCAGGCGGAAGGTATCCTGGCAGATAAAGAAGGCACCACGCTTGTTGTATGTGGGGATACGCCATTATTGACAGGAGAGACATTACAAGCATTGATCGATCATCATGATCAAGAAGGGGCACTTGCCACTATTTTGACTGCCCATGCTGACGATCCAACCGGATACGGACGTGTCATACGCGGGGCGACCGGCGAGGTCGAGCGCATTGTCGAACATAAAGATGCGAATAGTGAAGAAAAAGAAATCCAGGAAATCAACACGGGTACTTACTGCTTTGACAACCGTGCCTTGTTTGATGCCTTACAAAATGTTTCCAATGATAATGTGCAAGGAGAATACTACCTGCCGGACGTCATTGAAATTTTGAAAGATAAACAAGAAAAAGTCAGCGCTTATCAGACAGGTGATTTTTCAGAAACATTAGGTGTCAATGATCGTGTCGCTCTATCACAAGCAGAAAAAACGATGAAGCAGCGCATTAACGAACAGCATATGCGAAACGGAGTTACCTTGATTGATGTAGATCATACTTATATTGGCCCGGATGTGAACATCGGGCAGGATGTTGTCATTCATCCAGGCTGCGTCATTGATGGAAATACCGAAATTGAAGATGATTCTATCATCGGTCCTCATACCACGATAACAAATTCTCGTATTGGAGCAGGTTCCGTCATCAGGCAAAGTGTTGCTGCTGACAGTAATATTGGACAACGCGTACAAATTGGTCCGTTTGCCCATATACGTCCACAATCAGATCTCGGGGATGAAGTTAAAATTGGTAATTTTGTCGAAGTGAAAAAAGCGACATTCGGCAATAATAGTAAAGCTTCTCACTTGAGTTATATTGGTGATTCTGAGGTTGGTACCGGAGTGAATATCGGATGTGGGACGATTACCGTCAACTATGATGGTGCGAACAAGCATTTAACAAAGATTGAAGATGATGCCTTTATCGGGTGCAATTCCAATTTGATTGCTCCGGTTACAGTCGGAAAGGGTGCTTATGTAGCTGCTGGTTCAACTATCAATAAAGATGTACCGTCAGAGGCGCTTTCCATTGCACGTTCTCGTCAAACAAATAAAGAAGGATATGCTTCTAAAATGAAGCATTCCCAAAAAGGTTAACGGAGGGTATTTCAAATGGCAACTGGTTATAAGGATCCATCGTTGAAAGTTTTTTCTCTTAACTCCAATCCATCATTGGCGCAGGAAATTGCCGAAAATATTGGGACGGAATTAGGAAAATGTTCAGTGACGACATTCAGTGACGGGGAAATCCAAATCAATATTGAAGAGAGTATCCGAGGCTGCGATGTTTATGTCGTCCAATCTACTTGTGCTCCGGTAAATCAACACATTATGGAACTTCTAATTATGATTGATGCATTGAAACGGGCTTCGGCGCGTACGATCAATATCGTCATGCCATACTATGGTTATGCCCGCCAGGACCGGAAAGCACGCTCGCGTGAACCGATCACAGCTAAGCTTGTGGCGAACCTGCTGCAAACTGCCGGTGCGACACGTGTATTGATGCTTGACCTACATGCACCGCAGATTCAAGGATTTTTCGATGTCCCGATCGATCATCTGGTAGGAGTCCCGCTTCTATCGGAATACTTTGAGGAAAAGAATTTTGATGATGTGGTTATTGTATCCCCTGACCATGGCGGCGTCACACGTGCCAGGAAAATGGCCGATATTTTGAAAGCTCCGATTGCTATAATCGATAAACGCCGTCCGCGTCCGAATGTTGCCGAAGTGATGAACATCGTCGGTAATATTGAAGGCAAAACGGCTATCCTGATTGATGATATCATTGATACAGCAGGAACGATTACACTCGCGGCCAACGCCTTGAAAGAGAATGGTGCGAAAGAGGTATATGCATGCTGTACCCACCCGGTACTCTCCGGACCTGCAATTGAACGGATTGAAAATTCCCAAATCAAGGAACTTGTGGTCACTAACACGATTCCACTTGGTGAAGATAAGAAAATTGACAAAGTCACCGAACTATCGATTGCGCCATTGATCAGTGAAGCGATCATCCGTGTGCATGAGTTCAAATCCATCAGTATCTTGTTCGATTGATTTAATTAGAAAAACAGGTTTAGCTCAGACAGCGAAAGGGAAACATTACAGAATAGATGGTTTTTATTTCAATGGAGGGTGATTAACTTGGCAATTCAATTAAAAGCAAATCAAAGAAAAGATACGAAACAATCAGCAAACAGGGGGCTTCGTGAAGAAGGAAATGTCCCTGCAGTTGTATATGGTAAAGAAAAAGATCCAATCACCGTGTCTGTCAACAGCATCGAGTTGTTGAAAACTGTACGTGACGAGGGAAGGAACGCAATTATTTCTCTTGACGTGGAAGGCGGCAAAACAGTAGATGTTATGCTGCATGAATATCAAATCGATCCACTGAAGGACGAGCTGATTCACGCAGACTTCTATATTGTAGACATGGCACAGGAGATGGATGTTGAAGTACCTGTACGTCTCGACGGTGAATCGATTGGCTCAAAAGAAGGCGGAGTTCTGCAGCAGCCACTATACCACCTGCAAGTCCGTGCAAAGCCAAACAATATTCCAGAAGAAATTACAGTCGATGTATCTGAGCTTAATGTCGGCGACAGCCTCATGGTAAGCGACTTGAAGCAGGGCCGTAACTATGAAATTCTGGATGACGAAAATCAGACAATCGTTTCTGTTACTCCGCCAGAGGAAATGCCTGAAGAACCTGAAACAGATGATGAACAGGCAGAACCAGAATTAGTTGGAGCTGAAAACGAGAGCGATGAAAGTGAAGAAAAACAGGAAGACGATAAAGAGTAATACAGATGGAATAATGAGGGGGCGTGACATCGTGTTGCGCCCCTTTTATTTGACTTTAAGAAGGTTTAACGTGTTAGAGGATGAAAAAACATAGGAAGCAGGAAGCCTATCGGTTATAGACCCATGATGGAAGCTAAGTTTTTATTATCGTGGAGTTTGCTATAATAATATAGATACTTACAGGTAAAAGGAAGTTGAAAAGATGAAATGTATTGTGGGCTTAGGTAACCCGGGGAAGAAATATGAAAAAACGAGACATAATGTAGGCTTTATGGTCATCGATCAGTTGGCTGCTGACAACCATTGGAAATTAAATCAGGAAAAGTTCAAGAGCTTGTATACGATAGAGCATGTGAATGGGGAAAAGGTATTGCTGCTCAAACCCCAGACCTACATGAACCTCTCAGGAGAGGCGCTTCGTGCATTTGCTGATTATTATGATTTTGAAATAGATGACTTTCTCGTTATCTATGATGATTTGGATTTACCTCCAGGGAAGGTACGTCTGCGGCAAAAAGGTGGACATGGCGGACATAACGGAATCCGGAATATTATCGATCATTTTCATGACAAATCTTTTAAGCGGCTTCGGGTGGGAATCGGTCGTCCTTCAGTCCCGATGCCAGTCGTCGATTATGTGCTTGGCAGTTTCGATAAAGATCAGCAGGAACCTGTGCAGGACAGCATCCATAAAGCAGCGAAAGCATGTGAAGCATGGATAGAACGTCCTTTCCAGGAAGTCATGAATGAATATAATCAATGATGAGGTCTGGAAGGAAATAAAAGGGACAGGTATGTCTTTAAACAGGCAGTCATAAAATGTAAGAATCGTATAATTGGAGTAAAAGACGGTCAAACTAAGCACAATTGCTCTAAATAGGAGGGTTGTGTGATGTCAATCATCTATGTTTGCCGTCATTGTAGTAATACTGTGGGGAAATTAGAACAAGAAATAGCAGATGAGAATATGCTCGGTATTAATCATTTGACGGAACAGGAGCGTGAAGAAATGCTTGAATTCCATCAAAATGGAGACCTGCGCATAAAAACAATTTGCGATAATTGCCAGGAGGCACTTGATCAAAATCCCCAATATCATGAATTAGACTTTTTTATACAATAAACCATCGTGCACCAGAGAAATAAGGATGCCGAATGGTGAGAATGATGATAGTGGAGGAATCATTTATGCAAGGATTAAAGAAATATTTGCATGACCAAGATGATATCCATTCGATTGCATCAGGGTTTACCACCGGCATGCAAGAACAGATGGTATCGGGATTATCCGGGTCCGCTCGCAGCGCACTCGTCTCTATCGTTAATGAGTCATTGGAACGGCCGGTTTTACTAGTTACCCATCAACTGGTACAGGCGCAGCAATTATATGAAGATCTACAGGAAATCACGGAATCCGAACGCGTACAGTTATATCCGGTCAATGAATTGATTGCTTCTGAGATTGCGATTGCAAGCCCGGAATTGAAAAGCCAGCGGATAGAATCGCTGAATCAGTGGATGAATCAAGGGTCCGGGATATTGATTACACCAGTTTCAGCGTTGAAGCGGGTATTGCCTCCTAAAAGCTATTGGGAACGGTACCGTCTTCCTTTTAAAGTCGGTGAAGATATTGACGTTGACCGCTACCTTGCCAGATTGGTTGATATGGGGTATGAACGAACAGGAATGGTTGCCTCACCGGGGGAGTTCAGTATTCGTGGAGGAATTATCGACCTTTACCCGTTGACTGCTGAATTTCCTTACCGAATCGAACTTTTTGATACGGAAGTAGATTCGATCCGGACCTTTGATTCCGAAACCCAACGCTCCAAAGAAAAACTGGAGGAGGTCATGATCGCTCCAGCGACGGAATTATTAATAACTGAAGAAGATTTCACCCGAGCCTCTCATCGCCTAGGAGAGGCCTTAAGTCATTCCCTGAAAAAGCTGACGAAAGCAGAGGCGAAAACAAGACTGAGTGAAGTCATTGAACACGACCTGGAGCGTTTGGAACAGCAAGAACGTTTCCAGGAGATGTATAAATATATTGGTTTCTATTACGAAGAGCCAGCCAATTTACTAGATTACCTGCCGGAAAACGGAATTGTGGTCATGGATGAAATGAGCCGGATTCAGGAAACGGCGCAACGGCTTGATCAGGAAGAGGCAGAATGGTATCAGAGTCTGCTTGAGGCCAATCAAATCGTACGAGATCTTTCCATTTCTTATGATTGGCATGATGTGTGGTCGAAAATCAAACATCCACGATTATATTTGTCGGTATTTTTACGGCATATACCCAACACCCAGCCGGAGAATGTCGTCAATATTTCCTGTCGTCAAATGCAGCAGTTCCATGGCCAGATGAATTTATTGAAAAACGAAATGGAACGCTGGGAAAAGCAGCACTTTTCCGTCATGATTATCGTGCCTAACGAAGAACGGGCGACAAAGGTGCAGTCAGTGCTCGATGATTATGGTATGGAAGCTGTCATCAGCAAAGAGGATGTCACACTTCCGCTTTCGAAACCCACGATTATCCATGGAAATATCAGTAGTGGCTTCGAACTGCCTATGCACAAATTGGCTGTCATCACAGAAAATGAGATGTTCAAGAAGAAAACATCAAAGCCGAAGCGTAAACAGAAATTGTCCAATGCAGAACGGATTAAGAACTACCAGGAACTGAAAGTGGGAGACTATGTCGTCCATGCCAACCATGGGATTGGTAAATACCTTGGGGTAGAAACATTGACCATGAATGGTGTCCACAAAGACTTCCTGCTCGTTAAATACTCCGGAAACGATAAGCTGTTCGTACCAATTGAACAAATTGATCTGATTCAGAAGTATGTCGGTTCAGAAGGGAAAGAACCAAAAATATACAAACTCGGCGGCAGTGAATGGGGTAAAGTCAAACGCAAAGTACAGTCCTCTGTTGAGGACATTGCGGATGATTTAATCAAGCTCTATGCCGAGCGGGAAGCTTCTAAAGGCCATGCTTTTCAGGGAGACACAGAAATGCAGCGGGAATTCGAGGCCTCATTCCCTTATCAGGAAACCCAGGATCAGCTGCAATGTATTGAAGAAATCAAGGCGGATATGGAAAGAATAAGGCCGATGGACCGGCTTCTTTGTGGTGACGTTGGTTATGGAAAAACCGAGGTCGCAATCCGCGCCGCTTTTAAAGCAGTTGCAGAAGGAAAGCAGGTTGCAATTCTTGTACCGACGACTATCCTGGCACAGCAGCATTATGAAACCATTATGGAACGTTTTCAGGAATTCCCGATCAATATCGGGCTATTAAGCCGTTTCCGTACAAAAAAACAGCAAAAAGAAACAACCGATCAAATGAAAAAAGGGCTGGTAGATATAGTGATCGGCACCCATCGTCTCTTATCGAAAGATGCCCAGTTTAAAGATCTCGGTCTATTGATTGTCGATGAAGAACAGCGGTTCGGTGTCAAACATAAAGAAAAGATCAAACAACTGAAAACCAATGTCGATGTTTTGACATTGACAGCCACGCCAATTCCAAGAACATTGCATATGTCCATGCTTGGAGTCCGGGACTTGTCAGTGATCGAGACACCCCCAGAAAACCGATTCCCTATTCAGACGTACGTACTGGAATATAATCCTGTCTTCATGCGGGAAGCTATTGAACGGGAAATGGCGAGAGGCGGGCAGGTGTTTTTCCTATTCAACCGGGTTGAGAATATCGAACGGATGGCAGAGGAGATCTCAGCGCTGGTACCTGAGGCCAGGGTCACCGCTGCTCACGGTCAAATGAACGAGACTACGTTAGAGAATGTCATGTTTTCCTTTTTAGAAGGAGAGTTTGATGTCCTGGTCAGCACAACGATTATTGAAACTGGTGTAGATATTCCAAATGTAAACACATTGATCGTCTATGACGCAGACAAAATGGGACTCAGCCAGCTCTATCAATTGCGTGGACGTGTTGGAAGATCAAATCGCGTCGCTTATGCCTACTTTACGTACCAACGGGACAAAGTGCTGACGGAAGTAGCTGAAAAACGACTGCAGGCGATCAAAGAGTTCACTGAACTTGGTTCCGGTTTCAAAATTGCCATGCGGGACCTTTCCATTCGCGGGGCAGGTAATCTTCTTGGTGCACAGCAGCATGGTTTTATCGACTCTGTCGGCTTTGATATGTATTCTCAAATGTTAAAGGATGCGATTGAAGCGAAGAGGCAGGGGAAAGAGCCAGAAGAAATACAGCCGTTCCAGGTGGAGCTGGATCTTCAGATCGATGCCTACCTGCCTGATACGTATATTTCAGATGAAAAGCAAAAAATCGATATTTATAAGCAGTTCCAGGCGATAGAAAATGTCGAGGATATCCATGATTTGCGAGATGAAATTATCGACCGTTTTGGAGATTATCCAGATGAAGTAGAAAACCTCTTTCTGGCTTCTTCCATGAAGATGCATGCCAAACAATCAGGTATTGAATCGATATCCGAGAAAAAGCAGAAGATTGAATTGCTGATGGAAGTCGAATCCAGTCAGAACATCGATGGTGCTAAGTTATTCGAACTTGCAAACAGCTATGGCAGAATTGTGCAATTAGGAACAGAAGACCAGAAACTGAAGGTCACTTTCCAATGGGATAGAAAGTCATACATTCGCCGTTATGAAGTAGTAGACGAATTCCTTCAAAGACTCCCGGATATGAAAAGAGAAGTCTCCACAGCTTAAACGGGAAATAGGAGTGCCATCACCCTTTTATTGGAGAGAATCAGAAGATGAATGATAAAAGTCGGTTATTATAAAAAAATTAAGGGAGCAAGGAAACGACAAGGCTCCTGCGGAAAAACGGACATGACAAGACCACGCAACGAAGTGAGGAGGCTTGACCGTACGTCCGCGGAAAGCGAGTCGTTTCCTTGCTCCATTTTTCTATTCATGGCAACCGATTCGTTAATTTCTGTTTTTTTATCCCTGTTTCTTACCATAAATCCATTGTTTAGGTGAATAGGTTTTTATTGTTGATTCATACTATAGTCATCAACTGTATTTTTGTTGTATCTTATCACCAAAAATATTAAGACTAATCATCAAGGAAAGTGAGGCTTCTCAGCTATGAAAGCAACAGGAATTGTACGTCGCATTGATGATTTAGGAAGAGTGGTTATTCCTAAAGAAATACGCAGAACGTTGAGAATACGTGAAGGTGATCCTTTAGAGATCTTCGTTGACAGAGAGGGTGAAGTCATACTTAAAAAGTATTCCCCGATCAGTGAATTAGGAGACTTTGCGAAGGAATATGCGGATGCCTTATTCGATTCTTTAGGGCAGCCGGTATTAATTTGTGACAGAGATGAATTTATCGCCGTAGCTGGTGGATCGAAAAAGGATTATTTGAACAAGCATATTGGAGCAAAGATTGAACAAGCCATTGATAACCGTTCGGTAGTGACCGAAAAGAACTCTAGTCAGATCGAATTGGTGCAAGGCCGTGAAGAGGAATTGGCATCCTACGTTATCGGACCGATTATCGCGCAGGGCGATCCGATCGGTTGTGTGGTCATCTATTCGAAAGAAGGCCCGGCACTTGGAGACGTAGAAGCTAAGTCTGTAGAAACGGCTGCAAGCTTTCTTGCCCGCCAGATGGAATAGAGTTTTAAAGATCTTATCTATACTTTAAGGAAGAAGACGATGACGTTTGCTATCAGGAATTTGCGGCAGGTTACGTTGTACTAATAAGTAGTGGAAGAGCTGTATGACCATAAAGGTGTCATACGGCTTTTTAATACTTTAAAAAGGATATAATTCTTTGTAAGGATTTATATACCTGTTGGCAGGAATCGGATGAATGATGAAAATCATGCACCTGTGCTATAATGAGTGGAAGTATGATGGAAAGGCGTACCAACATGAATGACAAGATTGAAACCAAAGATTTTTTCAAAGGTGCTTTCATCCTCACATTAGCGGGGATTTTCAGCAAAATATTAAGTGCAGGTTACCGGATTCCGATTCAAAATATAACAGGGGATCTGGGCTTTTATATATATCAGCAAATCTACCCCTTCCTTGGAGTAGCAATCATGCTATCGTTGTACGGCTTTCCTGTGGCTGTATCGAAATTGGCAGCGGATTTCAGAGATAAACAAAAAGAGCTGGCACTACGCTCCTTTTTCATCCCTGTATTCGTCATCATATTTTCTTTAAGTGCTGTTGTGTTTTTAATATTGTTTACTCAAGCAGGCATGATTGCAGAGTGGATGGGGGATAAAAGATTAAGCTCACCTATTAGAGCAAGCGCGTTAGTTTTTCTTGTCTTACCATTCACCTCGGTGATGAGGGGGGCATTTCAAGGAAGTAACGATATGCAGCCGACGGCTGTATCTCAAATTGTAGAACAGCTGGTGCGCGTGAGTATTATTATTACTATAGCGGTTGCCTTAGTTGGTAAAGAAGATTATTATGCCATTGGTACAGGGGCAGCAGCAGCTTCGGTGGCTGGTTCTATAGCTGCTGCCATTTTTCTCGGTATGCTTGCTTGGAAAAGAAGATCACGCGAGCACTATGTACATAGAGAGCATTCCTATCGCTATTTTTTAAAGACCATCCTTATCCATGGTTTATTTATTAGCATAAACTATATGTTTTTATTATTGATTCAAATGGCTGATGCCTTTACATTGGTTCCTGGATTGGAAGGTTTTGGGCTGGATTCTTATGAGGCCAGGGTGTCCAAAGGGGTGTTCGATCGGGGGCAGCCGTTGATTCAGCTGGGGGCAGTGTTAGGGTCTTCTCTGGCTCTCGCCTTAATTCCGACGATCACGAAACAACGGCTGGAGCGGGAACCAGACAAATTTCATGAGCACTTACAGTCAGCTTTGAAAATGAGCTTGTTATTAGCAGCTGGTGCAACCGCCGGCCTGATCATAATTTTTCCTTATGTTAATGAATTGCTTTACCAGAACTCCAATGGGACATCCTATTTACGTATATTAATGATTGTTGTTTTATTCAGTTCCTTGGCAATCACCACGTCTTCGGTTCTTCAGGGGGTCGATGTTGTCTTTCAGACAGCGGGTGTCATTTTGGCAGGAACCGTATTGAAATGGGCGGGGAACGAGATATTAGTCCCCGTGTTTGGATTGTCTGGTGCTGCCTGGGCATCGGTTGTGGCGGCTGCTCTAGTATTAATCTGGAATTTGAAGCTGATGAGAAGAAGGTTCCGACCGTCTGCCTGGCGCAGCCTTCCATTTATAAAAATTCTGACTGCTTTAGTAGTAATGGCAATATTTTTGATGTTAGCGATTATCGTCGAAACCTATCTGCTGTTACTGGAATCCCGGTTCGGGTTACTAATCTTCACGCTTTCGGTTTCTGGACTAGGGGGGATCATTTATTTTATCACTTTCACCTTAGTCAAAGGATTCACTGATAAAGAAATGGAACAAATCCCGGCCGTGGGAGCGATTTTCAACTGGTTTTCAAGGAGGAAACATAAGCATGCACACCATTGAAGTGATCGGACTGGGAGCTGGGGATATCAACCAGCTTCCTCTGGGGATTTATAAGAAATTGACCAATCAATCCCGTGAAATTTATCTTAGAACGGCAGAGCATCCTGTTGTAGCTGAATTGGAAAAGGAAGGGTTGACCTTTAGACCCTTTGATAACATCTATGAGAAGCATGAACAGTTTGAAGAAGTTTATAAAGAAATCGTCAACCAGCTTGTATTGGCTGCCTCCAAAAAGTCCATCACTTATGCTGTACCTGGACATCCGATGGTGGCGGAACGTACGGTTCAGCTCCTCCTCGAAAAAGAAGAGCGCGGAGAAGTAAAAGTAGAGGTGGCTGGAGGGCAGAGCTATCTTGATGATGTATATACAGCCCTCAAAATCGATCCTGTCGAAGGGATGCAGTTCATCGATGCCACTTCCTTCGATCGTTCGCAGCTGCAATACTTAGGGCATATCATTTTTACCCAGGTATATGATGGTATGATCGCATCAGAAGTGAAACTGGCCCTGTTAGAGGATTTGAATCCGGAACACCCCGTTACGATTGTCACGGCAGCGGGTAGTGAACAAGAAAGAGTCATTACGGTAGCATTAGAAGATTTGGACCGTTCTGTGGAGTTGAATAATCTTACCAGTGTTTATCTTGCTCCGGTAACGCAAGGTTCCTTGAACCACCAGTTTTTCCGGTTGCGTGAAGTGATTCGTGAACTGCGTGGGCCGGATGGCTGCCCATGGGATAAAAAGCAGACCCATGAATCTCTACGCAAGTATTTGATTGAAGAAGCATATGAATTTATCGATGCGGTCAACAAACTGGATGATGACTCGATGGTGGAAGAGCTTGGAGATGTGCTTCTGCAAGTGATGCTGCATAGTCAAATTGGAGAAGATGAAGGATTTTTCACCATCGATGACGTAATATTATCGATAACGGAAAAAATGATCCGCAGACATCCGCATGTTTTTGGAGATATATCAGTAAACTCATCTGAAGAGGTAATTACGAATTGGGATGAAATAAAAAAGCAGGAGAAAGGTGTCCAGCCGGAGTCCTTGCTGGACCAGGTACCTGATAGCTTCCCTTCCTTACTGCAGGCAGAAGATATTCAGAAGCGGGCGGCCAAGGTAGGATTTGACTGGAAAGAAGCAGAGCCAGTCTGGAGTAAAGTAGAAGAAGAATGGCAGGAGTTTAAAGAGGCGCAGCTAGCTGGTGATGCAAGGGAAATGGAAAAAGAGCTCGGTGACCTGCTATTTTCCATCACTAATCTGGCCCGTCATTATAAAATCAATGCAGAAAGCGCCCTGCAAGGGACGAATGAAAAGTTCCGTGACCGTTTTCGTTATATAGAGCGAAAAGCTTCTGCGCAAGGAGTGGCACTGAAGGATTTGTCGCTGGATGAAATGGAGTCATGGTGGGTGGAAGCCAAAAAACGATAAAAAAAGGAGATAGTGACTTATGCGTTTGGATAAGTTTCTCAAAATTTCCCGTTTGATCAAACGAAGGACGTTAGCGAAAGAAGTAGCCGATCAAGGGCGGATTACCGTCAATGGCAACCAGGCTAAAGCAGCCACGAATATTCAAGTCGGGGATGAACTGGTCATCCAATTTGGTCAAAAAGTATTGACGCTTGAAATTAAAGCGCTGCGTGAAAATGTTAAAAAAGATGAAGCTTCATCTCTATACGAGATTGTAAAAGAAGAAGCAGTGCAACAGTCATAATGCAGAACCACCTCAACGGATGAGGTGGTTCTTTTGCATATGTATGTCCACTTCCGCGGGTTCTATTTTTTCTTTTCTCTTCATAGGTTGTACTAAGTGAAGGGGGATCAGAGCATGGAATATTATGAAAAGAATGCTAATAATATGCGTGGACAAGCCGAGCACCATGTGAGAATGATGAATAGAAAGAATCTCGAAATTACAGGGGTAAAAGAAGTGGACAGCTTTGATAACGAAGAGTTTTTGCTGCAGACCAGTCTTGGATATTTAGTGATACGCGGGGAAAACCTGCAAATGAAAAACCTCGATGTTGAACAGGGGGTTGTATCAATCAAGGGTAAGGTGTTTGAAATGACTTACTTGGATGAACACCATGCGGAGAAGGCTAAAGGGTTCTTTAGCAAGCTGTTTAAATGACTCTGACTACCCAGTTTCTCGCAATGGCTGCTATGATATTAGGCGGAATATATCTGGGTGCCGCCATGGATACATTAAAACGTTTCAAACATTTGTACCGTAAACGAACGCTGATGAACTATACCATTGTCATCAGCTTTTGGCTTTTACAAGCATTTATTCTCTTTTTTCTGTTATATCAAGTCAATTATGGTGAGCTGCGTTTTTATATATTCCTATCCGTATTCTGTGGTTATGCAGCTTATCGCGCGTTGTTTCAGGGCATTTACACGCGGATGCTTGAGCGATTGATTCGCATTATTAAAGCCTTGGTCCGTTTTTTTCTCAGATGCTTCAATCTATTTATTGTAAAGCCGATAAAATGGTTATGGAAGGTAGCCACTGCTATCATCATATGGGTTTCGACATTGCTGTTAGCGGGTAGTATATTCGTGCTGCGCGTGCTATGGTGGCCGCTTCGATTGGTTGCCCGCCTGCTGTGGAAAATGTTCCCGGAAAATATGAAAAAATACTTACACACGCTGGCAGGATTTTACGTTACAATAAAGAATAGAATACTAAAGCTGTTAAATTTATGGAAACGATAAGGAGGCAGAGTAGATGGCCGAAAAACAAGTCACACGAATAGAATCGAACTACATGAAACAGTATGATACATACGTAGAACGACAACATAGAAAGAAAAAGCGTCTGTTTCGTAGGCTGGCACTATTTACCATCCTGGTCCTGGTTGTCATGGGATCTATGCTGACTTATCATTTTAAACAACAAGCGATGTATAATGAAAAGCTGGAACGTATGGAAGAGCTCCAGGAACAAAAGGTGGCGCTTGAAAATCAGGAAAAGAACTTAAAAGAAGAAATCGAATTATTGAATAATGAAGAATACGTCCTTCAAATTGCCAGGACGAATTACTTCTTTTCAAAAGAAGGCGAGATTATCTTCAAACTTCCGGAAGAAGACCCATCTTATTGACACACTTTTCATTGCTTATATATAATAGTAAAGAAGGATATTTATCGAAATTTTAAGGAGGAGCATTTTTTTTATGTCAATCGAAGTAGGCAGCAAGCTGCAGGGTAAGGTAACTGGTATCACTAATTTTGGAGCATTCGTGGAACTTCCCGATGGGCAGACTGGTTTAGTCCATATTAGTGAGGTTGCCGACAACTATGTCAAGGATATTAATGATCACTTAAGCGAAGGCGACAAAGTGGAAGTGAAAGTCATTAATGTCGGTAAAGACGGAAAAATCGGCCTTTCCATTAAGAAAGCGAAAGAGAACTATGGTCGTCGTAATAATAAGCCGCAGAATCGTAAGCCGGTAGAAACATTCGAACAAAAGATGAATCGCTTTATGAAAGATAGTGATGAGCGTCTGGCTTCATTGAAGAAGCACACGGAATCGAAACGCGGAGGTCGAGGTGCTAAAAAAGGCTAACTTGCTGCCTATATGAATATATAATGCACGTGCCAAAAAACGGGCTTGCCAGAAATGGCAGCCCGTTTTTAGTATAGAAAAATATTATTCTTCCAATAAAAAAGCTGAGGCAGCTTCATTATATGCTGCCTCAGCGGAACTAGATTGTTATGGATGACCCGTACGGGATTCGAACCCGTGTTACCGCCGTGAAAGGGCGGTGTCTTAACCACTTGACCAACGGGCCTTGTCGTTTGGTTATGTAACCTTGTAAAAATAAATGGTAGCGGCGGAGGGGATCGAACCCCCGACCTCACGGGTATGAACCGTACGCTCTCGCCAGCTGAGCTACACCGCCATGAATTGTTTCATTCAAAGTCACAAGCAATATATTACAACATGATAGATTAAGTGTCAACAGAATTTCTATTTTCGGATTAGTCTGTCAATTTTTGAAAATGATAGAAACGGTACAGTTACAGGGATTATCCCCTTCCTTGCTCTAAATGGGGGGCGAATAAACGACGACTAATTTGTAGAAGGGTACTTTTCAGCAAGGAAATCAGTCGAACTTTTTGTTACTGCTCTCTTCTTGTTTTGACAAATTACATGATAGATATGTGATTTAATAGAGCAACAAGAAGGAGTGGTGAAGATGTTGGGGACATTAACGAGAAAGGGTTCACAGACTATTGGGATGGAAAAAGCACGACTCAGCAAGCTGAAGAAGAAAGCGGAGAGTAGAGCGAAGTACTTGTTGATCGACAAAGGCTGGTTGCTGATGATCATCGCTTTGCTTCTGGGCAGAGCGGTCATCTTATCTTCCATTTCGCCCTTTGTCATCGCGTTGATCGCATCGGTGTGGTGGCTTAGAAGAGATCGTGTTCCAGCTGTCGTCCTATTTGCTGTCATCGGGGCATCTACTTATGGCTGGCTGCAGACGGGTTTTGTGTTTACAGCGATGCTGACGTTCTTGTTACTTGCCTTCATTGTACATACATGGAAAGAACATCAGAAGCTGTTACCGTTGATGGCGTTCTTAGCTTGTGTCCTTCCAAGATCGGTCGCATTCACCTTACTGGATGCATGGCAACCATATGAAGCGCTGCTTATGGCTGCTGAAGGCGTACTAAGCGCAATGCTTGTCCTGATATTTATGCAGAGTGTTCCACTATTATCACCTAAAAGGTATAAAGCGACCTTAAAAAATGAAGAAATCGTCTGTATGATCATTTTGCTCGCCTCTGTATTGACAGGAACGATCGGCTGGCAGATCCAGGATGTCTCGTTAGAACAAATATTCTCCAGATACCTGGTCTTATTCCTGGCTTTCATTGGCGGCGCGGCTATCGGATCGACAGTCGGGGTCGTGACCGGACTAGTATTGAGTCTTGCCAATGTCGCGAATCTCTATCAAATGAGTTTACTAGCTTTTTCCGGTCTGCTTGGAGGATTGCTTAAAGAGGGTAAGAAAACCGGTGTCAGCGTTGGTTTGATTGTTGGTACTTTATTGATCGGTATATATGGGGGAACTGTATCAACATTATCACCGTCGCTTATGGAGACTGGTTTGGCCATTATACTTTTTGCTTTGACGCCGGAAGGCTGGATTCGAAAATTGGCCCGATATATCCCAGGCACCCAGGAGCATTCTCAGGAACAGGAACAATATTTACAAAAAGTTCGCGATGTGACTGCTGTGCGTGTGGAAAAATTTTCTGATGTGTTTCGCGCCCTATCCAAAAGCTTTCATTTCTATGACGATCAGACAGACACAGAGGAACACCAGCGGGAAAAAGATTACTTTTTAAGCCATGTTACGGAAAAAACATGCCAATCCTGTTTTAAAAAGGAGCGATGCTGGGCAAAACAATTCGATCAAACGTACAATATCATGACCGATTTGATGACGGATCTTGAGGGAGGGGACGAGCCGAGCAGACTGATTCGCAAGAATGTCGACCAATACTGTGTCAAACCCCAAAAGCTCATCGATACGATGAAACAGGAGCTTTCTTTTTACCAGGCAAATCAGCAGTTGAAAAAACAAGTGCTGGAAAGCAGGAGGTTTGTTGCTGACCAGTTGCGCGGTGTTTCAGAAGTGATGGAAGATTTTGCAAAAGAAATTACCAAGGAAAGGGAGAACCATGAAGTCCAGGAGCAGGAGATCACCTATGCTATCAATCAATTAGGGTTAGAAATTGAAACATTGGATATTTATACCCTCGATGCCGGTAATATCGATATCGACCTTACTTTCTATGTGCGAAATTATCATGGAGAAGGTCCAAAACTGATTGCGCCGCTGCTTTCAGATATATTGGATGAGACGATTATTGTGACAAAAGAAAATATCGCGCCATTTCCAAACGGTTACTGTGAGCTGTCCTTCCAGTCAGCCAAGCGATATATCATGGAAACAGGTGTAGCGCATGCTGCTAAGGATGGCGGGTTTATTTCTGGGGACAGCTATTCCACGATGGAGTTAGGCGCGGGGAAGTATGCCCTTGCGATCAGCGATGGGATGGGTAACGGCATCCGTGCTCATGAGGAAAGTATGGAGACATTGCGACTCTTGCAGCAGATACTACAGTCAGGCATCCAGGAACAGGTGGCCATCAAGTCGATCAATTCGATACTCTCGCTGCGAACAACAGACGAAATTTTTTCTACCCTGGATCTGGCTGTCGTAGATTTACAGGACGCCACATCAAAATTTATAAAAATCGGCAGCACTCCGAGTTATATAAAGCGCGGAGCGCAAATGATGAAGATAGAATCAAGCAACCTTCCGATCGGCATCATCAAGGATGTCGACGTTGAAATAGTTAGTGAGCAGTTAGCACCCGGAGATCTATTAATTATGATGAGTGACGGAATATTAGAAGGACCGAAGCATATAGAGAATATGGAAGCATGGCTGAAGCGGAAAATAAGAGAGATGGAGACCAATGACCCGCAAGCTGTAGCGGATTTGATTTTGGAAGAAGTGATCCGTACACGCGGTGCCATTGAAGATGATATGACCGTCCTTGTTGCAAGACTGGACCATAACCATCCACAGTGGAAAGCAATTCCCTATAAACGTAAGGAGGCCTGATTATTACTTTTGGACAGGTATAAACCCCTCGATGTTCGGCGATGATGATGGTAAGGAACTGAAGGGGTGATCCAATGAAAAAAGGTACACTGAAGCAGATTTTGTTATTGACCGATGGATGTTCGAATCAGGGGGAAGATCCGGTTGCCATTGCTGCGCTGGCTAATGATCAGGGTATCACGGTGAATGTCATCGGGATTCTTGATGATGATCAAAGTGAGCAGCCGGAAGGGCTGGAAGAAGTTGAAGCGATTGCCATGTCTGGCGGAGGCGTAAGTCAAATCGTCTATCAAAAAGCACTTTCTCAAACCGTGCAAATGGTCACCAAACAGGCAATGACACAAACGTTACAGGGGGTTGTCAATCAGGAGCTGAAGCAGATCCTCGGAGAAAAGCAGACATTTGAGGAGCTGCCGCCGGACAAACGCGGCGAAGTGATGGAAGTGGTGGAGGACCTGGGGGAGACGTGTGATCTGGAGGTGCTTGTGCTTGTGGACACCAGCGCCAGCATGACTCCGAAGCTTTCTACCGTCAAGGAGGCTCTATTTGACTTGTCATTAAGTTTGAATGCAAGGTCTGGGAACAATCGCTTCAGCATCTTCTGTTTCCCAAATAAAATGAAGCCGATTCACAAATTAATGGATTGGACCCCTGAATTAGATGGTATCTCTAAAGTTTTTCCTAAGCTGGCAAGCGGAGGTATCACACCTACCGGGCCTGCGCTTAAAGAAGCGATGTACCAGTTCGGCAAAAAAAGCTTGTTTGGGAGTATGAAACATGCAAGTGAACCATACGAAGAAACTGGTTACTAACTTAAAACGAGGGACCATTATCCGGGGGAAATGGAACGGTACGCAATATCAGGTAATTCAAAAGCTGGGGGAAGGCGCATGCGGCATCGTCTATTTATGTGAGCGGAATGGCGTTTATACAGCGCTTAAAATTGGTACAGACAGTTCTAGGATCATTACGGAAGTGAATGTTCTAAAAACTTTTCAAAAGGTCCAGGGGAAGCGCCTTGGGCCTTCTTTGTTGGACGTGGATGACTGGGTGACTCCGGCTGGTGTGACATACCCTTACTATGTTATGGAATATCTGAAAGGCCAGGAACTCGCGAGCTTTTTACATGGCAGGGGAAAAGAATGGCTGGGGGTCATGATGCTGCAATTATTGAGTGATTTGGAGGAATTGCATGAACAAGGGTGGGTGTTCGGTGATTTGAAGACAGATAACCTGCTTGTCACATCGCCTCCACCTAAATTGCGGCTGATCGATGTGGGTGGCACCACTAAAATAGGGCGTGCTATTAAAGAATATACGGAATTCTATGACCGGGGATATTGGCAAGGTGGATCACGTAAAGCTGACCCTGCCTATGATTTATTTGCATTGACGATGGTCATGATGGAAGTCGCCCACGGGAGACGTTTTGAGAGAGGTGCGAATCCACAGCAAACACTAGAAAAGAAATTGCAGCAGCTTGAACTTCTCAAGCCATATCGCCGGCTTATTAAGAAAGCGTGGCACGGGGAGTACTCCTCTAGCTATGAAATGAAAAAAGAGTTATCTTCTATATTAAATGGTCCATCCAAATATAAGATGATGGAAAACAGGCATACGAGGGTCTCGAGAAGAAAAGAAGCCCGGAAAACGTCATTCGCCGCGGCAGAGCTGGGAGTGATATTTTTGTCTCTCCTCCTTTTCTATTTTCTCTTTTCTATAATTGCCTGGTAGAACTGCTATGTTTTGCAGTAGCAAGGCTACAAATGATAGGATAATGGTGTTCAGTATTGATCAAATACTAATACTACTTGAGGTGGAAGTAACATGAAAACGGCCGTCGATGCATTCATCGAGCGAAATCGATTGTTAGAACAAGGACAGACAGTACTGATTGCTGTTTCCGGCGGACCGGATTCTATGGCACTTCTGCATTATTTCAAAACGATACGAGAGCCATGGGGGCTCTCTTTGATTGCTGCTTCTGTCGATCATGGCCTGCGTGGAGCAGCTTCCATCGAGGACTTAACGTATGTGAAAGAAGTATGTAAACAATGGAATATCGATTTTGTGGGAACCTCCGTGGATGTTCCTACGTATAAGAAACAGTACAACCTGAATACACAAGAAGCAGCCCGGATTTTACGTTATCAATTTTTCCAGGAACAAATGAACAAGAAACGAGCGGGAATTCTTGCGCTTGGCCACCATGGGGATGATCAGGCAGAAACGATGCTGATGCGTCTTGTCAGAGGGACTACTCCGGGAGGGCTCACTGGAATCCCCGTGAAGAGAGACTTTGCAGGCGGGAAGATTATACGTCCGTTTTTAGGGGTAACCAAAGAGGAGATATTGGCTTATTGTAAAGAGTATCATATCCACCCGAGGGAAGATCTTTCGAATAAAGATACGAAATATACGAGAAACTACTTTCGGCATAAGATTCTCCCGCTTATGAAGGCAGAAAACCCGAAGTTGAATGAGCATTTATGGAAGCTGAGCCAGGATTTGAAAGAGGATGAGGAATACCTGCAACAGCAGGCGGAGAAACTGTTGGAAAAGGTGGCGGTTTTTGAAAAGGATAAGAAGAATATTTCTTTTTCCGTTTCTGAATTTAATACCTATCCGATAGCTTTACAAAGAAGGGCCTTTCATCTAATATTAAACTATCTTTATGATGGAAACTCTGAGGATTTTTCTTATATACATGAGCAGCAATTCTTTGATTTTTTGACACGGGATATAGCCAATGGCAAGCTGGACTGGCCTGGTGGCTTATGGTTGCAGCGTAATTATGGAAAAATCACTTTTCATTTTAACAGTTCATACAAGCCCGCCTCTTACAGGAGCGAGCTTGGGATCGGTGATACATACCGCTTGCCTGACGGTTCGGAACTTTCTGTCAAGCTGACGACTTGCAAGAACAAGGAAGACAAGTGCACGCTCACTTGTGATGTGACTCACGTAGAGCTTCCTTTGATTGTACGGACTCGACGCCCGGGAGATCGAATGACATGGAAAGGCTTGAATGGCTCAAGAAAAATCAAAGATATATTCATTGATCAGAAGGTTCCTAAAGAAGCGAGGGATAGTTGGCCTTTAATAACGGATCAGAATGGAAAAATATTATGGTTGGTCGGTTTGAAGAAAAGTACGGTATGCAGTGGAGGAACATCGGGAGAGTGGCTGGAAATAAATTATTCACAGCCAAAGGAAGACAGGTAGGAGGAGCGAACTATGCATAACGAAATTAAAGAGGTTCTGATTTCAGAAGAAGAGATCCAGGCAAAGTGCAAAGAAATCGGTGATCAGCTGACAGAAGAATATGAAGGAAGATTCCCGCTGGCTATTGGCGTATTAAAAGGGGCCATGCCATTTATGGGGGATTTGCTGAAACGGATAGAAACCCATTTGGAAATGGATTTCATGGATGTTTCCAGCTATGATGGCATGCGTTCTTCTGGTGAAGTGAAAATTGAAAAAGACTTGAACACCCAGGTGGAAGGACGAGATCTTTTAATTATTGAGGACATCATTGATAGTGGCTTGACTTTGAGCTACCTGGTAGACCTGTTCAAATACCGGAAAGCGAAATCCATCAAAATCGTTACATTACTGGATAAGCCTACCGGCCGTACTTCCCATATTAAAGCTGATGTTGTCGGTTTTGAAGTGCCGGATGAATTCGTTGTTGGCTACGGGTTGGACTATGATGAAAAATATCGTAATCTTCCCTATATCGGTGTGCTTAAGCCGGAAGTTTATGGTGGGTAAAAATGATGGTACATGAAACACAAAATGTTCACATATTGTTTAAGGGTAATTAGTTGTGCTGGTACTTTTTAGTATGATACTATTTAATATAGTTTTTGTTGATTGGGAGGAGGTAGGCAATGAACCGAATATTTCGTAACACAATATTTTATTTACTTATCTTCCTCGTAGTAATCGGCGTAGTCGGTCTATTTAGAGGACAAGGTGAACCACAGCAAACGCTGACTGTTAACGAGTTCAATGAATACTTGAACAGCGGTCAGATCGAAGAAATGACGATTCAACCTGTCAATGGAGTGTATCAAGTTCAAGGGACGCTTACAGGCGGCGGCGGTGAAGAGGGTGATAATTCCTTCACAGCTAAAATTCCTGCGAATGATCAAATGATTACAAATGTAACGGATACCGCTCAGGAACAAAGTATCCTGAAGGTGGAAGAAGAGGAACAGCCTAGTGCCTGGGTTTCTTTCCTGACAACCATGATTCCGTTCATCATTATATTCATTTTATTCTTCTTCCTGTTGAACCAGGCACAAGGCGGCGGAAGTCGTGTCATGAATTTCGGGAAGAGTAAAGCGAAACAGTATACTGAAGAGAAGAAAAAGGTCCGTTTCAAAGATGTGGCCGGTGCTGATGAAGAGAAGCAGGAGCTGGTAGAGGTCGTAGACTTCTTGAAAGATCCTCGCAAGTTCTCTGCAGTTGGCGCACGTATTCCGAAAGGTGTCCTGCTAGTCGGACCACCGGGTACAGGTAAAACCTTGCTTGCCCGTGCTGTTGCCGGAGAAGCAGGTGTTCCATTCTTCTCTATCAGTGGTTCGGATTTCGTTGAAATGTTTGTCGGTGTTGGTGCATCACGTGTCCGTGACTTGTTTGAAAATGCGAAAAAGAATGCTCCGTGTATCATCTTCATTGATGAGATCGATGCGGTCGGTCGTCAGCGTGGAGCAGGTCTTGGCGGCGGTCACGATGAGCGTGAACAAACCTTGAACCAGCTATTAGTAGAAATGGATGGTTTCGGTGTCAATGAAGGGATCATCATCATTGCAGCGACCAACCGTCCGGATATTTTAGACCCGGCATTACTACGTCCTGGTCGTTTTGACCGTCAAATCACGGTCGATCGTCCAGATGTTAAAGGAAGACAAGAAGTTCTTGCGGTTCATGCTAAAGATAAACCATTAGGTAAAGATGTCGATTTGAAGACGATAGCTATGCGTACACCTGGTTTCTCAGGTGCAGACCTGGAGAACCTGTTGAACGAAGCGGCACTTGTAGCTGCCCGTGCTGATAAAGACTCGATTGATATGGAAGATGTCGATGAAGCCATCGACCGTGTCATTGCTGGTCCAGCGAAGAAGAGCAGGGTCATCTCTAAGAAAGAGCGCAATATCGTTGCTTATCATGAAAGTGGCCATACCATCATCGGCATGGTATTGGATGATGCGGACATGGTACACAAGGTTACCATCGTGCCACGTGGCCAGGCTGGCGGATATGCTGTCATGCTTCCACGTGAAGACCGTTACTTCATGACTAAACCGGAACTGTTTGATAAAATTACCGGCTTGCTCGGTGGACGTGTAGCGGAAGAAGTCATTTTCGGTGAAGTAAGTACAGGCGCCCACAATGACTTCCAGCGTGCTACCAGCATTGCTCGTAAGATGGTTACCGAGTATGGCATGAGTGAGAAGTTGGGTCCATTGCAATTCGGTTCTAACTCTGGCGGACAGGTATTCCTTGGCCGTGACATCCAGAATGAACAGAATTACAGTGATCAAATCGCCTATGATATCGATAAAGAAACACAAAACTTTATCAACTACTGTTATGACCGTGCCAAGACGATTTTGACAGAAAATCGTGATAAGTTAGAGCTTGTCGCTTCTACATTGCTGGAAATCGAAACGTTGGATGCGACGGAAATCAAATCCCTTTTCGAAAAAGGCCGCCTTCCTACACAGGAAGAAATAGAAGAATTGGCACAAGAAAGAGAGAAAGCGAGAAAAAAGGAAAAAGCTGATAAAGACGCTACTTCCGATGTCCGTGTCAACGTCCAATCGAAAGAGGATGAAATCAAAACGGACAACAAGCCTACGGGTCCAGAAGAAGGTCCAACCGTAGATAATAAGGAAACAGAAGAAGAAAATGATTCTGAACGTAAAGAATAAATACAAAAAGTCACGCTGCCCAGTGCAGCGTGACTTTTTTCTTGTCTCCAGCTCCAGCGCCTACCCCCTCGAGGTCTTAAGTCAAGCCTCTCTGTGACCAAAAACGTCACGGCGAGGCTTGGCTTAAGCTTGTCGGAGGCCTGCAGGACAAGGAATGCTTCTTAGAAAGACATCGCACGAAGAAAAAGTGGTTTTCTTTTTCGAGGACGCAGGTCAGTTCGACGTTGGCACACTAGAACTACTTCTACGAAAGTACATCGCAGAAAAAGACAAGGTCTTTTTTGAGGACGTGCCGTTTTTAGTCGAACGTCATTACTAGCAAGGCGCTTGCGCTTTTGTACTTGAAATGACTTTTAAGCCTTTGGCCTTGCTTTGACTCGGCAGGAAAATATATCATAAAGCAAGAATGTGTTGTGTGGTATGATGAATTTTCAGAAATGATATATAAAGTGGGGTCATGTCATGATATTTGTGCTGGATGTAGGGAATACAAACACCGTGCTGGGTGTTTTTGAAGAAGATAAACTGAAATTTCAATGGCGTATCAAAACGGACCGTTATAAAACAGAAGATGAATATGGAATGTTGATCAAATCCTTATTTGAGCATGAGGGTTTGGTTTTTTCCGATATCCATGGAGTGGTTATCTCCTCGGTTGTTCCACCGATCATGTTTGCTTTGGAAAGGATGTCCCGAAATTACTTTAAGCGAAAGCCGATGATCATCGGAGCTGATGAAGTAGATGAAGGGTTGGCAATGACTTATCCGAACCCGAAGGAAATAGGAGCAGACCGCATCGTTAATGCTGTCGGTGCTTTGCAGGAGCATAAAGCACCGCTGGTAATCATTGATTTCGGAACAGCAACTACCTATTGTTATATCAACGAAAATGCGGAATATGTCGGCGGTGTCATATCGCCTGGTATCAATGTGTCCATGGAAGCTCTGTATGCAAAAGCTGCTAAGCTACCGAAGATTGAAATCAGAAATCCGGGACAGGTTGTCGGTCAGAGTACAGTGGAAGCGATGCAGTCCGGCGTGTTTTTTGGGTATGTCGGTCAGGTGGATGAAGTGGTGAGAAGAATGAAAGAAGCCGCTCCGTCTAATCCTAAAGTTATCGCTACCGGTGGTTTAGCTGGTTTGATTGCTGATGAATCTGCTACGATTGATATCGTTGACCCTTATTTGACCTTGAAAGGTCTATATACCATTTATCAACGGAATAAAGGAAAAAAAGAATTCAAAGGAGAATGATGATAGATGACAGATTATTTAATTCGTGCTACTGCATTTGAAGGAAAAGTTCGCGCCTATGCCATACAATCCACGAAAACCGTAGAAGAAGCACGTCGCAGGCAGGATACTTGGGCTACCACTTCTGCAGCACTTGGCCGAACGCTGACGATCAGTGCGATGATGGGTACCATGCTAAAAGGCGATGATAAGTTAACTATCAAACTTGAGGGAAATGGCCCGATCGAAGCGGTAATTGTAGATGCTGATGCCCGTGGTCAT
Source organism: Thalassobacillus devorans (assembly GCF_011761345.1). Classification (GTDB taxonomy): domain Bacteria; phylum Bacillota; class Bacilli; order Bacillales; family Halobacillaceae; genus Thalassobacillus; species Thalassobacillus devorans. The sequence continues at coordinate 44,593 of NZ_JAASRY010000010.1, forward strand.
GTCCGGGGATACGTCAAGAACCCGCATGTTGATTTTGACTTGAATGCCCAGGGAAAATTGGACGTAGCCCGTGCAGTTGGTACAGAAGGGACCTTAAGTGTAGTCAAAGATTTGGGATTAAAAGACCACTTCACCGGACAAGTTCCTATTGTGTCGGGAGAAGTGAGCGAAGACTTTACGTATTACTTTGCGAATTCTGAGCAGGTGCCTTCAGCAGTAGGTGCGGGTGTACTGGTCAATACGGATCACTCCATTCTTGCAGCAGGTGGATTTATTATTCAAATGATGCCGGGGGCTGATGATGAGACCATCAGTACCATTGAAAAAAGGTTAAGTGAAATCCCCCCTATTTCCAGTATGATCCGGGAAGGCAATACTCCGGAGGAGATTTTGGACCGGTTATTAGGTAAAGATAATGTGCATATACTCGATCGTGTACCTGTGGAGTTCAGATGCCAGTGTTCAAGAGAGCGGGTAGAAGTTGCCCTTGCCAGCCTAGATGATAAAGAACTTCAGACGATGATTGAAGAAGATCATGGTGCAGAGGCAACCTGTCATTTTTGTAATGAAGCTTATCACTTTGACGTGAAAGATTTAAAAGAGCTGCAATCCAGTAACAAGGGTGGAGAATAAAATAAAGTTCATGAATTGTTTGACATTTCCGTGAGTTTTGCGTACATTATTAATAAATCCTATAAAAATACTCGGGTTTAGGAGTGAGATAATGAGAATTGCGAAGAATGTCAGTGAGCTGGTCGGTAATACACCAGTAGTTAAATTGAATGGCGCTGCAGATGAAAACAGTGCCGATATCTATCTGAAATTGGAATTCATGAATCCAGGAAGCTCAGTAAAAGATCGTATTGCACTAGCGATGATTGAAGCCGCCGAAGAAAGCGGTCAGTTGAACGAAGGCGATACGATTGTAGAACCAACAAGTGGCAACACTGGTATCGGGCTGGCAATGATAGCGGCAGCCAAAGGCTATAAGACCGTGCTGGTCATGCCGGATACGATGAGTCAGGAACGACGGAATCTGCTACGTGCCTATGGAGCTGAATTGGTACTTACACCAGGTGCTGATGGCATGAAAGGTGCGATTAAAAAAGCGGAAGAACTGCAAAAGGAACATGGCTACTACATGCCGCAACAATTCAATAACCCGGCAAATGTCGCCATTCATGAAAAAACAACCGGACCTGAAATAGTCGAGCAAATGGGTGACCAATTAGACGCCTTCGTATCAGGTGTAGGAACGGGTGGAACGATAACTGGTGCAGGAAAGGTGCTAAAGAAGCACTATAACGATATCAAAATATATGCTGTGGAACCGGACGCTTCCCCAGTATTATCCGGCGGGCAGCCAGGACCGCACAAAATTCAGGGTATCGGTGCCGGGTTTGTTCCTGGCATACTGGATACAGCTATCTATGATGAAGTCATCCAGGTATCTAATGATGATGCATATGAAGCAGCCAGAGAAGCAGCCAGAAAAGACGGTATTCTGGGAGGGGTATCCTCCGGAGCAGCCATCCACGCTGCCAGGAAAATCGCCAAAGAGTTAGGAAAAGGCAAAAAGGTACTCGCTGTCCTTCCGAGTAACGGAGAAAGATACCTATCCACACCGCTATATCAATTTGAAGATCAGCAATAATGTAAGGGACTGTGTCACAAGCAAAAGTGACGCAGTCCTTTTTGGTTTTCTAAGGAAAATATTAAATTTTCTTTTTGTGGATAACTTTACGTGATTGGTTCCATCCAGCTCCAATTAAGCTTGTTGTTGGTGAGCAAGGCGCTTGCGCTTTTGTTCTTTTCTATATCATGAATTTATTTTTCAAATAGTGTAAAATAGACAAGGAATATTTTCGTACGGAAATGAGGAAATAACGATGGGCTTTACATTAAATACAAAGAAGCAAGTATACGACTTAGATAAAAAGACATTAATCATGGGAATCCTGAATGTCACTCCAGACTCTTTCTCCGATGGGGGAAAGTTTTCTGATTTAGAAAAAGCAGTGGAACAAGCGGCAGCGATGGAAAGGGACGGAGCCGATATTATTGATATTGGTGGAGAATCCACCAGGCCGGGTCATGATCCAGTATCAGAACGTGAGGAGCTGGAACGGGTACTCCCGGTTATCAAAAAGCTTTCCAGTGTGCTTACTATTCCGATCTCTATTGATACGTATAAAGCAGAGGTGGCGCGCCAGGCAGTTGAGGCGGGAGCTGACATAATCAACGACGTCTGGGCAGCTAAAAGAGATGCGAAAATGGCTGAGGTTGCAGCAAGCTTAAATGTTCCGATTATCTTGATGCATAATCGGGCCAATACAGAATATCAAAACCTGATTGTGGATATGAAAGAGGATTTAAAAGAAAGTATCACCATTGCAAAGGAAGCTGGCGTACGGGAAGAAAATATTATCCTGGATCCGGGCATCGGTTTTGCTAAGAATCATGACGACAACCTGGTGGTAATGCGTCACCTTGATTCCTTCCAGGAATTGAACTATCCAATGCTGCTGGCGACTTCCAGGAAGAGGTTCATCGGACAAATACTGGACCTTCCGGCAGAAGAACGCATGGAAGGGACAGGCGCCACGGTTTGTCTTGGGATATCAAAGGGTGTCCATATGGTGCGTGTCCATGATGTAAAACCAGTCGCGCGAATGGCTAAAATGATGGACGCAATGGTTGGTAAAGGAGAATGAGCATGGATAAAATATATTTGAATAAGATGGAATTCTATGGATATCACGGATTATTTCCAGAAGAAAACAAGCTTGGGCAGCGATTTTACGTGGATTTGGAACTGGATGTTGATTTGGAGCAGGCAGGAAAAACAGATGATATGAATGCATCCATTGATTATGGAGAAATATATCAAGTCACTAAAGGGATCGTTGAGGGAGAAGCGAAAAAGTTGGTTGAAGCAGTAGCGGAAGACGTGGCGGACCGTTTGCTTGGCGCTTTTTCGAAAATGGAAGGCTGCCGCGTAAAGGTGATCAAACCAGACCCGCCAATTCCCGGGCATTATCAATCGGTGGCAATTGAGATATACAGGAGCCGTGGTTGAATGGGTAACCAGGTATACATTGCCTTGGGTTCCAATATTGAACCAAGAAAAGAATATCTAGATGAAGCCATTACTGAGTTGGAGTCTCACCATGCTATCCAGTTAACCCGCAGCTCCTCTATTTATGAAACCATGCCTGTTGGATATACGGAACAAAGTGATTTTTTAAATATGGTGGTTGAAATCAAGACGACACTCCGTCCTCTCGAACTTCTCGACATATGCCAATCCATTGAAGCGCAATTAGGAAGGAAAAGGGAAGTTAAGTGGGGGCCACGGACAATAGACCTTGACATTTTACTCTATAATCAAGAAAATATCGTATCTGAGCGTCTTATTGTTCCGCATCCAGCAATGCATGAGCGTGCATTTGTAATGGTGCCGCTGGGAGAGGTCAGCCCGGAAGTTATCCTGCCTAACCTTAATAGGACAGTTGAAGATATATTAAATAAAATACCCAAGAATGAAACAAAAGGAGTAATTCCATGGCAGACAATCAGTGGGGAAGAAGGATTAAAGGATTCCGAAAATTAAAAGGTATGACTCAGGTAGAGTTCGCTAAGAGAATGAATATGTCAGTGTCGGTGCTTGGAGAGTTAGAACGCGGCGCCCGTAAGCCAAGCCGTTCTAATCTGGAGCAAATTGCAGAGACATTGGACATCACTTTTGAAGAGATAGCTTATTACAACCAAGAGGAAGACCTCTATGTTTAATTGCGGAGACAGACCTGAAAGTAAAAGGTGAGTGCTACCCCTGCCTTTATCAGGCAAAATTACAGGCATCCATGTGATTGCTGGGCAAATAAGCTGGACGCCGCATGAACGGGTCTTGGTGCTTTACATTGACACTTTCCTGAGTCTTTTCTATACTAAATCATAGTTGTAATACTGCCAGGTGCTATACTGGCAGTTTTTATATGGAGGAACGAATCGAGTTTGAAATAACATGAGCCAGCCTGAAAAGGTCGTTTGTATATCTACACCAGTAAGGGAAACGGAGTGGTTGAAGTGACAGAAGAATTAAATGAGCACATGCGGGTGAGGAGAGAAAAATTAGAAGCCTATCGCGAAAAAGGCCTGGATCCATTTGGCGACAAGTTTGTCCGGACCCATGTAGCTGATGATCTGAAAGAACAGTATGAGTCTTATACCAAAGAGGAACTAGAAGAACAAGAAATCAACACGACTATAGCAGGAAGGATTATGACCAAGCGTGGAAAGGGGAAAGCAGGATTTGCTCATATCCAGGATCTAAGCGGTCAAATCCAGATCTATGTCAGGAAAGACCGTGTTGGAGAGGACGCGTATGAACTATTCAATACGGCAGATATGGGAGACATCGTGGGTGTAACAGGGACAGTATTCAAAACAAAAGTCGGTGAATTATCTGTAAAAGCGGATGAATTCACTATGCTTACAAAATCATTGCGCCCGCTTCCGGAAAAGTTTCATGGCCTGAAGGATGTAGAACAACGCTACCGCCAGCGTTACCTTGACTTGATTACGAACCCGGACAGCCGCGACACTTTTGTATTACGAAGCAAAATCATCCAGTCGATGCGCCGTTATTTAGATGGCCTTGGCTTCCTTGAAGTAGAAACGCCAATGATGCATGGAATTCCAGGTGGAGCTTCTGCCCGACCTTTCATTACCCATCATAATGCATTAGATATTCCTTTATATATGCGAATCGCAATCGAGTTACACTTGAAGCGCCTGATTGTAGGCGGTCTGGAAAAAGTTTATGAAATTGGACGAGTCTTCCGAAATGAAGGGGTATCTACCCGCCATAACCCTGAGTTCACCATGCTTGAGTTATATGAAGCATACGCCGACTTCCATGATGTAATGGACTTGACTGAAAACCTCGTTGCTCATATTGCAAAAGATGTTCTAGGCACAACAAAAGTTGCATACGGTGAAGTAGAAGTCGACCTTGAACCTAAGTGGGCTCGACGCCATATGGTGGATTTAGTGAAAGAGCATACTGGCGTAGATTTCTGGAAAGACATGAGCGATGAAGAAGCCAAAACCCTGGCCAAGGAGCATGGCATAGAAATTCAGGATACGATGACATTCGGCCATATCCTGAATGAATTCTTTGAACAGCGTGTGGAAGAGAAATTGATTCAGCCTACATTCGTGTATGGTCATCCAATTGAAATTTCACCATTGGCTAAAAAGAACCCGGAAGATTCTCGCTTCACAGATCGTTTCGAGTTATTTATCGTTGGCCGGGAGCATGCGAATGCTTTCTCTGAGCTAAATGATCCGATTGATCAGCGTGAACGCTTTGAAGGCCAGTTGAAAGAAAGAGAGCAAGGAAATGATGAGGCCCATATGATGGATGAAGATTTCTTAGAGTCCCTGGAATATGGAATGCCACCGACTGGCGGGTTAGGTATCGGTATTGATCGTCTCGTTATGTTATTGACGAACTCACCATCGATTAGAGATGTGTTACTGTTCCCGCAAATGAGAAATCGTGACTAATCAAGAAGAAGAGAACTCCAGCTGATAACCGGCTGGGGTTCTTTTTGTTTGGCCAGTCAAATCTTGATGTGTTTTACAATAAAAGCTCCCTTTTACTGAAGACTCAGTTTCGAGACTTTTGATTGCGATTATGGTGGCTGGGAAAACGGATCGCTTTCCGTGGGTATGTGGTGAGCTTCCTCAGGCTTCGCCTTGCGGGATCTCACCGCTCATGTTCATCCCACAGGAGTCTCACCGTTTACCCAGCCACCATACGTTGGTTAGTTTCTCGAAACCTCCATCAGAATTAGAGTGCTTTTGGAGCAGAAAATACGGTCAACTTACTATTGTAATAGGATTCTCTCACAAAATAGGGCTGGACTTTCCAAACACGATTTCGAGTATCTTTATATGGCAATGGGCGTGGGGGAAGGGTGAGACTCCCGCGGGAGAAGGAGCAAGGCAAGATCCCGCAGGGCGCAGCCCGAGGAAGCTTGCCAGGTCCCCCGCAGGAAAGCGAATCCTTCCCCAATGCCCCTATTCCTCAAACAATGTCTCGAAATCAAGTCTTTGACTTTTCGGCCCTTTTGTGGAATAACTCTCTCATGGAAAAGCAAAAAAGTTTAACAGAGTCTCCCGCTTAAATAATCAGAATTAATTTATATTTTAATTTCCCCTTGATTCATTTCTGGAACCATGATAAATTATTAAACGTTGCGTTAAGAGAGAAAGCAACCGAGCAAAAATATTCATGAAAAGTTGTTGACATTAAAACAACCACATGATAAATTAATTAAGTCGCCAATTTGAGCGGCAAAACAATTTGATCTTTGAAAACTGAACGAACCAACCAGTACGTCAATATAATTTCTTCATTATATGAGGAAATGAACAACGCACTTTAGCAGTGCAAACAT
>NZ_JAASRY010000011.1 GCF_011761345.1 Thalassobacillus devorans
GTGTGACGAAGGAGCACAAATCTACGCCAAACGAAAAGTTGAGGTGGAAAGTGTGTTCGGTCATATCAAAGGCAATCGGTCGTTCCGGAGATTTTTTCTCCGGGGCCTCGATAAAGTAAATATAGAGTTTGGGCTGGTCGCCATCGCCCACAACTTCCTGAAACAGGCGGAGTGGAACCGCCTGTTTCACCGGGGAAATAAGCTCACAACGAAAAAACCACGAAGAAAAATCAATTTCTTCGTGGTTTTTCCATTTTAAAGAGGACTTATGGGACAGCCCCATTTTTATTGTAGTGCTTTCTTCAAGACCTCGAGATTCCGATACATTAAGCTGAAGTAATCTTCATCATCTTCGATATCATTATCTGTCAAAACTGATAAATTATGAATTCTTAATGCTTCTCCATTAATTTCTTTTTGAACGACTTCGGATACTTTAGGAGTAACATTTTGTTCGAACAATACATACTTTAAGTCATTGTCTTCCGCTACTTTGATGATTTTTTCTAACTGTTTTTGTGATGGCTCTTCCGTTGGACTTAATCCACTGACTGCAATCTGTTCAAGACCATAGGCATGTTCCCAATAACCATAAGCCGCATGGGACACAATGATTTTATTTTTGGATTGTGCTTTTATTTCGTTAGCAAACGAATGATCCAGCTCCTCCAAGTCTGTTTTCAGATTGTTGAAGTTCTCTTCAAAGGTTTCTTCCTCTTCCGGTTTTAATTCAACAAGAAGGTCTTTGATATTAGCTGCCAGCTGGATGGATAGGACAGGATCAAGCCATACGTGAGGGTCTTTGTCGTTATCACCATGACCATGACCATCATCTTCTTCTCCGGCATGACTTTCCTCATCGTCATGCTCATCATGGCCGCCATCTTCTTCATTCTGTTGGTGTTCATGATTCTCCAAATCGATACCTTCACTCGCCTCCAGGATTTTCACGTCCTCTGCTTCAACAGCATTGGAGATCTTTTCTGCATAAGCTTCCAGTCCGGCTCCGCTATAAATGAAACCATCTGCTTCTGCTACTTCTATCATTTGTTTTGTATCGGGTTCAAATGTATGCGAATCCGCACCAGGAGGAAGGATTGACTCCACTTCTACATGATCTCCGCCAATTTTTTCAACAAAATCCATCAACGGATAGACCGTTGTATAAAGTTTAAGTGTTTCTTTAACTTCCTCATCTGAAGCGTCGTTTTGACTCGCTTGCTCTCCACAAGCTCCCAGGAAAACAGTCAATAATAATGATAATAAAAATAAATACCTCTTTTTCATCGCTTACTCTCCCCCTCCGTTACTGAAACGAATTATAGCGTAATCATTACGCTTTGTAAATAGTAATCACTACCATTTAGTTCAAACCTGAATAAAAGCGTACCGTCTCGTACGATACGCTCCGTTGTTAAAGACACCCTGGGCACTTTCCGTAAATCTCGAACTTATGATCATCAACAGCATAACCATCCAGGCTTTGGGCTATTTTATCCATGGGACAAAACTCTACCGCCTTTGTTTTGCCACAACCGGTACATATGAAATGATGATGATGGCCATGCGTGTCACAATGGAAACGGAAATGTTTCTCCCCATCCAGTTCAGTCGATTCAAGCACCTGTTCTTCTGCCAGCAAGTATAAGTTACGGTAGATGGTATCATAGCTTACCCCGGGAAAGTCCTTTTGAATTTCCTTTAAAATCGTCTTGGCAGGAATATATCCTTGATCCTGCTCCGAGAATATCTCAAGTATCCGCTCTCGCTGTTTCGTACGCTTATATCCCTTTTCTTTTAATTTATTAATTGCTTTTTCTATATTCATACCGTTTCACCCTTTAATGATAATTGACCTGAAACCTTCCGATAGGCTATCGCTCCGATTAATATCAAAATGGCAGTCACTACAATTGTTCCGCCCGGCGGTACGCTTAGCTGATAGGAAGTAATTAATCCAACGATTACGGCTAATTCTCCGAAAAAGATAGATAATCCAATCGTTTGTTTAAAACTTTTAGAGATGCGTAATGCTGCAGCAACAGGAAGGGTCATCAATGCTGATACGAGCAATATACCGACAATTTGCATCGCTGAAGCGATAACTAGGGCCACCATAACAATGAACAATAGGTGGATCAATTTTCCATTAACCCCGGACACCGCAGCATGGTCTTCATCAAACGACAGCACAAACAGCTCTTTATAGAACAACAAAACGACGGCAAGTACCAATAATGTAATCACTAACACTGTCGACATATCCGCACGGCTGACAGCAGTGACACTTCCGAATAAATAACTGAATAAGTCGGTGTTAAAGCCATCCGCAAGCGAGATCAATATGACCCCGACACCGATTCCTCCAGATAAGATGATCGGAATCGCGAGTTCCTCATAATGCTTATAAACTTTTCTAAGTTTTTCAATCAGAATGGCGCCTGTAACAGAAAACACCATCCCCATATAAACGGGGTTCCATTCATTGATCGCCGTTACCCGCTTTTCTAATAACAGACTTGCCGCAATTCCTGTTAAAGTAATGTGTGAGAGCGCATCCGCAATCAGCGACAATCGCCGCACAACGATAAAGACACCAAGAAGGGGTGCCACAAATCCGATCATCAAACCGGCTAACGCAGCGTTCTGTAAGAACTCATAGGTGAAAAAGCTTTCAATCACGAGGGTCCACCTCCCCATGGTTGTGGGTCAGCTGCTGGACCGGATGACCGTATAATCGACTGAGATCTTCATTAGAAAATGCCTTATACTCATGAGACTCTCCATGAAAATGAATGGTTTTATTCATACAGAGAACATGGCTCGCATGTTCGGTAATCGTCCCAATATCATGGGAAACCATTAATAATGTAATCCCTTCGTTGCGATTCAATTTGTGCAGCAATTGATAAAAGTCAGCCACATGTTTGGCATCGACTCCAACAGTGGGCTCGTCTAATATCAAAAACTTCGGATCGCTCACCAACGCTCTGGCAATAAATACACGCTGCTGCTGTCCACCAGAAAGTTCACCGATATTATGGTTGAAGTAGTCTTCCATCTCTACTGTCTTTAACGCCTGCATCGCTTTCTCCCGGTCATTCTTATTATAAAAACGAAACAAGCCCGTCTTTGAGATTAGCCCTGTTTTGACTACTTCTAACACGGTAGCCGGAAATCCAGAGTTAAAGCTGTTGGCTTTTTGTGATACAAACCCGATTTCTTCCCAATGTTTAAAGCTGCGGACAGGAGACCCAAACAGCTTGATACTTCCTTTTGTAGGTTTCAACAGGCCAAGCATAAGCTTGATCAATGTGGATTTACCAGAGCCATTCGGGCCGACCAGCCCAAAGAATTGACCCGCCTCGATAGTGAGTGATACATCCTTCACTACCGTCTCTTTTTCATATTTAAAGGATACATTATCCATTTCTAAAACTTTATTATCTGTCATACTAATCCCTCTTTAAATCATAATGATTACGAATTACATTATAACGGCTTACGAACGTATACACAAGTATCTAATCGTAACCATTACAATTACATCTGTTTTCCAGATAAGCTACCTTTTACTGAAGACTCAGTTTCGAGATAAGTTGTTTCCGTTACGTTAGTAACGGTCTGGAGGTTCGGGAAATTACTCGCTTTCCATGGGCGTACGGTGAGCTTCCTCGGGCTAAAGCCCTGCGGGATCTCACCATGTACTACCCTCCCATAGGAGTCTCGCAATTTCCCGGACCTCCTTGCGTTTATGAGAGGAACGGAAACATCGGTATATCTTTAAACAAAGAGTGAGCGACGAGCTACACATAAAAAGTGAGCTGAAAACCGCGTCTTTGTTCAATTATCCATTAAAAGTGAAGTAGAAGACATCTTCAAATATGGCAGGGGGTCGTTGCTCTCATTCTTCGGATGGGGTGGTTGGGAAACTGCGAGACTCCCGCGGGAGAAGGAGCCAGGCGAGACCCCGCAGGGAGTGAAACGACTGAGGAGGCTTGCCGGTTCCCCCGTAGGAAAGCGAGTAGTTTTCCAGCCGCCCCTGACACTTTTATGGTATAGAACCCTAAATATCTCGAAATCAAGTCTTCGACTTTCCGCCCTTTAATTGAATAAGCCTCTTGTGTCAAAAATAACGTTTATAAAAATAAAAAAGAAGCTCTGGCAGGCATTGCCTGGAGAGCTTCTTTTCTATAAATATTTATTGTAGCGCTGTTCTAAATAATCCTGCAAAGCAGAGAATACCATTGTCATCGGCCAATAAATCAATGCTGCCAGGATATACATTGTCATCGTGTCGTAATTTCTTCCTGCTACAATCTGCGCTTTATTGAAAAGTTCAGGTACTGAGATCATTGCAGCCAAGGACGTCGCTTTCATCAAATCCAGGAACACATTCGTCAGTGGCGGTATAGCTATTCTCGTAGCTTGAGGAAGGATAATTCTTCTCATCGTCTGCCAATACGAAAAACCTAAAGCCTGTGCAGATTCCCATTGTCCCCTATCCACACTGCTTAGAGAGGAACGATTAATTTCAGCGATATAAGCAGCCGAATTCAATCCAAACCCTAAAACAGCAGCCATGGTGGCAGTCAATTCAACCCCAACCACCGGAAGGCCAAAATACAGGATAAACAGGAAAACTAAGATAGGTGTACCTCGCATGAAGGATATATACATCCTTGCAGGCCAGCGCAGCACCCGTTTGTCCGATCGCCTCGCCAGAGCAAGAAATAAACCGATCAACAGTCCAAGCAGCATACCAAGGATAGCCACCAATAAAGTCAGCGGTACCCCACTTAATACAAAGGGGAGGTTATCCCAGGCCCGCTGTGCATTGAACAGATCCTCGATCTCTACTCGTTTGATTTCAATGCCGAACATATTCACTCACCTACAAATCTAAGCCTTCGATCTCTCGAATATCCTCGTCTGGTTTCTTTGATGCATCTTTTCCGCCGAAGAATTCTTTCGAAATTTCAGTTAAAGTTCCATCCTCACGCATTTCATTCAATGTTTCATTCACTTTTTGTTGTAATGTACCTGCGTCTTTTGGCATTACGATCGCAGAATTTGTTGGATGAAACTTCAAGTCCGGATGTAACGTAACATCAATGTCCGGCAGTGCTTTTAATGCCAATGATTGCAGGTAATAGTCATTGATAATTAAATCGGTACGCCCATTCTCTACATCGCGCAAATATACATCATTGGTTACATTTCCGTAAGTTTTCACCTCAGCTCCAAAGTGACGTGAAATCTCTGCAAAAACAGTAGTGGCTCCGCCGCCGGCAACTTTACCATCTAAATCTTCAAGCTTTTCAATTCCGGACAAGTCATCTTCCCGCACAATCATCGTCGAATAAGAATACTTATAAGGGTCGCTGAATGCGAACTCCTTCTTTCGCTCTTCTGTCACTTCCATGTCATTGATTGCCATATCGATCCGTCCACTTTTAATGGCTGAAAGTAGACCGTCTACCCCATATTCTTCAAACTTTACCTCGAGGCCAAGACGGTCACCGATTTCACGCATAATTTCTACATCATAGCCTGTTAATTCTTCATCAGATCCTTCAGGATAAAATGAAGCAGGATAAAGGGTACCAGATGTGCCTACCACCACTTCTCCTTGTTCCTCAATTTCTGACCATTTTTCCCCTGTCTGGTCAGAAGAACCGCAAGCCGCTAACGCGAAAGCAGAAACTATCATAAGTATAAAAAAGAGTGCTTTATTTTTCATAACTATTTCTCCCTCCTTAAAATTCACACTTCACCAATATAGCAACGGGAAGGCTAGTTTGCAACAATATAACCCTCCTTTAAAAAAGGATAATTAATCCAACGATTATCACTTGATAATATCCCAAAATGTGCTATGATAATAACAAGTACTAAATTATAATTATTTTAATTTAAAATTAATGCTATCAAGTCCTAATTGATAGATTTTATCATTTATATGGTCAAATGACGTTGATTACTATTCTCAATTATAAAAGAGGAGTTGAGAACATGAGTTCAGAAGCACGTGCACTCAGTCCAAATCAGCCACAAACCCCGCATACGCAAAAATCATATGTTGGGTGGGAAAAGTTTAAAGAGCATATTGAACTTATCGCAGCGGTAGTCAGTGGAATTATCATTCTGACTGCCTGGATTTTTGAAGGATTCATGAGCTATGGAACATTTGTTGTTCTTCATTTATCCGCCTTCGTCATTGGAGGTTTTGCAAAAGCTAAAGAAGGTATTGAGGAAACCATTGAAAATCGGGAACTTAATGTCGAGATGTTGATGATATTCGCGGCAATCGGTTCTGCTATTATCGGCTACTGGACAGAAGGAGCTATCCTGATATTTATCTTTGCATTAAGTGGAGCATTGGAAACTTACACCATGAATAAAAGCCAACGGGAAATTTCATCTTTAATGGATTTACAGCCTGAAGAGGCTTTGCGTATAAAAAATAAAAAAGAAGAAATCGTTTCAGTTAAGGAGTTGCAACTGGGTGACCGCATCCTTATCAAGGCTGGTGAACGTGTTCCTTCTGATGGCACCATTATTAAAGGGCGAACCACCCTGGATGAAAGTGCGATTACTGGAGAATCTGTTCCAGTAACAAAAGAAACCAGTGGAGAAGTATTTGCCGGGACAGTCAATATTAATGGAAGCATTACCGTTGAAATCACGAAACCGTCTGATGAAACGCTTTTTCAGAAAATCATACAGTTGGTACAGTCCGCGCAAAGTGAAAAATCACCATCTCAATTGTTTATCGAACGGTTTGAAGGTACTTATGTCAAAATCGTCTTGATTGTGGTTGCATTAATGATGTTTTTACCTCACTTTCTGTTTGGCTGGAGCTGGACAGATACGATATACAGAGCAATGATCCTATTGGTAGTTGCCTCTCCATGCGCTTTAGTGGCATCTATTATGCCGGCAACGCTGTCAGCTATATCAAACGGTGCCCGAAATGGAGTTCTCTTTAAAGGTGGGGTCCACCTCGAGAATCTTTTCCATTTAAATGCGATTGCTTTTGACAAGACGGGCACACTGACCAAAGGAAAACCGGAAGTCACAGATGTGTTTTTCCGCTCAGAGGAAGAGTCTGGTAGAGTTCTATCGGTACTTGCTTCAATAGAAAGAGAATCCAACCATCCGTTAGCACAGGCTATTGTCAATTACACTGACACCAAACCCGGAATTGAACGTCTGGAAATCAGCAATATGCAGGATCTTGCCGGCAATGGCGTTACCGCACAAGTTGACGGAGTCACATGGAAGATCGGTAAGCCAGGTTTTCTTGGAAAAGAAGCTGCCGAATCCTTCCACGGAAGAATTCTGGAACAATTAGCTAAGCAAGGTAAAACGGTCGTTTTCATTGGAGATGAACAAGGCATCGCAGGAGTTGTCGCTTTAAAGGACACGGTTCGAGAAGAAACCAAAAATGCCATCAAAATTTTACGCCAACACGGAATTTACACTGTTATGCTGACCGGTGATAATGAAACAACCGCAAAAGCGATTGCTGAAGAAGCTGGGCTTGATAACTATGTGGCTGAATGTATGCCGGAGGAGAAAGTGGAAGAGGTAAAGATTCTTCGTAACAATTTTGACAACGTCGGTATGGTCGGTGATGGCATCAATGATGCACCTGCTCTGGCTACCGCAAATGTGGGCATCGCCATGGGGGAGGGCACAGATGTTGCTTTAGAAACGGCTGATATCGTTTTGATGAAAAATGACTTACCGAAAATCGCCAATGCCATTAAACTTTCCGAACGAATGAACAAAATCGTTAAACAAAACGTCGTCTTCTCCATATTGGTCATCATGGTACTTATTATTTCAAACTTCCTGCAGGTTCTGGACCTGCCACTAGGCGTCATTGGTCATGAAGGTAGTACCATACTCGTTATCCTCAATGGCTTGCGACTTCTAAAATCCTAGCATGTATCAAGGTATAAGCCATCAAAAAAGGCTTCCCATTCGGGGAGCCTTTTTTAGTGTTAGTGGTAGTTATTCTGCTTATTCGCGGAGCTGCTTGTTTTGTGTTTAGGAGCATCACTTTTTTGCTTCTTGTTGTTCTTATTATTATGGTTTTGCTTATTATCGCTCATCGCTGCCACTCCTTTTTTTCAATAATCATGCTTATGTTCTGCATGAAGTACAGCGATTATACGCGCTATCAGGAGGAATGGATACCCAATTTTCTCCTCCGCAAAATTGCATTAATTTCTCCTCCTAAGATTATGATGATCCCGGATATATAAAACCAGATCATCAAGACGATAAAGCCGCCGAGGCTGCCATAAGTGGCTGAGTAATTACCCATGCTGGTAACATAAAATGAAAATAATAAGGACACGATCTGCCAGCCAACAGTTGCAAACACCGCGCCAGGAAAAGCATGCTTTATTTTAATGTATTTATTGGGTGCCAGCATATACAGAAACATAAGGACGAGAAAAAAGATGATCGAAGAAATTACCCAGCGTAAGGCATTCCACAACTCAAGGAAACCTTCGGACAATCCAAAAATAGAAAACAGATAGACCCCGACCATTCTTCCAAACACAGGGAGTAAAAATGCGACGGCAATGACACCGATCATCGAAATAGTAAGTACGATAGCAATAATTCTTCCGACAAATGGGGAACGGCTTTCTTCTACATCATAAGCACGGTTGAATGCACGCATAATGGAGTTGACACCATTGGACGCAGACCATAACGTGCCGATGATACCTATAGACAGTAAGCCACTATTCTGACTTGCCATCAATTCTGCCAGATTTTCCTGAATCATCGTGTAGGTTTCCGGAGGAGCATAGGTGTGAATAAAATCCAACAGCCTTTCCTGCGAAAGCCGCATATAGCCTAATAAAGTGACAAGGAATATCATGAAAGGGAATAAAGATAATAAAAAAAAGTAAGATAATTGAGCGGCCATGCCGCTGATGTCATCCTTGTTGAAGCTCGCTCCTACCTCTTTTATAAAACTAAAGAACTCTTTCATGATATCCCTCTCCTAACCATTGGGAGAATGTTATGAAACGTCCCGGTGATCTATCAGTTTCTCGACGTCCTTTTCTACTTCTTTTTCCCATTCGCTCACTTTATCAAGCAGTTCCTCCACTTTATTCAAAACTTCCAGTATATCTTTAGCCCCATCTGCCACACGGTTCGTCAACTGGTTGTATTTAAGGCGTAACTCCCGGATAGCTTCTGAAGGATTTGAAGTATAACTCTTAACAGATACCCCAGCCCGTTTTGTGCTGCTAAAGACATACTCTCTGGTCTCCTTGTCCAACAGCGTAACAGCTCCTCCAATTACGGCACCGATCATGACCCCTTTCCAAAACTTATGCTCATTCATATTTACCTATTCCTCCTTTGATAATTGATAGTCTTTTTTGATTTTATTTAAAAGTTCTCTGCAGCCAGCCGATACAAGTTCATAGACATATTCAAAATTGCCGGTAAAGAATGGATCGGGGACATTTTTCACTTCTGCTTCCGGGATAAAATCAAGCAGTCGAGCTACGGTAACATCTTCTTTTTCTCTAATACCTGCCATATCGGTGACATTCTTTTCATCCATCGCAATCAAGTAATCAAAATCGTCCCAATCGCGCTCTGTAATTTGCCTGGCAGCCATTCCTTCATAAGAAATTTTATATTTATCCAGTATTTCTCTCGTTCCCTCATGTGGAAGGTCACCAACATGCCAGTGACCGACCCCGGCAGAGTCTATAGATATCTTATTATCCAATCCTTCTTTCCTTATTAAATCGCGAAAAATAGCTTCCGCCATCGGCGACCGGCAAATGTTGCCTAAACAAACAAATAGAACTTTAATCATTACTTCTTCTCCCCCAATTCTTCTCTTTTTATCTCATACAAATTTTGTATATATCGACTGCTACCCCCATTTTTACCGATAAAAACTTCTCTTATCGTCTACTATTATACCCGAAATAGCTTGACATTTGCCCTGAGTTTTCGGAATATTTTATATATAAGGAAAAAAGGGGGTACTAATCATGCAAGATGTCTTAAGCAGTATATCCGGCGTTGTATGGGGTCCGGTATTATTGATCCTGCTCGTCGGAACCGGTGTCTATTTGACACTTAGGCTCGGATTTTTGCAATTCAGCGCATTGCCTTACGCGTTGAAGCTTGCATTCAGTCCGGGTAAACAAGATAAAAAATCGAAAGGTGACATTTCCCACTACCAGGCTTTGACTACTGCGATGGCAGCCACTATTGGAACCGGTAATATTGCCGGGGTAGCTACAGCTGTCGTCCTTGGCGGTCCAGGTGCCGTATTCTGGATGTGGATCACCGCTATTTTCGGAATGGCAACAAAGTATGCTGAAGCCATTCTGGCCGTTAAATATCGAATCACAGACAAAAACGGAAACATGTCTGGTGGACCGATGTATTACCTGGACCGGGGTTTAAAAATGAAAGGCCTTGGAAAAACACTCGGTATCTTGTTTGCTATCTTTGGTGCGATAGCTGCTTTCGGTATTGGAAATATGGTGCAATCCAATTCTGTATCCGATGCACTCGATGCCACGTTCTCCATCCCTACCTGGGTAACAGGATTGATTCTTACTGCGCTGGCAGGTTTGGTATTACTTGGCGGAATTAAAAGTATCGGTAAAGTCACTGCATTTTTTGTCCCGATCATGGCGATATTTTATGTCATTGGTGCACTTATTATTATCTTTACTAACTTTCACCTCGTACCTGCAGCATTCGGCACCATCTTCACGGATGCATTCAGCGGGAATGCGGTAGCTGGCGGCCTGTTAGGTACTGCCATCCGCTATGGTGTCGCACGAGGGGTCTTCTCCAACGAAGCTGGCTTAGGTTCTGCTCCGATCGCAGCTGCTGCTGCCAAGACCGACTATCCTGGCCGCCAGGCATTGGTTTCGATGACTCAAGTTTTAATCGATACGATCATCGTCTGTACGATGACTGGTCTGACAATCGTTATGGCAGGTCAATATGGTAATGGCGACCTGGAAGGAGCTGATTTAACTACTGCCTCATTCTCCATTTTCTTAGGTGATATTGGTGGTTATATTGTTTCCCTCGGCCTTGTATTCTTCGCTTTCTCCACCATCGTAGGTTGGTCTTACTATGGAGAGAAATGTTTTGGTTACCTGACAAAAGACCGCGCTTTACCACTTTATAAAATCGCATTCGTCTTATTCGTGTTTGTAGGCGCTGTCCAGGAACTGGGCATCGTATGGACCTTTGCTGACATAATGAACGGGTTGATGGCATTCCCTAACTTGATCGGGCTCTTGCTTCTATCCGGCGTGGTAGCATCAGAAACTAAGCGCTTCTTGAAAGTAGCCAAGGAAGAAAAACGTCAGGAGAAACAATCCTCTTATTCTTAATTAGAACAAAATTTAATGGCAAAATAAAGCAGCGCCTACATGGCGTTGCTTTATTTATTCGTATGAAAAGTATAATGATTACGCTGTGTTAAAAAATTCTCGAATTCTTCCGGTGGAAGCGGCTTACTAAAGTGATAGCCCTGATAATGATCACAGCCATTCTCTTTAAGGAAGCCTAAAACCATAGGCTTTTCCACGCCCTCTCCAATAACCTCTAACTTGAACGTATGCGCAAGCTGAATCATCGCCTTCACAATTTCTGCACCACTTGGGTTCGTGCTGACATCTTTTATGAAGGATTGGTCAATTTTTAAGTAATTAATCGGGAACTGGCGTAAGTACCCAAGCGAGGAGTAACCAGTGCCAAAATCATCAATCGACAAAGCGATTCCCTGCCTTTTCAGCTCCTGCATCGTTTGGATGCATGCATCTGTATTTTGCATGATACTGTTTTCCGTTATCTCTATTTCTAAAAACCGAGCAGGCATCCCTGTTTCCTCTAATATTTTCTCTACACGGCTTGCAAAATCATGCCGCTGAATTTCTTCTGCTGAGACATTGACAGCCACACGTTCCGGGGCATATCCTTTTTCCATCCATTCTTTGTTCTGGCGACATGCTTCAAAAAGCACCCATTCCCCCAGCTTTAGAATCAATCCAGTCTCCTCAGCAATCGGAATAAATTTCCCTGGGGAAATGAATCCTTGGACAGGGTGCTTCCACCGAACGAGAGCTTCCATACCACTGATCACCCCGGAACGGACGTCAATTTTCGGCTGATAATACAGCAGCAGCTCCTTATTACGGATGGCTGCACGCAATTCGCCTTCTAAAGAAACCAATTCATTGTAGGACTTATTCATGGAGTCTGAATAAAAGAGCAGACTCTGCCGTCCTTTCAGTTTGCAATAATGCATGGCAATATCCGCATTTCCAATCAATTTTCCAGCCGTAGTACCACCGCCTGAATAACCAGCGATGCCAATACTTGTGGTGAGAAATAATTCTTTCCCTTTTATACGCAATGGTTTGCTTACTTGTTCCAAAATAGAGTTACCTAATTTACGCGCATCTTTTTCTGAGCTTGCCTGATCGGTGATAACAACAAATTCATCACTACCAAGTCGGTACAGCTTCCCTTTTTCGCTGATCACTTCACGGATTCGCCTTCCAATCAGCTGGATGACTTCATCACCAGCCGTGTGACCAAGGGCATCATTAATATATTTGAAACGATCCAGGTCACATAAAAGGATATAGAAAGGTGTGCCCTTCTGCTTATCAGTGGATGTTAACCTTTCTTCCAAGTCTTTCTGTAATTTCCGCCGGTTAGGCAAGTCCGTCAATGGATCGTGATAGGCCATATGCCTGACTCGCATCTCAGCCTCTGCATGCACAGTTATATCAACAGAAGAACCGATGATTTCCACCACTTCTCCCTCGTGCTGGATAGGAGCTAACGTGGAGTAAAGGAAAGTGTCCTTTAATTTATGTTTATATGTAACGTTTTCTCCAGCAAATGCTTTGTCGTATTTTTTTGTTAAGTACCCGGCTTTTTCCAACCCGAAAATCTCATCCATTTCTTTTCCTTCTACAAAAGCTGTGGTAAGCCCTAAGGATCTGGCCAGCTTTCCTTCATACATGGTAAAGTAATAATTTCCATTTTTATTTTTTCTAACTTTAAATACCATATTCATTAATGCTGCCACGGTTCGTTGAAAATCATTTTCCACTTCAATAGCCAGAGTTTCTTCCATCACTTTGCTTTCTGTAAATGCTAAGTCATCGTAGAAAGTGAGATAATTATGAAGCAGTTTATCAAGTTCCTTAAGTGTTTGTCGTTCTTTTCCACCTTGAAGCTGTAGTTTGAGAGTTTCCATTAATCGATTTATTTCTGCATGTACAAATGAGGTATCCAAATTATCCATGGAATCCACCTTTACCAAATATCGTTAAAATTCGACAAGCTTCACTTAATTTTAAACTATCTTACCCATTATAAAAAGACTAATCATTTCCTGCATTCATGTTAATCACTAGCTAATTTTCCCTGAAAATTAATATTTTCTTAGCTGAAATTTCATTTTTTCACGCGGGTGACAAGTAAGAAAAATTAAGACAGACCTATAGAAATAGGCCTGTCTGATGAAGGTTTTATGAAAAGTGTACTTCTCCGGCAAAACGGGCAAGCGGATTTGTAACTTTCCCTGATTCGGAAGCATGAGGGCGATCATCACCATCTTCATAACCATAGTCAACCATACGATTACGGTTTAACGTAAGTTTGGTTAATTCAGGTTTAAAGAAATCAAAGAGTTTAAAACGATCTTTCAAATGTAGGTGGTTGTCCTGATATTGCTTGATGGAATCCGCAAGACACTCCCAAAATTTATATTCGGTTACGGCTTCCTTTCGATCAAGAATGTCAGCCATGTACCTTAAGTGACATACAAACAACCCTGTGAAGATAAATTGGGTAAGTCCTTCAGGCGGCTCACTCCTCAGTACATCTTTCAGTTCTTGTGATAGTTCAGATAACTCTTCAAATGGTTGATCACTGATATTTACGTCATCCACAAAATCTTTGACTGCCAACCGGTGTGGCTTGAAATCTTTCATTACCAATATCGTATTTTGCCCATGAGGTGAAAATACTGTTCCGTATTGATATAAGTAGTGGAGAAGCGGCTCCATGACTACTCGGAAAAATTCCTTCAGCCACTCGTCAGGGGTTATCCCCGAAGCTTCGATCAAGCTTAAGACAAATGGTTTGCCATCGTTATCTTCATGTAATAATGCAGCCAGGGTGATCGCTTTTTCTCCATCATCGAGATACGTGTAAATACTTTCCCGCCAAATGACGCCAAGCATTTCCAGATATTGATAGGGGGAGTTATCAAGCTTTGGATAGAGGTTGTGATCTACGTTGATACTTGCTATTTCCCCCGGCAGGATCACCCGGCAAGTTTCTTTTAAAAAGTCATCCTTCTCATAAATTCCTTTGATGAACTCCGTAATTTTTGGTGCAATCAGGGTACGCTCCGCAGGCAAGCCGCGATAGACAAGGGTATTCAATATACTCATTGGCACCTTCACATGATGTTTTTCTTTATGGCTTTGATTTACAAAGGTCCGAATCGACTGTTGAGGAAGGTAATTGTCTTCACCTTTTCCTAGTGGTATGATCATCTGCCTGGATAACTCTTCAGCGAATTGCTGGATGATCACATTTTTCCACTGCCATTCATGAACAGGAAGGTAGAAATATTCCTGTTCATCAACTCCCCATTCTTGCAGCACTTTTTCAAACTGTTTCTTTTCATCAAGGGAAAGCTCGTCATGTAAAAGCTTATGATAATTGATTTTTTCAGTCGACTGAAAGGAAGCGCGTTCCTTATGCACGGCGATCCAGTATAATTTAGTTTCTTTTTGCATTTCTGGCGCGTAATCACAATAATCGTCGTAGCCGAAACCGATTCTCCCTTTATTATAAGTAATCCATGGGTGGCCGCTCATGTGTCCCTCTAACAACGCATAATCTTCCTTAATCAGCTCATCGGATGTTTTCGAAGCTTTTCCAAGCAGATGCATATCAGCCACAAGGGTATTGTTCAATTCTTTGATTAAATGACCGGCTGTTTCAGAAGACATTCCTATAATAGGCTGGATATCAAGTAAAAATTGGATGGCATGATCAGCTGGGCGCTCTGTTCCATCTTCTTTTACACAAATAGTTCCAGCTTTTACCTTCAACCCTCCAAATAGATCCTTTCTAGCAAGAAAAGTATATTGTTTATATTCAGAGATCGGCAGCATGTATTCATCCCACTTCCCATGCTGCTTCTTAATTTCTGGTTCAAGCATATCTTCGTACGTATACTCCTCGATCATTTTGGTTAACAGCTGGTAATTCGCTTCCTCCCAGTGTTCTTTCTTAAAGTATTTCTTTATATATGGTAATTGCATGAATGAAATCCCTTCTTTCCCTGTAAATTTATTGACTAAAAGCAGGCTGTCTCCGAGTGCCAAACGACTGATAAACATTTACTTGGCTGACTGGATAGACGTCTCTGCCAGCCAAGAAGTTAATGATAACCGCATTTCGGTGGGCGCCCAATCCAAGATCTGGAGCACCGACTCCATGCGTATGAATTTCTCCATTTTGAATGAAGATATGATTATTGTAGATTCCGTCCATTGATAGCTTATAATCTTCACTCACACTAAACCGCCCTTGGCTATCCCAGATAATAAGGTCATGAATTGGCATCAGAAATTCTGGAAAGGTTGGCTTGTAGCCTGTCCCTAATATCACCACATCAGTTTCCACTAAAAATTCTTCTTCACTTACCAGCTGGCACCCATAAAGTCTCCATTGCTCCCCAACAGGCTTGATCTGTTTAATAGCCGACATAGCTTGTAAGTGGATGTCAGGCTCTTCTTCTCCAACACTTCGCTGATATAAAAGTTCATATATATCGGAGATAGTATCTGCGCTGATTCCTTTATATAACAAATCCTGTTCACCCAACAATTTGTCTTTTTTCTCCTGAGCTAATTGATAGAAAAAAGAAGTATAATCAGGTGAAAAATGTTCAAGTCCAAGTTTTGAATATTCCATTGGGAAGAAACCTTTCGAGCGGGTGTACCAATCCAACGAATATCCATGGTCTGGCTGGTCTTCCAGCAAATCAAGAAATACCTCCGCTGCACTTTGTCCAGAGCCAATGACCGCTACTTTTTCAGCCCCTTTACAAATATTTTTCTTATATAAATAATCTGCTGTATGAAACACCTTTTCCCCCAGGGCTTCCTGTAATTGTTCAGGAACAGCAGGTACCGTTCCAATTCCCATCAGAATATGTCGGCCATAGTAGCAATCTTCTTCCTTCGTACGAACATCTTCCACCACTATTTCATACACGTCTTCTCCATCAAGAGTTTGAAGCTCCACTTGTTTCACATTGGCATGAAACTGGCAATTATCCAGTTGCTCCGTCACCCATCTGCAATAATGGTTGTATTCCTTCCTCGGAATGTGGAAATCTTCCCGGAAATAAAAGCGATACAACCTATTCTTTTCCTGCAAGTAATTTAGGAAGCTATAACGATTTGTTACATCTGCCATACTTACAAGGTCAGCTAAAAAAGGAACTTGTAATGTAGTCCCTTCAATCATCATCCCGGGGTGCCAGTCAAATTGTGGTTTCTTCTCAAAGAACAAAGCATCTATTTCGGGTACCTCTTCTGCCAGCGCTGCAAAGCCAAGGTTGAATGGACCGATTCCGATGCCAATCACGTCGTAAATGTTAGACTTCTTGATAGAATCCTGCATGAGACCACCTCTTTTCAAATGTCTCCCTGTGACAAAACATCAATAACCCCGTTTTATCTGGTAGTTCTATTGGATGAACAGCTTCAAACCCGCACTTTTCAAAGACATGGATCATCTTTTCATTTCGTATATCCGGTTCGGCAACCACTTTCTTTGTTTCGGGCCGCTTGAATTGAAAACCTACCATCGCCCGTAACAGAGGGAGAGCGTATCCCCTCCCTAGATATTGTGGGTCCCCGATCAACAGATGGATCCCTTGATCAAAGGGTTCAGCTTCGTAGCATTTTTCTACGACATCCTCCTTGACCCAATAAGCCTCCCAATAGCTCATCGGATGACCATCAATCTCTCCTATATATAACGTTTGGTGACGGTCATCCAGTGCGTCTTTCAAATGTCTGCTGAACTTTGAGAACGGCAGATTAAGTTGCCAAAAAGGGATGACGTGCTGTTGATGCATCCATAAAAATACGTCGGTCAAATCCCTATCATAGTCTAATTTACGGAAGGAAATATTCTTCTCAACATCATTGTCAAAGGTAACGAAATCAGGATTCATGAGAAATTCCCACCTTTTTTGCTATAGGGTTTTTTACTGATGTATAAACCGATTGCGTTTCCAGCGAGCCTACAAGTTCATCCATATCATGAAAACGAGTTAGCAAGTTTGCCTTACAAGGGAGTTTGTCATTTTCTAATAGACTGTCAAGCAATTGCTTAGACTCCGTGGTATGTTTCTTATGTTCCTCTAAACGTTCACGCAGCAGCTGGATTAAATTTTCTTCGGGAACTAACCCATTGGTTCCAAATCCATTAATGACACCAAACAAATGGTTGAAGACAAAATAATAACGAAGCCTTTCCTCCGCAATACTATCTGCACAGATGGTATCGCTCTTTTCATTCAGGCCAGGTAAAAGAGCCTTCAGATGGTCAGCTTTCTTTTCCCGAAAGTAGTAGCCCTGGTTATCACGGTAGTAAAAACGCTCAGGATAACCGTCCTTCAATTGAACTATGGAATTCTGCTGATGAGCCTCCAGAGCAATGCCATAGTTTTCATAGAGCCATAGAATCGGATCAAGAGTGATGGATAGATAACGTTCGAACCAGTCTTCACTTACCTGTTGAATAGATTTGCCTTCTTGTTCAGCCAAGCCGGTAATAATACTATAAAGTCGTGTCTGTTCCCCATAAGGGTGGTCTTGCCCCAGCCCTGCTGCTAATATTACATTGGCATCATCGCCGTAAAACGGATTCTCACGCACGATGCAATCCAGCCGTAAATCGTTTTCTCCCGGGATATCTACACTGATATAAGCAGGGTCTGAAATCACATTGAAATTTGGAAACTGTCGATTCAAATCCTCCCCTAAAGTTGTCTGTAATAGTCGTGACACTTCAACTCCTCTATCCAATTCTTTCTGCTGGTTCATTCTAAGGGAATTCGTGATTTTTATCGGGACCGAAAACTTGTACATATATTTTGACTGTGGACTATATACCGTTCGGAATGAGGAGGTAGCTGTAAACTTAGGTCCCATCGGTCCAAAATACCTTAATGTCCCCTCATCCAACATATGCTGTACGGATGATTTTTTCAGCAGTTCTCTTGCCTGCAAAGGATGAGCAGGAATCCATGCTCCTTCACCTTCAGTCTTGATCACCTCTTCGGCCAAGTTTTCTTTGATCATTTCTTCAGCAGAAGCCTTCAAGGAAGAGTCTTGATTTACGTATCCCTCTGCAGCCCAGAAGTAATGCAATTGGAACTCTCCCTTCATTTCCGGGGCAAACCAACTATCTTCTTCTTCCGTGATGCCTTGCTTGCTCTTAGGTGTAGGATGAAGCAAATGACCAAAAATCAATGATTGTTCTGCTTCAATAAAATTGAATTGACGACTGCTCAAGTAGTGGGAGTCAGCTAATCTATGTTCGAGGTATTTTTTTATGTTTTTACAGCTCAGAATCACCCGCATAATCAGTTCATCCTCAGCTTCTTCCTGATTATATTCCAGTGCTAATTCTTTGGTAATCAGGGAAGCTAATGTGACATAATCGATCGGCTTTGTTTCTTTTCCTGTATGATAATAAATAGGAAAATCAAACAGGTGCCTTTCTGTTTCAGACCAATACTTCACACCGATGATCAGGTCGATTCCCTGATTAGATAATGGACAGGTGATAGTCTTTGCTGAGCCTACAACAGTCCCTTCTTTGTAATGACCTGTTTCTCTCAGGTAGCAATTCAAAAAGCTTTGCATGGTAGCGTTCTCGGCAATTTCTTTTATATTTTTCACACGGGAAACCTCCATTTCTCTAATTCCAATTCTCCAAACTCATGGATATCAGCTAAAATTTCCTTCAAATCTTCAAGCTTCGTCCGGGGATTCAGAAGTGTAAATTTCAAACATACTTCACCTTTTATTGTTGTTTTAGCGAGAACAGCTTTACCCGTATAAAGTAAATGCTTCTGGATATTCCGGTTGACCTGATTTAAATCTACTGTGTCAGATACAGACGGTACAAATCGGAAAACAATTGTATTTAACTCCGGATCAACATTGATGACCTTCATGTTTACCATCCCATCGATATAGCAGGCAGCAGAGCTTGCCAAAAACAACGTATGATCGATCATATCACCGTATTGCTTTGTCCCTACCATTCTTAAGGAGAAAAACAGCTTCAATGCATCAAACCTTCTTGTTGTTTGAACAGACTTATTAACCAGGTTAACGATACCTATTTCTTCATCCTCTTCAGGATTCAAATAATCGGCATGGTGCTGAAGATAACGAAATTCTTCTCCGTTTTTAAGGAGGAACGCACCACAGCTGATTGGCTGATAGAATAATTTGTGAAAATCAACAGTAATGGAATCCGCTTTTTCTATCCCTCTCAATTTACTTCTATGCTGATGACTCAAGATCAAAGCCCCTCCGAATGCTGCATCCACATGAAGCCATAGCCCATGCTTTTTTGCTATTGCTGCCATATCAGAAAGAGGATCGATACTACCAAAATCAGTCGTCCCGCATGTGGCCACCAATGCAAATGGCAACAATTGCTCCTTGTCCAATTCTTCTAGTTTCCTGTTTAAATCAGCGGTGCACAGGCGATGGTTTTTATCTGTGCGGATAGATACTACCGATTCCTCTCCCAGCCCTAGTTGAGAAGCGGATTTTTTGACAGTAAAATGTGCATCTTCGGAACAAAGTATTCGCATGCGCTGAAATTGCTTAGGAAGGCCTTGTTTCTGTACATCGACTCCAAATATCTTTTTACAAAAAGAATCACGGGCAATGAGTAAACCGGTATAATTGGACTGCGTACCCCCGCTTGTAAAAACCCCATCCGCTTCAGAATCATAACCGAACCTATGAAGCAGCCACTGGATCATTTCCTGTTCTAAATATGTTGCTGCCGGGCTCTGATCCCAGGAATCCATCGAAGGATTAAAAGCATTTATAACCATTTCGGCCGCCAATGCAGACACAAGTGGCGGGCAGTGGAGGTGTGCAACAGATTTTTGATGGGCAATATGAATATTACTCATCAAAAGGGTATCGTTTATGTCTTTCAATAAGCTTTCAATTGATTCTCCCTCGTAGCTGAAAACAGATAGTTTGTTCAACTCCTGATATAAGCTTGAGGGGCTTTTTCCTGAGTATGGGTCTTCGAGTTTATTCATCACTTCGGCAAGCTTCTCTGACACCTGCTGTACTATATGTTGATAACTTTCGGTACTTTCTCCATGAAGAAAAAAGTTGTCATACTGTCTACTTGATTGGTTTATTGGTCTATTTTCAACTGATTCTGCCTTAAATGCGAAGTTCAAAATCTATCCTTCCTTTCCTGGCTCTTAATTTAATGATGGGTCTGCCCCTTACTTGCCTACCTCCTTAAATGAAAATCATTTTCAATTAAGTGCATATACACATACTAATTGAGAATGATAATCATAGTCAATAGTAATTGAGATCCATTATCAATTACACCCATTACATTCTCAATCTAGGTATATATTCAGTAAAATTAACCAGTATTTAGTGAGTGTTCAAGAAAGAGGCATAAAAAAGCTTAGAGCACTATACTCTAAGCTTCGGTTTAACAATATTTATAGTTCAAGCCAGGGATTGGATGCACTGCGGTCCTTCATTTTTGGGAGAATTAACGAAGTCGCTTACATCGTAAGCATCTAGATCTTCCATCTGCAGCTGCTCAATGAAATCCGCCGCTTCATCAGCCCCCCATTTGACGGGTTCAATCCATTCATCCTGCTTTTCTTTAGGCAGAATGACCGGCATTCTATCATGTATCGGATTCATAAAATCATTGGCTTCCTTAGTAAGAATTGTACATGTAAACATCTCTTCCTCATCTTTAGTCCATTTATCCCATAGGCCGGCAAACGCGAATAGCTTCCTGTCATTTAAAGTTATCCGTTTTGCCTGCTTGCCGTTATCGGTACGCTGCCATTCATAAAAGCTATCCGCAACTATGAGACATCGTTTTTTCCCCATAAGCGACTTAAAACTTGGTTTTTCGTGAGCTGTCTCACTTCGGGCATTAATCATTTTATATCCGATCTTCGGATCTTTCGCCCAAAACGGCACGAGTCCCCATTTTAAATATCCTGCTCGCTTTTCTTTACCATCATGAATGATGGCAAGCACCTTCTGCCCTGGAGCGATATTATATCTTGGTTCATAATTCGTTATTTTGTATTCGAGTCCGAATTCCTTTAAAATTTCAACTTCTTCTGCTAATAATGTGTAACGGCCACACATAGAAAAACCTCCATTCCTTTATAAACGCTCCTCATTACCCTTTGACAAACCATTCATCAAAAAATGAATAGTACGATTTATCTCTGCTTCATCGTTCCAGTCTGCCTTAGGCATAACGATAAACCTTGTGATCAAGAAGCCAAGAATCGTTGTTATCGTAAATCTGATAATTGCTTCTGATGGATAATTAACCAACTGTCCCCTAGCCTGAAAATGCTTGATTGTTTCATCAAAACGTGGAAATACCTCTTTTTTAAAAACATCCTGGTAGGACTGTTGAATTTCCGTATGAAAAGCCATCTCTTGAAGCAGTATTTTTATTAATGGCACATTTTTTTGTGCAAATTCGAAGCGATTCCTAATGATTTTGCGCAATAGTTCTTCATAATCTGCAGTTTTTTCGTTGAATACCTGATTGACAAAATGTGTCGCAAAAAAGGGGACCGCAAACTTTGTAATAACCGGTTTAACAATAGTAATAAGCAGTTCTTTCTTTGTTTTATAATGACGAAAAATGGTCCCCTCGGCTACCCCAGCCTTTTTAGCAATTTCACTCGTAGACGTAGAGGCATAACCTCTTTCCGCAAAAATTTCGATTGCAGCTTCAAGAATCTTCGCCTGTTTTGGAGTCAATTCGGCATCTTTTCCGCCCGCTTCTATCATTTGATTCAGATAATCTTTTTCATCCACCAAAGCTTCCTCCTCTTTCGGTTAAATTATAGCTTTCGATGCCGTTTCAATGCCAATATATTTAATAGGATAAATAATACAGAAAAACCGATGAGAATATAGACTTCATCTAAGAAACCATGAATCCCTTCCCCGCGTATCATGATATCTCTCAAAGCCTCACCGCCGTAGGTGAGCGGCATCACTTTACCAATTGCCCTCAGCCATGGCTGCATCGTATCTAAATTGAAAATCCCTGAGAAAAATACCTGGGGCACGATTACGAGGGGAATGAATTGCATCATCTGAAACTCATTATTAGCATATGCTGATAGCAGTGTACCTAAACTCAGTGCTGCCATTGCCAGCAAAAAAGTGATAAGCATTACATACCAAAACTCTCCTGTCATATATATGTTCAACACATAGATCGAGAAAGCGGCAATTATGATTGATTGGATTACAGTGAAAACTCCGAACCCCCCCAAATAACCAGTAACTATTTCCCATCGTTTAAGCGGGGTTGCCAACAATCGTTCCAACGTTCCTTGTGTTCGTTCTCTCAAGAACGAAACACCTCCTACTATAAATACAAAAAAGAAAACAAAAAAGCCAATTAATACAGGGCCGACGTTATCAAATAAGTTCAAGTTTTCTGATCCATGCAAAAACTCCACCTTTGTTTGTGGCACAGGTTTATCAGAACTTTCTTTCATCGTTTGCTGAAGCACTTTTTGAACGGCACTGTTAGCATTGGGATCACTTCCTTCAAGTAATACTTTAAATCCCGCTTCATCCCAAGTAAGCATCGCATCTAACTCTTCATCCTTCAATGCTTTCTCTGCTTCCTCCATGGCCATAACATGTATTTCTGCTTCTTGTCCTTCCAGAATTTCAATGATTGGCTCCGGAATATCAACCACTGCAATATCCGGGCTATAACTATCCCCATCAAGCACCAGCCACATTAATGTCAAAATAAACAAAGGAGCTACTATCATGAGTGCCATACTTCTTTTATCTCGGCGAAATTGATGTAGTATCCTTTTGATAATTGCCATTACTTTCATTGCCCCACACCCCCATAATGCAGAAATGCTTCTTCTATCGTTGCTGCATTAATATCTTTCTTCAATGAGTGTGGTGTCCCCTGTGCAATAACATGCCCATTCCGTAATAACGCGAGTTGATCGCATTTTTCCGCTTCATCCATTACATGCGTGGTCAGAATGATGGTCGTACCCTCGTCCTTCAGAGCATTCAATTCTTCCCAAATTGATTTGCGCAAAACGGGATCTATTCCGACGGTCGGTTCATCAAGAATCAGTATCTCGGGTTTATGCAATAATGCTGCGGCTAGTGATACCCTCCTTTTCATACCACCTGAAAATTTATCTACTGGTTTATCGATGTCATCGGACAGACCTAATACTTCGAGAACCTCCCTTATTCTTTGCTGTCGTTCAGCTTTAGAAAGTCCGTATACGGAAGCAAAAAAATCTAAATTCTCTCTTCCAGATAATTCCGAATATAAAGCATCAGATTGGGCCATAAAACCAATATGCTTCATTTGCTTCAAAGAAGGCATAGTTTTTTCCAGGACAACAGCGTTTCCACTTATGGGTTTCAAAATACCGACAATAATTTTCACTAATGTTGTCTTACCGGAACCGGACGGGCCAAGTAAACCAAAAACTTCCCCCTTACCAACTGACAGTTGAATATCTTTTAAAACAGTCTCCTTCCCAAAAGAATGAGAGATATCATTAACCTTAATAACAGCTTCCATGTATACACTTCCTTTCTACACTATAAAATATGAGTGAGTACTTACTTTTATAATAACATAATAATAGTGAGTACTCACTCACCATTAAAACGCTAATTAAAATTAAAAAAAGAAGCTCAGCATTATTAATTCCGAACTTCTTTTAAAACTATATGCCTTGCTATTAAAGCTGGTATTACATTATTAAATTACTGGTATTAAAACCCCATTTTTCGGTTAATTTGTCCACGATAGCGTCGGAATACACCAGAATTCTTCAACTTCCTTTGTTCCATTATCAACTGGAAACGAAGCTGTTTTTCACTTAACTGCTGCATATACCTCGCTTTTTCTTCTGGCTCTCTGCAGCAGTCGACCAATTCCTCTAACGACACGATCTCTTTTTTCAGCTGCATTTCTTCTGGTATCATATTGGCGTTTTTTAAGATTTTATAGCTGTTCCTTAAGTCGGCTGGTACATGTTCCATATCATCTTTCGGAAGCGGCTTCCCCTTTCCAGGAAGGTTGTCAAAATCACCACTCCGAATCGATTGCTTGATCTTCTCTTCTACAATTGACGTGAAATCCATGTATTTTTCCCCCTTTTTAAAAGGAAATCTTTTAGATATTATACCATGCTCGCTTTTACTTTTTTTCCAAGAGGCTTATTCAACAATAGGGGGCCGAAAAGTCGACTTGATTTCGAGATGATCGTGAGAGTTTTGGGGCGTTGGGGAAGGATTCGCTTTCCGCGGGGAAGACGGCAAGCCTCCTCGAGCTAAAGCTCTGCGGGGTCTTGCCAGTCTATCCTTTCCCGCAGGAGTCTCACCCTTCCCCCACGCCTCTTGCCATATAAGACACTCGAAATCGTGTTTAAAAAGTCCAGCCCTATTTTGTGATTAGAATCCTATTACAATAGTAAATTGACCGTATATTTCTGATGGAAGTTTCGAGAAACTAACGAAAGTATGGTGGCTGGAAAAGCGATCCGTTTTCTCAGCCACCATAATCGCTACCTAACGTCTCGAAACTGAGTCTTCAGCAATTGGGAGTTTATATGTAAACTCAACGTTGGGATTTAATTGGGCTTCTCATAAAAAAAGCCCGGCTCAAGGCCGGACTCCATAGCTGCTATATTATTTTCCAATAAACATTTGTGTCCATACATTGCCATTCTCTACATGGCCAACACCGATGTGAGTGAAGTTAGGGTTCATGATGTTCTTACGGTGTCCTTCACTGTTCATCCAGCCATTGACAACTTCTTCTGGGCTGCGTTGTCCTTTGGCGATGTTTTCACCAGCTGTACGGTAATCAATGCCATATGCTTTCATCATATCGAATGGAGAACCATGTGTCGGGCTATTATGAGAGAAATATCCGTTAGTAGCCATATCTTGTGACTTGTCACGGGCAACTTTACTTAGCTCAGCGTCAGCTTCAAGTGGCTCAAGACCTTGCTTTTGACGTTCCTGGTTTGTCAATTCTACTACTTGTTGTTCGAATTGACTCAACTCGCTGTTTTGCTCAGCAGCTGGCTGTTCAGCTGGAGCTTCTTGTGTTTGTTCTTGTTGTTGTGGTGCAGGAGCCTGCTGCTCTTCCGCCGGCTGTTCTGGAGCTTCTTGCTGCTCAGCAGGTTGTTCCGGAGCAGGGGCTGGAGCTTGTTCTTGCTCAGCTGGCTCCTCTTGCTTAGGTTCTTCTTGCTTAGGCTGCTCTTTTGGTTGTTCTTTCTGCGGGGATTGCAGTTGATCCCATTGAATGTTGTATTTATTCATTACATCTTGCAACAATTTATTTACATCATCCTGGGAGAAAGAACCTCCATAGGATTGAATTTTATAGAATGCTTTAATAGAAGGTGCCTGTTGCTCGCCTCCAGCATGTGCGTCTGCTGTAAAAGCACCACCTAGAAGCAATGCAGTTGATAATGCGAATGCAGTACTTACTTTCTTGAACATGCGTTGATCCTCTCCTTTGGTGTTTTTTGTACATTATCATCATAGCATCGCTTTTCTGTAACATTATAACCAAAGTTTTCCATTGACTAATTATGTAAGCGGTATCAACAAAAGAACCCTATTAAAGCAGTAACATCGAATAAATTATTTAGATAATTCTCTGGAAAAATACAAATAGACTGCTAGAATTTTCATAAAAAAAGCCGTTGACAGGCGTCAAAACGGCTTTTTTATGTTACGCTATGTTACTGTTTTGTTACAATTTGCGCTCTAAAGAAGCCCGCAGTCCAGCAGCCAAGGCTGGTGTCTCTAATATTCTGGAGATTTTTTCTTTATTTTCACGATCATGGAAAAGAACATCATTCACATCAGATACAGTAATGTACAATGGGTCCCTTTCCTTCAAGATTAATCTGTCTTCTGGATTTACAAGTCCTTCTTTAACTACCCGCAAGTAGAAACCCGAAAATCCTTTTTCAATCATTTGGGTGGGGAAATCAGTTAGCCCGTACTTTCTGGCAATGATATAACAAGGCTTCCGTGGCTCGGAAACTTCAAGTTCTGCATCCCCAAGCAGGTATCTGTCTCCTATGGCAGATTCCCGTTCATCCACACCATCAACCGTCAGATTTTCTCCGAATGATGGAAAGGTAAATGTTTGTTTATAATGCTCTTCCCAATGTTTGTAGTGTTGGGCGGGATAAAGACAGACCGCTTTGTCCGGCCCTCCATGGTTTTTCTGATCCGCCTGGTAATCCCCTTCAAAATTCAGCCTGCTTAACCAAATCGGCTCTTCTACTATATTCTTCTTTATTGCTGTTTTCAGTGGTCCTTTTTCTGTATCTAATATGACAGGCTTTCCGACACTGATAGCTTGTACCTTATACTCCTTCACCCTCTAACTCACTCCTTCGCTTGATCCAGGCAGGTAAATAATCATAACTCCATACATCACTTGGGTAGTCAACAAACAACTCTTCCCCATTTTCATACAAGGCCTGCATGATTTCATTTAAAGCACCCATATAATATTCATACAAAAATTCATAGCTGAAAGGTTCATCTGGCATATGATTCTCAGCACAGACTTTAGGATTGGCGTAGTTGAGATAGGTTCGGCAAGGGATCGGACGTATTTCGTAAGCCATGCACGTTTTTGTCTCAGGATCAAGCATAGGACATGGCAAATCCAGCCGCTTATAATTCAGCTTCGTTTCTGAATCCTGAATGTCCATATTCAACGCGGTATCAAGTTTCACCTGGTGTTCGTCAAAATAGGAGTCCCAGTGCTGATATATTTTTTCTTTCCGCTCTTCAGGAAAATTCTCAATTTCTTTCAACATGATTTTCGCTTCCATTTGGGTCACGATAATCGGAAAATAGCAGCAAAACGCACACCCCTTGAAGCAGCTAGCCTTCATACCAGCATAGTCTTCCATTCGCTCTATTTCATGGTCAACCTCGCTCAATAAACGCTTAAAACCATTTAAGATGACTGAATTTGTATCCATTTCACTATCAAGCAGTTCTTCTATGATGTTATCGAAAAATGCCGGGTCGACCTGATAGTTTTGGTTCAGCCGTTCACATTTATCGATTATGTCCTGGTGTTTCAGATATTCCGTCATGAAAATGCTCCTTTTTCAGCTACAATTGATTTCTTCCATTATACATCCATATTTATATTCAGAACCACCTATGAAATTTTTCTCTTGAATTTCTTTAAAAACCTTTCATCCCTATTTTTGAGATGTTACAATGGCACACGCATTCGAAAAAAGCAGATGACCAATAACACAGAAAGGATGATAGGGATGCACGTAGGAAGCAAAGGCTGGTACGTAGAAAAGTTGAAAGAACATGGGGTTAATACAATCGAAGGAAGAAAAGTGGAAAAGTTTAAAAAGCACATTCTTGCAAACCTATTAGCCGAAAAAGAAGATTAAGTTTATACTAGGGCAGAGGGATTTTTTTCTCTGCCCTTTTTTTAATTATAATAGTATTGATGGATTTCCTATCATCTACCCCCGAAAATAGTAAAAATTGGTCG
This sequence comes from Thalassobacillus devorans, assembly GCF_011761345.1. Classification (GTDB taxonomy): domain Bacteria; phylum Bacillota; class Bacilli; order Bacillales; family Halobacillaceae; genus Thalassobacillus; species Thalassobacillus devorans. The sequence continues at coordinate 27,988 of NZ_JAASRY010000011.1, forward strand.
AATTAATATTAGAAGAAATCTGTCATCATTGGAGGTACTTTCTACATGTTTGCAACTGCTGAAATTGGTATTGATTTAGGAACTGCTAATATATTAATCTACTCGAAGTCCAAAGGTATCATTTTAAATGAGCCTTCCGTGGTAGCTTATAATACGGATACAAAAGAAGTCGTCGCTGTAGGGAAAGAAGCAAAAGAAATGGTCGGAAAGACACCGAAGAATGTAATTCCGGTCCGTCCTTTGAAAGATGGTGTCATTGCTGATTACGATATGACCGCTCAAATGCTGAAAGAACTATTGAAGAAAGCAAGTAAACAGGCAGGTACTTCCATGCGGAAGCCGACCGTTGTTGTTTGTACACCATCCGGTTCTACTTCTGTCGAACGTCGTGCTATTCACAACGCGGTTAAAAGCTATGGAGCCAAAAATGTCCACTTGATCGAAGAGCCGATTGCTGCCGCTATCGGCGCTGACCTTCCAGTCGAAGAACCGGTCGCTAACGTTATCGTAGACATCGGCGGGGGAACAAGTGAAGTAGCCATCATTTCGTTCGGTGGCGTTGTTTCCTGTCGTTCTATCCGTACGGGCGGTGACAAAATGGACGAAGAAATCATCCAATACGTCCGCAAAGAATACAACATTCTTATCGGTGAAAGAACTGCAGAACAAATCAAAATGGAAATCGGTCATGCGTTGATCGACCATAAAGAAGAAAAAATGGAAGTCCGCGGCCGTGATATGGTAACCGGATTGCCAAAAACGATCGAGCTGGGTTCTAAAGAAGTACAAGGAGCATTACGCGAATCCCTTGAACAAATTCTAGAGACAATTCGTGCTACCCTTGAAGACTGCCCGCCGGAACTAAGCGGTGATATCGTTGATCACGGTGTTATTTTGACTGGTGGCGGAGCTCTATTAAAAGGTATGCAGGAATGGCTTTCTGAAGTGATTGTCGTACCCGTACATCTGGCACCAAATCCATTGGAGTCAGTAGCTATCGGAACAGGGCGCTCCATTAAAATGATTCAAAAACTACAAAAAGCCGCTAAATAATAGGCAGGCGAAAAACAACTATCAAAGCAGAGCAGCAATTGCTCTGCTTTTTTGTGTATAGAATGGTTTATACATCCTATAGAACAGGAAAGCTGATAAAATAGGACTAGTAATTTTTTTAGAATAGGGGTGAAAACGAATGGTCTCAACAACATTAAAATGGGTGACAGGTATATTAGAAGGTCTGCTTGCTATCCCTATTGCAGGCGGGTTGTTTATTTTAGGATCAGGCTGGCAGCCATTGTTGTTTATGTTTGTCCTCCACTTGATTACTTTAGTTTTTTCTGTAAAAGACAGTCGATTCAGCGCAGGCAGTGTCCTTGGACTGATTACTAGTGTCGTCGGTGTCATTCCGGGTGTTGGATGGTTCATGCATACCATTACAGCAATCGTATTGATCATTGACGCATCCATATCTTCTAAGGCGATGAACCGGGCAAAATAAATAGTTAAGGCAGGCTCGTTCCACTATTCGGAATGAGCCTGCCTTATATAAGGGTAAGGTTAACGAGACATCCCTCACATAAACCAGACTGCAGGACCTTACTGTACATTTTAAGGATCTTATTAGACCACCTTAGCACGGTTGGTAGTTTTTCTATGATAATCGACGAGCTTCGTGCTAAGATAAGGATAAAGATTTCGGAGGTGTAAAAATGAAGATTCTAGTAATCGGTGCAGGTGCCTTGGGAGCCTACTTTGGCGGTCGCTTGCACGAATCCGGTCATGAAGTTTCATTCTTAGTACGTGAACGGCGGGCAAACCAACTGAAACAAAATGGAATTGAGATACATAGCCCGCATGGAAATTATAAAATAGAAGAGCCTGCTATTATCCGAAACGCAAATGAAGCGGAAGATATTGACCTTGTCTTTCTATCAGTGAAAGGTTACCATCTTCCCGGTACAATTGATACGTTGAAAACACTCGTTGACAAAGGGGCAAAGGTACTCCCGGTTTTAAATGGAGTGGAACATATTTCTGTCTTGCAAAAAGAATTAGGAGAGGAATCTGTGATCGGAGGTCTTTCCTTCATCATAGCTACCCTTGATGAAAACGGACATGTCATCCACTCTTCTCAAATACATGACTTGATCTTTGGGGCACTCCATCAATCCCAGCAAGAAGTAGTAGATGAACTGGGAATTGCCTGTGAACAAGCAAAGTTCGATGGAAAGCTAAGTAATAGTATTTTAAAGGAAGTTTGGAAAAAATACATGTTCATCACAGCATTTTCCGGCATTACGACTGCAGTCAACCTGCCAATCGGCGAGATTCGCAAGCATCCGGAAACCTTCCATATCGCCCGTAAAATCCTTGAAGATATGCAGCAATTGGCCAATAGCCATGGGTTAGAACTTACCGATGCACATGTAGACAAAGCTTTCGAAAGCATGGAGAACTTAGGCGAAGAAGCGACTTCTTCCATGCACCAGGATCGTCGAAAAGGACTGACTTTAGAAGTCGAACATCTGCATGGCGGTGCTTTGCGTCTTGGTGACACGGTCGGTTTGAAACTGCCTTATATCGAAGCCATATACGGCATCATCAAACCATTTGAAAATCCCTGAACGTAAAAGGAAGCCCGTAGTTTCGGGCTTCCTTTCCTGTTTATATGCTTATCCATTTTTCATAGCAATTATAACGCTGACAGTCTTTCGGCCTGTGGGTAAACTCCACATATCCCCGCAGTTGAAAATCATTGTGCAGGTATAATCGGTTGGAAACAGGATTGCCATCAAAGGCATCAAGCCGGATGCTTGTGTATCCACGCTGCCTCGCATATTCCTCACACCACTCAATTAATTGGCGTCCATACCCTTTTCCCTGATGCGGTGGAGAAATGCACAAGCCATGAAGTACGAGTGGTTTTCCAATAACATCACGCCATTCTACCGTTTCCCATTCAGGAGTTTCTGCTTCATTTAGAATGACTGCACCCATGATATTCCCGCCTTCTAACATCACATATAAATCATTCTGGTTAAGCGCTTCCTCTACAAACGCCTGGCCAGGATAATTTTCATCCCATTGAAGAATCGATTGAGCTGTCAAAACTTCACCACAAGCCTGATACAGAGTAAAAATCTCTTCCCCCTGATGCTTTTCCGCCAATTTGATGTCCGTCATGTCTCTTCCCCTTTTTCATTGGTTAAATATGATAAACTGATAAAGAGTATGATTTTACCAGTAAATCTATGTTTCTATAATTTTAGCATAATTCTGATGAATAAAAGTAAAAATTTCGAGGATGGACAACCATGGGTTTTTTCACAGATCGAACCAAAAAACAAACAACATATGAAATTTTCATGCTACTCCTGGCTACGCTTTCCGTAGCTACGATTTGGAAAAAGACAGGCTACGACAGCTACATCGTCTGGACGACATGGGCCATCTTTTTCCTGGACTTTCTATACCGCTTATTTAATAGCAAAAGTAAATGGGGATTCATCAAAGAACATCCCTTCATAGTTATAGCAGCGATACCATTGGATGCCGTGTTTCAATTTGCCCGGTTTGCAAGAATCCTCCACTTGTTGAGACTCAAGTCGATTACCAAGTTTTATACGAAACCAATTATTCGATATTTAAAAGGGCAGCACTTGTCGCTGGTTGCCGGATTAACTGCGATTGCCATTTTCCTTGCCATAATCCCGCTGTATCAATTCGAATCAGGAGTGGAAAGCTATTGGGAGGCAATGCTCGGTGCCCTTACTGCCATTACCTTTTTTGGCAGGACAGCCTTTGAGCCATCCACTGGAATCGGTCAAACGATTGTAGTAATCCTCACGATTTTCGGCGTAATCTTACACGGTCTTATCATCAGTACCGCTTTCGATATGCTTTATCATTCTAAATGGGTGCAATCTTTTGTAAAGAAATTGAAAAATAGATAACGTTTAGGATTTTATAGAAAGAGGTATATTGCACATATAACGCTGAAAGAATGAGGTGAAAAGGATGGCTGAAAACCAAAAGAAAAAAGACCGCCAGCAAAAGGGTATGGCTAGAAGGAATCAGCCTGAACAAATCGAGTCAGATAACGAAAGCTTGTTGGACAAGCATGAAGATGAACAACTGACTGATCCCATTCCTATGGATGATTTGAATAAAGAAATGAAGGAAGAAAAGAAAAAAGATAAAACAAAGAAAGATTCAGGTTCACAAGAAAAATATCGCCAGGACTATTAGAAAAACTTGGCTTATCGCCAAGTTCTTCAGGCAAAAGAAGACTAAGAATATAAAATTTGTCGCATTAGTTTGGGAGTTTGATTCAAAAACATTTTGTTGACAGGATGCTTATTTTCCTGTAGTATTGTCGTTTGTAGCTATATAGCGAATGGAACGTTGAAATGTAAAGATACGTTAAGAGTGTAGTATGATCGAACTCTTGACGGACAAAACTGGCATTCTGTGCTAAGTTTTTGAAAGACTTATTCACACTGGATCGGCTTCGGAGCCGTAAGGATGCAAGAGAGGTAGGGCTTGCGTCGTCTAAGTTAGAAAACTACCAAACGGAATTTGAACCGCGGCATAATAAAGAGACACACATTAGAAAAACTTGGCTTGTCGCCAAGTACTTATGGCGAAAGCCTTAGTATTTTCTTATACTTTAATCCTTCAAAGTTAAACTTTTTTAAAGTATAAAACAACGTGTGCAACATAATAAAGCATTTCCAAACGTTTAAAACTACAAAGCGGGTCTGACTGATGTCGGATCCGCTTTTCCAATGGGTTCAAACTTTCATATCAAAACGAATGCTTTGATTTTTCAATTCCTGAAAAATCAGCGTATCTTCCATATATTCCAGTCTGGTAAAGGGATGGAACCTTTCAAGCATAGTGATTTGTTCTTTGATGTAATCGAAGGGACCGATCCCTTTGTATTGATTGTTTATGTAAATTTGGCAGCGGTTTTGATTCAGGTAATGAAGTCGAAAGCACCGGCCATTCACAAACGCTACATAGGTACCATCTAAAAGTCTGATCATTATCCCCATCCTCACTCGTTCTTAATAATGAACTTAAATTTATTATATCCCTTACAAATTAATAAATAAAGCGTTTTTGTTCTTTTTAGAGAATTAAAAAACACAAAAAATGCCCCAACATTCATATTGCTTGAGGCATTTCTTTTACTACAATATTTCTTTCACCCTGCCCACCTGACCGTCTTGAAGGCGGACTTTTATTCCATGGGGATGCTGGGCTGATTTTGTTAGAATATCTTTTACTACTCCCCTGGTGGTCTTCCCAGTCCTTTGATCCTGCTTTAATACGATATCTACTTCGGCTCCCTGCTGAATATCTTTACGGTATTGCCCGCTTTTACTCATTTGTTTTCACATACCTTCCTATCAATATCTTCTTCTATTGTGAAGGTATTTGTTCTTGTGCGCAACTTAAAAAGGCCTTTCTATCCGGTTTGATCGCATTCCTCTATTTTTGAGCGTAAATTGAAAAATATGATTCTAACCGTGAAAATAAGACCAAACATTAAATTAATGTTCTTTAATTAAGCGGACCGCCGCTTTAGCGTCTTTTAGTCATAAAATACAGGAACCAGACGCCATGGTTCTGTTCATCGGATGCTGCCCGGCGGAATGTCTGCTGGATAAAAGGATCGGTAGATTGCTCGGCAATGTCCTGATAAAAATCAACCGTATCCTGTTCATCTTTGAAAGCTGCTTCTATTCCCCTCCGATAATTAGTCGGGCAGTCCTCAATCTGCTGTGGGTTCGGCTGTCTTCCCGTTAAACTTCTGTATATACGACTAAATTGCCGCAGGTGTTTTTCTTCATCCCTTCGGATTTCCCTGATTTGTCGTTTTTCTTCGTTTGTCGGTGCAAGCTCAATCAATTTAGCATAACACTGGACCGCCGTGTACTCCCCGTTGATGGCCTGAGCAATATTGCTGATCAGCTGCTGCTGATTTTGCCGATCCATCGGCTGGTAATACGGATAATAATAAGAATAATACATGATACCCTCTCCTTTTTATAATACATGAATTCATGATATCCCTTACCTTTTTCCATTAACATCCAGATTAATAACTAAGTTTCATCGGTGAGGTAATTCAGTTCAATCTGTCTTAGCTGACCAATCAATTGCTCTGTAGAACGTTCTGCTTCTTCCAAATCCAACCGGCACTTCATACCTTTATTCTCTATCAAAATTTGTTTCCAATAACAGATATTCATATGGGTATAGGCGACCGACTCCTGCAACTTCCTAAATGCCAGCCGGGCCTCTTGATGATTTAGGTTCTCTGACACATCCTACACACTCCTTTTAATGGTGCTGATGTTTTACAGGTATTCTCGCTCATATTGATAGTAGCTCGAACAGATACCTTCTGAGGAAACCATACAGGGACCCAAGGGACTTTCCGGTGTACAGGCAATGGCGAACAGCTTACAGTTAAATGGTACTTCTTTCGCTTTCACTATATCTCCGCATCGACAGTCTTTCACATTCCTCGACATTGGTTTATCGGTCACAATATTTTTTCGTACATCAAATTTTTCAAATTCCGCATGGATGGTCAGTCCGCTGTCTGGCAGCTTACCGAAACCTCTCCATGATGGTGAATGTACCTCGAAAACTTCTTCTACAAGCTTCTTCGCTTGTCCATTGCCAAATTCCCTAACATGTCGAGGATAATTATTTTGAATAACATGCGAGGATTTATCAATCTCTTTCAGTAATAAAACAACTGATGATAGCAGATCGATTGGCTCGAATCCACTGATAACGGTGGGTACTCGAAACCTTTCTAACCGCTGCCAGCCATGGCGTCCAATTATTACGGAAACATGCCCCGGCAGCACTAAACCATCCAGTTGATGTTCCTTATCCATTAGCAAAGAAGAGACTGCTGGAGGTGTCAGCTTGTTTGCAGGGTAAACAAAATAATTTTTAGTCCCTTGTGCTTTCGCTTTTTTCATCGTCTGTGCAATACTCGGGGCGGTGGTTTCAAATCCGATACCTAAAAAGACAACCCTTTTGTCTGGATTCTCTTCAGCTATTTCAAGCGCTTGTGATGGTGATTGGACAATACTTATGTCTGAACCTTCTAACTTTTGCTGATAAAGGTTGGAATGAGTGCCAGGCACCTTCATCATATTTGCAAAGGTCGTGACGATGACATTTTCACATTTGGTATAAGCAATCATCTGATCAATATCACATTGATCGGTCACAGAAACCGGACATCCCAGACCGCTAACCAGGTTGATATATGGAGCAAGCAGATCCCTTACCCCAGTTTTAGAAAAAGCTTCCGTATGAGTTCCGCATACTTCCAATAAATTAATTTTCCTGCCCAATGCTTCCCTTTTTTCTTTTAAAAGAGGCTCAGCTTTTCTGAAAAGTCGCTTGAATACGGGACCATTTCGATAGGACATCAGGTTCATCCTTACAGCTCCTCTCCATAAATCAAACGAGTAAACCACCTGTGCTTAATCTATTAGCTGGATCACTTCCGATTCATATAAGCCTATGACGCCATCAATTTATTTCCTCTCTTTCCATGGGATTTGAAGTATTCTCTACATCTTCAGCCATAGTAGATTCTATGTAAATCTATTGATTATTATCACTCGTGCGCCTTTTGGCTGATTTTCTTCTTTTGACTGAAAATTCAGTGTATAAAAAATGTATGCAGGGTAAACAAATGCTAGACTATTAGACAAGGAAAGGGGAATGAAAAATGACATTTAAAGCATTTCGAGTCAACCAGGATGGAGAGGAATTTTCAAGAGGGATAGAAAAATTAGAGCTAGACGATTTGACGGAAGGCGATGTTGTAATCAAGGTGCACTATTCCAGTGTCAACTACAAAGATGCGATGGCAAGCGTGAAAAACAGTAAAATTGCGCAGAAGTATCCGTTGACACCAGGGATTGACCTGGCAGGAGAAGTAGTTGAATCGAATTCCGAACAATTTCGTGAAGGAGACAAGGTAGTTGCTACCAGCTACGACATCGGGGTCTCCAAAGATGGTGGCTACAGTGAATATGCACGGATTCCTTCCGAATGGATCGTCGAACTGCCGGAAGGAATGACATTGGAAGAGTCGATGATATATGGAACAGCCGGATTCACTGCTGCCTTATCGATTCACCGTTTGGAAGAAGCGGGTATAAGACCGGATGACGGGCAAATTCTTGTTACCGGAGCAACTGGCGGCGTTGGCAGCATGGCCATCGCAATGCTTGCCAGACTTGGATATAGCGTAGTGGCCAGTACCGGAAAAGAGAGTGAACACGACTACTTAAAAGAGCTGGGGGCAAAAGAGGTCATTTCCCGTGAGGATGTCTATGATGGTGGAAAAATTAAACCGTTAGACAAACAGAATTGGGCCGGGGCCGTCGACCCGACGGGTGGAAACAACCTGGCAGCCATTTTAGGTAAACTTCAGTACAGCGGCGCTGTTGCAGTAAGCGGTCTGACTGCCGGTACTGATGTACCAGCTACCGTCTTCCCATTCATCTTGCGAGGCATCAGCCTGCTCGGAGTTGATTCCGTCCAATGCCCAATGACGATTCGCAGACAGATTTGGAATCGGATGGCGACAGATCTTAAGCCGGAAGAACATTTTGGTAATATGAAAAATGAAGTGACGCTGGAAGAATTGCCAGAGACTTTAAATACATTGTTAGAAGGAAAAGCACGCGGAAGGAATATCGTGAAGCTGTAACAGGAAAAAGGAGGAGCTGATTGATTCTCAGCTCCTCCTTTATTAATTACTCTTCACCGTGATAATAACTTCCAGTCAATGTATCCCAGAAAGAAGTATCGGCATTTTCTATTGACCCATCAGCAATTGCTTTTAATGTTGCTTTCATCGTTACGACACCCTGTTTAATCAGGTAGCCATTACTCTTTTGACCAAGGACATAGTCTTCGCGGTAATGGTCAGCCATACCTCTCATTTCAAAAAGCAAAGTAGAAATTCCATACTCATTTGCTAATCCATTCCGGCTGATTGTATTGGCATTGCCGCCCGGATACTTGGACAAAGTACCATAACCTTTTGATTCTACAGCATCATAGACAACTGCACCAAGTTGCTTGGACCCCTCCAATACTTCCAGGTCGACATCTTCATTCGTCGGATAAAGAATTGAACCGGACACAAGCGGGCCGTCTTCCCCTTTTGTCACCTGTGTACCCTGGTGATGGAGGTCAATCATATAGTCTGGCATATACTTTGCAAGTACATTTTCATGAAGTGCCTTTGTTTCTGGCTGCTCACGATCAACGTGATCCCGATTAAGGTCTACTTCATTTGCGTTATAGCGTGTATGTGTTCCTGATACATAATCATCCAACGAGAAGTTGACATCGCCTTCCGCACCATCAACATTGAGACGAGGTGCAATCAAGACATTTACGTTATCTAATATGTTCTGTACTTCTTTACTGTTTGTGCTTAAGTATTGAATCATCTTTAAAGCTGCTTCTGTTGTCAACGTTTCATTCCCATGCTGCTGGGTCAAGAATAAAATAGTCGGATTTTCTTCATTCTCCCCAAACTTGGCAAGGTATAAATCGCGGTCTTTTACAGACTGCCCATATACTTCTAATGTCAGGTTTTCAGACTGTTGATCGATTCTCTCCAGGAGATTAACCATTTCACTATACGAGTGCAAGCGTTCGTTCTGAATAGTTTCATTTCCATTGTAATTCGGACCGTTCGCGCTAACAGAATCCACACCTGTACCTAAGGCGATACCTGAACTTAACAACACACCAGATAAAGCGATATTCAATGCTTTTCTTTTCACAAACATGCATCCTTTCGTCATTTTATTCGGGTTCTCTTTGAGCTTTCTAGACAGTTTTAGAGGAATCCTGTCAAAAAAATGCAACTCAGGAAAAACGCCCTAACAAAAGGATACATCCGACCTATACGTCCCCCCTCTGCTATTACAAAAGTTTCAATTAGAAAAACATGGCTTGTCGCAGAGTGTTTTGCTAAAAATAAAATAAAAACAGACCTTTTGATGAAGGTCTGTTTTTATTACTTACTTGTTGCTGTTTTCATAATTGTGTTCTTTTTGAACATCTCCGTTTTTCTTATGAATGACAGCTTTGGTGCCTTTATTTTCAGCAATTTCTTTTGCACGATCAATCGCTTCATCTTTGTTGTCAAACACCTGGTCGGGCTTTTTGGCTCCTTTCGCCTGGACAGCCCAGCCGTCATCATGGGCTACAACATGTTCTCCACGGTCCAATAATTCCGGCCGGTTGTCATATTGTTTATCTTCTTCATCCCGTTCTTTCAATTCTTTATCATCGACATCTTTCATGTCATTAATTTCTTTTTGCGAAGCATTGTCATACCATTCCTTCGCCTGACTCGTGGCAATTGGAATAGCACGGTTTTCATCATAGCCTTCATCAATCATAGCATTTGCTATATCGATCGCTTTATTCCTGACTGCGCTATTTAAATTCTTCAAGGAACTTGGATAATCATTTTTATCCCACGGCATTACGTCCACCTCCTGAATCATTTGTATATTATGTTCCGCATTGATGAACTTAATAAACATCACCTGCCTGTTTTAGGCAGGTATAGGTTGCCCAGTCAATATGAATACTAGCTATGTACCACAATAAAAAGGAGTGTTTCTAATGGGTATTTTAACAGGCGATCCTAAAGAACAGCCTCTCCATTATGGGGAAGTGTTCGGAATGTGGTCCTATTTAGCTGTGGCTAAAGGAAATTACACACGTTACCAGACGTTTATGAACCATGCAGGTGATAAAGAATTAAAGAAATTGCTTGAAGAATTGATTGAAGGAATCAAACATGAATCAGAAAGCATTGAAGAAATTCTGAAAACGAACGGGATAGCATTACCTCCTTCCGCTCCAGAAAGATCCAATGCTACATTAGAGGATATCCCAGTAGGCGCACGTTTCAACGATCCGGAAGTCAGCGCGCAGGTTTCCGCAGATTTATCACTAGGATTGGTCGCCTGCAGTCAGGTCATCGGACAATGTACGCGTGAAGACGTTGCCATGATGTTCGGGCAGTTCCATATGAACAAAGCCCAGGCTGCCGCTAAAGCGCTTCGTTTGAATAAAGAAAAGGGCTGGCTGGTAACACCTCCCATGCATACAAAAGTACCTGAACCAGTTTAATCCCTGGACCAGACCATCAAAATATGGTCTGGTTTTTTCTTTTAAATATATCTATAGTTAATAGGCATATGAAAATTTTATTGTATAGAGGCAAATTTTTATGAAAAAGTGATTGCATCATTAGCAATTTTCCTGTATGTTGGTAATTAACTCATTTCAATTGAATATTCACAATTCTTATGAAGAGAAGCTGAGGGAACTGGACCTATGAAGCTTCAGCAACCTGCCTTTACGGTGAGGTGCTACATCCAGCAAATGGTTTGGTCCATTTGGAAAATAAGAAGGAGTGGCTAATTGACGGTATAATCAGCTCTTCTTCTGAAGAGCTGATTTTTTATTTTACAATAAAGGAGACGGAATGATGGGCACTTATCACCTTGATACAACACTCGCACAAACAGGAAACCGAAGCGAAACGACAACAGGAGCAGTAAATCCTCCTGTGTATTTTTCTACAGCCTACCGGCATGAAGGAATTGGAAAATCAAGCGGGTATGATTATTCCCGAACAGGCAATCCGACGCGTGATTTGTTGGAGCAGACAATCGCTGATCTGGAATCTGGCGCAGGAGGTGTGGCTTTTAGTTCAGGAATGGCTGCCATTCAGGCAACTTTTTCCATATTTGAACCTGGGGATGAGTTCATTGTTACGAAGGATGTTTATGGTGGATCCTATCGTATTTTCGAAACTCATTTCAAAAAGTTCGGCCTCAACTTTCACTATGTGAACAGCTCTGATCCAGCAGAATTTGAACAAGTCATTACAACTAGAACGAAAGGACTGTTCATTGAATCTCCAACCAACCCTTTGATGAAACAGATCGATATCACGGCACTGGCCAAGGTTGCTGAAAAGCACAATCTTTTATTAATCGTGGATAATACATTCTACACACCATACCTCCAGCGTCCGCTTGAGCAGGGAGCGGATATCGTGCTCCATAGCGGGACTAAATATTTGGGCGGACATAATGATGTACTAGCCGGATTGGTAGTAGCTCGGGATGCCAAGCTTTTAGAAGAACTACGTTTGGAACAAAATTCATCAGGAGCGGTATTATCTCCATTCGACAGCTGGTTATTGATGCGAGGTATGAAGACGTTAGGATTGAGAATGCGACAGCATGAGGAAAATGCCAAACAACTGGTCGAATTCCTGGAACAAAGTCCTTTTATTGCTGACGTTTTATATCCTGGCAAAGGCGGTATGGTTTCCTTTCGTGTTCAGGACGAAGCAGCCGTCCCCCATCTCCTCGAGCAATTGAAACTGATTACTTTTGCGGAGAGCCTGGGAGGAACAGAAACGTTCATCACTTATCCAGCTACCCAGACACATTATGATATACCGGAAGAGATTCGCAGCAGCTATGGAGTTTGTAACAGGCTCCTGCGCATGTCTGTAGGAATCGAAAATGTTGAGGATTTAACTCAGGATCTACAGCAGGCATTAGAAAACTCTCACCAGCATGTCTGATTTTCCACCTAAAAATGAGGCTGTCCCAAAAGTCCTCTTTAAAATGAAAAAACCACGAAGAAATTGTTTTTCTTCGTGGTTTTTTCATTGTGAGCTTATTTCCTCCCCGAA
>NZ_JAASRY010000012.1 GCF_011761345.1 Thalassobacillus devorans
TGTTTGCACTGCTAAAGTGCGTTGTTCATTTCCTCATATAATGAAGAAATTATATTGACGTACTGGTTGGTTCGTTCAGTTTTCAAAGATCAAATATGGTGGGCCTGAGTGGACTTGAACCACCGACCTCACGCTTATCAGGCGTGCGCTCTGACCAACTGAGCTACAGGCCCCAATTAATTCAATAAGATTAATGGAGTACTTACAGCACACCATTGTTTTTTAACAATGAAGCAAATTCATCGTTGTGAAAAAATCGGAATAATGGAGCGGGTGATGGGAATCGAACCCACATCATCAGCTTGGAAGGCTGAGGTTTTACCACTAAACTACACCCGCATATGAAATTGAAGTTGTTACTTCGATGGTCGGGAAGACAGGATTCGAACCTGCGACCCCTTGGTCCCAAACCAAGTGCTCTACCAAGCTGAGCTACTTCCCGTAAAATGGCGCGCCCGAGAGGAGTCGAACCCCTAACCTTCTGATCCGTAGTCAGACGCTCTATCCAATTGAGCTACGGGCGCTTAATAAAGCGACATCTTCTAATGTAACACTTCCTGATGTTTAAGTCAACAACTTTTTTAGTGCGGCCGAGAGGACTTGAACCTCCACGGGGTGAACCCCCACTAGGCCCTCAACCTAGCGCGTCTGCCGATTCCGCCACGACCGCATGATTAAACGAACCGGAAACAAAATTAAAATGCTGCGTATTACAACAAGGAATAAATGGTGCGGGTGGAGGGAGTCGAACCCCCACGCCGTAAGGCACTAGATCCTAAGTCTAGCGTGTCTGCCAGTTCCACCACACCCGCATAAATGGTGAGCCATGAAGGATTCGAACCTTCGACCCTCTGATTAAAAGTCAGATGCTCTACCAACTGAGCTAATGGCTCGTTATTTAATGAAGTATTACAATCTAATTGAGCAATGTGCTCGTCTCGTTGCTAGCTTATTCGGTGAAGCATCCGCTCCTCGCAAAGCCTACGGTGATGTAGTGCAAAGAAGTTTACGGCTTCTCTACCAACTGAGCTAATGGCTCAAAAAGCGACATTGACCATTATATGATTAGCAAACTCTAAAGTCAATGGTAAATTTTGAAATAAAAAATGGCTGGGCCAGCTGGATTCGAACCAGCGCATGACGGAATCAAAATCCGCTGCCTTACCGCTTGGCTATGGCCCAAACACATAATGGCGGTCCGGACGGGACTCGAACCCGCGACCTCCTGCGTGACAGGCAGGCATTCTAACCAACTGAACTACCGGACCTATTTTTAATTCTAATAAGAAAGTGACCCGTACGGGATTCGAACCCGTGTTACCGCCGTGAAAGGGCGGTGTCTTAACCACTTGACCAACGGGCCATTTAGGCAAAATAAAATGGCGGAGAAGGAGGGATTTGAACCCTCGCGCCGCTTACGCGACCTACACCCTTAGCAGGGGCGCCTCTTCAGCCACTTGAGTACTTCTCCACTGGCTCCACCGGTAGGATTCGAACCTACGACCAATCGGTTAACAGCCGATTGCTCTACCACTGAGCTACGGTGGAATAATGTCATTAGTATTTCATTGAATGATAACCAAGTTTTTATGCTCGTCGTTCAACCCCTGACTTATTATTTCTTACCTTATCAGGTGTGTTGAACTCCTCGCAAAGCCTACTGCGAAGTGATACAAGTTGTTTACGGCTTCGCTACGGTGGAATAATGTCATTAGTATTTAAGGTTTGCTGTTGAAACAAACAACAGCGACGTTAAATATATTATAATATTTATCCAAGCTTGTCAAACACTTTTTCAAAATTGTTTCTGTGTGTTTGGTTTGTTTTTTTAAGGCTTATTTAATTTAACATGGGTACTAAGATTCGTCAATATATCTAGCTATGTTTTTTTAATTTTCCCCGACATTTTCCACAACGGTATCGTTTTGTGTCGACTCTCCTCGCTCTGGCATAGGTCTGGCCGCATTTCTCGCAATAATAATGATGCTTCTTTTTCTGCTTCTGGGACGGCAGTTCAGAACAGAACCTCGGTGAGCCTGTCCGTTTCAGCAACTCGCGAAATTCCGGGTCACGGTGCTTGTATCCTTTCCCTTCAATATGCAAATGATAATGGCAAAGCTCATGCTTGATGATGCCGATGAACTCTTCTTCCCCTATCTCTTTTAAAAATTTAGGGTTCAATTCAATGGTACGCCGGGCTGGTATGTATCTTCCACCCGTAGTACGAAGCCGAGAATTGAAACATACGTGATCAAGGAATGGTTTATCGAAATATTTCTCTGAAATTTGCTGGGTAAGATTTTTCAATTGAGCCTGTTCTAATTCCATCATATAGTCACACCACCTACGTTACTTGCATATCTTATCATAGCACTTTCATTTTCTCATCAAGGAGGTTACAAACAAAATGCCTGGCTGGTTAAAAAAACAGATGGCAAATGCTTTTTATCACAAAGATAAGTATCAAATAAAAATGTTGAACCAATGCTGGTTCTTTTACAAAAAGGAATACAAATAAAAGATACCAGAAATAGTGCTATCCTGGTATCTTTTATTTGTATTATTTATTTACCATCGTCAATGCGATCCGCTGCTTATCCATATCTACTTTTTCCACCCATACGGTAACCACATCACCGACAGCGACGACATCCATTGGATGTTTAACAAATTTGTCGGCTAATTTGGAAATATGGACAAGCCCGTCCTGCTTGACTCCGATATCAACAAACGCACCGAAGTCGACGACATTACGGACTGTACCTTCCAATTCCATTCCTTCTTCTAAATCTTCCATCGCAAGTACATTCTTTTTCAGCAACGGCTTAGGCAATTCATCACGGGGATCCCTGCCTGGCTGTACCAATGATTTAATAATGTCCTGCAAAGTAGGTAACCCAATTCCAAGTTTCTCTGCTGTTTCTTCTGTCTCCATCCCTTTTAGGCTGTCGGCAAGCTGCTGCGTACCAAGGTCTTCTTCACTACTGTCGACCATTTTTAATAAATCTCTTGCTGCCTGATAGCTTTCGGGATGGATCGGGGTACGATCTAATGACTCCTTCCCCTCTATGATCCGCAAGAACCCAATACTTTGTTCGTACGTTTTTGCCCCTAGTCGCGGGATTTTTTTCAGTTCTTTACGGTTCGTGAACTTCCCTAGCTCTTCTCGCTGCTTTACGACATTATTAGCCACCGTTTTGCTTAAGCCGGATACATATTGCAGCAAGGAACTGGAGGCTGTATTGACATTCACACCTACCTGGTTAACGGCAGTTTCTACTACAAATGTCAGTGATTCTTTCAGTTTCTTCTGGGTGACATCGTGTTGATACTGACCGACGCCGATTGATTGCGGGTCTATCTTCACCAGTTCAGCTAAAGGGTCCTGGACACGACGGGCAATCGATATGGCACTCCTCTCTTCCACTTGCAGGTCAGGAAACTCTTCCCGCGCCAATGTTGAAGCGGAATAGACACTCGCCCCGGCTTCATTGACTATCATATAAGCAATGTCAAGACTATGCTTTTGAATCATATCAGCAATGAATTGCTCTGTTTCCCGGGAAGCTGTCCCGTTTCCAATCGCAATTAATTCAACTGGATATTTGTCTAAAAAGGATAGTAATATCTTTTCTGCACCTTTGATATCATTCCTTGGCGGAGTTGGATACATCACGGAAACACTGTGCATTTTTCCGGTTTCATCGATAACCCCCAGTTTACAGCCCGTCCTGTATGCCGGGTCAACCCCCAGTACTGTTTTCCCTTTCAATGGGGGCTGCAGTAACAGGCTTCTCAAATTTTGAGAGAAAACTTCAATCGCCTGCTCCTCGGCTTTTTCAGAAAGACTGTTTCGTATTTCTCTTTCTATCGATGGTTCAATCAGCCGCTTGTACCCGTCCTGAATTGCAGTTGTTAAAAAGTCACGCATCTTCTGAGTTGCCTCAATGTGTATCACCTTGCGTTCCAGATAAGAAATAATACTTTCTTCGGGCGGCTGGATAGAAACTTTGATGATCCCCTCTTTTTCTCCGCGATTCAACGCTAAAACCCGGTGGGATACAACCGCTCGTACTGGTTCCTGATAATCATAATACATTTCAAATACGCCTTTTTCGTCCACTTCCGAATCTTTAGCGGTCGACTGGATCGTACCAGATTTGAATGTCCGCTGCCTGATCGCTTCCCGGTATTCGGGCTCATCTGATATCCATTCGGCAATAATATCATTCACCCCAGCTAATACATCCTCCACCGTATGTAACTCCTGTTCTTCTGAAACATACACAGCAGCTTCCTCTGCCAGGTCGAACTTCTTTTGAGACCAGACCATTTCCGCTAATGGTTCGAGTCCTTTTTCTTTAGCAATTGTTGCACGTGTCCTTCTTTTTTGTTTATAAGGACGATACAGATCTTCCACCTTTTGAAGCTGTGGTGCCTGTTCAATACTTTCTCGAAGTTCGTCTGTAAGCTTTCCTTGTTCATCGATTAAACGGATGACCTCTTCTTTGCGTTGGTTCAAATTCTGGACATAGTTCCATTTATCTTCAATGGTTTTGATTTGCACCTCATCTAGTCCGCCAGTCATTTCCTTTCGATAACGAGCAATGAAAGGAACAGTGTTACCATCCGCAAGCATGTCGATAACTTGCTGTACTGCCTTTTCAGAAATATTCGCTTCTTTAGCCACCCATGAGATCGGTGACACTTTTAGACCTTGTTCACTCAAGTTGCAACCTCCTCAAACATACATATCTTCTTCATTCTAACAAATTTCCTCCTCCTATACCTCGCGATAAACTAAAAAGAACCTTATCCCAATTCCAATGAGATAAGGTCCTCTATTCGTATTTCATAGCGATTAGCGTCGTATCATCATCACGAGTATCACCATTTTCAATTTCGTATTGCTTGATAATACGGTTTACATCGAAATCATGGAATAACTTTGAGGAAAGTTGACGTTCATTCACGCCATCAGAGAACATGATGAAAACTAGTCCACGTTCCAACTTACCATGCACCACCCGCATTTTTTTCGGATACCCAGTGAGATAACCGGCAAGTGGTATGTTACGTTTCTTCTGCCCTTCACTAGTCACTGTCATGATCCCAATGTTACCAATTGAGGAATAGGAATAGGTTTCACTCGGGTAATCGATTTTCAAAATCCCCAGCACTACCCCTCGTTTGCTCATAAGTGCTTCGTTGCATTTTTTGATTAAACCTTCAATTGGCAAATCAGGATAGTCTTCGATCATATCCATGACAGCCTGCGAAGATTCTTTGGCCAATTCACCACTGCCAAGCCCATCGGCTATCGCGCAAACAAAAGATTTATCCGTTTCTTTATAATAATAACTATCCCCACAATAATAGTTTCCCTTTTTAGGCTTTTGATAAGTTGCAATCTTCATGCGACTTATTTCCATACTCAATAAAAAGCCTCTGATGATTCAGATTGCAGGGCTTCACGGAGTTTTCTTAACGCGCGCCGTTGTAGTCGGGATACATGCATTTGGGATATTCCCAGCTGCTCACCGGTATCCTTTTGACTCATATTCTCAAAATAGGTGCATTGTAGAATTTCCTGTTCACGCTCTGAAAGAATAGGGAGCACTTTTTCCAATAGCATCTGCTGGTCGACATGTTCGAAACCGGCTTCCTGGTTACCGATCAAATCCAGGATCGTTACCGTGCTTCCATCAGAATCAGCTTCAATTTTACGATCGACAGACAGTGCTTTGTAACTTTTGCCCATTTCCATCGTTTCCAGTACATCTTCTTCAGATACTTCAAGATAATCGGCAATTTCCATTACGGAAGGAGAACGCTGCAATTGCGTAGTCAATTCTTCTGCTGCTTTTTTAATTTTCGGTCCTAATTCTTTAATACGTCTCGGTACATGCACACTCCATGTCTTGTCACGGATGAAACGTTTGATTTCTCCAATGATCGTAGGAATGGCAAAGGATTCGAATGATTTGCCGAAAGATGGATCATATCTGCGGATAGCAGCCAACAGACCTAACATCCCTACCTGGGCTAAATCCTCGTGTATCGAGCTGTTTTTCGAATATTTTCGTGCTATCGATTCGACTAGGTCTTTATAGGCTAGTACTATCTTTTCCTGGACCTCTTCATCTCTGGGATTCTCCTGGAGATAAGCGATCCATTGGTATACTTCGTCTTCCCCTTTATTGTGTTGTTGAGATCTGGTCGCCATCTTGACCCACCTCGTTTTCATGTAGATACTTCGTCATAAGTACTATGACTCCATATCTGCTGCTGATTTCCACCTTATCCATCAAGGCGTCAATCAAAAACAGCCCGAAGCCTCCTTCACGCAAGTCTTCGATAGCATCGTTCTGCTGGTAAGGACCGATATCTTCTTTTACATTGGAAAGGTCGAAACTGCCGCCGTGGTCAGCCACCATTATCTCTAAACGGTCTTGATAGACACCGAAACCGATGGTGATATCTCCTTCATCTGACTCTTTATAAGCATGTTTGACAGCATTGGTAATCGCTTCTGAAATAGCAACCTTCAGGTCTTCGATGTCTTCATAAGAAAAACCCATCCTGTTTGCAACTCCAGAAGTGCTCAACCTGACCACGCCTACATACTCCGGCTTAGCAGGCACCTTTATTTCAATAAAATCAAATGGTTCCATTTTAAATTCCACCTTGTACTGTAGAGTCGATATTCATGATCTCGGTAAGCCCGGTGATTTTGAAGAGACGGTGCACACGTTCTTGCATATGGACCAGTTTCAATTCAGAGTTATGTTCTTTGGTAGATTTCAAAGCACTGATGAAAACACCTAGGCCTGTACTATCCATATAGTTAACATTTTTCAGGTCAACTTCAACGGTTGTTCCCTCATCTTTCGTCAAAGGCAGCAGCTCTTCTTTCAGCTTCGGAGCTGTAAACGCATCAATTTCACCTGAAAGCGTAACCACTGTTTTATGCTCTTTATTTGTTACATCTATAGTTAAGTTCAATTAACTCATCCTCCTATTTAGCTAAAATGGTGCATCAGATGACATGTACCCATTATTAAGAAGGCTTAAACATTCCTTCTTAGCACAACGAGAGTAAAGTCGTCCCTTAACTGGAAGTCCTGTAACTTTTCAAAATGCTTGTAGACCTGTTCCACCATTTCCTGTGCAGGCAGATCCATATATTTTTTTATGATTTCTAATACTTCTTCCGGCTCGATGAACCTGTCGCCCTGTCGGCATTCTGTCACGCCGTCTGTCAGCATGATAATCATGTCGCCAGGATCTACTTGTTGTTCTTTTTGCGGATATTCTGCATCTTTCGTAACCCCAAGTACCAGGCCAGGAGCATCCATTTCGCAAAACTCGCCGCGATCATGATGATAATAATAACCTGGTTCATGACCGGCAGATGAGTAATATAATTTATGGCTCTGCGGATTATACAGACCATAAAACATCGTAATAAACATGCTGGAATCGACATTTCGTTCCACCACACGATTTAAGCTTTCCAAAATAACACTAGGCTCCATGCGTTTATGCGGAAAACTGTCCATGGAATATTTGATCATAGACATACATAAAGCTGCTGGAACCCCTTTACCAATCACGTCAGCGATCCCAATCCCAAGCGAACCTTCCTGGTCTTGTACAAAATGATGGTAATCTCCATTCATTTGCTTGGCAGGAACACTGATTGCCCCAATTTCGATGCCATCAAAATCGGGTTTTTTTGTAGAAAGAAGAGTCTTCTGCATATTGGCAGCCACGGACAGCTCAGACTTAAGCTCAAGCTGCTTCTCTCTTAAAGCTTGATGTTCTTGATAAGCTAGCCCATAAGAAATCATCGTTTCTAATAGAAAGTTCATCGAAGCCTGGATATCAGCAGGCATCTCGGGATAAATCTCCTGTAATGACTGGACATGAATATTAATGATTTCTTCTGGTGAAATGTTGTGCTGCATCGAATGTTTACTGAATTGCTCTGCCTGATATAAAGCTTGTTCATCTTTAGTTCTGATGTATTCTTTCAATAGTTCTTTATAGTTTTCAAGGTCAAGCTTCAAGGTGCTCATCGTTTACAACCTCCTTTAACGGAGCCATTTAACAACTTTAATTTCTGTGCCTTTCCCTTGCTCGGACACAATATCGAATTCGTCCATCAATCGTTTAACACCAGGAAGTCCTGCTCCGAGTCCCCCAGAGGTAGAGAAACCATCTTCCATTACCTGACTCAATTCCTCGATACCAGGCCCCTCATCTATGGCAATGATACTTAAACCTTTGTGGTTCATATCATCAATGGCCTCAAAACAAACCTTTCCACTCCCTGCATATAAATAAATGTTTCTTGCTAATTCAGAAATGGCAGTCGCGATACGCGCTTGGTCGACCGTACCGAAGCCGATTTTTTTTGCGATGTCCCGTCCCAATTGACGAGCCCCGACAATATCCCATTCCTTTTTAATATTCACACAGGATTGGAAGTCCATTCGCTTATTCCTCCAATTCCTGACGAAGTTTGATCAGCCCTTGTTCTAAGTCTAATGCCGTCGGTACATCTTGCAAATGTATTCCAAGGTCGATCAACGTCATCGCAACAGCTGGCTGAATACCAGTCAAGACAACTTTGGCACCCATTAAATCAGACATGGTCACCACGTCTCCCAACACCTTAGCGATGAAGGAATCAATGATGTCCACTGAAGTCAAATCGATGACTACACCTGTAGCGCCGCTTCCATGTATCTTGTTCAGCAGATCTTCTTGAAATTGAATGGCTGTCTGATCATCTAAATCGATCTGAATAGAAATCAACAAGTAATTATGCAACTTTAAAATAGGAATTCTCACAGCCTTCACTCCCCATCCAATGAATCAATTAGTTTTTCAATACTTTCATCTTTTTCTTCTGTTGTAACAATCTTGCGGTTGGTAAGCTCAAGCGCTGACTGGAAGCCTTTGCGCAGAGAGCTCTTTGTCGGGAATTTGGTCAAATCAATACCCAGGTTTACGATTGTCTGGGCGATTTCAGGACGGATCCCTACCAGAATACACGTGGACCCAATCAGCCTTACCGCTTCGGCAGCCTGGATGATATGATGGGCAACCATTGTGTCGACAACTGGTACTCCTGTTATATCAATTAAAACCACATCCGCGTGGTGTTTGATGACTCCATCAAGCAAGTTTTCCATAATCAATTTCGCACGTTCTGTATCAATTGTTCCGATCAACGGCATGACCGTAATATTTTCCATGACAGGAATCAGTGGTGCAGATAACTCCTGAAGAGCTACACGTTGTAACGAGACGATATGCTCCCAGCTCCCAGAGTACTCATTCACCAGACGATTGATGATTGGTCCGACCCATGCATCTACTTTCTGCATGACTCTGGATAAGTATTCGGAGTCTACTTTATCTGATTGACTTAAGATGAAATCTATTGTTACTCGACGAAACACCTGCATTCCATCCGTCAAATAACTCAATGGCCACCCCAGGTTGATAAGCCGCTCTGAAAAATCATCCAACTCTGAGCTTAGTCCTTGCTTTTCTATACTTGCAAATATCACATTGACAAATTCTCTATTCGTACTTTCAAATAATTCATCTGAGATGGTGGAGGTGTACTCCTGGTTCTTGCTGCTTTGTACTTCCTCCAGCCACATCTTAACAATATCGTTACTGTTTTCAAGCACAAGGCTCTTTAAATTGGCATCCATGTTTAACCCCCGCAAAAATTGACCATTATTTTAGTTTATTAAACATTTTCCCATGAAACGTCACC
The DNA here is from genome assembly GCF_011761345.1 of Thalassobacillus devorans. Taxonomy (GTDB): domain Bacteria; phylum Bacillota; class Bacilli; order Bacillales; family Halobacillaceae; genus Thalassobacillus; species Thalassobacillus devorans. The sequence continues at coordinate 9,800 of NZ_JAASRY010000012.1, forward strand.
TTAATCAAATAATAACTTCTTTTTGTCCTTTTCTGATAGCCCTTCCGACATATTTCGCCTGTACTCTACATTATATTATTTCCACGTCCGCTACAATAACCCAAAAACTGGGGTTTTTCCTTTGAGTAAAATGGGTAGTGATTTTATGTATATAAAAAACCGCCCGGTTCAGGAGCGGTTCAGGTTAAAACGCTATTAAGCCGAGGCTGATCTGTAAGGCCTCGTCGACATGTTTCATCATCTTTTCATCCAGCTGCGTTATTTTGTCTGTCAGCCTTTGTTTATCAATGGTACGGATTTGTTCTAATAATATAACGGAATCACGTTCAAAACCATATTTCTCAGCATTGATTTCAACGTGTGTCGGGAGTTTGGCTTTTTGTATTTGCGCTGTGATGGCAGCCACGATGACTGTGGGGCTGAAACGATTTCCGATATCGTTTTGGAGAACTAATACAGGGCGGACACCGCCTTGTTCTGACCCCACCACAGGGGATAGATCAGCGAAATAAACATCGCCGCGTTTGACTATCAAATCTTCACACCCCGCTCACTAGGCGTTCTAGGGTGTTCTCCGCCTCCTCTTCCGCCTGAAAAGCTTCAGAAGCTATATTAAGATTGATTTTAGCCATCTCCATGTAACCGTTTCTCATGGACTCTCTAATGTGCCGCTTTTTCTTCTCCCGCAAATACATTTTGGTCGCCTGATACATGAAATCGCTCCAATCTCCATTCTCAAGTTGCACTACCCCGTCCACTTCTTTCAACATACTTTGAGGAAGTTTGATTGTGATTTCCCGTAGATTGTCGGACAAGACCATCCACCTCCACCATCCACTTTTGTTAGAAAAACTTATACTTTGTATTTCTTCTAAAGTATAAAAACCAGTCTATAATTCCATTCTCATATTACCACTCTCTCGGGCGTATTGCAAAGGGCTGTCGGTATTTTTCCTGAAATTGTGTTTTCTTTATTATTGCCCAGGGTACAGGAATATATTGTCACCTTCCCCTTTATTAGCTCGTGACCGGATTTTTAACCTCAATCAATTGCCCATTTTCGTAATATATCCTCGGCACGCGTGAACTGATGATGCAAGGGATCTCATAATTGATGGTATGCAAATAGGCCGCTATCTCATCCATGGGAATTTCTTCCTTTCCCTGTTTTCCTATCAAAGTGACTTTCTCCCCTACCTGATATGGGTGATCAAGCTTCACCATGAACTGATCCATACATATCCTGCCTACAATTGGCATACGTTTTCCATCAATCAATACATCCATTCCTTGCAGCTGTCTGATCCAGCCATCGGCATATCCGAGCGGGACTGTACCTATCCATTCATCTTCTTCCGCGCAATACGTAGCTCCATAGCTGATACAGTCCCCTTTTTTCACTTCTTTCACATGGACGAGTCTGCTATGGAGGGAAAAGGCTGGCTGCAAATCAACTGGATGCTCTTCTTTTACGACAGGAGAGGGGTACAATCCATATAGACTGATTCCGAATCGGAGCATATCTTCTTCCTGCTCAGGAAACCGTAAACTTGTCGCACTATTACTGGAGTGAAAAGCAACTGGCTGCTGCCATTTTTCTTTTAAAAGGGTTCTCATATCATCATATGAGCGTCGTTGGCGTTCAAAATAAGCAAAATCCGCTTCGTCCGCGGTAGCAAAATGAGTGAACACACCTTCCAGTAAAATCCTGTCATCATCCAGTTCTGTTAGCAATTCCGCTAATTCCTCGTGATGTCGGATACCGACCCGCCCCATACCAGAATCCCACTTCAAGTGGAGCTTCAATGGGCGTGGCAGATCCAAGTGTTTTACTTCCTGCAGCCACTCTTTTTGGAAAAACGTAACCGATATATTATTAGCTGCGGCAATAGGAGCGTCTTGGCTTCGTATCCACCCCATTACTAGAATAGGAGCAGTTATGCCTTGGTTCCGAAGTCTAAGAGCTTCATCCAACAAGGAAACTGCCAGGGCATCGGCTCCCGCTTCCATCGCCTTCTTTGCCACTTGAACATCCCCATGCCCATAGGCATTTGCTTTAACTACAGCATATATCTGCTTGTCATCAGGGATATGATTTCTAATTTGTTTGATATTATGCGCTATCGCATCCAGGTTGATTTCTACCCAGGAATCACGATAAAAAGTTTCAATTGCCAAAGCTGTCTTCTCCTCTCACCATTCCTTTCCGTCTATTATTGATGGAGGGGGCTTCCCTGTCAAACCCCTGGTTCACTTAAACATCGCCTGGTTTCATTTCGATATAGGGGAGTATAGGGTCTGGGAAACGACTCGCTTTCCACATGGAAGGCGCCACCGAAGCTCAACCTTCATTAATATTTAATAGGGATAGCACAAAAAAATAAAAGCAGACCCTCTGAGCCTGCCTGATTGGAATTATTTTTCTGACTGCTCATAGACAGAGCTTGCAACAGCGATCATTTCTTCTTTTGTTAATGATTCACTGGCCAGGCGGAAGTTCACCCCTTTGTAGTTCCATTCCAGTATCGATTCACTTTGCGCACCGACGGTGAAGCCCAAGTTGACTGGCTCCCCTTGTACAGGAACGACATCTGAAGTGCTTACAGTTTGAACTTCTGCCTGTTCCTCGATTAGCGTGAAGTTCTTTTCTCCTTCAAACTTCATAATAATCCGCTTACCGTTTTCTAAATCAACCTCTTGCTTTTCGGTCATTTCGGTTCCGAGCTGCTCAGACGGATAAAGAACCGCGAGTGTTTTTTCCCCCTCCATGTTCATGACGGGAACTTCACTTTGTACAGCTGCCATATTCTTTTGGACTTCAAAGTCTTCATCCTTGAACGAAGGATCCTTCGTGAAGTTGGAGAACTGGACTTCTACGAGTGCCTGCATATCCTGATCATAGACTTTAACCAGTACCGGCTGGTATGTCTTCTTATCGAAATAGACTTCCTGATAAGGGAGCGATTTGCTATTTTGATAGTTTGTCTTGGTCTTGAACATATAATAGTCTTCCATAGCTGTGAATGTTGATTCTGGGTCTTTCAGAATGTCCTGCACTAAAGATTCATATAAATAGGGCTGGCTGCTGTTTTGCGGCCATTCGCTTTGGAATTTAAAGCTCTTGTTCAAGGCAGGTGTCAATACGTACACACCATCTTTATTTTTCAATATCACTTGACTGCCTTCTTCATCCTGATCGTGCTGGAGCTTCACACGGTAGAAGTCCTTTTTCTTATGCCATACTTCTATATGGTATTTCTGTTCCTCTTTCCCAGTATTCATCGTCATTGTTGCATTTGTTTTATACCCGCTCATCTTTTCGACCTGTTCTTCCAGGTTCTTGACGACATCTTCTTTTGATTTTTCTCCACATGCTGTGAGCAGGACGAAGAACAGTGAGGCGAATAAGAGCAATGCCATTCGTTTCTTCATGAATTCAACTCCTTTGTCTCATTTCGAGGACAAAGGGAACGCACTCACCTGATTAACTAGAAAGTGTACGAAAAGCTTGGGATAGACCTTCAATTAGGTCAGTCGCTAACAAGTCTGCCTTGGAATGTCCCTCAGTTGTAAGAAGTTCAGCAGCTTTCCCATGAAGAAAGCAGCCATTGCATAAAGCTTCGGTAATGGACTGTGATTGCATCATTAAGGCAAGCAGGATGCCCGATAACACATCACCGCTGCCTCCCTTGGCTAAACCTGCATTCCCGGAAGTATCTACCACTTGAGTTCCGTCGGGCGCTGTAATAATTGTGGATGGTCCCTTCAAGACAATGTAGACTCCATGATTGTAGGCGAATCGCTGCGACCACTCAAATGGCCTTGCCAACAGTTCGGTAACTGTTATTCCTAACAGGTGCGCCATCTCACCAGGGTGAGGAGTCAACACGGCAGGGCCGGTCCTGTTTTTCAACACATCCAGCAGCTGCTTCAGATGGTAGAGGCCATCCGCATCAATCAATACAGGAACGTCCGCTTCTTCTACCACTTGCTGAACGATGGTGCGCGAGGCATCCGATCTGCCCATCCCCATACCGATCCCAACAGCATCATAACCAGTGAAGTCCACCTCCACTCTCTCAGCAAGCACACCATTTTCCTCCGACGTTGATACAGCTGTCGCCTCGGGAATATGCACAGATACAGAAGGCCAGGCACTTTTCGGGGTTGCAACTGCAGCCAGTCCAGCTCCAGACCGAAGCGCGGCCCGCGCAGAAAGAGCTATCGAACCTGGCATCAGGTAGGAACCACCGATAACTAAAGCCTTCCCATGCGTCCCTTTATGGGAATATGGGTGACGCTCCGGCAGGGTAGGACGTGCATGCTCACTGCTCCACAGTGATACCGACGTTTTTTTCAACTTCTTAGCAGGTAAGCCGATTTCCACCACCTCCCATTCACCATAATAAGGTGCAGTGTGAGGAAGGAAGGCACTCAACTTTGGCGCGGCGATGATACACGTATAGTCAGCCTGCAAACCGTCAAAATCAGTGATGCCCTCATCTGCAGGAACTCCTGTCGGGATATCGACAGCAATTTTCAACGCTTGTGACTGGTTAGCATAGGCTGTAACCTGATCAAACGGCGGCTTGAGTTTGCCATAGACACCGATTCCGAGCATGGCATCAATGATAACATCTGCCTGGTCCAGTTCACGGAACAAAACATTCACCTTTGTGAGGTGTGCCAGCTCAAAGCCCGCTCCAAGATACAACTGCTTATGCACAAGTGCATCCCCTTTGATCTTTTCATCAGAGACGAGCTGCCATGCCTTCACGGAGTACCCCCTATTCAATAAAGTCCGCGCGATGACAAAACCATCTCCACCATTATTGCCCGCTCCGATCAGTACAACGATGTGCTGATCATTTCGAACACGCTTTTCTACTTGTTCAGCTACAGCCCGTCCGGCATTTTCCATTAAAATTCTTCCGTCCATTCCGGCTTCTTCTATTGATTTGCGATCCCAATCGTACATTTCATGTGCGGTGACAATATACACAATCGTTCCCTCCTACCCGCATTAAACTATATGAGACAACCATTTCAATTATGCAAGACGCTTCTACTCTTCAATGACAACCTGAGCGATGGCATGCTGTTCACTATGAGAAATAGAAACCCATATTTTCAAGTGTTCATAGCCGTGCAGCTTCATCTCAGGCCCCCCATGCTCACTGCGGGAAATTTCTATATCTTGAAAGCTTACTTTTCCAATGCCAGTGCCCATCGCCTTCCCTAAGGCTTCCTTGGCAGCGAAGCGGCCAGCGACAAATTCTATTTGCCTGGATTCATTTTTATAGGCGGCGAGCTGCCCCCGCTCCTTTTCAGTTAAAATCCTTTGTACAAAGCGGTCATTACGCTTTATAATTTGATTAATTCGATCCAATTCTATAAGATCTATCCCAATGCCCTTGATCATTGCAATCTTCCTTTTAGTTTTTATTAATTTCAGTATAACCGAAAAGGCAGACACGAAAAAATATAACTGTTCCGCCGTTTGCATAGACTAGAAAGACAGGAATAAACTTGCCTTGATTTTGCACAGTGTGGGATAAATAACCATAATAACAGCTTTTACAGAACGCTCTAATCACAAGTATGGTTTCGTTACTCTATTCATAATAATGGGGACTTGGAAATGGTGAGACTCCTCGAAAATGTATCCACATTTTCTTCGTGCGTGGGATTAGTCAGGATGAAAATTCAATGTCCTGCGGGAAAGGATAGACTGGCAAGACCCCACAGAGCTTTAGCTCGAGGAGGCTTGCCGTCTTCCCCGCGGAAAGCGAGCTATTTCCTAGTCCCCATTTCCTCCACACAAAAGTAACGAAACCAATCTTCAATAAAAGAGAGCTTTCATTGTAAAATTTCCAAAAACAAAAGGGGATGAAATATGTTTGTTCGTACCGAAAACTTTAAAGAATTCCTACGTTTTTACCCGGTCGTTTCCATCCTGGTGGCCATCCACCTCGTTCTCTGGATGTTGATCGACTTGTTCCAATTCGGCTTCGCCCATGAATGGCTCCGGACGGGGATTGGACTTAATACTGCCATTACTGCCGGAGAGTATTGGAGGTTAGTCACTCCAATTTTTCTACATGCAGGACTCGGTCATGCCATTTTTAATTCTTTTTCACTTGTACTATTCGGACCTGCGCTTGAACAAATGCTTGGTAAAGTGAAATTCGTGGTCATGTATTTATTTGCTGGCATCATAGGGAACATAGCTACATACCTGTTCAACCCGGATTCCTATATTCCCCATCTCGGCGCCTCCGGAGCGATTTTCGGCATTTTTGGCGTCTACCTGTACATGGTAGCCAATCGTAAACATTTGATAGATCAGGCTAACTCTCAAATTGTTATGGTGATTTTGGTCCTTGGCGTTGTCATGACATTTGTACGACCGAATATCAATATCCTCGGACACATTGGGGGTCTCGCCGGAGGTTTTTTCATTGCCCCGCTCGTTTTGAAAAACGCCAGGCCTTTTTCCGTGTGGAGAAATCGAAGTCCCCGGAATGAGGGAGAGATTTCCTTTAACCCTAACCGTTGGAAGAAACGACGCTTCTCATGGAAAAAAGTCCTGTGGGTAATCATCATCCTTCTGGTGATTCTCGGACTGTTCGGAAGAATGACATAAAAACAACGAAATAACAACACAAACCGAGCATGAAAGCTTTCCGCTTACATGCTCGGTTTGTTGTTGAACGATTTTATCCTGTTCTACCCATTGAACGCTTCCCCTGTCATCGTGCTCATGAATCTTCTATAAATGAGAAATAACCACAACTGTAATGCTACGCGATTTTGCAGGGTGAAAGTTTTCAAGTATAAAAAAACCACCAGTACGAAGACTGGTGGTTTTTTATGGCAATAGTTTTGTGGTGACGTTAGCTGCGGCCGCCACGCTTTTGGTTGAATTTACGATTACGAGAATTCTTCCGGTTGAAATCGCGTTTTTTATCATTGCGCTTATAAGGCTTTTTCTTGCCTTTGTCATATTGAGCCTTTTTAACACTGATCGGCTGTACGCCAGAAAGGCGGACCGGAGTTTCCCGACGCTCTTTCGTCATCAATTTCAGCGCTGCTGCTACAAGCTCCATAGAATCATGCTGCTGCAGCAACTCATTCGCTGCCTGATGGTAAGCCTTCAGGTCGCTGCTTTCCATGGTTTTAAGCAGCTTATCCACAGCTACCTGCTGTTGGCCGCGCTGGGCTTCATCATTTGATGGTACATCCAGACGTTCTACTTTCTTCTTCGTCAACTTCTCAATCAAATGCAATTGAGCTTTTTCTCGATGCGTAATAAAAGAAATTGCTTTTCCTTGGCGTCCAGCGCGTCCTGTTCTACCGATACGGTGGACATAACTTTCCGGATCCTGCGGGATATCAAAGTTATATACGTGGGATACTTCAGAAATATCGAGTCCACGAGCTGCTACGTCTGTTGCAACCAGGATTTCAACTCTTCCCTGCTTGAACTTATTCAATACAGACATACGCTTTCCTTGAGTCAAATCCCCATGGATTCCTTCCGCACGGAAACCACGTGTTTGCAACCCATCTGTCAACTCATCAACACGGCGCTTTGTACGACCGAAGACAATAGCGAGCGCTGGTGCCTGTATATCTAACAAGCGAGTGAGCGCGTCGAACTTTTGTCGCTCTTGCAGTTCTACAAAGTACTGTTCAATGTTTTCAACTGTCATTTCTTTCGCTTTAACCTTAACCTCTTCCGGCTTCTTCATTAAGGTAGAAGCGATGTCACGAATCGCCTTTGGCATAGTAGCTGAGAACAACAGTGTCTGGCGTTGTTCCGGGATAGATTTTAGGATATCTTTGATATCATCGATGAATCCCATGTTCAGCATTTCATCCGCTTCGTCAAGCACAGCGGTGTGCACATTAGCCAATTTGATGGTTCTGCGACGGATATGATCCAACAGGCGTCCTGGAGTCGCTACCACGATCTGATTCTGATCTTTTAATGCACGGATTTGACGGTCCATGTGCTGGCCGCCATAAATAGGAAGTGCGCGGACACCTTTGAACTTACCGAGACGATTGATCTCTTCAGCTACCTGGATAGCAAGTTCACGAGTAGGTGCAACCACAAGGCCTTGGATATCATTGCGATCCTGATCGATTTTTTCAATCATCGGGATACCGAAAGCTGCTGTTTTCCCTGTACCTGTCTGCGCCTGGCCAATAACGTCACGCCCTTGAAGCGCCAATGGGATTGTTTGTGCTTGTATCGGTGTTGTCTCTTCAAATCCCATTTGATCTAACGACTTCAACACCGGTTTAGTTAAACCTAATGAATAAAATGTAGTCACGTTCTTTTCATACTCCTTTGATATAAAATCTTTTATACAATTTCTATAGTAAGTCACGTAAAAAAAGCCTTTCCCCCAACTTACGGAAGAGGCTGCCGCTCCACTTGTCCGATAGATTCATCCATCATAACATACGACCAATTTTTATTCTACCTATTTTTCAGATGCTTTTCAAACAGATGAATGATAAAATGGAAAAAAACTGATGCAACAAGGAGGGATCCGATGGATAAGCCTCCATTTAATCCATATATTGCTGTCTTCATCGGGGTAATCTCCGTTTCAACAGCAGCAATCTTCGTAAAGTTGGCGGCAGAAGCTCCAGCTTCTATTATTGCTAATTATCGACTACTAATCGCGGTTTTAATCATGGCGCCATACATCTTCTGGAAATATCGTCATGAATTCAGCAAAATCTCATTGATGGACTGGATACTGGCGTGTTTTGCCGGTATCTTTCTCGCCCTCCATTTCATTTTATGGTTTGAGTCTTTAAACTATACATCGGTAGCGAGTTCAGTCGTTCTAGTCACCATGCAGCCCATCTTCGCATTCCTTGGTACCTACCTCTTTTTCCAGGAACGGTTCACAGCGGGAGCTCTTCTAAGTATGGTAATTACCCTTACCGGAAGTGTCATCATCGGCTGGGGGGACTTACAAATCAGTGGTATGGCATTGCTTGGTGATATTCTTGCATTACTGGGCGGCGCTATGGTGACGGGATATTTTTTGCTGGGTCAAAACCTGCGAAAGCGGTTATCTTTGATGACCTATACGTTTGTCGTATACGCAATGGCATCCGCAGTTTTAATCATCTATAACCTGATTCTGCAACATCCGTTTACCGGTTATCCATCTGATCATTGGTGGGTTTTCATTGCGTTGGCAATTATCCCGACCTTTTTTGGCCATACCATGTTCAACTGGGCATTGAGGTGGCTCAGCACCTCTACCATTTCAATGAGTATCCTGTTTGAACCACTTGGTGCTTCCATTCTCGCTTATATCATTCTGGGAGAAATGATTACATGGGAGCAGTGGCTTGGCGGTACTATCGTCATATTCGGATTGATGATGTTCATTTTCAGCACAACTAAAAAAATGGCGCCTAAATTGACACGTTTAAGTAAAGCAAACCAGGAAACGGAAAAATAAAAACATTTGAGAGCAGGTGTTAATGTTGACTATCCAACTGATTATAGACGGAGGAGCAGATGTACCCCAAGAGTTAGTGAATAAATATAACCTAAAAATCGTCCCTTTGAACCTGCATTTCGGGGATGAACAATATAAAACTGGGGAAACGCTTGATTTGCCTTTGTTTTATGAAAAATTGAAACAGACCGATGAGCTGCCGCGCTCGTCTGCACCCAGCCCTTACGATTTTTATCAGGCTTGCAAAGATATAGACCCGGATAAACCGATTCTTGTGCTCGCTTTGACCAAAGGGCTAAGCAGCACTTACGAAAGTGCGGTAATGGGAAAAGATATGTTATTAGAAGAAGAACCAGACAGACAGGTTATTGTTTTGAATACAAAGACAGCATCCTCCGGAGTGGCGCTCCTCGTCCATGAAGCAGGAAGGAAGATAGATGAAGGATATGATTTGAAGCAGCTTTCCTCTCATATGGAAGAACGGATAGAGAAAACCACGACATTGTTCATTTTGCAGACACTGGAGAATGTAATTAAAGGTGGACGATTAGACAAAGTCCGAGGTGCTATTGCCAAAACTTTGAACATTAAATTGTTGATGAAAGCAAGTGATGATAAAGGCGATATCGAAGTGATTGAAAAAGTCCGCGGAAATAAAAAAGCATTCCGCCGATTTGTGGAACAAATCGGTGAATATGCCAATAACTTTGAAGATCGTGTCATTTCACTATCCCACTGCAATAGCGAAGAGCTAGGACGTACGGTATTAAATGATATCAAATCGAAATATAATTTCAAAGACAATCTGTTTATGGAAACAGGACCTTTGATTTCAACTTACGCAGGAGAAGGCGGTCTCGTCATCGCTTTCTTCAGGGATTAAATCCAAAAAGAATCCGGCATGATGGATATCCATCATGCCGGATTCTTCATGTTTTCCCTTGATTATCTGGTTAAAAATGACATGACTGTTTCAAATAATTCTTCTTTATCTTTCCCGTAGCATATTAAATGCTTAGACTCCTTCATAAAAACCAGCTGCTTATCTGTTGAAGGAATTTCCTGTTCCAGATAAATTGCTGCTTTATCCGGGACCATTTCATCTTGTTGCCCCTGTATAATTAGCACCGGTACCTGTACTTCCTTCAAAAAAGGCCGCGTAAATCGGATCAATTTTACAAACTCAATGGAAGAAGGAAATGGCGTCTGTTTCAATTTATCCTGGTAATGAAGGAAAAGATCGTTATCTGCCAGTGTACCTTTCAAGGCCTCTGCCACAAAATCTGTGATATCCTTATACATTTGAGGCACACTGATATATTTTCCTGCTGCCGATAATAACACAAGACGATCCACTTTGTACTTTCCAGCAAGGTAAGCGGCAATCATCCCGCCCATAGAAAATCCGATCACATACACAACATCACAAGTCTTCGCCAATTTAAGGAAAGCAAGTTCGGCTGTCGCTATCCACTCTTGATAGTAACGCCCTTTTAAGTCAAGCTTCCTACCATGACCAGGAAGAGTCGGGACTTCAAACATCCAATTCGTTCTTTGTTCTAAGTAGTCCACAAGCGGCTGAACCTCATAGGGACCGCCTGTATAACCGTGAATGCATAAACAACCGATCATGTTCGTTCCTCCTATGTAGATTAGAAAAACTTGGCTTGCAGCCAAGTTTTTATGGCGAAAGCCTTAGTCTTTACTTAAAGTACAAAAAAATAAGCAAGCGTCCAAGTCCTTGCCCTGCACGCTTTTAACGCATTCCTTTAATAAAGCCGCCAATCCCTTTCATAATTGGGGATAACTGGTTGGCCGTCTGAGCTAATTGCCCAACCGTTTTCATCATTTTATCCATATCCAGCTGGCCGTTTTGATCCTGGAAATACCCCGCCATATTTTTAGGGTTCATGCCACTATTTGCGAAAAAAGGTTGCTGACCATAATTATTATACATATTATTCTGTTGAGGAAACATAGGTTTCGTATAAAGTTCAAATGGATTCCCAGGCGTCGGAGCCATTTCCCAGTTCTGCGGTTGATTATAAAAATTCTCTTCCATCATCGGCTGGTAATGGTAGGGATATTGCGGATCCTGAAAAAATGGATCATCCTGGTAAAAATTTCTTTTTTGATAGGAAAACATGTTGCTCACCCTCTTCCTTTCTACAACAGCCTATGTGCCTAAGAAAAAAAGGTGATTGGATAAAGATAACCTTCTTAAAGTAAAAAAAAAGACAAGTGATCGCATCACTTGTGCTTAAGAGCTATATTATTTCCGCACATTAAGAATTAAAAGAAAAATCATTATAGATTCCAAGCAACCTTCGCAGCTTTCCTTGTTGGAAGCCTAATACTTTGTTACCGTCAATGAAGGTTGCGGGCGTTCCATATATTTTTTGTTGCTGCAATTCTTTAAAATGAGTTTTATTTTCCGATACATTTTTTTCTTTAAAATCTACATTCCATTCTTTTAATTTAGCGATTACTTTTTTACAATGCGCACAATTATTGCTGACATAGACAACAACTTCGTGTTCCGACATCGATGTGCCCCCTAAATAAATCCGAGTAATACTTCTCACTATACCTTTCAGTGCGTAGTATATAAAGATGTCTACCCCGATCTCATAAGGGCTAAACCTCTTTCTTGAAATTTTAATAAAAAAATAAAGAATGTCATCATACCGACATAAGCTGCCCCTTTATAAGGACAGCTTTTTCATTAGTATGCCAGTACTTCCTCCAACTGGGTATCTCCTTCTAAAATTTCAAAAGATCCCTTTTCCGCTCGTGGAACACTTAACAAGTATGCTAATGTTTCGGCTACATCTTCCCTGGAAATACTGCCGAACTCATTTAATTTTTCTCCAAACGTGATTTTCCCTGTACCGGGGTTGTTCGTTAAACCTCCTGGACGTACAATGGTGTAATTTAAACCCGACTGTTTCAAATGCTCATCTGCACGATGTTTAGCATATAAGTAATGCTTCATCGCATCTGGTCCTTCCCCTGGAGTATCTGCTCCCATTGAACTTAACATGACATAACGTTTAACACCGAACCGTTTAGCAAGCTCAACGGACTTGATAGCTCCTTCCTGGTCGATCACTACCGTTTTTTCCGGTCCGGTATTTGGTCCAGACCCTGCGGCGAACACTACTGCATCTATTGTATAATAGGCTCGGGAGAAGTCACCTTCCAGGTCACCCAACACTGTTTCTACACCCATTTCTTCAAATTGGGGAACCTGGTTCGTATCTCTCACCATTGCTACAGGCACATGCTCTGAGTCTTTCAACTTTTTTATCAATAGTTTACCAACTTTCCCGTTGGCTCCAATCACTAATACGCGCACCATATCATCCTCCTTTAAACCGCTCTCTCTTCTTCATTCCCGTGATGATTTTTTTATAAACAATTACAGGAAATTCCAGGTAAACCATCGAATTATAACGAATAAGATAAAAGGAAGGTGGCGTTTGAAATGGCAAATACATACTTTTTCACAGGCTTTCCAGGTTTCCTCGCTTCACATTTAATAGAAGAAATCCTTCGTCAAGGATACGCCGTAGACAAAATTTATTTGTTAACATTGAAACAAACGAAAAGCCAGGCAGAAAATTCAATTAAGGAAATCATAAAAGGGAGCTATCTGTCTGAAGACCAAGTGGAGGTGATGGAAGGAGATATCACTACACCTGGGCTCGGCATCGACCACCCCATTGCAGATACGTGGATGGATGAAATCACCCATTTCTTTCATCTGGCTGCCATCTATGATTTATCCGTTCCTTTAACCCCTGCCTGGCAGGTTAATGTCAATGGAACAAGACATGTTAATGAATGGGTAAAGCAGTTGAAAAATCTGGAGCGATACGTTTACTTCAGTACAGCCTATGTTTCAGGTAAGCGTTCTGGCACGATTTTTGAAAACGAACTGGAACATGATGCCGGCTTTAAAAACCATTATGAATATACTAAATATGAAGCAGAAAAATTGGTGCTTGAGATCAAAGAGGACGTGCCGACGACCATCATTCGTCCTGGCATCGTAGTTGGTGATTCCAAACATGGTACAACATCCAAATTCGACGGCCCTTATTTTATTCTTAATATGCTGGCACATATGAGCTACGCTCCCCTTCTCCCTTATTTTGGCGCAGGTAAAGTAGAAGTCAATCTCGTTCCATGGGACTATGTGGTCCAAGCCACTATTCATCTCAGTCATCACCATGTCGGCAGCGGTAAAACATACCACCTCACCGATCCTGCTCCATTGACTGCCAAAGATATATATAAACTGTTTGCCCAATCTTACCTTTCCAAGGAACCAAGCTTTACTGTACCTCTTGGCTGGGCCGGGAAATCTTTGAAGCTGCCCCTGATTCGCAAGTGGCTTGGCATGCCCAGGGAAGCCTTAGACTATTTCACTTGTGACAGTCACTATGATGCTTCACAAGCGGAAAAGGATCTGGCAGACACACCTTTTGGATGCCCTGACTTTCCCAGTATTCAAGAACAGCTTGTTCATTATTACAAAACCAACCGTAAGAATCCTGATAAACAAGTAACGATTCATTGAGTTAAAGCCGCACTGCCAATGCTATCGTCCTTCTATACAATAGCTGATGCACTTTTTGTTTTCTTTGATAGAGAAGTAAAAAATCCCTAAGAGCGACAGGGTAATTAGCCTGCTCTTAGGGATTAATATATATTTATGGAAGAAGAGTCGGTCGTCTTTCTCCATACGCGCTTTTCTGTTACCATCTCTCCCCGCCTTCTCCTTACCTTTCGAAGTTGCTTGAAGGGAGAAGCTAACGAAGGCATATAGATGGAAAAAGGGAGCATTACCAGGGATAGGAAAAACATCGCTACCTGAAGCCGTAAAATCATAGTGCCTGGCATAATCGCATTCGCGTCAGGCTGAAACAATAGAAAATCACGATACCATCCGAACCATTGGATACCTTCGCTGAAAAAAAGGCCGGCCAGAAGAATTGCGTTCATGATTAACAGGGATATCATAGCGGTATGATACATCAGATGTACCTGTTCCTTTTTGGCGCCTTCTTCATACCTCCATATCATCCCCATTAAGAATATTGCCACAGATATATAAGGAAAAATCATCCATAGTACCAGAGCCGATAAATTCATGTCGACCACACTATCCTCTCCCTTTCAAATGATTTCACTATTTATATAGTAAATTCTTTTTGAAAGGTTAACTATGATGTTTGTCACACATCTGTCACTTTTCAAACATTCATCCATTGCTCATAAAGGACAGTTATTTTTGCTTCCAGCCGCTCTTTTTGTTTATTGAGACTATCTCCTTCCTGCTGTTTGTGATTTTCTAATATCCGCTGTTCCACCTTCTCCAAATTTGCTTCTTCCAGCAGAATCAGCTGCTCATAATCTTTTACTTTTTCTCTTTGCATCTGCCTGATGTTAGAAGAATTTTCGCAGACTTCCTCCTTGGACGATTGCAGTTCTTTCCACTTTTGTTGTGTTTCTTGATAATTACCTGGATACCGGTGTAGGCGTCCATCCAGTAAATAGGCAGTCTCAGAGAAACATTGGTTGAGAAAATATCTGTCATGAGAGACACCGAGTACCGTTCCTGAGAACTCAATCAAGGCATCTTCCAGCACTTCTTGAGAATCGACATCCAAATGGTTTGTCGGCTCATCCAGCAATAACAGGTTAATACCCTGGTGCATAAAAACAGCAAGCTTCAGTCGCATCCGCTCTCCGCCACTTAACTGTTTCACTTTGTTAAAGACGGTATACCCGTAAAACATGAACTTCGCAAGGATTTGTCGGGCCTGCCCTTCGGTTACAATAACTTCGTTTCGGAAATAATCAATCACTCGCATATCTGGCGGCACATCTTGTAGAGGATGTTGCGGCAGATATCCTATCTTCAGTGAACTTCCACCTTGAATCACTCCGCTATCAGCTTCATCCAGACCTAACAGTAGTTTAATTAACGTCGATTTGCCACTGCCATTCGCGCCCACAATAGCCAGTCGGTCCTTATAGCGTAGATGAAGATCTACGCCTTTCAGAATTTCTCGCCCTTCAAAGCTTTTACGTACATTGGCTATCCGGAAAACATCCGTACCGCTCCGCCCGTCTGCTGTTAAGGAAAGGTTCATCTTTTTAGGGTCAATAAGCGGCTTCTCTTTCTTTTCCATTCGTTCCAAAGCTTTTTCCATGCTCTTAGCTTTTTTAAAAAGCTTTGGATTCGGAGGGTTGGCTTCATTTGCCCACTGCCTCAACCTCCTGATGGCTTCCTTCATTTTTTTGATTTTTTTCTGCTGCTCCTGGTATTGATGAAACTCCGCCAGCAGTTTCTCTTCTTTTTGCCGCTCAAATGCAGAGTAGTTTCCTGAATATCTGGTAATCTCACCAGCTTCGAGATCAGCAATTGCCTGTACAGTTTGATCTAAAAATTCACGGTCATGGGAAACTATACAGACAGCTCCATCATATTGATTCAAATAACTTTCCAGCCATTCAATCGCCAGAAGGTCAAGATGATTGGTCGGTTCATCCAAAAGCAGTACATCAGGCGCTGTTATTAATAATTTTGCCAGACCTATCTTAGTCTGTTCTCCTCCGCTTAACTGTGTGAAAGTCTGGTCCAATAACATTTCTACACCTAATCCAGTCGCCACTTTATTTATCGTGGCTTCCATTTCATAACCGCCTCTACGGGCGAATTCCTCTTGAAGCCGACCATACCTTTCCAAGGCCCGATCCATATCCTCCGCTTTTTGCATTTGCGCTTCTAATGCCTTCATTTCGTCGGCAATGTCTAATAAATAATCAAAGCTCGATTCTAAAAATTGTCTACCCGAACCTTGCCATTCCTCAGGTATTTGTTGCAAATAACCAATGGTCGTACCTTTACGGATAAATACATCCCCGCTATCTATTAGTTCTTCTGCTGTTATCAGTTTGAACAAAGTTGATTTTCCACTGCCATTGCGGCCGACCAACCCTACTTTTTCATATTCATTTAACTCGAAAGAAAGCTCCTCAAACAAGATGCTGCCACCCACTATTTTCTTGATATCTTTTAGTGTAATAATCATTTTTTTCCTCCTAAAGACAAAAAAAGCCAAAGGTCTCCAGACCTCTGACTTCTTCAGATAAGATTTGTCTATTCATCTGTCAGATATGGGACGCTATACATGTTCATTATTCAACTGTCTAAAAAAGGACACACTTGTCCCCTGGACAGCAGAATCATGAAAAAGCGCACGATTGATGTAAAGCAATTCACGATCAATCACACACTTCTGAGTGTATAGCATCGTCATACCTCCTTCGCCTTCAGGATTTTGAATTACTAATATTATATCTTAATTTTCTGAAAGAATCTAGCCCTTCAATTGATCGGCGTGCTTCCCAAGTTTTTTCAGCAGCTCAATTGCCTGTAGTTTCTCTTCTTCTGTCAATCCATCCGTGATTTGCTCAATTTGTTTCCAATGATCGGGAAAGATATCATTTAACATTTCTTCCCCTTTAGGAGTAATTGCAGCGTAGGTGATGCGGCGGTCGTTTGGACACGGAATTCTTTCTAAATACGCCTTCTTTTCTAACTTATCCACAACATAAGTGATACTTCCACTGGCCAATAATATCTTTTCTCCGATCTTTTGCAGCGGCTGTTCACCTTGATGATATAATAGTTCTAAAACACCGAATTCCGTAGCGTTAAGTCCGTAACGCTGGATATCTTTCTTTACAAGATCTTCTACAGATCGTTCTGCTTTTGATAATACGACGAATAGTTTTAAGGAAGGATCCTCTTTTTTCTGTCGGTATTGCGCTTTTTCGTCCATAAAGTTTCTTCCTTTCGTTAATATCTCGAATTTAAAATAATTATAAATCCCGTACGAATGCCTGTCAAATCGACGGTGTATTGGTTAAGACATGCCTTTTATGGCATAATTCTAAGAGAGCAATCTCTCATTCTTACATTTCTAGAAAGCGGTGAAAAGAAAGTGGTTGAAGATACTGGCGAACGTGTGATTCCAGAGTATATGAAACCATCTAACCGTATGCTGCTCGAACACATGGCACGTTATCAGTTTGCCATGCCATATGCAAGAGGCAGGGTATTGGATATATCTTGCGGAGCAGGTTACGGCACACACATGGTAGCAAAAGAACGAAAAAAGGAAGTCGATGAAGTGATCGGTGTGGATATTGATCCGGATATCATCGATTATGCGAAAGCAACTTATTATCACCCCAAGACGAAGTATCAGGTTATGGATGCTGTCGATTCGGAACTTCCCGAAAAACTAGGAACATTTGATACAATCTTAAGCTTTGAAACATATGAGCATATCAAGAATGAGGAACAGCTGTTAGCTAATTACTATAACTTGCTGAAGGAAGGCGGAACTTTGGTGGTTTCCACCCCTTTCGGTCAGGGAAGAGGTAAGCCAAGCAGTTCTCCCTTCCATATCCATCAATTGACCACAGAAGAATTCCAGGACTTATTTACTGATTATAGGTCGAAAGAATTCTTTTGCCAAAAAGGGGTTTTAATTGAGCCTCCACGTGATACAGTTCACTACCCCCTTGGAATTGCCGTCTCACATAAATAAGAGGAGTTCTCATCAAGAGAGCTCCTCTTATTTGTCTATTTCCTTCACTTCTTTAACTTTATGGTTGAACGGTGCCACAGATCATAACCACATTTTTATCAGGATCTTCGATATGGAACCAGCCGAAATCCCCGTGCTCCTCTATGTCACGCACAATCATTATACCTTTTTCTTTCACCCACTGGTAGCTTTTTGCAATGTCTGCTGAACAAAAGTTGAATACAGGGGTGCGTACTGGTTCAAAGTGATAATCCGGATCAAATGCATGATCATCCAGCGTCATATAAGTTTCCCCAGTAACCGGCATATTGTAAACCGGAGACTCTACCTCTTCTTCATAGAACGGAAGTCCCAACAGGTCACTGTACCAGGCTGCTGATTTCTTTAAATCCTGTGTATGTACGAACACCGCATGGATTTTCGCTCCGAAGCCACTTTCACTCATGAATATTTTATTACCTCCTTTATCTTTCTACTTCTGTTTCCTCATAAGTTAAGAAAATCCTTCCCATTACGTGCTTTATTTTTCCAAATACGCATAACCATTCTGATGAAATACAAACTAATCTTATGTCAGGAGGTGGATAAATATGGCCAAGAAGAGAAATCAGGTACAACAGAATGTCACGAGAACAGCTAAAACGATCAAGGATGGCGCTGATGCCGCATTTGATGCAGTTCAGGGAGCGACAGAAGCTGTCGAAAGTGCTGCTATGAACACCGTGGATAAGACAGCCGACGCCATCAACAAAGCTGCAGACGATGATAAGGAAGATGAGTCAGATCGACCAGTAAACACCTTTTTCTAAATTACAAAAGCGCAAGAACCTTGCTAATAATGACGTTCGACTAAAAACGGCACGTCCTGTGCGTCGGAGCTGGATGACACCCATCATCTAAAGTTATCCATCCACAAAAGAAAATTTTATAATTTCCTAGCTAAAAAACCGCACGAAACAATCGTGCGGTTCTCATTTATGCATGTAAAAATGTGAGATGGTTAGGAATCACTTCAATCGTAGACGGAGTCTCGTCATTGATTTCTCCATCCATATCCACTTGCTGTGGCGGGGAGGTGGTTATTTCTATCTTTTCTCCTTTTGTATACGATAACTCTTGAAAACTTTCCGTTTCAGCCCAAGGCTGGTCAATATTCATCAATTCTTTGAATAATGTCAGGTTTGAATTCTTGATGACCAGGACATCAAACAAACCATCCCCTGCATCTATCGATTCGATTGGGATCTGTCTCGTACCTAAAAACTTTCCGTTCATCACTAATACCATGATGGCTTCATCTTCTATTACTTCCCCATCAATTGTCAGCCGGAATGTAAATGGGTCGGCCTGATTGATTGTCTTCAAAGCACTGATGAAGTAGCTTAATACACCCAGCCGGCTTTTTTGGTCTTTATCAATATTAAAAGATGTTTCCGTCACTAGCCCTATCCCCCAGAAGTTGAGGAAATAGCATTCTTCCAGCTTTCCTACATCCACCGGTTGTTCCCTTCCATTCATTAAAGCTTCCGCTGCCTGATTCAAATTTTGTGGAATCTCTAATGTTCTGCTGAAATCATTGCTTGTGCCCCCAGGCAGAATTCCAATCACCGGGCGTCTGTTTAATTTGGAGATGGTATTGATACAAGCATGCACCGTTCCATCTCCTCCTAAAATCAACAGCAGATCTATCTTTTCCCCGTGCTTTTGACAGGCTTCTTGTGCTTCTTCAATCGAGTATGTCCCTAAGACTGTCAATTCTTTTATATCTTTTGCAAGTACAGGTAATGTTTGTGATAATTTCTGTTCAATATCGGCATTTCCGGCGTTACCGTTATATAGAAATAAGGCTTTATTATATCCAGGCATAGGTTTACCCTCGTTTCTCTAAAATCAGTTTACTGGCTTTCTGATTATATGATTACCTTTTACTCCCTTTTCAAAACTTGCCAACGATTTGGACAATATACGCTCCGACAGTTATTCTTGTTCTAATAAAGGTGCAGGGAATGACTCATAATAAAGAACTTTGTCAAAAACAAATACAAGGCGCCACGAGCTATGACAGCTCGTGGCGCCTTGCTAATTATGTAATAAACAATAATCCCAAATTATAATATACCCACTTCACATTTCATTTATGACCTTTGTAATCATATTGTAATTATACTGTAATGTTCTAATTGAGGAAGTTTATGGTACTATAAGTTTAGCAAAAATTGCTAGAAACTAACTAACCTTTTGGAGGTACAAATGAAAAACAACTTGATTAAGAAGGCAATCGTTACTACTAGCTTTGTGGGTGCACTTACAATCGGCGCAGGAGTCGCTGGTGCAGAAAGTGTGACAGTTCAATCTGGAGATTCATTATGGAAGTTTTCACAACAATATGGTGTTTCTATATATAAAATTAAACAATTGAACGGACTTTCTTCCGATATCATTCACCCGGGACAAACATTGCAAGTTTCTGAGAGTTCCAGCACAAGCAGTTCAAGCAGCTCATCTTCTAATGCGACTACATATACGGTCAAATCTGGAGATACGCTTTCTAAAATTGGGGCACAGTTCGGGGTTAATTACAGAGATATTATGAAGTGGAACAACATTTCCAGCCATATTATCTATGTTGGACAAACATTGAAGCTTGAAGGAACATCATCCAGCCAATCTACCAGCACGGATTCTTCATCTTCCAACACATCCAGCAGCAGTTCAACTTACACGGTTAAATCTGGTGACTATCTATCAAAGATCGCTTCTCAATATGGCGTCAGCTACCGTGACATCATGAAGTGGAACAACTTGAACAGCACAATCATCCATGTCGGTCAAAAATTAAGCATCAATGGATCAAGCTCAACACCGACTCAAACGTCTACCAGCAGTTCAAGCAGCAGTACAACACAAACAAGCACTAGCTCAAACACTTCGGGTTTGATTTCTACTGCTAAGCAATATATTGGTACACCATACGTATGGGGAGGCACTTCTCCAAGCGGCTTCGACTGCAGTGGGTATTTGAACTATGTATTTGCTAAAAATGGCACTAACCTGCCAAGAACAGTAGCTCAAATCCATAGTGTTGGTAAATCTGTAAACAGTCCTTCTGCAGGCGACCTAGTATTCTTTGAAACTTATAAAGCTGGTCCTTCCCATGCAGGAATCTACCTTGGAAATGGACAATTCATCCATTCTGGAAGCAGCGGTGTAACCATCTCTGATATGAATATTTCCTACTGGAAGTCACGTTATCTAGGGGCTAAATCTTACTAATAACAAACAGTTATAAGTCTGATACCCTTATGAGGGGATCATTAAACCAAAAAGGGGCTGTCCCAAAAGTCCTCTTTAAAATGAAAAAACCACGAAGAAATTGATTTTTCTTCGTGGTTTTTTCATTGTGAGCTTATTTCCTCCCCGAAACAGCCGGATCAACTCCGCCTGTTTCAGGAAGTTGTGGGCCATGGCGACC
>NZ_JAASRY010000013.1:0-2984 GCF_011761345.1 Thalassobacillus devorans
AGTTAAGTCCTCGATCGATTAGTATCCGTCAGCTCCACGTGTCACCACGCTTCCACCTCGGACCTATCTACCTCATCGTCTCTGAGGGATCTTACTCACTCGAAGTGATGGGAAATCTCATCTAGAGGGGGGCTTCATGCTTAGATGCTTTCAGCACTTATCCCTTCCGCACGTAGCTACCCAGCGATGCTCCTGGCGGAACAACTGGTGCACCAGCGGTGCGTCCATCCCGGTCCTCTCGTACTAAGGACAGCTCCTCTCAAATTTCCAACGCCCACGACGGATAGGGACCGAACTGTCTCACGACGTTCTGAACCCAGCTCGCGTACCGCTTTAATGGGCGAACAGCCCAACCCTTGGGACCGACTACAGCCCCAGGATGCGATGAGCCGACATCGAGGTGCCAAACCTCCCCGTCGATGTGGACTCTTGGGGGAGATAAGCCTGTTATCCCCGGGGTAGCTTTTATCCGTTGAGCGATGGCCCTTCCATGCGGAACCACCGGATCACTAAGCCCGACTTTCGTCCCTGCTCGACTTGTAGGTCTCGCAGTCAAGCTCCCTTGTGCCTTTACACTCTGCGAATGATTTCCAACCATTCTGAGGGAACCTTTGGGCGCCTCCGTTACCTTTTAGGAGGCGACCGCCCCAGTCAAACTGCCCACCTGACACTGTCTCCGGACCGGATCACGGTCCTGGGTTAGAATGTCCGTACAGCCAGGGTGGTATCCCACCGGCGCCTCCACCGAAGCTAGCGCTCCGGTTTCTCAGGCTCCCACCTATCCTGTACAAGCTGTACCAACATTCAATATCAGGCTACAGTAAAGCTCCACGGGGTCTTTCCGTCCTGTCGCGGGTAATGCGCATCTTCACGCATAGTATAATTTCACCGGGTCTCTCGTTGAGACAGTGCCCAAGTCGTTGCACCTTTCGTGCGGGTCGGAACTTACCCGACAAGGAATTTCGCTACCTTAGGACCGTTATAGTTACGGCCGCCGTTTACTGGGGCTTCGGTTCAACGCTTCGCTTACGCTAACGCATCCCCTTAACCTTCCAGCACCGGGCAGGTGTCAGCCCCTATACTTCGCCTTACGGCTTCGCAGAGACCTGTGTTTTTGCTAAACAGTCGCTTGGGCCTTTTCACTGCGGCTCCTCGCAAGAGGAGCACCCCTTCTCCCGAAGTTACGGGGTCATTTTGCCGAGTTCCTTAACGAGAGTTCTCCCGCTCACCTTAGGATCCTCTCCTCGCCTACCTGTGTCGGTTTGCGGTACGGGCACCTCTTTCCTCACTAGAGGATTTTCTTGGCAGTGTGAACTCAGGAGCTTCGGTACTTTATTTCCCTCCCCATCACAGCTTGACGTTGCCGGACGGATTTGCCTATCCGACCGTCTCACTGCTTGGACGCGCTCATCCATTGGCGCGCTCTCCTTATCCTCCTGCGTCCCCCCGTCGTTCAAACGGAAAGGAGGTGGTACAGGAATATCAACCTGTTGTCCATCGCCTACGCCTTTCGGCCTCGGCTTAGGTCCCGACTAACCCTGAGAGGACGAGCCTTCCTCAGGAAACCTTAGGCTTTCGGTGAAAGAGATTCTCACTCTTTTTTCGCTACTCATACCGGCATTCTCACTTCTAAGCGCTCCACCAGTCCTCACGGTCTGACTTCGCCGCCCTTAGAACGCTCTCCTACCACTGATCGTAAGATCAATCCGCAGCTTCGGTGATGTGTTTAGCCCCGGTATATTTTCGGCGCAGAGTCACTCGACCAGTGAGCTATTACGCACTCTTTAAATGATGGCTGCTTCTAAGCCAACATCCTGGTTGTCTAAGCAACTCCACATCCTTTTCCACTTAACACATACTTAGGGACCTTAGCTGGCGGTCTGGGCTGTTTCCCTCTCGACTATGAACCTTATCACCCATAGTCTGACTCCCAGAGCTAAGTCTCTGGCATTCGGAGTTTGACTGAATTCGGTAACCCGGTAGGGGCCCCTAGTCCAATCAGTGCTCTACCTCCAGGACTCGTATCTCTGAGGCTAGCCCTAAAGCTATTTCGGAGAGAACCAGCTATCTCCGTGTTCGATTGGCATTTCACCCCTACCCACACCTCATCCCCGCGTTTTTCAACACGCGTGGGTTCGGGCCTCCAGTCAGTGTTACCTGACCTTCACCCTGGACATGGGTAGATCACACGGTTTCGGGTCTACGACCACATACTATATCGCCCTGTTCAGACTCGCTTTCGCTGCGGCTCCGTCTCCTGGACTTAACCTTGCATGGGATCGTAACTCGCCGGTTCATTCTACAAAAGGCACGCCGTCACCCATTAACGGGCTTCGACTACTTGTAGGCACACGGTTTCAGGTTCTCTTTCACTCCCCTTCCGGGGTGCTTTTCACCTTTCCCTCACGGTACTGGTTCACTATCGGTCACTAGGGAGTATTTAGCCTTGGGAGATGGTCCTCCCGGATTCCGACGGAATTCCTCGTGTTCCGCCGTACTCAGGATCCACTCCGGAGGAGATCCGGTTTCAGCTACAGGGCTGTTACCTTCTTCGGCTGATCGTTCCAGATCGATTCGCCTACCGGATCTCTTTGTAACTCCAAAGGAGTGTCCTACAACCCCAGAAAGCAAGCTTTCTGGTTTGGGCTCGTTCCGTTTCGCTCGCCGCTACTCAGGAAATCGCGTTTGCTTTCTCTTCCTCCGGGTACTGAGATGTTTCAGTTCCCCGGGTCTGCCATCCTGCACCTATGTATTCAGTACAGGATACGACCCCATTACGGGCCGTGGGTTTCCCCATTCGGAAATCTTCGGATCCTAGCCTACTTACGGCTCCCCGAAGCATATCGGTGTTAGTCCCGTCCTTCATCGGCTCCTAGTGCCAAGGCATCCACCGTGCGCCCTTATTCACTTAACTATCGTTCGTGAAAAGACGTTGATTTGATGTCGTTGAATGTCTTGCTCTTATCTAGTTTTCAAGGTTCACT